>NZ_NFJW01000021.1 GCF_002160065.1 Collinsella sp. An2 | reverse complement strand
GACGACTAACGAGCATCTTATGCAGGCGAAGCCGACTAGAAGTAGTTACAGGTCCCGGATGAAAATCCAGGACCTGTAACGTCATGCCTCTTGACAATGGCTTTCTCATATTAAAAAGGGCACTCCGAAGAGTGCCCCATCAAGCTCGGCTGGTGCGGCGTATAGGATTCGAACCTATGACGTTCTGATTCGTAGTCAGACCCTCTATCCAGCTGAGGTAACGCCGCAACGCACGAACTATAATGGCATCCACTCCCCTGTCCGTCAAGCACTTTTTTAGAAAAAATTTCCCGCGTTTTGCATTAACCCGTCTACCTGCGGCGATGTTCTGTATAAACACCCGCGTATCAAGCCCCCTGTGCGGATAGTGCCCACATAAGCCCCGTGCCTTTCCGAAGCCATCCCGCCAGGCAGTACTGCAGCACCCGCGCCGGCCGTCGCAGCGTCACACACGCGCGCCTCGTACGGTGCGCCCAAACGGTCCAGCAGCTCCTGGATGTCAGTGAGGCACTCGTAGCCCGTAAACCGCAACCGAAGAGCCCTCAGCAGCTGCTGAGGGCCGTCCACGCCAGCCCATCGACCCAGCACGCCCACCGCCGTCGGAGGCACGTCCATGACAATGCGGCACACCCACATGCCAAAGCACCATGCCGCCCATGGACCTCGGCACCTCTGTACGATTCTGAGCCCTCCATCGGATTGCAAACAACCTGCAACCACGATGTCGTCGTATCCCGGCGGACTTCTAAACAGAACTTCACCCAACACCTTGCAGCCCATGGCTCCTCCTCGAGCTCGCCTTTTACCTTTAGTGTAGCGCTGTAATAGAACATATGTTCGTGGAACTTTTGTTCGTATATAGAAGTCGTGTCCTTGCACCGCGGTATACTGACATTGTTATTGTCGAAGCTTATGAGAGGCGACCACCATGCCCTATCCCGTCTTTGACCTTCACTGCGACACCGCGGACCGCCTGGCCTGGCAATCGCTGCCGCACGACCTGCTGCATACCCTGGGATCGACCGCCTATGGCCCTGGTGACGAAAACCATCTGGAGGATATCCGCGACATCGGCCACAATCGCGGCCACATCTCGCTTGAAGGCATCGGAGACACCCCATGGGTGCAGTGCTTCGCCTGCTATATCCCCGACGCCCTGACGCCTCAGCAGTCGGTTGCGTTCTTTCGCCACGTGAGCGCCAACCTCGAGGAGCAGGCACAGCGCCACACGTCTGCGTTTGCCCTGGCCTCGCGCGCCACGGACATCCCCAGCGATCCACAGCCGGGCCATGTCCTCGGCGTCCGCACGATTGAGAACGCGCGCCTCTTTGCCGCCGACCCAGACCTCGTGGGCTCGCTCGCGGATGCGGGCGTTCTTATGGCGTCGCTTAGCTGGAACGCGCCCGGCCCGCTCGCAAACGGGCACGATGACGAAGCTTCCGGTCTCACGGACCTGGGACGCGAAGTCCTGCAGCGCATGGAAGAGGCGCATATGGTGCTCGACGTCTCCCATCTCAACGACCGATGCTTTGATGACGTGCTGCGCCTATCGACGCGCCCCTTCGTGGCGAGTCACTCCAACAGCCGCGCCGTATGCGGGCATCCCCGCAACCTCACCGACGCCCAGTTCTGCGAGATTCGCGACCGCGGCGGCGTCGTGGGACTCAACTTTGCCGACATCTTCCTCAACGAGAACGGATCGCCCTCGTTCGATGACATCTCGCGCCATATTGAACACTGGCTCGACTTGGATGGCGAGGACATCGTTGCCCTGGGAAGCGACTTCGACGGCTGTGACACGCCGCCCTGCATCGCTGCCGCCCGCGACATGCCCTCATTCCAGGAGCAGCTTACCGGCCGCTTTGGGGAACAGCTCACCCGCAAGCTGTGCTTCGACAACGCCCGCGCCTTCTTCTCGCGCTGGGCACGCTAGCGGCGCCGCGCGGGACGCGGCGTCTCACCCTTTCGGCTCCTCAGCGCCTCGGCCTCTCGAGTGCGACCTCGCCCTCGACCGCAACCCAAACGAAATCAGCCCCTGTCGGACACGGCCGGAACCACGCACCGGCTGTACCCGACAGGGGCTGAAGTGGAAAGAGAATACGGAAGCGGGCTGACAGCTACCCCCTTCCGGCGAAGTAGCTAGCAGGCCTCGATGCGCTCCATGCCGCCCATGTACGGACGAAGCACCTCGGGCACCGTGATGGAGCCGTCGGGGTTCTGGTAGTTCTCCATGATGGCGGCCATAGTGCGGCCCGTAGGCAGGCCGGAGCCGTTGAGCGTGTGCACGAAACGCGTGCCCTTGAAGTGCTCGGGGTCGCGGTACTTGATGTTGGCACGACGCGCCTGGAAGTCGCCGCAGTTCGAGCAGGACGAGATTTCCTTGTAGGCGTTGTAGCTCGGCAGCCAGACTTCGATATCGTAGGTCTGGCGCGCAGAGAAGCCCAGGTCGCCCGTGCAGAGGCTGATCACGCGGTACGGGAGCCCCAGCTGCTGCAGGATGTACTCGGCCTCGGCGGTCATGCTCTCAAGCTCGGCGTCGGACTCCTCGGGCTTGGCAAACTTTACCATCTCGACCTTGGTGAACTGGTGCTGGCGAATGATGCCGCGCGTGTCGCGACCGGCGGAACCGGCCTCCTCGCGGAAGCACGGGGTGCCCGCGGTGTACCACAGCGGCAGCTGCGAGGCGTCGAGCACTTCGCCGGAATGCAGGTTCGTGAGCACGACCTCGGCCGTGGGGATGAGGAACTGGTCCTCGCCCACGTGATAGGCGTCGTCCTCGAACTTGGGCAGCTGGCCGGTACCGAACATGATGTTGCGGTTCACCACGACGGGCATGCCGAACTCCTTGAAGCCACGCGAGATATGCGTGTTCAGGAAGTAGTTCTCAAGCGCACGATCGAGCATGGCGCCGGCGCCGGCAAGCACCGTGAAGCGGCCGCCGGACAGCTTAGAGCCGCGCTCGAAGTCAAGGATGCCCAGGTCGGTTCCAAGATCCCAGTGCGGCTTGGCCTCGAAGCCCTCGGCTGCGAAGTCGCGCGGGGTACCCCAACGACGGCGCTCGGGGTTCTCGGTCTCGTCCTTGCCCACCGGCGTGGCCTCGTACGGCAGGTTGGGCAGATGAGCCATGAAGTCGTACAGCTCGGCCTCGAGCGAGCTACGACGCGCTGCCAGGCCATCGATCTTTTCGTTGACCTCGCGCACGGCCTCCTTGGCAGCCTCGGCCTCGTCGCGCTTGCCCTCGCGCATGAGGACACCGATCTTCTTGGATTCGGCGTTGCGCGTGGCCTGCAGTTCCTCGACCTCGGTAATAACGGAGCGACGCTCATCGTCCAGGCTGAAGAACCGCTCGCGGTCCCACGTGGTTTGGCGATTGGCCATAGCGGTGTCGATGACGTCCGGATTCTCGCGGACGAACTTGATATCGAGCATGATCCCCTCCGGGTTAGCATATGAGTCTCGATTGCAAAGGCTTTGAGCGCAGCCGCATGGCAGCGCTCTCGCAAGTATATACTTACTACGTCATATTCCGCACCGAGAAGACAAGTTGGCAAGATGGACGAGATTTTTACCTTCCTATTTGGCACGAAGGCAGGCTTCGCCGTGCTCTTCTTTGCCGCCGTCATCATCACCGCCATTGTGGCCTTCCTGCTTGAGCGCCGCACCAGCAAGCTCTATGTCGACCGCGGGCCCAAGCAGGGCGATGAAGACGACGACTGGACGCTGTAATCGCGGCGGGCCGGGAAGCGCGAGCGCATCCTGGTCCGTCGAACACGCGGCCCCGCGACGCGGACCAATCGCCTCCGCACGCACGAGGCCGCACCACGCACTTCCCGATGAGGTGAGGCCATGAGCACACGCCGCCACGCGCCATCCGATACTCCGCGCGACATCGACCCGTTCAACGCGCCCGACCCCATCATGCCCGGAGGCGAGCCGACCTTCGACGACGCCGAGGACGAATCGTCCGACGCGGCGGACAACGCCGACAGCAACTACCACCAGCGCAAACGATCGTGGCGCACCTTTGATGACGTCTCTCCGTCCAAACGGTCTTCCGCCGCGCGAACGAACACACGCAGCGACACGCGGACGAACGCAAAGGGCAACGGTCAACATGCCGTCTCGGACTCAGCGCACTACCGCACCAAACCCTATCAGGCTCCCATCGAGCATCCCGACGCCTACGAAGCGCCCGGCACCGACGGAACGCCGGGAATGGTCGCGGCAGAGCGCGCAGGCCACGCGCTGAAACAGGCAAAACGAGCTGCCAAGCGTGCCCAGCAGCACGCCGGCGATCGTAAGCGCAACAGAGGCTGCCTGGTCGCCGTCCTTGTTATCTTTTTGATCAGCGGCGGCATCAGCCTGCTTGAAGGCGCCTGCTCGGCCGCATTCGACGCCGTGGACGAGGCGTTCTTCTCGAGCCCACAGGGCTCTTACCGCAGCGCCGGCGATGCTTCGGACGGTCCTTCTGACGAATATCGCTATGACAACGGACTCACCTACGACGAGGCGGACCAGCTGGAAAACGATGCCGAGCAGGCCGTGCGCTCACAGGCGCAAAACGACCTTGCCGCGCTGGTGGCCGACGCCGACGGGACGCTCGCCACGCGGCTCAGCAACGAATTCGCCGATTCGTTCCAATCGTATAGCGGCACCAGCCTTGAAGCCGCGGGTATCGACAGCCACGAGGTAGCGCGCTGGGTCCTCGACAACACGACGTACGACGTCACCGATTCGCTCGCCTATTTTGACTCCTACGACTCCCTGACCATCAGCGCAACCGCCTACTTCGACGCGACGGCGCCCGACATCGACGACGTTGCCTACTACGTGAGCTCGTACATCTTCGATACGTTCTCGGACCGCTACCGCTCCAACATGACGTTCACGGCCGACGAGCAGGCCCAGCTTGCCCAGGCGCTCGAGGACGCCGAGGCGCGGGCGCTCGCCGAGGCCGAAACACGCAGCTACTTTATGCAGAACTACGACATCGACGCGTCGACATCCCCGATGACCATCACACGCTACGAGGAAGGCTGGCAGGACAATATCCGAAGCCTGCTCCGCCTCTGGTAGGCACCTCCGGCAGGCACCGACCCCGGCCGTACCCCTTCGATCTATTCCTTCGTATGGGGCACGGGCGACATGTTGCCCTGCTCGTGTGCCTCGGTCGCCGCGACCATCTGCTCGAACATCGAGGCGGTCTGCGTAAAGTCCTGCGGCAGCACCACCGTCGAGCTCTTGCCGGTCTTGGCGAACTCCGTCATCATCTCCGCCCACTGCGTGAACATGAAGAGCTGGTTGGCTTCATCGTTGCCCACGCCGGTCTCCTGAATGGTCTCGAGCGAATCCTTGATGCCGATGGCGATGGCCTTGCGCTGGTTCGCGATGCCCTCGCCCGCCTTCTCCATAGCCTCGGCCTCGGCCTTTGCCTCGGTCACGCGGCGGATGCGGTCAGCTTCGGCAAGGTCCTGCGCGGCGGCCTTGGTGCGCTGCGCCGCGTTGATCTGGTTCATGGAGTCCTCGACCTCGGCGGGAAGCGCGATGCGCGTGATGAGGGTCGACACGAGGGTGAAGCCGTAGGCGGCCATCTGCTCGGAGACGGTGGCGTTCACGTCCTGCGCGATGTCGTCCTTTTTAGCAAAGACCTCATCGAGCGTGTAAACCGGAATGGAACTACGCAGGGCGTCGGTAATGAAGTCGCGCATCTGAGCAACCGGTTGCTGCAGCATGTAGTAGCTTTTGTACACGCCCGAGTCGGCCGGGCCGGAGCCCATGTCGTAGCTCACGTGATACTGCGCCGAGACCTCGAGGCCAATCGTCACGTTATCCTCGGTCTTGGCGTCGATGTCAAAGCCGTTCTTCATGGTGCGAAGGCTTACCGTGGCCGCCTTGCGATCGATGACGGGGATCTTCGCATGAATGCCCGCCCCGACGATACGGTTGAACTTGCCCAGGCGCTCGATGATGACGGCGTGCTGCTGCTTCACCACGAAAAGCGTGTTGACCAGCACAATGGCAATCACCACAACAAGCACGATAAAGCCGAGCAGACCGCCCAGCAGGTTACCGATTGCGTACAACATGACTGCTCCTTTTGTCGTGAACGTTTGCCCACAGCATACCCGAATGACTGCGGGCGCATGTCAGCGGCGGATTAATTCTCGCTCCCGTCGCCGAGCGGGCGCTTCGGCTCGGCAAACGCGCTTAACGGGCGGCAGGGGCGCGCCTTGCGCCTGCGTACGGACTGGCTGTGCGCCAGGCATGGGCCGCTTGCGAGTGTGCCATGCACAGCCGAGCCTCGTGCCGCCTTGTGACGGTCGGGGCGCGTATCCGCCCTTCGCACAATCGAGACGGGGCCGTGCGCCCGCTCTGCGCGCAGCCCAGTCACGCGCGCGCGAAGACCCCTAGAGCTCGGGATAGAGCGGGTGCGCATCGAGCAGCTCCCGCACGCGAGAGCGCACAGCCCGAAGCTCGTCCTCATCGCCCGCGTGAAACACGACGCGCGCGACCAGGCGCCCGATCTCGTGGAACTCCTGCTCGGTAAAGCCTCGAGTGGTGCCTGCGGCCGACCCAACACGAATGCCGCTGGTCACAAAGGGAGAGCACGGCTCTCCGGGGATTGCGTTCTTATTCACCGTAAGGCCCACGCTATCCAGCAGATGCTCGGCCTCTTTGCCCGTCACGCCCGACGCCGTCAGGTCGACCAGACACAGATGGTTGTCGGTTCCGCCCGAAACCAGGCGCAGCCCACCTTCCACCAGGCCCTCGCCCATAGCGTGGCAGTTACGAACGACCCGAGAGATGTATTCCTTAAACTCGGAGCGCTGTGCCTCGCCAAACGCGACCGCCTTGCCAGCGATCACGTGCATGAGCGGACCGCCTTGCGTGCCGGGAAAGACCGCCTTGTCGATGGCACGGGCGAGCTCGTCGTCGTTGGCGAGTATGAAGCCGCCGCGCGGGCCGCGCAGCGTTTTGTGACTTGTCGAGGTCACAACGTCGGCATAAGGAATCGGCGACGGATGGGAGCCGGCGGCAACCAACCCCGCAATGTGCGCCATGTCAATCATGAGGCGTGCTCCCACGCCGTGAGCGATGGCAGCAAGCCGTTCGAAGTCGATGACGCGAGGATAGGCCGAGGCGCCTCCCACGATCAGCTTGGGATGTTCTCGGCGAGCCAGCTCCTCGAGGCCTTCGTAGTCGATGGTCTCGGTCGCCGGGTCCAGGCCGTACGACAGGAAACGATAGAGACGACCCGAGAAATTGACCGGAGACCCATGAGTAAGGTGGCCGCCCTGGTCGAGGCTCATGCCGATGATGGTGTCGCCTGGCTGGACGAGCGCCGTGTAGGCTGCCAGGTTGGCGTTTGCACCCGAGTGCGGCTGCACGTTGGCATGTCGGCAACCGAAAAGCTCGCAGGCCCGGCGACGGGCGATGTCCTCGACCACGTCCACTGCCTCGCAGCCTCCGTAGTAACGCCGACCCGGATAGCCCTCGGCGTATTTGTTGGTGAGCACGCTGCCTACCGCCTCGAGAACGGCTGGAGAGACGACGTTTTCCGATGCGATAAGCTCAATGGTGTCACGCTCGCGGGAAAATTCCCGCGCGATGGCAGAAGCGACTTCGGGGTCCTCCTGTGCAAGATGGGAATAAGCCATGGTCGCTCCTTTCAACGGGTTGACCGCCCAACGCGCGGACGGCGGAAATTTAACGATACCCCTCGCGCGCGCGTCGGCATAGAGCCTTTGCCGGGAACGGCCTTGGCGAGCGTGGCAGCGGCCCGCCCGCCACCGCCAACGGGTCCCGTTGCTCTGTTCTGGGGCGTGCCAGGCCCGAGCGGGCGTGCCGAGCCCAAGCGGGCGGCGCCTTCCCAGCACTGGGCGAAGCCTAGGCGTTGCGGCCGGCCGGCTCTCGTCCCCCCCAGCACGGATGGCGCCGCCTCCTTTCGACCCAATCGGATGCTGCCCTATCGAGGTTTCCTAATCGTCATCTCGCTTTTTGCCGTGAACAATGGTGATGCGCACCTTGCCTATAAGCACGGCGATAATCAGCGCCACAAAGATAAGCGGCAGCAGACGCAGCGCGCCGACCACCAGGATTCCCAGAAACGAAAGGATCAGCGAAATAACGGCAGCGATAACGAGAACGACGATCAGCAGATAGATATAGGGCATGGTCTGACCTCCCAAGGCGTTTTTCTCAGCATACCCGAATCTTTCTGCCGGCGTGCCCATGCGCCAGGCTTTACGCCTGATCCGCCTGGGACGGCCTGAGCTCTCCCACAAGCCGCCCGCCGTTCTTTAGGATGTCTTAAGCCGCCTGAAATGCAAGCGCACGTATACTGGGCGCTAGGGCCACCATCCCGAAAGGAGACCAGCCCATGAACACCCGCGCCCGCCTCTTCGTTTACACCCACAGAGCAGCGGCTGCGTTTGCCACCTGCCTGGCGCTGCTCGCATTGCCGGGTTGCTCGCTGCTTCCTGGCTTGAACCCCTTCGATTCCAACAACCCTGTCAACGGCTCCGCGGCTTCGCCCTCGGGTTCATCGGACTCAACGAACCGCGGCACGGGGCAGTCCGATGGCACTTCGGAGCGCGGGTCGGACAGCCTCATCGACGACCTTTCCGACATCGATTCCTCGTCAGTCACGCGCCTGGTCGCAACCGACGCCGTTAGCGGCGAGGTGCTCTACGAAACCGATGACGCCAAGACCGTGCAGGAGGCCCTCGCCGGTTTCTTGGGTGCATGGGACCTTGCCTCCGACGACGACATGCAGTCCGCGGGGCAAGCGACCTACGTCGTAGAGCTCTGGGAGCGCGAAACGGTCAAGTTTGGCCAGAACCCTGACGACGTCGGCGAGTTTTGTGCCGGCAGTCTTACCGTCTATGCAGATTCGGACCGTATCGTGACATTCAAGCTGTTTGATGGCTCGTTTATCACCCTCAACCTCATTGCGCGCGAGAATGACGCCGCACTAGGTCTCAAACGCTTGGCCGAGGGGAAGCTCTAGGGCTGCGTGGCATTGCGGCAGAGGCTCGGTCGTGCGCCTAAGGGGCCTGGTCTTCGAGCTGTTTTGTATGACGTCCCAGGTGCTTGGGGCCTATGGGCGCCCCGCGGCCCTTGGCCCGACCGTGATCGTCGCGCTTATATGTTTTGTCAAACACACTCCCATGAAAGGAGCGGAACATGATTATCACCACTACCCCCAGCATCGAGGGCTATGAAATCGTGGAGTATCTGGGCATCGTCGCCGGAGAGGCCGTCTCTGGCATCAACATGTTTCGTGACCTGGGCGCAAGCCTTCGCAATGTGTTCGGCGGGCGATCCGCCGGCTACGAGGAAGAGATGCAGAACGCACGTGAGGAGGTTGTCTCCGAGATGGGCGAACGGGCCGAGCGCTTGGGTGCCAACGCCGTCGTAGGCGTCACGCTGGGCTACGAGACCTTCGAGGGCATGATAATGACCGTAGCCTCCGGCACCGCCGTCCGCATCCGCCGCGCATAACCATCCGCACACGGCACCCCGGCGGGCACATCGGAATGCTTGGGACCCCCGACGATTCATATGCGACGAGGCCCAGGCTTTTTTCAAAGGTTGAGGCGTCAGGCGTCGGCACCTTTGACGCAGACGCGCCGACCCGCATTGACATGTGCGCCGGCGCGTTCCTAGCCAGGTGAAGTGGACAAATTATCGAGAAGTCTGTAGCCAGGGCCGTGGATTCGGGCCATGTATAAGCTTTTGGGCGATATAGGGCCAGGAATCGCATTAACCGACCCTCTGCCGGAGCCCGATCCGGGCCGCCGCGTACAGACTTCTCGAATATTTGTCCACCTCGGCCTCCCGGGACGCCGCCGCGCCCCGCCGGGACGCCCGTCCGCCCCAAATCCTATGCAAGCCGGGCGCGATATTATGCATGCCGGGAACCGTGCGGAGCGCCGCGCCGGGAGGGACGGAGCCGGGCCGCGGCGAGACGCTCTATAAGGGCCCCGGCGGCGCCTTCGGGGCGCTCCATGCGAGTCGCGCGCCCCTCCCTCGAGTTGCGTGCGCCCGACAGAAGTTACGAGCGCCCGGTGAAAATCGCGAGCGCGATTCGGCCACTTCCACCCCCAAAGGGGATTCTGGACGAAACCCTCTGTCAACTTTAGAGGCGTACACGCAACTCGAGCATGAGGAGCTGCTCTTAATGCGCCACAACTCTAATATTCCTAAGAAAAAAGCTCGGAGGCCAATGACCTCCGAGCTGCAAGTTCTTGGTCGCG
Source organism: Collinsella sp. An2 (assembly GCF_002160065.1). Lineage (GTDB taxonomy): Bacteria > Actinomycetota > Coriobacteriia > Coriobacteriales > Coriobacteriaceae > Limicola. The sequence continues at coordinate 14,779 of NZ_NFJW01000021.1, read as the reverse complement.
GGGGCAGGATTTGAACCTACGACCTCCGGGTTATGAGCCCGGCGAGCTACCAGACTGCTCCACCCCGCAATGTCTGATTGCGCCTCAGCGCAAGAAGATATATTACGATGGACACCGTGCAATGGCAAGCATATCTACCCTGAAGCGGAATACTTCACATTTCCGTCAAACTTCTAAGTACCCCATCAATCGCAGATGCCGCACGGACTACTTCCCCAGCTTGTCCTCGCGGGAATGCAGTGCCTCGCGCAGTGCGTCGATATCGTCGCGCGTGCGCTTGGCGCGGCGCGACAGCACCATCACGTAAACAAACAGCACAACCCAGATACCCACGTATGCGCCAATCACATAGGGAGCTGCGGGAAGCACGGTCGAGTAGACCTCGGCAAGAATAGGATCCATGGTTAGGCCTCCTGAGAATCATGTGAATGGGACGATGCAGCAGCCGCAGCGCCAGACGGCGTTTGCAGGTCACTCGGGTGCGCAGATGCATCTCGCGTAGAGGCGGCCAGGCTGTCAACCGAGCCGTCAGAAGCGGGACCGCCTGCTCCCGCCACATCGGATGCGGCCGCCGCACGCACGGACGACGCAGAACCGTCGCTCGTAGGCGCAGCAGCGGTAAGGTTCGAGGCATCGGCACGCAGACGCTCCAACGCGGCGTCGGCAGCGGCGCGCGTCTTCCAAGCGTCCTGCTCCTCAAGGCGTTCCTTCAGGTCCTCGACCTCCTGCGCGTCGACGTTGATGCGCAGCGCAAGACGCGTCAGGGCGAAGGCGATCAGCAGCATGCCAAAAAGACCCAGCAAAAACGGAATGAGCATCATGGGCGGAAGGCCGCTGTCGGTCCGGAACACAACGGGATGAATCGACGATGGCACGAGGCGCGTGATCATGAACGAGATCGGCGCATCGACAAACGCCACGATGCAGAATACGGCGCTAAAGCGCGCGCGGCGCTCGGGGTCGTCGAGCGCGTTGCGCAGGATAAAGTACCCAATTACCAGCAGCATCAGGATGAAATACGTGGTAAGACGCGGCTCCCACGTCCACCACACGCCCCACTCGAAGCGCGTCCACAGGTCGCCCGAAATCATCGTGGCGACAATGAATACCAGCGTGACCTCCATAGACGTCTTCGAATAGAGGTCGAAGCGCCGGCTCTTGGTCATGAGGAACCGCACGGCCCAGATGGCGGCGAAGAGCATGATTGCAAACGACGCCACCGCAACCGGCACGTGCAAATAGAAGATCTTCTGGCTGAGCAACAGCTTGGTCGTGACCTGCGTCCCAGCGATCACAACCGGCTCGGAGAGCTGCGCGCCCTGTACCAGGGGAGCCAGCGTAAACGTCCAGACAACATCGATTACGGTGAGCACAACGCCCAGCACGAGCGCAATCGGAACCAGGCGCTCGAGGCGTCCGCCACGGCCCACGGAGAGCTGCTCATACGTCTCCCTTGCAGGAGCATCCGTTGCCATAACGCCCTCCTTCCCTTCTTGAGTTACCACACGGAAACATTGCCTATACTAACGCATTTGACCCGGTCAACGCCCGGCTGCGCGCGATTGCTAAGCGTCGACCACGAACTCGTAGAGCCCCCACGCCGCCGCAATCATAATCACGTCGTAGGCTCCGGCGAGCGCAAGCGACGTCCAAAACGTGCCAAAGGTTCCTTCGATCCCCAGAAACGCGACGCTGGTAGCAGAAACGCAGGCATAGAGCAGCGGAAACACCACGGGGATGAACAGAATGGCCAGCAGCACGTCGCGTCCGCGCGTGTCGATGGTCATCGTCGAAAGCAGCGTGCCCACCCCGGCGACGCCCACGGTACCCACGGCCAGCGGCAACAGCATCATGGGCGTTGTGGTGGCAAGCTCTGCCCCCGAGAGGAAGAACAGAAAGAACAGCGGCACCGTGATGAGCTCCACCACGGCCAAAAAGATGAGGTTCGAGGTCGCCTTTGCCAAAAACACCACCGCGCGGTCGACTGGTGCAAGCAGGATGCCCTCGAGGCAGCCCGATTCGGTCTCGTGCGAAAAGCTTCGGTTGAGGCCGAGCAGGCTCGTAAAGATGATGAGTGCCCAGAGCAGGCCGCCTGCTAACGCTACGACGTCTACGCTATCCCCCACCTGCGCGAGCGCCGCTCCGTAGATGGTCAGTACGAGCAGGGCGTACACCACCATGGAGGTGAGCATCTCGCGCGTGCGAATCTCTTGGCGAAGATCCTTGAGCAGCAGCGCTTTGTACTGCTGGAAGCTCGACGCACGGCGCGAACGGCGCTGTCCCCGGTTACGAGAGTCAGCCATCTTATGCCACCCCCATGCCGACGGTCGCCAGATAGAGCTCGCGGAACGCTGCTCGGTCGATGCCAGCCTTCTCGGCGCAGACCACCACCTGGCCGCGGGCCAAGATAAGCACATGCGAGCATAGGTCGAACCCTTTTTCCAGGTCGTGGCTCACCATGATGAAGGTACGCCCCTCGCGCACACGCCCAATGAGTTCGTCGAACAGCTCGGCCGCGTGCGGGTCAAGACCGGAATACGGCTCGTCCAGAAGCACGAGCTCGGGGTCGTTCACAAGCGCCCGCGCAATGGACAGGCGCTGCTGCATCCCGCGGGAGTAGGTGCGGACTGGATCGTTGCGCCGATGATCGAGCTCGACGAGCTCCAGCAGCTCGCGGATGCGGACGCGGTCGGGCTCGCCATGATAGAGCGCCGAGAAGAACTCGAGGTTCTCCTGAGCGGAAAGGTCGCCATAGAGCATGGAGCGGTGCGAGATGAGACCGATTCGAGAACGCAGCGCATCGGGCTCGTCGAGGGCGTCGGTTCCCAGAAGCGATAGCGAGCCTCGCGTGGGTCGCGAAAGCAGCGCGAGGATTCGCAGCAGCGTCGTCTTGCCGGCGCCGTTTGGTCCGAAGATAGAGAGAAACGCGCCGGACGGTATGGAAAGGTCGACCCCGTCGAGCGCGCGCCGCGGCCCAAACTGCTTCACAAGCCCGCGCGCGTCGACCGCAAGCGAGCCCTGTCCCGTGCCCGCAGCCACGGCTAACCCCGTTTCCGCTCGTCGGCCGCCAATAGCGGCGTGGCGCGACGCGGCAGGAATGCCAGGGCGATACCCGCCACGACAATGCCGCCGCCGATCCAGTTGCACAGGATGAGCGGGTTCACCTTCACGTTCACCGACAACGTGCCGTCGGCGTTTGTGCCCTGGAACGCCACGAACAGGTCTTCGGTGGGGAACGTCAGCACGCCTGCATGCAAGGTCTGCTGTTGGGTCGTGGCCGAGACCTCCATGGAAGGCTCGAGTTCGCCGATCACATCACCCAAGCTGTTCTGGTCCTCGAGCGCCGAGACGTCGTCCACGGCGCGCGAGACCGTGAGATGCAGGCGCATGATGCGGCTGTCGGCCTCGTCGAAGTAATCGTCGACCCCCGTGAGGATAAGCTGGTAGCCCCCGACGGTGTCGGACGCGTACACATAGCCATCCTCGCTTGCATCGGGCGACAGGTTGATCGTGTGCTCCTGCACATACATGCCCGAGCCCACGAGACCCACGAGCGCGATGGCGCAGCCCAGATGGGCGAGGTAGCCGCCTGCCTGTGCGGGAGAATGACGGAAAAGGTTCACGATTGCGAGCACCGGGTTCTCGCCCTTGGAACGCATGCGGCCGCGCACGCCTCGGCCCAGAAGATAGGCCGACGTGGCGAACAGCAGGGCGGCCGCCAAAAACGACACCACCGTGAGCGCGAAGTAATACCAGCGCGGCCCCTGCTCTGCAAGCGTTGCCGCCGGGTCGCCGCCAGCCGCGACAATCGCATCGTAGGCGGGGACGAGCGTCGTGACGAAGTAGACCATGAGCACGACGAACAGCACCGCGCCCAGGATGGCCGGGACGCGCATGTTGCGCGCGAAGGCGGCACCGTCCGTACGTCGCCATCCCAGCATGGGGCACACCGCCATGAGCAGTCCGAAGAGCGCCGTTGCCGGACGAGCCACCGCGTTATACACGCCGGCTGAGACCACCTGGCCGCCAAGCGGCATCCACGAGGGCAGCGAGCTCGACACTGTGAGATAGGCCACGAGCACCGCTCCTACGATACAGACCAGATCAGTGAGGTAATACGTGCCGCCCTTCGACGCGAGGGACTCGACTTCCTCGGCGTCGTCCATCGTGCCGTGGCGATAGAGCATAAGGATGAGGAACGACAGCGCCGCGAGCACCATGATCGCCAGGAAGAAGTAGGTGGACACCGGGTCCTCGGCAAAGGCATGAACCGACTGCACCAGACCGGAGCGGGTGATGAAGGTGCCCAGCACCACGAAGATGAAGGTGATGGCGGCGGCGAACATACTCCAGCGCTTGAAGCATCCGCGCTTGCGATACATCGTGAAGCTGTGAATCATGGCGACGGCCGTGAGCCACGAGAACAGGCTTGCATTCTCGACAGCGTCCCAGGCCCAGAAGCCGCCCCAGCCCAACACCACGTAGGCCCAAACGGCGCCCAGCGCCATACCGATGGTGAGGAAGATGAACGCGAACACCGCGATGCGGTCGCAAAGCTCCACCCAGCGCGCGCTCGTGTCGCCGGTGATGAGCGCAGCCATGGCATACGCGAACGGAATGGTGCAGCCCGCATAGCCAATGAAGGTCGCAGGCGGATGTAGCACCATAGCCCAATGGAGCAGGAGCGGATTCATACCGCCTGCCGTGGAGACCAGCGTGCCGTCATCGTTGAGATACTGGGCCGCGGTCGCTATGAAGGGGTTGTTCGACTCCGAGAATACGAGCGTCGCGCAGAAGAGGGCCACGATGACCTCGGCGACGGCAAGGGCGGCAGACGAGAGGTCGTCGGTCACCCGCATGCGACGCCATGCGACGACGCCCGAGAACAGCGAGATGAGCCAGGTCCAGAACAGGAGCGACCCTTGACGGCCGGCCCATACGCCCGCCACCTGGTAGAGCGGCAAAAGGGGGCTGTCGGTCTGAGGGAAGTTCGAGGCGACATAGGCCAGGCTGAAGTTCTGGGTCAAGAAGCACAGCAGGATGATGGCGACGCACACGGTGAGCGCCACCGTGTTGCCAAACACCAGCAGGTATCCGGCGTTGACCAGCCCTTCGCGGCGGCCTTTGACGCCTGCCATGAGGCAGACGGCGCCCGCGAGCGCCACCACCATCGCCAACACCTGCAGCACGTTTCCCAACGTGGATATCATACGGTTCGCTCCCCCTCTTATATATATGTGCATGCGCGCCTGCGGGCGCGTCTGCCGGCGGCATCGTGTTCGGCGCACCGACATCGCCCGGCGTGGACCCGCGAGCCCCGCCGCGAGCGCACATGCAAGCGCCGGGATGCAAACACCCCGGCGCCGTGCCGCGCAGGCGGCAGCTACTCGTTCGTTACGGCCTCGTCGATGGCGGGTTGCTCGGACGCCACAAACACGCCGTCCTCGCCCAGCGCACCCTTGAGCACCACGGCCGTGCCGTCTGTCACGGCCTCGTCCATGCCGCCGTCCCAACGAACGGCGACCGTCTCGCCCTGGGACTCGAGCATGAAGCGGTAGTCGGCGTCGACGGCGTTCACCTGGCCGGACACATAGCCGCACAGCGAGACCTCATCGCCCACGAGCGAATCGGCCTGGTCGAGCAGGCCTTTCACCGTAAGCGAACCCTCGGCGCTCTCGTACTTGGACGGGCACTTGGTCACGAGCTCCGAGCAGGCAAGCTCCCCGTTCTCGACCGTGCCCGTGCAAATGGCCACAACGCCCGCGCCAAACGTTGCCGGAAGCGCACCGTCGTAGGACACCTGCAGGGTCTCGGAGCCGTCGCTCTCTTCGGGCGTGATCTCGAAGACCGCCTCCGAACCCTTGCTCGTAATGGAATCGGCCACTACCGAGCCCGAGACCTGCACTTTTTTGCTTTCATATTGCCCGGTGAGAACGTCGCCCACCGTGAGCGAGGTCGCCGATCCTCCAGCGCCCGCAATGGCCACGATCACCAGCATGGCAATGACCACGATGCCGCCAACCACTGCGAGGCGGCGCTTCGCCTTCTTGTTCATGCGCACTCCACATGCCAATTGGTCCATCTTGAACGCAGTAAGTATACAATGAGCGCAGAAATGCGGCCCATATTGCTGCAAAACACGACGAACCGCGGGGCCTTGGCCCGTGCATACGACCCGGGAGGCCACGCCATGCTTCTTGCCATCGACATGGGCAACACCCAGACGGCTCTGGGGCTTTTTGACAACGACGAGCTTGTACGCGCCTGGCGCATGCCCACCGACCGCTCGTTTACGGCCGATGAGCTGCATGTTCGTCTGCTTGGCTACTTCCGCATGTACGACATGCACCTGGACTGCGTGGACGCCATCGCCTTTGCCGGCGTGGTGCCCCAGCTCTCGCGCGCCTGGCGCACAGTGGCGCGGCGCCTCTCGGCCGAGGTTGTCGTGGTGGGCATGGACACCATGGACGTGACCAAGGTGCACGCTCCCAACCCTGCAGAGGTCGGCGCGGACCGCATTGCGAACGCCGTGGCAGCTGAGACTTTCTATGGCGCGCCGGCGATCGTCGTAGACTTTGGCACTGCTACGAACATCGACGTCGTGGATCCCGACGGCTACTACATTGGCGGAGCTATCGCCCCGGGGCTGCGCATCTCTATGGATGCCCTCACCGCGCGCGCCGCCAAGCTTGCCAGCGTGACGCTTGAGGCGCCGCAGCACACGATTGGCTCGACCACCGTCGAAGCCGTTCAAAGTGGAGCTGTGGTGGGAGCAGCCGCCATGGCCGAAGGGATGGTGACGCGCATCAAAGCCGAGCTGGGGCGGTCGGACGCCCGCGTTATTGCCACCGGAGGCTTGGCCGGCGTCGTGGCGGGATCGACCGACGCGTTCGACGTGGTGGACAACCAGCTCACCCTCAAAGGCATCTGCGAGATCTATCGCCGCGTGTGCAAGAGGTGAGGTTGCGTGCGCGTTGGCGGAATTACGTGTGCTCAATTGAAGTTAGTGAGGATTTTGGCCAATTAAAGCGCTTCAATCTCTTTAGAATGGCCGAATTGAGTACGCATTTCTGATAAGGCGCTCGCATTTTAAATAGGGCGCTCGCAACCCAAAAGAGGCGCTCGCACCTCAGGCCGAGCGCCCCTTCTACTTCGAATTATCGCGTTCTATGGCGTTGGAACCATCACGCCCCTCGGCGTCGAACTCCCGCGCTCTACAGCGCGCCGAGCTCGCCGGTGACGTGACCCACGCGCTCCTCGGGCTCAAGAACCTTGACGCCCTCATAGCGGAAGAACCGCGCCGGGTCATGCATGAGGTCCTCGAGCGGCACGAGCACGAAGTCGCGCTCGCCCAGCTTTGGGTGCGGAAGGCGCAGCTTGTTGCCACCGTGGACCTCGCCATCCATCCAGATGAGGTCGCAGTCGATGGTGCGGGGGCCGTTCTCGCGGGCAGACGCCGTGCGGTTGCGCCCCAGCTTGTTCTCGACCTTCATGAGCTCGTCGAGCAGCACGAGCGGAGAGAGCTCGGTGCGCACCTCGATGACAGCGTTGGCGAAGGAGTCCTGGCGCGTCTCGTAGGCGGGCTCGGTCTCGTAGATGCGCGAGCAGCTCGACACGCAGGTGAGCGGAATCTCGGCAATGAGGTCGCGCGCCGCACGGATGTTGTCCATGCGCTTGCCCAGGTTGGAGCCGAGCGCCACGAAGGCGCGGCGGGGCTGGGGGCGCGCGACGGCCCAGAAACCGTTCAGGAACTGGGCGAATCCGGCAACGTCGTGCACGCGCACGATGTTCGCGCCCGCCTGGATGGCGCCGAGGCACACGCCGAAGGTCGCGGCGTCGCGATCGGCCGCCTCGGGCACGCCGGCGACGGTGCCGATAAAGCGCTTGCGCGACACGGCGCACAGCAGCGGATAGCCGAGCGAGGCCATCTTCGCCGTCTCGCGCTGGATGATGATGTCCTCGTTGGTGCTCTTGCCAAACCCGGCGCCCGGATCGATGCAGATGCGGTCGCGTGACACGCCGGCGTGGATGAGCGCACGGGCCTGATCGGAGAGGAAGCCCATGACGCGACGCATGACGGGCGCGGAGTCGGGCAGCGTGAAGCGGCGGCGCTGGGAGGTGCTCACGTAAGCCTCCTCGCGGCGGGCCGAGCGGCGCATGATGGCGGCGAGGCGGTCCTCGGGCGCAGGCGCCTCGGCATCCTTGCCGTCATCCTTCTTGGCGTCCTTGTCGTCTTGCTGGGCGGCGGCGCGCTTGGCCTCGGCGGTCTTTGCCACCGTTGCCGCCGCGATGGCGTCGAGCTTGCGCTTCTTCTCTTCCTCGGCCTGCTTCTTGGGATCGGTCTGGGCGTTCGCCGCGGACCCGTTGGGCACGTCGCCAAACGGAAGCGGCGGCTGGATGACTCCGCCGCCCAGGCGCGTCCCGCCGAGCAGCTTGCCGCGTCCGCCCTTTTGGGCCTTGGACGCGCTCTTCTGCTGCTCCTCTGCGGCTGCCGCCGCGGCGCGCGCCTTCTCGGCGACAAAGGCCGCCGCCGACGTGTCCAGCTGCACCGGCGTATGGGCGCGCGCAGGCTCTGCGACCTCCCCCGCATGGGCGATGATCACGCCGCACTGGCTTGAGGTGATGAACTCGACCATCTTGGGATCAGTGAAGCCGGTGACGTCGTTCACGATGGACGCGCCGACGCGAACCGCCGCCTTGGCGACTTCGACGTGGCGGGTATCGATGGACACGATGGCCCCGTGCGACGCGAGCGCGCGGACGACGGGAAGGACGCGCTTGGCCTCCTCGTCGGCGCTCACCGGGGTAAAGCCCGGACGCGTGGACTCCCCGCCCACGTCAATGATGTCGGCGCCGGCGTCGAGCATCTCCAAGCCGCGCTTGATGGCGACGTCGTGATCGAAGTTCTCTCCGCCGTCGCTGAAGGAGTCCGGCGTAACATTGAGCACACCCATGATGCGCGGGCGGTCGAAGGTGAGGTTGAACTTCCCGCACCGCCAGGTTTTCTTGTCGTATGCCATGCGTATCCTTTCGCCTTGCCGGCCCGTCCGGACGGACGACGCGCAAGCGGTCTGGTCGTATCCTCCTATTGTATCCAGAACGCGCGCCCGGACGGGACGCCCGAAGGCTGGATGCAAGAAAAGTGCAGCGACATGCCCGGCGGCGGCAGGCTTGAGGCGCCGCGCGCTACAATGGACCCACCGACAGGCGCTCCCCCACCGCAGGATCCGGCCGCCGAAACCCGCGCGGCGCACCGGGGCGCCGGTTTCCCCATGCTAGGAGGCCCTATGAAACGCTTACGACACGCGCTCGGACCGGCCGTCGCATCCGCGGCGCTCGTGTGCGGCCTGGTGGCGACCCCCATCGCCGTGGCGGCGACGCCCGCGTCTTCCAGCCCCGCCTACACCCCCTCCCCTGACGCCACCGACGGCATCATCATCACCCTCGAAGACGCGACGGGCCAGGACGTCCGCTCGCGCGAGGCCCGCGGAGGCATCTCGACGCTCGCGGACGCTCCCGTGGTGAGCGACCTCGCAGACGCCGGGGTCGAGGTGACCGACACGCTCGACACCGCCAACGACATGTTGCTCCAGGCAGAACCGGCAGACGGCCAGACCGACGCCGAGGCGCTTGCCGCCGCGCAGGCGGTCGACGGCGTGGCAAGCGTGCAGTACAACTTCCGCTACGACCTCATCGGCGCCGTCGGGGGGGATGCCGAGGCCGACGATGCGTCCGATGCATCCAGCGCGTCCGGCATCGACGCGCTCGCCGTGAGCGACCCTCCCACAAACGACCCCTTCGCCGCACAGGACAGCCCCAGCACCGATGTGGGCAACCAGTACTGGCTGTATGACACCGGCCTTGTGGACGCCTGGGACCAGGTCAAGGCCCAGGGCGCGGTGACCGTGGCCGTGGTGGACTCCGGCTGCGACCTTGACCACCCCGACGTGGCCTCCAACGTCTTGGCCGACCTTGCCTACGACGCCGACGGCTCGCGCATGCTGGCGGGCTCTGCCGTCGAAGACTCGCAGGGACATGGCACCGCGGTCACGAGCGTCATCGCCGGCGTGGCCAACAACGGAGTCGGGCTTGCGGGCGCCTCGTATGACGCCAAGGTGCTGCCCATCAAGGTGTTCGACGACAAAGGCGGCGGATGCTACACCGACGACCTCGTGCGCGCGTACCAGAAGATCTTTGAGTACATCGACGGCGATCTGGTGGAGAACCTGCATGTGATCAACATGAGCCTTGGTGCCCATGACTCCTCGGAGGTGCCGGCAGGATCGGAGATCGGCGTCGACGGCATGCGCGACGAGGTGCTCGAGGGGCTCATCTCCACCGCACGCGACCGCTACGACATCGCCACGGTGTGCGCCGGCGGCAACGGCCACCCGAGCGGCGTGAGCGCTTGCACCTACGCCAACTATCCCAGCGACTTCGAGGACTGCATCGCCGTGACCGCGCTCGCGACCGACGGCAGCAGCCTTAACTACTCGGATTACAACCAATATAAGGACATCAGCACCTACGGCGAGGACATCTGGGCGGCCTGGAGAGGCTCGAGCAGCAACAGCTCCCCGTATGTATATCGCAGCGGCACCTCGCTGGCGGCACCCATCGTGTCGGGGACCATCGCCCTCATGTTTGCCGAGCGGCCCGCCGCCACGGTGGATGACGTCTGCGAGGCGCTCTACGAGACGGCGACCGCCATCTCCTATGACATGAGCGACCCCGTTGACGCCGAGCGCGCCGCGACGACCGGCAGCCACGGCGCCCTGGACGCCGACGCCGCCGTCGCCTATATCGCCGACCACGTAGCCGCAGGCCCGGATATCGAGCCCGTGCCGTTTGACGACGTGCAACAAGGCGACTGGTTCTACAGCGCGGTAAGCTTTGTGTATTCGAACGGGATCATGCGGGGGTATCAGGACGGCTCTGGACGGTTTGGCCCCGACGACGCAATCCTTCGCCAAGATGTCGCCTGCGTCCTGTACAACCTGCTTGCAGATAACGCCGACCCGCAGGAAACGGCCCCGCAGCAGGACGTCGATCAAAATGACCACTATGCTCGCGCCGTCAACTGGTGCGTGGAAAACCACATCATGAGCGGCTACCGCGATGGCTCGGGGCTCTTTGGCGTGGATGACCTGCTGACGAGAGAGCAGCTTGCCGTCATCGTCGCCAACATTGCCCGCGATTCCACGAGCCCCATCGACCTCACCGCATTCCTTAACCTGCCCGACCATCAACTAACCAGTTCGTGGGCAGTGGACGCCATGTCGTGGGCCGTGGATCAAGGGGTCATCAACGGCATAGAGCTGTCCGACGGGTCCCGCATGCTCGCACCGCAGAACACAACGAGCCGCGCAGAAATCGCAACCATATTCATGAATAGCATCACCAATGGCGTTCTGACGATTCGGTAACAACAATTCCTGCTACGAAACAGGTAGGCGCGAATTGCTCGTTAGGGCGATGTCAAGAGGCGGTTATTCCAGCAATGGGAAGATCAAGCGTCTTGGCATCGCCTTCATCGATAGATGCCACGAGCCGATACTGAACCCCTGCGTCCTTTATGTTGTACAGCCAGCCCCCTCGAGCAGGATCACCCAACACGATATCGACCGTACCGTCAAGCGCCTTAACCTCATCAATGAACTTGTCCACCTGCGATGACGCGCCTATTGCTCCCGTCACAGACGGAATAAAGGTCGCTACGTCAACCGCGACGATAAGGGCGAGGGTTGTCGCCAGGACCATTCGGAAGGGACGCCTCCGCCCCTCGTCCCGCCGCCCCAGGAGCAAAACGAGCGCCGAGGTGGGAATGATCCAGAGATAGGGCGTATATCGCGCCCACCAGCACCCATCGGTCAATCCGATAAGAGCGACCATGGGCACCAAGAGCGCCGCCGCGACCGAAACCCACCTTCGATCGTCCCACCACAGGACCACAAGTCCGCCGATACAAACAGCACCAGATACAATGACTATGCCGCTAAAGAAGGCCCCGAAACCAGCGCGGCGCGTATCGATATCAGAAACCGACAGCTCATCGACCGAGAACGTGAACGGCAGCTTGAGGTCCACGGGCTCTTTTCTCTTATTCTCCGTCTTCGAGAACAGCGAGCGCGCGAACTGTTCGAATGGATTCATATCTTCAAAGCTGTCGGGCTCGTTCCCGCTCACAATGTCGACCGTCTGCGAGCTAATGAGCGGATAGAACGGACTGCCGTGATCGATGAGGTTGCGCACGTAGGAATTTGAGCCCGCGATAACCGCCGCAACAAATACGACCAAAGCATAGTACCCGGTACGGCGAAGAACGTGTGCAAGGGCGCCGGGTTCTTTTGACTTCCAGGAGCGGATTGCCTCCAGCACATAAAACGAGCCGCAGAAAAAACCAGCGTACACAAAGCCGGTAAACTTGATGTTCACACAGATGAGGATGGCGGCAGCCAGGAGCACGTCGCTTGATCGAGACTTGCCGCGGGGATAGCCGTCGTCCGCCCTCGACAGGAGCAGCGTGATGATGAGGAACAGCACGCACGCCAATAGCCCATCAACGTAATTCGTCAGCAACTGTGGAAGGACAATGGGATTAACCGCGGCAAGAACAACAACAAGGGCCGCCGCCCCAGTGCCCAGAGAACGGGTGCGCAACCAGCTAAACAGCACAAACATCATCGCCGCTGCCATGATAAAGTTGATCGCCTTTGCACTCTCGATGGTGCCCGTCACCGCATACAGAGATGCCCCGAATAGCCAGCTTGCCTTTGGATAGTGATCGACCCAAAGCGCATGGGTCACAGGGGACAAGTCGAAATCGGTTCTAGCCCACCAGGTCTTTATGCTCTCGTATACCGGATTCCAACCATGGGCAAGCGCTCCTATCGCTGCCTTTTGATATGAATTCCCGTCATAGCTGGCATCGATTACAGACGCAGCAATCAGCATGGAGCAGCCAACCACCACGGCAGCGATAGCCACACCTGCCGCAGCATGCACGCGGCTATCGCGAGGCGTCGTCAAGAACGTCCCCGCAGCCGCGCATATCGCCGCGACAGGCACAACTGCAGCACTTATAGACGCACCGGCAATAAGTATCAGCGCTGATACCAAAATGGCAGCAGCGACGAAATACGTCAAAGCAGACCCCGCCGCATACAGTGAATTGCAGAGCGCCTCGGCGCGCCAGCTCCCGTCCTTCACGAGTCCCCTCCCCATTAGAGACAAAACCCCGGTGCGACACCTAGCGCAAAATTCGGACTATAGGCAATGTCCTCAGAGTGCGAGCCCCCATACGACCGATAAACGTAGGTCGAGCCGTCTGCAGCAAGCGTGCGCTCCCACCAGCAAATCCAGGAACCCGTCGGGCCGTCCATGCGTTTAAAGGCGGCATCAGCCAGTGGTTGAGAAGCGGATGCCTGAGAAAAGAGCTGATAGGGCGAACCCTCCCCCTGCATGCCCTCCGCATCGGCATAATGGGCAAGCAGATACTCAGACCCGGCAAGCTCCGATTCGCTCAGAAGCCAAAGGACGTCCGTTGTCTTTCTCGGCTTTTTTCCAAGCTCGCAAACGGTCTGTTTTTCCACGGCCCGCAGCACCGAAGCCAAATCATCGGGAAGCAATTCGAGTGCGGCACCGTTAAGCCACGTTCTCAGCGAGCAATCCGCCCATCCCCCGTCGAGCAATGAATCCTCTGTAACGCCACGCTCGGCGAGAGCATAGGAAAACTGGAAGGTAAGGCCTGATATGCCGCCTCCAGCCAGGATGTCGGAACGCATCCCAATCAAGCGAACGGCGCTCGGCGTCCCATCGGAAAGCTCCAGATACTTCTGTTGAGAGACATCGATAAGCCCGTCGTCTGAAAGCAGGCCCGCTTCGGATGCAATCATGCGTGCCGCTTCATCGTCTGGAGCGCCTGCAATCTGCTGGGATATATCTGCAAGCTCGTTCCATGAATAACCATTGAGAATACAGCCATCCGCAGCAGCAAATGCCGCGCCCTTTTCGCCAACGTGCTGCTCCGCAAAGCGCTCCGCGCTGCATCCCGCAAGCGAGAGAAGGGCGGCTCCGGCCAAGAAGGCGCGTCGAGAAACGACGGCACTTGCGTGGGCATGAATAGACATAGAACTCCCGAACTTGCATATGACAGAGCCCCTTCCCGATCATCACCCGGGAAGGGGCTCTACCAAATGACAGCCTTCTGCACGACAGCTTGCAAGAAACGAAAGGCTTGTCGAACCCCACACCACGCAGGTTCGGCAGGCCTGCTGTCAGGAGGACAGACCTCTCCCGACTATAATAGCACCGTTGCCGCGCCAAAGGAGCCGAACAACCAAGGATATTCTGTTCTTTTAGCGGGCATTTTTGAGGCTGGCAGTCAGACGGCCGACATTGGCGCAAAAGCCGGCCAAGAGCCAAGCCGCACGAGCGAAATAGCCGAGCCTCATCTTGCCGTCGAATATAGACGCACGTGCACAGGCGGAGCACAATGCCCAGAATTCGGCCTTCAGGAGCTTTCCCCGGTATCCCCCACGCGGCATTTTGCCGAAAGCTGCCACACAGAACGTCTCAATCGATACCCATACACATGATTATTCGCTCGTTTTTTCATTCAGTTTTATAGCCTTTTACCTGCGGTTTTATCAATAGGAAGGATAACTGGCGATTATCTGTTCCTTATGGAAGGAGAAAGACGTATGACAGCTTGCGTCAACAAGAAGCACACGAGGAGGGTCGCGCTCGCCATCTCCGCCTCGCTCGTGGGGGCCCTGAG
>NZ_NFJW01000020.1 GCF_002160065.1 Collinsella sp. An2 | reverse complement strand
GCGAGTGGCGAACGGCTGAGTAACACGTGACCAACCTGCCCCGCGCCCGGGGATAGCCCAGGGAAACCTGGGGTAATACCCGATGCCCCCTCCGGGCCGCATGGCCCGCAGGGGAAGGCTCCGGCGGCGCGGGATGGGGTCGCGGCCCATCAGGTAGACGGCGGGGTGACGGCCCACCGTGCCCGCGACGGGTAGCCGGGTTGAGAGACCGACCGGCCAGATTGGGACTGAGACACGGCCCAGACTCCTACGGGAGGCAGCAGTGGGGAATCTTGCGCAATGGGGGCAACCCTGACGCAGCGACGCCGCGTGCGGGACGGAGGCCTTCGGGTCGTAAACCGCTTTCAGCAGGGACGAGTCAAGACGGTACCTGCAGAAGAAGCCCCGGCTAACTACGTGCCAGCAGCCGCGGTAATACGTAGGGGGCGAGCGTTATCCGGATTCATTGGGCGTAAAGCGCGCGTAGGCGGCCGCGCAGGCGGGGCGTAAAATGCCGGGGCTCAACCCCGGCCCGCGCCCCGAACCGCGCGGCTTGGGTCCGGCAGGGGAGGGTGGAACGCCCGGTGTAGCGGTGGAATGCGCAGATATCGGGCGGAACACCGGTGGCGAAGGCGGCCCTCTGGGCCGGCACCGACGCTGAGGCGCGAAAGCTGGGGGAGCGAACAGGATTAGATACCCTGGTAGTCCCAGCCGTAAACGATGGACGCTAGGTGTGGGGGGGACGTCCCCCCGTGCCGCAGCCAACGCATTAAGCGTCCCGCCTGGGGAGTACGGCCGCAAGGCTAAAACTCAAAGGAATTGACGGGGGCCCGCACAAGCAGCGGAGCATGTGGCTTAATTCGAAGCAACGCGAAGAACCTTACCAGGGCTTGACATGCGCGTGAGCCGCGGGAGACCGCGGGGCCGAGAGGAGCGCGCACAGGTGGTGCATGGCTGTCGTCAGCTCGTGTCGTGAGATGTTGGGTTAAGTCCCGCAACGAGCGCAACCCCCGCCGCATGTTGCCAGCATCAAGTTGGGCACCCATGCGGGACCGCCGGCGCCAAGCCGGAGGAGGGCGGGGACGACGTCAAGTCATCATGCCCCTTATGTCCTGGGCTGCACACGTGCTACAATGGCCGGTACAGAGGGTTGCCACCCCGCGAGGGGGAGCGGATCCCTAAAGCCGGCCCCAGTTCGGATTGGGGGCTGCAACCCGCCCCCATGAAGTCGGAGTTGCTAGTAATCGCGGATCAGCATGCCGCGGTGAATGCGTTCCCGGGCCTTGTACACACCGCCCGTCACACCACCCGAGTCGTCTGCACCCGAAGCCGCCGGCCCAACCTCGTGAGGGAGGCGTCGAAGGTGTGGAGGGCGAGGGGGGTGAAGTCGTAACAAGGTAGCCGTACGGGAACGTGCGGCTGGATCACCTCCTTTCTAGGGAGACATTCTTTAGAGAGACATAGACTTACACACTTTGGTTCGAAGGCCCGGCCGCGCGCCCGGCCCGGTCCGTCCCCGGCATCCCCCGCGGCGTCCGGTCCCCGGGGTCGCACCCGCGTACCTTGAGAGCCGCATAGCGCGAGAAGGGCCAGGAGGCACATCCTGGCCCGGACACGATTCTCCATCGATATCAAGCGAGTAGAGAACGAAGAAGCATCAAAGACCCAAACTTGGATTACACACAAGGTTGGGTCGCATCTGATCGAAGAATGGTATGCGACACCCGGGGCCCCGAGGGGGCCCCGCGAGCGAGCGCTATTCATGCGACACATCCAAGACGATTTGAATGCAAGCACGTGGCGGCGCCGCCCCGGGGCGGGGCGGCGAGAGATGTCACGGGCGCACGGCGGATGCCTTGGCACAGGAAGCCGACGAAGGACGCGGCAAGCCGCGATAGTCCCCGGGGAGGCGCACACGGCCTGAGATCCGGGGGTCTCCGAATGGGCGAACCCGGCCGCGGTGGCGCGGCCGTCCCCCTCCCGAACACATACGGAGGGGGAGGGGAACCGGGGGAACTGAAACATCTAAGTACCCCGAGGAGGAGAAATCAACACGAGATCCCCCGAGTAGCGGCGAGCGAAAGGGGGCCATGGCCAAACCGGGGAGCGCCAATGGTCCGGAGGGACCGGCGCCCCCGGGGTTGTGGGACGGCGACGTCGGGGGGCCTCCGCCCCCCGGGGCCGCGCGCGAGGGGGAGCCGAACGGCATGGGAAGGCCGGCGGCACAGGGTGAGGGCCCCGTAGGCGCACCCCATCGCGCGGACCCGGAGCCGGTCCCGAGTAGGGCCGGGCACGTGAAACCCGGTCCGAACCTGGGTGGACCACCATCCAAGCCTGAACACTCTCCTGTGACCGATAGCGTACCAGTACCGCGAGGGAAAGGTGAAAAGCACCCCGGGAGGGGAGTGAAACAGCACCTGAAACCGTGCGCCCACGAGCAGTCGGAGCACCTATGCGGTGTGACGGCGTGCCTTTTGTAGAATGAGCCAGCGAGTCGCTGGCGCGGGGCGAGGTTAAGCTTGGAAGCGAGCCGTAGCGAGAGCGAGTCCTAACAGGGCGATTGAGTCCCGCGCCGCGGGCGCGAAGCCGGGTGAGCTATCCCTGGGCAGGCTGAAGCGGGGGTAAGACCCCGTGGAGGGCCGAACGGCAGTCCGTTGAAAAGGGCCCCGATGACCTGGGGATAGGGGTGAAAGGCCTATCAAACCCGGAGATATCTCGTTCTCCCCGAAATAGCTTTAGGGCTAGCGTCGGCCGTTCTCCGGCGGAGGTAGAGCACCGGACGGGTGAGGGGGCTTCGCCGCCTACCGATCCCGACCGAACTCCGAATGCCGTCGGACCAGAGGCCGGCAGTCAGAGCATGTGGGCTAAGCTGTGTGCTCGAGAGGGAAACAGCCCAGACCGCCCGCCAAGGCCCCCAAGTCCATGCTGAGTGGCAAAGGATGTGCGTCCGCCCAGACAGCCAGGAGGTTGGCTTAGAAGCAGCCACCCCTTCAAAGAGTGCGTAACAGCTCACTGGCCGAGTGGACGCGCGCCGACAATACACGGGGCTAAGCATGGCGCCGAAGCGGCGGGCACGCGAGAGCGTGCGGTAGGGGAGCTTCCCGCGGGGGGCGAAGCCGGAGGGCGACCTCCGGTGGACCGCGCGGGAGTGAGAATGCTGGCATGAGTAGCGAGAGAGGAGCGAGAAACTCCTCCGCCGTGAACCCGAGGTTTCCTGGGCGAGGCTAATCCCCCCAGGGTCAGTCGGGGGCTAAGGCGAGGCCGGCAGGCGTAGCCGACGCGCAGCAGGTCGACATTCCTGCACCGCGCGCGGACCGCTATGACCGACGCGGCGACGGATGGGGGTGGCTCGGCCGGGTTCTGGACGTCCCGGTGATGGGGTGCGGCCCGCGGGGGAGGGAAGTCCCCCCCGCGCGAGGGCGAGGCCCCGGACGAAGCGATTAGGCGAAGCGAGTGAGCCCGTGGTCCCTAGAAAAGCCGCTAGGCAGGTCCGCGCGCGCCCGTACCGCAAACCGACACAGGTGGGTGGGTAGAACATACCGAGGCGATCGGGTCAACCGTGGTCAAGGAACTCGGCACAATGGCCCCGTAACCTAGGGAGAAGGGGTGCCGGCGCGTACGTGAAGGGGCATGCCCCCGGAGCGGAGGCCGGCCGCAGTGAAGAGGCCCAAGCGACTGTTTACCAAAAACACAGGACTCTGCAGAAGCCGCAAGGCGACGTATAGGGTCTGACGCCTGCCCGGTGCCGGAAGGTCACGCGGAGGGGTTAGGGTTCGCCCGAAGCTCCGAAGCCAAGCCCCGGTAAACGGCGGCCGTAACTATAACGGTCCTAAGGTAGCGAAATTCCTTGTCGGGTAAGTTCCGACCTGCACGAAAGGCGCAACGACTTGGGCGCTGTCTCGACCACGGACCCGGTGAAATTGCACTGGTCGTGAAGATGCGACCTACCCGCGGAAGGACGGAAAGACCCCGTGAACCTTCACTGCAGCTTGGCATTGGCCGCTGGTCGGGAGTGTAGAGGATAGGTGGGAGGCCGTGATGGCGGGGCGCCAGCCCCTCCGGAGCCGCCCTTGGAATACCACCCTCTCCCGTCCGGCGTCCTAACCCCCGGCCGTGAGCCGGCGGGGGGACCGTGCCAGGCGGGCAGTTTGACTGGGGCGGTCGCCTCCTAAAGGGTAACGGAGGCGCGCGAAGGTCCGCTCGGGGCGGTCGGCAACCGCCCTCGAGAGTGCAAGAGCGCAAGCGGGCTTGACTGCGAGACCCACGAGTCGAGCAGGTGCGAAAGCAGGCTCTAGTGATCCGGCGGCCCCACGTGGGTGGGCCGTCGCTCAACGGATAAAAGGTACTCCGGGGATAACAGGCTGATCTTGCCCAAGAGTCCACATCGACGGCAAGGTTTGGCACCTCGATGTCGGCTCATCGCATCCTGGGGCTGGAGCAGGTCCCAAGGGTACGGCTGTTCGCCGTTTAAAGCGGTACGCGAGCTGGGTTCAGAACGTCGTGAGACAGTTCGGTCCCTATCCTCCGCGGGCGCAGGGGAATCGAGGGAGGCTGCCCCCAGTACGAGAGGACCGGGGTGGACGGACCTCCGGTGCACGGGTTGTCGACCGACGGCATCGCCCGGTAGCCGCGTCCGGCACGGATAACCGCTGAAGGCATCTAAGCGGGAAGCCGTTCCCGAGATCAGTTCCCCCTTCGGTAAGGGCCCGGGTAGAACACCCGGTGGACAGGCCGCAGGTGCAAGGACGGCGACGTCCTCAGCCGAGCGGTGCTGATCGCCCGAGCTCTCTTCAGGCCGCGTCCCGCGCGGCGCCGCGACAGGCGCCCGCTCGGTCCATGCCGCTCTCCGACGTGTCCGGGAAACCCTTCGAGCGCTGTGCGGCCCTCAGGGCACGCGGGGGGACGCCCCCGGGGATCACTCGCCGGCGGGCGCCGCCCGGCGGCCAGCGGCCATGGCAGGGGGGACACGCCCGGTCCCGTTCCGAACCCGGAAGCTAAGCCCCCTCGCGCCGAGAGTACTGCGGGGACAGCCCGTGGGAGGGCAGGGCGCCGCTGGCCGTCGGGCGGCGCAGGGCCCGCGAGGCCCGCGCAGGGGGGAGGGGCTTTCCAGCCCCTCCCCCCTCTTCTGTATCTAGGCCTGTGTCTATTTCCGGTACGCGCGGGGCGGGGGACGCCTCGAGGTCTACGCGGTACAATAAGTCGGTATGACTGTTTATCCGACCACGTACGACCTGACCGGAGGTGTTCTTGTGGCACAAGCGGGCATCGGTGTCGATATCGTTGAAATTCCGCGTATGGAGGCAATCCTTCAGCGCACTCCCTCGTTTGCGCAACGAGTTTTTACCGATGAAGAACGTGAATATTGCGAATCCACTTCGCGTCCAGCGGCGCATTATGCCTGTCGTTTTGCTGCACGGGAAGCCGTTCTAAAGGCCTTGGGTGCGGGTTTTGGACCTGGCATTGGGCGGAAAGACGTATCTGTGTCACGTGACGCCCGTGGAAAGCCCTGTGCTGTTCTTTCCGGCGGGGCGCTGACGGCCGCACGGGAAGCTGGTGTGGTAGAGGTTGCGCTTTCCTTATCTCTTACCAGCGGGCTGGCTGTGGCTAACGCGATGGCTATCACGCAGGATGATCGTCCTAAACCGAAAGAACAGGCGGTTGACGAACGGGCGCGTATAGCTCAATCTTTTCGCGAGGCGCGTGTAGTCCTTGATGAGCTAGAACGCGCGCAAGACGATGGACTGTTCACTGATGCTGCATCTCAGGAAGATGCGACGGTTAGGGGTGACGATGAAACCGGTTCTGAGCACTGACGAGGTCACTCGGCTCGAAGACATCATCGAAAAAGAAGGCACCTCGAAAGCCGAGCTCATGGAGCTTGCCGGAGAGTTTGTGGCTCAGGAGGTCATGCGTCTTAAGCCGCAGCGTGCTCTAATTCTTACAGGTTTTGGCAACAATGGTGGCGATGGATGGGTTGCTGCTGACGTTCTTTCGCAAAAGGGCGTTTCGGTTGATGTGGTGACTCCGGTTGAGCCGGATGAAATCCCTGCCGTTCTTGCCCGTCATGTTGCGCGCAGGACGGCGGGTCGCGATGTCTCCATGTATGTTGGACCCTCGCGCGATGAGCTTGCTGGCTTGCTTGAACAAGCCGATGTTGTTGTGGACGCTATTCTTGGCACGGGCTTTCATGGGGCGCTGCGTACACCCTTCTCGATTTGGATTCGTACGGTCAACGAGGCCGCGCCGACGGTGGTTTCCGTTGACGTTCCTTCAGGTCTCGATGCTCGTACGGGGCGCGTTGAAGATGACTGCATTCGTGCCGATCGTACCGTTACCATGTTGGCTCCCAAGATCGGGCTGTATAGTGGCGATGGCCCTGAGTATGTTGGCGAGCTGGTATGCGGCGAGCTGTATGAAAAGATGGACGAGGTCATTGATGATGTCGATCATGCTGCCGAGATCGTCGAGCCGGTAGACATCGTCGACTATCTCCAGCATCTTCCGGCAAATGTCGACAAATATTCTCGCGGCTCGGTTCTTGTGGTGGGCGGTTCTACCCAGTATCCCGGAGCTGCGATTATGGCTGCCAAGGCCGCCGCTCGCGCCGGCGCCGGTTACGTCGCCGTTGCCGCTCCTGAGCCATGCGCCAACCTTATCCGGCTTGCGCTGCCCTCCATCCCTGTTTTTGGCATTCCCTATGACTCCCGCGGGTCTTTTGGCGCGGCTGCGCGGAACGCGGTCTGCGAGCTTGCGCAGAAATACAGCTGCGTTGTGTGCGGTCCCGGCATGACGGTTTCCGCCGGCAGCATGGATGTCGCCTTGGGTCTGCTCGAGCTCGATGTGCCGCTCATCCTGGATGCAGATGCGCTGAACTGTCTCGCCAAGGCATCGATCGGCGGCATTGATAAGACGCCCGAGATGTATCGGCGCGAGGCGCCGCTTATGCTCACGCCCCATTATCGCGAGCTTTCTCGCCTGGTGGGTGGCGACGAGGTGAACGATTTGGTATCGGCAATCGATGCCGCGCAGAAGCTGGTGTGGGCTGCAGGCTCTGACAACCTCGTTGTGATTGCCAAGGGCCCGACGACCGCCGTCGTCGGCGTTGAAAAGGTGCTGTTTCCCATGTCTGGCCCCGCCTCGCTTGCCACGGCGGGCTCGGGCGATGTGCTCGCCGGCATCTTGGCTGGGTCGACTGCCCTGTGGGCCGATCAGGTGGATATCTGGGAGCTTCTCGCATCGTATGCGGTGGCCATCCATTCGTATACCGGCTTTGCTGCGGCGGAAGAGTATGGCGAGAAGAGCGTCATGGCAACCGATCTTATCGATTTTATTGGCCCGGCGATGCATCTTGCCGGCGACGAGGCCCTTCGTAGTCTCGGCCTGCTCAACGGTGAGGAGGAGTAGAGACATGGCAGCCACGAGTCGCCATCCCTTGACACGATGGGCATGGGTCGAGATCGACCGCGGCGCGCTTCGACGCAATACGCGCGCGTTCAAGAGTTTGCTCAAGCCGGGGCAGAAGCTCTGCTGCGTGGTCAAAGCCGATGCCTATGGGCATGGTGCGGTGGAATGTGCCAAGGTCATGCAGTCTACCGGTGCCGACATGTTTGCCGTCGCGACCGTCGACGAGGGAGTTCGCCTGCGCGACGGCGGTATCACCGCCCCTATCTTGATCTTGAGCGAGCCGCCTCTCGACGCCATTCCGCTGCTGCTTGAGCATCGCATCATGCCGTCGATCTATACGTCGGACTTCGCTCTCGCCTATGGTGAATGCGCTGTTCAAATGGGAACGGTGGGCAAGTATCACCTGGCAATCGAGACCGGCATGAACCGCATCGGCGTGCACTACACCCAGGTGCTCGATTTTCGCCGCAGCATCGACTTTCATCGAGGTATAGCGTGCGACGGCGTATTCACGCACTTCGCTACGGCCGACGACATCGACGGCTGGGATTATAAGCTGCAGCGTCGACGCTTCGACGAGGCGGTGGCGGCGCTGCGGGATGCTGGCATGGAATGCGGCATCGTGCATTGCGACAACACGCCTGCGTCGATCCTCGACCCTTCGTCCCATAACGACATGATCAGGGCGGGCATTGGCCTGTACGGCCTTCAGCCGTGTGACGCGACGCGCCCGCTCATGGACCTCGAACCAGTTATGAGCGTGAAGGCGCGGGTGACGCGTACGACGCGTCCTGCCATGGGCGAGGGCGTGGGATACGGATTCACCTACCGCGTTCCGCGAACCGCCGTTCAGATCTGCACGCTGCCGCTGGGGTATGCCGACGGTCTTTCCCGCACCCTTTCGAATCGTATGGATGTCCTCTATCGCGGCGAGCGTATCCGACAGGTAGGGAATATCTGCATGGATCAATGCATGGTTGCCATCCAGCAGACGCCGATTCACCAGATTCGCGAGGCCGAGTACGGAGACGAGATGGTCATCATCGGCCGCGATGGTGACGAGCAGATTACCATGGACGAGATGGCAAAGCTGCGCGGCACTATCAACTACGAGGTGGCATGTGGTTTTGGCATGCGGCTGGAAAAGGTCTATCGATAAGGAGGCGTCATGGGCGTCATGCATATTCCGGGGCATACCCATCAAGCGCCTCGCGAGGTGCGTTTGGATGAGATTCGCGCGGTGCTGGGTGACTGCCGGCTATGCGAGCTGTGCCAGACGCGTACGAACATCGTCTTCGGTGTGGGTGACCCGCGTGCGCGCGTCATGTTCGTGGGCGAGGCTCCGGGCAGAAACGAAGACCTGCAGGGTGAGCCGTTTGTGGGGCGCGCAGGCGAGAATCTCAACAGCATCCTGTCGCTCGCAGGGCTGACGCGTGAAGAGATTTATATCGCAAACGTCTTGAAGTGCCGCCCGCCAGGAAACCGCGACCCCAAGGCCGATGAGGTGCTTGCGTGCGCGCCGTTTCTCCGCGAGCAGATTCGTAGCATCTGGCCCGACGTTATCGTGACGATGGGCAATCCTGCGACGCACTTCGTGCTCAAGACCGAAGTGGGCATCACGCGCCTGCGCGGCAGGCTCCATCAGATGGGTCATTTCATCGTGATGCCGACGTTCCATCCCGCGGCCGCTCTTAGGAATCCCGCGTGGCAGAAGCTGCTCGAGGACGATTTCCGCATGCTGGGCGACTATCTTGAGCGTCATCCTGCCGCGCCGGTGCCGTCAGCGCAGGGCCCCGTCGCACAGGAATCCGATGCCTTGCCTACGGCAGGAGAATAGACATGGGTCTGCGACGTGAGGGGTTGGGTGCCTATCGCAGCCAATGCCAACAGGATACGGAGCGCCTGGGAGAGCTCATGGCAGATGAGCTCGCCGAGGGGGATGTCCTCATCCTGACGGGCGGGCTCGGCGTGGGCAAGACGCATCTTACCAAGGGTGTGGCGCGCGGGCTGGGGGATGAGCATCCCGTCACCAGTCCCACGTTCGCCCTGATGGCCGTCCATGACGGCGGAAGGATTCCTCTGTTTCACTTCGACCTGTATCGGCTGGAGCATGCGTACGAGCTTGAGGATACCGGCATCTATGATGTCTTGGGTTACGAGGGCGTCTGCATGCTTGAATGGGGAGAGCAGTTTCAAGACGAGCTGACCGACGAATACCTCTCGGTGGTGATCTCGCGCGTAGCGGATGCACCGGATGAGCGAACGATTGTGCTCGAGCCGCATGGCGAGCGAGCCCAAGAGCTTGCTGCGCAGATCGATCGAGCCGTGAAGGCAGAGCTCGAACAAGAGGCATAGCGAGCCTGAGCACATCGTGTGTGATGGGTGGGGCTTGAGATAGAACAGGTAATGCTGGGAGGCTGTATGAAGGACAGGGCGCGCATCGATGCTGCGCCGGGCATGTTGGCCGTGGCGATCGACACGTCGACCGACATGCTTGCTTGCGCTGTTGGGCGGATGAATGGACCCGATGGCGGTGCGGCGTGTCATGCCGCCGTCGAGCTGCTGGCGTCGGGGGACCACCTGTGCCGTCGCCATGCCAACGTCGAGTTGGTGACAACGCTCGATCGCGCGCTCGACGATGCCCAGCTGTCCATGCATGATGTCGACGTGGTGCTGGTCGGCAGGGGCCCGGGTTCGTTTACGGGCGTGCGCATCGGCATCTCGACGGCGAAGGGCCTGGCACGCGGCGCTAACCTGCCGCTCTATGGGGTGTCGACGCTCGATGCTGCGGCGTGGACTGCATGGCGGGTCGGTGTTCGCGGGCTGCTGGGGGTCGCGGCGGACGCGATGCGAGGCGAGGTGTATCCGGCGCTCTACAGCCTGGACGACGAAGGCGCCTCTCGACTCTTTGACCGCGAGCGCGTCGTTAAGGCAGCCGACGCAGTCGAGGAGTGGCGGAAGTTGCCGAACGCCGATGATTTGCAGCTTACAGGCGACGGCCTGGTGCGCCACGGGCGCCTGTTTGAGGCGGCAGGCCTTATGGACAAGGCGCTCGACCGTGCCCTGTGGTGGCCGAGTGGCGAGGGCTTGCTGCTGGCGTGGGCGGCATCGCGCGCCACGGACGGTGCGGATGCCGCCTCTGGGGATCCGGCATCGGTGCTTCCCATCTATACGCGGCTTTCGGATGCCGAAGAAAACGAGCGGAAGCGGCTGGGGCTTGCGCAGAGCCCATCGAGCGCTGTGACCGGTGTCGCAGACGAGCTTGCAGGCCGGCACCTGCAGTTTCGCCCCATGGGGCCAGCAGACGCCGAGGCCGCCTCGGCGCTGGAGGCGCGCTGCTTTGACGGCATGGGCCACAACGCCTGGTCGCCGGCTCAGTTTCTTTCCGAGTTCGGCCAGGATGCGGCCGTGCCGCGATCGTGGTGGGTCGCCCATGATGATGGCGAGCTGGTGGGCATTGCGGGCGGTATGATGGTCGAGCATGACCTGCAGGTGCTCGATGTCGCCGTGGCGCCTGAGCGCCGGCGCGAGGGCATTGCACGCAAGCTGCTCTCGCACGTGAGCTATGACGCTCAGATGCTGGGCTGCACCACTGCTTCGCTTGAGGTGGAGGCTTCAAACGACGGCGCTCAGGCCCTATATGACTCGCTGGGATTCTCCCAGGCGGGCGTGCGCCGGGGATATTACGGCGCGGGCAATGATGCGCTTGTAATGACGGCGAAGCTGCCGCTTGTTCTTCCCGTAGACGCCGCCTCGCCCGAGCCGACCGCGGCGTCCGTAAGGCCGTGGCCGCTTCCTTCTGTGCGTCGCACCGATGACGAACGCGCGCGTCTAGCCAGCCTCAACCTGGTGATGGCGATTGAGAGTTCGTGTGACGAGACCGCTGTTGCCATCATCGATGGCGAGGGCAGGCTGCTAGCCAACCAGGTCTCGACCCAGATCGACTTCCACGCGCGGTTCGGCGGGGTGGTTCCCGAGATCGCCTCGCGCAAGCACGTCGAGGTTATCGTGGGCGTGGTCG
The DNA here is from genome assembly GCF_002160065.1 of Collinsella sp. An2. Taxonomy (GTDB): domain Bacteria; phylum Actinomycetota; class Coriobacteriia; order Coriobacteriales; family Coriobacteriaceae; genus Limicola. The sequence continues at coordinate 16,913 of NZ_NFJW01000020.1, read as the reverse complement.
ATGCGGCTCTTGAAGAGGCGACGGAAGCGCTGGGCCTTGATGGCGGGACGCTTGAGCCCTCCGAGCTTGCGGCTGTGGGCGTGACGCAGGGGCCTGGCCTTGTAGGGGCGCTCGTCGTCGGCGTGGCCTTTGCAAAGGGGTTTGCGTATGCGGCCGATATCCCGCTCATTGCGGTGAACCATCTTGAGGGGCACCTCTACGCCAACCTGCTTACGACGCCCGACCTAAAGCCGCCGTTTATCTTTACGCTTGTGTCCGGCGGCCACACCATGTTGGTCCACGTCAAGGCGTGGGGCGACTATGAGGTCATGGGCGAGACGCTTGACGATGCGGTCGGCGAGGCGTTCGACAAGGTCGCAAAGGCCTTGGGGCTCGGATACCCCGGCGGACCCATCATTTCGCGTCTGGCGGAGACGGGCGACCCGCATGCGATCGAGTTTCCTCGTGCGCTCAATCGCAAGGGAGACTATCGCTTCTCGCTTTCCGGCCTCAAGACTGCCGTGGTCACCTATATCGAGCAGGAAACCGCGGCGGGAAGGACCATCCATCTGCCAGATCTAGCGGCGTCGTTCGAGGCTGCTGTATTTGACGTGCAGTACAAGAAGGCTCGCAACGCGCTGCGTGAGACCGGAGCGCGCGAATACTGCATCGGAGGAGGCGTGGCCGCCAACCCGCACCTGCGACAGATGATGATCAAGAAGCTCGGACGCCAGGGAATTCGCGTGACGGTTCCGCCGCAGAACGCCTGCACTGACAACGCGGCCATGATCGCAGAGGTCGCACGCCGCAAATTCGCCGAAAGCGATTTCGCGCCCCTGGATATCGACGCCGACCCCAACATGACGCTGTAGGGGCGCTGCTGGGACGGTTCGATTTGCCGCGGTCTCGTCGACCCATGGGGTCGATGGGCCGCGGCAAGAAAACCCATCTACCGTCGCTGGCGTTTGGGGTGTGGCAGCGCGAGATGCAACAAAGTGGTAACAAAGTTGACTTTATCACGCTAAAGTCTCACAATGCCTGATGGTTTTACAGGGGGTGCGGCTTTGGTCGCATCGCAACGGTTGAACAACAGGGAGCCACGACATGACGCTGCTATCGATTATTTCGAGCGAGATTATTATCAAGCGCGGGTAGCCGGTAGCGCCGCCCGCGTTGATAGCGGGCGGTCCATGATCGAGGATATGACGAGGGCCGTCGACGTTGAGCGACGGCCCTCGTTTTGTTTTTAGGGCGCCGTTCGGGCGGACGAATCATCTTCGTGTTGTTCGGAAAGGGATGTTTATGAACGGTATGGTAATCGTGGTGGTTGCGGCGGTGGTTCTCGCCGCGGGCTACCTGGTATATGGCCGCTGGCTGGCCAAGACCTGGGGCGTCGACCGCGATGCATTGACGCCTGCCAAGCGCATGGAGGACGGCAAGAACTTCTCGCCGGCGTCCTGCTTTACCGCGTTCTCACACCAGTTTAGTTCGATTTGCGGCGCTGGCCCTGTGACCGGCACCATCGCCGCCATGATGTTTGGCTGGCTGCCCGTGCTGCTGTGGGTGCTCGTGGGCGGCATCTTCTTCGGTGCCGTGCATGACTTCGGAGCGCTCTATGCAAGCGTGAAGAACAACGGCAAGTCGCTCGCCCAGCTCATCGAGAAGTACATCGGCCACACGGGCCGCAAGCTCTTCTTGCTGTTCAGCTGGCTCTTCACGATCATCGTCATCGCGGCCTTCGTCGACATGGTCGCCGGCACCTTCCAGGCGACGTTCGACGCCTCCGGCGCCGTTGACGCGGCTGCGTCCTATGCGGGCGGCACCGCTGGTACCATCTCGATCCTCTTCACCTTTGTGGCCATCGCCTTTGGATGGATCAACCGCAAGTTCGGCCTTTCGGGCTGGAAAGAGCTGCTGCTCGCCGTGGTTCTCTTCGTGCTCATGTTCGCCGTCGGCATGCAGTTCCCGGTCTATCTCAACAAGTACGGCTGGTTTGCCGTTATCGCCGTGTACCTGCTCTTTGCTGCGGCCATGCCCATCCAGACCCTCAAGCAGCCGCGTGACTACCTCACGAGCATCATGATGATCGTCATGATCGTGTGCGCCGTGGTGGGTGTTTTTGTCCTGGGCATCGACGGTGAGGCCACGATGACCGCGCCGATGGTTGCCGACATCTCGGCGCTGGCGTCGAAGGGCAGCTATCTGTTCCCGCTGCTGTTTGTCTCCGTCGCATGCGGCGCGCTTTCCGGCTTCCACAGCCTGGTTTCTACCAACACCTCGTCTAAGCAGGTCTCGAAGGAGCAGGACATGCTCCCGGTGGGCTACGGCGCCATGGTGCTTGAGTCCTTCGTGGGTGTGCTGGCCATTGTTGTCGCCGCCATCATGTTCTCCGACATCAACACGTCGGGTGCCGCGGGTGCCGCAGTGGGCACGCCGTTCCAGATCTTCTCGCAGGGCGTTGCCCGCGGTATGACGGCCTTTGGCGTGGACGGCACGCTGGCCACGGTGTTCATGACCATGTGCGTTTCCGCTCTGGCCCTCACGTCTGTCGACGCGGTGGCACGTATCGGCCGCCTTTCGTTCCAGGAGTTCTTCGCTAAGGGCAACGACGCCGCAGAGGACGCGTCCGCCGAGACGACCGGCGCAGCTCGCTTCTTCTCCAATACCTGGGTTTCTACCGTCGTGACCCTGGTGCTCGGCTTCGCTCTGGCCTTCGGTGGCTACAACAACATCTGGCCGCTCTTCGGTGCATCCAACCAGCTGCTCGGTGGTATGACCATGATCGCGCTGGCCGTGTTCTGCAAGTGCACCGGCCGCAAGGGCTTCATGCTCTATGTGCCCGTGGCGTTCCTGCTCGTGTGCACGTTCACCTCGCTCGTGCAGAGCATCATCGGCTGCGTGAACGCGCTTGCTGCGGGTGGCATGGCCGTCATCGCTACTTCCGGCCTGCAGCTTGTTTTCGCGATTCTCATCGTGATCCTGGGCATCTTCGTGGCGTACCACTGCCTGCGTGAGCTCTTCACCAAGAAGGCGGGCTCGCTTCCCGACGAGGAGCCCGAGTGGACCCAGATGGGCCGCGCTCACTATGGCCACGGCGACCCCGTCGAGGCTCCCTCCGATGGCGTCGAGGCACGCGGCTAACGCTCGGCGTGTTGCCAGGGTGCTTTCAGGTGTCTGCTGGCAGGAGCGCTGCTCGGCGGTCTCAGCAGCACCGTACAATTTGATGTAAAAGCGCGTTTCGCCCCGGCTGGCATGTGCCAGCCGGGGCGACGCCGTTTCAGACGTGGCGTGCTCCCTCGCCGCTGCCCAGATGCCGCCGATAGCGTCTGTCGTTCTTGTGCCCTGGGTTCTCAAGAGGACGCGGCGGTGTCCATGTGGGTGGTGGATGCCCCTTTGGTGCAATTCGATTCGGATTTATGCAGTTCATGTTGAAACCTCCGAGTAGCCCCCGCTTTCTTGGCAACAAAACTCCTGGTCACAGAGGTTTGCAATGCTGGTCTACCCGGCAATTCTCAAATGAACTGCATAAAACCGAATTTTGTTGTTTCGAGCCTCCGCAAGGGGGCGCTGTGGCACGGAGAAGGGCGGTCCGGGCTATAAGAATCCCCGGGCTTGAGGTCCCCCCGGCTTGAGGATCGCTCGGTTGTACACATTCCCCGGGCTGGTGACGTGCCTTTGCGTCCGGCGGGTAGAGGGCTGTGGGCGCAACGGGCGTTGCCGATGGCCCGAGCTCGCTTCGGAACTTGCGCCTTGGAACATGGAATCTTTTTTGGGTCACCAGGACGTATGCGGACCCTGGGGTTCGTGTATACCGGCGTCTTGCTAGACTATAGACGTATATGTGATGTCGAGGGCGTCGCTGCAAGTACCAAGAGGGAATCGCGGCGCACTTGTTATAGGGGGAGGAAGCCGCATGGAGCCAATCGTTGCAGGCATGCAAGGCCCTGCTGTAGAGGACGTGCAGGCGCGCCTGACCATGTTGGGTTATACGATCGACGAGGACGAGCTGCGCGACCAGCTGTTTGGTCCATCGACGAGCTCTTCTGTCCGTGCGTTTCGCGTAGATAACGGTCTAGCGGGGGATGACACGGTGGACATGACGTGCTGGAGCAAGCTCGTTGACGCCTCGTATCGTCTTGGAGACCGAACGCTCTATCTCCGGCTGCCCAATTTCCATGGGTCCGACGTGTTGGAGCTGCAGCATGCTTTGAACGCGCTGGGGTTCTCGTGCGGGGAGGCGGATGGATATTTTGGTCCGCACACCGAGGCGGCCTTGCAGCAGTTCCAAGAAAACGTGGGTCTCTTCGCCGACGGTATGGCTTTTAGCGACACGTTTAGCTATATCGATCGCTTGCGTCATGTGTGGGAGGGCAAGCCTTCGGTGAGCGAAGCCGAGCTTCGCACTGGATTCGCCCGTGCTGCCAGCGTGCTCGAGCGGTATCAGATTGCTGTGGTGGGCGAAGATCCCATTGCGCGCAATGTGGCGTCGCGCATGTGGAATATCGCCTCGGCGACCACGGAGAATAGCGGCATGCAGCTCTGTGACAGCGAGGCACCCGATGATGTCGACCTCGTGTTGGAGATCGCAAGCGAGGGGCTTCCCGACGACGCCTCTCCGCGCGCGACGATCGTCCTGGTGGACTGCGTGAACGTTGCTCAGCGAATCCGTACGGCGCTTGTCGCGTCCACGTCGCGACCGGCGCACCTGCGCATCGAGCTGACGGGCATGACGCAGTATGGCTCCTTCACGTCGAGTGATGCACAGGGGCTTGCCGTGATGCTGCTTGACGGCGTTTGCGATGCGTTGAGCGATTAGGTACACTTTGTTGAATCGCGTTGAGGCGCGGCCTCGGCGCTGTCATCTTGGGGCATCGTCCAGCGGCAGGACCCCGGTTTTTGGTGCCGGTTACGGGGGTTCGAATCCCTCTGCCCCAGCCATACAAAACAGCAGGTCAGACACGGTTAGCGGTCTGGCCTGCTTTCTTTTGTTTGATATGCCGCAATGTGATGCCGCAAAATTGCCGCAAAACTTTGCGGAGAACTCTCGTTGAATCGCGTCCGCAGCGTCTCTAGCGCCCTTCTGCGTCGAGCCATGCGAGGGCGATGCGCGGCCGCTTGTTCAAGTCTCGGACGAGGTCCTAGATTTGGACGTTTTAGAGGTCCAAAACGGCAAAATCAAGGACTTCGATCGCCCGTGAGGAATATGGCCCGCCGAGAGTCGGTTTTGCAATCTCGGACATGCGACGCGCCGGGCTGCCCTCCTTCATGGCTCAGGGCACCAGAGAGGCCGGAGGCTGCCGGCCTGATGTCGGAAAGCGCATCTACGTAGGAACAATGTTGATAAAGGTCTGCCATGATAGGCTCACGCGGCGCTCGCTCGAGCGTGGGGCGGTAATAGAGGCTCGGCAAGATGGAGGGCACGGTGGGTCGATGCAGCAGACCAAGCGCTTACTGATCGTGGATGACGAGTCCGCGATCGTGCACATGCTGGACGATTTTTTTCGCATGGAGGGCTACGAGACCGTATGCGCGCTCAACGCCGGTTCGGCTCTGCAGGCGGTGGAGATGTCGCTGGCAAGTGGTGAAAGAATCGACCTTGCGCTTCTGGATGTGAACATGCCGGGCATGGACGGCTTCGAGCTCTGTCGGCGCATTCGCGAAAGCCTGGGATGCCCCATCATATTTCTCACGGCGCGCGTTGAAGACGCCGACCAGCTGGACGGGTTTGCGGCAGGTGCCGATGACTATGTGCTGAAGCCGTTTTCTCTTAAGGTGCTGGGCAGCCGCGTGAAGGCGCATCTGGCGCGCGAAGAACGCCGCGGAGACGTGCAGGATGCAACGGTGCTGAGGTTTGGCGACATCGCTATCGACTACGCTGCCCGCACGGTTGCTGTGTACGCGGAGCAGGGCAAAGTGACACTCGACCTCACGCGCACCGAGTTCGACATCATCGCCCTGCTCAGCAAGCATGCGGGGCGTGTGTACGACCGCGCGCAGATCTATGAGCAGGTGTGGGGTTGGGATGCTACGGGGGATCCCTCCATAGTGCGCGAACATGTGCGGCGTATTCGAAAGAAGTTCCAAGACGCGGGCGCTAAGGCGGCGCCCATCGAGACGGTCTGGGGCGTTGGATACCGATGGGAGGCCAGATCATGAGCGCGCGCAGGGATAACGAAGCAACGGGTCGGGTGGAATCCAGTCTGATCGATCGGGTGCGAACGTGGTGGAGCGGTCTGCCACTTATGCGTGCGTTTTTCTGCTATTCCGTCATCTGGCTGGTCGTGTCTGCATTCGTGATGTTTGTCCTCATGGAGGCGTTCATGCAGGCCTACGATGCCGCGATGTATTCCGCTGGAGACGGCGTCGAGGTCGATTCGGGTCCGTATGTCTACGATGCAGCCGACGGCGAGCTCGTTCCTGCGGTGTCGATCGATATGGGCGGCGAGTTTGACCGATCAGTCTTCTTGGGCATGCGGGGAGGTACGGGGCGTGCCACGGAGTCAGGCGAAGGCTTCTCGCAAGAAACCTACAACGCGTCGAATGGCCTGCGCGTAGTCTACGCAACAATGGATATGGTGCGGGACGACCCGGCGCTTACGATTCTTGACTGGGGCGGCAACTATACGGAGGCCGACTACATTGCGGCGGACGGCAACCCCTATGACCCCGAACCCATTGCGCCAAACGACCTGGCAGCTTACGATGCGCGGGAACGTGCGGCGCGCGTGCCTGTGAGCGCGGCAATCGATGGCGTGGACGAGAACAGCCCGGATCTTGTCGTCTCGAATGTCGCATATTACGTATCGAAGAGCATGACGGTGGAAAACGAGCCGTTGGTGTTTGGCCTGCGTCTCGCGGCGGTCATTCTGCCGTTCGTGGGATGCGGCATCCTGGCGGTGGTGTTGTTCCGGCGATTCTATCTCAAGCGTTTGTCGGCGCCGCTTGCCACGCTGCATGGCGCGGCCGACCGCATTGCAGCCCAGAACCTGGACTTTACCGTGGGCGCGGTTCAGGGTAGGGAGTTTGGCCGTCTTGCTGAGGCGTTCGAGCACATGCGGTCGTCTCTTGCGCATGCCCAGGCGGACCTCTGGAGGACTGCAGAGGATCGCCGTAGGCTCAATGCCGCCTTTGCCCACGACCTGCGCACGCCGGTCACCGTTCTCAAGGGCACGCTTGAGATGGCGCGCCTGCGCGCCGAGCGGGCGGGCAGCGCTTCTGCCGATAGCGGCGTGTCGCCCGGGGCGGATTCCGCTGGGTGCTCACCGGCTGAGGCCTCGGTGCCAGACGGTGCGGCCGCCAATGCATGCGACGTGCAGCTGCCGCGCGAGACGCTCGACGCCTTATCGGCACAGGTTCGTCGCCTTGAGGACTATGCGCAGTCCATGAGCAAGGTCACCAAGCTCGAGGACCGGCCGGTGCGTCGGGAGGTGTGTGCAGCGCGCGAACTCGTAGATGACCTGCGTCATCAGGTAACCGAGATGGCGGCAAGCTGCGGCAGGGAGGTGGAGGTCGACGTGACTCTTGGCAAGCTGCCTTCGGTATGGTGCGATTCGGGCTCGTCTGATGTTCGGCTGCTGCTTGACCGGCAGTTGATCGAGGAGGTCGTCGGCAACCTGATGAGCAACGCGTGTGGCCATGCGCGCGGAAAGGTGCGCCTGGACATCGATGTAGAGCTAGATGCGCAGAACACCTCCCATGCATCACACGCCGCCGTCGTGTCCGGAGAGGTCGCGGGCGAGGCCGGCGACAAGGGCAATGCGTCGGCGCCGTTGAGGGGGACCTTGCGCGTAGTGGTCGCCGACGATGGCCCCGGATTTACCGGAGAGGCGCTCCATCGCGGATGTGACCCGTTTTATAGCGAAGCCAAGTCTGCCGAGCATTTTGGCCTGGGACTCAATATCGCGCGGACACTTGCGCGCCTCCATGGCGGCGATGTCGAGCTGGCCAACGGGCCTGCGGGAGGAGCGGTCGTCACGGCGACCTTCGCGGTGGGCGACGACGCGTCGGATCATGCGGCAGAGCAGGTCTAAGCAAACCTTAATGTCCCCTTTAGCCCCGATTAACGGGCTGCACCGTACACTGGGCGCGGACGCTGCGACGAACAGCGGCCGCGCCCAGGCTGCGTTATGGCGGCGGGGCGTAGACAGAACATAGGAATTTGCTTTGTACGATGGGCCCGACAGCAAGGCCGGGCGAAAGGACCGATCATGATGCACGACGAGACCATGGGTGGGGCGACGATGGGTGCCTTGGGCAACGATGCCAACCGCCTGCCCTCGACGGAAAAGCCGCCGTCGCTTGCCCGCCGTCGTGCGATTGTCATCGGGGTCTCCGTTATTGTGCTTGCCGCGCTGGGAGCCGCCTGCTGGCGCTACCTACCCGGGCTCTACGCGTGGTTGGTGGACGCCGACGCGATCCACGCGTTCGTTGACGAGCATGCGCTGCTCAGCCGTTTGGTGATGGTCGGCATCAGCATGCTGCAGATCTTCTTAGCGTTCTTGCCCGGCGAGCCGGTGGAGCTTGCGAGCGGCTACGCGTTCGGCTTTTGGGGGGGGACGGCGCTTTGCCTGGTGGCAAGCGCGCTGGGCTCGAGCATCATCTACGGCGCCGTGCGGCGCTGGGGATGGAGCGTGGTCGGGCTGTTCTTTGACCGGTCGAATCTAGAGCGTTTCGGGTGGCTGCAAAATGCGCGCAAAGTCGAGCTGGTCATGCTCATCGTCTTCCTTATTCCGGGAACGCCCAAAGACTTCCTGACCTATTTCGCAGGGCTCATCGGCGTGCGCTTCCCCGCCATGCTGGCCATCGCGACGCTGGGGCGCATCCCCTCGATTGTGACGTCGACCATCGCGGCGAGCGCATTTGGCGCGGGGGATTATACCGCGGCCGTTATAGCCGTTGTTGTGGCGGGCATATTGCTCGTGTTGGGCAGCATCGCCTATCGCGTCCTGGAGCGTCGCTGCCGCTAGGATCTTGTTGCCGAAGCGCCCGGCGAGCCATATTGTGGCCCACCGGGCGTCGAGGTGTCGGGTGCTCGAGGCAGTCCTGACAGCCGTGTTTCTTATTGCAGACGCTCCACAAAGAAGTCGGCCATGCTTTTGAAGAGCTCGCGGCAGCCTTCGTCGAGCGTCACGGCATCGAGCATCTGCTTGGCGCGCGCGGTAAGGTCGAGCGCATAGCGATGGGCGTAGTCGATTGAACCGGCCTCGCGGAATAGGGTGAGGGCGCGGTCGAGCACCTTCGGGTCGCTTGAACCGGAACGCAAGATGGCTTCGAGCTCGGCCTTGGCGGGTGCGTCCGCATGGGCGAGGGCGTGTACGGCCACAAGGGTACGCTTGCCCTCGGTGATGTCGCTCAGGTGGTCCTTGTCGTGCGCATCGCCAACGAGGTTCAGCAGGTCGTCTTGGATTTGGAAGGCCAGTCCGGTGTTGAGCCCAAAGGAACGGAGGGCTTCGACCTGTTCATTGCTGCCGCCGCCGGCGATGGCGCCGCATGCCAGCGGAACGGCGCCCGAGTAATGGGCGGTCTTGAGAGTGGCCATGGCGAGGTAGTCATCGACCGTGAGGTCAAAGCGGTCGTCACGCACCCAGCCCAAATCGAGCGCCTGGCCCTCGACGGTGCGTTGCATCATAGCTACAAGCTCGTTCAGGATACGCAGCTTTTGGCCGTCTTCGAGCTCGGCGTCGTCCAGCACTGCTCCCGTTACCAGCGTCAGTGCATAGTCGCCGCAATTGATAGCCGGCCCCGTGCCCTCGGTGAGGTGCAGACAGGGCCTGCCGCGGCGTAGCTGGCCGTTGTCGGCAATGTCGTCGTGGATGAGGGCTGCAGACTGAAAGTGCTCGATGGCCGCCGCTGCGCTCCGGGCGCGGGATGGGTCTCCACCGACCGCTTTGGCGGCGAGCATGCAGATGAGCGGACGGTGGCGTTTGCCGCCGTTGCTTGAGAAGGCGCGCAGGGGCGCGTAGAGATAGCGCTCAAGGTCGGCGCGGTCGGTCTGCCCGCCGAAGAACGAGTCCAGGTAGTCCTCAAGGTCGCCGTGATGCTCGGCAAGGAACTCTGCAAAGGCGTTGGCCATAGAAGCCCTTTCTTCTGGTTTGCCATCGGGGCCGCGCCGCCGGGGCCCGCCTCCCGCCATTTGCCATTGGGGACGCAGCCATTGGGGACGGGTACATTTGGCAGAACTAGAAACATTTCCGGCTATACGCGATCGCCCAGGCGGGTTCTGCCATATGTACCCGTCCCCAATGGCAAATGGCGGGAGGCGGGCGGGCCGGTGGTCAGTGGCTACTTGGTGGCGAAGCCGTCGGGGTTCTTAGACTGCCAATTCCACGAGTCGCGGCACATGTCGTCGATGTCGTACTTGGCCGTCCATCCCATCTCCTGTTCGGCCTTCGTGGCGTCGCACCAGTTGGCTGCGATGTCGCCGTCGCGACGCGGGCAAATCTTGTACGGCAGCTCCTTACCGCAAGCCTTTTCGAAAGCGTGAATCACATCGAGCACCGAGGAGCCCTTGCCGGTCCCCAGGTTAAAGATGCCCACCTCGGAGCGGCCGTTCATCCATTCAAGCGCCGAGACGTGGCCGCAAGCCAGGTCGACCACGTGGATGTAATCGCGCACGCCGGTGCCGTCGGGGGTGGGGTAGTCGTCGCCAAAGACGTTGATGCACTCGCGTTTGCCCACGGCGACCTGCGCCACGTAGGGCACCAGGTTGTTGGGGATGCCCTTGGGGTCCTCGCCGATGAGGCCCGAGGGATGAGCGCCGATGGGGTTGAAGTAACGCAGCAGCACGACGTTCCACTCGGGGTCGGCCGTGTGCAGGTCCATGAGGATCTGCTCAATCATCCACTTGGTCCAGCCGTAGGGGTTGGTGGCGGGCTTCTTGGGGTCTGCCTCCGTGACGGGCGGGTTGTCCGGATCGCCATATACCGTCGAAGAGCTGGAGAAGATGATCGACTTGCAGTCGTGGTTGCGCATCACGTCGCAGAGCGTCAGCGTGCTGCCGATGTTGTTGTGATAGTACTCGAGCGGCTTGTGGACGGACTCTCCCACCGCCTTGAAGCCGGCAAAATGAATGACGCGGTCGATCTTGTGGGTGTCGAAGATCTTGTCAAGGGCGTCGCGGTCGAGGACGTTCGCCTCATAGAACGTCAGGTTCTTGGCGGCGTCATCGCCAACGATCTGCTTGATGCGGTCGATGGCGACCGGACTGGAGTTGGAGAGGTCATCGACGATGACGACCTGGTAGCCGCGCTGCAGCAGCTCGACAACGGTGTGCGAGCCAATAAAGCCTGCACCGCCAGTCACCAGGACGCAGGTGTCGGCGGGAGCGAGTTTTTCGGACATGGGCAGCTCCTTTCGGGAGGTTGAAACCGCGTAAAAGTATAGCGCACGGGTATGTTGGCCCCTGCCATGCGGGCCGGCGGTTAACAATGCCGGGCCGACGGCGAGGCGGTGCCGGGATGTACGACGGCGGACCAGCGCCGGGCAGACGGCGAGCCGGTGCCGCGCCGAAGACGGACCAGCGCCGGGCCGCTGGCAAACAGGACCGCTCCCGGCGCTCCGGCGCCGCTTGTACAAACCGGTTGTGGAAAATGCTTCGCAGCGGACGATGTGCGGTATCCTTATACGTACGACAGTCGGGCGACGACATATACACACACATCAAACGGAGCACGTATGTCACACAACACCACACCCCAGCAGCGGTCTCCCAAGCGGGAGCGCGACGCCGTAGACGGATTCCTTGCATGTGCTTATCAGGCCGAGGTCTCTCGGCGCGATGCCCTGAAGGGGCTGTTTGCCGCCGTGGGCGCAGCGGTGCTTTTGGGCAATCCGGTGCGTGCCCTGGCAGAGCCGCAGGCTACCCAGGAGACGCTCGATGCGCTTTCCGATGCACAGACGAAATACAACGAGGTCAAGCAGCAGCTGGACGACATCGCCGACCAGTATGAAAGCCTGAGCAAGCAGCAGAGCCAGACGCTCTCCCAGATCGAGGACGTCCAGGACCAGATCGACGCCACGCAGGAGCAGATCGAAGACACTCAGGACCAGATCGACGAGAAGCAGGAAGAGCTCGAGAAAAAGCAATCCCAGCTGGCGAATCGCGTTGCTTCCAACTATAAAAATGGCGGCAACACGGCGCTTGCACTGCTGCTCTCATCGACGTCCTTCGACCAGCTTATCTCGAACGCCTACTATCTGGACAAGATCAACGAGAGCGACCAGCGCGCCATTGATGAGGTGCAGCAGATCCAGGCCGAGCTCGAGCAGCAGCGCGAAGAGCTCGAGCAGCAGAAGAGCGAGCTCGAGCAGCAGAAGAGCGAGCTCGAGACGCTTCAGCAGCAGCAGGCTCAGCAGCTCTCGGACATGCAGGCCAAGCAGGCCGAGGTCCAGCAGGTGCTCAGCGACCTGGACGATGACGTGAAAGAGCTCATGGCCCAGCGCGATGCCGAAATTCTCGCCGCGGCCCAGGCCGAGGCGGAGGCCGAGGCGGAGCGCAAGCGTCAGGAGGCGCTGCAGGCTAGCCAGAGCAGCGGCGGCGGTGTTACCAACATCCCCGAAGCTGGCAGCGGCCAGGACTACAACGCGGCGAGCGCGGCGCAGAAGCGCGTCGTGAACTCCTGCTACTACACCCCCTCGCCCGGTGCGAACTACTGCGCCGCGTGGGTGTCGCGCGTATTCCAGAACGCCGGGTTTGGCTATCCCGGCGGTAACGCGAACGACATGTACAACCGGTGGTGCACGAGCTCCAAGAAGGCCGACCTGCAGGTGGGCATGATTGTGGCAGTGTCCACGTACAGCAAGAATTACGCCGGCCGTATCTATGGTCACGTGGGCATCTACATCGGCGACAACAAGATCATGGAGAACATCGGCTACATCAACACGAATAACCTCGACAGCTGGATTTCGTACTACGGCGACACCGTAAGTCCCCGTTGGGGCTGGGCCCGCGGTATCAACCTGGCAAGCCAGTAGCGCGAGGAGAGGGCCGGCGGTGCCGGGCAAGAAGGTTCGGGCCGCCGGCAGCTAGCTCAATATGGTCAGGGCGATGAGCGCTACAAGGTAGAGCGCCATGACGCCGATCGCCAGTCCGTCATGACGGGCATCGAGGCGCATCACATGATAGTGTGTGCGGCCTTCGCCTCCCGTATAGCAGCGGGCGTCCATGGCGCGTCCCAGGTTCTCGGCGTGGCGCAGGGCACTTGCGAAAAGTGGGACGAGCAGCGGTACGCAGGCGCGCACATAGGCAAGCGCCCCCTTGTTTTCCAGGTCTGCTCCGCGGGCGGTCTGGGCCGCCACGATGTTTTTCGCCTCCTGCGAAAGCGTGGGTACAAACCGCAGGGCGATGGACAGGATGAGCGTGACCTGGCTCACCGGTGCACCGAGGCGCTCCAGCGGGGCAAGCAGCTTCTCGGCTCCGTCGGTCAGGGCGACGGGCTGGGTGGTGAGCATAAGCAGGGAGCCGGCAAGCAGCAGCAGGAAAAACCGCAGCGTGTAGAGCAGTGCGGCCTCGACGCCCCCGGTGAAGATGCGTATGGGCCCGACAGCGACCAAAAGGTCACCCGTCTGGACAAAAAAGAGGTTGATGACCGAGGTCACCACCAAGAACAAGACGATGGGCCTGATCTGTGCCAAAAGTCTTCCAAGCGGCACATGGGCAAGCGCGATGGCGAGTCCCACAATCGCTCCGGCGAGCACGAGGGTGGGCAGATTTCCCACAAAGAAGCAGCTCACCATGAACACCACGGTAAGCACGAGCTTCACGCGAGGGTCGAGGGAGTGGATGGGTGAGGTCGCGGAGTAGTATTGGCCGATGCTAACGCGTAGCGCCATGGTCGAACACCTCCTTGCATAGGTTGGTGAGCGCAGTTACAAGGTCGTCGAGGGTAAGCGGGGCCGGGTGCAGCGCGACGCCGTGCGCTGCGAGCGCTCTGGTAAAGGCGAGGGGCGCCGGCAGCCCAGGCGCCGGGCACGGCGTTTGCTCAAAGACCTGACGAGGAGAGCCTTCTGCGACGACCTTGCCATGGTCGAGGACGACGACATGGTCGGCAAGTTCGGCGACATCGTCCATGGAGTGGGTGACCATAAGCAGCGTGACCCCCGAGGCCCGAAGCGTCTGGATAAGGGAGCGCATACGTGCTCTTCCGGCAGGGTCGAGGCCTGCCATGGGCTCGTCGAGCACCAGCATCGGAGTCTGCATGGCAAGCACGCCGGCGATGGCGACGCTGCGCTGTTGGCCGCCGGAAAGCGCAAACGGCGAGCGGCCCAACAGCGCGGGCGTTGGATCGAGGCCCACGGCCGTCAGCGCGTCGTGAACGCGGCGATCGACCTCGGCGCTATCGAGATGGAGGTTCCGGGGGCCAAAGGCGACGTCGTCCAGCACCGTTTCGGCAAAGAGCTGACGTTCGGGCAGCTGCGACACATAGCCTATCTGCGAGCGTAGCTCGTGGCGTCGTTCAAGGTCCGACGTATCGACGCCGCCGACAACGACGTGCCCCGACCGCGGAAGCTTGAGCGCGCATGCGAGCTCAACGCTGGTCGACTTGCCCGAGCCCGTGCATCCGATGAGCGCAGTGAGTGAGCCGCGCGGGACGGTCAGGCACACATCGTCGAGGGCGAGGGGCACATGTCGCACACCGTGCTGCGAGCGTTTGCGACCAAATAGGCGTCGCTTACGCGGGTTGGCGTCGTCGGCATAGGAAAAGCTCACATGGTCAAAGACGATGGCATCATCTTGGCGGTCCCGGGCGGTTTTCGGCGCGCTGGCGTTCGGGTGAGCCGCCCGCGCCGAGGAATCGTCGCTCGACATTGCCTCGGCGCGGGCAGACCGCGCTCCGCGGTCGGCCGTGCCGGGTAAGGAGGCGCCCTGTGGGAACACGGCGCGTGCGATCGCTTCGGCAAGGGCGTCGGTCTTGCCGGTGAGCGGCAGGCCGGGCAGGTGCGTGGCGAGCCGGTCGGCAAGCTGCAAGGTAAACGGTTGTTCCAGGCCCAGCGAGCGCACCAGGTCGCGTCGGGCAAACACATCATCCGGCGTTCCTTCAAGGGCAATACGGCCGCGCTCAAGCACCACGACGCGGTCGGCGGCAAGGGCATCGTCCATGAAATGGGTGACGTGCACGATCGCGATGCCGCGTCTGTTGAGTCGCTCGACGATGCGCTGCACCGCGCGATGCCCCTGTGCGTCCAACATGGCCGAGGGCTCGTCCAGCAAAAGGGCTTTCGGCTGCATGGCCAACGCGCCGGCAATGGCGACGCGCTGGCGCTGCCCGCCGGAGAGGTCAGCAGGGTCTGCCTGGGCAAGCTCGGTCATGTCGACGGCTGCAAGGGCGGCATCGACCCGCTGTACGATCTCGGGCTGGGGTATGCCCAGATTCTCGGGGCCAAAGGCGACGTCGTCGGCAACGATGCTTGTGACCATCTGGTCGTCGGGATGCTGGAAGACCATTGCGGCGCGGCGGCGAATCTGAGCGGCGCCTTCGGGGTCTGCCGCGTTATAGCCAAACGCCTCGACCGTGCCCGAGGTGGGCGTCAGCAGAGCGTTCATAAGTTGGACGAGGGTCGACTTTCCCGAGCCGTTGCCGCCGAGGATGCAGACGTGCTCCCCGGGCCAGATGTCGAGTGTGATGCCGCGTAGGGCCTCAAGGCCATCGTTGTGGTCTGTGCCCGTATCGTCGCGCGCGACGAATCCGCTCGCCTGTGATGCCGCGGGACTCGCTGGCGCCGCGTCCGGGGCGACGGCGCCAGGATATGCAAAATGGACGTCGCGCAGGCTGATGAGCGGCGCGCCCGCACCGTCGCCAGAAAGGCGGCTGGTGCGGGCGCGCAGTGCGGGCCCTCGGTCGGACACAGGGGACGCGTCGGTATGTGCGGTCGAGTGCGGAAAGGACGGCATGGGCCTACGCGTCACCTCGTTCAACCTTCAGGGCGTTCATGCAAGGTGCCAGCAGAACCTGTCCGGCAACCGTGTTGATGACCATCTTGAGCGCGTTGAAGGGAAGAAGGATCGGCAGGATCATGGCCACGACGTCCATCATGCTCACCGCGGTATAGAGCGGCGTCACGAAGAGGTTGAGGATGCAGGCCACGACGATCGAGACGATGGCGCCTACGATCATGCCTACGAGCGAAGCGGTGCGAGAGCGGTTGCCGCGAAGGTAGATGAGCGCTGCGGGAATGATGAAGGCGCAGGTGGACGCCATACCCATGGGAGCGCCGAACGGATCGAGGAACACACGCGGCAGCCAGGAGATGATGGCGACGGCGGCGCCCAGCTTGGGCCCGAAGGCGAGCGCGGCGATAAGGCAGACGATGCCCGAAGGGTCGTACATAAGCCACGGCGCTGCCGGGAAGATGGGAATCTGGATAAAGCTCAGCAGCAGCGATGCCGCGGTGAAGAGTGCCGCCAGTGCGATCTTCTTGGTGTTGATGGATGTGTTCATGTGAAGAAGCCTCCGTTTCTTCCATCCGGACTGTACCGTCGGCCCCGGACTTTCACCGGGTCAGCCGCTTTCGCGGGTCGCGGGCTTCTGGCGTTTGGCGTGATGTGTTCGACGCGAGACCAGTTACCGCCGGTAGGGAATTTCACCCAACCCTGAAACTGTGCGAGGCCACTATAGCGCTTTTGCGTGCTGGTGAACAGCGAGGATTTGAAGGTTCACGCCCGAGTGCCGGCTCTTTTGTCAAGGTGAGATTCCATATGGGAAAGCCGCCGGGGCGTCGGTGCCGGTTTCGAGGTGCCCCGCGCGCTGGGCCCACGCGGAACCTGATGTTGACCGCGCGTGCCCAGGCTGCCTGCTGGCGAGGCATCGGGTATAGCCTGACTTTTGCAGTAGAAAAGGACGGTTCTCCCGTATCTAGCTGGGAGAACCGTCCTCTATCGCATGACATTTATTGACGTGGAACGCCTCAGCTCCTCGGTTTCCTCACGGAGGCCA
>NZ_NFJW01000002.1 GCF_002160065.1 Collinsella sp. An2 | reverse complement strand
AGGCCGGGGAGGGACCCGTCAAAGCATCCGGTATCCGGTTCTCAAGGTGCAACGGTCCAAACTGAAGATTCCTGAAAGTTCTCAGCGCCTTGGTCTTGACTTCATATAGCTGGTCTCCTTGCCGATGCAGGCCGATACGAGGCGGCATAAACCGCCTCCCCTATCGTACCCAAGCTTCGACAGTGCACGATACCTCGAACCCGAACGGCTGCTAGTCGCACCTAGTTGCCGACTAGCAGCCCCATGCTGTTTGGTGTATCTGAAAAAACTTTGTTGCGCTTTCTAGCCAAAAATCAGGGATTGAAGTGTTTTATTTGGCATATAAGCGCGGTAACTTTTGCGACGCACCCCTAACAGCTACCGCCCAACAGCTGCGCATCCAACGCCTATTGAGAGCAACAGAACTCAATAAGCAGGTCGTCTTTGCGAGCAAAGAGCACGTCCTGCTTCATGCCGGGCAGTGGCTCATCTTCGAACGGGCCGAGCACGACCTCATCGCACCATGCGGCGGCCTCGTCCAAGTCATCGGTCGAAAGGGCCACATGTGTATGGGTCTTCATCATCGAGGGCGCGGGCGAACCCTCCTCAAAATAGAGGTACTCGATACCGTCGGGCGAGATGGTGGGGTCCGAGATCCACAGCTTCATGGGAGGTGCATAGCGCATGCCTCCCAGCTGATGCGTAATCGGGATGCCGGTATGTGCATATGAGAGCTGCATGGGATTCCTCTCTCTCCGTGCCCCACCCGAACGCAAGAACACCTCCGGGCGGAAGCCAGCTACCAGATGATCTCGCACGCCGTCCAAGGTGCGGAAACGTGGGACCGTAACGTCACCTGTGGCGGACGGGTGCATTTAGATAGCGCTGATGAAACGCTGTAGACCCGTACGCACGTCCGCGTTCTCAAGCGCAAGTCGCGTCCAAGGTGCAAGTTGCTCGGGGTGACCAGCCAGATAGCCTTCGATCTCGGACAGCGAAACGCGCCGTACCTCCGAGACCTCTTCCTCGTTGACACGCATCCCCTCGAGAGCTTGGCCCGCGAAAACGGCGCACCATTCACACTCGCATCGACCGTCGCCGTGGTCCTCCCGATAGATGACATGGCCCAGCTGTGTGAGACTTGTCGTGGCACCAAGCTCCTCGACCAGTCGACGCTCAGCAGCTTCCTGTAGCCCCTCGGCGGGTTTGGGGTGTCCGGCACAGCTGTCGGCCAGCACGCCTCCCCACAGTCGTTTCATAGGGCTACGGCGACACAGTAGGAGGCGCGCCGCGTCCCCTTTGCCCTCGACAAGGAAGACGCAGAATGCCTGATGTAAAATTCCCGCCCCTTCGTGCGCGGCAATACGATCCACAGGACCGATCGGATCGCCCGCGCGCGATACCGCGACCACTTGGTCCTCGTCATCCCACCGTGCGCGCTCAATAGCCCTCGCACGGTCGACCACCGCACGAGCGGCCTCGTGCGCGGTGTCAACGAGACGTGCAATGTCATCTACCGTCGCGTTGTCTATGTGTATGCCGCAGGTGGCAGTCACAGGCACCCGGAGCTCAGTGGCAACCAGAGCGGCAATGTCATGGGCGGGGACCTCATCGCGATGGCACGGAACGGCAAGGATACTTACCGTGGCCGTACGCCCTGGTTCTGGCCGGGGAATCGCCTGGGCAGTTGCGCCTACGTGAGCGGCCCCGGGCGCAGCTGAACCCACGGTCACCGTAATGCCGCGACCGGTATCGACCATGGTCACTTCAAGTTTGAACTTGTCCTCGCCCACGTGAAACGACCGCGTCTCCATGTGCGCCTCACCATCCTCGTCCTGGCTACATACGCCTTTATATTCAGGGGTGTTGCGGCAATACAGGCAAGAAGTCTCTTGGTACGCTGTTTATTACGAAACCTCCTGAATTGTGGCCAAATTTGCCAGATTTGTATTATGTGTCCTTCCAGGCAACCCGATATGATTCAGCTAAGCAAGCATGTTGATATATAGAAATATGTTTTTAGGACCATATTTGCTATATAAGCATCCTGCTTCGCAAATCAAGCCACGTGCTGCCTACGTCTGACGATTAAAACAGTACATATCTGTAATATCTGTCCATTTCTGACCGTCTAGCAATCAAAACCGTCGTCTGTTCCCACAATGCGCCGGCGCGGCTACGCCTCAGGGACGCAGGGGCGCACCGCGCAGGCTTCAACCGGTGGTGCCCCGGCGTCATCGCGCGCCGGGGCACCACCTTCGAACCAACGCGACTAGGCGTCAGTCCAATGCGTCGGGTCAACGTCCTTGAACTTTGAGCGCTGGAAGCGATGCTTCTGATCGAAGGGAACCGTGCAATCGAAGATGGTCTTGCAGGCAATGCCGTGATCGCGAATGCTCGGATCGCAGGTAGGATCGTTCGAGGGATCAAGCGGATGGCAGCGCACGCCGGGGATGGTGATGACATCCGTATCGGCCTGGAAGCGCGTATTCATAGCCCAGATGACGTCCTTGATATCGAACGGGTCAACGTCCTCATCAACCAGCCAAACATGCTTGAGCTCGGGGAATGCCGAGAAGGCAAGAAGCGCTGCCTGACGCTGACGCCCTTCATCGGAAGGAATTGATTTCTTGAACTGGATTACAGCCATGTACTTGCCGCCACCGGGAGAAGCAGCGTAGACGTTTTGAACCTTACCCGGCAGCGCCCGCTCCACCATGGTGAGAATCGAGGCCTCGGTGGGGATGCCCGCCATGGAAACATGCTCCTCGGACGGACCGATAACCGTCTGCATGATGGGGTTCTTGCGCGTGGTAACGGCCTTGACCTTGATCACGGGAAGCTCGGCCTGGGCCCCACCGGTATAGCCGGGGAACTCGGGCATTGCCTTGCCAGAGTCGGTGTTTTGGTCCTCGCGGACGCGCACGTTGGGCAGCAGCTCGCCCTCGATGACGTACTCGGCATTGGCGATGCACTTCTCGTCGATCGTGAGGCACTTTGCGAGCTTGACTGCCTCGCCGCGAATGGCCCCCGCGCATCCAAGCTCGTCGTAGCCGAGCGGCGTAGTGGGAGGCTCGAAGCACGCTGCGATCTCAATCGCAGGGTCCACGCCAATAGAGATGGAGATAGGAAGCGGTTTGCCAGCCGCTTCGGCCTTCTCGCGGAACACCGTGAGATGGCGCGCGCCGGGCACGAAGTACATGGAGATCTCATCTTTGCTCTGCAGGCACAGACGATGAATCGTGATGTCGGTGTCGCCGTTCTCGGGATCGGTAGCGTAGCACATGCCCATCGTAATGTAGGGGCCGGCATCTTCCTCGGTATTCGTCGGAGCCGGAATAAGCTTACGGATATCGAAATCGGGATCGTCGGCCTTGTAGACAACCTCTTGGCAGGGTGCAGGCTCGTCTGTGACCACTGGGGCTATAGGCGCGTTCACGGCATCCTTGAGCATGAAGCCCAGGCGCTTGGGGTCACAATCCAGCAAATGCCCCACACGCGTACGGCTGGCCAAAAGGCCGATAACGACACGGGCGCCCGGATGCCCCTTCACGTTGTTGAAAATCATGGCCGGCCCCTCTTTGGTGGGTCTCATAACGGTGCCGCCAGCGCCAACATGGCGATAGACACCGGAGAGCTCAGCAAGAGGTTCGACCTCGACATCGGTCTCGACCAGCTGACCAGGAATTTCACGCAGGAGTTCAAGAGCACTGCGAAGGTCGTTCACCTTGGTGGACATAGTTTCTCCTTTGTTACAAACCGCAGGATACGTGCCGCGCGAGCATCGAAAGAGGCGCGGCGGACATCGGGTAGGCAGAACGCCCGCCGCGCAGCCATTACTCGGCGCCCTCCCAGGCATGGAACTTCCGAGGCTCCAAGCCAAACTGGCGCAGCACCTTGCCGACTACATGGTTGATTTGGTCTTCGATAGTTATCGGCCCGTTGTAAAACGTAAGCATCGGGGGAACAAGCACGCACCCGGCATCAGCCGCAGCGAGCATGTTGCGCACATGAATCTTGCCCAGCGGCATCTCGCGCGGCACAAGCACGACGCGACGCCCCTCTTTTAGACATACGTCGGCGGCACGCGATACGAGGTTGTCCGCATAGCCGTTCGCAATAGAAGACAGCGTCTTCATGGAGCAGGGCATGACGATCATGCCCTCTGTGACATAGGAGCCGCTAGAAATGGACGCTGCAAGATTATGTGAATCGTGCACCACATCGGCGAGCTCATACAAGCGCTCTATGGGCTCTGAGCACTCGAGTTCCCACGTTTTCTTTGCGCCGTCACTCACAACAAGGTGCGTCTCGACGTCGTCATAGCCAGCCAACGCCTGCACGAGGGCCAGCGACAGCTGCACACCCGTGGCACCGCTCACGCCCACGATGATTCGACGCTTGTTCATGCGCTCCCCCTTCGGAGTCGACCGGAGGCCGCCCGCCCAGAGCTGGGCGAGCCTTTTACCTGGACCAAAAAGCGGGGAGCGGGGCCTTGCGGGAGTCACTTCGCAGCGCGTGGCCCCGCTCTCCCAAGAACATGCCCTGATGCGTTACACCAGGCCGATGATGCTGAACCAAGCGACCATGATCCAGCCAACGATGAAGAGTACCGGAATCAGCGCGATGCCGATCTTAAGTGTCTCTTTCTGGGTGTAGTTGCCCGTGTCGGGGCTTGCGCCCACCAGCGTATTGAGATGCTGGAACGGGAAGAGGTAATGAGCGGCCACAGCCATGTAGCAAATCATCGTAGCGGCCATGGGGTCGATACCCAAAGGCTCGGCAAACGCCAGAATGGCGGGAACAGCGACGCCCATGACGGCAATGACCGAACCGAGCAGCATGTGAATCACGAAGGACAGCGCAACGATGATGGCGGCGATGATGAACATGTTGTCAGGCACAGAGGTGGGCATGAACGAAGCGATCCAGGCATTCATGCCGGTGTCGGCGCCCACGTGGCCGATGGCCATGGCGGCGGTCAGGAACACGAGCACGTGAATAGGCACAGCGCTCCAGTCCTTGGCAGCGTTGAGGTCGCCGATGATAGGCATGCTCATGAGCATGCCCACAGCAAAGGTGACCCAACCGATATCGATGCCGTGAATGGACTCGGTGAACCACAGCACGATAGCGATGACAACCCAGATAATCGTCTTGATCTCAACACCGGTCATTTTGCCCATATCGGCGAGCTTGCCGCGGATGGCCTCCTTATCGACCGTATAGTCCTTCTCGGGACGATACAGCAGAAGGAACAGCAGCAGCGTGATGAGACTCATGATGATGGCGGGCACGCCCATGACCTTGAGCCACGTAATGAAGTCGGCCCCGCCAGCATACGATGCAGCAAGCGGGTTGATGACGGCGTCGCCCGTGATGAAGATGAGCGAGCAGGGAACAGAGGCGGCGAACACCGCGAAACCGATCTTGACGGCATCGGCCTTCGAGATGCCCGAGCTCTGGATGATGACCGCCATAACGGCCATGATCAGGAAGGCGCGCGGCCACGGATGCGGAATGAGCAGCGAGAGAATCGCCGTCAGCACAAAGATACCGATGATGATGCTTTTGAATCCGGTCACGAAGCGCAGCATGTAGTTATAAGCGATGCGCTCGCCCAGGCCGGAGGTCTTCACCGCATTTGCGATGAGGTAGGCGCCGATGACGAGCCACATCGTGGTGCCCGTCCAGGCATAGAAGATCTCAGCTGGCTCGTCTAATTGGAAGATGCACATGAGCGCCAGCAAAACGCCCGCGGTATATCCGTTCTGGGCAATCTGCAGAGCCCACCAGATAACGGTCATGAGGGTGAAGGCGAGCATGAGCTTCGCGTTGCCCTCGATACCGGGAAGCGGTGCGAACCACACAATCAACGCGACGAGAATACCGGCAACAAAGCCGATCTCGCGTTTCGTGATTTTCATTGAGTCCCCCTCTCATGGATACATTTGGGATGGCGCCGGGATGCGCCCTGGGCGTTGCAAGACAACAAAACGGCCGAGCCCACCTACATAACGTGGCCGGGCCCGGCCTATGCGGCAGCAGGTCTTGATCGCCGGCATCCCGGCAATGCGTGCTATGCCTCCAGCGGCGGCACAGGCGGAATTACCTGCAGGTTGGCAATCTTCTCGTCATCCAGCTTGAACACGTCATCGACGTGCGGATTCTCGGTCGAGCGCCAGGAGTAGTAGCACACGTCGCACTGGTACATCTCCCACGCGCCCTCGACAGGCGACGTGGCAATCGTCGAAATCTCTTCATGACCACAACGCGGGCATTGCATGAGTCATTCCTCCTTCTTGATACGTCAGCGTCTTGCGCGGCGTCTCTTATTTGGCTGCCATGAGGTCGGTGATGATCTTGGTGTACTCGGCCGTCTTGACAGGATCTTTAAGCAGCTCGACGGAGCGCTTCATGGGCTCGGGGTCAACCGGCGTAGTCGCGTCGATGATGAGCTTCGCGGTGATTCCGGGGATCTCCTCGGTGGGATTGAGCGGCATACCAGCGCAGTTGGGAACGACCTTGACATCCTTGTCCGGGCGAACGCGCGTGGAAAGTGCCCACATGACCTGATCGAGATCAAACGGATCGACCACATCGTCGACGACGATGACGTTGTGGCAGTACGGCATGCCGTGGGGCGTGGACAGCAGACGGAAGGCAGCACCGGTAGCCTGGCCGCCATAGCGCGGCTTCATAGAGATGATCTCGGTC
This sequence comes from Collinsella sp. An2, assembly GCF_002160065.1. Classification (GTDB taxonomy): domain Bacteria; phylum Actinomycetota; class Coriobacteriia; order Coriobacteriales; family Coriobacteriaceae; genus Limicola. The sequence goes on along the minus strand of NZ_NFJW01000002.1, from coordinate 257,158 downwards.
ATACCGTGGGTGTACATGGCGTTTACGGCCACAATCTCGGGGAAGTCGACCTTCAGCTGCTTGTAGATGGGCACCGAGGTGTTAAGCGCCATGAGGTAGTCGATCTCGGACCACGGCATGCCCAGGTACAGGTTCTCGAAAATGGGGTTGGTGCGATAGGTCACATGCGTGATCTTGGCCTCGCACTGCAGGCGCGAACCGGAGTAGGAGCCCGGGAACTCGCCAAACGGACCCTCGACGGTGCGGACGCGCGGGACGATGTAGCCCTCGAGAACGACCTCGGCGCCAGCGGGCACATAGAGGTGATCGTAGAGGTCGGACTTGACGATGTCGGCCGGAACGCCGCCGTTCAAGGCGCCGACGAATTCATACTCGTTCTGTGTGTAGGAGATGGGCGTCGAAGCCATAAAGGTCACGAGCGGAGCATTGCCGAGCGTGATGGCCACGGGGAAAGGCTCGTTCTTCTTTTCGGCCTCCCACAGCTGCTTGGCGATATCGTGCATAGCCAAGCACTGCATGCCGATGCGATCCTTGCCCTTGACCTGAATGCGGTAGGTACCAACGTTGGTCTTGTCGAAATTGTCAGGATCGGACGGATCCGCCGTGATGATCGACGCCTTGGAGATGAAGCAGCCGGCGTCCTGCTCATTGATGCGATAGAGCGGCAGCAGCTCAAAAAGGTTGATCTCGCCCTCTTCAAGGGTGTTCTCCTTGCAGGGGGCATCCTCGCGAGACACGATATTGGGCTTTACCGGGAAGAGGTCCCACCGGCGGTTGAGCTCGAAGAATTGCTCCTTGGTGGAGGTGTTCTTGGGCATGCCCATCATGAGGGCGTGGTTGGCCCAGGAGCCATGAACGTTGGTGACAACCTTCTGACCCTTCGGATACCCGTTGATGTGCTCGAACATGACCGCGGGGCCATTGGGGATACGGCTGGCGGCACGGCCGGCCGCGCCGATTTCGGTATCGGGGTCCACCTCGTTCGTCACGCGGACGAGCTGACCCTCCTCCTCAAGCACCTCAAGGAACGAGCGCAGGTCTTGATACACCTTTGGCATGGAGACTCCTTTCCGCAAAGTCCGAATCTGCCTTGGTGCCATCTTGCTGCGGAAACCTCGGAATTCACGTTCGTTGATCGCACGGTCTTTTGCCAAAATGGAAAGTCTCGAACGCCAGCTGCGGTTATTCGTTTTTAGCAACTCGAGGGGCGAATATCGAAAGAACTTGCAGGTAATTAGAAGGTACGTTGGGAGGGGCACAGGATGAGCAAGCTGCCATGGAATGACGGAACATACGTTGACAGCGTCGTGCGCGCAAAGGAGGCGGCTGTGGACTTCCGTAAGCTCGAAGCCTTTCTCACAGTCGCCAACACGGGCAAGTTCGTGACCGCGGCAGAGAAACTCTTCATCTCCCAATCATCGCTTTCTAAGCAGATGTCTCAGCTTGAGCGCGAGCTCGGCGTCAAGCTGTTCAAGAAGACGAGAAACGGGGTGGAACTCACCCAAGCCGGCCACGACTTCTACTCCTACGCCCGAAAAGCCGTGCCCGACTACCAGCACGAAGTTTCGCGACTCAAGATGTACAAACAAAACGCCACGTACACCCTGACCGTAGGCGCGCTACCGCTTTGCGAAGAATACGGTTTTGCCGATTCGTTCAGCTCATACTGGGTGCGCAACACGTCGGTACAGATACAGTTTGTCGAACGCAACCAGGACGACCTCCTCGATAAGCTCAAGCGCCACAAGGTTGAAATCGCGCTCGCGCGAACCGATTTCATCGACGAAAGCTGGTTCTCGTTCAAGCCCATCGTAGAAGACCAGCTTGTGCTCGTATGTTCGACGTCAAGCCGATGGGCTAGACATAAGACGGTCTCGCTTTGCGACCTGAAAGATGAGCAGTTCATCCTGCTCGAAGGGCAATCCGAATGCACGCGCATGTTCCTGCGAGCATGCGAGACATACGGATTCCACCCCAACGTGCCGCTTAATCACAGCCGCCACCGCATGCTGCTGAAAGCGGTGCAGCGGCGTATGGGCGTGAGCGTCATGTCGAGCAAGCTTGTCTCTACCTATAACGCCGACGACATTGCAAGCGTTCCTTTCGAGCAGCCCATCATCTCGACCATTGGCTTTATTTGGCTTCGGGACGAACAACCTTCGAAGATCGCCCAGGGATTCATGGATTTCGTCTGCCGAGACTTTGCCAATAAACATCTGGAGAACGCAGAATAACGGCTCGCACGACACGCTTGTGTGGAGCAGGGGCCTGCGCAGGCGAGGGTGGGACCTTGCAGCACGGACGCAACGCCCGCGCTACGGCGTGCTGCAAGACAGACTGCAACAGTCGCGACCCGCACCGACGTTGCCGCCGCCCTGTCATGCCGGCGAAACTATCGGCTTATACGGGCGGCAACCCAATAGCCGCCCGCAGCTCGTTGAGCAGCCTTCCCTGTAGCTCACGATATCCCTTGACGCGGTAGCGAAAACGAACGCCGGCGTCACGGTGCAGCGTGCGGGCAACTGCCTCAAGTGCCTGGATGTCCTGCATCTGCCCACGGTGAATGACGATCACCTTGACACCCATGGCACGCAAGCCATTGTTCCGATTACCGTCATGAATGCGAGCATCATGCTCCTCGTGGCCAAACCCGTTGTATTCCACGTCGGTCTTTGCCGCCGGAACATAGAAGTCGCTTATGGCATAGGGCATGCCTGACGATATGTGCACTGCGTCGTCGGTAAAATCAATTTTGTAGTTCAAGCGGACGCGTCTGCCCTTTAGCATTTTGCATCCCAACCCGCCGTACCGCATGGGAAGCGCAAGCATGCCATAGACCAACGTCTCACCAGGTGAAGCCGAGCCCGGCTCGACCAGCTTAACTGCCTGGCGAAACGTCGCGTCGGCGCTGCTCGTCGTCCAGCTGGCGACCTTGATAAGCTCCTTGAGCGCCGTCGCCGGCTCGCATTTGTACCGCGCCATGCGTGGGCGCTCGTTCGCCTCGCGCGAGTTCGGATACTCTCCATGTGCAATAGGAACCGTTGACTCGGGAGGAAGAGAGTAGGTACCCAGCAGCTCCATAAGCAGCGATACCACCTGACCCAACGAGCGCCCCGTGCATAGAGCAGGGCAGAGAAGGCGGGAGAGGTGCAGTAGACATTTTCTCCGATGCGCCGGATAGCGTCCTGCGGCAATGTTTTAGCAATCGTGTGACACACGATACCCGGTACGGCGCGCCTTGCCGATGACCGCGATACCAGGACGTGTACCTCGTTTTCTTCGTCGCTAAATATGCCCATGCGCTCGAGCGCTTCGAAGTCTATGGCTCCTTTGTTGGGCACACACGCACGCAGAGCCCTACGCGCCTCAACCTTTGAGAGTCGATCCCACAAAAGTGCAGAATACTTCCAACGCGCGTCACGGATGGCGCGAATTGCCGACACATGTGAGACGACGATGGTTTCCATAACAAAAGGCTAGCATACAATGCGTCACGTTTTGAACAGGAAGCCGGGGCCCCAAGCATCAGGGAACAGGCGACGGTCGAATCAATGGAATACATTATCGAAACGGCCTACTGGAATCTATGGCCCATTTCTGCGAAGCATCGCCGCGGCCCACAAAGTCCAACTCAACAGCACCATCACAGCCCGTAGGGCGCGGCCGCCTTGGTCTGGGCTAACACCAACAATCGGCACGCAACCCATTTTTTCATTCTTCGACACAAAGTTGGCCAAATATCCCAGATTTGGATTGCTGCTGAGGCGAATAACGACCAGACCTATTCCGAATAGAGCGCATTTTGGTATATTTACAGAACAAACCACATGCTTTTAGATATATTTCGTTCTTCGCCCTCGATTGAAGTTCTAAAGGAATGTCTATAGGACATCCTAAACAATCTGAATCTGGGATATTTGGCCAGAATTTATGAAAATGATGGCAAAAGGCGGGTTCGCCTGCGAAGACGAACCCGCCTTTCATGCATTTCGAGTGCACGCGGACATACGTCCAAATGCCTTCGAACCTCGCGGGCTATAGCAATCAGGACCAAAGGGTCCGAAGCCGCCCCCGATAATCCGCCGAATGCTAGTCCTCCAGATAGCGGGCGAGAAACTCGCGCGTGCGCGGGTGTTTCGGCGAGCCGAAAATCTCCGCCGGCGTGCCCTCCTCGGCGATGACGCCCTTGTCCATGAAGACGACGCGGTCCGACACGGTCTTGGCGAATTGCATCTCGTGCGTGACCACGACCATGGTCATACCGTCGCGCGCAAGGCCGCGCATGACCTCCAGCACCTCGCCCACGATTTCGGGGTCGAGCGCCGAGGTCGGCTCGTCAAACAGCATAAGGTCGGGATTCATGCACAGCGCACGGGCGATGGCCACGCGCTGCTTCTGGCCGCCGGACAGGTTGCTCACGCTCGCACGCGCGAAGTCGGCGAGGCCCACGGCGTCCAGGTGCTTCATCGCGACCTGCTCCGCCTCCGACTTGCCCATCTTCTTGAGCGTCACCGGGGCAAGGGTGCAGTTATCCAGCACATTCATGTTGTTGAACAGGTTGAAGCCCTGGAACACCATGCCGATCTTCTCGCGCAGGCTGTTCACGTCCACGTGCTCGGCCGCCAGGTCGGAGCCATGGAACCACACATGACCGGCATCGGGGGTCTCGAGCAAGTTAATGCAGCGCAACAGCGTGGACTTGCCGGAGCCCGACGCACCGATGATCGTGACCACCTGGCCGGGCATAACGTCCAGGTTGATGTCGCGCAGCACTTCGAGGCTGCCGAACGACTTGCGCAGCCCCTCGATGCGCACCATGGGCTCGGTAGCGTTCTTGGTTGTCATGGTCTACCTCCCCTGGCCAAAACCGCGACGGTGCTTCTCGCCATCGCGCACGGGCACGGCACTGACTTCCTCGGTCCCCACGGCCACGCCCGCGTCGGACGAGCTGCCCACGGGCTGGGGCTTCACGTCAAAATGATGCGCGAACTTGCCCAGCAGCCACGAAGCGAACATGGTGAGCGCCAGATACACCACGGTGGTGATGAGCGCTGTCTGGAACTGCTGGTAGTAGATGCCCGCGACGGTCGTGGTCGCAAACATGAGGTCGAACGTGCCGATCACCGAAAGCACCGACGAGTCCTTGATGTTGATGACGAGCTCGTTGGAAAGGCCCGGGATGGCGTACTTGATACCCTGCGGGAAGACGACCTTGCGCATGGCCTGCCACTGCGAGAGGCCGAGCGAACGCGCCGCCTCGAGCTGGCCTGCATCGACCGATTCGATACCGCCGCGCAGCACCTCCATCATGTAGGCGGTGGAGTTGAGGGTGATGGTCACCAGGCCGGCCAAAAACGTGGTCCAGATGCCGTTGATCTGCGTAGTCGTGAGGCTCGTCATGCGGAACAGGCCGAAGACGCCGTAGTAGAGCACCATAGCCTGCACCATCATCGGCGTGCCGCGCACGACGGTGCTGTACACCTTTGCGAACCCGACGCCGACCTTCTTCCAGAAACGAACGAAGTCGTTGTCGGGACGGTCGATGGTCTGGATGCGCGCAAACACGAGCAGCAGCGCCAGGAAGAACGCGATGACGGTGCCGAACACCGCGAGCTCAACCGTGGTGATGAAGCCCGTCAGGAACGTCTGCCTGCCCTGATACAGGATGTAGCACATGCTCTCGAGCATACCGTCGGGGCGTTTGGGGCTGGCCTGCGAGGCCGCGGCGACCGCCACGCTCCACGCCGAGGCAATGCCCATGACCACGCGGTCCACGATCAGCACCAGGGTGATGGCCCAGATCACATAGGACGCGTAGCGCAGGACGCGACGCACGGCCGGCTTGGTGAAGGGTGAGACCTCGTCATAGGTCTTCCACTTGGCAATCTTCACCGCCAATCCGATCGCGCTCACCACCAGCCAGGCCACCAGCAGGTAGTACATGACCAGCTCGACCGTAAACGCCTGGGCGAGGAAGCTCATCGCCGGGCGCGGCTGGCTGGAGAGCAGCATACCCACAAGGGCGACGGCGCTCGTGCCGAGCAGCACGTAGCGATGGTCGTCGAGGAAGAACGAGGCGATCTTGCCGCGCCTCCTCGCCGCACCCTGCTCGCTTGAAAGAGCGGAGCTCATAGGTTCTCCTTTAGTCATCTGTCGTATATACACGTACGGGACGCGCGCCGGCACGAAGCTCGGCGCACGTCCCTCAGGAGTTACAAGGTTAAGTCAAAATCCCAGCTTACGCGGGCTGGCGATCCATGCACTCGTTCCACATCTGCTGACGGTCGTCATCGGAGATGCTGTCGATAGCCTCGTTGATCGTGTCGACAATCGACTGGTCGGTGCCAAGGGCCACAGCCGCGTTGTCCGGCATCTCGGAGCCCTCGAACTTGTCGGTCATCTGGAGCTCCACGAAGTCGGGATAGGTCTCGAGCAGCTTGGGCACCGAGAGCATGGAGTAGGTGATGACGTCGGAGGTGCCGCTGGAGAGGCTCTCCACGACGGCGGGGACGGTCTCGCCAGGGGTCATGTGGTTCACGTCTGCGACCTCGGCGATCTGGTCGATGACGTCGTCGTACATCGTAGCCGCCTGACCCATGATCGAGGCGCCCGCGAGATCGGCGAAGGTCGTGGCGCTCGCATAGGGCGAGTCCTTCTTCGTGACCATCGCGATGTCGTCGTCGATGTAGGAGTTGCAGAAGATGGCGGAGTCCTCGCGCTCGGGCGTCACGGACATGCCGGCGCAGATGATGTCGATCTGGCCGTTGTTGAGCATGTCGATGAGCGCGGAGAAGTCGCACTTCACCGCGACGGCCTCCATGCCAAGCGCGTCGGCGATGATCTTGGCGGCCTGGACATCGTAGCCGTCGGCATAGGCGCCGTCGACGTTCTCGATGGGAATGGTGTAGTCAGAGGCCTCGGAGACCTGCCAGTTGTACGGGGCGTACGCGGCCTCCATGCCCACGCGCAGCGTCTTGCCGTCGCCGAGCACAGCCTCGCCATCGTCGGCGTTATCGCTCGTGGACGAGCCGCTCTCGGAGGTACCCTGGGCGGCGGGGCCGCAGCCGGCAAGGAACATCAACCCTCCCACGCTGAATGCCGTGATGCCCGAGAGCTTCAGAAAGCCGCGGCGAGAGCACGATCCCAGCTGTGGCACGTTCGCAGAGGTTTGCTTGGTCATGATGGTTCCTTCCGGTTTTTTGTTCAATACCCCTTCCGTGTGACGCAACCGGAGGGGACCCATTCCCCTCCCCCTTGCAACTTAATGCGAGAAAGTTACGCACACAATTGCGCAGCATACCGCGCCAGGGTGTCGGATGCTACCGTCAAGCTGAAAAACGAGCGTAAGAAACACGCGGGAAACGATTACCACGCCTTAGGTGTGGAACCGATGGCCGTCGAGCCGCAAGGGTTCTTTCCGGTCGCAGTTTCTTCAACCCCGGAGCATGTTGCCCGGCCTCGCGCACGAGCAACATAAATGGTCGACGCCTCTGCATCTGTCAAATGAACCCGTCCCCAATGACAGATTGACGGCGCGGCTGCCTCGCGGGACGATAGTGGCCCATCGAGCGAAAGGCATCCTCATGCACCGCATTCTCTTTATTTGTCACGGCAACATCTGTCGTTCCACCATGGCCGAATCCGTCATGACCGAGCTTGTGCGCCGCGCAGGACGCGAGCATGAGTTTGTCATCGATTCCGCCGCGACCAGTCGCGAAGAACTCGGCAACCCGCCGCATCCCGGCACGGTTGCAAAGCTTGCCGAGGAGGGAATCCCCGTCGTCCCGCACCGCGCACGGCAAATCACGCACGACGAATACGAGCGCTGGGACCACATCATCTATATGGATGGCGAGAATCGCCGCAATCTCATGCGCATCCTGAGGCAAGACCCCGAGGGCAAAGTGAGCCGCCTGCTTGACTGGACAGATCGGCCAAACGACGTCGCCGACCCCTGGTATACCGGCAACTTCGACGCCACTTGGCGCGACGTATTCGAAGGCTGTCAGGCGCTGTTGGAAAAGCTGGACTGAGCACGGCGGCGGACAACGGCCCGCATCACCCCAAGCGATATGCGGGCCGCCTCAATCTTTCGGCGAAAATCTTCCAAGTGAGCTTCTCCGTTGCCATCGAAGTCCTTGATTTGTCCGTTTTTGAGCGTGAAAACGTCCAAATCAAGGACTTCGTTGGGCGCGGCGCGGCAGGCGCGCGTTAGACGTGCTGCTTTGGGCTCGGCGCGGCCGGCACGGCGCGTTAGACGTGCTGCGTTGGGTGCGCCTCGTTGGGTTCGGCGCGGTGGATGTGCTTCATCGAGCGCGCTTCGTTGAACGCGACTCGTTGGATGCGACGCCACGGGTCATTTCCGCCTGTCCACACCGCGAGCCGCCTCTCCGCGGCATCCCGATGCATCGCCCGCCGAAAGATGACGCATCAATATATTTTTCTGCCGAATAATTCGGTACCTTGACTATATGCGCTTCAGTAGTAATCTTCTCTGGTCGAAAGAAACAATACGAGCATCAGAGAGGAGACAGCATGTGCACAATCATCGGGGATGAATCGTCCGAAACGCTGCCGAACGGGTCTGCCGCCACGACCGGCGCCAACGCCTCGGACAGCCCCGAAGATGCGTTGGCGCGCCGGCTGCTCGCCGGCCTTGGATACTGCGGACACTTCATGCACTTCCATGGCGGCGGCCGGTCTGGAAAGGCGCCCATCATCTGCCTGATCGCCAAGCACGGCGGGCAGATGTCGCAGCAGGAGCTGGGGTCGTTTTTCGAACTCAAGCCCGGATCGCTTTCGGAGGTGCTGGCGAAAATCGAGACCGCCGGCCTCATCGAGCGTACGCGCAACCCCGAAGACCGCAGGCAACTCACCATTCGCCTCACCGAGAAGGGCATCGCCGAGGCGGCCCGCGATCAGGAAGAGCGCATCCTGTTTCGTCGCCGGGCCTTTGACTGCCTGACCGTCGAAGAGCAGGAACAGCTTGCAGAAATGCTTGAGAAGATTCGAACCAGATGGGAGGAACTTGCATGATCAACACCCTTATGCAGAGCATCAGGGAGTATAAGCGCGCGGCCCTCGCGACGCCGATCATCGTGCTGGGCGAGGTCGTCATGGAGGTGGCGATTCCCTTCGTGACCGCGCAGCTTATCAACGCCATCCAGGCGGGCGCCACCCTCAACGAGATGCTCCCCTATGCGGGTGTGCTCATCGGCATGGCCCTGGCCTCGCTCGCCTTCGGCATCGGCGCCGGCGTCGAATGCTCGATCGCCTCGTGCGGCTTCGCCAAGAACCTGCGCCACGACGTCTTTGCCGCCATTCAGCGCTTCAGCTTTGCCAACATCGACCAGTTCTCGTCGAGCTCGTTGGTGACCCGCCTCACCACGGACATCACGAACGTCCAGCTCGCCTACATGATGATCATCCGCACCGCCGTCCGCTGCCCGATGCTGCTCATCTGCGGCATCATCATGGCCTTCATCATGGCCGGCCCCATGGCGCTTGTCTTCGTGATCATCGTGCCGTTCCTGGGCTTCGGCCTGTTCAAGGTCGTGCGCACCGTGCACCCGATCTTCCGCTCCGTGTTCCATAAGTACGACGCGCTCAACGAGTCCGTCGAGGAGAACGTCACCGGCATGCGCGACGTCAAGAGCTACGTGCGCCAGGACTACGAGAAAAAGAAGTTCGGCGTTGCTGCCCAGGACGTCTGCCGCGACTTCACCCGCGCCGAGAAGATCCTTGCGCTGAACACGCCCATGATGAACCTCGCCGTGTACACGGTGTTCGTCGTGGTACTGCAGTTCGGCAGCTACATCATCATCTCGAGCCGCGGCGAGGTCTTCAACGTGGGCCAGCTCTCGGCACTCACCACCTATGGCTTCATGATCCTCATGGCCCTCATGATGGTGTCGATGGTCTTCGCCATGATCACCATGGCTCAGGAGTCCGCCGAGCGTATCGTGGAGGTCATCGAGACCGAGCCCACCATCGAGAACCCCGAGCATCCCATCACCGAGATGAAGGACGGCTCGATCGACTTCGACCACGTCACGTTCAAGTACTCCGAGAAGGCCGAGCATCGTGCGCTCGCCGACGTCGACCTGCACATCAAGAGCGGCGAGACGCTCGGCATCATGGGCGGCACCGGTTCGGCCAAGACCTCGCTCGTGAACCTCATCAGCCGCCTGTACGACGTGACGGAGGGCGCAGTCAAGGTCGGCGGCGTCGACGTGCGCGACTACGACCTGGACTTCCTGCGCAACAACGTGGCTGTCGTGCTGCAGAAGAACGTGCTGTTCTCGGGCACCATCAAGGAGAACCTGCGCTGGGGCGACCCGAACGCGACCTATGACGAGATCGTCGAGGTGTGCAGGCTCGCCCAGGCCGATGAGTTCATCCAGGGCCTGCCCGGCAAGTACGACTACTACATCGAGCAGGGCGGCACCAACGTCTCGGGCGGCCAGAAGCAGCGTCTGTGCATCGCGCGAGCGCTCCTCAAGCACCCGAAGGTCCTGATCCTCGACGACTCCACGAGCGCCGTGGACACCAAGACCGACGCGCTCATCCGTGAAGGCCTGGCGAGCTACCTGCCCGATACCACCAAGATCATCATCGCGCAGCGCACGAGCTCCGTGGAACACGCCGACCGCATCCTGGTGCTCGACAGCGGGCACGTCGTGGGCCTGGGTACGCACGACGAGCTCATGAAGAACTGCGACTTCTACCGCGAGACCTACGAGCAGCAGAACCGCACCTCCGAGGAGGACGTCGCGACGGCGTCTGCCGAGGAGACCGCTTTGGAAGATTCGACCGTGAAGGGAGGTGCCGACCATGAGTAACAACTCCGCATCTGAAGCCTTCAAGAACACCCTGGGCGTCAACACCCCCAAGGCCGAGAAGCCCGAAGACGAGCGCCAGAACGTGGCCAAGCGCCAGACGCCGCCTGCACCCAAGAAGGGCGGAGCGCGCGGCAAGACGCTCGGACGCCTTATCAAGACGCTCTTCTCGTTCTATCCGCGCCTGCTTCCCATGGTGCTCGTTTGCATCGTGGTCTCGGCCATCCTGTCGTCGCTGCCTGCGACCTTCATGCAGCGTACGCTGGAGGTCGTGACCGACACGTGGGAGTCCGGCGACTGGGCTTCCGCCGCGCAGCGCATCGAGCCGCTCATCATCACGCTGCTCTGCATCTATGCGGTGTCGCTCGTCCTCAACTTCACCTACACCCGCACCATGGCGGTCATCACGCAGGGCTCGCTCGAGAAGTTCCGCGAGAAGCTCTTCGACCACATGCAGGACCTGCCCATCCGCTTCTTCGACACGCACCAGCACGGCGACATCATGTCGCACTACACCAACGACATCGACGCCCTGCGCCAGATGATCGGCCAGTCGCTGCCCAACATCACGCTTACCGTGGTGACCTGCATCTCCGTGGTGTGCGTCATGGTGTACTACAGCGTGTGGCTCGCCATCGTGGTCGTCGCGGGCGTGCTGTTCATGGCCTACATGACCAAGGTGCTGGGATCGCGCTCCGCGCGCAACTTCGTGGCGCAGCAGAAGCAGATCGGCATCGTCGAGGGTCACGTCGAGGAAATCATGAACGGCGAGAAGGTCGTAAAGGTCTTCTGCCATGAGCAGGCCGCTCAGGAGGACTTCGACGTGCGCAACGAGGAGCTCTTCCGCGCCTCGCGCGACGCCAACATGTACACCAACACGCTCGGCCCGATCCTCATGAACCTCGGCAACCTCATGTACGTCATCGTGGCGCTCGTGGGCGGCATCTTCATTGAGGCCAACGTGCCGAACCTCTCGATCTCGGGCCTGGCGTTCTCCATTGCCGTGACCGTGCCGTTCCTGAACATGACCAAGCAGTTTGCCGGCCAGATCGGCCAGATCTCGCAGCAGATCAACGCCGTGGTCATGGGACTCGCCGGTGCTGAGCGCATCTTCGAGCTCATGGATGAGGAGCCCGAGAAGGATGAGGGCTACGTGACGCTGGTGAACGTGCGCAACAACGGGCGCGACGCTATCGAGGAGTGCGAAGAGCGCACCGGCAATTGGGCCTGGAAGCACCCGCATCACGACGGCACCGTCGAGCTTGTGCCTCTTAAGGGCGACGTGCGCCTGAACGACGTTGACTTTGGCTACAAGCCGGGCCACACCGTGCTTCATGACATCTCGGTTTGGGCGAAGCCCGGCCAGAAGATTGCCTTCGTGGGCGCGACGGGCGCCGGCAAGACGACGATCACGAACCTCATCAACCGGTTCTATGACATCGCCGACGGCAAGATCCGCTACGACGGCATCAACATCAACAAGATCAAGAAGAGCGACCTGCGTCGCTCCCTCGGCATGGTGCTGCAGGAAGTGAACCTGTTCACGGGCACCGTCATGGACAACATCCGCTACGGCAGGCTCGACGCCACCGACGAGGAGTGCATCGCCGCGGCCAAGCTCGCTGGCGCGCACAGCTTCATCCAGCGCCTGCCCGAGGGCTACCAGACGATGCTCACCGACAACGGCTCCAACCTGAGCCAGGGCCAGCGTCAGCTGCTCTCGATCTCGCGCGCCGCAGTCGCCGACCCGCCGGTCATGATCCTGGACGAGGCGACCTCGTCGATCGACACGCGGACCGAGGCCATTGTTCAGAAGGGCATGGACGCCCTCATGAACGGCCGCACCACGTTCGTGATCGCGCACCGCCTGTCGACTGTCCGCAACTCCGATGCGATTATCGTGCTCGATCACGGCCGCATCATCGAGCGCGGCAGCCACGACGAGCTCATTGCGAAGCGCGGCACCTACTACCAGCTCTACACCGGAGCGTTCGAGCTGGAGTAGCGCTGCTCGTTGCACGCACCACCGTCGGCGACATCCGCTCACCGACGCGAGAGGGGACAGGCACAGCCTGCCCCCTCTTTTTGTAGCCCGATCCTGTAGCTCGAGCCGACTGCAAGGGGTTCGGGCACACGATTCACCGACGCTCAGTAATTCCCCGGAATCTGCCCTGATTCTGAAGAAAAACTGAGCCTCGGCGAAATATGCAGCCGTCGACGCTCAGTTTTTACGGATGACCGCCATGCCGGCATAGGAGCAAACGCGAGGCAGCCGGCGCCACGCGCCTGGCGCAGAAACACGGGTTCCTGGGGGCGCTCGACGAGCAAACCACCAGCCAAGAAAAACTCGATTCGTTTTTATGCAGTTAGTTTGTGACTTGCCGAGTAGACCCCGAGTTTGGCCTCACGCGACCTGCGGTTTTGTTGATAAAAATGAACGTCTACTCAGAGATTCCCGAAATAACTGCATAAAACCGAATCGAGTCGCCGAGCCTCCTCCCGGCGGCGCCCTTTTTACGGATTGCCGTCGCCGGAAGAGGGCAATTAGGCGCCACCGGGGCCGCCGGCGGCTGCTCGGAGGGCGATACGTCAGCTACGCAGAGGGGCGACCTCGACTAGATCAGGCCGAAATGGGCAAGCGCCGCGGGAACACCGTCCTCTTCGACCGGTGTCGTCACATACGACGCCATGGCCTTCACACTAGGCAGCGCATTGCCCATAGCGACGGGCGTCTCCACAGAACGCAGCATGGGCAGATCGTTCTCAGAGTCGCCAAAGCCGAAGGTCCTGCGCTCGTCGCGCCCCAGATACTCAAGCACGCGACGGACGCCCGTGGCCTTGTCCTGCCCGATGCGGCAGGCCTCCCCTACCCCTAAGCCCAGATCGAAGAAGGCGAAATGGCGGGACAGGACATCCTTGACGGTCTGTAGGGCGGGCAACTGGCTGTCCTGATAGGAGAACTTGCAGAAACGCATGTTGGAAAGCCGGCGCACATCATCGAGGCTGTGAGCGGTGGGAACTCCTGGAATGCCCTCGTAGGTTCCTCCGCCAGGGATAAGGCCGACGCAGCCTTCTGTGCCCTCGAGCAGCACCTCGACGCCCGCGTCCACAAGGCGCCTTACCGCATCCTCAAAGATCTCCAAGGGAATAGGCTCTTCCGCCACCACCTTGCCGTCTATGACAAGGCAGGCGCCCGCGGAGGTCACCAGCCCGGCCGGGCGAAGGTCAAGCAGTGCCTGGGACGCCAGGCAAAGAGGGCGACCGGTGCAGATGAACGCCAAATGCCCGCGGTCGCGGAGACGATGAAATGCCTCCGTCACCGCGGGAGTCGGAACCGCGTGGGCTACCGTGTCGTCGGTGCTGGTGCCGACCGGATGCCAGATAATGGTCCCGTCGACATCGAAGAACAGTACCGCCGGCACGTCTTGTTCGATGGCATCCATAAACCTAGCCCCCTCTTACATCGATACAATGGTACCGATAATACCAGTTGACCCGGGCGAACCCCAACGCACGCAACCGACATGTCATCGAGTGCGAGCACATATAATGGGCGCGCCCAAAACCGTCCGGCCTCGCCTGCGCACGACGTGCGGCAGCTCGGTCCGGCCACGCAAACGAGAGGTCTGCCATGGAACTGTATGCGAGCTGTCCCGCCGGCTTCGAAGAGGCACTTGCCAACGAGCTCCGCGCACTCGGTCTGCCCCGCGTCCGCAAGCTGCAAGGCCGCGTGACGTTTGAGGGAGGGCCGGCGGAGGCCTACCGCGCCTGCCTGTGGTCACACTTGGCCAGCCGCATCCTGCTTGTCCTGGACCGCTTCGACTGTCCCGACGCCGACGCCCTGTACGCGTCCGCGCGCGCACTGCCGTGGGAAGCCATCTTGCGACTGGGGGCTACCATCGCAGTGAGCACGAACGGCTCGAACGAGAAGCTGCGCGACGGGCGCTTTGCTGCGCTCCGCGTCAAGGACGCTATCTGCGACCACGTTATGGACGTCGCAGGCATTCGCCCCTCCGTGGACACCGACCGCCCCGACGCGCACGTCATGCTCTCGCTTCGCGGGCACCGCGCAACGCTTGCGCTCGACCTCTCCGGAGAACCGCTGTTCAGGCGTATGCCGCGCGCGGCGACACGCCATGCCACCGGCCACGAGGCCCACGTGCTTCGCCCCGACTACGCCGCGCTCTTGCTGGCCCAGACGGACTGGCCGGCGGCTTGCCGCGCGTTTCATGCTGGACAGGCGGCACAACCGCCCATCCTTGTCGACGCCTGCTGTGCGGGCGGCGGCGTCGAGCTGGAAGCCGCGCTCCAACTGCTCGATCGCGCCCCTGGCCTCGACCGCCGACGCTGGGGCTTTATGGGCTGGGGAGCGCACGACGAACAGGCATGGGAAGCCGAACGCCGCGCTGCGGATGAGCGCGCAACGCTTGGCTCGGGCCGCTGCGAGGCAATCGGGCACGCTTCCATCATTGCAACCGATGCCGATCCACAGTCGCGCTCCTTTGCACAGCGACTGTGGCACCTGTCGGGCATTGATACCCTGATTGCCCCGGTAGAGCCGACAACGGCCTCCTTCGAAGCCTCGCTTGCAGGCGTCTGCGGAAACGCGACGCACAGCGCAACAAGCAATTCCAAGCCGAGCGAACATGTCTCGAACGTCGCGCCCCGGGGCGGCCTGCTTGCCGACACGACCGAGCTTCCCATCACGCTCGCCCCCGCCATCGTGACGCTCATGCGCGACCTGCGCCGCCATGCGCCGCTGAACACCTTCCCTGCAGCCGTGCTCGCGTATGACAACACGATGGACCGGGCCCTGGGCACCGCGCCAAACAAGACGCTCTCGGTGCGCCCCAACAACGAGGCGGCGACCATACGACGCTATCCTGGAGCGACCGCGACCGGCTCCGCTGCAGCCGAAGCCAACGACGGTGTCCAGGCTAGCGCCGCGAGCGCGACAGACGCCGGGACAGGCACGGAGGCAGGCACCCTTGGCGACGCATCCGGCGCCTCCGCTCAGAGGAGCCCGCGCCGCCGCGGTCGCACGGCCTCGTCCGGCGATGCGAACGCCCGCCAGAACGCAGTCGCCGCAGGAGCCTCCACTGCTGCAAGTACCTCCGCCGCCGCAGACGCCCCCGCCGCAACCGCAACGGTGGACCTCGGAGACGGCAAGCCCATCCCCGTGCTCGTGCCCGAATCGGAGCAGTTTGCCCACCGTCTCAAGAAAGTCGCCCGCCTGCGCCGCCGCTGGGCCAAGCGCACGGGCGTCACCTGCTACCGCGTCTACGACGCAGATCTTCCCGACTACGCGGCGGCAATCGACCTCTACGAGGGCAGCGCCGCGACACCGGGACGCTGGCTCGTCATAGCGGAATACGCCGCGCCAAAGACTATCGACCCCGCCCTTGCCCAGGCGCGTATGCTCGACATCCTCGCCATTGCCCCGCACGTGTTGGACGTGGACCCGCGCCACGTGTACGCAAAGGCCCGCATGCGCTCGCGCGGCGGCTCACAGTATGCCCGGAAGCGGACTGGCGGCTCCGGCCAGGGCTCGGGCCACGGCGCGCCACGCGACCGCAAGCTTCCGCTCATCGAGGAAGGTGGGCTTACCTTCGCTGTGAATTTCGATGACTACCTGGACACCGGCATCTTTTTGGACCACCGCGTCACGCGCGGCATGGTGCGCGAACACGCGCGCGGCAAGCGCTGGTTCTTGAACCTCTTTGCTTACACGGGCACGGCCACCTGCTACGCCGCCGACGCCGGCGTCGAAGAGACGGTGACCGTGGACCTTTCCAACACCTATCTCGACTGGGCAGAGCGCAACATGGCCATCAACGGCTTCACCGGGCCCGAGCACCATTATGTGCGCGCCGACGTACTCGGCTGGATCCGCGATATGCGCCGCACGGCCAACCGCTGGGACCTCATCTTCTGCGACCCGCCCACGTTCTCCAACTCCGCCAAGATGGGACGACGCTCCTTCGATGTCCAGCGCGACCACGTGGAGCTGTTGCGCGGCGTGGCGGACCTGCTCACCCCAGACGGTGAAGCGATCTTCTCGTGCAACCTGCGCTCCTTCAAGCCCCGCGTGGACGAGCTCATGGCATCCGGCGTGAAGCTTGAGGACATCTCGGCGCAGACCATACCCGAGGACTTCGCCCGCAACCCGCGCATACATCGCTGCTATCTCGTGCGTCGCATGTACTGAGTCGCTATAATGGTCTGCTAATGCACGCACCCTCTGCTGTGCAGATGTTTGAGCTGCTCGAATAGGTTGCGAGCACCCGAATATGCTGAGGAGCACGTACCCATGTCACTACAACCAGATATTGAGTCAGGGCGCAAAGAGGACGCCACCGACGGAGTCGCTTCACCGGGAGGAACCGGAACACTAAGTCTGAAGCGCGCGACCAAGCAGAAACCCGCCCCGGAGCCCAAGGCTCCCAAGGGTGCGCATCGTGAAGGGGCTGCCATTCCGGTAAGCATCGCTGCGATGCTGGTAACCATCGGCGTGGTATACGGCGACATCGGAACCTCGCCCATGTACGTCACCAAGGCCCTCCTTGCCGGGCAGGGCGGCATCATGAACATCTCGGAGGAGTTCGTGCTCGGCGCGCTCTCCCTCGTCATCTGGACCGTCACGCTGCTCACCACGGTGAAGTATGTGCTGATCTCGCTCAAAGCCGACAACCACGGCGAGGGCGGCATCTTCGCCCTGTACAGCATCGTGCGACGTTTTGGCAAATGGCTCATCATCCCGGCCATGCTGGGCGGCTCGGCGCTTCTTGCCGACGGCGTCCTCACGCCCGCGGTGACCATCACCACCGGCGTCGAAGGCCTGCGCACCATCCCCGAGACGCACGCGCTCATCGGCGACAACCAGATGAACGTCGTCATCATCACGCTCATCATCGTATGCATCCTGTTCTTGGTGCAGCGAGCCGGAACGAGCAAAATCGGACGCGCCTTTGGCCCCGTCATGCTGGGATGGTTCCTGTTTTTGGGCATCACCGGCCTCGTCTTCACGCTAACCGACCCGCGCGTGCTGCTGGCCATCAACCCGATCTACGGCCTGCAGTTCCTGTTTAGCTCGCACAATCACGCCGGCATCATGATCCTGGGCAGCTGCTTTCTGGCGACGACCGGCGCCGAGGCGCTCTATTCGGACATGGGCCATGTTGGCAAGGGCAACATCTATGCGACCTGGCCGTTCGTCAAGGTGTGCCTCATCCTGAGCTACCTCGGACAGGGCGCCTGGCTGCTGGCAAATGCCGGCAACGCGAATCTCGCCGGCATCGAGGACATGAACCCCTTCTTCCAGATGCTTCCCGACATCATCCGTCCCTTCGGCGTCGTCTTCTCCGTGCTTGCGGCCATCATCGCATCGCAGGCGCTCATCACCGGCGCCTTCTCGCTGGTGTCCGAGGCAAGCCGTCTGGACCTCATGCCGCACATGCAGATCTTCTATCCTGCCGAGACCAAGGGCCAGCTCTACATTCCCATGGTGAACTACGTCATGTGGATAGGCTGCGTGATCGTTGTCCTGCTGTTCCAGTCCTCCGCGCGCATGGAAAGCGCCTACGGCCTGGCCATCACCATCACCATGCTCTCGACGACGACGCTTTTGTTTGTCTACCTGCGTAAGGTGCGAAAGCTCACGCTGTTCCCCTGGATTTTCCTGGTGTTCTTCGTCGCGCTCGAAGGCTTTTTCTTCGGCTCTTCGCTCACGAAGTTCTTCCACGGCGGCTACTTCACCATCCTGCTTGCCGCCCTCATCATGGGCATCATGCTGAGCTGGTATTCGGGCACCGCGGTCGAGCGCCGTCAGGCCACGCTGCTGCCGCTGCGCAACTACCTCAAGCAGCTGGAGCGCCTGCGCGACGACACCACCTACGACCTGGTGAGCGACAACCTGGTGTACCTGACCAACGACACCAACACCGACTACCTGGACCGCGACATCCTCTATTCCATCTTGGACAAGCACCCCAAGCGCGCCCGCGCCTGGTGGTTTGTGAACGTCGAGGTCATGGACGATCCGTACACCCATGCCTACTCGGTCGAGTCGTTTGGCACGGACTACGTCTTCCGCGTACACCTGTACCTGGGCTATAAGGTCAACCAGCGTGTGAACGCCTATCTGCGCCAGGTCGTCACGGACCTTTCTGCCTCCGGCGAGCTGCCGCCTCAGACCCACGAGTACTCCGTGTACAAGAAGCCCGGCCCCATCGGCTCGTTCAAGTTCTGCATGCTGCGCAAGACGCTGGCCCAGGAATCCGATGTCGACGCCAGCGAGCGTACCGCCATCGCGCTTAAGTACGCCATCCGCAGCGTCGCCGGTTCACCTGCCCGTTGGTACGGCCTGGAGAACTCCTCGATCATCGTGGAGTACGTGCCGCTGTTCATCAAGTTCACGACCGTCAACAAGCTCGTACGCGTCGCTCCGAACGACCGTCCGTAATGTCCGATGGCCGCGCGCGCCGCTCTTCCACGACGAGCGCGGCCATCTTCGATCCACCGCTTGGACTGGGCCCGACCCCCGTCGCTCGTCGCTCCTTACCCGCCAGGGCACATGCTCCGACAACAGGGATTGCGCCGAGCACGAGGTCGGGCTTTTTGTATGAGCGCTACACGCACGGCGCGGCGACCGACGCGATGCCCAGCACGGTAACTAGCGCAGTGACTAGCGCAGCGGCTTCTCCCCGGTCCAGTTGGCAAACCAGGCACGCACGGAGCGATCCATCTCGGCCATGAAGGTACTCGTGTGCTTGCGCGTGTAGATATCCACGACGCGCTCGCCCGCCTCCTTGGCGTGCGGACGGAACATGGCATCCATTTCGGCTACCTGAGCATCGAGCGTCTTGGCGTCGGCGCGGCGATAGCGCTCGAGCATGACGATGTTCTCTACCGGGTGCGGCGTTGCCGGGCGCTCCTTTGCTGGCGTACCCAGCACCAGCATGGAAAGCGGCATGGTGTGCGCGGGCAAGTCGAGAAGCTCGGCCATCTGCTCGGCCTGCTCCACAACGTCTCCGATGTAGCAGCTGCCCAGACCCACCGCCTCTGCCGCAATGGCAGCGGTCTGTGCGGCGATGACGGTATCCTGTGCGGCGATGGAGAAGTCGCCCATGTGCGACGAGCGGCGCGGCGCCTTGCCTGTGCGCTCGACGAACTCGGGCGTGAAACACCCTACATGCTCAAACAGGTCGATCCATTTGGCATAGTCCACGACGAACACGAGCGCCCACGGGGCCTTGGCGATGAACGGCTGGTTGTCGCAGAGCACCGACAGACGGTCGAGCGTCTCCTGCTTGCGCACGTCGATAATCGAGTACATCATCATGGCGCCTGCCGAAGGGGCGCGGGTCGCTGCATGCAGCACGGCCGCACGCTGCTCGTCGGTGGGCTGAACCCCCTGCTTGAACTGGCGCGTCGACGAGCGCTGCTCGATGACGTCGAGCACGGCGTTGTCGGCATAGGGGCTCGGGGCTTGCGTCTCTGCCATTGGTCCTCCTTGATGCTTGGAATACGATCGAACGCCGCCGGCCTACACAATGGCGCTGCCGTGCGGCGCGGGCTCCTTCATTATCCAGCATACGCCCAAGGCGGGACGTTGTCCGCCGGGTGGCCTGCGACGCCAGCGTCCCAAGCGCCCTCCGTTGGATCTTCGGCGCCCGCTTCCTGTCCTGGGACATGCCCTTTCGGCGGAACGGCAGTGTGTCGATAGAATCTCGACAAACGGGCGCTACCATGGGACAGGTTGATTTGTCAGGAGTCTGTCAGGCCTACATAAGGCCTCGGTATAGACGCGTGGAGTCCCGCCTCATGGCGCCACGCGTTCTTGGAAAAGGAGCCTCTCATGCTCGTGGCTGTCTTCTCTTGTATCTTTGCCGTCGTGAGCGTCGTGCTCGGCTTTGTCGTGCGTCGCAGCGCCACGACGCCGGATGCCCACCCCCTGCAGCGAGACCAACATCTCAGCGGCACGATTTGGGGCGTCATCTTCGTTGCTCTTCAGCTCTTCCTGGCCGTTTGGTCGGGCATTGGCCTGGTGCAGCAGGATCCCCTGGCGGCCATCTTTGCGAACATCGTGCTCACCCTCTGCGCCGTCGCGAACTTCGCGCGTCCCGCCGTGCGCTCGCGCCTGATTGCACTCACGTCGCCCGAGGGGCACTTCGCTCACCCGCTCGGCCTGACTGTCGTCCTGATCCTGGTGGGTGGAGCATTCATGACACTGGGACTCGAGATCCCCAGCAACCACGACATCAGCTGGATGTACCCCCTCTGCCTGCTGCTTGAGTACGCCCTTGTCACCGCCGTATGCGCCGGGCTGTTCTTTGTTGGCCAGCGCCGCGGCACCGCGCCGGCGTTGCTTGGGCTGGGCCTCTATGTGCTGGGCGTGGCTGAGTATTTTGTGATCACCTTCAAGTCGACCCCCATCCAACCGGGTGACCTCTCTGCCCTGTCCACCGCGGCCGCTGTCGCAGGCACCGGATACACCTATACGCTGTCGTCCTTCTACCTGTACGGCATGGCCCTGGCCGCCCTCGGCATGCTGGCCTTCCAGCTTGCCGGCGCACTGCGGCCCGACGCTCCCGTCCGCAGCCGTCGTCGCATGGTTGCCAACCTTGTCATCGGGCTGCTGTGCCTGGTTGGCGTCACCTGCCATGTCACGCTCATCGACTACTACAACACGCTCAACATCCAGGTGTACACCTGGCGTCCGCTTGAGAGCTACTATCGTCAGGGATTCCTGCCCGCCTTCATCTCGAGCGCGCAGACCATCGTGCCGCCGAAGCCCAAGGGTTACTCGGCAGATGAGGCGCAGGACTACATTGATGAATATGCTGCCGACTATGACGCCGGCGAAGGCGCCAGCGAGACGCGCGCCCAGGCAACCGAGCAGTTCGACGAAGAGAAGCCCACCGTCATCGCCATCATGAACGAGACCTTCTCCGACCTCTCCATCTACCAGTTCCTGCATGCAAACTACCAGGGACCCGAGTACTTCAAGAGCATCTCTGATGCGCTGCTGCGCGGACGCCTGTATGTGTCGGCCTACGGCGGCGGCACCTGCAACACCGAGTTCGAATTCCTTACCGGCAATTCCATGGCATACCTGGGGCAGGGCGTGTACCCCTACACCATCTATAACCTGACCCAGACGGAAAACCTGGCTGCCCAGTTCAAGGAGCTTGGGTACACGACCACAGCTATGCACCCCAACCACGGCACCAACTGGAACCGCGAGAACGTCTACAACGACTTCGGTTTCGACGAGTTCTTGACCATCGATGACTTCGATGGCGCCGACACGCTGCGCGGCATGGTGACTGACGAGGCTACGTACGACCGCATTCTCCAGCTGCTCGAGGACAACAGCGACCCGCAGTTCATCTTCGACGTGACCATGCAGAACCACTCGGGCTACGAGACGGGCATGCTGCCGGCAAACAAGCGCACAGACTATCTGATCGACGGCCTCTACGATGCCGAGGTCAATGAGTATCTGTCGCTTATCCAGGAGTCCGACCGCGCACTCGAGCAGTTTATCCGCGCGCTGAAGAAGCTCGACCGCAAAGTCGTCGTGGTCTTCTTCGGCGACCACCAGCCCTACTTCCCCTCCGAGTTCAACGACCAGTGGTTCACGAACGAGGACCCCGCGACGCATACCGAGCGCCTATGGCAGACCGACTATGTGATCTGGGCGAACTACGACGTTGCCGGCAGCGACCAGACGAGCCAGGAGCTTGACCTTTCTACCAACTACCTGGGCACAATGCTTATGAACGTGATCGGTGCGCCGCTTACGGACTACCAGAAGGCCCAGCTCTCGCTGCGCGAGGCGCTGCCCGCCATCAACACAACGGGATACTGCGACAGCAACGGCACGTGGCATCTGAGCGAAGCCGCCCAGAACACGGACGGTATGAGCCAGGCAGGCATAGACGCTACCGAGGCGAGACGCCGCTTGTCGTACATGCAGTACCTGAAGCTCTTCGATCACGGCGAGGGCATCTTTACCAAGACGCTCCAAAGCGCGGCAAACGAGACTGACCCGAACCTGGATCCCGGCACGACGAAGATAAAGTAACTTGGAGCTATCGGCCCTAGCCAGGTCTTTTATCTCCGCTTCCGATCTCCGCTTCCGATCTCCGCTTCCAACGAGCCTTTGCAAAAAAGTCCCCATTAGGGGGCTTTTTGCTGTTAAGCTCGTGGCGGGAGAGGCCCCGCCCGGCATTTTGTGTTTATGACGCTCAGCTAAGAAGCGCTTTTCGGGCATGCACGGCGTCTTGTGTGCGTTCGTTTCGGAAAAGGGCGTCCAAACGGCGACCTGCCAAGTAGCCCTACATGCAGCACCTGTTCTACCTGCGGGTTCTTCTGTGAAATAATCGGTCTACTCACCGCATCGCGTTTCGGACGCCCTTTTCCGAAGCGAACATACAATCGCGGGGTCTCAGAAGGCTCTATCGAGACGTTTCCGGCGAATGAGAGAAAGTCGGAAGTCGCGGCGACTACTGGCGAAGGCGGGATTGGGTTCGCCGGAGAAGCTCTTCGGAGCAACCGGCGACATCGCGGAGATAGCGGTAGGCCCCGCCATAGGTACGATGCAGGTAATCCAACGTGCGTTCCATCTCATGGGGGTCGGCCTCGAACAGGCAACGCGGAACCTTCTTTCGAATGAGCACCGACACCGCGATGCGCTGTGCGCGCAGCCCGCGGCCCATGTATTGCTGTGTGGCCGCATAGTCGGCCACGATGTGCTCATCGTCCACACCGGCCAAGCCCAGCAACAGCATAGCGATGACGCCAGTGCGGTCCTTGCCGGCACGACAGTGAAACAGCGTGCACCCTCCTGCACCATACTGGTCGGCCGCCTCAAGCAGTACGCGGAAATCATCGGGGTCGCCGTCAAGAAGATCGCGATACACATTGAACATGTTCTCGGGCAGCAGCCCCTGGAAACCGTTGGAATTGAGCTGATCCATCATGGGAATGTGCTCGTAGACCACGCCCGGCACACCGCCGTCGGCAAAGGGATCGGGCCATATGCGCAGTTCGAAGTTACTGCGCACGTCAATCACCAAGGCAAGCCCATACGCCCACAGCGCCGCTATGTCGCTGCGACTGGCACGACCCAGGGCCCCGGAGCGCAGAAATACGCCGCATGCCGTACGACCGGTATGACCAGCCTCGTCGACATACGGATATCCGCCCAGGTCCCGCACGTTGCGCAAGCGGCGCAACGGCAGCGGCTCAGAGGTATACAGCTGTGTCTGGGACATGTTCCCCTCTTACTACATGCCGGCAGGCGCGGCGTTTGCCTACAACTATAGCCCAGTCGGCATGCGCCGACCCCGAGCAGCACGCGCGGCTGACGGAACGTTTACCTTGACGCCGACCGACATGTCACACACATGTCACACGAAGCCTCTAGATACCCAGCGCATCCTCGGCAGCGCGAACAATGCTCGAAAGGTCGTCTGCGTCCGGATGCGAGAGCGCCGCATCAAAAATATCAATCATTGCCTGGATGCGAGCATCGTCAGGGTGCTCCGCCTGCATCGCCTCATACCGATGGCGCACCGCGGGACCCATCTTGCCCTGGCACATAGCCGAGCCGACCAGCTCCGAGCTGTCCGCGAGATGGGAGCGGACGTTGCCCAAGATGCGTTCAAAGTACTCCGGGCTCCCGCCGAAGCCAGCGGTGCCGAAGAGAAATACACGCTTGCCCGAAAGCTTTGAAAGCAGCTCGGCGACCTCCGGGGCACAATCGCCCTTATCGGTCCAGAAACCAACGAGCACCGTTGTTGCGGCCTCGACGGCGTCGCGGGCCTCTTTGGCGCCCGGTGCCCCATCCACCGGAACCGAACCGCTGTAGGAGACATCGACACCCTTTGCCTTCAGGGCTTCTGTCAGCGCATCTGCCACTTTCTTGGTGTTACCACCCTTGCTGCTTGCCACGATTGCGACGCTCATGGGCTGTGACCTCCTTATGACCTGCCAGCCGGCATGCGCTGCGGCGCTTCCCCGGCGTTGGCTCAACCGATGTGCACGGCCGCACGGTGAACGGATGTGTCCCGTCTGCCGCCCGGCCGTGCCGTTCATTCTGTCGCCAGCCGATATACCCATTCCTCAGTCGCCGCAGCACGGCCATACCCACGCGACGCAAAAGACATAGCAAGCGAGCTACAGCTCACGACGTTCGTAGAGCTTGAGGGAGATGGCGGAGGAGACTCCCAGCACCGCCAGCGTAAAGACAAGCGCCGCCACGGCAAACACCGCGACGCCCTGAGGCGTCTCGATGAGGGCCAGCGTGTCGGCGAGCACGCGCATGATGCCCTCGAGATGCACCGCCCCCGCATCGAGCATGCCGGACCCACCGAGCACTACAAACGGGCAGATGAATACGATGACCACGATCATGGGGATGAACTGCGTCGCCTTGGTCTGGCCCAGGCGGAAATAGATGGGCGTCACGATAGATGCGATAGTCGCGCCCACGACCATGCAGAACATGGACGCAAACACCATGGCCTGGACGTTTTCGGGCGAAAACGCCAACATACCAGAGAGTCCTCCGGGCAGATCGACAGCGCCCGCCACCGCCATGAGCAGCGCGGTCGCCACGAATCCCAACAGCATGCCGACAACGCCCAACGTAAGGATCACGCCGTAGCGTGCAAGCACCACGTCTCGGCGGGACACGGGCATCGTCAGTCGAAAGAGACCCCAGTTATTCTGCTCGTCATAGGCCGCGGCAGACATCGAGCTCATCATGAACAGCATCATCGTGAGAATGCCCGGCACCGACACGATGTTCTTCATGCCGATGCATATGCAGATCGCTACGAAGAACCCCAGGCCCACGAGCTGCCGCACATAGCTTTTAAGAACGGTAAGCTCCATCAGGTATGCACGCTTCATCTATCGCACACCGCCTTTCAGCGTAAGGGTGAGGTAGTCATCGATGGTCATGCGGTCGCAGGGAACGTTGGGGAAGTTCTCGGCGAAGGCGAAGCGGTCGGGCACCAACACGTCAATGCCGTAGTCGTGTCGCAGGTAGCGCAGCTCGTGCTCGGGGATGATGCCGCTCGCCGCGATGGCCTCGAACTCGGCCACGCGGCAACGGGCGACACCCATCGTGTCGGTGATCTCGTCCTTGTAGCGGTCGAAGATGATGCGGCCACCGTCGATGCCGATGACGCGGTCGGCGATCTTGTCCAGATCGGTCGTGATGTGGCTCGACATGAAGACCGCGCGCCCCGGCTCGGCCACGAACGCGCGCAACAGGTCGAGCACCTCGTCGCGCGCCATGGGATCAAGACCCGCCGTAGCCTCGTCAAGAACAAGAAGGCATGCATCGTGGCTGAGCGCGCAGGCAAGGCTCAACTTCATGCCCATGCCGCGAGACAGGTCCTTAATCGCCTTGCGGGCAGGCAGATCAAAGCGATCCAGATACGTCTGAAATTGGCGCTGGTCCCAGGTGCGAAACGCACGCGCATACATGCTTGCCACATCCGACACCGTAAGATGTCCTGGCATAGAAACCGTGTCGAACACCACGCCGATGCGCTCTTTCAATGCCGCCCCGCTGGGACGCGCTAGAGTCGCCGCGTCATGCCCCAGGATGTCTGCCGCGCCGCCGTCGAGGGCGATAAGCCCCAAGAGCGCCTTGATGGTGGTCGATTTGCCAGCCCCGTTCTTGCCGACGAAGCCTACAATCTCCCCCTCCTCCACGGTGAACGAGACGTCATGCAGCGAGAAGCCGTTGTAGTGTTTGGTGAGACCGCGCGCCTCGATGAGGGACGTCGCGTCGATAGCGGCGTTTTGAGCGCGGTCGGTTGCAATCGTCATTGGTCGTCACTCCTGTGTCTGTCGCCCTGTCCGATGACCGGCGACCGTACCTAGAACCGCTCACTCAAGTTCGAGCGTAAACATCTCCACCAGCTCATCGTCGGACAGCCCCATGGCGCGACCCGATGCGATGGCCTGGCCCATGAGCCCCTCGACCTGGCGCAGCTGTTCCTCGCGGATAAGCTCCGTGTTGCCGCCCGCCACAAAGCTGCCTTTGCCCTGGACCGTCTCGATAAACCCCGCAGCTTCGAGGTCTGCATAGGCGCGCTTCGTAGTGATGGCGCTTACGCGCAGGCTGTTTGCCAGGGAGCGGATGCTGGGAAGCTGTTCGCCCTCGGCCAGCTCTCCCGAGAGGACCATGCCCTTGATTTGGTCGACGATCTGCTCGTAGATGGGCTTGTTGCTCGAATTGGAGATGATGAGTTCCACGTATCCGGTGTCCTTTCTGCCGCCCGACAGGGCGTCCCCTGCTGGGATTGCTGCGTCTGGGCGTCCCCGGGCGCAGCGCGGACGCAGCCCGACGTCTAAGACCGTGTCCGCACCGAGCATACTGTATATACTCGATAAGTACAGTATATACACACCTATACACAGTGCAAGCACTTTTTGGGAACCTTGTCCAAAAAGAGGCAGGGCCTGCCACGGGGGACGGGTGCGGTTGGCCATTGGGGACGGGTACGGTTGGCAAAGGGGCAGGCAGCCCCTTTGCCAACCGTACCCGTCCCCAATGGCCAACCGCACCCGTCCCCCTGTGGCAGGGCCCTTGCGTGAAATCGATGACCACAGGTAAACGGCAGCCGCGGCGCGTCACTCCGACGTAGCGAACTGGCTGTTGTAGAGCTCGGCGTAGGCGCCGCCGCGCGCAAGGAGCTCGTCGTGTCCGCCGCGCTCGATGATCTTGCCGTCGCGCATGACCAGGATGCAGTCGGCGTTGCGAATCGTCGACAGGCGATGTGCCACGATGAAGCTCGTGCGACCCGCGATCATCTCGTCAAACGCCGCCTGAACCTGCAGCTCGGTACGCGTGTCGATGGAGCTTGTAGCTTCGTCCAGCAGCAGGATCGCAGGATTGGTGAGCATGACGCGGGCGATGCACAGCAGCTGCTTCTGGCCCTGCGAGAAGGTCCCTCCATCCTCGGGAATCACGGTGTCGTATCCCTTGGGCAGCGCCTCGATGAACGCGTGGGCGTGTGCCCGGCGCGCCGCCGCCTCGACCTCTTCGCGCGTGGCATCAGGACGGCCGTAGGCTATGTTGTCGTGCACCGTGCCCTCGAAAAGCCAGGTATCCTGGAGCACCATACCGAAGGCACGGCGCAGGCTAGACCGCGTGAGACGCGCGATGGACTCGCCGTCCAGGCGGATGTCGCCCGCATCGACATCGTAGAAGCGCAGCAGCAGATTGATGAGGGTCGTCTTGCCGCACCCTGTTGGCCCCACAAGCGCGAACCTCATGCCAGGGCGGGCATGGACGCAGATGTCTTGCAGCAGCGGACGGTCCTTTACGTACGAGAAGTCGACGTGGTCGATCTGCACGTCGCCCTTAGGATGTGCAAGCTCGTGGGCGTCAGCGGGGTCAGGCTCCTCCTCGGCCGCGTCGAGCAGGGCAAACAGGCGACGCGCGCTGGCAAACGCGGTCTGGATCTGCGTAATGACGCTGGTTATCTCGTTGAACGGCTTGGTGTATTGATTCGCATAGGACAAAAAGGTCTGGACCTGGCCCACGGTGAGCGGCGCGGGCACGCCGGTAATAACGCACATGCAGCCGATGATCGCCACGACGGCATAGATCACGTTGTTCACGAAGCGGGTGCCAGGATTGGACAGCGAACTTAAGAACTGAGCACGCTCGCCTGCCGTATAGAGCTCCCCGTTGATGCTGTCGAATCCCTCCTGCGCACGGTCGCCATAGGCGAAGGTGTCCACGAGCTTCTGGCTGCCAACCAGCTCCTCGACGTATCCTCCCAGCTGTCCCTGGATGCGCTGCTGGGAGGCGAAGCTATGGTTGGACAGCTTGGCGATAAGCGATGCCACGATCACCGAAAGCGGGGTCACAAGCACCACCACCACGGCCATGGGCACCGAGATCGACAGCATGAAGACAAGCGTGCCGACAATCGTGACGACGCCGGTAAACAGCTGTGTAAAGCCTTGCAGCAGGCCGTCCCCCACCTGGTCGACATCGTTCACGACGCGCGAGATGAGATCCCCGTGCGCATGCGAGTCCACGAAGGACAGCGGCATGCGAAACAGCTTGTCGTTTGCCTCGACGCGCATGTCCCGCACCGTTTCGTACGACAGACGGCTGACGCAATATCCCTGCAGCCACTGGAAGGCCGCAGCCCCCACGATAACGAGCGCCAACCGTTCGAGCAGCGGTATGAGCGCACCAAAATCGACCTGTCCGGCCGAGACGATCAGGTCGATTCCCTGGCCGGTCAGGATGGGAACGTAGAGCTGCAGCACCACCGAGATGGCGGCGGACACGAACGAGACCACAAAAGAACCCATATGCGGGCGCACGTAGGAGAGGAGCCTGCGGGCCACCTCGCCTGTCGGCATCTGGGGCACGCGGCCTTCGGGGCCGTCTCCCATGGAGTCAAGGCCGTTGTTGCCCGAGATGCTCGACGCCACCGTGGCGACAGATCCCACCGACTGATACGGGTTGCTCATCGGGCACCTCCTTCCCCTGCAGCCCCCAGCTCTTCACGTTTGAGCTGTGAGAGGCAGATTTCCTGATAGATCGGACACGTGGCCAGAAGCTCATCGTGCGTGCCCTGCCCCACGATCTCTCCGTGGCGCATCACGCAGATGATGTCGGCGTCGCGCACCGACGAGACGCGCTGTGACACGATAACCGTGGTGAGCGGCAGGCCAGCAGATCTGGTATGCGACAGCGTGCGAATAGCCCGACGCAGGGCTGCGTCAGTCTTGAAGTCGAGCGCAGAGGCGGAGTCGTCCAGGATAAGCAGGGCGGGCGAGCCGACCAAGGCGCGGGCGATGGTCAGGCGCTGGCGCTGGCCTCCCGAGAAGTTCTTGCCGCCTGCCTCGACCGGGCTGTCGAGGCCCTGGGGCAGCTTGCGAACGAACTCCGCAGCCTGGGCGCACTCGAGGGCATGCCAGAGCTCTTCGTCCGACGCCTGGGCATCGCGCCAACACAGATTGGAGCGGATGGTGCCCGAGACCAGCGACGCCTTCTGCGGCACCATGCCCACAACCTGGCGCAGCTGGCGCAGCGGCCACAAGCGCACATCGGTTCCCATGACGTCCACCGAGCCGGCCGTCGTGTCGTAAAGTCGCGGAATGAGCGACACAAGGGTGGACTTGCCCGAACCCGTACCGCCTATGACGCCAAGCGTCTGTCCGGGCAGCAGCGTGATGTCGGCATGGTCGACGGCGTTCGTCGAGGAACCGGCGAACGCATAGCAGGCTCCGCTCATGCGCAGAGCGGGAATCGCAGACGCGTCGGCACCGTCTGCGCGGGTCTGCTCCAAGGCGGCTGCAACGGGCGCAAGGTCGACCGGGGCATTCCCCTCGTCGCTGACGCTGGGTTCGCACTCAAGAACCTCGTTCACGCGGGTGGCGCTTGCGCTGGCCTTGGTGAACACCACCACAAGGTTGGCCACATAGACAATGGAAAGCAGCGTCTGGGTCATGTAGTTCACGAAGGCCATGACCTCGCCCTGGGTGAGGTCCCCTACGTTCACCTGGATGCCGCCCGCCCACAGGATCGCGCACACGCCGAGGTTCATCACCAGGAAGGTGACCGGGTTGAGCACGGACGAAAGCTTGCCCACCGCGATGGCCGTCTGCGCCTGGTCGTAGGCCGCGGCGCGAAACCGCTCCCGCTCGTGCTCCTCTCGCACGAATGCGCGGATAACGCGAGCGCCGGAAAGGCCTTCCCGGGTGATGAGGGCAATGCGGTCGAGCTTTTGCTGCATCTGGCGATAGTACGGCACGCATTTGGCCATGACCACCCAGAACACGATGCCGATGAGCGGCGTCGAGATGAGGAAGATAACGCCCAGCTTGAGGTCGATGAGCAGCGCCGCCACCATGGAACCGATCGCCAAAAACGGCCACCGGATGAGCTGACGCACGCCGAGCGCGACGGCAAGCTGCACCTGGTTGACGTCGTTTGTGATGCGTGTGATGAGCGAAGGGGTTCCGAATCGATCGAGCTCGGCATGGGAGAGCCGGTTGATGGAGCGATAGAGCTCCCGGCGGATGTCGGTACCCATACCCTGCGATGCGAGCGCCGCCATCTTCTGGCACACGAGGGTGAAGCACAGTCCAACAACCGCCATGACCAGCAGCAAGACGCCGTAGCGCACGACCTCGGGCACATCGCGCGACGTCACGCCCTCATCGATCATCCGGGCGATCACCAGAGGTGTGAGCAGGTCGAAAAAGACTTCGAGCAGCTTGCTGGCAGGGCCGATGATGAAATAGCGCCGGTAAGCCCCGGCGAATCGCTTGAAAAGCTTGAACATGCCTTTGACCTCGTCAAATTGTGCGGCACATGCCCCCGAGATCCATGCGGGGAGACGCGTCGCAACGTGGAGCGGACAACGTACGGTTGCCCGTTAATAATACCGCCGACCACCTGCGACGATTGTAAAGGTATGGCAATTGTTGTGGACGCGTCGCCTGTAAACCCGCAGCTGAACCTTGGCCCCACGGTGTTACGGTGGCCAATAGATAGAAAAACGCCCTGTGCCCTCGATGGATCCGGGTGCCCGTCAGAGGCTCCTTATGGCTGCTTCCTCCCGGACCTGACCAGGTTCGGAACATATCGTCACCCGAACCCATCGAACGCACAAGGCGTAACCAGTCGCCTGAGGCGACCCCTGTATGGTACCCGGTTCTTCGCCGCGCGTCGAGAGCCTATGCGGGAAGGCATGGCAAAATTGCGGCAATCCACACGTTCGATGCCCGACGGATGCACGCGGCCGACGGTGACAAATGTGCGCAGCCGACGGTTTCACGCGGTCGACGGCAATGGATTCACGCAGCCGAAAGTTGTTCTGTGGCAATTCACACGCTCAACAGGCCAAAACAGGGCCTTGAGCGTGCAAATTGCCGCAGAACCCAAACGGTTCCTTGGCCGACGACCGTTTTGGCTTCGGCGGCACCTGCCTACAGGCGCAACAGCCGGGCCACCGTCTCACCAGCGCAGACCACGTTTTCGCGCGTCTCGTCCGGCTGAAGCGCCTCGCTGAGCGACATGGGTCGACGGATGATGGGCAGCACCACATCGATGCCGCCCCGGTATATGTCATCGAGACGGTCTTCACGGCCGCCCACCACCGCAATGACGGGAACGCCGGCAGCTCGTGCGCGGCGGGCAACGCCCAGAGGCGTCTTGCCGGATGCGCTCTGCTCGTCGAGCATGCCCTCGCCGGTCACCACGACATCCGCCTTAGCGAGCGCTCGATCGAAGCCGACAAGGTCAAGCACCTCATCGACGCCCGAGACAACGCTTCCGCCAAGCGCCAACACCGCCGCACCCAGCCCGCCGGCGGCGCCTGCCCCCGGTACCCCGGGAAGCGACCTGAACGGTGGGTTGAGAGTGGCACGACATGACGCGTCAAGCAGCGCACCGAAGCGAATCATATGCCGGTCAAGATCGCCCACGGCATCGGTGGGGAGCCCCTTTTGTGGCCCAAAGACCCGCACGGCGCCGCGCGGGCCCACGAGCGGATTGGTCACGTCGCAGAGCGCGACAAGACGCACCGAACGCAGCGCTTCGTTCGCCGGTTCAAGCTCGATGTGCGCCACATCGGCCAACCCTTCAAGGCCAGGGCGAATCGGCCGACCATCTGCATCGGTTAGGCGGGCGCCCAGGGCCGCGAGCATACCCGAGCCACCGTCACTTGTGGCGCTGCCACCCAAGCCGAGATATACGGTCGTGGCACCCCTCGACACGGCGTCGAGAACAAGTTCGCCCACCCCGTAGGTCGAAGCGGCCAGCGCCGCAGCGGGAGACCCGGACGATTGCGTGAGCCCCGCAACCGAGGCGACCTCGATAAACGCACCAGCCGACGCGTAGCCAGGTGCCTCCGCTTCCTTTTCAAACGCAAGATAGGACGCTTCGATCTCCTGGCCCATGAGGTCGTGGGCCCGCGCGGAGCGAGGATGCGCGCCGAGCGCATCACAAAGCGCCTCGGCGGTACCTTCGCCGCCGTCCCCCACCGGCAGGGCAACCACGTCGAGGGCGGAATCGCCACGCCGCATGCCTTCCGCAAGCCAGGTCTCGACCTGGGCGCTTGACGCCGAGCCCTTAAACGAGTCGACGGCCAATAACACGCGGCGAACGCGGCGGGATGCAGGGCGGCAAGACCGCACGGCCGCCGCAGGCACCGCGTTTGCCGCCTGGCACGCCGCCAATCCCTGTTTGGAGCTGTGGGTCGAGGCGGCACGCACTCCGCCCTCTTCCGCAGGCGCCTCGGAAGCGCCTGTACGAAGCGAGCTGAAGAACGCGCGCAACAACTCGGCACACTCGTGTTCCAGGACTCCCGCGGTAACCGTAAAGCGATGATTGAGCCGAGCGTCATCGGCCAGGTCATACAGGGTTCCGAGCGCCCCGCCCTTGGGATCTGCCGCGCCATAGACACAGCGGTCGATACGTCCGTTCACCATGAGGCCCGCACACATACAGCAGGGCTCGAGCGTCACGTAGACGGTGCACCCCGTGAGTCGCCACCGCCCCAAGGCACGGGCAGCGGCAACCATCGCGGCAAATTCTGCATGGGCAGAGGGGTCCTCGTCCAGCTCGCGCCGGTTGTGCGCACGGGCGATAACCTTGCCCTCGCACACCACAACAGCCCCGATGGGAACCTCTCCCTCGCACGCGGCAGCCTGGGCTTCCGCTATGGCCTCGCGCATGAAGCGCTCGTCCGCAGCGGATTGGTCCCTGCTCTCAGCAGGCTGTTCCCCGGCCAACCGATCCGTCATGGCGAGCCGCCCTCCTGTCTGCATCCGCCGCGCAAGGCGTCCTCGCGCGCTCCGTAGCTGTGATTCGATGCTATCATTACCAAACACGGAGAGATGGCAGAGCGGTTGAATGCGGCGGTCTTGAAAACCGTTAGGCGCGCAAGCGTCTCGGGGGTTCGAATCCCCCTCTCTCCGCCAGGCGACATATAGCGGACGCGGCGAGCCCGCCTATGCGGTGTGAACCTACCGGAAAGGAACCTCCCATGATTCCCATCATCGTCGGCATCGTCATCGTCTTCATCGTTATCGTGGCCATTGCTGGTCTGTACAACAACATGGTCACGCTGCGCAACCGCATCGACAATGCGTGGCAGAACATCGACACCCAGCTGCAGCGTCGAGGCGACCTGATTCCCAACCTGGTCGAGACCGTCAAGGGCTACGCCGCACACGAGCGCGCGACCCTCGACGCCGTCGTTACGGCTCGCAACGCCATGAACGCCGCGAGCACGCCGGAAGATAAGATGGCGGCGGACAACATGCTCACCGGCGCGCTGCGTCAGCTGTTTGCCGTGGCCGAGGCATACCCCGATCTTAAGGCGAACTCGAACTTCATGCAGCTGCAGACCTCGCTCGAGGACACCGAGAACAAGATTTCGTATGCCCGTCAGAGCTACAATGACTGCGTACTCAACTACAACAACGCCATCCAGACGTTCCCCGGCAACATCTTTGCCGGCATCTTCCAGTTCAAGGAGCGCACGGGCTTTGAGGCGGCCGAGGCGGCGCGTGAGGCGCCACACGTCAAGTTCTAACTTGCCAGGCCGGAACGAACGGCAAACAGCTACCAGAAGCGCATCGAGGGCCACAGGGCCCCCGATTTCTTACGTACGCTTAAAGAGTGCGTGCGGAACCTTCACCAGAGCATGTCCCAAACGATAGCTCGTCGATTGCTCAAGATCGGCTATGCGCGCCCGTGCGGCGGAGAGCTCCCCTTCAAGGGCCTCGACACGCGACGCAAGCTCCTGCTCATGGGCGCGGGACGCCTCCAGATCGACGGCGGCCTGCGACCGAGCTCTCGGATAGTACACCTCCGGCTCTTCAGGAGCCGGCTCATGCGCCTCTATGGCACAGAACAGCTCCTGGAACGCCGCCTCGACCTTAGGCCTCAGCGCGTCGAGCCCCTCTTCAATCTCGGCCTTCGTTGCCTCCGGATCGTTCCACGCGCGAAGTGCAGCGCCGGAAAGCCGGTCGGCAACTTCATCAAGGGAGACCAGGTAATCGCCGCGTTCCATCTCGCGAAAATGAGACCCAACCTTTTCGTTGTAATCAAGACCGATAGCAGGCTTGCCCAGCACGTGATGGAGGATCGAGCAATGAAGGCGCATGGCAACTGCCATGGCCGAATGCTTGACCACCGCAAGCATATCCGGCATCGACAGACGCGTCTTGACCTCAACAACCTGGGCGGTTTGCATGGCGTCGGCAACGCGATGATGAATGTGCACATCATCGGGGTCGAACGGAACAAATGCGATGGTAAGGCCCGTCTGGCTGGCGATACGGTCGAGCTCAGCTGCGAGCGCGCGCTCGAACCCGGGAGGATTGAGCGGCCAATCGCGCAGCACAACGGTGAAATAGCGACCCGGCTCAAGGCCGCTAGGGAGGTTATCAGATGCCCGGTTCAAAACGGTGTCGCGTGCAGACAAAACCAGGTCGGCATAGGCCGCAACCTGTTCGGACGGATAGCCGCAATCAAGCGCAAGCTTCACGCTGTCCTGGTCGCGCAACAGCAGGCGCGCTCCAGCAAGGCCGATATAGCGCAGCGCGGCGCGCGCAGCCGGCTTGGCAATGGGGCCAAGACCCGCGCCTAGATACAACGCCGGGACCCCGAATCGCCATGCCATGAGGCAGACCCCCGCCTGGCAGGCGGGATCCATATACGGCTCTACGAACAGCTCAATGTCTCCCGGAGTAAATGCGAAAGGATCGTCAAAAATGAGACCACCGCAGAACACCACACAACTCGCGCGGCGCACCATATTAAACATCCGATAATGCTCGTTCGCACGAACTGCATCGAACCCGAACTCCGTCTTGATTCGCTCGGAATCCCCTCCGATGACCCGAACCACCGCCTCCGGAAAACGCGATTCAACATGGTCGGCAACAACCTGAAGCAACAGGTCGTCACCGAAATTCTGCATGCCCAGCCATCCGTATACAACAACATCACGAGACGGGTGCTCAAGCGTTGCGGCAGCCTTGCACAAGCTGTCATTGGCGAACATATCTTCGAGCGCGTCATCCAAGAGCGGCAATGCATCAAGCCAGACGCGTTGCCGTTGTAGACACGCCTTATATCGAGACGTGCTTGCAAGCAACCCGGAGACCGTCTCGACCAAATCCCCCTCATCGAACAACACGACCGCATCGCCCAATGAGCCGTCCCAGGTGTCAGCGAGAGATCTCTCGACGAGGACGACGCAGCCCTCCGAAATCCGCATGGCGACATCTTGTGCGGACATCCGCCACTGCCCATCGAAAAGCAAGCACAACTTTGCCGACCGACCGATGGCTGCAGCAACGCCCAAATTCAGGTCGAGGGGTGCGGCGCCTCGAAGTGGAGCATATCTCTCGACGGAAAGCGACGCCTCTCGCTCCAGCCTACGCAGCAGACCTTCGACACGGTCATCGAGCCCATGCGGCACAATCACCGCATGAGGACGAGTACCATCGGGTAAAGAGCAGCAGGCCTGTATATACGCATCGTCCCTATAGGTCCCAGCCAACGTCGATGATTCCGCGGCGTCGGACATTTCGACATGGACACCGTCGCCAAACTGCACCGTAGGCAGTCCAAGCTTCTGCACTGCCTGATATATGGGCTTATTCGACAGCAGCATGCGCTGCTCAACAAACACGATAGAAGGACGGAACCCCCTCTGCGACGCCTCAATCACCAGAGGGGCATTCGGCGCATTGGCCGAACAGAGCGTGACGGCATGCCCGGCGCGTTTCAGGGCCTCGGCGATTCGGCACGAGAAGCCGGCTTCCCCCAATCGCGTATCACCGATCACAGCAATCCGAGCGTACATTAGCTCCTGCCCTTCAAACGGTCTATCAAGATGTGAACTGGCTTTGCAAGAGATGCCAGCTTTTTAGCCAATCTCCAAGAACGCGATGACGTAATCCATGCGAGCTCGTCGCTCTTCTGACGCTCCTGCTCCTCGACAACACGCCTCATCTTGTTGTCGAAACCATCTTGGACCTTGAAGTATTCGAAGTCTCTACGAAAATCTATCAAGATCTCAAATAGATGATTAAGCGGATCTCCCCCCTTCGCACGTTGATAAAAAGTGCGATAAGCCTGATCAATCAGCGCGTCATGAACTTCAATATATTGCCACCAGTCGGAAATGAGACTCCTATATAGCGTTAAATACTCGTCGCTATTCGCGCTGCTCCATAGTTGGTATTGAAAGGTGTCGAGCAACAGGTTCACAAACTGGTACTGAAACCAGCGGTCGTCATGATACGGCGCAAACGCGTCGAACAGCATGCGTAGCGCCGTGACTCCCGCAGCCTTGCGGTCGTTTCGCGTCAGACTTCCTGCATTGTCCTTGCGGTAGTGATACAGCACGTCGGGGATGAGGATCACGCGCTCGGCCGGCAACATGGCCCGATATACGAACACAAGGTCCTCGGAAGAGCGCAGTTCCTCTGGATACGCAAGCCCAAGCTCGCGCAGATACGAAGCCCGAAACGCAATGCGCCACACGTTGGGCGTAACAGCGAACATAGCGGGGAAGTCCAGGTCACGTGTAGCAAAGGTATGCTCGTAGCACTCATCGTGCGGGCATCGAGCCCAGGGGAACGAGACTTGAGGGTCCTCGTAGCACTCATCGAGCGAGTAAATCACCAGCTGGGCATCGTGCTCATGGGCAGCATCGAGCGCTCGCTCGACCAGCGTCGGCTCGACCGCGTCATCCGAGTCCATAAAGAGGATGTACTCCCCCCGAGCATGCTCCATACCCGTGTTGCGCGCACACGATACGCCCGGCCGGCGCTCCTCAAACACGCGAACTCGCCTGTCCGATTGCGCTATCTTTTGCAGTATTGCCGGCGACTCGTCGGTAGATCCGTTGTCGACGCAGATAACCTCGAAATCGGACCTCGTCTGATTGAGCGCGGATGTCAGACAGCGCTCCAAATATGCGGCGCTGTTGTAGACAGGAATCACGATACTTGCCGAGATGCCGTCCAATGGGTCCTCGCCTTCCTTGGAAGCACGTTAATCAGCCGTCGATTATACCAGCGCACGCGTGCCGCCCCGGCATCCACACGCCCCTGCGTCCCTGCCGACATCTCAACACAAAAAGGCTCCGGAGCTTCCTGTCGGGCATCGAGCACATCGCTCGAACAACCCTGCAGGAAGCATCCGGAGCCTCCTTGAATCAGCACGAGGTGCAACGTGCGGGCGGGACGTGGCGCGCGGGTCGGTGCACAAACCCCTGCTCGTCCACGGGCGCGTCACACGGCCGGTGCCGCGGCATCACAGAGCCGCGTTGCAGCGCGGCGCGCTCGCGCCTTAAGCGAAGACGCGTTACGCTACGCGATCTTGACGACCCAGCCCTCGGGGCCCTCGACCTCGCCGTCCTGGATGCCGGTCAGGGTCTCGCGCAGCTTCTTCATGACGGGACCAACATGGTCCATGCCGCTCTCGCCAAAGACGGTCTCCTGGTCGCCGTTCACGACCTTGCCCACCGGGCTGATGACCGCAGCCGTGCCGCACATGCCGCACTCGACGAACGCGCCGTCGGTCACCTCGGAGAAGAGCACCGGACGCTCGACGACCTTCATGCCCAGCATGTGCTCGGCGACGTACACCAGCGAACGACGCGTGATGGACGGCAGGATGGAGTCGGTGTGGGACTGCGGCACTACAAGCGTGCCGTCCTTGTCGACGAACAGGAAGTTCGCGCCGCCGGACTCCTCCACGTAGGTGTGCGTCTGCGGATCGAGGAACATGTTGTCGGCAAAGCCCTCGGCATGCGCCTGGACGCTCGGGTAGAGCGACATAGCATAGTTGAGGCCGGCCTTGATGTTGCCCGTGCCGTGCGGTGCAGCGCGGTCAAACTCAGGGACCTTGACGGCAACGGGCTTCACGCCACCCGAGTAATACGGGCCCACCGGGGTTACGAGGATGCGGAACTGGTACTCGTCGGCAGGAGCGACGCCGATGACCTCGCCGGTCGCCACCATGAACGGACGCACGTAGAGCGTAGCGCCCGAGCCGAACGGCGGCACCCAGGCCTCGTTGGCCTTGACGACCATCTTGACGGCCTCGATGAACTTATCCTCGGGGAACGGAGGCATCACGATACGACGCGCGGAGTCGGCCATGCGCTTGGCGTTAAGGTCGGGACGGAAGCAGACGATGTCACCGTTTTTGGTGGTGTATGCCTTGAGGCCCTCGAAGACCTCCTGGCAGTAATGGAAAATGCCGGCGCACTCGGACAGGGTAAGGGTGTGGTCGGTCGTAAGGCCGCCCTCCTCCCATGCGCCGTTCTTATAGTTGCAGACATAGCTGTAGTCGGTGGGCTGATACGCGAAACCGAGGCTACCCCAGTCGATGTCTTTCTTCTCCGTGGCCATAAAATGACTCCCCTCATAACGTTCATCTGTATCTTTGCAACCGACGCGCGGCGCCGACAAAGACGCATGCGAGTGATTGTACTCCCCCGACCATGCACGTGGGCGATGTTCTTTGCCACACTAAAGTTTTAACGGTCTCCCTATGCGCTGTATAATTCCTAGCATTTCGCTATACTTAACAAACCAGACGCTCCACGCAGAAAGAAGCCCTGTTCATGAGCTTTGTGACCACCATCTCAGAGGATATTCGCACGGTAAAGGAAAACGACCCGGCCGCACAGAGCGGGTTTGTGATCTTCCTTTCTTATCCGGGACTCCACGCCAAATGGATGCACACCCCCGAACATTGGCTCTGGAACCACGGGCTGCGCGGCCTCGCCCGCGTCATCTCACAGATCACCAGGTTCTTTACCGGTGTCGAGATTCATCCCGCCGCGCAGCTGGGCCGCCGCCTGTTCATAGACCATGCCATGGGCGTGGTCATTGGCGAGACCACCATCGTGGGCGACGACTGCGTGCTCTACCAGGGCGTCACCCTGGGCGGCACCGGCAACGAAAGCGGCAAGCGACACCCCACCCTGGGAAACGGCGTCGTCGTTGGGTCGGGCGCAAAGGTGCTGGGCAACATCACGATCGGCGACCATGTGCGCATCGGCGGCAACTCCGTGGTGGTCAAAGACGTCCCCTCGGACTGCACCGTCGTGGGCGTGCCGGGACGCATCGTGCGGCGGAACGGCTGCCGCGTGCTGGAAGCCACCTACGATAAGCAGCGTCGCCGCGCGAGCATGCCCGACCCCGTCGAAGAGCAATCGCGCATCAACCGCGAAGGCATCAGGGGCAACCGTCGTCGCATCGAGGAGCTTGAGCAGCAGGTCGCCGAACTTACCGCGCTCGTCGAAAAGCTGACCAACCAATAAAGGCGGCAAACCAATCCAACCAACAGGAGCACGCAGAGAGTGAGCAGCGCGGTTCGATGCCTCTTCTCGCAACATAGACGGCATCGAGCGTCGCACGGGGACTGCGCACGTTACAATACGGGAAGCCTCACGATAGAGGAATCTCGACACCCAGCCCCACACGGGTGGCAACCAAGAAAGGAGCAACCCTTGGCACGCATCACCGTCGATTACTTCTCCGCAGCTCTTATGCGCACCACGACCCTCGATGTCATTCTTCCCGTCGACAACGTGGGAGACGCCATGGCGCTCGACTATAACCTGCGTCACAACAACCAGTCCGCGCAGGACGCGCCCTACCCCGTGCGCAAGGGGCCGTTCAAGACTCTCTTCCTGCTTCATGGCATCACGGGCAACCACACCGACTTCATCTCCGAGACGCGCATCCGCGCCCTCGCCGAGGACCACAACCTCGCCGTGATCATGCCGTCGGGCTATAACGCCTTCTACCTCGACCAGCCCGAGACCCACAACTATTACGGACGCTTCGTAGGCCAGGAGCTCGTCGAGGTTGCCCGTGCCATGTTCCCGCTCTCCCAGCGCCGCGAGGACACCTTCATCGGCGGCGTCTCCATGGGTGCCTACGGCGCGTTGCGCAACGGCCTTAACTACTGCGAGAACTTCGGCGCCATCATCTCGCTGTCCTCGGCCATGGTCGTCGAGGGCTTCGATCGCATCATCTCCGATGACCTGTTCTTCCTGAGCCGCCCCTTCCTTGAGTCCACCTTCGGCGACCTGAACCACGTGGTGGACAGCGACAAGGACCCGGGACGCCTGGCCGCGGACATCGTGTACTGCGACCGCCCGCGTCCGCGCGTGTTCATGGCGATCGGCAACCAGGACCCGCTGGCGCCCGCAAACCGCTACCTTGCCGATCGCATGCGTGGCACCGGCATCGACGTCACCTATCGCGAGATGAACGGCGGCCACGACTGGCATCTGTGGAACGAGGCGCTCCAGCAGGCTATTGACTGGCTCCCCCTGTAGCGCCGAACGCCGACTGCTGCCGCCGCTCATCCAAGTCAGCCTAGCGAGCGGCTTTCCTCGGGTACCATAGGACTAGATTGTCTGCGCCTCCTCCGGGAGGCGCACGTCACCCGTTTAGCCAGTCAGGAGGAACACCATGGCATTGCTCCGGGTCGACTTCTATTCGCGCTACCTTCAGCGCAACGTGATACTCACCGCCGTCATCCCGGTGGACAAAATGGATGGCGATAAGCTGGCAAAGCGTCGGCAGGGTCCCTACCGCACGATGTACCTGCTGCACGGCCTGTTTGGCCGCGACTACGACTGGATCGACAAGACGCACGTGGTGCAAACCGCCGAGGCGCGCGACGTCGCCGTCATCATGCCTTCGGGCGAGGACGGCCTGTACCTCAACAAGCCCGAGATCAACGAATGGCACGGCAAGTTCATCAGCGAAGAGCTCGTCGAGGTGACGCGGCGCCTGTTCCCACTGTCGCGCAAGCGCGAGGACACCGCCCTCGCAGGCATCTCTATCGGCGCGTACACCGCCCTCATCAACGGCCTTCTGCGCCCCGACCGCTTTGGGTCGATTGTGGCACTCTCGGGCGCGTTCATGCGCGACCGCGTGCTCGAGGCGGTGGAGTCGCATAGCCCGCGCAAGCGCAAGTATTACGAGCGCTTCTTTGGTGACCTCGATACGGTCATCGGCTCCGATAAGGACTACGTGACCCTGATCGACCGCTTCAAGGAAGACCCGACGCTCCCCAAGCCCAAGTTCTATGGGGCCTGCGGCGAGCACGACAACCTGTGCGACAACAACCGCGAGGTGGTAGGCCTCCTCAAGGACGCCGGGTTTGACGTGACGTACTGGGAACCCGAGATCGGCGCCCACGAATGGCCGTTCTGGAACGCCTGGATCGACTGCGCGCTGGACTGGTTCGCGCCCGGCGAGATGCGTCCCTCGTCTGCCAAGGTCGATTACACGGAGCTCACCAGCGCCCGCCCGCCCGACGAAGGCAAGGGCATCCCCATGAATCGCTGATGGACGCAGCCCCTGCAGATGAAACTCTAGCTATAGGTAAACCCCCTTGACCCACGCTTCCAACGGATCGGGTCAAGGGGGTATTTGTTAGGACTGCGAACCGGACAGCTCGGCAGAGGTGTCGCACGCGGCGGGCAAGAGGCGGCCAGCCCTTCTCGTCCGCCCGCAGACGCTTTCTCGTCCGCCGCAGGCTCTTTCTCGCAATCTAGGTCCTCGATTTTGCCGTTTTGAAGCCCAGAAATGGCAAAATCGAGGACTTCGTTGAAGCCTTCGCCAGGACGAGGGCAAACTTAGGCAAACTGCGAGTTATACAGATCGGCGTAGACGCCGCCCGCGGCGAGCAGCTGCTCGTGGGTGCCCTGCTCGATAATCGTGCCGTGATCCATCACCAGGATGAGGTCGGAATCCACGATCGTCGAGAGGCGGTGCGCGATTACAAAGCTCGTCCTGCCCTGCGTGAGCCGCTCCATAGCCGTGACGATAGCCTTTTCTGTACGCGTGTCCACGCTCGACGTCGCCTCGTCCAGAATGAGAATCGCCGGGTTAGCCAAAAGCACGCGGGCGATGGTGAGAAGCTGGCGCTGCCCCTGGCTGATGTTCTCGGCGTCGTTGGCGAGCTCCGTCTCGTACCCATGCGGCATTGTGCGCACAAAGAAGTCGACCTGCGCGGTCTTTGCCGCCTGCACGATCTCTTCCTTGGTGGCATCGGGGCATCCGTACGCGATGTTCTCGGCGATGGTCCCCTCGCGCAGCCAGGCGTCCTGCAGTACCATGCCAAAGTTGCGACGCAGGTCTGCACGGGTCATCGCATGGGTGTCTACGCCGTCGAGCGTAATGCGACCGCCGTCGATCTCGTAGAAACGCATGAGCAGGTTGATGAGGGTGGTCTTGCCGGCGCCGGTCGCGCCTACGATGGCTACCTTCTGCCCCGGCTCGGCCACAAAGCTCACGTCCTTCATGAGAGGACGGTCGGGGTCGTAGCCAAAGCGCACATGCTCGAAAGCGATACGTCCGCGAACGGGGCGGACCACCTGCGCGGGCTCGGCAGGATCGGGGTCGATCTCGGGCTCGTCCAAGATGCCAAACACGCGCTCCACCGCCGCAAGCGCGCTCTGCAGCTGGTTCATGGTAAGCGAGAACTGCGTCAGCGGCTCGGCTGCCGTGTTCACATACTGGAAGAACGCCTGCAGCGTACCCACGGTAAGCTGTCCCTGCATAAGGAATCCGCAGCCCAGAAGCGCCAGGACCACCTGGGCAAAGCGCACCAGGCAGCGCACCATAGGCGCAACCACGTTCGTGACGAAGTCCGTCTTGCGCATGGTGTCTGCCAGACGCTGAGTCGCCTCGTGGATGCGGTGCGAGCTCGCCTGCTCCTGGTTGAACGCCTTAATGACGATACGTCCCGAATAGGCCTCTTCGACATGCCCGGTCAAGATGCCGACCGCACGCTGCTGCTCGGCGGCAAGCACGAGCGTCTTTTTGGCCACCAGACGCGTCATAACAACCGAGATGGCCGCGAAGACGAAGAACACAAGCGCCAGCACCAGATTCAGACGAACCATCATAATGGCCGCTCCGATAACCGACCCCACGGCAATGAGCATGGAGAGCAGACCTCGCTGCAGCACCTCCGACACCTTGTCGAGGTCGTTGGTGGCGCGGCTCATGACGTCGCCCGGTTTATGGGCGTCGTAGAACTTGAGCGGAAGGCGATTGAGCTTCTCGGCGATAAGGCGGCGCAGCTTGAGGTTCAGGCGCTCCGCAAAGCTTGCCATCGTGAAGTTCTGAATGGTGTAGAACGCCCATGCGAGCGTCCAGATACCCACGAAGATGAGCAGCTCGCGACCGCCGGTGTCCCAGCCGATGCTAAACGACTCGCCCCGGGCAAAGGCCTCTTGGATGTTTCCCCACAGCAGGTCGATGACATGGGCGCTGTACGCCGGCGCGGCGATATGGGAAACGGTGTAGCAAACGATGCAGACCAGGACCACCGCAAAGCGCCAGTGCTCCCCCGTCGAGACCGACCACAGACGCCGCAGCGTCGCCTTCGGGTCGCGAGGAACCTCGAGCTCCTGCTCGGGCTCGGGGTCGGGAGCGCCGGGGCGGGCAGGCTC
The DNA here is from genome assembly GCF_002160065.1 of Collinsella sp. An2. GTDB lineage: Bacteria > Actinomycetota > Coriobacteriia > Coriobacteriales > Coriobacteriaceae > Limicola. Next base: position 212,799 of record NZ_NFJW01000002.1, on the reverse strand, counting down.
GAGCATCTGGGACGTCGCGCCTTCGGCAACCTGGTTGGCAGCAGCGCTTATGGGCTGTTCGGCAGACATGTGGGTCGTATCGTGCTTCTCCATCGTCACGGCTACTCACCTCCCTTCGCATCCACAACGGGCTTCTCGGACACCTCGACCGCATCGTCTGGCTCGGCGGCGTCATCCATGAGCGCTTCGAGCTCGTCCGCACGAAGCTGAGAACGTGCAATCTCTCGATACGCCTCGCAGGTGCGCATGAGTTCTTCGTGGGTTCCAAGCCCCTGGATGCAGCCGTCTTTGAGCACAACGATCTGGTCGGCGTTGAGGATGGTATTGATGCGCTGCGCGATGATGAGCACCGCGGCGTGTGAGACCTCCTGAGCAAGAGCATGTCGCAGAGCGGCATCGGTCTTAAAGTCGAGCGCGCTGAACGAGTCATCGAAGATGTAGAGGTCGGCCTTCTTGACCAAGGCGCGCGCAATGGACAGGCGCTGACGCTGGCCGCCGGAGAAGTTGGTGCCGCCTTGCGCCACCCGGCTCTCAAGGCCGTCGGGAAGCTCGCGCACAAAGCCGGACTGCGCCACATCGAGCGCATGCCAGAGCTCCTCGTCCGTGGCATCGGGCGCACCGTAGCGCAGGTTGTCGGCGATAGTACCGCTAAAGAGCCACGCCTTCTGCGGAACATAGGAGATATGGTCGCGCAGCGCCTCCTGCGTGAGGTCTCGTACGTCCACGCCGCACAACCGCACGCTGCCATCGGTGACGTCGTGGAAGCGTAGCAGCATCTTTGCGATGGTCGACTTGCCCGAACCCGTTGGCCCGATGATAGCCGTGGTCGTGCCGCGACGGCACATGAAGTTGATATGGTGCAGCGTGTCCTCGTCGGCGTCGGCAAAGCGGAAGGACGCGTTGCCAAAGTGAGCGACGACGGGCGCCTCGGCGTTCTGCGCAGCAGCACCGCCATCGGAGATCGCCAGCTGGTCAGCGGGACCGTCGGCAATCGACGGCTCGTGGTCGATCACCCGGCGGCAGCGCTCCAGGCACACAAGCGCGCGGGGCAGCATAAGCGCACTAATCTGCGCCATCATGATGAAGAAGAGGATGAGCATCGCATACTCGACGCAGGCCGAAATCGAAGCGATCTCCATGGCGTGGGCGCCCACGCGATTTCCTCCCAGCCAAATGGTCGCGACTTCGGCGATGTTCATAATGAAGAAAGACGAGCAGTCGAACGTCGCAAAAATCCAGTTCACCCGGATGGCATTGGTGGCATACGAGCTGAACGCCTCGTCGAGGCTCTGACGCTCCATCTCCTCCTTGCCAAACGCGCGGATCACACGCACGCCCGTGATGCTCTCGCGCAAGCGCACGTTCATGCGGTCGATGAACTGCTGCAGCTTCTGGAAGATCTTCGCAGCCTTGCCCACGCTCGCCACGGCGATTATCGCAACCACGCCCACAAAGCACGCCAGCATGATACCCATCTGCATGTCGATGGAACAGGCAAGCACGATACCGATCACCGCCGCAAACGGAACGGGAAGCATCATCTGTATGGTCATGGTTATGGCCTGCTGGATAACGTTCACGTCGCCGAGCGTGCGTGTGATCATGGACCCGGTTCCAAACTGCTCGAAGTCGCCACCTGAAAACGCCAGCGAGGCATCATAGACCGCGTTACGGATGTCGCGCCCCACCTTTGTGGAAAGATCCGCGCAGAAGTAATTGCATGCGAACGCTCCGGCACCCGACACGAAGGCGGCAACGAGCATGAACATGCCTTGGGTGACGATGTAATCGAAGTTGCCGGTTGAAATGCCGATGTTGATCATATTGGCCAGAATCGTGGGCACAAGCAGCACGCCCGCCAGATTCACCGCGAGCGATCCGAGTACGATGGCGGTCTGAAGACGATAAGGCTTGAGGAAGCGCAGCAGCGTTCTCATACGGCGGATACTCCTTCAACGGTTGTCGAGAACGATGGGACGAAGCGTCGTGTGGGGACGATAAGGCACGCGGTCCGGCGAAGGGACACGCTGGCAAGGGACGGCGCTATGATTCAGCGCCACAGGTTCGCCCCTCGGGCCACAGACCCCGAGAAGCCTTCACGACGTCAGCCTTGCGCTGTTCATCGGCATGGGCGATGCGTTCAGACGCCGCGCCGATTTCGACATCAAGGGCGTCGACGTAGCGTTTGACCAGGCGGACAAGCGTCTTGCGCTCCTGGATAGAAAGCGTTGCGAACGCACGGTCCTCGGCCTCGACGGCGGGAATGATGCGCTCTTGGGCAAAAAGACGCCCCGCGTCGGTAAAAGTCGCGACCTTGCTTTTGCGACTGCCTTCCACGAAGTCGAGCGTGACCAAGCCACGCGCTTCAAGCGTCTTGAGCGCCGAATTGATGGTCTGCTTGCTGTACGCCCACGATGTGGTGAGCGTCGTAACCGGAAGCGATCCTCCACCTACCTGAAGGTCGTAGAGCATCCAGTAGGCGCAGTCCGAAACGCCACAGCCATGGGCAAACACGTGATAGAGCCGTTCAATCTCGCTGTAGAGGTAGTCCAGCTCACGCGGGCCGGCATCGGTTTGTGCAGCATCATGCGCAGCGGTCTGCGCCGTGGATGCATCCCGCTGCAACCGGGAGGATGCCTGGGTGTCTTGCTCGCTCCGCTCGTTGAGCTCGTCCTCTTCGATGCGTGCGTCTCCCACGGGGCCTCCTTCCCGCCTTATTACCGCATGTACCCACGGTCCCGATGGTAGTCCGATTTCGGATTACAGTCAACAAACGGGAGCGTAGATTCGCCGCGGTACGGGGAGACAACCAGCGGCGCGACTGGAGATGGCGATACGACAGGGGGCATCGGTACGACAGGAGATGTTGGTACGACATGAAAACCGCCGACACCTGGGGGAGGCGCCGGCGGTTTAGAAAGGAGAGCAGACAGCTTTGAATCGCTTCCCTGTAGACATGCGGACCTAGAGCGACCATCCTTCCTGGACAGACTCATAGAACGTCGCATCGGGGAACAGATCATGGATGCTCTTGCCGTTGTGCCACGGCAGTTCGACAAGCTCGGGCATGGTGGTCACGAGCTCGGAGCAATCGGTAAAGCGGCCCTTGTCGTTCAGCTTGGAGCAATCCTGTACGCGCCAGTACCCGTCGGTATGGGTGACGTAGTATTCGCCACCATCAACGTCCATGAATACGCGAGTCTTGGAGCGCAGGTACCCCAGGAACCCCTCGAAATCGAAATCAAGTGCCCCCTCGGCTTTGAGTCCCATGATTACCTCCTCGCTACGGGCGCCCCATGCCGCGGCGCCGGCCTGTATATACCAGATAGTTTTAGTAAACCCGTGCCGGCAGCGTTCCATGCCGTCATTTAGGTAGGCGGTGCAGCATCGCAGGTGGGCGGGAAACCATGCATGATATGTAACCCATACTGTATAAAACCGACCCTCTTCGGGCATAACGTGCAAATCGCTTTGTCACCATCACATACAAGTCCCTCTTATTCTCCCGTTGAGTAGAGCCGGCGATATCGATCGGCTGCACGTTCGCCAGGTATCAAATCACCCGAGACAATACGCTGGTTGTAAATGAAGAGCACCTCGTCACTTATCTGGTCGACGTTATCCAGAATGTGTGAGCTCATGACGATTCCCTTTCCACGGCGCGCCAGACCGCGCAAAATGCGCGAGTTGAGCTGAACGTTCGTAGGATCGAGAGCATTCATGGGCTCGTCTAGCAGCAGATAGCGCGCGTCGGTAAGATAGGCAATTGCAAGAGAAAGCTGCTGCTTCATACCTTGTGAAAGAGACCGGACACGCTTGCGCGCAAATGATTCGATGCCACATTTACGAGCGACATCTTCAGCATTCAACCGGGTTGGCCATAGATGCTGTACCATGCGAAGATGGTCCCATGCCGTAAGACTGGGATACAGCAACGAAGCATCGCCGGGAGCATAGAACGCCGCAGCCCGCAATGAGCTTCCGTCCCGCGGCCTAACATCATCGACATCGATGACGCCGCGCATCCGCGCGCCTCCCATACCGGCAATCGCCTTGAGCAAGGTTGTCTTGCCGTATCCATTGGGAGCAACGAGGCCGACGATACGGCCAGGCTCGATCACAGCTGAAACCCCGTCGAACAACGTTCTTGACCCATACGACAGCGAAAGATTATGGATGGAGAGCATGCTGGGCACCCCTTTCATACCAAGAATTGACCCGACCGTCTCGGCACAGCAGCGACACCCCAGCAGCTGTAAGAAGCGCCACTGCGGCACATGCCGTCAACGCCCATAGGACGGCAACTCCCAACGCCTCCCCAGCCGGCATCACGCCTTCACCTATAGCTATGGGGACAAGACAGGGATAGCCCCATTCGCCAATTCCGTGCCGCAGCAAAGGCGGAGCAATCGCAACGACAACCGCAAGAACGAGAGCAAGCGTTACAGCCATAAAGAGAGCCATGCCCGTTGACACCGCGAGCTGCAGCCGCGCAACAGGCGCTTGGCGAAACAGACCCGACTTCATGTATCCCAGAAGCTCCACAGCGGCAATTCCCGCCGGGACAACCGCCGCAAGCGGCGAAACAAGCCTCACGAGAAACGACACATAGACAGCTAGCGGCATTTCCCCCGCTGAAAGGTATATGTACGGCTCATTGAGCGTAAGCAACCGGCGATAGAACTTGACACGCAACGATGCGTCCTTTTCATCGGCAGGCAGGGCATCGGGCAGGTTTCCCGACCCCATCGCTTCTGCTCGCCATGTTTCATAGGTAAGCGCGGCACGGGCAAACGAGCGCTCGTCGGGTGCATATGCCGCCTGGGACAACAGTTGTAACTCCCTTTTCAGCACTTCAGAATCTATAGAAGAGGCATCTTCCGCCGACTGGGAGCGATACAGCTGGCGATAGCGAGCCATATAGGCGTCGGGGGTGTAGGAGTCCATGCCACTTCGGAACGAGATAATGCCCGGCGCCATAAAAACGATAGCAGTACCCACGATTATCGCCGGAAGCAATCCTCCTGAACAAAGCAGCCGCAACTGCCAAGCGAGCACTAACAACGACCCGACGTAGCCGCTCGCCCTTGTATCGGCTTTGCTTCGTGGGCTTGCACAGTCTGATGTACGTGGGCCCAAAGCATCGCCGCGCACATCACCTGGGCGCCCTCTTCTCGCAACATGAGATCCGCCGCGCCCATAACCATCGGACGACCCTCGATGGTGGGAGCCAAGCGCCCATCGCAGCAACGACGCTATCATAACCGCTACAGCTAGTACCCCCGCAGTAGCGCTCAATACCAGCACACCCTGAGGTAGGTCGAGCAGCACATCCGATGTAAGCGGGCTATATATGCTGATGAGATACGACCACACGCCGGCAAACTTAGGAATATACAAATAGGTTGACGGCAACCACGCCAAGAGGCCCCCAACCGGAGATAACTCGTCGTAATAGTGAGGCATGAGCGGCAAGACCATCAGCGCTGCCATGCCGACAACTCCTGGGGCCATTCTGCGAAACACGGATAGAGACGCCTCGAACAACAACGCAAACACAACCGCGACAAGAAGCGTGAGAGTGGCAGAGCGCATGAGCACCTCTCCCACGGTGTATGTCATAAACTCGGCTCCGCGACACACCACCACCGGCCATGCTGGATCCCCCAACCCGTTTCGAACCAGGGCAACAAGCGCTGTAGGAAGCATGGTCATTCCTTGAGAGCACCATCCGGCAAGCGCAGACACGACCACCGCTGCTGCAGAGCGCCACCCCCGAGCAAGCGGTGAGTACTCGAGCAGACGGCGATGAGCTCTCCAGCGATACGCTCCCAACACGGCCATCGCAATTGGCAACACGCTAACCGCATACGCCTCTACACTGAATCGGCCCGCAGACGACGCCCCCGCATCATCCGCTGGCTCCATCATGGCTAGAAGCGGACTCAGGCCGGGGACCCACAGAACGTCTTGCCAACGATACGCGAGGAGCTCAAGAGCCGGCATATCCGACGTTGATTCGTAGAGACGGGGGTCATCCGTTGCAATCACGCGCCTATAGAAATCTTGCTCTGCCAGCACCATTGCGCGGGGGATATCTCGTGATGGATATTCAACCATCACGTCAATGAGCTCAACGACAGCCTTGAGGCGCTCTCGATCGTTTGTTGCGCTCTGGTAGTCCTGATATGCCAAAAGGTTACGGCGTGCCACCTCTTTTGCACGCTCTTCTGCGGGACTTCCCGAGGGCTCATCGAACCATCCGTCTGCGAACTGACCAGCATAGTCCGTTGCCATGAGCTCCATAGTATCCCGGCGATACATTGAACCCACCGGAAACGCATATCCCGGTAGCGCAATCAGCACGCATAGCCCGACGCCCATGCAACCAATCAATGCCCACAGCGCCCATGACCCGAGAAGGCGACGTGTGAGCCACGCAGCATATCGCATAGCCAAACGAGGCTGGACCAACGATTGCTTCATTTTCAACTCCTTTCATACATCTCGATTCGGCCGCCTGCTTCGGCGGAGCGCGAGACGGCATGAGGCGCCTGCCCCACCCAAAAGGCGCAACAACCATCAGGAAGCATCGAAAGATACCCCCTGTGTTGGACAAGATGTATGAAAGGAACCAAATGACAGCGTCGTTGGAAACATTGACCGTGCCGCTTGCTTCATGTTGCACCGCACCATATGTACACCGCGGTGGACCATGGGCTAGCGGATCGCCCGGCGCACGGGAAGGAACGGTCTTGACAAGGCCCGCAGCGAGGCGGAACCATCGCGCCGCATATGGCTGATGCCAACATGGCTGCGGACCGCGAAGATCGCCGGCACTCCATCGTTTTACGACGCGCCCCAGCCTCTTGGCAACCAACGCCGCAGCTGGAATCGCTATCGTCGCGGCAAGAAACACCATGAGCCCTGTGGTGACGTTCAAGCTCGGCAGCGTATTCGATGCATCAAAATACACCATGCTGGTTTGGGTGCCTGTAGCATGCGATGGATCGAGATAGGACACAGGCATCAAAGATGCCAGGTCTCGAACGGGGTTTTCCCTGGAATACCAGCTGGGCTGAGATGCCAGCACCAAACCCGCAGCAGAAACGAAACATGCCGGAACAATACTGCCAAACAAAGTTCGCAGCCCAACGGTGAGGGAGGCAAAGCAAGCTGACGCCGCTGCGAGCATCAGTATGCGCTGCATGAGCACCATGCCGACGGTCGTAACAACGAAGTTGCCCGATGAGCGAAAGACCACGACAGGATATGCCAAGTCTCCCCAACCCTGCGCACCATAAACGTAAGCTGCCGCTGGAGCCGTCACCGCCGCGGCAGCGAGCAGCCCCGCCAACATGCCATAGATGACAGCGCGAGGCGCTATGGACAGTATAGAGCTGGAGCTCGCCCGGACGCTCCGCTCGCCACGTCTTGCATACCGGGTCGCGCCCTCTGCAGCCATGTAGGCAGTCGCCGTCAAGACGCTCGCTACAGCAAGCGGCACCATCCACAGCAAGAACTCTAAACAGCCCGACGTTCTGTTAAGGCCCTGGTCATCCGGTCGCCATGCGCCAACCCAAACCAGCGATTGCTCAAGCGCATACTGGTTGGAAGTGATATACACCACCACCGGCATACGGCCGGCCTGGTCATAAAACACCGGCTGTTCAAGGTTTGCAACCGCACGAAAAAACGCGGCATTCGATAACAGGCCGCTACGTGATGCGCCACTTACCTGCTGGTCGGCAAGATATTCGTAGTATGTGGCGATTGCCCTAAGACGCTCCGACGGACTGTCTGCGAACAAGGCGTTCTCAAGCATGGTTGTCGACTCGGAAAGATGCTTCCACGCCCGCTCAACAGAGGCGTCGCTTCCGCGCGTGCGCACAATTGACTGCATGAGTCGGAGATTGGCAAGGTAATCACGGTACGTAGCTTCTAGACCCTGTTCAACTCCCTGCGGCAGGGTCGCAGCAGGCTGAACAGCACCGGCAGAAAGCCCGCCATATCGACTCGACATCGCGGGCAGCAGGTATATCAGCGCCGAAAGCATTATCGTGATGAGCAACACAGGGTGCGACAGCACGTTGCGCAATACATCGCGCATGCGGCACATCGTCGCACCCCCTCGATTCGCTCGGCATATACACCATGCTACCCGGCATCACATTCAGAAGATGTGAGTCCCGCCGAACGGTCGTGAAATGAAACGGAGCGGCATCGGTGCGAGCAGCAAAGAGCATGCGGGCATCATGCGCCTGCCGCTCATGTCTTTCAAGCGGTCAACAGGCGCGTTATTCATGCTTTCCAAACGCATTCATCAGCAGAGCAACGATGCCGCAGATCAGCGCGCCGATGGGCCACACGATCCAGAACCAGGCAGCCGAGGTTCCCAGGGGTTCAAAGGTGTCGGGATCGGCGTTCGTAAGCACGGGGGCAAACAGCAGCACCAAGCCGATGATGGTCGCCACAATCATGATGGATCCGCAGATGGCGCCCAGCTTGTCGCTCGACCGCTTGCGATCGATCAGGGCATCTTTGATCTCGGCGTCCAGCTTGGCGTTGACCAGATCATCCATCTCAAGCTCTTCGGCCGCGCTCTTGTTATATTCGGCAATGTTCGTACGGCCCAGAAGCATGCCGTTATGAACGATGAGCCACACGCCAAGCGCGATGCACAGCAGCAAAAGGCAAAGACCCTCCCGCTCCGTCGCGCGAGACTCGCCAAGCACCATGAGGCAGATGACGCCAACAAAGATGCATGCGATGCCGGCAACCGTGCCGCGGGCCATTGACCGACGAGCGAGGGCGCGGTCTTCATCGGTGTAAAAGTCCTCGATATACGGATGAGCCCTCATGAACGCCGAATGTTCCATGCCGGCAGGAATGACAAAAGCAAGCCCTGCAAGAACACCGACAAGGATGATGGCGATCATGAGAACGTCGGCGTCTCCGCCCATGAGCGGAAAACGGCCCTCGAAAAGGAATGCGATGCCCACAAGCGCCAAGATGATCGACACTCCGGTGGGAAGCTGCCAGGCCAGACGGCGCTGATGCTCGTCGTAGCCGCAGACATCGGTGGGCGGGCCTGCGGGAACAGCCGCTTCGGGAACGGGAGCGCGGCCGGTAAGGTCGCCCTGCACGAGGTCGTCCAGGCTGCATTCAAAAATCTGACAAAGCTTGAGCAGCTTATCCATCTCGGGATAGCTCTTTTCGGCTTCCCACTTTGTCACCGACTGGCGGGAAACGCCGAGCAACATGGCAAGTTGCTCCTGGGTCATGTTGCGCGACGCGCGCAGGTGCTGAAGGTTATCGCGGAAACTCATCGTGGTGCCCTTCGGTCGTACAAGACGGCTGGAAATGCCTGCTGCTCGCAAGTATACGATGCGAACAGCGCGTGAGGCATCATCCCAGCCGCTTGTTGGGTGGTCCTCTGCCGGCACCATCACCTTACGGGACCTCCGGGTGCCCTGCTACCAACTACAGGGCTGCATTTTGCTGATTGTTATGGCAACCACAAGGCGCCCAGCGGTTGCTTTCCGCAGGTAAACGACGTGTTTGGTAGTGCGTATACCCAATGCTCCCACGCAGTAGGAAATCCTTCCGCGTCGGCGCGGCCGGCCGCACGTGCGTACCGAAAGGTCGAGGCGCGCCAAAAGTCCGGGCGCGCCCCAAAGCAACGTGTTACCAAATGCCCAACAGATGCTGGGCCGCAAGGGACACAACCGCGATACCCACCCAGCAGACGAAGCCCATGAGGATGGGTTTGCCGCCCGTGCGCACCAACTTCACGATGTTCGTATTGAACCCGATGGCCGCCATCGCCATAACGATGAAGAACTTGCTGAGCTCCTTCAGCGGCGCCGTCACCGCGGCGGGCAGGGCGAACACCGTTGTGATAACGCTCGCGAGGACAAAGAAGATGATGAAGAACGGAAAGATCTTCTTGAGGTCGAAGGTGCCTTCCGACGTAGACGCCTCCCCTGCTGCCGCGGCACGGCGAGCCTGACGCAGCTGCCATACCGCCAGCACCAGCGTGATGGGAATGATGGCAAGCGTGCGCGTGAGCTTTACGATGGTCGCCGCGTCCAGGGTGTTGGCGCCCGGATGCATACCGTCCCACGCCGCTGCTGCCGCGGTCACAGAAGATGTGTCGTTGACCGCCGTGCCGGCGAAAAGTCCGAATCCCTCGTTGGACAGCCCCAGAAGGCTGCCAAGCGTGGGGAACACCAGGGCGGCAATCACGTTGAACAAAAAGATGACGCTGATGGCCTGAGCGATCTCTTCGTCGTCGGCGTCGATGACAGGAGCCGTTGCCGCGATGGCCGAGCCGCCGCAGATCGATGATCCAACGCCTACAAGCGTCGAGATCTTGCCGGGAATGTTGAGCGCTCGGCACAGCACGAACGAGATGATGAGCGAAGTGGAGATCGTCGCCACGATGATGGGCAACGACGTGGCCCCGACCTGCGCTATCTGCGCAAGGTTAAGCCCGAAGCCCAGCAAAATGACCGCATACTGCAAGATCTTCTTCGAGGTGAACTTCACGCCCGGCTGGAGCGGGGCGGCGGCGGATTCCGGCACCAGAAGCGCCAGCACCATGCCGATGAGAATGGCAAAGACCGGACCTCCGATTACCTCGAACTGCTTACCGAGTAGCCAGGATGGAACAGCGATGACTAGGCTGAACAGAAGGCCTTTCCAGAGGCGGCGCAAACGGGACACGGGAGCTCCTTACTTCGGGGATGACGTCGACAAGAACAAGCGGCGGCAGCCACTCTGAGCGCCCATACTATCTGCCTCATTACATAAAGTACAATGATATATTCTTATGTATATATCATCTGAACTTATTGATTGAAGGCGCCGTGCTCGATCCACGCATGCACACGTTTCTCGAGGTCTATCGCCAAGGAGGCTTCACCAAGGCGGCGGAGGCGCTCCATCTCTCACAGCCCGCCGTCTCCCAGCATATTCGAATCCTCGAGCGAACCTTGGGCGCCCAGCTCTTTGTAAAACGGGGACGCTCCACGGTTCCCACGGCAGCGGGAGACGTGCTCTACCGCCAGGTATCCCGCCTTGAAAACGATGCGAGCCGCATAGCCGACGAGGTGCGTCGCGCTGCTGCCGCGGACGGCGAGACGGCGCTCCGCTTTGGAGCCACGCGCACCGTTGCAGACTACGTCATGCCCAGCATTCTCAGCCGCCAGCTTCAAGAGCAGCCAGCCGCACACCTGGCCATGACGGTTGGCAACACCCACGAGCTGATCGACCAGCTCGAGCAGGGAGACATTGATTTCGCGATTGTCGAAGGCCCCTATGACCGCACGCACTTCGACGGAGCCGCGCTCTCGCACGAACCCTATGTCGCGGTTGCCGCGGCGGAGTCGATTGGCACGCCTGCATCTGTGACAGACCTGCTGGGACAACGCCTGATCGTGCGTGAAGAAGGGTCGGGCACCCGCGAGATCCTTGAACGCGCGCTTGCCGTTCGCGACCTGGGCCTCGGAGACTTCACCGATGTCGTGGAGCTTGGCAGCATTACGACCATCAAGGCATGCGTTGCCGCGGGCCAGGGAATCTCGTTTCTCTATCGCACAGCAGTCCGCACAGAGCTCGACGCAGGCGGACTGGTCGATGTCACCCCGCCGGACTTCTCCATCGTCCATGACTTCACGCTTATTTGGCAGCGCGACAGCATCTATGGCGAGCGCTATCGCCACCAGGTGGATATCTGGAAGGCCTGGATTCCACCGACGGACGACCGACCATAGATGCCCAAGAGAAAAGCCGCCCTGCCCCACCACGGGTCCAGGACGGCTTTGAACCACTACTCCACGGTAACGCTCTTGGCGAGGTTTCGCGGCTGGTCGACGTCGCACCCGCGCATAAGGGCAACCTCACGGGCAAGCAATTGCAGAGGCACCGTCGCCGTGATGGGGCTAAAGGCGTCGCGAACCTCGGGGATATAGATCACATGGTCGGCGATCTGCTTGATCTCCTCGTCGCCTTCGGTTGCCACGACGATGATCTTCGCGCCGCGCGCCTCGCACTCTTTGAGGTTCGAGACGGTCTTGTCGTATACGGGGCTCCGCGTCGCCACGGCAATCACCGGGAAGCCGGGGTCGATGAGCGCGATAGGGCCGTGCTTCATCTCGCCGGCGGCATAGGCCTCGGCATGCAGGTAGCTGATCTCTTTCAGCTTGAGCGCGCCCTCGTGTGCGATGGCCGCACCCATGCCACGGCCCACGAAGAGCGCCGAGTGCGCATCCTTGCAGGCGAGCGCCGCCTCGTGAATGGCGTCGGTCTGGGTATCCAAGATCCACTGGATCTGCCCTGCCGTATCGCCAAGCTCGCGGAAGAGCATCCGCACCTGCCCCGTAGTGAGCTTGCCTTTGACCTGGGCCAGCAGCAGGGCAAGCAGCGTAAGCGACACCACCTGTCCAATGAAGCTCTTGGTCGAGGCAACGGCGATCTCCTTGTTGGCCTTCGTATAGATAACGCCATCGCTCTCGCGCGCCACCGGGCTACCCACAACATTGGTGATGCCAAAGACCTTGGCACCCTTGATGCGGGCATCGCGAATGGCGGCCAGCGTGTCGGCCGTCTCGCCCGACTGGCTTACGGCCACCACAAGCGTCGACGGCGTGATGATGGGGTTGCGGTAGCGAAACTCGCTTGCCGCCTCGACCTCACAGGGGATGCGCGCCCACGCCTCGATGAGGTTCTTGGCAATGAGCCCCGCGTGATAGCTTGTGCCGCACGCGATCACATATACGCGATCGATGAGGTTGAGCTCCTCCATGGTGAGGCCGAGCTCGTCGATATCGAGCTCGCCGCCCGTCATGCGTCCCACCAGGGTGTCGCGCACCACGCGCGGCTGCTCGCAGATCTCCTTGAGCATGAAGTCGGGGTAGCCGCCCTTCTCGGCCATATCGATATCCCAGTCGATATGCGTCACCGCCGGCTCGATGGCCTTGCCCTCGGCGTCGGTATAGAAGATGCCCTCGGGGGTGAGCTTGGCGAACTGGCCGTCCTCGAGCACCACGACATCGCGCGTCGCGTCGATGAGCGCGATGACGTCGGATGCGACGTAGCTGCCGTTCTCGCCGCGGCCGATGACGATGGGGCTGTCCTTGCGCGCCACAGCAATGACGCCGGGCTCGTCGGCGCATACGGCAGCGAGTCCATACGCTCCCACAACCTGCGTGCATGCCTCGCGGACGGCCGCCATGAGGTCATGCGTGCCCGGTGTGGCCGGCGCGCCGGTTGCGGGGTCAGCCGGACGGCCCTCATAGGCCTCCTCGATGAGATGCGCAAACACCTCGGTGTCGGTGTCGCTTGTGAAGACGTGGCCGCGCGCCGTCAAAGCCTCGCGCAGCTCGGCGAAGTTCTCGATGATGCCGTTGTGCACGATAGCGATCTTGCCGTCGCAGCTGGTGTGCGGATGCGCATTCGCAACGCTCGGCCGACCATGCGTGGCCCAACGGGTATGCCCGATGCCGCAAGTGGCATTTGCATCAATATGCGCAAGCTCCGATTCCAGGCCCGCGACCTTTCCAACGCGCCGGATGACGTCGATAGTAACCGAACCGTCTGCAGCGGCGCGCTCCAACGCGACACCTGCCGAGTCGTATCCGCGATACTCCAACCGCTTGAGCCCGGTAACCAGGATGTCTTTCGCAACGTCCTTTCCGGTGTAGCCCACGATTCCGCACATACCGCACACTCCTTCGATTCTCGGTGCCTTTGGCGGCGTTACTTAGGGGCCATTCTACCGAAGCTGCGCGTCGCTGGCGATATCTGGTATGCAAATCACGATACCAGCATGCCTGCAATCTCGGATTACAGCATCATACTGCGATATTAAAACGTTTCAATCTCTGATATGATGGACGCTATATGCTGCTTTCTGGGTGACGATTGGGGAACGTCATGGCAAAGGTAAAGATTATCGACGTCGCACGGGCCGCGGGCGTGAGCCTGGGCACCGTCTCCAACGCGCTCAACCACCCCGAAAAGGTTCGCCCCGAGACACGCCGTCTGATCGAAGAGACCATTCGCGAGTTGGGTTACACGCCCAACCAGAGCGCACGTATGCTTGCCGGAGGACACAACAAGATCGTTGGCCTCGTGCTCCCGCAGCTCAACCACGGCTTTTGTCTGCAGATTATCAGCGGCGCGCAGAACGAGGCCCTCAAATACGGGTACACCCTGATCTTTGCGGTATCGGGACGAGACGCATCGCTTGAGGAACAGCTGCTGCGCCACTTCATGGGAACGCAGATAGCAGGCCTCTTGTTTCAGCCTATCTCGCGCGAAGCATGGAGTCCTTTGCCCAACCCTACCCTTCCGGTCGTATACCTGGACGCAGCGAGCGAAGACGACGGCTCCTACGTGCTGGCGGACTACGAGGCGCAGGGTCGTTTGATTGCAGAGCATGCGGCGGCGCGGGGCGCGTCCCATGTCGCGGTGATCGGGTGTGCGTCCGACACCATGCTTGCGCAGCGCGTCGCCGGCATTCGCGACGTGTTTGCTGCCTATCCCGACATCCAGCTTGAGATCATCGATGCCGGCGAATGGGACGTCTCGGGGGACGGGTTTGGCCTGGGCCAGCAGTTTGCCCAGCGCGACGAGGACAGCCGTCCTGACTTTGTTATCGGCATCACCGATGTGCTCGCAACCGGCGCGATTGCCGGCATTCGAGCATGCGGACTCTCCGTTCCCGAGGATATCTGTGTTGCTGGCTGCGACGGCAACCCGCTGGCATGGAGCACCGGCGTGACGCTTACCACCTGCGCGCCCGCCGGCTACGAGATCGGACGAAAGGGCATCCAACTGCTCATGGAAGAGTTGGAACCCGAGCACGAAAACCAGGTGAGCAGGGTGTCCGTCTGGAGTCGAAGCCCTGCGAGCACAGAGGATGACGAGCGCCCCTCCCGGCGCGTAGAGCTCGTCCGGCCCTTTTTGCTCGACCGGTCGAGTACCCACCCAGAAGGCGTCATGGCATGCATGGCGGGACATCGCTCGCCGCAAGTGCCCGAGACAAACCTGGGCTCATACCTGTAGCAGCGCGGAGCGGCGCGAGCGGCTGGATGTCGCAGCACCCCCACACCCACAGGTGGCTGGGCGCCGCGGCGCCTCCTCGCCGCATGCGGCGGCGAGCGATGTGCTCCGGGCGGCGGACGACGCGCGAGCACCATCGCACCGGACGGCTCCCCCTAGCCTAGACGCTCAAACGCAGGTACAAGGTCAAACAGGCTTTCCAGTACGCCATCGCAGAGCGTCTCGATCTCAGGCGTGGGGGCAATACGGTCGGGGACCATAAACGTATGCATGCCCGCCGCATGCGCCGACCGAACGCCGTTGGGCGAATCCTCCACCGCAGCGCACTCGGCAGGCGAAACCCCGGCGCGCTGCGCCGCAAGCAGGTACATCTCGGGGTCGGGCTTGCCGTGCGTCACGTCCTCGCCGCAGGTCACCGTCGAGAACCGGTCCATAAGACCAAAGCGGGTAAAGTTGCGACGCGCCGTCTCGAGGCGCGAAGAGGTTGCAAGCCCCACCGAGACGCCGGCATCGCGCAGCGCATCGAGCGCCTCGCGGGCGCCGGGCTTGAGCTGAAGGTCATGCTCGGCAATCTGGTTCTCGATATCTCGATGCAGCGCATAGATGCGCTCCGCCTCGTCGTGATCGCCCACGACGCCGGCAATGATGTCGATAACGGCCTCGCGGGTGCGACCGATGAAGCTCTCGACCACCTCGTCGGTAAGGGAGATACCCAGCCGGTCGTTCACCTGCTTCCATGACTCGACGCTCAGCCGTTCGGTGTCCAAAAGCGTGCCGTCCATGTCGAACATGACCGCCTTGACCATGCCGTCCTCCCCTTGCGACGACCCGCGCCGCCTCGTTTCATACGATTCCGCCGCATATTGTGCCAGAATACGAACCCAAACACGGGCGCCGCCGTTCGCGCCGACGATTATTCCCAAGGAGCATCATGACCGAACAGCTCGATGAAAAACTTGCGCGCCTCTATGAGGTGCTGCAAGGCTACGAATCTATGGCCCTTGGGTTTTCCGGTGGCGTTGACAGCACGTTTCTCGCCGCCGCATGCGCTCGCGCCATTCCGCACGCGGCGGTGCTCATGCATCTCATAAATCCCTTTGCCGGCACACCCGAAGTGCAGGCGGTCCGCGAACTCACCGAACACAACGAGCCGACCAGCAGCGATAAGACGGTCATGGGGTTGCCGCTCATCGAGATTCCTTTCGACCCCTTCGATGAGGACAAGATCGTTCGCAACGCACCCGACCGCTGCTATCAGTGCAAACGCGCAGGATTTTCGCGCATCGTGGAAGCAGCGCAGGCTCGCGGAATCTCGGTTGTGTTCGACGGTAGCAACGCCGACGACTCATATGACGACCGGCCGGGCATGCGCGCGCTGCGCGAACTTGGCGTGCTGTCGCCCCTCATGGAAACCGGATGGCACAAGGCGGAGGAGCGCGAGATGCTCCGTCGATGGGGCGTTCCAATATGGAATATGCCGGCAGGTGCCTGCCTTGCGACACGCATTGCAACCGGCGAGGCCCTCTCGGCCGAGAAGCTCGACGCCGTGCGCGCCTGCGAAGACTATCTGCATGGCTGCGGTCTCAAGCAGGTGCGGGCACGCCTTTCTGGCGATACGGTGCGCATCGAAGCCGCACCGGACGACCTCGACCGCCTTGCAACGATGGCGACGACGGACGAAGACGCGGGGGGCCGAGAGCTGCGCATGGACGCCCGCAAAGAACCGGACGACGGCGTGTGCATTCCCCCGAGCATCGTTCACGAGCTGCAGCGTCTTAGCCGGCGCACCGTAAACCCCGTGGCACGGACCTATCGCTACGGAGGCTCGTCGCCCGTTGGGATGCCATAGCAGAAGCTGCCCCATTCATGATTACGGCGCCGCCGGGCGAGTCGCTTCCCGGCAGCGCCGTTTTCTAAGGTTTGGACGGGCGCGGCCCGCCCTGTGACAGGCATATAGATGCCCAGGCTTCATGCCCGGAAACCCGAGGGCTTGGATCTCCCGGCACGCATGCACTACTTGTTACCGGCGGCGCGAGCCTCCTGATACTCCTTGACCAGGCGCTCCTGCACGTCGTGCGGGACCTGCTCGTAGCCCGCGGGCTCCATGGTGAAGTCACCGGTGCCGCGCGAGATGGAACGCAGACGCGTGGCGTAGTCGGTGAGCTCGGCATATGGCACCGTAGCGGTGACAACGGTCTCGCCGCGCTCGTTGGTGTCCATGCCGGTCACGCGGCCGCGGCTCGCTGAGACATCGCCCATGACGGCACCGGCGTAGCTCTCCGGAATCGTCACGGTGATGTTCTCCATGGGCTCAAGCACCACGGGGCTTGCGTCGGCGCAGGCCTTCTGCAGACCGATGCGCGCGGCCGTGCGGAACGCCATCTCGTTGGAGTCGACCGGATGATACGAACCGTCGTACACCGCGACACGAATGCCCGTAAGCGGGAACCCGGCGATGACGCCGCCCTTCATGGTCTCCTGGACGCCCTTGTCCACCGCAGGGATGAGGGCGCGCGGAATGTGTCCGCCCACGACCTCGTCCACGAACTCGTAATCCGTCCCGTCGGTCAGCGGCTCGACGCGCAGCCAGCAGTCGCCAAACTGTCCGGCGCCGCCCGTCTGCTTCTTGTGGCGACCCTGGGCGCTTGCGACGCGGCGAATGGTCTCGCGATAGGGAATCTTGATCGGCACGCTGTGGGCCTTGACCTTCGTGCGCTCTTCAAGACGGTTGAGCAGCACCGACACCTGCGCCTCTCCCACGGCGGAGATGATCGTCTGGCCGGTCTCCTCGTCGCGGTCGATATGCATGGTGGGGTCGGCGTCGCACGCGCGCTCGACAAACGTGTAGAGTTTCTCTTCGTCACCGCGGTTCTCGGCCTCGATGGCGATGCGGTACTGTGAGTTGGGGAACTGGAACGCCGCCGCCTCGACCTTGCCGGAGACAGACAGGGTGTCACCAGTGTCGGCAGCGATCTTTGTGGTGACGATGATGTCGCCGGCAGCGGCCTTGCCGACCTCGGTCATCTCGCGGCCGCACATGACGTACAGGTGAGCCAGGCGCTCGCCCTTGCGGGTGCGCGCGTTGACAAGCTCGATACCCGGGGTCAGCGTGCCGGTAAGGACCTTGATAAAGGAGATGCGGCCCTGCTGCGGGTCGTTCAGGGTCTTGAACACAAAGGCGACGGGTCGATCGTCGTCGGCCGAGATCTTCAGCGTGTCGCCATCGACAAGCGGCATCTCGCCGTAGTCCGTCGGGCTTGGGAAGTACGTGACGATGTCGTCCATGACGGAGTGCACGCCGAGCTCCTTGGTGCATGAACCCACGAACACCGGCACGAACAGGCGCTGCGCGATGGCCTTGCCCAGCAGGTTCTCGACCTCGTCCTGCGTGAGGGTCTCGCCCTCGAGATACTTTTCCATCAGGTCGTCATCGGCCTCGGCAACAAGCTCGCAGAGCGTCTCGCGGGCGGCCTCGGCGGCAGCACGATACTCTTCGGGGATGTCGTACTCGGTCTGCTTCACACCTTCGCAGTGACGAGCCTTCATGCGCACGATATCGATGACACCCTCGAAGTCGTCACCCGTACCCCACGGCAGGGTCACGGCACCCAAACGCATGCCAAAGCGCTCGCGCAGCAGCTCCATGGTGGTGTCGTAGTCGGCGTTTTCCTTGTCGATGCGGTTGATGAAAACGGCGCGAGCGAGGCGCAGGTCCTCTGCCGCATACCACAGCTTGACGGTCGTGGGCTGGGGGCCATCGGCGGCGTCGACCACAAACAGCGCGGTCTCGCACACGCTCATGGCTGCATAGGCATCGCCGATGAAGTCGGGGTAGCACGGTGCATCGAGAACGTTGATGCGGTGGTCTTTCCAGTCAATCGGCGCGATGGAGGTGGAAATAGAAACGCCGCGCTTGACCTCCTCGGAGTCATAGTCAAGCGTGGGCTTGGTGCCCGCGTGGCCACCCAGGCGGGCAGTTTTGCCTGAAAGATGCAACATCGCTTCTGCCAGAGAGGTCTTTCCTACTCCTCCCTGGCCAACCAAGACGACGTTCCTCACTTTGGCAGTCTCGGGTGCACCCATGGCAACCTCCTTCGGTTGGGGCGCACGGCGTGCCGCTGTGTTCTTGGGACGAGAACCGTCTCCGCATTGAGCTGCGTGCCGCGCCGTGCGCGCACAAACTCATACATTACTGTCGAGACTACCCCTTGGCGTCGGTGCGCAAGCCAACCTTTCGCCCAGCGCGCGCGTCGCTGCGGTAAAGGGGACAACAAAGGTTGATGGGGCGCCGCCGAAAGCAGGTTATAGGACTTTGAAACGCGTCTAATCGCGCACCGGCTCCCTCAATCTTCGCCGTCGGGAGAAACTCGTTTCGGTTTTATGCAGTTAGTTCGGGAATTCCCGAGTAGACGCCCGATTTCGACGACAAAACCCCTGGATTCGGGGGCTTGAAAGGAAGGTCTACTCGGGAAATCTGAAAACAACTGCATAAAACCGAAACGAGTTTCTGATGAGCTTTTAGCAACCCACTATTACTGATACCAAGAGCCGTCCATGGGTCCACCCGCACATGAAGGGCGAAGCGTCTTTGCAGAAACCAGTTCTTCCAACCGTTTGGGCCCTGGCACGGCGTGGGCACCTATGAAAAAAGCCCCACGCTGCAAGCGCAGGGCTTATATATGCACAAGGCATGATACGGAAGAACCGCGAGTTACTCGGCGGTCTCCTCGGTCGTGGCCTCCTCGGCCTCGGGCTCAGCGGCCTCCTCCTCGGCGGCGAGCTCCTCGGGCTTCACGCCCACGAGCACGACGACGGTGGTGCGGATGTCGCGATAGAGCGAGATGGCAACCTCGTGGGCACCGGCGACCTTGATGGGCTTACCGAGCTCGACGCGCTTGCGGTCGATCTCGACGCCCAACTGCTCCTTGACCGCATCGGCGACCATGGCAGCGGTGACCGAACCAAACAGAACGCCCTCGTCGCCAACCTTGACGTCGACGGTGACCTGCTTGCCCTCGAGGGTCTCCTTGAGCGCGTTGGCGTCGGCCAGACGGACGGCCTCGCGCTTCTCGATGTTGTTGCGGCGCTCCTCAAGCTGCTTCAGGTTGCCCTTGGTAGCCGCAACGGCGAGCTTCTTCGGGAAGAGGTAGTTCTCGGCGTAACCCTGAGCGACGTCGACGACGTCACCCTCGCCACCCTTGCCCTTGATCTCACCAAGAAGAACGACTTTCATGAGATCTCCTTCGAACGCACCGCGTGTGCGGCGCTTTGATTACCTATGTGTCTCTGCGTCTGTGCCACCCCGTGGAAGCTTGCGGAAGTTGGCCCACACGTCGATGAGACCGACGATGCTCAGGATAAAAGACATCGCCTCGACCCAGACTGCGAAACAGATGATCAGCGGGCGCAGCATACATCCCATGCGAAGGCGCGAGAGCTTGTCGGAGAGCACTCCCAGCCCCTGCGCCGCAAAGATGAAGCGAACGCTCATGAGTACCGTAGCCGAGACCGTGAGCACAACGTTTGCGTAGGGAATGCCAGCAAACGATGCTCCCAGCCCCAGAACCGATAAGGCGAGCACGCCGACCGACCACAGCGGCGCGTCGAAGCGCGCAATCTGCGGAAGGTGACGGACGCCGTTCACGCGCGGAGCGGCAACAAGCGCCCCCACGCCGGCCCCCAGCACGTTCACCATGACCGTCATAACGTAGACCAACGGCCAGAGGGCCGTTACCACGGGCTCCACGGTAGCTACCACCATGTTGGCGTCGATACCGTTTCCCGCCGACGCCCGCACGGTCTCCATGAGGAGCCCGCAGGTGACATCGGCAACGGAATAGCCCTGTCCCGACAAGGTGAACGCGTCAATCGCCAAACTTGCCAGCGTGCCTACCGCCACGACGGTGCTCACGCTCGTCACACCTGCTGCCCCGCGGCACATACATGCCACGAGCAACAAGGTGGTGAGCAGCGGCGGCACCGCCACCAAGCCCGACGACAGCCCAAACGTCACCGAAAGGATGACGACGGTTGCTATCGCCACCAGCACCGCACCCACAAATGCGCGCGGGCCGGAACGATCGACCAAGATGCGCGTCACACCGGCAAGCAGCATGACGCCCAGAAACGGATACCACCCGATCACCAGGACCGAAAGAGCGACGCCCACGTACCACAGCGGCGACGCGTTGCCGCCGGCCTGTGGAGGCTTCACAGGCGCCAGCTCGGTTCCCGGTGTGTTCTGGTGGCCCTGAATCATCTGAAACGTGCGTGCAGTCTGTTAGCCGCGGTCACGGCCGCCGCGGGAGGAAACCACGGGGACGGTGTACGGCAGCAGGGCCATCTCACGAGCGCGCTTGATGGCGTTCGCGATATCGTGCTGGTGCTGCGTGCAAGCGCCAGTGACACGACGGGGCTTGATCTTGCCGCGGTCGGTCATGTACTTACGGAGGAGCTGAGTATCCTTGTAGTCGATGTACTCAGTGCCCTCCTTGCAGAACTGGCAGTACTTACGACGCGGCTGACGTGCTGAATAATCATTAGCCATGTCAAAATACCTTTCTTGCGGCGCGGCGACATGTCGCTGCGCCCTTCACTGAAGTCTGACGTCCCTAGAACGGGATGTCCTCATCGTAGACGTCCACCGCAGGCGGAGCCTGGACGGGCGCCGCAGGTTGTGGCTGGGAAGCATACTGGCGCGGGGCCGAGGCGGGTGCCTGGCTATAGCCACCATCCGACGACTGCTGACCGCGGCTCATGAACTCGATCTCATCGACGATGACCTCGAGCTTGCTGCGGCGCTGGCCATCGCGCTCCCAGGAGCTGTAGCGAAGTTTGCCCTCGATGGCGACCTTGGAGCCCTTGCTCAGAAAGCGGTTCACGGCCTCAGCGCGGGTGCCAAACATGGTGCAGTCCACGAAGTTGGGATAGTCCTCCCAGTCACCCGTCTGCGGGTTGCGACGACGGTCGTTGACCGCCACGCCAAACGAAAGCACCTGGGTGCCGCCGCTTGTCATGCGCAGCTCGGGATCGCGTGTGAGATTGCCCGAAATGTTCACTCGGTTGATGCTCATGTGGCTCACTACCTCTCAAACCTACTGCATGCATAAGCATGCCGGGGCGCTGGGCGCCCCCTCCGACGCGTTCGATTACTCCTTGTCGTCGCGACGAACGATCATGTGACGCTCCACAGCATCGGTGATGCGCAGGACGCGATCGAGCTCGGCGATCTGGGTGGGATCTGCGTGGAAGTTGATGAGGGTGTAGTCACCTTCGGTGAGACCGTTGATCTCGTAGGCGAGCTTGCGCTTGCCCCACTCGTCAACGTTGTCAACCTTGCCATTGCCCTCAGCGATCGTGGTGTCGATACGCTTCATGACGGCGAGACGGGTCTCGGGGTCGAGGGAAGGGTTGACGAAGAACAGCAGTTCATAGGCCTTCATGTGGTCACCTCCTCCGGACATACGGCTTCAGGTCGTGAAGGTGCGCCTGAAGCAGGAAAGGACTCAGCAACTATACCGTTTTGACCCGGCTTTCTCAAGAAAACGTTGCAGCCCATCATGACCTCCACATTTCGGCCTCCACCTGGCCATGTCTGCGGCCGTTCAGGCGCCAAAGCATCGGTGCCCATAGCCGCCAAAACCATCGTCGCATGTGGGTCTTACCGAAACCTGCGCCCGTTCTTACAAGAATCTTGCTCGAATCTCCCCTGTTTCTTACCGCGGCCGAATTTTCGCAGGTCATTGCGTTGCTTGGTATTAGAAACTACTCCTTTAAGCGGAACTTTCTTCGAATACTTCCACAGTGTCACCATAGGCATGGGGTTTGATGGCATGGATGCGACCCGAGGCTTGTCGAATTGCCCGGGTTGCTTAGATAGGGCCTGCAGTTCTCAGCATTACTTGCTGCACACATATGACTGGACCCGGCCGCTATGCGACCGGGTCCATCGAGGCTTACCCCTATGTAGATTTGCTCGGCACGTTGTGGGCCTATGAGCGCTGAAGGTCGAGCTTCATCTTGCGCTCGTAGATTCCGGCATGTTTAATGCCGTCCTTTGTGGCCCGATACGTGTTCCCCAGCTGCGCGCCCGACTCACCGTATACCGGAGTCGACACAATGTCCCCCTCGCGGCGCAGGCGCGTAAGAGCGCGATCGACGGAGCGGTCGCAACAGCCAAGGCGCTTTGCCAGGTCTCCCTTACAAAACGTCACCGACCCGCGCTCCTGAGTCTCGTGCACGATGAACGCGAGAACGCGCTCGTGGACGAACGCATGGCGTCCGTTCAACCGAACCATCTGCTCTGGTAGGAATCCCTGAACAGAGGGAGTGGCCGCACCCATCTACTCGCTCCGCTTCTTAAGCGCGAAGGAGATGCCGAGGCAGACGATTCCCACGCCTGCAACCGCCGAGACAACACCGAGGGCAATGTCGCCTGTGCTCGGCAGCGTTTCCTCGGTCTTGACCGGCTTGGTAGGGGTTTCGGGGTTCTCAGGCGTTTCCGGGCTGGTCGGCGTATCAGGGCCAGTTGGAGTCTCCGGCTCAGAGGGAGTATTGGGATTCTCCGGCTCTTCCGTACCCGGGTTGCTCGGCTCGTCGGATTCAGCAACGTTGGTAAACGTAATGTCGGTGTCACCGCTCCAACTCTTTACGACGTACTTGTTACCTTCTACTTCAACGTTTGCCGTGATGGTGTAAGTCGTTTCGTCGTAAGTAACGCCATCGTGCTGCACACCGGCCTGAGTCTGATCGTCATCGGCAGGTAGAACTTCGCTGACTGTAAAAGTGAAGGAGCCAGAATCATTGAAAACGAACCCGTCATCGAATATCACCGAGCCATCGGCCGAATTGGTGCCATAAATGACCTTAGGCTTAACGGCGGACGAGGTGCCGGTGTATTCAATCTTGAATTTGAACTCCCCGGCTTTGAGCTCGCGCCCATTCAGCTTCTTGTCGACGTCAATATCCGGGGTGGTCTTATCAGACTGGCCGGGCGTCGTCGGTGGGGTCGGATTTGAAACCTTATAGCTCACCGTAGGCTTGAGGAACTCCTCAGGATTCCCCTCATTTCCGTTCGTATCGACCGGATGGAGCGTCGCGGAGACGTTGGTCAACAGGTTGGCGTTGTTCTCGTCGCCGTCCGCGTCATAGATGCCGTAAGTTCCCTCGGCGGTCTTCGGGTCGTTGAGCCTGACACCGTAGGTCAGCTGGACGGGGGCGAAGTTGCTCACCGGAACATTAATCTTCCAGACGAAGCACTCGTCGGAGATACCGTCCTGGCCCTTGGCGTAGTAGTAGAGCTCGTAGTCGTAGTTGCCGTCCTCCTGCTTTTTCCCAAAGGTATAGCCACTCGTAGCGTTCTCAGGAAGGCTGCCGTCGAGCTTCGTCGCGGACAGGGTTTCATCGCCAACGGTCAGCTTCAGACGACCCGCGTCATCGATGAACGAAAAGTCGTAGGCGCTGCCGTCGTCATACTGGCCGTAGCCGATGACGTCGGTAACCGAGGAACCCTTGTCGAGCAAGTAGTAAATGTCCTTTTCGATGGAGTTGAAGGAAACGTCCTCGCCGTTGGCAAGCCACCTCATGAAGGAAGGACCGTAGGGGAAGTCGGCCATCTCACCCTCGACACCAGCCGTCACGGCATAGGTGTGGTACTTACCGGAAATCTGACGGTACTCCTGATAGGACTTGTACAGCGCGACATCAACCGTAGAAAGATACTCATCCTTCTCGTCGTAGCTCACGAAGGGCTTATCGGCCTGAGATCCATCGCGGTCGTAGTCACTCTTCTTGCCGGCAATCGTCTCGTCAACGCTTCCCGACACGCTCTGGAGCCACACGTCCCAATCGTCAGGATATTTCTTGGAGCCATACTTGACGTCCCAGCCATCGGGGCCTGCAACCATCGGGGTGTTGGGCGCATCCCCATTCGCAAAGTTGATTCCGTAGTTCTCCTGGGTGTCCGTGTTCTCGTCATCCCAGATATAGGTGATGCCGTCGCTCACCAGGATGAGGTACTTACGGTCTGCGTCGACGCTGGTATCAGCGTCGAGCATCTTCTCGCCAGCGATAAGACCAGCGCTCATGTTTGAGCCCGCAACGTCAGGACGATCACCCATGAAAGCGGCAATGTCGTCCTTGGTCTTTTCAGACAACGCAGCGAGCGGGAATTTGGTCACCTCACCGCGGAACTGAACTGCTCCAACCTTAATCGTCGCGTCAGTGTCTTCGATGCGACCATAGAGGTTGGACAGCAACGAGGCGACTTCCTCCTTCACAGGCTCGCTGCAGCTCGACTCATCGATAACGAACACAATATCCGAGACGAGCTCCTGATTCGCAGAAGGAAGCGAGAGCGTCACGTCGGACTCAAAGTCCTGGTTAAGATTAGTGGCAGTCTTCGACTTGGATTTATCCCAGTTGGGATTCTCCTCACCAGGATCAAAGGGGATAAGACCATGCGCAGCCTTAAGTGTCGTAAGGCCGGTCACCCCCGTGGTAGAAGAATCAAACAGCTCAACGTGATTCTTGCTCCAGTCAGCGGCGTGCGCCTCCCAGCGAGCATCTGCGGAGTCATCGTACCAGCCGTCGATAGCGTCCTCGCAATCATCTTTGATGCCGCCGATGCCCTTGCCGTCAAGCTTCCAATCGGAGCCGACCTCGGGGAATGTGATGGTGGACGTCGTGTTGTTGAAGATGTCGTCGCCTGCGGTCTTGGCATGGTTGTTGTAGATCACGGTATCGGACGGAATCGTGAGGTTGGCCGAGGCGCCGCTGTTATAGATGCCGCCGCCGTTGCTCGTCGTGCCCTTGTCGTTCATGTTGCCCGTGATGGTGAGGTGCGATCCCTCGTCGAAGACGACCTTGCCGTTGTTGGAAAGGCCGCTGCAGTAATTGTCGGTGATGGTGACGGTCGCACCCTTCTCCACGTGACCGTCGGTCACACCGGAGGTGAGCTTGAGGCCGGCACAGTCATACCGACTCGAATTCCGCGTCACGGTCAAAGAAGAGGTTCCATCGACCAGGAACGCACCGTTAGCGTAAACGCCATAGTAACCGTTATTATCTGCAGACACCCTTGATCCATCTTTTATGACAAGGTCCGTCGCAGACAGCCCGTGGGTCCCGTTGTCGTTATAAGTCACCACGGCGCCGGAGATAGTATAGTTTGAGCCATTCGAACCATAGCTCTTATTGCCCAAAACGCTCAAAGAACCGCCGGTAACCGTGACATCAAATGTACCGATGATGCCACCGCCGCCGTTGGTGTTCTTTTCGGCGCAATTTTGAATGGTGACATTGCTGTTCGTAAACGACAGAGTGTTCCTGCGCACGCTCGTCGAACCGCCCCAGCTGATGCCATTTCCCCTGCAATTCTTAATGGTAAGCGTCGTATTGTTCGCAGCAAAGTCAGCAGGCGGAGTATTAGGCTCCGGAAAATACATAGCAGTCGTATTATCGGCGGCCTCCGAACCGTCAATGGTTACAGTGGCATCTTCAAACGTCAGGCTACCGTTTGATGCCATGTAGATGTACATCCAGTGTCCGTTGGGAACGCCGTGGAAATTCACCGTACAGTTCCTGAAAGTAACATTACCGGCAATATTCAGATACGCTTGATCCGCGTCAATCGTAAAGCCGGCCCCGTCGATGACCAGCGTTTTACCCGCCGAAAAACTCGTCGTAGGAAGCGTCGCATTCCCAGTAAGCGTGATTGTGTCTCCGTCTTTTGCCGCAGCAACTGCATCCTTTAACTCAGAATACTCGGTGCCTTCACCAACCATCAACTCATCCGCCCACGCATGTGCGGGAGCGCCCCATGCAAGGAGCATCGTCACGAACGCGCAGAGTATCGCAGCGATTCTCCATCCCCTTCGTCTCACAGCAAGTCACCTCTCCATTTCCACGTCGTTTGAACCGTGTGACCACCGCTTTTGTCGAGTGGTCCGGCGCAAGCGGCGTGCATGAAGCCAGTGAGCTGTCGCCCGGAAAGCAGACATTTTGATCAGGCTCTGCTTAAATTCAACGTGCATGTTTGTCAGGCTTTGAGCTGCGGTTTTTGGAGCCTGCGAAGAAAGGGTGCCTCCGTCCGAAATGTCTACATTTTGGACACCCCCACGCTCATTTTTAATCTGTGAACGGTCGCTCCTCGTTCGCCCAACGCAAGAACGTAGACCGCGGTATGCCGCATGCTTCAGCGGCGGCAGTTCCCGAGATGCGCCCCTCCTGATATGCACGGCAAACTTGTTCGAACATCTCGGGGCGCTTGGCACGCGGGCGCCCAAACCGCACCCCGCGAGCCCGCGCCGCAGCGATACCCTCAGCCTGACGCTGGTGAATGTTTTCGCGCTCTACCTGCGCAATGTAACTTAGAAGCTGTAGCACCATGTCCGCGATAAAAGCACCGGTCAAGCCATCGCGCGTGCAGCGGGTGTCAAGCAAAGGCATGTCAATGACGACGATGTGCACCTGCGCAACCTTAGTTATATGCCGCCATTCCTCAAGTATCTCATCGTAGTTGCGACCTAACCGATCGATGCTCTTAACCACGAGGGTATCGCCGCGATGAAGCCGACGCACGAGCCGCTGGTAGCTCGGCCGCTGAAAATCCTTGCCACTTGCCTTGTCAGTGAAAATGCGACGCTGCTCCACGCCGTACGAGCGAAGCGCATCTATTTGCCGAGCAAGATTCTGGTCGCGCGACGAAACTCGTGCATACCCGTACATCTTCTCTTTTCGACGCTCATCCTTATCCGGTCGATCATCTGCAACCCGCTGTCCACCCACCAATTCCATGCTGTCCCCTTTCGATCGGCGTCAACAAAAGAGGAAACAGGGTAACGTGCCAAAAGTCACAAAAGTTAGCTTGTTGGAAAAGGACGAATAGCCTTTGTGCCAGGTTCCACTTGCCGCCTGGGTGTGCGGTCGTTGCGCATCGGTTACATCTGCCGCTGGCACGTACTGACGCTTCGTCAACGCTCAGTAATGTTCCAGAATCAGCCCAGATTTTGAAACGAAACTGAGCGTCGGAGAAAACGGCGGTCGCCGACGCTCAGTTTTGTACCTCGCCAACAGCTGTCGCATAGCAAAACCCTCTGCCGGGCTGTTCCCAGCAGAGGGTTATCCATTCATCTTGCACTGTATCTATCTGAGCGAGCCGCCACGAGCGCGGTGCGGCTATGGATGAATCGCTGAACCGCTTAGGCACCAGCTACAACCGAAGCACCACAGCCGAGGAGGCTTAACTCGCCGAGATGGGACCCTGGTCGTTTCCCTCATCGGACGGAACCTCCGCAACAACGGGCCCCACATCATCCGACGAGGCAGAATCCGCAGCGGTCTCATCCGCCTCAGACGACGCAGCGTCATCAGTGTGAACCTGAGGCGGCTCCGCCCCCGCAGCAGGTGCCGGATTGTTAGCCGAGGCCGCCGCATAGGCCGCTGGGGACCAATCGCTGGGAACATCCGCAGGGGACGGCGCAGCGGGCGCGGCCGTCGCGGGCGCGGGTGCAGCAGTCGCAGCGGGCGCAGACGCGGCAGTCGCCGCCGAAGCACCGTTCTGACCCGAAGGCGCATCCGCTGGCATCGTCGGCGTCGCTGCAGCCTGCGCGGGACCACTACCGCCATCGGGTGCAAGCGGATTCCAACCAGACCACATCGGCACACCGTCCGGCAGCGGGTCGGACGAGACGCCCCAACGATCGACGGCAAAGCGGGTAAACCACTGCCCGCACGCATTCACGCTCACCAGCTCCATCGCCACGGTCACCAGCGCACATGCATAGATGGCCGCAATGAACAGAATCACGATGATGAGCATGAACGAGGGACCCAGCGAGAAGAGCTGGTAGATAAGATGCTCAAGGCCGCCGTGCAGATACCACCCTGCGCCGGAGCCCGAGAACACCATCATGATGCCGCCCGCGGCAAAAAGACCGGCAATCAGGTAGAAGATGCCCATGCACACGCCCACGACCGCACCTGCGATCAGTGAGGTCACAAACACCCTGAGAAAGCCCCCGAAGTCTCGGACGATCATCTGGCACAGGCGGTCCAGCCGCCAGCCAGCGCCGAAGCTGTCGTAGAGCGTGGCACGCAGCATTGCGATCTGGCAGAACGTTCCCATGAACAGACCGAGGATCACACCCAGAAGGCCAACGTCTCGCGTCGCCCACTCAAAGATGTTGAAGCCCACGGTAAGCGGAGCATAGGCAACCGTCACGGCGCCGGCGGTCAGGATGCCCACCACGAGGCTCATCACAATGGACAGCGTCACAAATAGTATGAATGTCCGGGCACCCGTGCCCAGCACCTTGCCAACGTCCACGCCGCGCTGCTTGGGCGCGGCGTCGATGCCCCATGCGGTCAGACGCGCCCATTCATAGGCGAACCCTAGCACCGCCATCTGTCCCAGAATAGGAATCCATCCCACCAAAGCCAAGATGAGCACCGGCTTGATCCAACCCTTGTCGCGCGTCAACATGCGCCACGACGAGGTGAATCCCAACTGCTGAGAAAGCATGTCCTCTCCTCACTCGACAATCCGAACATCGTGTTATGTACTAGGCGATCAGCAACGCCGCGGCCGAAAGAACGCCAAACGTCGACGCCGGTGAAGCCGGACGCCACTGAAGCTGCCGCGTCGTACCAACCGTTACACAAGCATTCTCGAACGTGTAGCCATTGTCGCCGATTGTATACGGCAACGCCAGCAAGTGCGCCTCGGCGTCCGTGCGACGCGCGGCCTCGCAGACCACAGCATCGGTGGTGCATCCGTCGGCATTCAGTGTTCCGTCGTAGCACAGCACATATGCGTCGGGATCTACGCGCGCAAGCAGGTTCTTTACCGCCTCGTACACCTCGTCGCTCGTCGCGGCTGGATGATCCGCCACCTCCATGCCGCCCGCTGTACATAGGACAGTAAACGGCATGAGCGCGCCGTCACGATTCAGCAGATCGCGCGCTTCCCAAAACGCATGGGAAATCGCAAGCTCCAGCGCATCGGGCGCCTGGAGGGCATCCGCGCCGTCCATGTTGTGCCCACCGCTGAAACATGTTTGCCGGGAGCTCCACGGCTCGGCAGCAACGCCCGAGCACGCCGATTGGTCTTTGTTCATATGCTCCCTCCTTGTCTACCTGTACCTGAGTGTACCGGCCTCCTTCGAGGCCGCGGAGCTGATCGGTCGGTATTAAGCAGGGCTTTCGCGCGACGTAAGACGGCCTTAAGTAATCGACTTGGAAGCAGCGCGCGGGGACATGGTCCGCTTCGCATCCACAAAACACCCGCAATCAACCAAGAATGTTCCAGGCAGAAAAAATCGCGTTTGCATTGTCGGCAAGATACGGTACAATTTCTGTGCTTTAACGGAGAGTTGTCCGAGTGGCCGAAGGAGCACGATTGGAAATCGTGTAGGCGTCAAAAGCGTCTCCAGGGTTCAAATCCCTGACTCTCCGCCAGTTGCTTACCGACGGCGCGCCCTTTCCAAGAAGGCGCGCCGTTCACCCCAATGCGGAGGGGTGGCAGAGTGGTTGAATGCGGCGGTCTCGAAAACCGTTTACCCGGCGTTCCCGGGTACGAGGGTTCGAATCCCTCCTCCTCCGCCAGTTTTTTCTTTCTATAATCAAATCACCTGGGACCGGAGCCCCTACCTGCTATTTGCAGGAGGAATTCGAATCCTGAGAAGGTGCGGAGCTGAGAAAACGCGTTGAGCGTTATCCAGCGCAGCACGCAAGACCGCGCAGCGGTCGCAGCGGATGGTGACGCGAAGCGGCACCTCGAATCCCTCCTCCTCCGCCAGTTTTTTCTTCAATACCTTATTTACGGCGTGAATAGATTTGCGTTGGTACGGCATGCCGGACGATGAGGCCGCCCGTTAGCGCGATGTGCCGGACGATGCGCTCGCCCATTGTGAGACGCACCGGTGAAGTCCTAGATTTGGACGTTTTAGAGGCTCAAAACGTCCAAATCGAGGACTTCAATCGCGCGGGCAGCGAGCCCCGCTGCTCCCCATCACGCAACGGCACTCACAGAGCAATCTTTACGGTATGTCTCATGATTGAATGCGTCTTATTAACCTGATACCGCTGTAGAAGATGTCACCATTTGCCGAATCGTGGCAAACCTCACACATCCTTGTAGCCCGATTCTGTACGATGGGCACAGCATCCCGTAGCACCCCGATGCTGCGGCCTGCCCAACGTCCCGAAGGGCTCGACCAAGAGGAGGTTCCATGCTGGAGGATTACCGCAAGGCACGCAAAGCAGGCATCAAACAACTCCAACGCGATGTCTCGGCCGGCCGCTATCCGTATCCCCCGGCACTCGACGACATCCTCAAGGGCGAAGGCTCCCAGGGAGAAATCCCCATAGGCCTCGCCGAGATCGACATGTCCCTTATCGCCGGCACGAAGACCCGCGGCCGCCAAAACATGTTTTCGAGCGGCTTCATGCCGCTGCCCGAAGCGACCTCGGAGTTTGCCAGCAAATGGAGCGATCTCATCGACTCCCAGCGAGAAGAGGGCCTGCGGGATCCCATCATCGTCTATGAGTTCCTGCAGCGCTTTTACGTGCAGGAAGGCAACAAGCGCGTCTCGGTGATGCGGTATCTCAACATGCCCTCGATCCTTGCCAGCATCACGCGTGTCGTGCCCATGCCGTCGGATTCCAAGAGCTACCACATCTACCAGGAGTTCACGAGGTTTTACTCCGTCGCTCCCGTCTATGGCATCCTTTTCGACGAGGAGGGCCGGTACGCCAAGCTCGCGGCCGCCCTCGGTGAGACGCTCGACAAGCCCTGGCCCGAAGAAAAGGTACGGTCGCTTGCCACGGTGTTCTATATGTTCTCCTCCGCCTGGAGGCGCTTCGGCGGAACATACCTCGACATGGCAATCGGTGAAGGCCTGCTCACCTATCTGAAGATCTACAACCTGGACGACCTTGCTCTCGCAAGCCAGCAAGATGTCGACGAGAAGGTGCAGCGCATCTGGAGCGAGTTCGTGGTTTCCTCCAAACCGGACGCCATCGACTACCTGGAAAACCCCACCCCCTCCAAGCCCAAGCTGTTGCCCGAGCTTAAGACGCTCTACAAGGGCGCCGTTTTGGCCAAGCCGTTCTCGGTTGCGTTCATCTATGAGGGCAACCCGGTCATCGACGGCTGGGAAGCGCTGCATGACAAGGCGCGCGTCAAACTCGAGAATCGGCTGGGCGCGACAGTAAAAACCATGACCTTCCCCGACTGCAAAGCCGACGACGAGTTTGACTGGGCGGTGGAATCCGCCGTCGAAGCCGACTGCGACCTCATTGTGACCATCCATCCCACCCAGATGACGCAAGCCCTGCGCGCCGCCGTGGCGCATCCCGACGTCGCGGTCATCAACTGCTCGGTCAGCTTGTCCCACAGCGCCGTCCGCACGTTCTACGGACGCATGTACGAGGCGAAATTCCTGCTGGGGGCGCTTGCGGCCGCCATGGCCGACAACCACAAAGTGGGATATGTCGCCGAGACGCCGGTCTTTAGCACCGTCTCCGAAATCAACGCATTCGCCATCGGAGCGTCCATGATCGACCCCAAGGCGACCATCTACCTTAAATGGTTCACCGCCAAAGACTACGACTGGAAACGCGAGCTGCGCGAGGAAGGGGTTCGCATCGTCTCGGCGCGCGACTACCCCGTGCCGTCCCGTCCCGACGAGGCTTGGGGCCTGTATCGCGTCGAGGACGACGGAAGCACCACCCACCTCGCCGAACCCGTATGGATGTGGGGACGCTACTACGAGCTCATCATCCAATCCATCCGCAACGACGCATGGGTGCGCGAAAGCCATATGCGCCCCAACAAAGCCCTCAACTACTGGTGGGGCATGCGCACCGGCGTGCTGGACGTCAAGCTATCCGAAGACCTCCCTCATGGGCAGCGCGTGCTCAACGAGGTTATTCGCCAATCGATCCTCACGGGGCGCATCGACCCCTTCACCGGCAAGCTCGTGAGCCAGACGGGCGTCGTCCAGGAGGAGGGCGACGAAAAGCTCTCCAGCGAGGAAATCGTACGTATGCGCTGGCTCAACGAAAACGTCGTTGGCAGGCTGCCCGAGCAAAAGGAACTCTCCGAAGATGGT
This sequence comes from Collinsella sp. An2, assembly GCF_002160065.1. GTDB lineage: Bacteria > Actinomycetota > Coriobacteriia > Coriobacteriales > Coriobacteriaceae > Limicola. The sequence continues at coordinate 179,617 of NZ_NFJW01000002.1, read as the reverse complement.
CTGGAAAAGGTCGAGGTCGCAGGCGTGATTCCGCTTGACCCCACCGTGGTAGTGACAGGATCCGCGAGGACAGTGTAATGAGAATCCTAGGCATCTCGGACGTTGAGGAACGGTGGCTCACCACCTACTACGATCGCGAGCGCATGAAGGGCGTCGACCTTATCATTTCGTGTGGAGACCTGCCGGCGAGCTATCTCGAACACATCGTGACGCTCGCCAACGTGCCTCTTATCTATGTGCCGGGCAACCACGACACCGACTATGCTCGACACAAACCGGAGGGCTGCATCTCGATAGAGAACAGCCTGCGCACGTTCCGCGGGCTGCACATCATGGGGCTGGGCGGATCGCTGAAGTACAACAACACCGTGTACGGGTTCAGCGAACAGGAGATGCGATGGCGAGCGGCACGCATGGCGTTGCTCGCCCAGTCAACCGGCGGCGTCGATATTCTGGTGACCCACGCCCCCATCCGCGGCTATGGAGATCTGGACGACCTGCCCCATCGCGGCTTCGAGGCGTTCGAGCCCCTGGTCACACGTCTCAAACCGCGCTTCATGCTCCACGGCCACATTCATTTGGCATACGGCCGCATCGCCCGCACGCGCACCCATCCGTGCGGCACCACCATCGTGAACGTCTGCGGTGCGCACATCATCGATATTCCCGACGACGAACTTCCCTCGTCCGACCAGCGTCGCGGCCTGCTGCACATCGACGAGATTCGATAGCTGCGCGGGCCAGCCACAGGTGACAGCCGCGGGCGCCGGCCGCATGCGATAGCTGCGCGGGGCAGCTGTAGGTGACGGCCGCACGGGGCAGCCAGCCGCGACGGCCGCTCGACACAGCCGGCCGCGATAGCCACGCGAGACGGCCGGCCGCGATAGCCGATTTCAGTCCAGCAACTACCTTTGACTAAGTTTGGGGCCAAAATCAGGCCTAAACGTAGTCAAAGGTAGTTGCTGGACTCTTTTTAACAAGAAGCGGCGCGCCGAGGGTCCACTTCCCCGACGCGCCGCCATGTCCATGCTCGTGCGACGACGAATCGCCGCGCGCTCATGACCAGACGTAGCCTATAAGCTACCCAGGCACACCGCTCCGGTCTGGCGAATGCCGGTGCGATACACATTGTCGGCACCGAAGTACGAAGCCATATAGGCGACGTACTCATCGGTCTTGTCCTTGGGGACGGCACACATGATGACGCCAGCGAAGCCGCCGCCATGCAGGCGGCATACGCCGGAGCCAACACGATGCAGGAAGATCTCCGTCAGCGCCAGGGCAAGCGGAATCGACTGCTCGCTGGGGTCGCTTGCCACATAGGCGTTCTGCAGCCACTTCCACGACGAGTTGCCCGAAGCCTCGATCATGTCGAGCACCTTCGCCTTGTCGCCCGCTTCAAGCGCACGAACAGCCCTGTTTACGCGACCACACTCTTCGAAGTAATGCAGCGCGCGCAGAATGGCGCGGTCGTTGCCCACCTGCTCGCGAACGGCGTTCAGGTTGTCCAGCAGCGCAGCCTCGTTTGTCTCGCACAGGTTCTTGACGCCCAGCGCAGCGGCGACGGCGCGCATCTCGCCCGGCACCGCAGAATATTCGGCCGAGAGGTCGGCATGACCCTTGCCGGTGTTTACGATCACCAGGTCAAACCCAAGTGCGTCGTAGGAGAAGTCAACCTTGCGATAGCTTACGCCCTTCGAGAAATCCAGCAGAATGGTACCGCCCACGGCGCAGGCCATCTGGTCCATGAGGCCGGATGCCTTGTCCCAGAAATGGTTCTCGGCGTACTGTCCGATGCGCGCGTAGTCGGCACACGGAATGGAGTCGCCGTTGAACAGGTGATCGATGATGCAGCAGACGAGCATCTCGAACGACGCGGACGAGCTCACACCCGCCGAGGGGATGACCTCGGAGGAAACCGTCGCGTTGAACCCGCCGATCTCGTAGCCCATCTCGCGCGCGGCCACGAGCATGCCGGCCACGAGCGACAGCGTCCCCTGGCAATGCGGCGTGTCGTTCACCGTGGCAAGGTCAATAACCACTTCGTCGTCGTAGCCCTCGCTCATGATGTGAACCTGGCCGTCCTCTCGACGAGCGGCGCAGCCTACGGTGTCCATCGTGATGCTTGCTGCCAGAATCTTGCCACCGTTGTGGTCGGTATGGTTGCCGATGATCTCGGTACGGCCCGGCGCGGAATAGAACTCAACGTCCGCCTCGCCGTACAGCTCGTGATACCAGCTTTCAATCTTTTTCAGACGCTCCCGCGCCTTGTCAGCGGCTTTGCCGTAGACCAGCGGGAGCATGACGCTCTCCTCGTTACCCATCGTTTCCTCCCCTGTTACTGAATACTCGCGATGAATCGAGCGAATGCACGACGCCCTTCCTTGGTGTCGGCAAAGACCGCACACTGCTCGAGGACCTGGGCGAAGACCTGGCCGATTTCCTCCTGCAGCACGCCATCGAGCGCGTCGGCGTCTGCCTTGGAAATCTTTGCCACGTTCTCCGGCGCATACTGCGGATACTTCTCCAAGATCTGAGCCGTCCAGGCAGCGTGGCTCGCGACCTCGGGAACGGACGCCGGGTCCTCACCAGCCAGGATGACCTCACGCAGCCGCTGCATCTCGCCCAGCAGACGCGCCGGCAGCACAGCAAGACCCATGACCTCGATGAGGCCGATGTTCTCCTTCTTAATATGGTGAAGCTCCTGATGCGGATGGAAGATGCCAAGCGGATACTCGTCGGTCGTGCGGTTGTTGCGCAGCACCAAGTCGAGCTCGTACAGCTTGCCGCGACGACGAGCGATAGGCGTGATGGTGTTGTGCGGCACGCCGTCGGTCTCGGCCAGCACCCCGACCGACTCGTCGCTGTAGGAGCGCCAAGCGGTGAGAATCTTGTCGGCAAGCTTCACGAGCGGCGTCGGCGTCTCGGCGTCCAGGCGGATAACGGACATGGGCCAGTTCACAATGCCGGCATGCACGTTCTCGAAGCCGGGGAAGCTCAGCTCTTCGCGCAGCTGCGCCTTGGCCATGGCGAAGGTGTAGCGCCCGCCCTGATAGTGCTCGTGGGTGAGAATCGATCCGCCCACGATCGGCAGGTCGGCGTTGGAGCCGAGCATATAGTGCGGGAACTGATCGACGAAGTCGAGCAGGCGCACGAACGTGGTGCGGTCGATCTTCATGGGCACATGGTGCTCCGAGAGCACGATGCAGTGCTCGTTGTAGTAGACGTAAGGGCTGTACTGCAGGTACCAGCGCTCACCGCCGGCAAGGCGCAGCGGCATGAGGCGAATGGTCTCGCGGGCCGGATGGTCCAGGCGACCTGCATAGCCCTCGTTTTCGCGGCACAGCTGGCAGCGCGGATACGGATCGTCCCCGCCCTTCTTTTCCAGAGCGGCCGCGATGGCCTTGGGATCCTTCTCCGGCTTCGAGAGGTTGATGGTGATGTCCAGATCGCCGTAGCGCGTCGAGGTCGTCCACTTGCGGTCCTTCGCAATGCGATAGGTGCGAATGTAGTCGGAGTCGAGGGCGAGCTGGTACAGATAGTCGGTCGCCTTCTCGGGCGACACGCGCAGCCGGTCGCGGAACTCGCGCACCACCTCGCTGGGACGGGGCGTGACGCAGCCCATCAAGCGGGTGTCGAGCAGGTCGCGGCTGGCGATGCCGCCGTCGATGACACCGCGCTCGACCGCGTCGTCCAGCAGACAGGCGAGGATCTCTTCAAGCGCGGGTCCCGACGACGTCGCAAGGAAACGACCGATCGCTTGCTTGGGAACAAAGGAGCCAGATGGCTCATACATCAATGCATCAAGCATTCCATTGGACGCATAGGTGACATCGCTTTTTCCGATCAGGCCCCGCTCCAAGGCATAGGCGACCAGCGCCGCGATGCCATCCTCGGGACCCGAGAACCACGTACGGTCCATCGTGACTTCCTTTCTTCGCCGAGAGCTCGGCGAACGTCAGTCGATTCGTTCAAATCGGTACAGGCGGTTTGCGTATGGCGCGCACGAGACAGGCAGGGGCAGACCCATATCCATAAGAGCGTCGGCAGCATAGGCCTTCCCCGACCCAAGCTCGCGATACATGGCGCCGGGCGTCAGGCCGCGCGGAACCACGTACTCCGCCTCGCCGTAGCCTTCCACCTTCATGACAATGGCGCAGACCATGACCTTCGAGGCGTCCTCCGATGCGAACTCCCACGAAACGATGTCGTCCTTGGGAGTGGTCAGTCGATAGAAGAGGCCCTCGCGCACGAGCGGTTCGATCTCGCGATACATCTCGACCTGGCCCCTGATGATGTCGCAGGCGCGGTCGGGCAGCTCCTGCAGGTCAAGCTCGTAGCCGAAGCCGCCGCCCGACATGGCCACAAGACCGCGTGCGCCCAGCGGCACGTCGCGACCGTTGATCTCGTTGGGGCACGCCGAAACGTGCGCACCCATGGCCGAGCACGGATAGCAGAACGAGGTACCGTACTGGATGGTCATGCGGTTGTCGGCATCGGTGTTGTCGCTCGTCCAGATCTGCGGGGTGTAGTACATCATGCCGGCGTCAAAGCGGCCACCGCCCGCCGAGCATCCCTCAAAGAGGATGTTGGGATAGCGCTGCACCAGGCGCTCAAGCAGGTCGTAAAGACCCAGCATGTAATCGTAGACAACCTTGCCCTGGTCGCTTGCGACGTGGGAGTACACATCCACGATGCTGCGGTTGTAGTCCCACTTCACATACTCGATATTGGCCTGGTCAAACACCGCGCACAGCTGCTCGAACAGGTTGTCGCGCACCTCCTTGCGCGACAGGTCGAGCACCAGCTGGTCGCGGCCGAGCACCGGCTCCTTGCCCGGCACGGCCAGCGCCCAGTCGGGGTGCGCCCGATACAGGTCGCTGTCCTCGCTCACCATCTCGGGCTCGACCCAGATGCCAAACTTGAGCCCCAGGTCGTTGATGCGCTGCACGAGGTCGTGAAGCGAGCCGCCCAGCTTCTCTTCGTTCACCGTCCAGTCGCCAAGCGCACGGAAGTCGTCGATGCGGTTGCCAAACCAGCCGTCGTCCATGACCAACATGTCAAGGCCCAGCTCGGCGGCCTTCGCGGCAAGACGAACCAGCGAGTCGCCGGTGAAGTCGAAGTAGGCAGCCTCCCAGCTGTTGATGAGAATGGGACGAGGGCTGTCGCGCCAGGGACCGCGGCACACATGCTTGCGAATGCAGCGATGCAAGTTGTGCGACACGCGCTCCATACCGGCGTTGGAATAAGTAAGGATGACCTCGGGGGCAACGAGCTGCTCACCAGGCTCAAGCGGATAGGAGAACATGTTCGAAGAGAGGCCCATCTGCATGCGGGTCTGCTCGAACTGGTCGCGCTCCACCTGGGCCTCGAAGCCTCCGCTGTAGACGAAGGTCATAGACCAGCAGCGGCCCGAGGTCTCGGTCGCGTCGTGGTCGACGACAAGCATCGCCGGGTTGTACTGGTTGGACGACATGCCGCGGCGGCTACCGACCGAAAAGGCGCCGTTGCCCACCGGATGGCGGTCGAGGCGCCGCTCCATGGCGTGGCGGCCGTTGAAGGAAATGACGTCGAAGTCGCCGGTCACAAAATCAAGGCAGGCGGTCTGCGCCCGCTCCACCGTCACGCGGGCGTCTCCGGTGTTGGTGATCACCGCAGCGCGGGTGATGATGTCAAGCGCGGGCAGCACGCCGTACAGCAGCTCGACCTCAAGTCCCAGGCGCTCGTCGCGCAGGGTGATGGAGAGGGTCTGAGCCTCATCGTCTGCGGCATAGACGGCCGGCAGACCCGGAAGACCGTATTTGCCGGAGCGGATCTCGTGGCGCGCATAGCGCAGGTCACATCCGAAGGTCCCCTCGGCGTCGCGCACCTCAAGCATGGGGCAGCGCATGTCGCCCGTACCCTGGAAGGGATATTCCTGCGGAAGCACGTCGAGAGAATAGGTCCTGGTACCCGCATCGTGCGGCGAGGCGCACATACCGCTTCGGTCGGCGTAGGTGACGAGGTAGCCCATGTGGCCCTCGCTGCGGGTCCCGTAGTACAGATGGAGCAGATATCCCAGGTGGTCCACCTGCATCTGATATGTCGTGTTGCTCGTATGGATGGTGAACGTCTTGGACTCTGCATCGTAGACAAGCGGCATGGTTCCTCAGGCTTTCTGTTTGTCGCAGGGTGTTGGCATTTTCGGCACCTCACCTGGCCGGATCCCGTTTTCGGGACCCGGCCAGCGGTGAGAAACTGAATCAGTATAGCTGCGGCATCTAGAATATCCAGCGTATTCCTAACGCTTCGTCAATCCCCGTTACTACTTCACAGCTCCGTTGGTAACGCCGCCGATAATCTGCTTCTGAGCCACGATGTAGAAGATGATCATGGGCAGCATGGCCAGCAGGTACGAGGCGAACGCCAGGTTGTAGTTCGTGGAGAATGCGGTCTGGAAGTTCATCTGCGCAAGCGGCAGCGTGTTGACGCCCGAACCGCCCATGATGACAAGCGGGGTCATGACGTCGTTCCACACAGCCAGGCCGGTGATGACTGCCACGGTGGCATGCATGGGCTTCATGAGCGGGAAGATCACCTTCCAATAGGTGGTCCAGGTGCTTGCGCCGTCTACGCGCGCGGCCTCCTCAAGCGCGATGGGGATGTTCTTCAGGTAGCCGGTGTAGAGCATCATGTTCATGGGCATGTAGAACACGATGTAGAGGATCATGACGCCGACCATGTTGTCCAGGTGCATGACGGCCGTCTGCTTGACGAGCGGCATCATGAGGATCGCGAACGGCACGTACATGCCGGCGATGATGAAGTAGTAGGACCACTTGAAGATGCGCTTGCGATCCATGTTGCGCCCGATGGCATACGCCGCGAGCGAATGAACAAGGATCGACACGACCACGGCGACGACCGTGATGATGAGGCTGTTCAGGAACGAGTGGAAGAAGTCCGTGACCTGGATGGCCTCGATGAAGTTGTCCAGGCTCCAGGAGCTCGGCAGCGACAGGATGCCGGCGATGTCGTTCGTCATCTCGGAGGGATCCTTGAAGGCGATGACCACCGCCATGTACAGCGGGAAGATGATGGTGATAAGACCGATGATAAGAAGGATGGTGACAGGCCAGTTGACCCGCTCCTTCACCTTAGTGCTAGCCATTAGAGCTGCTCCTCCTTACTGTTCAAGAACTTCGTCTGCAGGATGGAGACTGCGGCGATGAGGATGAAGAAGATCACTGCGTTCGCGCACTGGTAGCCAAACTGCCCGCCGGCAAGGCCGTTGTTGTAGATGAGATAGGAGATGGACTCCGTGCTCTGAGCAGGGCCGCCACTGGTCATGGAGACGATCTGGTCGAAGACCATGAGCATGTCTTTCATGACGAGCACCATGTTGGTGGTGACGCTCGGCATGATGAGCGGGAACGTGATGTAGCGGAACTTGTTCCAGCCGGTGGCGCCATCAAGCGCTGCCGCCTCGTAGACATCCTCGGGGACCGAGGAGAGGCCGGTCAGGTAGATGATGGTGGTCTGCGCGCAGGCCTGCCACACAAGCACGATCACGATCGCGACCCATGCCCACTCGGTGCTAGCCAGAATGGACTCGGTGCCGGTGATGGCGGGGACGATGTAGGTGAAGAAGTAGCTGAAGACGTAGCCAACGACCAGGGCGCCGAGGATACGCGGCACGAAGTACAGACCGCGCAGTGCGCTCTTGAACTTGATCTTGCTGGAAAGCCCCATCGCCAGAATCAGGCTGATGATGTTGGTTCCCAGCGTGGCCACCACGGCCACCTTGAAGGTGAACAGATACGAGTTGAGCACGCGGGCGTCGCTGAACAGGTCCATGTAGTTCTGCAGGCCGATGATGTTGAACGCACCATAGCCCTTAGAGTCGGTGAAGCTGTACAGGAAGCCCGTGATGAGCGGAACGGTGTTGAATGCGCAGAAGATGACCAGGACGGGGATGAGGATCATCATGAACGTCCTGTTGCGATCCGAACCGTTCTTGGCTTTTGCCAGATTTGCCATGACTCTTCCTCCTTACTCCTGGCTATCGGCTGCTTGTACCTTGCGGATGACGCTGCGGTTATACCGCTGCCAGTCGGTATCCCACTTCTCCAAGAACGCGTCGACGTCCTTGTTGAGCAGCATCGTCTGCAGCTGCGCGTCGCATGCCATCGAGGACGGGTAGGAGTGGTCGAGATAGTCGAGCACCTTGCCCTCTTCGATCCATTCGGCGACGTCGTCGAAGAGCGGATCGAGCGTGAAATCGCCCTCGATGCAGGGGATGGCGCGCTGGTCATCGATGTAGGTCTGGATGTTCTCGGGCTGGGCCAGGAACTTGATGACCTCGTAGACGGCGTCCTTGTGATCGCAGGTCTCAGCGACGCACCACTGCAGGTCGACGCCAGACACCACGATGCGGTCGTCGGGGTTCTTGGCAGACGGCATAGGGAACATGCCGATGTTCATCTCGGGGTTCACCGACAGGATCTGCGGAACGGCGAACGAGCCGCAGGGATACATGGCTGCCTGGCCGCGGGCGAAGGCGGTGCAGGCGTCGTTGTAGCTGTAGGCAAACGGGCCGTCCTCGGCGTAGTCGAGCAGCTGCAGCATCATCTCGGCCGGCTCGCGGTAATAGTCCGCGAACTTCGCCTTGCCGGAGTTGACCTGGCGCGCAAGGTCGCTCGGCACCAGATTGGTGGTGATGGAGTTCCACGGCGAAAGAATGGTCCAGGTATCCAGGTATCCCAGATACATGGGCAGAACCTCGCCCTCGGCCTTGATCTCGTCGCAAAGCGCGATGAGCTCGTCCCAGGTCGTGGGAATCTCCCAGCCCTTCTCTTCGAACATGTCCTTGTTGTAGAGCATGCCCGCCGCGTTGGCGACGTACGGCACGCCATAGATGCCGTCCATGGGCACGTAGGTCACGCTCTTGAGGATGTCCTTGTAGGCATCCTGGACCTCATCGGTGGTGGGGCAGTCGGAGACGTCGGCAAGGATCTCGGAGTCAACGAAGCTTGCGTAGTCCGCGTCGCCGCCGATGCCGATAACGTCGGGGTAGTTCTCGCGCACGAAGCGCGTCTTCATGATGGTCACGGCGTCTGCCGGGCTTGAGATGTTGAGGTAGATGTCGTCGTGCGTGGAGTTGAACTCATCCATGAGCTGGTTGAAGATGCTCACGGCCTCCTGCTTGTAGCTGACGATCTCGACCTCGATTTTGCCGTCGCTGCGCTCGGACGTGCACCCGCTGAACAGCAGGGAGGCAGCCCCTGCCGCAGTAAGGCCCAAGAGCGAGCGACGAGTGATTGGCTTATTCAGCATGCTATGCCTTCCTCCCCGCATTAGTGAACGATGGCCAGCTCGGTCTGCTTGTCGAACACGTGCAGCTTGTCGACGTCGAACGCGACCTCGATGCGCGAGCCGGAGCGGGCGGGGTTGGCGGCGGACACGTGGCTGGAGACCGACCCGCCGTCCACGTCGGCGTAGACCATGGCCTCCGAGCCCAGGAGCTCGTAGACGGTGACGGCGGCGTCGATGGGCTCGGAGAGGCGGCGTCCCTCGGCGTACTCGTTGGACTCGACGACGTCCTCGGGGCGGATGCCGGCGACGACGACCTTGCCCTGGTACGGCTTGAGCGCGGCCGCCTTGGCCTCGGGCACGGTGATCGTGTTCTTGCCGAAGGAGAGGGTGGTCTTGCCGCCCTTCTCGCCCACGGTGGCGTCGATGAAGTTCATCTGCGGGCTGCCGATGAAGCCGGCAACGAACAGGTTGCAGGGCTCCGCGTAGAGCTTGGACGGGGTGTCCACCTGCTGCATGACGCCGTCCTTCATGACCACGATGCGGGTGCCCAGCGTCATGGCCTCGGTCTGGTCGTGCGTGACGTAGATGATGGTGGCGCCCAGCCGGTCGTGGAGCTTCGAGATCTCGGCGCGCATCTGCACGCGGAGCTTGGCGTCGAGGTTGGAGAGCGGCTCGTCCATGAGGTAGACCTTCGGCGCGCGGACGATGGCGCGGCCCATGGCGACGCGCTGGCGCTGGCCGCCGGAGAGGGCGGAGGGCTTGCGGTCGAGGAGCTTCTCGAGGTCGAGGATGCGCGCGGCCTCGCGGACGGCCTTGTCGATCTGGTCCTTCGGGGCCTTGCGCAGCTTCATGGGGAACGCCATGTTGTCGTAGACCGTCATGTGCGGGTAGAGCGCGTAGTTCTGGAAGACCATCGCGATGTCGCGGTCCTTGGGCTCGACGTCGTTGACGACCTTGCCGTCGATCTTCAGCGTGCCCGACGTGATGTCCTCGAGGCCGGCGATCATGCGCAGCGTGGTGGACTTGCCGCAGCCCGACGGGCCGACGAAGATGATGAACTCCTTGTCCGCGATCTCGAGGTTGAAGTCCTTCACGCCCTCGTAGCCGTTCGGGTACTTCTTTCCGATGTGTTCGAGTGAAAGTCCTGCCATGACACAGCCCCTTCCTGCTCATCCGCTCCCCCCGTGGGAGCGGCTGGCATGTCTTTACCGTGAATTCATTCTATGTTGTCATTTTTCTTTCTTTTGTAGTAAATCGTCGATAATTTATAGCTTTATTAGTGTTCTTCCTGGTAGATTGCCTAAATTTTGATTGCTTTGAATCCGATAGCATTCGACAAACGGTATATTTTTCCCTGTCAACGGAAATAAGCTTGGGAAGAACTGTGCCAACTACCTCGAATTTCTTTGACGTTATCGTTTTGAATTCAATACGACACATTCATTTCATTTCTTCCGTTTATATCAATATTCTATTTTTATCCCAAAATTTTATATATTTATCTGCGTTAATAAACGCATTCTGATATATCTATAGGGCGTTGATATTTGTCAGACCGTCCGAAAGGAATTAGATTTTGCTATATCGTATATAAAAATAGGAGTTGTACTATGCCTGTCCATGACCTGCAATTCGCCACGTTCTCTGGCAGCAACTTCATAGACCTCATGCCCTACCAGTACGGCCGCGAGATTTGCGAGCCGGGACATGCCTTTGGTCCTGCCCAGCGTCGTCACTATCTGTTTCACTACATCATCTCGGGGCGCGGCACCCTGCTCGCGACCGATGACGACGGAGAACAGCGCCGCTTCGATTTGAACGCGGGCGAAGGCTTTCTCATCTTTCCCGGACAGGTGAACACCTACTTCGCCGACATGGAGGACCCCTGGGAGTACGTCTGGGTCGAGTTTGACGGCGCCGTCGTCAAGGAAGCAATCCGCAGCACAGGCCTCACGACCTCCTCCCCGATCTATCGCTCAGACAACCCCGACCTGCGCGACGGCATGGAACGCGAGATGCGCCATCTTGTCACCCATCGAGAGGACAGCGCTTTTCACCTGGTCGCGCACACCTTTCTGTTCTTGGACTATCTCAAGCGGTCCATTGTTCCCAAGCAGCTTCCCACAACGAACAAGCTGCAGGACTTCTATATCCGCGAAGCGATCAACTATATAGAGCAGAACTATCAGAACGATATCTCGGTCGAGGACATCGCAGAGCAAACGGGCCTCAACCGCAGCTACTTTGGCAAGGTCTTCAAAGCCGTGGTCAACAAGTCGCCGCAGCAGTATCTCATTGCCTATCGCATGGGAAAGGCGACCGAGCTGCTCAAGCTCACCGCACTGTCGATCGGCGAGGTGGGAAAGGCCGTTGGGTACCCCAACCAGCTGCATTTCTCGCGTGCCTTCAAAACGGTGTACGGCGTGTCGCCGCGCGAGTGGCGGAAGGAAAACACCCGCCCGAACACTCCCGCACGCTAACGCTCCAGCCTCCTGAGACTCTTGGGGACGTTAACGCTGCTTGGCAGGTATCATAGACGCGTATGTGCCCGTACGCGCTGCCCGGCCTTGGCTGGGTCTGTCGGAAGGAAGCAGCCATGACCGCGTCTCTTGTTGCTGGTTTGACAACCGTTGCAGCGGTCACGGCCAATGCCGGCGCCCCAAGCCAGCTGGTTGCCATCCCGCTTTGGATCGAGATGGTCGCCATCGTGGTCGCCTCGGTATCTGGAGTTCTAACAGCACGTGAAAAGAAGCTCGACCTGGTAGGCGCTGTGTGCCTGGCGGTATGTTGCAGCTTGGGCGGCGGTCTGCTGCGCGACATGACGCTGCAAGTGGGCAACGTCTACATCTTGAACCAGCCGTTGGCGCTGCCCGCCTCCATTATTACGGCAGCCATCGTGTTCGTTATCCCCTCGCTCATAGAGAAGCAGGACCGTCTGATTGCGGTCCTCGACATCTTTGCCGTGGGGCTCTATGCCGCAACGGGAGCAGACAAAGCCCTCGTCTATGGGTTCAGCCCGCTCATCGGCGTGGTGATGGGGTTTTTCACCGGTGTCGGCGGAGGTATGTTGCGAGATGTGCTTCTGGGGCAGACGCCTTACATCTTCCAACGCAGTAACTTGTATGCCGTCGCCGCAATCGCGGGCGCATTGAGCTACGTATTGCTCGTCGCAGCCGGTGTCGACCACATGATTGCACTCATCGTGTGTGTGGTCCTGACCATGAGCTTGCGCTTTTTGTCGCTCCGCTACGACATCAAGAGTCCCACCGAGGTCGATCTCTCACGGATGGCAGAACATGTTCCCCACCCGCGTCTTCACCGCGGCGAGGGGGGCGGGCGGCCACGCGGCTCCACGCTCTCGGCAGGAGAGCTCGCAGACCGCCGAGAGCGCACGCTGGCAGATATAGAACGCCGCCGCGGTGAACAGCGCGGGCTGATGCGGCGCTTCCGGCGAACGAAGCGCTAGTCCGTGCCGGGTGATTCGGCGAACGAAGCGATAGTCCGCACCGGGTGATTCACCAACGCTCAGTAATGTTCCAAAATTACGCCCGATTCTGGAGCAGACCTGAGCTTCGGCGAAATATACTGCCGCCGATGCTCGGTTTTGTTCCACATGTGTCGCGAAACGCGGAACAACCACCGCCATCGCAAAAAGAAAGGGCACCGGATACGGCCTGGTGTCCCCTATCAACTCCATGTATGCAAAAGGCCCTGGACCGCAGTGCAGTCCAGGGCCAAAATCCAAGAGCTAGCTCAGAAGTCTCCTATTTGTTCACCTGACCGGAACGGACAGCTGCCTTCTTGCGGTCGATTGCCGAGAGCAGGCGCTTGCGCAGGCGGATGTTCTTGGGCGTGACCTCTACAAGCTCATCGTCGGCAATATACTCGAGTGCCTCCTCGAGCGTGAAGGCGCGCGGCGGAGTGAGCTGCACAGCGATGTCGGCCGTAGAGCTGCGCTGGTTGCCCAGGTTCTTGGTGCGCGCGATGTTCACGACCATGTCGCCCGGCTTGTTGCGCTCGCCCACAAGCATGCCCTCATAGCACTCGTCGCCCGGAGCCACAAACAGCTGGCCGCGCTCCTGCAGGGTGCCAAGTGCATACGCGACGGCCTTCTCGGTCGTCATGGAGATCATGGCGCCGTTGTTGCGGCCACCGATCTCGCCTGCATAGGGACCGTACTCCAGGAAGGTGTGATAGAACACGCCCTCGCCATGGCTGACGTTTAGGATGCGGTTCTTAAGACCCATGATGCCGCGGGTGGGGATGCGGAACTCGATATGCGTGACCGTGCTGCCGGCATGCATGTTGGTCATGGTGCCGCCGGCGTTGCCGAAGACCTCGATGACCTTGCCCGCATACTCGTCGGGGCACTCGACGACAGCCTGCTCGATTGGCTCCAGGCGGTTGCCGTTCTCGTCCTTCTTAATGAGGACGCGCGGGCGGCCAACCTGGAACTCATAGCCCTCGCGGCGCATAGTCTCCATGAGCACCGACAGATGCAGGATGCCACGGCCCGAGACCTCGACGCCGCTCTTGTCCTCAAGCTCCTCGATCTTCATGGTCACGTTGTTCTCGGCCTCGTTGAACAGGCGCTCCTTGAGCTGACGGGCACCCACAATCTCGCCGTCGCGACCCACGAGCGGAGAGGTCGAAGCCTCGAAGACGACCGACAGGGTCGGGGGATCGATCTCGATGGGATCGAGGTGCACAGGGTTCTCGGGGTCGGTATACACGTCGCCGATGTCGGTGCGGTCAATACCCACCACGGCTCCGATGTCGCCGGCCTTCACCTCGTCGCACTCGGTGCGGCCCAGGTAGTCGAAGGTGTAGAGCTGGCGCACCGTAGCCACCGAGCTCGAGCCGTCGTTCTTCACCACGAGGATCTTGTCGCCCGTGTGGATGGTGCCGGAGTACACGCGACCGATGCCGATGCGGCCGACATAGCTCGAGTGGTCGATGGTCACGCACTGCATGGCGAGCGGCGCGTCGAGGTCGGCCTCGGGAGCAGGCATGTCCTCGAGAATCATGTCGAGGAGCGGATACATGTCCATGTTGCCGTCGTCCGGCTCGCGGCGAGCGTAGCCGTTCACCGCGCTCGCGTACACGACATGCTCCATGGCGAACTCAAGCTGCTCGTCGGTAGCGCCGAGGTCGGCCATGAGGTCGAGGCAGTCGTTGTAGGCACGCTCGGGCTCGGCGCCGGGGCGGTCGATCTTGTTGATGACGATCATGATCTTCAGGCCGCAGTCGATCGCGTGGCGCAGCACGAAGCGCGTCTGGGGCATGGGGCCCTCAAACGCGTCGACCAGCAGCAGCGCGCCGTCGGCCATCTTGAGCACGCGCTCGACCTCGCCGCCGAAGTCGGCGTGGCCAGGGGTGTCGATGACGTTGATCTTCACGCCCTTGTACTCGATCGAGCAGTTCTTGGCAAGGATGGTGATGCCGCGCTCGCGCTCCTGGTCGTTGGAGTCAAGAACGCGGTCTTCGACCTGCTGGTTGGCGCGGAATGCATCGGTGGCACGCAGCAGTTTGTCAACCAGCGTGGTCTTGCCGTGGTCGACGTGCGCGATGATGGCGATGTTTCTTAGGTTCTCTGCTTGCATGTAGTGCTCCTTATACCGTCTTCCCCGCATGGTCGCAAAGGGCGTCTGTCATCCACTCAGCCTCGCTGCGCTCAGAAATCGCGGCTGGCAAGACGCCCTCCGCGACAACGAGCCAACCAAGGCACCAGTTCTGGTTTGGTCGCTCAAACCTTCGCAAGTATAAGAATGTTTGGGATACTGTGTAGAAGGATTCCTAGCGCAAACAGAAATAATAGTAAACGATTTTTAGATGAGCGGCTGCTCTTCTCCGGCAGGTTGCGGATCGCTCCATACAAATTGGTCTTCATTGCCAAAGCCATCGTACAGAACGTATGCCGAATACCCCGTAGCCAGGCTGCGCTCATAGAAGCTGACCAGCAAGGCGTCCTGATAGCCGTCTTCAAGATCGACGCAGCCGGTACAGGCGATCGCATAGCGCTCGACGCGTCCCAATCCGTCGTCGTGCGAACCTGCGGCATGCGTCTTCACATACTGTCGCGCCGCCGTGAGACAAGCTTCCTCGCCGTCGTCGCTAAACGCCATCTCGATTCGCGTGGAGGACCCGTCCTCGAGGCACACCACGACGCCGGGGTCCTCGCCCGCCGCAAGGGCATCGAGCATGGACCCAATAAGATCGCACACCATGGTGTCCAGCTGAGGCGATACCGCGCTGCTGTTGTTTGCGTCATGGCTCATGTCGCGGCTCCTCCTCTGGCCGAACAAATCGGGAGGGCACATACATATGCGCCCACATGCGGCCATTCTAGCATGGTACGCAGCGCAAGAAGCGTCCGGGACCGAATGCATGAAGACAGCGGGACGCCGGGGCGGCGCTGGCGGCGAGGCGTGCGGCCAGCTGCGTGCTTTTGCCCTAGGGAAACGCTGAATATGAGCCTTCGCGGCGGCCCTCAATGCACGCTCGCTTCGGAAAAGGGCGTCCCTTTCCGGAATCGCCGAGTAGACTCTTAAGCCCCGAGCCATCTACCAGGGGTTCTGTCCGTCGGGCATCCTGGTCTACCCGGCCGTTCGCGTTTCGGACGCCCTTTTCCGAAGCGAGCGTGCACGAGGGGGCGCAAGGAGGCGGTAATCAGCGTTTTCCTAGAGGGTGCGAGCCTCGTCGGCGATGCGTTGAGCCGCATCGCGCGTTTGCAGCAGCTCCTTTGAACGCTTCTGCAGGGCATCGACCTGGCTCGACAACAGCACGGTGTCGATCACGCCCCACACCGCCACCATGGATGCAATGGAAGCGATCGTCGCGCCGATACCTCCCCGCACCCTCCAGAACAGCACCGCAACCAGCGCGGCGACAGCCGCCATCACCAGCATGGACCTACGACGTTCACGCAGGGTGCGCAGATCGGCAACGACAGCAAGACGGGCGGCCTCGGCGGCACGTGCTCGCGCCGTCGCCTCAAAGGCAATCTGTTCCGGGGTCGAAGGGGCGCGGTGGACAGTCGAAGCCGACGCGTTGCGTCCACCAGCCGTGCGCGAGCTCTTGAGCAACGTGTCACGCGCCTCGTTGATGGTACTCATCTGGCGCTCGGCGCGCTCGCGCAGGCGTTTGTTGTCACCAAACTTGTCCGGGTGAAGCATTTGCGCCAGCTCGCGATACGCTGCCTGGATTTCGTCACGCGAGGCATCCGCATGAAGGCCCAGTACCCTGAGCGCCTCATCGCGCGTCATATCGACACCCCCAACCTGTCATCCTCTCTGAGGGTCCTGTCACAGCATCCGACCCAAATACCGGCGTTAGCCCCATGAAATCGAAAGAGAGGCGAGGTGACCGTTGTCTCCTCGCCTCTCGCCGGCCGGGCGCAATGGTCCGGCATCCGTTCCTATGGTGGGCCGTCAGGGGTTCGAACCCTGGGCCTTGGGATTAAAAGTCCCCTGCTCTGCCAGCTGAGCTAACGGCCCGCAAGGGAGATTGTAACACGGACCCTGCTCAACCGTCACGCTCTAGACGCTACTCCCAGCTCCACTGCCCGTTCACGAACACCGGCACCTCACGGCCGTCAGCCGTGATACCCGTGACGTCCAGATCGTCGGAGCCGATCATGAAGTCCACGTGCGTGGTCGACGTGTTCACGCCGTGCGAGCGCAGCTCGTCGGTCGACATGTCATAGCCGCCTTCGTAGCACTCGGGGAAACCGATGCCCAGCGCCAAGTGACAGCTTGCATTCTCGTCGTAGAGCGTGCTGTAGAACAGAATCTCGCTCTCGCGGATGGGCGTGTTCTTTGAGATGAGCGCGACTTCGCCCAGGCGGCACGATCCCTCATCGCACTCGATGATCGAGCGCAGTGCGTCCAGGCCGACCTCGGCGTCGTAATCGACTACACGCCCTTCCTCAAAGCGCAGCCAGAAGCGATCGATCTTGGTGCCACGATGAATAAGTGGCAGGGTCGCGTACACCACGCCGTTCACCCGCTCGCAGTGCGGCGAGGTATAGACCTCCTCGGTAGGGATGTTGGGGAAGAACCGGTGGCCATCCGGCGTCGAGCTGCAGCCGCCCTCCCACACATGCCGGTCGGTGAGACCCACGGTGAGGTTGGTGCCGCACTCCGCGGTGTAGCGCAGCTCAACGAAATGACGCTCGTTCAAAAAGCGCAGATTCTTATCGAACGTGGCATCATGCAGCTCCCAGTCGCTCTCGGGATCCTCGCCGTCGGCGCGGGCAACCGAGAGAATCGCGCACCAGAGCTTGTACATTGCCACTTCTTCGTCCACGTCAGGGAAGACCGCGCGAGCCCATGCCGGAACGGGGGCACCGGCGATGCACCACGGATTGAGGTTGAAGTCCAAACCGCGTCGAAAGATGCGGCACTGGGTGTTCTGCGCCTTGGCGTGAGCGGCCGGCTTGGCCGGGTCGATGCCCTTGAGCGCTTCCGGGTCCGACCCTTCGATGAACACGAAGCAGGCACCGTCGCGCGCAAGCGAGTCCAGCTGCTCGCGCTGCCATGAAGGCACTTTCTCAAACCAGGACAGCTCGACGTTCTCGTAGTGCAACCTGGTCACAACGTCATCGTTCCAGATAACGGTCACATGCCCTGCGCCCGCCTCGTAGGCGCAGCGCACCAGCACGCGAGCAAACTGCTGAACCTCGACAGGAACGGTTAGCACGACCTCCTGGCCAGGGCGAACATTAACTCCCTGACGCATGATAAGGTGCGCATAGCGCTCGATCTTGGGTTCGAGCGCCTTCATGCCGGCGCGCGCGTCGTCGACCGTCAGCGCGGCTCGAATCATATCGTCCTCCTCACCTTGGGCGCGGCGCCGCCCAACACAGAGACGGCAACCGAACGCCTTCAGACATAAGGGCGGCTGCGAGACTACCAGGCCCCGCAGCCGCCCTCTTCCACCTGCTGCTCTGCGGTAGACCCTGTTTAGGAAAACCGCCCAGCACTTGTATCGATTCGGGCGTTACCGCCGCGAACGATGATTCTTCTTGCGGCCGGTCTTCTTGACCGGGGCATCCGTCGAGGTGTCTTCGACCTTCACAGGCTCGACGGAACGATCTTTGTCGCCTTTTTTGCCCTTGGGCTCTGCAGCCTCCTGCTCGATCAGGGCGATGATCTTCTTCTCGGGCATGCCCTCCGCCTGGCTACGATAGAAGTTGCGCAGCGGACGGATCTTCACGAAGTCAAAGATGAACGTGCCGATGATGAACACATAGGCCACGATCACGCAGCCAAGCTGGATGGCATACGTGTCCTGTACCGCCTGCTCATCCAGACCGAACATCATGGCCCAAGCAGCGATGATGATCACCATGCCGATGGCAAGCAGCACCCAGAAGATGGTGCGCAGATGCTTGTACTCAGGGTCCTTCTTGAGCATGATGTTCGACGCCGTGTAAATACGGTCGTCGCGGCGGCGCTCCTCCTGCTTGCGGGCGCGCTTCTCCTCGCGCGACAGGCCCGCGAGCGATTCTCCGCGCTCAGCCTCTTTACGACGAGCCTTGGCAGAGGAAGGCACCACGCGCACCGATCCGGCGGCGGCACGGGCGGGCTTTGCAGACGCTGCGGACTTGCGGGCCATGCCCGTGTACTCCTGGTTCTGCGTGCGCTTGTTGTTGGAACTCCGAATAGTCACTTACTTGCTCTCTTTCATGCTGACGAACGGCTCGCCGGTGATGATCTGGAACGCCTCGCGATAACGCTCGGACGTACCGTCGATGACCTCGGCGGGCAGATGCGGCGTCTCGCCGGTCATATCCCAGTTGGCGCGCAGCCAATCGCGGACGAACTGCTTGTCGTAGCTGGGCTGGACCTTTCCCTCCTCGTAGGAAGCCGCAGGCCAGAAACGGCTCGAATCGGGCGTAAGGCACTCGTCGATGAGGGTCACCTTGCCGTCGATGATGCCGAACTCGAACTTGGTGTCGGCGATGATGATGCCACGGGTCGCAGCGTACTCGGCGGCCGCGGTATAGATCTTGAGCGAGAGGTCGCGGATCTGCTCGGCGATGTCGGAACCAACGATCTCGACGCAGCGGTCGAACGAGATGTTCTCGTCGTGATCGCCGATGGCCGCCTTCGTGGACGGGGTGAAGATCGGCTCGGGAAGCTTCGATGCCTCGGTGAGGCCGGCGGGAAGCTTGATGCCGCACACCGTGCCGTCGGCGTCATAGGTCTTCTTGCCCGAACCGGTCAGGTACCCACGGACGATGCACTCGATCATGATGGGCTCGGCGCGACGAACAAGCATGGCACGGCCGGACAGATAGTCGCTATACTCGGCGAACTCCTGGGGGAAGTCGGCGACGTTGATGCTTACCAGGTGGTTGGGAACCAGGTCGGCGAACTTGTTGAACCAGAACGCGGAGATGCGGTTGAGGACTTCGCCCTTGAAGGGAATCTCGTCCGGCAGAATGTAGTCGAAGGCCGAGATACGGTCGGTGGCGACCATCAGCAGGTTGTCGCCCGCCTCGTAGATATCGCGAACCTTACCGCGGGAATCGGGACGACGCTCCATGGAAGTCACTGAGGATCAACTCCTATCCGACGAACGAATACGGTTTTGCATGCGTAGCGCGCATGCGGCAGCTAGACAAAGCTAGTGTTCCATTGTAGTTGAAGCCGCGTCTGCCATGTGCTCGCGCGGGAGATGAATCGTAAAAGTCGTACCCTTCTCCAGCTCGGACTCGACCGTGATGAACCCGTGGTGGCGCTCCACAATCGACTTGGTGACGGCAAGACCCACACCAAGGCCGCCCTTCTCGCGGGCACGGCTTGCGTCGGCGCGCCAGAAGCGGCCAAAGATCCGAGACAGGTCTTCTTTGGCAATGCCGATACCCGTGTCCGACACCGAAATCATCACGTACTTGCGGTCGCCGCGCACCGATACCACGACCCAACCGCCTTCGGGGGTATAGCGCATAGCGTTGCTCATGATGTTGATGATCGCCTGCGTGATCATGTCGGGGTCGGCATCGACCGTGCTCGAACGCCCCTGCATGTCATCGACAAACTTGAGTCGCAGGTCGTGCGAGGTGAACAGCTGCTGTTGACCGGAGACGATGCGCTGGACAAACGCCACCATGTCGACCGGCTCAAGGTTGAGCGGGGTGGTTCGGTTCTCCATGCGCGACAGGTCGAGCATCTGCTGCACCAGACGCGACAAACGGCGCGTCTCGGATGCGACTGTTTCCAGATGCTCGTCGTCGGCCGGCAGCACGCCGTCCTGCATCGCCTCGACCGTGGCCAGCATAGCCATGAGCGGGGTTCGCAGTTCGTGTGCGACGTCTGACGTCAGGCGACGCTCGTGCTTCAAGTCTTTTTCCAGGGAGGTCGCCATCTCGTCGAAGGTCTCGCCCAGTTGGTCGATCTCGTCGTCGCCGCGCAGGCCGGTGCGGGCCGAAAGGTCTCCGTCGCGAATCTGCTTGGCCGTCGCAGTGATGCGACGCACCTGATTGGTGAGCATGTGTGACATGAAGAAGCCCATGAGCACCGCGATGGCGATGGCGATGATCGCTGCGAGGGACATGGCGTTGAACGTCTTTTCGCGGAAGGCGGTATCGGCCTTGGTAAGCAGTGCGTCGGACCCAAGCACCCAGAGGCGCACCTGGCCCACGACGGTACCGTCGGAGAGCTTGATGGGTTCGGTTACGGCGCTCTCGGCGTCGGTGGGTGCCGTCGAGACGGGGCTATGCGACGCCATCGCCGAGGTGCTGGCAGAGTCTGCGGGCACCGCAGCCGACCCCAGCGAAGTCCCTGTTTCGGTCCGGCCGCGCGTGGCGTCGGCAGCGGCGGGAGCAGCCGGCCACGAATCGTCGTAGAGAATCGTGCCGTCTTCATCCATCACCTGCAGGCCGATGTCGCTCGACACCAGATTGGACTCCGCGATGGAAGCCAGGAAATCAGTGGACCACTCGCCGTCCTCCTCGTAGGATTCGGCCAGGCGCTGCGCCGTGAGCTGGGCGATCTCTGAGATGTTGGCGCGCGTGTAGTCGCTAAAGACGCCACCCCAGACCACCGAGACCACCACGGTCAGCACAAGCACCGTCATGAGCGAGGTCAACGCGAACGAGAGCACCATGCGCGTGGCATAGCTTAGCCCGCGCCGCGAATCGGAACGAGGCGTATTCCAGCTTGCGCGGGAACTCGCCTCGTCGTTCTGTTTATGCTTCTGTCCGATTTCAAACCGTGCGAAAAGCATGGGATGTAGCTACTCCGTCTTCTCCTTAGCCGGCTGCTGGGGCGCCTCGAAACGGTAGCCCACGCCATGAACGGTGTAGAGCCACTTCGGCTTCTTGGGGTCGTCTCCCAGCTTGGCGCGCAGGTTCTTTACGTGGCTGTCGATGGTGCGCTCGTAGCCCTCGAAGTCGTAACCCAGCACCTTCTCGACCAGCTCCATGCGGTTGTACACGCGGCCCGGATGACGCGCCAGGGTGGTGAGCAGCTTGAACTCGGACGCCGTGAGGTCGACTTCGCGGCCCTCGACCAGGATCTTGTGACCCGAGATGTCGATGACCAGGTCGCCGAAGTCCAGAACTTCAACCTGGGGCTCATCGCTCTGATGAGCGCGACGGAACAGGGCACGCACGCGAGCCACAAGCTCACGCGGCGAGAACGGCTTGATCAGATAGTCGTCAGCGCCCAGCTCGAGGCCGATGATACGGTCCTCGACCTCGCCCTTGGCGGTAAGCATGATGATGGGGACATCGGAGGTGTCGCGAATCGCGCGGCAGACGCGCTCGCCGGATAGCTTCGGAAGCATGAGGTCAAGCACGATGAGGTCGAACTGATGCTTCTCGAACTCCTCGACGGCGGACTGACCGTCGCCGACGCCCACGACCCAATAGCCCTCGCGCTCGAGATATGCCGCGACAGCGTCGCGAATTGCCTTCTCGTCCTCAACGAGCAGGATTTTTCTTGCGTCCGAAGCCATATGTGGGGCCCCCTTGTCTCATCCGAAAGAACAAAACTTATTGTAGCGCACGAAAACGCTACACTTGTCCGCAGGGCAACCCGCTCGCCGAACGGCGCGGCGGGGCAGACTCTTTGCTCATTATGCCCAGACTCGCGCTTTTTCTACCAGGAGGCCCCATGCCGTTTCGGATCCGCATTGCAACGCCCCACGACGCCGAAGAGCTGCTGGCCATCTACGCGCCGTTTGTCACCGACACCACCGTGAGCTTCGAGACCGAGGTTCCTGGCATCGCAGAGTTTCGCGACCGCATCGAAGAGCATCTGCGCGAGACCACGCACCTTGTCCTTGAAGACCTGGATAAAGGGTGTATTGCCGGCTTTGCCTACAACAGCTCGTTCCGCGAGCGCGAGGCATATCGCTGGGCCTCGGAAACATCAATCTACCTCGATGGGCCCTATCAGGCGCGCGGCTTGGGAGGCGTGCTGCTTGCGGCGCTCGAGGGGCTTATGCGCGCGCAGGGCATCCGTATGAGCGAAGCCTGCATCACGTCGGACAACAGCGCATCCATTGCGTTCCACGAACATCATGGCTACCGCATCTGTGGCGAGCACACGACCTGCGGCTATAAAATGGGACAGTGGCTCTCGGTCACCTGGATGGAAAAGCAGCTGCTGCCGCTCGACGCCGTGCCCGAGGCCCCTCATCCGCCGGCGCCCGAAGACGTTGAGCGTATCGTGCGCGAGGCTAACGAGCAGCTTGCAGGCCTCTAGGCGCAGGCAGGCCCGGCTGGACCGCGGGACCCGCCCCGTTGAGAACACCGAGGATGGCGCGCGGCGCAGCTACACCGTGAACACACGCGCCGTCACGCTGGCAGGGAGCCCCTGCTCATCGCGTACCGTCGCATAGGTAAGCAACTGGTTGGTGACGCCCTCGCTCGCCGTCCAGTCGCCAAAGTCCAGGCACCGATCGGGCGCAGAGAGCACGGCATAGGTTTGCGCCGAGGGGTCAATCACAAAGTGAGACGCCTGGGACTTCACGACATATCGGTTTCCCAGCAGCAGAGCACAGCTCTGCGGCTCGCGGCGCACATATATATATGGTCCGCCTTCGTTGCCCATGAAGGTTCCCATGTTGCCCAGGCTACCCACCCCGTTGTAGCTCGCCTCGATTGAAAACACAAACGTATCGTTGAGATAGGTGGCCTCGAAGGGGGCGACGCCGCGCGGAAGCACCAGCTGGGCGCGGCGGGTGTTATCGCCCGCCGTCAGGTCGATCGCCGTCAGACCGTAGTAGGTCCCCTCGTCGTCGCGGACACGCGGGACGATGGTCAAAATGCTGTCGGCCACGCGCGGTGAAGCCGAGAAACGCCCGTGCGAGGTCCAGAGCTCCTGGCCCTCGTCGTCCCCGAGCGTCCATTGATAGCAGTGCGAGTCTTCCGAGGAGCTGTCGCCGGTCGCCTGCGGCATGCGGTACCAGATGACGCTGGTACCCCACACGGTAAAACGCGGAGGCTCCCAGTCGATATCGCCCTGATCGAGTATGGTCGCCTCACCGGAGAGGGTGCCTGCCGAGAGGGCTTGCCCCAGCAGCACCCATGAACGATCCGCGTAGTCGACCTCGACCCAAGCCAGCACGCCGTCGGAACAGCGCACGTCGAAAAAGCCAAAGGTTCCCCCTTGCGTGGGCGCCTCGATAAGCGTGACGAGGTCTCCGCTGGAAAGGCTCATCACGCCGAGCGTGTTGACATGCAGTGAAGACTCCGGAGCCATCATGGCTGCAGCCCACGATCCCTCGGTATGAAAGAGCACCGTGCCCAGCGGCAAGGTGTAGGTCGCGCTTGCGGCAAGATCGGTGTCGACGTTTTCGTAGTCGTTGATGATATCTACGATCTGGGATTCGTCGGTAACCACCTGCGGCTCGCCATCGTCCGTATTGGTATCCGAGGTGCAGGAGCTCAACGTGATCGCTGCCATGCCGGCGGACGCCGCAGCCAGACTCCCCAGCGTAAAGCGACGTCGGGTGATGCCGCGGGAATCGGCGGGCACGGAGGGCGCAGACGCGTCGCTCCGAAGACGTTTCCAGGGGGCGAACATGCCTTACCCCTGCGTTTTGGCCTGAGCCTGGGCAGCGTCGAGCGCGCAGCAGAGCTGGTCGGCGCATGAGGTCGGACGCGGACCGCAGGTGTTGCCACGCAGGCGGGCAGTTACCTCGTCGACCGGCATGCCGCAGATAAGCTTGGACACGGCCTTGAGGTTGCCGTTGCAGCCGCCGGTGAACGAGCAGCCCGTCACCGTGGTACCGGTGTCATCCAGCTCGACATGGATGTTTCGCGAACAAACGCCATGGGGCGTGTAGTCGATGCTGATCATCAAAGACCACCCTCTCTGTACGATGCTTGCTGGGTCGTAGCGAATGAACCTAACTATAGCGTCTCTTGGACATGCCTCCCAGAGGCCATATATCAACCTACACATACCCATATCCGGCGCATGCAACATCGCACGGACGCCAAGCCTACCCAAACCGCATCGCGTCACGTGCGCAAAAAAGGGGACGACCCGCTTCGGGTCGCCCCCTTGTCTAGCATACCTGTGCGCGCAGATTAGTTCTGAGCAGAGGAAGCCTCGAACAGCTGGGGAATCGTCCAGCCCTCGGGCGCGGCGGTGATGGAGCCGTCCTCAAGGGTGTACTCGGTCCAGCCATCGGGGGTCTTCGACCAGGCCTCGTCGCCGCCCCAGGTGTGGCAGCCGGCGCAGGTGAAGACGCTCTGGTCATGCATGAGGTGGCAGGAGTTGCACTGCTGCACGCCATGCATCGTGCTGTGCGGGTCGAACGACCAGTCGGCCGTGGAGGACTCGGTCGCACCCGGCATCACGCCGGCACCCGTGTGGCAGCCGCTCTGCAGGCAGAACTCGTTGGAATAGGTGACCTTCGCCATGGGGTCGCTGTAGTCACCGGAAAGCTGAGCCTGCACCTCGTGCAGAGACTGCGGCAGGGTGGTCTCGTGGCAGCCCAGGCACTGGTTGTTCACAACACCCTTGTGCGCATAGGCAAGCGAGGTGGTGTCGTTCACAAACGAGTTGTAATACTTGCCCATGGTGCTGTGGCACAGCGTGTCGCAGTACTCAGGGGTGGCGCGCCAAGCCCAGCCGGCAACGCCGAGGACCGTGACGACCACGACAGCAGCGATCACGATCGGGAGGCGCTTGGCCTTCCAGTTGCGCTTCTTCTTCGGGGTGGCATCGGTGGCCTGAGCCTCCGTGCCCTCCTTGATCTCATCAGCCATGTTCTCTCCTCTCCGAACGCATTACGCGCTGAGCGCGGGGTTGTCGCCGCAGTACTTGGACAGAATGCCGTCGTACTTGCGCGTACGCTCGTCGTAGGGCGTGCCGCCGTCGGGCAGGAGCCCCAGGTCTTCCAGGTCGGACGCAACGTCGTCCATGCCGAGGTCCTCAAGGCAC
This sequence comes from Collinsella sp. An2, assembly GCF_002160065.1. Taxonomy (GTDB): domain Bacteria; phylum Actinomycetota; class Coriobacteriia; order Coriobacteriales; family Coriobacteriaceae; genus Limicola. The sequence goes on along the minus strand of NZ_NFJW01000002.1, from coordinate 153,914 downwards.
TGCTTGGTCGGGCAGCCCAGCTCCTCGTCCCAGCCAAAGCGCTTGTACACCATGGTGAGGGCCGTCTGGAAGTCGTCCTTCTCCATCTTGTCGGTACCGGCGGTGAAGGGCTCGATGTCGGGGTCCTTGGTGAAGGGCCACTCGGTGATGACATCATGGACGTTGCGGAAGTCGTTGCAGCCCATGTTGCCGTCGGCGTCCTTCATACCGCGGACGGTGTTGGCGCGCTGCAGCGTCATGACGCGCTCGGCCGCCTTGTAGAGGTCGTCGATGGTGACCTCCTTGCCAGTGACCGCGGTGTAGAACTGGGCCTCGAGGTCCAGGTCGCCACGATAGCTGCGCTCCTTGGCGGGGGCCATGGCCATCGGCCACACCCAGTTGCAGACCGTCAGGCAGTCATGCAGCACGTCGGTGACGATGCTCCACCAGCAGAACTCCGCCTTGTGCTCGTTCATGGGCGTGTAGTTCTTGTCGGGGTCGATGGCGTCCTCGCCGCCCCACATCTCGGCAGCCATCTCCTTCTTGAGGTCGATGGGCAGGCCGCAGCCCTGGAAGTTCACCGCAGAGTGAATCATGTCATCGCGGTTGAACATCATGTTGTAGACGCCGCCCACCTGGCCGAAGCACTCGATGGCGTGGTGGACTGGCCAACCGCGATAGTTGATGAGGCAGGACTTGGTGGTGTCGAACCACTTCATGTCGTCCCACTCTTTGCACCACACGATGGGGCCGTGGCCCAGCAGAGAAATCTTCTTCTTGTTGAAGGCGATGTCGGTGAGAACCTTCACCCAGCCGGCGGGGTTGGTGCCAGCCATGATGCCAGCCCAGTCATACTCGCCGTACTCGTCGCCGAGCTCGCGCTGGAGGATGCCCTCCTTGTAGGTGCGAGCAAGGTCACGATAGAGCTGGGCGTAGTTGCACCACAGGCCGAGGTCGTCGACCGTGGCCGAAACGACCTGGTTGTAGACAACCGACATATCGGTGAGGGTGCCATCCTCGGTGGTCATGCCCTCGATGTCCTGGATGGAGCAGAAGTAGGAGGTCACCGGGAAGTTCGGGACGCAGGTGTTACCCGTGGCGTCGTAACCGGTGATCTCGCGGACTTGCGGCACGCGCACCTGAGAGTAGCAGCGCACCGGGCAGCCGTGGCAGCCGGCCATCTTGACGGTGTACTTCTCGGCTTCGGGGCCCATGTCCTTGGTGGACTTCATGCAGCGATAGCCCATGGTGTTGGGCTCGAAGGGCTTCGGCTCGCCGGTCTCGATGGGACCGCCCTCGGCGGCAGCCCAGTAGAGGCCCTTCTTGGCGGTCCAACGCGAACCCTTGTCGTAGTACTCGGCCCAGGACTGCTGGGTGGACGGCACCACGTGGTTGTTGTTGGAGCCCAGGACCTGGGCGATCATGTAGTCGGACAGGTCGGAGACCATCTGCGGGTCGGCGACGTTCACGGCCTTGGTGCCGCGCACGACGACGGCCTTGCACTTCTTGGAACCAAGCACTGCGCCCAGGCCAGCGCCCGCGGAGTGCGAGCGGGTGTTGATGACGCAGGCATAGGGAAGCAGGTTCTCGCCAGCCGGGCCGATGGCGGCGACGCAGGCGTCGAAGCCGTGCTTCTTGCACAGGGCCTCGTTGGTCTCGCGGGTGCCCTTGCCCCACACGGAGGAAGCGTCCTCAATCGAGATCTTGTCGTCGTCGATGAGAATGTAGACCGGCTTGTCGGAAGCGCCCTCGATGATCAGGCCGTCATGGCCGGAATACTTGAGGGTGGCGCCGAGCTGACCGCCGCAGTGGCAGTCGACAACCTGGTAGTCCGTCGTGAAGGTGGACAGCGTCGCCCACGTGGAGCGGCCGCCCAGAGGCACGCCGGAGCCGGTGAGAGGGCCGACGGCAAGGACGGCCTTGTTCTCGGGCGCGTCCCACGCGGTGCCGGCAGGCACCTCGTCATACATGATCTTGTTCGCGAAGCCCATGCCGCCGATGTAATCGTCCTGCATCGCCTCGTCGGACTCGACGGAGATGGTTCCGTCAGTCAGGTTGACACGGGCGATCTGGCCCGCCCAACCATAAGAACCGTAAGTGGCAGTATCAGCCATTGGTATCTCCTAACTTACTGAGCGATCTTGCCGCCGCCGACATAATCCTGCGTCTCGCTCACGAGCGGTGCGGGATCCTCGGTACGGGTAGGACCGGACGAATGGTTGACGTTCTCCCACTCGACGAGCTCGATGGCGCCGTTCGGGCACTGATCGGCGCAGCGGCCGCAGGCGATGCACTTGGCGGACTTGCCCGTCACGGTGTTGACCACCGGGATGTTCCACGGGCAGGAGGCCACGCAGGTGCCGCAGCCAACGCACTTGTCGGCATCGACGTAGCGCACGCCGTTGTCGTTGGTCAGGATAGCGCCGTGCGGGCACGCGGTCTGGCACATGGCAGCCTTGCACATGTGGCACTGACGGATCATCCACTCGGCGGAGTAGAAGATGCCGTCGCCGGTGTCCAGGCCGGCGCCGTACTGGAAGCCGTCGTGCACGTGGATACGCGCAGCGGCGGGCTGGGACACGCCGTCGTTGGTGAGCGTGCAGCTCATCTCGCAGCGCTGGCAACCGGTGCAGCGCGCACGGTTGACCTTGAGCACGTGGGTCGGTGCGGCATAGTAGTCCACCTGACCGTTCGAGCTCGTGGGCTGGGCAGCCGCCTCGTCGGGCAGCAGGCCGAGCGCCACCATGCTGGCCACGAACGCGCCGGAAACCTTCACGAACCCTCTACGGGTGAAGAAGGCGTCGAGGCGGTCCGCGCCGGAGCCAACCTGCTCCAAAGCGGTGTTCTCGTTCATAGTTCCCTCCCCTTGATTCTTCACGGACGCCGCCTGGTGCGTCCGCAGTACAGAGCTGACAGGGCGCGCGGCGAACACGCCCAAATTGTCAGAGTAGATTATCCACGAGTTCTCCTCATTACGTTCCCCCGCTTTTGGGTAATTTTTGCTCGCTGGAGCTTTTTTGCCCCCTACCTGCCTGTCCCCTATTTGAGGGTACGTATACATCGGGTGGGTATAGGCCGCCGATGAGGGTGATACGGGTCACCCCACCGTCGGAGAGATGTCCGTCGCAACCCGTCGCAAGGGAACCATCGCGAGCAGTTTTTGGAAACGCAGACGGAGGCGGACCTGGCGGTAACCCGACCTCGCCGCGAGCACATTGATCGAGGGACGCGACAAGGGGCTTCGACACATGCCTCGGCGTTAGCCGCGCGGCGCGGCGGCCGACCCGTATTCGTTGATGTAATCCAGAATCTCCTGGCGCGAATGAAGGTCGGTCTTCTCGTAGATGCGTTTGATGTGAGTGTGCACCGTGTTCTGAGACAGCTGAAGCTCTTCGCTCACGCGCGCCTGGGTATGACCGAGCGCATAGAGCGTCAAGACCTCGATCTCGCGACCAGTAAGACCGAAGCGCTGGCCAAGCTCAATCACCGACGTAGCGATGCGTGCGTCGGGGTTGACGCTGGGCAGCGGAAGCTCCGCCTGGGGTCTGAGCGCCATGACCCCCATGAGCGGGATGCGGCGGACGTCGTCCTGCGTGATGTGCCCGCGCCCGTCATGCTCGGATGTAGCGGCGTCTTCTTGGGAGCTCGCTTCGCTTTGCTGCGACGGCGCCGAGAGCAGCTTGGTGTAGACCACCTGTGCGCTCACAAGCACAAAGAGACTCATGATGGAGATGATTACCGGCGTGTTGTCGAAGAACACACGCGCCAGCAGGCGATCGACCTCCATGCCCGCCACGGTGAGCACATTCATGCTGATCCACGCTGCGGACGCATAGTAATAGGCGTCACGCCATCCAAAGCTGATAAACGCCATGGTGAGATACCAGATAAACGCCTGAAGTACGAGAGCAGACGCCATGATGAACGATGCGCCGACGCCGATCGAGCGCGGCCATATAGCGAAGAAGATGGCTCCGAGGGCCAGCAAAAGCTCCATGACGACCCAGATGCTCGTGGTGAGGGCGCGCATGCGGGACGCCATGCCGTGACGAACCCATACCGCACTCACTACGCAGACGAACACGAGTGCCAAGAAGCGCGGCACCGGGCTCATAAAGATGGCATCGCCAGCTGGAAACCCTCGGCCCATGCCCATCGGAATGGAGATGAACCAAAAGCCGACAGCCGCTACGGCCAGGAAGCTGCGGTTCGAGAAGCGATCGCGGTCGGTGCCAAAATACGATTCGGACACCGCGGGGAACTGGTCGCTCGGCACATCCATAGCGCGCGAGACGCGCACGTAGAGAAACTGGGCGAACGCCAGCACAAACGCTATGGCGTGGGCCACGAGGTTGCCGGAGAAGCTCGCCACGAAGGTCCCGAACTCCGAGAGGGCAAGCGCGCAGAACGCGACCACGACCACCGCTTGCGCCGAGGTCCCTCGAAGCTTTCGCATCCAGTAGAAGCTCAGCAGCGCGCTTGCTGCGGTCGCCGCGCACTCCAGAGCGGTGCGCAACACGTCCGGAGCGCTCCCGGCGACGTCGAGAAACGTCAACGCAAGCGCAGAGAGACCCGAAATGTGGACCGACAGGAAGGTCATGAGGGACACGGCGCGCTTGGTATATCGCTTGACCACCAGAGTTGATATAAACAGCACCGCCAGAACCGCGCAGGCCGCAACCATCGTGAGACCGCCAGCCGTGGAGACGCCGGTGGTACGGTGGGCCTCCTGGATGATGAGGTTGGCAACCATCGTGGAGCTCGCAATGCCGGCAATGGGCGGGGCCAACACCTTGTAGGTGTCAACGGAGAAGGCGGGCATCGCAGTGGCGTCACGCTGTGCGGCCGCATCCCCCGTGCGGTTTGTCGATGCGCCGTCGTTAGCCATTGCTCCACCTCCCAGCCGATTGTCACAACACCCTGCCACCTTGGGCGAACGCAAGGTCATATGGGTCACCTCTTTTAGGTGAATAGCAGTATACCTTGTACTACACTTGATGGCACATGTGGGGAGACAGGAGAGCGGAGGAACCCGTCATGGACAGCACCTTGCACCGCCCAGACGACGAGGCGGAGCGCGCAGCGACGCAACCCGACCCGTCGGAGGAGGACACCGGCGAGGACAGCGAGCCGACGCCTGAAGAGCTTGAGCAGATCCATCGGCACAACGCCCTCGTCCGCGCTTTGGACGCTGCGTACACCGATATTCGCCAGCGCTCCTACGAAGGCAAGCTCACCACATCATCCCGGTGGAAGAAGCGCTCCTTCGCGCCCGAGGGCATGGATGCCAAAGCATTTGAAGAGCAAGCGCTGCTCTATATCCAGGAGCACGACCATGCCGAGGCGACCGAGGTGCGCGGCAAGCTTTCGGCCCCAAAGCCGCTGGACGTGCAGCTTGAGGGCCGCGAGGTGAATCCCGACGAGCCCCTGCCGGAGCCCGATGTATGCGACCTCGCACTCATCATGGGCAAGAAGGCCATCTATCTCTATTCGGCCGCCCTCATGTCCCACAGCTTTGCCCACGCACTCTATCTCACGGCGGAGGACGACGAGGTGGCGACCTTTGTAGACGTTGTCCGCACCGAGTCACGCGTCTACCCGCGGCCGGTTGCTCAGGACAGCTTCATGAATCCGCCCTACCTGTGGTCTCCCGCGCGAACCAAGCAGGTGTATGAGAAGGTCGCAGCAAACGAGGCGTTCAAAGACATCCATGTCACCCACACGAGCAAAGGCGAGGCCTATTACTACTCGGACTGGTATCTGAGTGACGCGCAGGGCAAGGCCCTTGCCCAATGGTACGGCGTTGAGAAGGGTATGAATCCGTAGCTGCAGGCTACGATTCCCGTCGACCGCCCACGTTGCCCCATACGATTCACTCTCAAGGAGACATCATGCCCAAGCAGCACATCACCGAGGATACGCCGTTTCTGCGCACCCCCGATATGTACCAGATTGAAAACGACGCGCCCATTACCGAGTATTCCGACCGCGCGCTTGACCTCATAGCCGACGCCCGCAACGGCGGCGTGCCCGAGGGCGCCAATGCGTTCTGCAGCGTCGGGCGCGAGAAGCGCGGAACCGTTCAAATGCAGCTCTTTGCCAGGATGGACCCCGAAACCGACCGTTTTGTGGAAGTCGGATTCCGCAGCCACGGATGTCTTGCCGCCATCGCCTGTGCCACCGTCGTGGCCGATATGCTCACCGGCAAGACGGTCGACGAGGCACTCACCATCACGCAGGAGCAGATTCTCGATGCGGTGGATGGCCTTCCCAACGGGCGCATGTACACGTTGACCTTTGCCATCGAGGCCATTCGAGCGATCATCGGCGACTATTACCTGCGCGTGAAGGGCTTCTCGCTCGCTCAACTCGACGAAGCGCTTCCCTGCGACAAGCTGTGTGTCAACTGCCTGCTTACCGAAAACTGCTCGTTGCGCGACGAGCGCGTCGATCAGGAGCTGCGCGAGGCAGGAGAGATCGACTAGCGGGGCGACGGTGAATTAGCCTCAGCGATCAGCGGGAGGCGTCGGGAGGCTTTCGTCCCGTGCTCAGACAGTGCTTCGCAAACTGCACGCGGGACGAAAGCCTCCCGACGCAGCGCACAATCTCTTGAGAAGCCAGGAGCGGCTCTGCGCTTACAACTCACATGAAGAACGAATCAGGGTCCCAAGCGTTTGCACACTTGGGACTCTGATTAGGTTGAAGCGTCCATCCTGTCGAACGCTGCTTGGCGCTGTAACTTAGTCGAAGTTCAGCTCCTCAAGACGGTCGAAGACGCGGTCGATACGCGTGAGGAAGTCCCACGGATCGAAGATCTTATCGAGCTCCTCGGCGCTCACGGTGCAGCGCGGGTCGACCTCGAGCTTCTCGCGGAACGTGGTGCCGGCCTGGCACTGCTGGACCTCGCGCCAGGTGGCCATGGCGTTCTCCTGCACGATAGCGTAGGCCTCCTCGCGCGTGATGCCGGTCTCCACGAGGGCGAGCAGCACCTTGGACGAGAAAATGAGGCCGCGCGTCTTGTTGAGGTTGGCCTTCATCTGCTCGGGATAGAGGATGAGCCCGTCGATGACGCGGATAAGGCACTGGAACATGTGGTCGAGCGCGATGAAGCTGTCGGCCTGCGCCACACGCTCGGCGGAGCTGTGGCTGATGTCGCGCTCGTGCCACAGCGCCACGTTGTCGAAAGCGACCTGAGCGTTGGCCTTGACCACGCGCGAGAGACCGCAGACCTTCTCCATGGTGATGGGGTTGCGCTTGTGCGGCATGGCGCTGGAGCCCTTCTGACCCTTCTTGAACGGCTCCTCGGCCTCCAGGGTGTCGGTCTTCTGGAGGTTGCGGACCTCGGTGGCGATGCGCTCGCAGGTGGCCGCCGTGGTGGCCAGGACGCCGGCCAGGTAGGCGTGGTGGTCGCGGCTGATGACCTGCGTGGACAGTGGATCGTGCACGAGGCCCAGGTGCTCGCAGACGTACTCCTCAACAAACGGATCGATGGAAGAATAGGTGCCCACCGCGCCCGAGATGGCACCGAAGGCCACGTTCTTGCGTGCGTCGATAAGGCGGTCGAGGTCGCGCTTGAGCTCCCATGCCCAGCTACCGAACTTCATGCCAAAGGTCATGGGCTCGGCATGGATGCCATGCGTGCGACCGGCGCAGAGGGTGTTGCGCTCCTCGAAGGCGCGACGCTTGCAGATCTCGCCGAGCTTGCGCACGTCCTCGATGATGATATCGGTTGCCTGGACGAGCTGGTAGCACAGAGCGGTATCGCCAAGATCGGACGATGTCATGCCAAAGTGGACCCAGCGGCTCGGCTTGGGCTCGCCCTCAGGCACATCCTTGTCGATATGCTCGCCCATGTTGGTAAGGAAGGCGATGACGTCGTGATTAGTAACCGCCTCGATGGCGTCGACCTCTTCTTTGTTGAAGGCGGCGTGCTCGCGAATCCAAGCAGCCTCCTCCTTCGTGATGCCGATCTTGCCCAGCTCTGCCTGAGCCTCGCAGGCGAGCACCTCGATCTCCTGCCAGATGGCGTACTTGTTCTCGAGCGAGAAGATATGGCCCATCTCCGGGCGGGTATAGCGGTCGATCATGCAGGCTCCTTTTGGCGTTGGGCGTCCGCGCGCGGGCAGTGACACCTCGATACGTAACCTCATCATTGTACGGGTTCACCGGCGCTACCGGGAGCTACAGCTACAGGTTCCGTTGTCCCACCACAGGGGCGGACGATGGCCGGGGCTACTCGCCAAGCGCGGCCAGCGCCGCACGGCGGGCATGGATCTGCGTGGTGTCGAACAGGGGAACCTCCGTATCGTCTTGGTGAACCAGCAGTCCAATCTCCGTGCAGCCAAGAATTACACCTTGAGCTCCATCTTTTGCCAGTCCATCAATGATGCGAAGATACTCAGCGCGGGAGTCATCACGTATATCACCATGACAGAGCTCATCATGCGTTTTGAGCTTACTCGTGTCGCCGTCCTATCGCGTGAGACGCTCCTTTACCAAGGCGAGCTCGGCTGCATCCACCCGAGCTTCGCGCAGGCGCTCGTATTCGCGATGCTCCTCGGGCGGGATGACTACCGCCGTGAGGACACTCCACTTCACGCTGGTGTCGGGGATTCCCACCTAAGCGCTAAGCGCGAATGATGATTTGCGCCGTTCTCAACTGGACGTAAGAACCTTGCTCGAAAAAGGAGCGCACGGTATACTGTCCGATACGCGCGTTTGCGCACATACGCGGGCATCGCCAAGTGGTAAGGCATCAGCTTCCCAAGCTGACACTCGCGGGTTCGAGTCCCGTTGCCCGCTCCAGAATCGTCAAGGTCCCCAGCGATGGGGACCTTTCTTGTTTGGGCCCGCTCCGTGAACTCAAACCGTGAGGTCACGAGACCGAGGAAATACGCGGGTATTTTTCATATGCATAATTCTGCGTGTAATTTGTATAGGATTGAGGCCGATTCGATGCCCTGGCGAACCCTAGACGGCGCTTCGACCGGCCGAGGTGGACAAATTTTCGACTTGTCTGTAGGTACTGGCCCGGATCAGCCCCCTATGAAGGGTTAGATAATGCGATTCTCGACCAAACAGCGCCCAGAATCCTATACATGGACCAGAGTTGGCGGCCATGATTACAGACTTCTCGAAAATTTGTCCACGGCGCCCTAGAAACGCCTCGCCGCGCCTACGTGCGGGATGGCCGCAGACCCTCTGGCGCCCGCTTGGCTTCTCGGCATACCCTGCGCAGCGAACGTGCCGGCGAAGCCGGATGCGTTACCCGCGGGCTCACTTCAGAATCGTCAAGGCCCTCTCCGATGGAGACCTTTCTCATAAACCTGGCACGTGCCATTCTGCGGCAATCTACACGCCTTGCTCGTATCCTTACGCAATCTGCACGCCCAGGGACTGAAAAACCTACCCTGAGCGTGTGGATTGCCACAACATACGAACCAAGCGTGTGGATTGCCACAAAACCGTCCGCGTGCAGCGCTGGCGGACAGGCCGCGCGGCCTGTAGATACCATAGCGCCATTCGTTAAAACCTGAGATGAAATAGAGGTGCTGGCATGCGCCCCGCTGTACATGCAGCAGGTTTTGGGTACTATTACTAACCGGTTTTGGGTAGGTAACCCAAACGACGTGGGAGCCACCCACCGCAAGATCACCAATCGCACATGGGAGGTGCCATAATGATCCGCGTAGACATCGAGACCATCATCATGGCCTCCGGTGCTGTTCCGTCACTCATCGTGCTGCGAGAACGCTCGGCTGGCCATGCAAGCGACGCCCCGCTGCGCGCTCTTTCCATTCAAACCGGTTCCTTTGAAGCGGCCGCCATCAGCCGCGGCATCGAAGGCGCCAAGCACAGTCGCCCCATCACTCACGACCTGTTCGTCGACACCCTGCACAGCCTGGGCGCGCGCCTGGAGCGCGTGGAGATCAACCGCGTCGACGCACCTGTCTTCTATTCGACCATCGTGCTCACGCGTGACGGCAACGATGCCGAGGAGGTCACTGTAGACGCACGGCCCAGCGACGCGCTCGCGCTAGCTGTTCGCGTGAACGCACCCATCTACGTCGAAGACGACGTCATGAACCGCGCAGGGACCATCTCGTATCACGCAAACGAACACAATGGCGATGAGGAGTTTGAGCAGTTCGACAAGTTCGTGCAAACGCTCTCCCCCGACGACTTCTAACACCGAACCTGTCGAGAGGCGGCCGCGACGATGCATCGGACGCCACACAGCTCATCATGCATAAGGGGCGGATGCCCGGGCTTCGTAGCCAGGCATCCGCCCCTTTGTCATACACGTCGCTGAGATGCGACACGCGGAAACGCGCGGCGTGCTCCGGCCGGGTCTCGAAGCGGAGCCTCAACCGGAGCGCAGACACATTACTCGTCGATCAGATCTTCGAGCGCCTCGTCCGCGGCGCCAATGTCAACGCGGTCGTCCTCGGGCTCACCGGCGGCGCCCAGATCAAGCGCCTCCTGCCCCTCGGCGACGGCGCGCGCCTTCGGCTTCTTCTTCGCGCTCGTCATGCGCGCCACCGCCGTCACACGGTCACCGTCGGCGACGGTCAGAATCTTCACGCCCTGCGTCGCACGTCCCGTCTCGGAGATATCCGTGCTCTTCACACGAATGACCGTGGCACCCTCGGTAATGATGAACAGCTCATGCTGCGGGCCCACCGTCTTCATGGCGGCAAGCTGGCCCTTCTTGGCCGTCATCTGGATGGTGTAGACACCCTGGCCGCCTCGGTTCTGGGTGGGATAGTCGGCCACCGGGGTGCGTTTGCCAAAGCCGAGCTCGGTAATCACGAAGAGGTCGCCCTTACCGTTGGAGATCTCCATGCCCAGCACGGTCGCGTCGTCCTTCATGGTGATGCCGCGCACGCCCGACGTGTCGCGACCGGTGGCGCGCACCTGGTCCTCGTCGAACACGATGGCCTTGCCGGCGGTCGTGGCCATGATAACCTTGTCGCCCTCGCGCACGCGACGCACGTCGAGCAACGCGTCGCCCGCCTTGAGGTTGATCGCGATGATGCCATCGCGACGGCTGCGGTCGTATGCGCTCATCACGGTCTTCTTGACCATGCCCTGCTTGGTAGCGAAAAGCAGATACTCGTCGTCGGGGAACTCGCGGCAGCTGATCACGCTCGCGATCTTCTCGCCCTCCTCGAACGGCAGCAGGTTCACGATCGCCGTGCCGCGTGCCTGGCGCGTGCCGATGGGCAGCTCGTGGACCTTCAGACGGTACACCTTGCCGCGGTTGGAGAAGAAGAGCACGTACTCATGGGTGCTCGCGATAAACATCTCGCTGATGACGTCGTCCTCTTTGAGGTTCACGCCCGAGACGCCCTTGCCCCCACGCTTCTGCGAGCGGTACGCCGCCACGGGGATGCGCTTCACGTAGCCGGTGTGCGTAATGGTCACGACCATGTCCTCGTCGGCGATAAGGTCCTCGACGTCGAGGTCCTTCTCGGCCGCGGCGATCTCGGTGCGGCGCTTGTCTGCGTACTTCTTGGCGATCTCGCGCATCTCGTCCTTGATGACGCCGAGGATCTTCTCCTCGTGCGCAAGCAGGTCCTCGTAGTAGGCGATGGCGCGGCGGAGCCCTGCGAGCTCTTCCTCGATCTTGTCGCGCTCGAGGCCGGTCAGGCGGCGAAGCTTCATCTCGAGGATGGCGTTCGTCTGCTCGGGGGTGAAGCCGAAGCGCTCGATCAGGCGCTGGCTTGCCTCAGAGTCGGTCTGCGAGGAGCGAATGATGTGGATGACCTCGTCGATGTGGTCGAGCGCCAGCAGGTAGCCCTCGAGAATGTGGGCGCGGGCCTGGGCCTTCTTGAGGTCGTAGCGCGTGCGGCGAGTCACCACGTCGACCTGGTGGTCGATGTAGTGGTGAAGCATCTCGGGCAGGCTCAGGCACTTGGGCACGCCGTTCACGAGTGCGAGGTTGTTCACGCCGAAGGTCGTCTGCAGCGAGGTGAACTTGTACAGGTTGTTGAGCACGACCTGCGGGATGACGCCCTTCTTGAGCTCGATGACGAGGCGGATGCCCTTCTGCGTGGACTCGTCGCGCATGTCCGAGATGCCCTCGATGCGCTTCTCGTTGACGAGCTGGGCGATCTTCTCCTGCAGGGTACCCTTGTTGACCTGGTAGGGAATCTCGGTAAAGACCAGGCGGTTACGGCCGGTCTTGGTGGACTCCACATGCGCCTTGGCGCGCACGGTAATGGAGCCGCGGCCGGTCTCGTAGGCCTTGCGGATGCCGTCGGAGCCCATGATGACCGCGCCCGTGGGGAAGTCGGGGCCAGGCATGACCTGCATGAGCTCGTCGACCGTCGCATCGGGGTGGTCGATGAGATAGCAGGTGGCCTCGATAGCTTCGCCGAGGTTATGCGGCGGGATGTTCGTGGCCATGCCGACCGCGATGCCCGAGGAACCGTTGACGAGCAGGTTGGGGAAACGCGCCGGCAGCACCTGGGGCTCGGCAAGCGACTCGTCGTAGTTGGGCTGCCAGTCGACCGTGTCCTTCTGCAGGTCGCGCAGGAGCTCCATGGCCGGGCGCGCCAGGCGGCTCTCGGTGTAACGCATGGCGGCCGCAGAGTCGCCGTCGATGTTGCCGAAATTGCCGTGGCCGTCGATGAGCGGCGTACGCATGGAGAACCACTGCGCCAGGCGGACCATGGTGTCGTAGACCGCGGAGTCGCCGTGCGGGTGGTACTTACCGATCACTTCGCCGACCGTCCAGGCCGACTTCTTGTGCGGGCGGTTGGGGTAGATGCCGCTCTCGTTCATAGCATAGAGAATGCGGCGGTGCACCGGCTTCAGGCCGTCGCGCACGTCGGGCAGGGCGCGTGCGGTGATGACCGACATCGAGTACTCGATGAAGCTCTGGCGCATCTCGCGGCCGAACTCGCTGATCTGCAGACTGCCGCCGTTGATGTCCTCACCGGCTGCCTCGCCGCGGTCGACCTCGCCGAAGCTCTCCTCGAGCTCGCCGTCGTCTTCCTCTTCCTCGTCGCCCTCGTCCTCGACGTAGACGTCGGTGCCCTCGTCATCGCTTTCGGCGCGGGCGAGCAGGCGCTTCAAATCCTCGGGCAACCCCTCAGACTCCGGCACCTCTCCCGGGGTGTTGTTCATATCGTCTGCCACGTATACCTCCTACTTAGGTCGTGGTCGTCTCACGTTCAAAATGGTCAATTTGGGGGCTGTCCCCCATTTGACATTCCGCAGGTCAGCTCGAGGTCAATTTACTGTCCCCAAATTGCCCATTCAGGTCCGCTCGGTTTCTCAGGTGCCGCAGATTGGGGTGAACAAGGAGGGAGGACGCCTAAGGGCGCCGACCGACGAGTGAGCCCCAAGATGCGGTGCCTGAGGAAGCGAGCGTTAGGCGTCCAGGAAGCGGGCGTCGTGCGCATGCTTCTCGATATACTCGCGACGATACTCAACCTGGTTACCCATGAGCTCGCGAACGGCGCGGTCGGCGGCCATGGCGTCGTCGATGGTCACACGCTGCAGGATTCTGGTCTTGGGATCCATGGTGGTCGAAGCGAGCTGCTTGGGGTCCATCTCGCCCAGACCCTTGTAACGCTGGACGGTGTAGCCCTTGCGCTTCTTGGTCACCTTGCCCGTGCTCACGTCGTCATCGGCGTCGTCTGGGTTGAGGCCCAGGCTCTTGATGGTGTCGCGCAGGATCTCGTCCTCGGGCTGACGGCCGTTGGGGTAGACGTAATGGATCTTGTTGCGCACCTTCACGCCAAAGATCGGCGGGCACGCCACGTACACGTAGCCGGCATCGATGAGCGGGCGCATGTACTTGTAGAAGAACGTCAGCAGCAGGATGCGAATATGGGCGCCGTCGACGTCGGCGTCGGTCATGATGATGATCTTGTGGTAGCGCGCCTTGGTGATGTCGAAGTCGCCACCGTCGCCCGAGCTCGTGGTCACGCCCGTGCCGATGGCGGTGATGAGCGACTGGATGGTATCGGAGCTGAACGCGCGGTGATCACCCACGCGCTCGACGTTCAAGATCTTGCCGCGCAGGGGCAGGATCGCCTGGATGTCTCGGCGGCGACCGTCCTTGGCCGAGCCGCCTGCCGAGTCGCCCTCGACGATGAAGAGCTCGGTCATCTCGGCGTCACGCACCGAGCAGTCGGCGAGCTTGCCGGGAAGCGACGCGGTCTCGAGCAGACTCTTGCGGCGCGTGGCCTCGCGGGCCTTGCGCGCGGCGTTGCGCGCCTTCGACGCCTGCTGGGCCTTCTTGACGATCTCGCGGGCCTGCTTGGGATGCTCCTCGAGGTACTCAGAGAGGCCGTCGGCGACGACCTTGCGCACGAGCGTGCGCATGAACGAGCTGCCGAGCTTCGCCTTGGTCTGGCCCTCGAACTGCGGGTCGGCAAGCTTGACCGACACGATCGCGGCGAGGCCCTCGCGCACGTCATCGCCGGTAAGGTTCGTATCCTTCTCCTTGAGCATGCCCTGCTTGCGCGCATAGTCGTTGATGACGCTCGTCAGCGCGGTGCGGAAGCCCTCGAGATGCATGCCGCCCTCGGGCGTGTAGATGTCGTTCGCGAAGCTCATGACGGTTTCGGAGTACGAGGTGTTCCACTGCATGGCGATCTCCACCTCGCCGGTACGCTCGACAGGAGCGTCCGGCTCTGAGCTGCCCGCCAGGTAGATGGGGCGCTTCAGACCGTCGGGGACCTCTTTGCCCTCGTTGAGGAACTTGACGAAGTCGACGATGCCGCCGGCGTAGCAGAACTCATCGACGCGCGGGGCGAGCTCGCGCTCGTCCTTGAGCACGATCTTGAGGTTCTTGTTGAGGAACGCCGTCTCCTGCAGACGGTTGCGCAGGGTCTCGTAGTCGTAGACGGTGGTCTCGAAGATCTCGTCATCGGGCCAGAACGTCGTCGTGGTGCCGGTGGTCTTCGCGTCGCCCACGACCTTCATCTTCTGCGTGGTCTTGCCGCGGGAGAACTGCATCTCGTAGATATGGCCATCGCGCTTGACCTGCACGACCATCTTCTTCGAAAGGGCATTCACCACCGACACGCCGACGCCATGCAGGCCACCCGACACCTTGTAGGCAGAGTTGTCAAACTTGCCGCCCGCATGGAGGATGGTCATGACCACCTCGAGCGTCGGAATCTTCTTCACCGGGTGCTTGTCCACCGGGATGCCTCGGCCGTTGTCCACAACGGTGATGGAGTTGTCGGGGTGCACCGTGACCTCGATCTTGGTGCAGAAGCCCGCCATGGCCTCGTCCACCGAGTTGTCCACGATCTCCCAGACCAGGTGGTGCAGACCGCTCGCGCTCGTCGAGCCAATGTACATGCCCGGGCGCTTGCGGACGGCCTCGAGACCCTCAAGGATCTTAATCTCTGATCCGTCGTACTCGTTTTTCTTCGCCACGTGTTCTCCCTCTCATAAGAAAAGGTGCGTTGATGCTGCAATCCTTTCTATGATAACGGATAAGGCGACGTGTCTGAACGGCATGAACATACCTCTACAAGGCAACCAGAATGGATTTAAGGCTTGTTTTGGGCTTCCTTACCCTTTTTCCACTCAAGACTGGCAGCCATGGCCGATTTAAGGGCGTCTCGGAGGCGACGGTCCTCGATGGGCTCAACCGCGCGTGAAAGCGAGGCAGCCTCATCGTCGGTGAGAGGACACCTGGGCGCAGGCTTCGCCTGAGAGGCGGCTCCGCGAGGTCGCGGGCCCTTGCGCGGGGACCCCTCAGTGGAGCCGTAACCGGGGCGCGAGGTACGAAAGACGAACCCGTCAAGGTCAATCCCCTCGCGCGCCATGCGGGCGCGAATGATCTCGCGAAGCATGGTGAGCTCCTGCGTCCATGCGGGAGCGTCGGCATAAACGAGCAGCTGGTTGGACTCGGGCAGATAGCGAAGGCCCGTCACGTGGCCGCCCTCCCGGGTGCCGCCGCAGACGGCATTCCAGGCACGATAGACCTCACGGGTGCGCTCGGCAGCATGCATCTGTTCGCGGCGCTCGGGCGTCGCCGCGTCTATGATGCGGCTGCGCTCGGCGCCCAAAAAGGCGTCGAGGCCGACGGTCTTGCGTGAACGAAGGGCATCGTCATGTTTCACGTGCAACCCCCTTTCCGACCGGCGCCGACGCGGAGGCGGGGGCGGGGTCGCCTTCCGCGCCGCCGATCTCGATCACGCGGGCGCGCCCGAGCACGTCCGGGGTGAAATACCCCAGATTCGTCGTGGTGATGACGGTCTGGACTTCACCCTCGATTGAACCTAAAAACGCGTCGCGGCGATGGGCGTCGAGCTCGGACATGACGTCGTCGAGCAGCAGTAAGGGCGGACGGCTGAGAATGTCGCGCGTGACCTCCACCTCGGCGACCTTCCACGCGAGCACCAGGCTGCGCTGTTGGCCCTGAGACGCATAGGTCCGCGCGGGACGACCGTCGATGCTGAATGCGACCTCGTCGCGGTGTGGTCCCACCAGCGTCATGCCGCGGCGCCACTCCTCGTCGCGAAGCTCCTCGAGCCTGTGACGGAACTGGTTCTCCAGCTGTTCGCGCAGGGCACCACGGTCTGCAGGCAGCGGGGCATCCTCGGCGCCTTCCTGATTCGCAGAGGGAACGTAGGCGACGTCTGCCTGCTCGTGCGGGGCGATGCTGCCATAGGCGCGCACCAGATGGACGCGGATGCGTTCCAGCAGCGCCATGCGATGGTCCATGAGGGCGGCGCCTGTGGTCACGAGGGCGTCGTCCCAGGCGGCCATAAGGTCGGGGGAGCAAGCGCGTTCGCGCAGCAAGCTGTTGCGCTGCTCGACGATGCGCTCGTAGGTCCCTACGAGCTCGGCATAGCGCTCGTTGAGCTGCATGCCAAAGGCATCGAGCGCGTCGCGGCGCACGCGCGCAGAGCGCTTGACCATGTCAAGGTCGTCGGGACAGAAGAGGACAGACGGCAGGACGCCGCGAACGCCCGAGGCGGCGCAGCGCTTCCCGTTGCGACGAAAAGACCGCTTGCCGTCGGACACCTCGAGCGCCATGTCGATGACACGACCCTCGCCCTCGAGCGTCAGCTCAAGGCGGCAGCGGTCGCAGCCGGCGCGCACGAGCTCTACCGGCGACGGCCGTCGAAACGACCTGCCCGTGGTGAGCAGCTGCAACGCTTCGATGAGATTCGTCTTGCCTACGGCGTTTCTGCCCACAAGCACCGTCACGCCGTCGGCGAGCGCGAGGTCGTACGTCTCGTAGCTTCGATACGAACGCACCGCCAACTCGCGCGCGAAGATCGTCATATCCCCTCCTTCCCGTCAACGATTGATATCAACCCGACGTGTGAGGCCCCCAGCCTAGCGTGCGGCGCGTCGGCACCCCCATGAGGCCCTTCAGATGCCGCAGATTGCCCTGAATGAGGAAGGAGTACGCCTCGGCCAGGAGCGCCCCTCCCGGCGCTGAGGTGCCGTAGGCTGCCCCGAAAGAGGAGGGCGCACGCCGGCACCACGCCCTCTCAATCATTCTTGGGTGCTGAGGTGCCGTGGATCGAGGCGAACGAGGAGGGAGCACGCCTAGCGTGCGGCGACCGACGAGTGAGCCCCGAGGCGCGGTGCCTCAGCGCCCAAGAATTAGATGCGGACGGGCATGACAAGGTACAAATAGTTGATCTTGTCATACGCCTTGAACACGCCCGCGGCAGCATAGCTCTTCAGCTCGAGCGTGATCTCCTTCTCGCGACCGAGCACGTTCAGGCAGCCGAAGATGTAGTGATAGTTGAAGGCGATCACACCGCTTTCGCCCTCGACCTCGACGTCGATCGTCTCCTGCGCGAGGTCCTGGTCGTTCGAGATCGACGAAAGCGACAGCGTGCCCGCCTGCGCATCGACCTCGAACTTGACGGCGGGGTTGGTGGTCGCGATGACCGCGACGCGCTTCAGGGCGGCCGAGAAGGCGTCGACATCGATCTTCACGCTCGTCACACATGAATCGGGGATGAGCTGCTTGTAGTTGGGATACATGCCCTCGATGCGGCGCGAGACGTAGCAGGTGTTGCCCGCTTCGAAGACCACCTGAGTATCGGTCGCACCCACCATGATCTGCGGCTGGTCGCTCATGATGGACAGCGCGTCGTTGAAGGCCTCGGCCGGAACATTGAGCTCGAAGCTTCCCTCAAGCGACGACGTCTCAACCTGGGTGTCGACCACGGCAAGTCGGAAGGAGTCGGTCGCGACGAGGCGGATCGTGTTGTTTTCGACCGTCATGTGGACGCCGCCCAGGATAGGACGGGCCTTGTCGTTCGAGGTGACGCGCCACACGCGGGCGACCATCTCGGTCAGCAGGTTGGTCGGCAGCTCCACGGCCGCCTCGATGGCGTAGGTGGGGAACTCGGGGAAGTCGGCGGCGTCAAGCGTATTCAGGCGGAAACGGCTCTTCTCGCAGCTGATCAGCACCTGACGATCGGCCTGCTCGAATCGCACCGGGGCGTCGGGAAGCGTTTTGGTGATGTTGGAGAGCATCTTGCAGGGAATCACCATCTCGCCTGGCTCCTCAACATGTGCGGCGATGCGGTGACGGATAGATATGGTGTAGTTTGACGTCTGGAATTCGAGCACGCCGTCCATAGCCCGCACCAGCACGCCGGAGAGGATGGGAAGCGTCGACGCGTTGGCGACACCCTTCGACACGATTGCGATGGCGTCTGACAACGAGCTCTGGCTTACGGTGAACTTCATGGCGCTCCCTTTCTTTATATCTATAGAGATATATCTTTCATAATAGTAATAAGACCGTGGACGGTGTGGGCAACTAGCAAACGGGCAGGTCGCGGCTCATAGAGTTGTTGACCTTCCCATGTTGAGAACAGGGGTGGTTATCAACAGCCACGAACACCCTCCCCAATTCTCCACGTACGGCATCGACTTCTCAACACCCTTTCCCGCTCCTTTTCACACCTTGTCCCTGCACGCCGAGCGTGCTGGCTAGTAACGCCTGCGCCCGCTATGAGCGCAGGATGATCTTGTTGCGCAGCAGCTGAAGGTCCTCGACGAGGCTGCGGTCCTCTTTAACCTTCTTTTCGATGACCTTGATGGAGTTGAGGACGGTCGAATGGTCGCGGCCGCCAAACTCGGCGCCCACCATGGGGGTGGTCATCTCGCACATGTCCATGGCGAGATAGACGGCCACGTGGCGTGCGAAGGCGATGTTTGCCGGACGCCGGGGTCCGATGAGGTCCTCATGGCTTACGTGATAGAACTCCTCGACGACGGCCTGCACAGTGTCGACGTGGATCTTCTTGTGCGCCGTGTCGAAGTATTCGTTCGCGATGCGGTCGATGTCGTCGCCGGTGAGCTCCTGGCCAGCCTGCTCCTTCTCGAACGAGTCGCCCGCGCAGCGCTCGCAGAAGCTTTCGAGCTCGCGGATGTTGGTGCCCGAGATCTCGGCCATATGCCGCAGCTGCTCGTCGGTGAGGTGTCCCCCTCCCGAGCGGATGGTTCCCAGCAGCGAATCGTCGCCGGTGCCTGCGGTGCGCTCCGCCTCGGCGGCAGGCAGGATGGTGTGCTCGTAGTAGCGCTTGAGGATGGTGTACTTCATCTCGAAGCCCGGCTCGGACACCAGGCAGAGCATGCCGGCGTTGAAGCGGCTGGTGAGACGCTCGTCCATGCCGAGTTTCTTGGGTGCGCGGTCCGATGCGATCACGATCTTCTTGTTGTCTCGGATGAACTCGTCCATGAGACGGAAGAAGTATTCGATGCTCGCCGTCTTGCCGATGATGTTCTGGATGTCGTCGATGATGAGCACATCGGCATCGTGGTAGTCGCGCAGGATGGCGCGTCCCTCGGTCTTCTGGATGGCGACTTCGTTGATGAAGTCGTCGATATAAGCCTGGGAGTTCGCATACTTCACGCGGATGTAGGGCTTCGTCTCGTTGAGATAGTTCTTTATCGCGAGCAGCAGGTGCGTCTTGCCAAGGCCAGAGTTTCCATAGATGAACAGCGACGTGCAGCTGCCAGGCTCCTCGGCCATGGCGGCAAAGCGGACGGCCGACTGGTAGGCATGCTTGTTCTCGTCGCCATAGACGAAGTTCTCGAACGTGAACTTCGAGTTGGCGTGCGCCTGGTGCGCCGGGGCGCTTTCGGGCTCTGGCGACGGCGCGACGGGTGCGGGGGTTCCTGCACGACGCGCCTGCTCCTCGCCCTTCATGGTGGCGACCATCTTGCGAAACGCCTCGGGCGAAAGCGTGTTGGTGACCGTGACCTTGGTGTCCGCTGCGGCAGTGAAGGGCGACGGCGCCGCCTCCAGTGTGGATGCTGCCGGCCTCGCAGGCATGGCATCGACGGGCGTCGCGACCGCAGGCTCGGCTATCGGAGCGCTCTCGGGATAGGCCATGGTCGCCGAGGCGGCCGGCGCATGCGCCTCCGGGGCAGCGCTTCGCTCGACGGACGGTGCGGGCGCGACGGGCGTCTGCGAGGTGGCGGCGGGATCTTGCGGAACTGTCACATGCAACGACAGGGGGCAAAACGCGATCTCCTCCAGATAGCGTTCGATGATCTCGCGCTGCTTCATGAGGTAGGCATAGGCGAAGCGGGAGGGCGCCTCGATGGTGAGGCTCTCGTCGGTGAGCTCGAGCGGCAGTGATTGGGCAAGCATGTTGATAAGACGGGCGTCGCGTCCGTCTCTCCTGCAAAACGAGATGGTGTCGTCTAGGATGATTTTCGCCTCGTTGTCCATGTCGCCTTCCGCCCAATTCTCCTCAGCTTGCCGCCGGTAACCTCAGCCTTGTCCCGTGGTTTATGCAGCAGCGGTCACTGGGACCGGGTCCACGACGATCCCAGCTCGGTGAGGTGATACTTTTGGCCGTGTTTTACCACGAATCCGCATTCATTCAGTGTAGCAAGCTCTCGTGACCACGTGGGACCCGAGTGCCCAAACGCCGTTGCCAGGTCGGTGGGCCCTGCCTGCCCGTGCTCCAGGAGAAACGCCAGCGCCAGGCGTCCGCGCTCGCTTACGTAGGGCCCGCTTGTCATACCTGTAGCCTCCGTGCCTTGGGGCGCCGAACCATAGGCTTGACCAGCCGGTTGTTGAATTGTGGAAAACTGATGGTAGGGCTGTTGATAACCGAAGGGATATCCTGCGGCGCCCGGTTGGGCCTGCCACGCCGGCGTCGCATAGGACTGAGTGGGATACGCCGGATTCCATCCGGGCCAGTAGCCCTGCTGTCCCCAGCTCCCTTGCGGTGCGGGGTATCCCGCGGGCGGCATGTATCCCGGAGTTCCCGGCGTTGCCTGGGGATATGTTCCGTTGCCTACGTTACCAGCGGCTTGCGGGTTCTGTGCGCCGCCCGTCTCCGGAGATGGCGCCGGGGCATAAGGCGCGGCCTCCGGTCCTGCCCAGGGTGCCGCGGCGGGCGTTGCGCTGGGTGCGGTGCCATCCGGCGTGTACGGGGCGGACTCGCTGGGCATGGGCGTCATCTGCTGAGGGCTCGGCGTCGCCTGGGACAGGCCCTGCTGTTGCGGCGCCTGTCCCTGTACAGTCCCTCCCCGCACCGCCGCGCCGCGCGAGGCGGTTGCGCGAATCTCGCTTACGCGCGCCGGGTCCAGGCTCACGGTCACGACCGTGCCGGCGCCCAGGTTGTCTTCAATCGACACGGCGCCCCCGGCGGCTTCAAGGTATTGCTGCACCATGGGAAAGCCCGCGCCGGTGCCTCGGATATAGCGCTTCATATCTCGGTCTGCCGACGTCACGCCAAACTCAAAGGCGCGCTCCTTGTCGGCGATGCCGGGCCCTTGGTCGGCGAAGCGGATGGTGTTGCCCCCATCGAGAATCGAGATGATGGGCTCGACGAAGTGGGCGTGGATGAAGTTCTCGACGATCTCTCTGATCACCATGAGCGAGACGTTGCCGCCCTGTTCTTTCATGCAGCGGTACACCGTGTTGGTTACCTCTTCAAGATAGGGGCGCACTTCGTTGGGCTCTATCACCACGACACGCGGCGTAGAGAACATGTCGTCATAGATGGCGATACGCGTCGCGAAGGCAGCCCGTGGCGCCTCGGTGCCGAGGGGCTCGTCGGCGCGTTCCGTGGTGTCGGCTTCGCCGGTGATGTGGCTGTTGTCCGGTGCTCGGTCGCCCGAGTCCACGAAGGGATAGAAGTCGTCTGCCATGGTTTCTCAATCTTTCACGCGGTTTCAGCAAGATAGTAGCTCACCGTGGACAGTTACACATCTTTCCACAACTTTTCAAAACCTGTTGAAAAGTGAAGAAAGATTGCGAAAAGTTATCAACAACTTCCACTGAGCCTGTGGAAATGTGCGTGAAAGAATATGAAATAATTCACCCGCGCTGTTCAAAGCGTGCAAATCTTGCCGTTCACCTGTGGTGACTTCGGGATATATGCAATTGTTTTGTTGACATCCGCGCGCGGTATTCCATACAATCTGAAAGCTCTAGTGCCTGTTAATTGGCCTTTCATTGATTGCAAGAAATGCAGCAGGAGGACAACGATGAAACGTACCTATCAGCCGAACAAGCGTAAGCGCGCCAAGACTCACGGTTTCCGCGCTCGTATGGCAACCAAGGGCGGCCGCGCTGTGCTGGCCCGTCGTCGCGCCAAGGGTCGCAAGCGCCTCACCGTCTAGTAGACATAGTTCGTATGAGGACCATCAAGTCCAAGATGGATTTTGAGCGCGTGTTCACCCAGGGACGGCGCTATAACCATCCCTTGATGCGAATGGTTATATGTGATTCTTTGAGCGAAGGCGATCCAGGACGGGTCGCCTTCGCTGCACCAAAGCGCCTTGGCTGCGCCGTGGTGCGCAACCGTTCCAAGCGGGTGCTCCGCGAGGTCGCGCGGCATCACGGCTTTCCCGCCGAGGGTCGCGAGATCATTCTGTTTGCCACGCGCGGCACCGCTGCGGCCCGACCCGAAGAACTTGCGGGAGCCTTGCAGTCGCTGTGTAAGCGGGCGGGTCTTGATGGCTAAGGGGGCATGGCACACGTTTGCGCGCCGCGTCGCGGTGGCGCCCATTCGGCTGTATCAGCGGTTTATCTCGCCGATGCTTCCGGCTTCGTGCATCTACACCCCTACGTGTTCACAATATGCCGTCGAGGCGATTCGGCGTCACGGCATTGTAAAGGGCGGCTGGCTGGCGGTTCGGCGCATCGTACGATGCAACCCGCTCCACGCCGGCGGCTACGACCCCGTGCCCTAGGTGCACGGTAACTCGGAGGTTAACTACACATGTGGGATTGGATCGTCAACATTCTCTTCCAGATCCTCGCGGTCATTCAGAGCTTTGCGGTCGACTGGGGACTGTCGATCATCATCCTGGTGCTCATTGTGCGTCTTATCCTGACGCCGCTGCTGCTGAAGTCCACGAAGTCCACTGCGCGCATGCAGGTGCTGCAGCCTAAGCTCATGGAGATTCAGGAGCGTTATGCCGACGATCCGCAGCGCATGAACGAGGAGATGCAGAAGTTCTATTCCGAGAACAAGTTCAACCCGTTTGGCGGGTGCCTGCCGCTCCTTATTCAGATGCCTATCCTGTTCGCGCTCTTTACGCTGCTGCGCGACCTGCCTTCGTATTTCGGCGGCAGCGATGTGCCGTTCTCGTTCTATAACATCCTGCCCGATCTGACCGCTACGCCTGCTGGTACGTTTGCCCAGGGTATTACTGTTGCGCTTCCGTACATCATCGCGCTGCTGCTGTTTGCCGTGCTGACGCTCATCCCGCAGCTGTATAGCGCTCGTAACCAGACCGGCGCCCAGGCTTCTACCATGCGTACGACATCTGTCGTCATGGCTATCATGATGCTGTTCATCGGTTGGGGACTTCCCGCCGGCGTTCTTCTGTACTATGACGTTTCTACGCTGTGGCAGGTTGTCCAGCAGGTGTTCGTTACGCAGCGCGTCATGGAGAAGGCGAAGGCCGAGGAAGAGGCCCGTCTTGCGAATGCTCCCATCGAGGTCGATGTGGTGCGTCGTGAGCGCAAGCAGCGTCCGCACAAGAAGAACTAATTAGGTACCTAACTAATTGGAGTTCATATGGATGACGTCATGAATGAAGCCCAGGAGGTCGCTCCTTCTGGAGAGTATCCCGAGCTTGCGGCTCGTTATAAGGCTGGTGAGCCGCTCACCGACGAGGATTTGGATACGATTGCAGACCTTTCGATTTCGATTCTCCGCGAGCTGCTCGGCTTCTTTGGTGCCGAGGGTTCGCCCATTGACGAGTATGAGGGCGACGATGATGACCTCATACTTGATGTGACGGCTCCTGATCTTGCCGTCCTCATCGGTCGCCATGGGCGCACACTCGAAGCTCTTCAGACGCTCTTTTCACTTATGGTGAGCAAAAAGCTCGGTTTTCGTTATCCAGTGTCTGTGGACATCGAGGGATATAAGAGCCGACGTCATGACAAGGTCACTGCAATGGCAACCTCTGCAGCTGCCCGTGCTGTTCGCCAGCATACGACAGTGACCCTGCCGCCTATGAACGCCTATGAGCGTCGTCTCGTACACATTGCCCTGCGTGATAACGTTCAGGTTGAAACTCATTCCGAGGGTACCGATCCCGATCGTCATGTTGTGATTTCCTTGGTGTAACTCCTGACGTTCATCGATGAGTTTGGGGAGCGCTGCGGCGCTCCCTTTTTTGTCTCAGATTCTTGTTACACTGATTTCAGTCACTTGAAAGGTGTTGATATGACTGGTTCCGTAGACTCTTTGAATAGAGTTTCTCAGGCATCTTTGGTTGATGAGCTTAAGTCGTTGACTCAGGATGCTGGGATTGATTTGACAGACCACCAGCTGAATCAGCTTGTTGAGCATTTGCTTCTTGTTATC
The DNA here is from genome assembly GCF_002160065.1 of Collinsella sp. An2. Lineage (GTDB taxonomy): Bacteria > Actinomycetota > Coriobacteriia > Coriobacteriales > Coriobacteriaceae > Limicola. The sequence continues at coordinate 129,129 of NZ_NFJW01000002.1, read as the reverse complement.
GAGAAGAACGCTTCACTTAACCTGACAAGAATCACTTCACCGACTGAGGCCCTGGTCTTACATATTCTGGACTCACTGCTACTTGCCGATGCCTGTTCTCAGGCTCCTGATGGTCGTTATCTTGATATGGGTACCGGTGCTGGTTTTCCAGGAATCCCTCTGAGAATTGTATCCGCGCGAGACGCCGTGTTGCTTGACTCTGTTGGCAAGAAGGTCGCTGCTGTACAAGAGTTCTGTGATCAGCTTCACCTTGACAGAGTTGAGTGTGTTCATGCGCGTCTTGAGGATTATGCTGTTGAACATCTGAATGGGTTTGCTGTCATCACTGCTCGTGCCGTCGCTTCGCTTCCGGTGTTGATTGAGTATGCAACTCCGTTGCTTCAGCGAGGCGGTCTCTTTGTTGCTGCGAAGGCTCGACCTGAAGAGTCTGAGCTTGAGGCTGGTGATCGTGCCGCTGATATTTGTGGTTTGAGGCGTGTTGCTTATTCTGAATTTGAGCTTCCGAATGAGTTGGGTCATCGTACGGTGATCGTGTATCAATCGGTGTCCCGACCTTCTTGCAAGCTTCCACGACAGGCTGGTGCTGCCAAACGCCATCCTTTGGGATAGATTGTTTTGATCTGATCTGATCCGATTGAGTGATTCTTTGCCTTAGTATTCGTTCAGCACTTTTCATATTTCAGTTTTCTTTAGAATGCCCTGACGTTTCACGTGAAACGTCAGGGCATTCTGCATTTCTCGACGTTGTGTATTACCATTCTGAATTACGAAAGAGAGACTACTGAATACAGTAATAGCGAAATAGATTACAACTACGATATAAGTAATTAGAGTATTGATCTTATGTAAGTGTCTGCGTTGATTGCAATATAACGCAAGAATGAGCAAACTCAGGTTTACCGTTGAAATTGTTTGATTGTTGAACTCAATTCAGTTGAGAGTTTGAATGACACTTTTGAATAGTTTAGTCCTGCATGTTTCACGTGAAACATGCACGTATGGTCGTGAAACTTGTATAAATTCATTAGTTGAATTGCTGATTTGTTCCACCAACACGATTCTTAACTTAAATTCACCTTCGTCTATCTGAGAAATGCTCTTGCTTCATAGTTTCACGTGAAACATAATGGATTCTGGAGATTAGGAACGTCATGTTTCACGTGAAACATCCTCCATCGAGCCGATGAACGCACTAAAACCGTAGAAATGGGAGGAATAGTGGGATTCCGAGACGTAAAGCGGTCGAAAAGCGCTAAAAAGACGCGTGTAATCGCCATCATCAACCAGAAAGGTGGTGTGGGCAAGTCAACAACAGCTGTTAATTTGTCTGCAGCATTAGGAGAAATGAATCGAAAGACACTTCTGGTTGACTTTGACCCTCAGGGAAACAGTACAAGCGGCCTTGGTGTTGAAAAAGAAGATCTTGAGCAGTGTGTATATGACGCGCTGCTCAATGATGTGCCTGTTGAGGACCTCATTCATGATACAGAGAGCAAGAAAGTGTTTGTAGTGCCAGCAACAATTCAGTTGGCAGGTGCTGAAGTTGAGCTTGTCTCGGCAATGGCACGCGAAACAAGGTTAAAAGAGGCTCTTGAGCCGGTGAAAGATGCATTTGACTTCATTTTCATCGACTGTCCCCCGTCGCTCGGTCTGCTGACAATCAATGCTTTAACTGCAGCAGACAGCGTTTTGATCCCTATTCAGTGTGAGTATTACGCACTTGAAGGCGTAACAAAGCTGTTGGAGTCGATGAAGATGGTAAAGGGGCGCTTGAACAAGGAATTGGATACATATGGCGTCCTTCTGACCATGTTTGATTCTCGTACTTCGCTTTCGAATCAGGTTGTTGAAGAAGTCCGCAACTATTTTGGCGATACAACCTTTAAAACGTTGATTCCTAGAACGGTAAAGCTCTCCGAAGCGCCATCGTATGGCATGCCTGTGATCTCATATGCTCCAAACAACAAGGGTGCTAAGGCATACATGTCATTAGCTAAAGAGGTGATCAACCGTGCCTAGTCCAAAGCGAAAAAGTGGTCTCGGAAAAGGTTTGAACGCGCTTATGGGCGAGGCTCAAACTGAAACGGGAAGCGCTGCTGCTAAGCAGACTGTTCCTATTGAGGATATTACTCCGAACCCAAATCAACCGCGTGTGCATTTCAATGAATCGGAACTTCGGGAGCTGAGCAACTCTATAGCAGAGCATGGAATTCTACAGCCGTTGCTTCTTCGTCGAAAAGGTAAGGGTTACGAAATCATCGCCGGAGAGCGCCGGTACCAGGCAGCTAAGCTTGCTGGTCTTGAGGAAGTTCCTGCGGTTGTGCGAGATGTTGACGATCAGGAAATGCTCGCTCTGGCACTCATCGAGAATCTTCAGCGTTCCGACTTGAATCCTATTGAAGAAGCTAAGGGTTATAAGCAGCTCATCGATGCGAGCGGGATGACTCAGGAAGCTCTGTCGAAGGCAGTATCTAAGTCACGTTCTGCGATCACCAATAGCCTCCGTTTGCTTGACCTTCCTGCTCCTGTTCAGGACATGATTTTTGCAGGCCAGCTTACTGCTGGTCATGCGAGGGCAATCCTTGCGGTTCCCTATGAGGATGCAAGAATCAGGCTCGCAGAAAAGGTTGTAAAGGAAGGACTGTCCGTTCGTGCGACTGAAAACCTTGCACCATTGTTTTCAGTCGGCGATGCACCACGAGCACCAAGAACGGTGACACCGCAGTCGTTCAAGAAGGCTGCAAGAGTTCTGCGTCAGGCTCTTAATACCAATGTGAAGGTCAAGAGTCTACGTGGCAAGAATAAGATTGAGATTGAATTTAAAGACGAGGATGAGTTGGACTCGCTGCTAGCACAGATCGTCCAGGAGTCATCGGGAACAGTTGAGATGGATGAGGGCTGATAGCTATGAAGGGGTTTGCAGGGGCTATTGCATTTACGGTGACGGTAGCAGCAACGTCATATGTGTCGTATCGTCTAATGACGGACCGTGAGCTTCGGACCAAGCTGATTGCTAAGGCGCGGTCGGTCATGTCTACCACAAAGCAAACGGTCGATGGAATGTCGGAAGAGGTTGCACTGCGCACAGCACAGATGACGCGCAATCCAAAGATCAACCAGCAGTGGGTTGCACAGCAATGGGAATCTGTTGGATATTAAGTAATATTTAGGTACCTAAGTATTTGGGTTAGACATACATCACGAACGGTTAGGATCTCCTGATACCAACGAGCCCCCATGTTTCACGTAAAACATGGGGGCTCGTCATGTGAAGCAGCAACAAGAGGCTCAAAGGATGAGCCCGATGCAAATATGATTATTTATGGGTCGTAAGACGCTGCTTGAGCTGACCGCAGGCCGCGTCGATGTCACTCCCCCGCGATACACGAATGGTCGTCTCGACGCCGCGCGTCATCAGCCTCCGCTGAAGCTCTTCGACCTTCTTCTGCGGCGACGGCTTAAAGGGGCTGTCGCGAATGTCGTTCAGCTGAATAAGGTTAACGTGACACAACGTTCCTTCGCAGAAGTCGCAGAGCGCTCGCATTTCGGGATCGGTGTCGTTGACTCCCTCAATCATGGCGTATTCGTACGTCGGGCGTCGTCCGGTCTTTTCGGTGTAGTTCTGCAGGGCTTCATACAGGCGCGGCAGCGTGTATTTCTTAACACCGGGCATGAGCTGGTTGCGAGTCTGCTGGATGGCGGAGTGCAGAGAGATGGCAAGGGTGAACTGCTCGGGAAGTTCGGCAAACTGACGAATGCGAGGAATGATGCCGCAGGTAGAAACGGTGAGATGACGTGCCCCGATATTCGGGCCGTGCTCTGCGTTGAGCTTGCGCAGCGCTTCGACCGTGGCGTCGAAGTTATTGAAAGGTTCTCCCTGACCCATGAAGACGACGCTGGTCACGCGCTCGTTGAAGTCATTGGCAACGTGGAGCACCTGATCGACCATCTCCTGGGCGGTAAGCGAACGGGTAAGCCCCGCAAGGCCGGTGGCGCAGAAGACGCAACCCATTGCGCAGCCAGCCTGTGTCGAGATGCATACTGCGAGCTTCGAGCGGCTTGGCATGGCGACCGTCTCGACGGCGACGCCATCGGAGAAGCGGAGTAGGTACTTACGCGATCCATCTGCCGAGACCTGTCGTGCAACCTCTTCGGGCAGGTTGAACGTAAAGGACTGGGCAAGCTGCTCGCGCAGGGACTTAGGAACATTCGTCATCTCGTCAAACGAACTGATGTTCTTATCAAAGACCCACTCTATGACCTGCTTGGTGCGAAAGGCCGGCTGCTTCAAGTCGCGCAGAAGGACGCCCAGCTCATCGGGGGTAAGAGAGCGGATGTCGGGGCGCTTGTTTGTTTCTTCCATTGCATACCTTTCAATGGTGGAACCGAATCGTATCTATATACAATAAGATACCGTGAGTCGAGACCAAGAAATGACGCAAGGCGGGAAAAACCACCTTGGGAGGGAGCGCATCATGAGCAGGAAGAACAAGGACGCGATGCGTGTGGTCGTGTTGTCGGGCGGCATCTCCGATGAGCGCGAAATCTCGAAAGCATCCGGCGCCAACGTGGTCGTCGCTCTCAAGGAGGCCGGCTACGGCACTGTCGAGACGCTCGACCCGGGTTCAGAGGGGTTTTTACATGACCTTGCCCAGGGTGGCTACGATGCTGCGTTCATCGCTCTCCACGGGCTGGGCGGCGAGGACGGCATGATTCAGAGCATCCTTGAATACCTGCATATCCCCTACACGGGCTCGGGTGTTGCCGCCAGTGCCTGTGCAGCCGACAAAGACATCTCGAAGGTTCTGTACGAGCATGCCGGTATTCCCATCGCCAAGGGTGTAGTTGTAGAGCGCGGCGACGATATTGATGTCGACGCCATCATGGATCAGCTGGGCCCGGAGTGCTTCGTGAAGCCCGCTGTCAACGGTTCGAGCTATGGCGTGAGCTGCGTCAAGAGCGCGTCCGAGCTTCCCCGCGCGCTTGAGGTCGCGTTTGAGCATGGTGACAAGGTGCTGGTAGAGCAGCGCCTGGTAGGCACCGAGATCACGGTCGGCGTCTATGAAGGTGACAAGCTTATGGCCCTGCCCATCGTGGAGATTCGTAAGCAGGAGAACGCCGAGTTCTACGACCTGAACGTCAAGTACATTGACCCCTCCCTGGTACATCGCATTCCCGCGCAGATTGACGCGGATGACTACGAGCGTGCTCAGCAGCTTGCCTGTGCCGCTCATCGCGCGCTTGGTTGCAACGGCTTCTCTCGCAGCGACTTTATCGTGACCGCGGATGGTCCGGTGATTCTTGAGACCAACACGATTCCGGGCATGACGGATACCTCGCTGTATCCCGACGAGGTGCGCCATGCGGGCATGACCTTTGCACAGGTATGCGACCGCCTGATTGAGTTGGGACTCGAGCGCGCGGGGGAATAAGGTCCGCCGAGTAGGAGTGTCGAGCGGGAATGAAAGGCTACCAGTGACCATAGACGAGGCTGTTCTGCCGGGAACGCCGGCATTCGTTGTCGAGGCGTATGCTTCGCTCGCCGAGCGCGCGAAGACGCGAGAGTTTGGTCTGCTTGAGGAAGACGTGATCATCCTCGACACCGAGACAACGGGGCTTTCTGCGCAGGAGAACGAGCTGATCGAGATTTCTGCCGCGCGGCTCTCGCGAGGCCAGGTCGCCGAACGGTTCGACACGTTTGTGAAGCCTCACGCCCTCATTCCCCCCGAGATCACGCAGCTTACGCACATCACCAATGCCGATGTGGCCCATGCGCCGTCGGCCCGTGAGGCCGTGGCCGACCTGGTAGAGTTTGTACAGGGCCGCCCCGTGGTTGCCCATAACGCGACCTTTGACCGTACGTTCATCGAGTCGGTTCGCGGCGGCGTGAACGTGAGCGACATCTGGATCGATTCGCTCGCCCTGTCGCGCATCGCCCTGCCGCGTCTGGCCTCGCACAAGCTGTCGTTTATCGCCGAGGTGTTTGGCTGCAGTTCGGTGTCCCATCGCGCCAACGACGATGTCGATGCCCTCGCCGGCGTCTGGCACATTCTGCTCACGGCGCTCTCGGACCTTCCTGCCGGTCTTGCAGCCCGCCTGGCAGACATGCACCCCGATGTTCCCTGGTCGTATCGACCGATTTTTTCGTATCTGGCGCAGGAGACGCCTGGCGCCATCTTCTCGCTCGCAGCGGCCCGTACCGAGGTCGTGAACGCCGACCAGGCGCCTGACAAGGTCGACGCCGACGACCTGCCGAGGCTCGACTTGCCTCGTGCCGACGAGGTCGAGGCGGCGTTTGCCCCAGGCGGCCTGGTCAACCGCATGTATCCCTGCTATGAGCCGCGTGCCGAGCAGATTGAGATGGCGGTCGAGGTTCGAGACGCCCTGGCGACGTCGACGCACCGCGTGATCGAGGCCGGGACGGGCGTGGGGAAGTCGATCGCTTATCTTGTTCCGCTGGCCCAGGCGGCAAAGCGCAACCACATCACCGTTGGTGTTGCGACAAAGTCGAACAACCTGGCCGACCAGCTGATGTTCCATGAGCTGCCGCGCCTTGCCCGCGAGCTGGACGGCGGCCTGTCATACTGTGCCCTCAAAGGGTATGACCACTATCCCTGCCTGCGAAAACTCGAGCGCATGAGCCGCTCGGCAACCGAGATTCGCACCACTCGCGACCCCGCCGACACGCTGACCGCCGTCGCGGTGATCTATGCATATGTCTGCCAGTCACCCGACGGCGATCTTGATTCGCTGGGCATTCGGTGGCGCAGCGTGAATCGCCAGGACCTCACTACCGGGTCGCGCGAGTGCGCGCGCCGGCTGTGCCCCTTCTTCCCCGATCGATGCCTGGTGCACGGCGCCCGTCGCCGCGCCGCCCGCGCCGACGTGGTGGTGACCAACCACTCCCTGCTGTTTCGAAACGTCGCAGCGGATGGCAAGATTCTGCCCCCCATCAGGCATTGGGTTGTCGACGAGGCCCATGCGGTCGAGCGTGAGGCGCGCCGCCAGTGGGCGATTACGGTCTCGGCCGACGAATCCCGGACCGTCTTTGAGCGGCTGGGAAGTGAACGGTCGGGAGCGCTGGGACAGATTACCAGGGACCTTGCAGGGTCCGATGCGGCGACGCTCTACATGGGGCTGACGGCGAAGGCTGTCGCGGCGGTCAACCGCGCGTCGATTGCCATGGCGGGCGTCTTCGATGGCATCCGCGAGCTCGCTGGGGCTGCACGCAGCGGCGGCTATGACCTCACGAACACATGGGTTGGCCCCGAAGTACGTGAAAGCGAGGCCTGGCAGCGCTTCTGCGTCCCGGCCCAGGTGGCGCTTGATGCCCTGGAGCAGGCGGACCGCTCGCTTGTTTCGCTGATCGAGGCAGTGGGACAGGAGCGTCCCGATGCCGCAGCCGACGTTGCGGACGGCGAGCGGCGTCTCAAAGAGCTCGCAGATGGGCTCAAGCTGGTCGTTGAAGGGGAGGATGACCGCTATGTCTATTCGTTCCAGGTGAACCGTCGCCTCAAGGCCGGAGGCGAGGCCCTTACGGCGGAGCGTCTGGACATCGGCGAGGCCCTTGCCGAGCAATGGCTGCCCGAGGTCAAAAGCGCCATCTTTACCTCGGCGACGATCAGCATCTCGGGAAGCTTCGACCACTTCAACCACGCTATCGGCCTCGACCGGCTTCCAAAGGGAACCTCGCGCACGCTGCACCTGGACTCGAGCTATGACTTCGATTCCAACATGGCCGTGGTGGTCGCGGGCGACCTTCCCGATCCGCGGAGTCGCGACGCCTACCTCTCGGCGCTCGAGCATCTGCTCGTCGATGTTCATCGGGCGATGGGCGGCTCGACCCTCACGCTGTTTACTAACCGTCGGGACATGGAAGACCTGTATGAGCGCGTGGAGCCTGTGCTTGCTGCCGACGGACTGGAGCTTAACTGTCAGCTGAGGGGAAGCTCCCCCAAGCGTCTTCGCGACCGCTTTTTGTCCGAGCGCTCGTCGTCGCTTTTCGCTCTCAAGGCCTTTTGGGAAGGCTTCGATGCGTCGGGAGAGACGCTGCGCTGCGTCGTCATCCCCAAACTGCCGTTTGCAAGCCCCACCGATCCGCTTTCCTGCGAGCGCAACCTGCGAGAGGATCGCGCTTGGGCACGCTATGCACTGCCCGAGGCCGTCCTGGAGGTCAAGCAGGCCGCGGGGCGCCTCATTCGCTCGTCGTCCGATACCGGTGTGCTGGTGCTTGCCGACTCACGGCTTGTGAGCAAGGGATACGGCAAGAAGTTCCTCACGTCGTTGCCGGTGAGTTCGTACCAGCGCATCGACGCGGCGCAGGTGGGCCACTACCTTGAGTTATGGCGGCGCTCACACGAGCGCGGACGTCACTGAAGCAAGCTGCGAGCGTAGGTAAGAAACGCATCCGCCGCCTCTTGGGGCTCGACGATGCGCATGTGCCCGCCGCTCGCCAGCACCTGGTCGAAGAGCCAGGGTCGTGACCCCACATAGACCGTCACACGAACCTCTTCTGGGTTGTGGACGTCGGGTTCAGGAGGCAGGGCGCCGTCCCAGTCGATGCCGGCGGCGGTACCTGCGTCCATGGCTAGGACGACGCGCTCGCCCGTGCGCGCGAGGCTGTCGGCAGTCGATTCCCCGCGATAGGGGTGTCGTTCGGCGGAATCTTCGGTCAGCTGCACGTCGGCGATACGGTCGAGCCGGTAGCGACGTTCGGCGTCCTTTTCGACGTCCCAGGCGAGGAGGTAGGCTGCGTCGGCGCGGGTCTCGATTGCGGCGGGGTCTACGATGCGTGCCCGGGCCTCGCGTTCGCCCTGCGTGCGGTAGGTCAAGCTGCAGCGCACGCCGTCTTCAAGCGCCTCACGCAGCACCGGGAACCATGGTCCAAACGCTACACCCCCTGCAAGTTGAGAAGACCCTTCATCGGGCGTCCAGTCCAGGGGGAGCAGCCCGCGGCGCAGGCGGTCGGCTGCTTCTTTGCCGATGTGGAGGTCGCGCAGCGCGGCGGCAAGCGCCATGCCTTCCGAGATGTCCAGACGAAGGGTTTGGAGACGCCCTGCGTCTCCATGCAGCACGACCTCGTTATTCGACCGGTCCACGACGGCCCGAGCCCCGGTTTCGCGGTCGGCAAGGTTGGAGATCAGGTTCAGGCAGCTGTCGAGCTCCGCTTCATCCAGGTCAAGGGAGGCGCACACGGCTTGAACGTCCACCCGCTGCCCCTTCGCGGCGCTGAGCGCCTCGAGCAACTGAAGTGCCTTTCGCACCTGCTCATCGGTTTTCATGGCGTGCGATCGCCTCCTTTACGAGCTCGCACCAGCAGTCGACGAGCGCTTTCGGCTGCACGGGACGCAGGCCGCTGCGAGCGTGCGCAAGGGCGAACGCCGCGGCAGCGCGTAGGTCGCGCACCTCGACATCCCACGTCCAGCAGGCGTGTTCGTCGTCGTGCTTCAGGCTGCCGCGTCCTCCACCGATGGCCAGGGCCTCTTCGCGCGGTGTGGAGTCGGGCAGGGTGAATCGAGCGGCCATCGCCTCGTTGCGGGAGAAATCAAACGGTAGAAACAGGTGGTCGCGGATGTTGAAGTCCGGGGGAATCACATAGGATCCCTTCGGCCGCCATGCGCGTTCCACGCGGTCGATGCGGAAGGTTCGAACGGTGTTCGTATGGTCATCGAGGCCGGTGAAATAGGTCCGTCCGTCCAGTGAAAACAGGCCGTAGATGGAGACGGTTCGCTTGATAAGGTTGCCCCGGGCATCGCGATAGGCGATGGGTAGTGCCAGCCGCAGCGCGTAGGATGTCCAGACGGCGTCGAGCATGGGGCTCAAGCTCGACGCTTTGCCGTCTGTCGGGCCCTCTCCGCCGTCCGCCGAGAGGGTATCTGTTGTCATGCCGGCGGCGACGAGCTTTCGGCGGACGCTGGAGAGCGGACGAGCTAGCGGATTGCCGGGAACCGAGAGGTAGTCGTCGATCGCATGTACGAGCAAGTCGGCGTCGTCGGCGGTGACGATGCCGCCTGCGGCGAAGGTTCGCTCGCGGTCGATGGCCCAGCGTCCCGGGTCGGTTTCGGGGGTTCCCTCAGGACGAACCTCGGTGATGAGGATGCCCTGACGTGCGAGCTCCTCGCGGTCACGGCGGAATTTGCGCAGGTCCGACGCGCGATTATCCGACCCATAGCCAAGGTCGGTGTCGGAGACGATCTGCTCGGTGGTGAGCGGCATGGTGGCACAGGACAGGGTGAACACCAGGTTGAGGAGGCGTTGCGCCGCGTCCTCTCGCTCCGTCGATCTCGAGGGCATGCGCCCGCACCTCCATCATGGATACCCGCTCGATGCATAATCCCCACCATTTTAGTGCATGTGGAGATGGGTGGTATTCGCGTCGGGCATGCGGAGGCGTGGGTACTAAAGCTGCAGATATATTGGAGTCGCGGTATACTTTCGACAGAATATGGCGGGCACATGGCGGTATCTGTCACCATGGGTCCACACGTTGGAACACAGGATACGGAGTGCAGATGGCCAGCACGCAAAAATATCTCAACCATCTTCTCCAGAATACGGGGATTACGCCGGCATGCAGCGAGGAGGAGCGCGCCGCGGCCGAGGACCTTGCGCGCATCTTCGCAAATCATGGCTTTTCTCCCGAGATGCAGGAGTTTAGCGCCTCCGGTTCGCGCAAGCTTGTTCTCGCCGGTCTGGGCGTCGTGGCCTTTGTGGGCGCCGTCCTTATGGGTGTGGGAGGGGCTGCGGGCATTGTAGGCCTGCTGCTCACCGTTGTCGCCGCCGTGCTCTACACCATGGAGCGTACCGGGCGACCTGTGCTGTCCAGCTTTGGTGCCGGCGGACTTTCCCAGAACGTGATCGCCTATCACAAGGCGTCGGGCCCTCTGGCCTCGCCGCGCAACCGCCCTGTCGTCGTGGTCGCCCATTACGACTCGCCGCGTGCCGACATCTTTTCGCGCATGCCCTACGCGTCGTATCGCCCGGCGATCTCTAAGCTTTTGCCGCTTGCCATGATCGCCCCTGCGGTGGTGGCGATCGTTCGCCTTCTACCGCTGCCGGGTGCCGTCAAGACCGTCCTGTGGCTTGCGGCGATCGTGGTGGCCCTGGTTCCGCTTGCCAACGCCGTCGCGGTCTTCCTGAACCGCTTCGTGCTTCCCTACACCTCTGGTTCGGTGTGCAACAAGTCCTCCGTCGCCTCCATGTTGGGCGTTATGGATGCCGTCGCCCCGTACGAGCGTGGCGACGAGTTCCCCGAGGATACGCCGTTCGAAGAGTACTACGCCGAGCAGCAGCGTATTGCCGCCGAGCAGCTTGCCGCAGCGCAGCAGGCCGCCGAGCCGGACTACAGCGACTATCTGGATGACGCCGAGCAGCCCGTCGATGAGGCGTATGACGCCGAGGCGTTTGAGGAGGAGCAGGCTGAGTTTGAGGAGACACCCGCCGACGATGAAGCTGCCGCGGAGACCGAATCAGACGTACCTGCCACTCCGGCAGCCGATCCGCTTGGTTCGACCGTTGCTATGCAGATGCCGACCGACTTCTTCGATGAGTCTGCGCCCGCGGCCGCGGTTGCTGAGGAGTCTGCTGCCGAGCCGAGCGCCGACACCGACCTCGTTGCGGATGAAGACGCTCTGGATGCGTCCGCCGTGGAGGAGTATGTCGCCGAGGAGGAGCAGCGCGGTCCGCTGAATGCGGCGGGCAATTATCGCTTTGGCGCCGATGCCATCTATGCGCTCGGCATGGTCTCCGAGTCGACCATTCTTGAATACGTGGAGCCCGAGCCCGCACCTGCACCCAAGAGGGTTGTACCTGCGCCCGCAGCTGTGGTCGCAGAGCCTGAGCCACAGGAAGCTTCCGCCGAGGTGTTCGCCGCCGATGTCGCTCCGGCTGCTGTGCCCGCCCCCGCGCCTGCCGCTCCTGCTGCCGAGGCCGACGAGGCTTCTTTCGATGAGGTGCCGCCCGATGCCGAAAAGACCGGTGTGTTCCCCGCTGTCGCCGACGCTGAGGTGTCCGAGCGCATTGATGTCGAGACCGTCTCTGAAGTCTCGGACGAAGCGTTCGATGAGCCCGCCCGTCGCGAGCGCCCTGAGATTCCGTATCGCCCGCCGGTGCGCCACCAGCCCATCCAGCAGGTGAGTCCGTCCCGTCCGGCGTTTGCCGAGACCCTGGCGAATGTTCGCGAAGGGGCGTCTCGCTTCCTGAGCACCGCTCTGCAGTTTGGTAAAGATGCGGTTGAGAAGATCGAGAGCACGGCGCGGAATCTTACCGGTGCTTCCGAGGAAGACCAGTACGAGGACATCACGCCCGAGGACCTGCAGGCGGCCGAGGGGTTCGAAGAGCCGGCCGAGACTGGCGAAGCCGTTACCGACGAGTTCGTCGAAGATGGATTTGCAGATGATTCCTTCGAAGGCGAGGACGAAGCTGTCGACGCCGAGCCGTTTGAGGAAGGCAACGATACCGCCGAATCCGACGAGGCATCGTGGACTGAGGAGAGCGAGGCTCCCGCGCTGGAGGCGACGGCTGTCTTCCAGCCGCTGTCGACGCACGATGGGGCCACGCAGGCGGGCTTTACCGTGGTGCCCGATGCCGCGGAGGAGGCCGAGCTCGAGTCTGAGGATGCGTTTGGTGCCGATGACGCCGATGATGTCGAGGCGACGGCAGACGATATGCCGGAGCCGGTTGATAGCGTTGGCTACGACAGCGCCGATGTCGAACCTGTGGCGGAGCCTCAGGAGGCTGCCGCGCCCGCAGGAACCGGCGAGGTCGACGTATATGGGGACACGCAGCTGTTCGTGATGCCGCCTATGGATGACGCCGCCGCTTCGTCTGCTGCCCCCGTCGCGCCGGCTCCTGAGGCGACCGTGGCCACTCCGGCCGCTCCGAAGCCCGCGCCCTCTGTCGCTGTCACGTCTACCCAGGCGGCTGCGCCCGCACCCGAGCCTGCGCCTGCAGCCGAGGTGAGCGAGGAGGAGACGATCGATTCGCTCATGGCCGAGATCACGGCGAAGCGTCCTCCCGCGCCGCGCCCGGCACGCACGACGCGCCCGGCCTTTAGGACCGTTCCCGATCCGGCGCAGCCGTCTCTCAACCAGACACCGGTTTCAAGCCGTTCGTCGCTCTTTGATCTTCCCGATCCTTCGTCGACGCCGGCAGATCCATTTGTGTCCGACCACGAGGCTGCGTCTGCGCGCCGCGTGCCCGCACCGCCGTCGGTCGACCAGGATGCCGCGGAACCCGCTTCCCAGGCCGCCTCGTCGCCGTTTGAGACCATCTCTGTTCCCGATACCTCGCGCTCGCAGGGCAAGGGCCGTTCCCGCGGCGGGTTGTTCCATCGCAAGCGCCAGGAAGAGTCCAGCATGAGCGATTGGCTCGGCGTCGATGAAGACTTCGATGCGAAGCGTACCGGTGGAGACATCGGCTCGTGGGATAACTTCGATGATGGCTGGAAGGGTGGAGCTACCGGCGCTGAGGGCGTGTCCGAGCGCGAGCTCCGCGACGCCATCACGTCGATGGCCGACGACGAGCTGCTCGGTCATGACATTTGGTTTGTCGCGACGGGTGCCTCCGAGTACGACAACGCGGGAATGAAGGCGTTCCTGTCGACCCACCGCGACAAGCTGCGCGGCGTGTTCCTCATCAACCTTGAATGCGTCGGTGCCGGACAGCTTGCCATGGTGGCAACCGAGGGCGAGAACCGCGTGCTCAAGGGCGACAAGCGCATCACCAATCTGGTGCGCAAGGTATCTGCTGCGTTCCACAACGAGTTCGCGTCGGTCGAGATGCCCTACGAGACGACCGATGCCTACGCGGCCATGAGCATGAGCCTGCGCTCGCTTACCGTTGCCGGCATCGACGGCCCCAACTTCGCGTGCTCGCACAGCGAGGTGGACCTGCCGTACAACGTGAATCCTGAAAACGTCGACTTGGTGGCCGACGTCGTGACAGAGGTTATCCGTCGTTCGTAGGTGCGATTTCGCTCGTTATCACTCAGAGCCCTGGCCCGTCTGCTGAGACGTGTTCTATACGAACACCTCAGGAGGCGAGGCCAGGGCCCTGTCGCATGTCGATGCGTGGCGCGCAGGCGCGCAGAACGGCGTTATGGCCGCTGATGGGCACTGTGGCCGCTGTTTCGCCGCGTTCGCCGCGCCGCCGTGGCAGCCGTTACGCCGCGACGTGCGCGGCGAGGTAGGCGATGATGTCGTCGGACTCATAGAGCGGCGTGCCGTCGATGAAGAGGCAGGGCACCTGCACCTTACCTCCCACGCGCTTAAGCTGGTCGCGTGCGGCCGCGTCGGCGGTGATGTCCCGCAGGGGAATCTCTATGCCGTGCTCGTCCATGTAACGGCGGACCTTGAGGCAGTAGGGGCATGAGGGCATGTGATAGAGCTCGAGATGCTTGTCCATGGCGTTCCCTTCTCCGTAGGTTGATGCTTGATTTTGGTGTACCCGCTTCTGAGCTTGCGCGACGTGTGAAGCCGGTGGGTTGTGGAGCCGTGGCGGTGAGCCTTGGTAAAAGCTGCTAGCATACGATGTGTTGTAGATGGTTTGGAGGGCTCTGTGTTCTCGTTTATCAAGAAGCACTGGCTTGCATATATCATCGGCGTTGCTCTTGCGGTTGCACTTGGCCTTGGCGCTGCCTACGTCGTTGGGCTTGTGGGCACCACGCCGGACGATGCTCCGTCCCAGTCGGGTAGCTCGTCGGTGATCATGTAGCGTCTCTACGCTCGATTGCATATCCATAGGTGAGGGTTCGCTGGTTCTGCCAGATGCCATAGCTGCAGGTGCAAAACGTCCAGAGCTGCTCGATATGGCCTGGATCGTAGAGAATAACTTCGGACTCCGAGAGCTTTTCTTCAAGCATCGATTGCAGCTCTGAGGCATCACGAAACGACGTCTGAACTGTTTCGGTGGAGGCATCGACAGCGTTTGCCGCAAAGAGCGCTATGCGCCACGTCGTGCTTGGCGTGTAGACATATGCCTGGTCGTGTTCTTCGAGGACACCGGTGATGTGGTTGTTGCTCAATGCCGAGAACATGGAGCCGTTGAGTTGCTGATGCCCGTAGAGAAGCGGGGCTGAGGCGTTAAGGCCATCGCCGGCATTGCTTGCATCGAGATAGATGGAGCCCTGGTTGTTGGGGTAGGACACGGCTCCCTCAAAGGTCGTGTGGAGGTATCGCTCGGGATCGTCGACGGGAGCCTGCACGATCGGGTAGTCAATCGGGGTGTTGGGGATATAGATCCAGCCGATGACGTCGGAGTTGATTTGATAGAGCGCGTTCCAATCAAACGAGCGGTCCATGCAGGGGTCTTCATCGGCCGTCGTCGCAGCTGGTTTCCGTTCGTTCGAGGCATCTGCGACATCTGTCGGAGGTTGCGCGCCCGCTATTTCTCGTACTCGTGCGTATTCACATTCGCCTTGTAGGTAAGGTGCGCAGAGCCAGCCGCCCGCCGCCGCGGCAACAGCAAACGGTGCCAAGAGGATGAATGTGCGACGCCCCATAGTAGGTGTTGAGAACATATCGACTCCCAGGGTGTGCAATATCCGGGCCCGGCGGAGTCGAAGTGCTCCGACCCCGCCGGGCCCTGCCAAGGCCGGCGCCGCGCCCATTGGGGACTCTGCGGCGCCGGCATACGGATGCTACGAGGTGTGATGAATGCCCCAGGTATCCTGGTCATCGCGGTGGCGATGACGGTGATATCCGTAGATGCCTCCAGCCCCCGCAAGGGCGACAGCGGCTCCTACCAGGGGCATGATGCCAGCGGTGACGTCGCCGGTTTTGCCAAGGTTCTTCCCGGGCTCCTTCGAGCTGGTCGGCGTCGAGGCTTTGGGCGTCTCATCGTCGGAGCTCGTCGGCTCCTCCGGATCGGCCGTCTTGTCATCGCTTGGCTCTGGAGATTCGTCACTCGGTTTCTCGTCGTCGGGCTCCTCAGGTTCCGGCTCGTCCTGTGAGGGCTTGTCCGGTTCCTTCGGCTCGTCGTCGGGTTCTTGGGTGCCAGGCTGTTCCGGCTCCGCGATTGTGACGGTCTCGGTGTCGGCAACAGGCTCTGCGAGGTCGGGGCTGGTGAGCGTGGCCGTGTTCTCGGCCCGTGTGGTCTCAACGTCTTCCTCGACGGCGGCGTGATAGGTAAGCGTGACTTTGTCTCCAGCAGCAAGGTCTCCCACCTGTACGGTGTATCCGGTTCCTTCCATGGTCGGGGCTGCGACGATACGCTCGCCGTTCACCGTCAGCTCAATCGACTGCTCGTCGATCACCACGCCCCGCGGCAAGTCCGAATCGGTTATGACCGCATCGGTCAAGTTGGTGCCTGCGACGACGGTCACGGTATAGGTGATCGTGTCTCCAACCTGGGCCTCGTCTACTGACGCCTGTTTGTCCAGGACGGTCTGCGTCTCGTCGACGACCTTGACTGTTGCCGTGTCTGTCAGCGGGTCGTCAAGGCTATCGCTCGTGAGCGTGGCCGTATTGACGACCTCGGTACCGGCGAGTCCTTCGTCTGAGGCGGTTGCCTGATAGGTGACGCGGACGGACTCCAGCTGCCGGAGGTCTCCAAAGCCGATGGTGAAGGTGTTGCCAGAGATATCCGCCGTCACCGGGTCGATTTCACGCCCGTCAAGCCATGCATGTATGCTTGCCATATCGATCGGCATGGTATCGGGCAGGCTGGCATCTCCAATGACGACGTTCTTGGCGCCCTCTGTGCCTTCGGCAACTTGCGCCTCGATGGTGTAGGTGACCGTTTCGCCCACGTGTATCTGGTCGCGATCGACATCTTTTGTGAGGGTAACGTCGGGTTCATCGACGGGAACGGTTACATATGCATCGGCCCGGAGGGGATCTTCAAGCGAATCCGAAGTGAGCATGGCCGTGTTGACGACGGACTGACCCATCAGACGCTCGTCGCGCACCTGAGCGGTGTAGACGACGCGTGCCACCGTGCCTGCGTCCAGGTCTCCCAGATGAACGGCAAAGCCGTTTCCATCGACGTCGAGCTGGAAGTTGTCGACATCGCGCTCGTCGACCTCAACCTCGATGCCTCTCAGGTCGATCGGCATCGTGTCGGGCAGGCTCGTGTCGCGTATGACGACGTTCTTTGCAGGGTGGTCCGCTATGGCGGCGGTTACGGTGTAGACAGCCGTCTCGCCGATGCGGTGCGTGTTGCTGTCCGCCTCTTTGGTGAGCGCCACCTGCGTGTAGGGGTCAACGATGCGCACCTCGTGCTCGTCGACGGCACCTATGGCATTGGTGGCTGAGGCCTGGACTTTGTTATTCAGAATTGATCCTGCCGTCTTCATGGTGACGTCGTAGGTCACGGTGATGGTTCCCTCATCAGCAAGGTCGGTGTTCGTTTCGAGCTCGAAGCCTACGATGTCTCCGGTGTCCTCGTCGGTTATATACGTCGCTGAGGCGTCGATGGACTCTCCGTCAGGTCCCGTGGCCGCAACGGACCCCTCGACGATGCTTGCGAGCCCCGCCTCGTCCATCTTGTCGACGATAACGACCTGTTTTGCAACGACGTCTTCACGGGTTTGGCGCACCACAAGGGTGTATTGTCCCGTCTCGCCTGCCTGATAGACCTCTTGGTCGGAGTTCTTGTCCACCACAAGCCTCGGTCCCTTGACGTCGACGACCTCATCGTCGGTTGTTTGGGTGTTCGGCTCATCGGTGACGGCAAGGGCGGTGTTGTCGACGGTCTGTCCTGCAAGCTCGGAATCGTTGATTTTCACGCGGTATTCAACGGAGACCTGCGTCTCACCTTCAACACCAAGGGGGTTGTTACCGTCGACGTTCTTCAGCTCGCCGTCTTCCCAGAGAGGTCGCTCGTCTGCGGAATGAACGATGTTGCGGTGCGTCTCCACTATGAACGTCTCGCCGCCTTGAGGGCTGTGCTTGTAGGTGACGGTGCAGGCATCGGTAATGTCTTCTCCGCGGCTGTCGTAAACCTTGATTGTGTCGCGCAGCAACTCGACACCTTCGGTGTGTGCCAGGTCGGAGATGACAAGGTTTCTCCCCAGCGTTCCCGGCGTCTCGTTGTCGACGACAACGTGGTAGAGAATCTCGTCGTTGACGGTGAAGCTGTCGTTGCTCGCTGTCTTCTCGACGACAAGATGGGGCTGGTTGATCCACACCTTGGCGGTGTCATCGTCGGGCAGGCTGTTGCCCGCCTCGACGCCGGCCTTGTTGACGACCTCCCAGCCCGCTACCGCATCTTCCGGGCAGGCTCGATAGACAATGGTGAGCTCAACGCCGTAATCCAGGTGGTCGATTGTCATGCGCCACCCATTTCCCTCGGGATCGAGGTTCCAGTGGGGCGTCACGGTCGTGTATTGGTCATGCGTATGGTCGTCGTCGCCGATGCGATACGAGATGTCCGACAGCGTGCCCTCGGCACGGTCTCCTGTCCACGACGCCTCGACGGTCGTGCCGTTTTCGGTGATGCTGGCAATCATGAGGGAACCGTCGTTGTTGCGCCCCAGCCGCATGCCGTCAGGCAGGCTGTCGTCGGTGATGACGACGTCGTTAGCGACCGTGCCGGCCTGGGTGTTGGAGACGCGGACGGTGTACTCGAAGTATCCTGGGAATTGGTCGCTTGCTCCGACATAGCCTTCGTAGCGATCAACATCCTTCGAGATATCCATGTTTGCCGTATTGATATAGATCTCTACGGGGTCGTCGGCATCGGCTGCGTTGTTCGCATGGATGCCCGCGTTGTTGACGACCTCTTTGCCTACGCCCGATTGCCGGACGCGTGCCTGATAGGTCACCACGAGCTCGTCGCCGTAGTTGAACTTGTCGAAGTCGATAGACCATTCGTTGGCGTTGACCTCGACGGGCGGCAGATCTTTGACGCCGGTTGCACTCACGCTATCGGGAATGAGTTCGAGGTATTCGGGAACGTTGTCGGACACGATCGTGTTGCGCGCCTGGGCGTTCGCGGCGGTTTGCTGATAGACGACGGTGTAGGTCACGACATCGCCCACCTCGTACTCATAGGCGTCGGCCGATTTATCCACGACAAGCTCCGGCTTCACCAGCTCGGTATCGACGTTGTTCGAGGGCACGTTGCCGGTGTTGTTGATGAGCGCATAGGAGCTGTTGCGTACGGTAAGGCTGCCGTCTGCAGGATATTCGGTGAGTTCCGCCGCAAACACAAAGCGATAGTGTTCGCCCGTCATGGGCATCGTGGACAGGTAGTCGCGGTCGAATTCAAATCGAACGGTATTCTCTACCGGGTGCTCGTTGTCTCCCTCAAAGACGACCACACCTGCCTGCTCGGTGATGTCATTGCCGTCGCCATCGAGCAGTTTGCCCGAGCCGTCGACATAGCGCATCTCGGCTGGCAACACGTCAACGATGTCGAGTGCGGTATAGCGATAGCCCAGGCGGCAGTTCACACCCTGCTCATGCGCCTGATAATCGACCGTATACTCCACATGGTCGCCCATCGAGACCCCCGACGTCTTGTCGGCCGTCTTGGTGATATCGGTTTGACCAGACGGATTCTCATTGGGGTTCGGCAGCGTGAGAAAGTCGCTCGTCATAGCAAAGAAGGCCTGGGTATCGCCCCGATCACCATACCACGCGGGATAGAAGTAGAGCTCGATAGGAGTGCCCAAGTTGTTTGCATCCTTGGTGGTGTCGTAGAACACCTCCACAAGCCCGTTCTTATACTGGTCTGGCGAGTGTCTGAAATCGACGGACAGCGCGGTGTCTGCACTTTGGACATAGGTGTCGTCGCGCTCAAGGGTGAGGTGGTCGTTTTCGGCCACGATGCGTCCGCCCGTAATGGCGCCGCCAAAGGTGAACGCCTGCAACGTATCCAGGTCGATGCACGTCATATGGCCCTTAGCCGGGAACGGTGAGGTCGTGCCGGCATATACAAACTCGACCGACACCTGCAGTGCGTCCAGACCAACCGTGTAGATGTTGAAGTTCTGATACCCGGTGTCCTTATCGGACTGCGCCTTGTAGTCCTTCGAGATATAGATGCCCGGCTGGAAGACATCGTGGAAGCCGTAGCTCCAGTGACTCTCCCATCCGTTGATCGGTTCCAGAACATTCCAGTCCTCGAAGGTGACGATGGCGTCGTAGAGGTCGTTTCCATAGGTGCCGCCGGTGTAGCGCAGCGCCGCGCGACCTTTCAGACTGCTGTCGGTGCCGTCCAGGGCAAAACCCGGTGTGCCTGTGACCTGTCCATAAAGGTCGTCGGGGTCGATGGTCTCTCCGACCCCTGGGTCCCCGATGCCGCGGTGGTCGTAGTAGACGCCGATGTCTGGGACCTCTTGGAATCCATCGATGACCTCGATGTCGGTGAAGTCGATTGAGGCCTCATAGCCCAAAGGCTCGAACTCGTTTTCGGCGACGCGTTCGATGACGGCCGTACCGGGCGCGGCATAGGCGCTCCAGAGCAAAGGAGCAAGTCCTCCCAGGATGGTTGCGCCGGCTATGAGCGCTCCGATGCCGCGCCGGTGCCTGTGCTGATGCGTCAACGGTGGCGCTGGCGGCGTCTCGTTACGCTGTGTTCGCGCGCAGAGCTGTCTTACCTTCTTCACGGGCCCGTCGCGCACCGCACGTCGGCAGGTGCGCCAAAGGGTGTAGAGATGGTTGCGGATGTCCATACCTTCCTCCCATCACTCGGTGGAAGGCGAGGGTAACCCCGGGCATCTAACGGGATGCTCGCTGCTTCTTACCAAAACCTCGCAGGAATCTAACCCGTTTCTCGATGTAGGGAGTTATAGCTGGTAGCGTCGGTGGGTGCTGTGTATGAATCCGACGTCTCACGATGAGAGCAGCTGGAAAAATGTGCCAAAATTCCCGCTCTCTCGGTGCTACGGACGCGCGCCGGAAAGTCCGGCAACGTGGTGCCCGGCTATGTGGATATGGGTGATATGCTGCGGTTTCGACAACCTCGAAGATTCTCCGAAAGAATCTGAAAAAAGTTGTTGACGCGTTCGAATGTTCTGGGCTATTATTTGTGAGCGCGATGGACCTGTAGCTCAGTTGGTTAGAGCGTCCGGCTGATAACCGGGAGGTCACAAGTTCGAATCTTGTCAGGTCCACCATTCCTTTCGCAATAAACACCCCAGCGAGAGCCGAGTCGCCGCTGGGGTGTTTATTACTACATTGGGGGTTTAGCTCAGCTGGGAGAGCGCGGGCTTTGCAAGCCTGAGGTCAGGGGTTCGATCCCCCTAACCTCCACCATCGATCTTATTGACCTCGCTACGGCGAGGTCTTTTCATATCAGGGGGTCCTACGGGGGTCGAACCCCGCTCGGGGCGCGAGCCTCAAGCAAACGCGGAGCGTTGGTAGCCGCAAAACAATCCAGCCGTGAGAAACTCGTTTCGGTTTTATGCAGTTAGTTTGGGAACCCTCGAGTAGACGACCGATTTCGCCGACAAAGCCCCTGGATTCAGAGGCCTGAGAAGGCGGTCTACTCGGGAATTTCGAAAACAACTGCATAAAAACGAAACGAGTTTCTGGCACGCATTTAGTAACCCACTATTGCTGGCGCCGATCGACCCACGTCGAGGTGTTTTGCCTGCCGCCTTACAATCCGCCACGCTCGCCGGTATGTCGAGATTCCGTCACGAAGCTTGCCGTATCATGGCAAGTAAGAGCGCCTGTCGCTCGCCATCGCTGCTGTGCACGGGTCAGCAGGATGGATCATCGTGGCTCGAAAGGAAGGCACACCAAATGGTCGATGTACATGAGCTTCTTGACGCGTGGCTTGCCAACGTTAAAGACGAAGAGCTTCTTGCTGAGCTTAAGAGCATGAAGGAGTCCGGTGACGAGGATTCTATCACCGACGCCTTCTTCCAGGATCTTGAATTCGGTACGGCGGGTCTTCGTGGCACGCTGGGAGCCGGCACCAACCGTATGAACATCTATACGGTCGGTCGCGCCACCCAGGGCTTCGCAGAGTATCTCGTCAAGAACTTCGAGAACCCCACTGTCGCCATCGCGCGCGACAGCCGCAACAACGGCGAGCTGTTCGTCAAGACCGCCGCTTCCATCTTTGCGGCCAACGGCGTCGTTGCGAAGGTGTATCCTAAGATCTCCCCGGTGCCAACGCTTTCCTGGGCTGTGCGCGACCTCAAGTGCTCGGGCGGCGTCTGCGTGACCGCCTCGCATAACCCCGCGCAGTACAACGGCTATAAGGCCTACGGTCCCGACGGCTGCCAGATCGCATCCGAGGTCGCCGACGCCATCTCCGCCGCCATCGCTGGCGTCGATATGTGGAACGGCATCAAGACCATGGACTTCGATGAGGCCGTCGAGCAGGGCAAGATCCAGTGGATCGGCGACGACTGCCTCGAGCGCTACTACGACGCCGTGGTCGACAAGTCGGTGAGCAACCTCACCGAGGAGCAGGTTGCCAGCGCTCCGCTCAAGCTTGTCTATACGCCGCTCAACGGCACGGGCCTCATCCCCGTCACCACGGTGCTCAACAAGGTGGGCATCACCGATATCACCATCGTCCCCGAGCAGAAGGACCCGGACGGCAACTTCCCGACCTGCCCGTATCCTAACCCCGAGATCCGCGAGGCCATGCAGAAGGGCATCGACCTGTGCCAGGAGGTCCAGCCCGACCTGCTGCTCGCAACCGACCCCGACGCCGACCGCGTGGGCGTTGCCTGCCAGGATGGCGACGACTACACGCTGCTGACCGGCAACGAGATGGGCGTGCTGCTGCTTGACTACATCTGCAAGATGCGTGCTGAGCGCGGCGAGGACCTCTCCAAGAAGGTCGCAGTGACCACCATCGTGTCCTCCGCCATGGTCGATGCACTCGCTGCCGAGTATGGCTTCGAGATGCGTCGTTGCCTCACGGGCTTCAAGTACATCGGCGACATCATCACGAGCCTGTCCGACGCGGGCGAGGTCGACCGCTTCATCTTTGGTTTCGAGGAGAGCTACGGCTACCTCTCGGGCGACCACGTGCGCGACAAGGACGCCGTCAACGCCTCGATGCTCATCTGCCAGATGGCCCAGTACTACAAGCTGCAGGGCAAGAACCTGGTTCAGGCCATGCACGACCTGTACGAGAAGTACGGCTACTACCATAACAAGACCATCTCGCTGTCGTATCCGGGTGCCGAGGGCGCCGACAAGATGGCCGGCATCATGGCCAACCTGCGCGCCGAGGCTCCGACCGAAATCGCCGGCGCCAAGGTCGAGGGCGTCGTGGATTACAAGACCGGCGTGAACGGTCTGCCCAAGGCCAACGTCATCGAGTTCGACCTCGAGGGCGGCGACAAGGCTATCGTGCGTCCTTCCGGCACCGAGCCCAAGATCAAGCTCTACATCTTTGCCAAGGGCGATGACGCCGCGGCTGCCGACGCGCAGATCGATGCGATCGAGGCTGCTGGCCGCAAGCTGCTGTCGTAGTACATCGCGCAACGTTCATAGATGACTCGGGCGGGCACTCTTCGGGGTGCCCGTTTTTTGTAGCGAGGAGAGGGGTCGATGCCGACGGCCGGCTGCCCAAGGCGTGCCTTCTGGCTTCGCATGGCTGCCTAAGCCCCCCGGTTCGTGGGTTTACGCGGCGTGCGTCGCCGGCTGCGGGGGATTTACAGCGATATCTGGCTCATGGCGCTCATGGTGCGGGCGCGCTTGATGATGGCCGTCACGCGTTCTATCAGAAGGTCGACGTCGGCATCGGTAATGTCGTCGGCAAGGGACAGGCGGAGCGTTCCTCTGTTCCACGACCGATCGGTCACGCCTAGTGCGGTCACGACGTGCGAGGGGTCGGTCGAGCCGGTCGAGCAGGCAGACCCTGTAGCTGCGGCCACGCCCGCGCGGTCGAGGAGCATGACCAGCAGCTCGCCGTCTACGTCGTGGCAGATAAACGAGGCGATGCTCGGCAGGCGACGATACGGGTCGGATGGACCAGTCGGGCGCACGTCATCAACAGCGCCAACGATGCCCGCAACAAGACGGTCGCGCAACTGCGCCACATGTGCCCGTCGCTCGTCGAGGTTATCCACGCATGTTTTGAGGGCCGCGGCCATGCCGACGATGCCCGCGACGTTTTCGGTGCCGGCACGCTCGCCGCGCTCCTGCGCGCCTCCTTCAATGAGGGGAGGAAGCGAGAAGCCGTCGCGCAGATAAAGGGCGCCCACACCGCGCGGTCCGTGGAACTTGTGACCCGAAAGCGATAGCGCGTCGACGCCCAGCTCGTGGACGTCGATGGGAATATGCCCAACCGCCTGGACGGCATCCGTGTGGAAGGGCACGCCGTGGCTGTGGGCGACCGCGGCCAGCGAGGCGATGTCCTCGATGGTGCCCACCTCGTTGTTGGCGAGCATGACTGAGACGAGTGCCGCGGCGGGGGCTTCATGCTCCGATGCATCGGCACGCTCGAGCTCGGTAAGCGTTCGGTCAAGGTCGTCGGCCGAGACAAAGCCCTGGTTATCCACGGGAAGATAGGTGACTTCGACGCCCGAGCGCTCGAGTGCGCGACAGCAGTGCAAGATGGCATGGTGCTCGACGGCCGAGGTGATTACGCGCACGGGGGTCTTGGAGCCCCAGAGATCGCGGAATCGTGCGACGGCGGCGCGCAACACCCAGTTGTCCGACTCGGAACCGCCGCTGGTGAAGTACACCTCGTCCGCGTTTGCCCCTAGGCACGAGGCAACGTCTCGCCGCGCCGCCTCGAGTGCGCGGGCTGCGTCGCGTGCGATGCGGTGGATGCCGCTGGGGTTTCCAAAGGTGCTTGTGAGATACGGCATCATGGCGTCAAGCGCGACGGGCGACAGCGGTGTGGTGGCAGCGTTGTCGGCATAGATATATGGCGTTGGAGATTGAGACATGGTGGCTCCCGATTGCAGTGCGTCGCCGCTAGCGCAGGAAGAAGAACCAAACGAGTCCCACGAGCACGGCAAGTACCAACACCACGATCACGAGGCGCGCGCTCCGTCGGCGAGACCGCTCGTAGCGCGAGGTGAAGATGCTTTTTCCAGGCTTGGGCGTCTCGAGGTAGCGCTCGTAGTGCAGCTGAGCGCGTCGTTCGCCCGCACCGCGGGGTCCAGCGCCACCTGCAGCGGATGCGGGCCGCTGCCCACGTCGATCGGTGGGCGGCAGGTATTGAGGATCCGAGGTTGCGGTGCCCATATGGCGCCTGCCGGGCACCGTTGCCGCGCCTCGCGGGTCGGGAGCATGCTGGTACGAGATGCCGTCATCGACGATGGGGTCCTGAGTAATATGCGCCGCATGGTGCCGATAGGGCTGGCGTGGCGCCTGGGGCTCGACAGGTGTCGCAAGCGTGGACGCCGTGGGCTGCGCATAGGATGCGGACGACGGTGCGACCGCCGGGGCATCGGCGCTTTGCCACGGGTGTTGAGGCTGAGGCTGCTCAGGGGTGGGGGCGGACTGCGCGCGGACGCTGCGGTCCGGCTGATTCACGCCCTGTGGGGTGCGTTCTGTCCTCGCTTGGGTATCCATAGCATCCTTCGACAGAAACGAAACAGTAC
Organism: Collinsella sp. An2; assembly: GCF_002160065.1. Taxonomy (GTDB): domain Bacteria; phylum Actinomycetota; class Coriobacteriia; order Coriobacteriales; family Coriobacteriaceae; genus Limicola. Next base: position 103,658 of record NZ_NFJW01000002.1, on the reverse strand, counting down.
TCTTCCTATTCTAAAGGTCTGGAATGGACCACTCGCTGTGTGTAGAGGCATTAACCAAAAATGCAGGTTCATCAAATCTAAGTGTCAAGGACTTAAATTTGATGATACTGTGACGCTTAAAAAACTTGATATGAGATGTATGAAATGGTTTGAGGCGGGAATAACAGCAGTGTCCAAAGAAGTCCCCGACCAGCCAAAGCAGGGTCGAGGCAATCCACAAAAGGAGTGGTTGATTATGGCTAGCATGATTCCTTATCGTTCGATGTTTGGTATTCGTCCCACCACGAGCCTCTTTGATGCACTCGACGACATGATGGACTTCGCGAACGCGCCGCTTGCGAAGGCGTTCCCCATCGACGTCGAGGACACGGGTACCGGCTATGAGGTCAAGGCGTATCTCACGGGCGTGAGCAAGGACGACATCGACGTCGAACTCAACGAGGGTCGTCTGTCCATCTCCGTCAACGTTCAGGACAAGGAAGAGGACAAGGACAAGAACTACCTGCAGAAGGAGTTCACGTCCTACAGCGCGACCCGTGGCGTATATCTGAAGGACGCCGCAAGCGAGGGCCTGTCTGCTAAGTATGCCGACGGCGTGCTTACGGTCACCGTCCCGAAGATTCAGGAGAAGAGCAACGTCACGAAGATCTCGATCGACTAGCAATCGGTATTCGCAAGCTGGCAATCGACCTTTAGGCGCTTCTCAATAGCATGACGTGCATATGCCCCGGCGAGGATTTCCCCGCCGGGGCTTTTGCCTGTTGAAGGGATTGACAGTGATTGGTCCGGCATCGGTTGGCCTGGCAGTTACCACACGCTGATGGGACGATTCTGGCCGGCGGCACGGATATGCAGGTCGGGGCCGTTGCGGCGCACAAGGGTCGCCGAGGAACCAAGCTCATTGTCAAGCTGCGCTCCCAGGGCTTCAGCAAGTGCGCGTACGGCAAGGCTCAGACGGTTGTTTTCCTGCGAGATGTGCATGGCGACAAGCTGCTGCGTGTGTTCTCCCACCAGCTCGCGCACCGCTTCGGCTGCCTGGGCATTGGAGAGGTGTCCCTCGTTGCTCGCAATGCGGTCCTGCAGGTAGCGTGGGTAGTCGCCGGTGCGCAGCATGGGTAGGTCGTGGTTGCTCTCGATTGCAAGGATGCGGGCGTCGCGCAGGAGCCTGAGTGCGCCTGGGGTCACAAAGCCGGTATCGGTTGCGAACCCCACGGCGTCGTCGCCACATGAGAAACGAAAGCCGACGGGGTTCACCACGTCGTGCGAGGTGGGGAAGGTCTCTACCGTCAAGCCTGCCACCTGCAGAACATCCCCCGGCATAAACTCGTGCGCATCGACCTCGGCGGTTGCCTTGCGCGCCTGCAGAGTGCCGGCGCTTGCAAAGACCTCGCCGTCAAAGCGGCGGCACCACACCGGCATGCCGCCCGTGTGGTCGCCATGCTCATGGGTGATGAGCAGCGCGCGCACCTGTGTTTCCTCAAGTCCCAACTCATGCATGCGGTTTAGGGTCTCGCGCCGCGAGAAGCCACAGTCGATCATGACGAGCCCCTCGGGTCCTTCGACAAGGGCGCAGTTCCCCTTGGATCCGCTGCCAAGGATGTGCAGGTGCAGGGTGTGGTCGTGATGGGCCATGGTGTTCGTTCATCCCCCGGAGGATACAATGTGGACTACGCGATAAGGAGGCGATTCATGCCAACGGTGGCACAGCATTATATCCAGAGGACGCCCGCGGCGGCACGCAGCGCGGATTCACGGACGTCCGCCGCGCCGGTGGTGCTTATGGTGTCGGGCGGCGCCGATTCTACGGCGCTTACGGTCTTTGCTTGCACCTCCCGGCTTGACCTGCAGGATGGTCGCGGTCCGGCGCGCATCGCCCGCGAGCGCCTGCATGTTCTGCACGTGAATCACCATCTGAGGGGTGCGGCGTCGGACGCCGACGAGGCCTTCGTGCGCGAGCTCTGTGAACGCTATGGTCTGCCCCTCTGCGTCGAGCATGCTTCGTTTAGCGATCTGGGCGGGCGCAACCTCGAGGCTGCCGCGCGGGAGGTTCGCTATGCAGCCGCCCGCCGATACGTGCGCGAACTGTGTCAGGAGGCGGGGTGTCCCCGTACGGCCGCGCGTATCGTGACCGCGCACACGGCGAGCGATCGCGCGGAAACCTTCTTCATGAATGCCATCAAGGGCTCGGGTCCGGCGGGCCTCTCGAGTATTCCTCGCCGCCGCAATATCATCGTGCGCCCCCTGCTGGACTACACCCACGAAGAGCTTTGCCATCGCCTGGAGGTGGCTGGCATATCGTGGCGTGAGGACGAATCCAACCAGGACACCACCTACCTGCGCAATTTCGTGCGTCACCGCGTGCTGCCCGTGGCGCGTCAGCGCAACGAGAACCTTCCGCGCATCATCGGCGCGACCTGTGACATTTTGGGAGACGAGGACGCCTTCATGTCGCAACTCGCGGCGCGGGCCTTGCGCACGTGCATCCGTCGACAGCAGGACGGGCTCGTCGTGCTGGATGCGACAAGGCTTGCAGCTTCCGAGGTCGCCATCGCCCGACGCATGGTGCGCCTGGCGGTGAAGGCACTCGATCCCGAGGCGCGTCTTGAGATGCGCCACGTGGAAGCCGTTCTTGCCTGTGTTGCCGCGGGTGAGGGATCGCTGACGCTGCCGAACGGCATCGACGCCCGCATGGAGTTTGGGACGCTCGCCCTGCGTACAGCCGATGCGCGGGAGACGCTTGTGGCAGGATGGCTGGCGGTTCCGGGTCGCATGGCTCTGGCAAATGAGGCGACGCTCACGGCGGAGCTGTTGCGTGTGCCGGCAGGAACCGATGCTGTGGCCCTCGCCCGCGAAGAGGTCCAGCGGCTTGCACAGGCCGACGTGTCTGGAAGTGCCGGCGAATCACAACAAGAGCGGCCTGCCGATACGGCGGTACCTGCATCTACGACCGCGTCCGTTGCACATGCGCGTGTCGCGTTTGTGGATGCAGCGTCGTTGGGATATGCCGAGTCCGACCTTGTGCGCCTTAAAGAAGCGGGCGAGGGACTTCCTGCAGAAGCGTTGTCGGCACGACTGTGGGTCGATGCTCCGGCGCCGGGCGACCTCATGTGCCCGTTGGGCATGCATGGTCGTACGAAGAAGGTGTCGGACATTCTGGGAGAGGAACAGGTTCCCGTGGCCGAGCGCCCGCTCGTTCCGGTGGTTCGTACCGCGCCCAGTGGCACGGTGGTGTGGCTGGGAGGCCTTCGACTGGACGACCGCTTCAAGTGCACGGCGGCAACGAGGGTGCTCGTCAAGCTTACTCTCCGCTCGATATCGTAACGAGGGACGCCGCCGACGCACGTTGCGTGCCACGCTTTCATGTTGTGCACTGAGTGCGTCAGGGCTGCCAAGCTGCGTTGTGCGCCATCGACTCGAGTTACGTGTCGTGTTTTCACGCTGCGTGCCGCCGCTTCGAATTGCGTGCCGTCGTTTCAAGTTACGTGCCGCCGACTTAAATTGCGAGCGTGAATCGGCCGCTTCTCGTCCAAAAACAGGGGAGAAACGGCCGATTTGTTCGTCTAACTTTATTTTGAGGTACGTAACTCGCGCTGCCGGTACGCAACTTACGTTGCCGGTATGTAACGCACATCGACGGTACGTAACTTCGGGGGATGAGCGATCTATCTCTAGGCTGCGCCCGCGCGGACGAGCGTCACGGCTACACAGCCACCTGTCACGGTTGTTTACCTGGTGTCTGTAAAGCGGCTGCCGTTGTATCGCTGGTCTTGCTGGTACTATATACGGGTACACCTTGACCACGTCGATCTGGGCCCTGCTTTCGTTGCCGCGGCCCGAGGCGCGATCGTTTCTCGCAACAGAAAGGGTATCCATGAGCACCGTGCATCCCGATGTCGAAACCGTTTTGTTCTCTGAGGAGGAGATCGCGGCCATCGTGAAACGCCTGGGTCAGCAGATTTCCCAGGATTACCAGGGCAAGGACCTCGTGCTCATCGCCGTGCTGCGCGGCGCGGTGGTCTTCATGGGCGATCTCATGCGCGCCATCGACGTGCCGCTGTCCATCGACTTCATGGCTGTGTCCAGCTACGGCGACAAGGCGAAGAGCTCGGGTATTGTGCGTATCGTCAAAGACCTGGATATGGATATCAAGGGTCGCGACGTGCTCATCGTCGAGGACATTCTTGACTCGGGTCTTACGCTCAAGTACCTCATGAAGAACCTCTCCAGCCGTCATCCCGCCTCGATCGAGGTGGCGACGTTCCTCTGGAAGGACATCGAGGGCAAGCAGGCGGCGATCAATCCCAAGTACGTGGGCACCCATTGCCCGGACGCCTTCGTGGTGGGCTATGGCCTGGACTTCGCCGAGCGGTATCGCAATCTCCCCTACGTGGGCATTCTCAAACCGGAGGTTTATTCGTAGATGACGTTTCGTATCCATGACGATCTAGAGGCCGTCGCTCTCCTTGCCGAGGGCGACGGCTCGCATAAAGACGAGAAGCCGAGCACCTCGGGGGATTCGAAGACCTCGACCGACCGAGGTGACCGAGACAGTCGAGGTAACCGCGACGACCGCGACGACAGGCGCAGCGGTTCGAATCGGCGTCCGTCCGGCGACCCGCTGCTTGGCAACTTCGACGACATGCTGCTTGGTGGCAAGGGCAATCGCGGCGACCGCGGCCCGCGCCGTCCGCCTTCGCGCGCCACATGGCTCTATTTCCTGCTGGCCTGCGTATTGTTGGCTTACATGTTCTTCAACATGGGCCCGGGCTTTGGCGGGGGAGACCAGGTTCAGGAGATTCCGACCAACCAGCTGGTAAGCGCCATCGAGGACAACCGCGTCGACAGCCTGACCTATACGGTTGCGAACGGCTCGGTGACGGGTGAATATTGGCCGGACGACGCCAATACCTCGAAGGACGATGAGCTTGTCCAGTTCAAATCGACCTATGTCGGGTCGGACTCGCTGGCGGAGCTCATGGCGAAGCACCCCGACACCACCTATGAAGTGGACACGAGCAATCCCGACTTCTGGAGCGACTTCTTGGTGAGCGTGCTGCCCACCGTGTTGCTCATCGTGCTCATGTTCTACTTCCTGCGTCAGATGATGGGCGCGAACAGCAAGACCATGCAGTTTGGTAAGACGAACGCCAAGACCAACGAGGAGACTCGTCCCAAGGTCAAGTTCAAGGACGTGGCGGGCATTGACGAGGCGGTGGAAGAGCTCGAGGAGGTGCGCGACTTCCTGGCGAATCCCGAGCGCTATCGCAAGCTCGGCGCGAAGATTCCCCGTGGCGTACTGCTCGTGGGCCCTCCAGGCACCGGCAAGACGCTGCTCGCAAAGGCCGTTGCCGGTGAGGCGGGGGTTCCATTCTTCTCCATCTCGGGCTCAGACTTCGTAGAGATGTTCGTGGGCGTGGGCGCGTCCCGCGTGCGCGACCTCTTCAAGGAGGCGAAGGCGCAGGCTCCCTCGATCATCTTCATCGACGAGATCGACGCGGTCGGCCGCCAGCGCGGCGCCGGCTTGGGCGGCGGTCACGATGAGCGCGAACAGACTCTGAACCAGCTGCTGGTGGAGATGGACGGCTTCGAGGAGAGCGAGAGCGTGATTCTCATCGCCGCAACGAACCGCCCCGACATCCTGGACCCTGCGTTACTGCGTCCCGGCCGCTTTGACCGCCAGATCACGGTCGACCGCCCCGACGTCGCGGGCCGCGAGCAGATTCTGCGCGTCCACGGCCGTAACAAGCCGCTTGCCGACGACGTGAAATTCGACAAGCTCGCGCAGCTCACCGTTGGATTTACCGGCGCCGACCTGGCGAACCTCATGAACGAGGCCGCACTTCTGGCGGCGCGCCGCAAGAAGCCGCTCATCTCCATGTCGGAGGTCGAGGAGTCCATGGAGCGCGTTATCGCCGGCCCGCAGCGCAAGAGCCGCGTCATGACGAAGCAGGAGCGCACCACGATCGCCTTCCACGAGAGTGGACACGCGCTGGTGGGACACATCCTGGAGCATTCGGATCCGGTGCACAAGATCTCGATCGTGAGCCGCGGCCAGGCTTTGGGCTACACCCTGCAGCTGCCCACCGAGGACCACTTCCTCAAGACCAAAAACGAGATGCTCGACGAGCTTGCCGTGTTCTTGGGCGGCCGCGTGGCCGAGGAGCTCATGTGCGACGACATCACGTCGGGCGCTTCGAACGACCTTGAGCGCGCCACGAAGATGGCCCGCGAGATGGTCACGCGCTTGGGCATGAGCGAAGAGCTGGGAACCATGGTCTTCGGCGAGGCTCAGCACCAGGTGTTCTTGGGTCGCGACTACGCTGACCACGAGAACTACTCCGAGGAGACCGCGCGCCGCATCGACGTTGAGGTGCAGCGCATCATGCGTGAGGCACACCGCCGCGCCGAGGCGATTTTGGAGGAGCGTCGCGACCAGCTGCAGCTGATGGCGGACGTCCTGCTTGAGCGCGAGACGGTCGAGGGCGACGCGGTCGAGGCGCTGCTTGATAACAAGTGGGACGAGTACCTTGCCCACGAGCAGGAGCACCGGACGGCGGGCGAGGACGAGCCCAAGCAGGCCGCATCCGCACGCAAGCCGCGCATGAGCGACGAGGAGCTTGCGGAGGATGCCGCCCGCTACGCAGCCGCGAGCATGGCTGCCGAGGAGGGGGCATCTTCGGAGGAGCCTGCCTCACCGGAAGCTTCTGATGCCTCTGACGCTGCAGAAGCTCAGGACGACGAGGTATAGGCCCCGTCCTCCGCTACAGGGTTAGTTCGGCCCGCTGTTGTCTTTCGGTGAGAAGGCGGCAGCGGGCCGTTGTCGTAGATTGGGTCATTGCGGTATCGGCGCCGCGCGACCGTGCCTGGTGCACGGTGGATTGGCGTATGATGGGCGGGATACACAAACAAGCTAAGGAGCAGCCATGATCAACGAGGCCATGTATGGATACGGGGTCGAGAGCTCGGTCATCCGTGAGATCTTCACCTACGCGAACGAGCGCAAAGCACAGATCGGGGCGGACAAGGTGTTCGACTTCAGCCTGGGAAATCCGAGCATTCCTGCGCCCGACGCCGTGCGTGCATCCATCGAGCGCTCGCTTGCCGAGGTGCCGCCGGCGGAGCTGCACGGATATACGCCCGCTCCGGGTCTTCCCGCGGCGCGCGAGGCGGTTGCTTCGTCCCTCAACCGGCGCTTTGGCTGCTCGTACACGGCGCAAGACGTGTTCATGACGGTCGGCGCGGCCGCGTCGGTCTCCTGCGCGGTCCACGCCGTGACCACACCGGGCGACGAGATCATTGTGATCGCACCGTATTTCCCCGAGTATCGCGTGTGGATCGAGACCGCTGGCGCCGTCTGTGTCGAGGTGCCCGCGGATCCCGAGACCTTCCAGCTTGACCCGGTTGCGGTCGAGCGCGCCATCACGCCGCGGACGGCGGCGGTGATCGTGGACTCGCCCAACAACCCCACAGGCGCGGTCTACACGCGTGCAACGCTCGAGGCGCTCGCGGCGGTGCTCGAGAAGGAGAATGCCCGCCGCACGGAGGGCTTGGGCCATCCGCAGCCGGTGGTCCTCATCTCCGACGAGCCGTATCGCGAGCTCACCTATGGTGCCGAGGTTCCCTGGGTTCCGAGCATCTACGAGCACACCGTGGTGTGCTACTCCTACAGCAAGTCCCTGTCGCTTCCGGGCGAGCGCGTCGGTTGGGTGCTGGTGCCGCAGGTGAGCGAGGGCGCCCGCCGCGTCATGGCCGCTGTCGCGGGCTCGGCGCGTGCACTGGGTTTCGTGTGTGCCCCGGCACTCTTCCAACGCGTGGTGGTCGATTGCGTGGACGAGCCGGTCAACGTCGAGGCCTATGCGCGCAATCGTGAGACGCTTACGAAGGCGCTTTCCTCCTTTGGGTATACCTACGTGGAGCCCGACGGGGCCTTCTACCTGTGGGTGCGTGCCCTCGAGCCCGATGCCGAGGCATTCTGCGAGCGCGCTCGCGCCTACGAGCTGCTGCCGGTGCCATCCAACAGCTTTGGCGTGACCGGCTGGGTGCGCGTGGGCTACTGCGTCGCGCCCGAGGTCATCGAGCGCTCGCTGCCGGCCTGGCAGCGTCTGGCCCAGGACTACGGAGTCTGCGCCAAGTAGGGTATTTGTCTTGGGAAAACGCGCCGGCCGCGATGACGTGTGAAGTCCATGGCCGGCACGTTTACGCCCAGGTGCGACTCATAGACCATACCGACCAGTCGACCGAGGAGGATGCAATGTCCTACACCATCGCGACGGACATCCATACGCATACGCTGTTCTCGCGCCACGCATACTCGACCATCGGCGAAAACGTTGCCGCGGCGCGGGCGGCAGGCCTGGAGCTTCTGGGCTCGGCAGACCATATGAGCTCGATGCTTTTCCCTGAGCCCGATATTCGCAACTTCCAGTTTTTCTACAACCAGGTCGTGTGGCCGCGTGTGTGGGACGGCGTGACGCTGCTGCGCGGCGCCGAGGCCGATATCGTGTCGCTCGAGGGCGGGCTCTTTGGCCAGGACGTTCATGTGCCCGAGTCCATCGTGGGCAAGCGCTTCCGTCGCGACTGGACGCTGTACGACCGGGTGGTGGAATCGCTCGACTACCTGGTAGCGAGCGTTCACAACGGCGATTTTGCCGCCGATGCTACGTTGGCGCAAACGACCGAGATGTATGTGTGTGTGCTGCAGAACCCCAAGGTGTTCGTGCTGGGGCACACGGGCCGCTCGGGCATTCCCTACGACTTGGATGAGGTCCTGGGCTGCGCCAAGGAGCAGGGAAAGCTCATCGAGATCAACAACCACAGCCTGGAAGGTGCGGGCAGGCACCATCAGGCATGTCGAGACATCGCAGTGCGCTGTGCCGAGCTGGGCGTGGGCATCTGCGTGTCGAGCGACGCCCATATCGCACCCGCTATCGGCGACTACCCGTGCGCCAAGCGCTTGCTGGAAGAGATTCACTTCCCGCAGGAGCTCATCATGAACCGCGACCGCGACACGCTGCTCGAAGCACTTGCGGTGTCCGGCGTGTGCGATCTGCGTGCGCTCAAAGGCGGTGCTGCAGCCTAGGTGCTGCGCGCTGCCTTAACGGCCGCGCTGTCCCGGGTCGCCGCATGCTGCCCTTGCGGTCGCATGCCGCGCCGGTTGTCGCGCTGCCCTCGCGGTCGCATGCCGCGCCGGTCGTCGCGCTGTCCTCGCGGTTGCGCCCCGCGCTAGCCGCCGCACTGCCGCTGCGCCTCCACCTGCCCGCATCCCCCGGCGGCTGCGGCACGATACAACGAAAGGAACACCATGCTCAAACGCACGTTTGAAGAAGACCTGGACCGCGCCGTCGCCTTCCACGGCCATCTTTGCGCAGGTCAGGTCATTGGTACGCGTATGGCGCGCGTGGCCATGGACTACTTCCACATTGAGGACCCCGACACCTATCGCGACCTCGTGGCGTTTGTCGAGTGCGACCGATGCCTGGCCGACGCAGTCATCTCGGTGGCCAACTGCCATCTGGGGCGTCGCCGGCTCAAGTGGTACGACTATGGCATCATGGCGGCGAGCTTCCTCGACCTGGCGAGCAACAAGGCCATTCGTATCACCCAGCGACCGGACGTGCCGAAGGCGCCGCACGGCAAAGATGAGATGCTTGCCTTCTTTGCCGGCATCTCAGATAACGACCTGTTTTGCGTCAACGAGGTCGACTTGCCGGATTTCCGCGAGTTCGACCTGCCCGGTCGCCCTCGCGCCACGCAGGTGTGCGAGGTGTGTGGCGAGCGCGTGCACGACGGGCGCGGCGTCGAGCGCGACGGGCACACCTACTGCAAGCGCTGCGCCGGCGAGCACGTCTATTACACGCTTGGCCGCGAGCTGAGCGCCTCCGAGCTCGCGCAGGGCGCCTAGGACAAGGCTTTCAGAGAGATGCGGCGTTGCGGGGAAGTCGCTGCCCGTGGCATCCCCGCGACGCGGACATCTGCCTGCTCCGGCTGCCGTGCTCTTAAAACCTTATAAAAGCGTAAGGGTATGCCCACGGCGCATCCATAATCCTTCCGTATGCTCATGATGTGAGGCAGTCAGGCAAGGAGAGGTCCCGATGCTCCGCAGCGGCATGCAACAGGGTGGTTTTCGTCGTATGGTGCGGCGTGCCATGGCGGCTGCCGGCATGGCGTTGCTGGTTGTAGGGCTCGCGCTGGGATTCGGCCTTGTTCTGCGGTATCAGGTCAAGTGCGCTGCCGTCGCCGAGGCACAGGGCCTTCCTGCGCCTCTGGACCGGACAACGCCCGAAGCGTTGCGCTCCGCGCGCGAAGTGCCGCTCACCTTGACGTTGCTCGATGTTCCAGGCGAGCACGAGCTGCGCGTCACATGGGACGACGCCTGGTTTGGGCGCGCGTCGGCATCGTGGAACAGCGAGCTTGCCCTCACCTGTGCCGCGCTCTCGACGCTTGCCTACTCGGAGTCGGGGCATTATCAGGAGGGAAGCCAAGGTCCTGCCTACATGGAGCAGGCGCTGGAACAACTGGGCTTCTCCGAGGTCTCGACCGATTCCTATCGCTTTCGAAGCGAGGTTGCCGACCAGGTGCTCAACGTGTTTACGCAGGACGAGGACCTGGGAGCCTATACCGTCGCACGCCGCCGCCTCGCGGCGAGCGGCGATGATGGTTCGCGTTCGGTCATCGTGGTTGCCGTGCGCGGGAGCTATGGGTCCGAGTGGCTAAGCAACGCCGACCTGTCCTCCTCGGGTGACCACCCGGGCTACCGGGTGCTGGCAGACGAGATTGCCGGAGAAGTCGGGCGGTGGGTGGACGCCGCGCACGCGCAGGGAGATGCCGTCACCGTGCTTACCTGCGGCCACAGCCGAGGCGGCGCGATTGCCGGCATGGTTGCGGCGCGCGCCATCGACGGCGACGTGGGCGCGCAGTGGGGTGCCGACGACGAAGCGCTTGGCTACACCTTCGCCGCGCCTTGCTCAACCACGGACGCCTCGGCCCGCTCCGCGCGCTACGACACCATCGTCAACGTGGTGAACACGGCAGATCTGGTACCGCGCCTGCCGCTGGCCACCTGGGGATACGTTCGCTTTGGGCGCGACGTGTCCATAGGTATGCCGTCCGGTGCGTCGGCGGAGGACGCGGCTGGTATGCGGGAGGCGTATCGGGCGCTCACTGGGGTTTTGTGCGCGCACGAGCCGATGTCTCCAAGTGAGGTCGAGACGCTGTTGGACGAGCTCTCTGGCATCCTGGTCTCTCCGGACTCGCTGGCCGACCCGGTTGCCGTCGCACATGCTGCGGCCGTTGTCGCAGCAGCAAATCCCCTGCGTCTGCTCGCAGGGCATTATCCAAGCGTTTACCTCGCCTGGCTGGAGGCCCTTGCCACCGGCTAAGAGCGGCGTGTCATGTTGGGCGCAGCTGTCCCGCGGCTGCTGCGACGGCCGCCGCGGGGCAGTCCGGTGGGGGGATGTCGAGGTTTTTTGGGCGGGCTGCGAAACTCGTTTCGTTTTTATGCAGTTAGTTCGGGAATCCTCGAGTAGACGGCCGATCTCGCCAACAAAACCGCAGGATTCCAGGGCCCAAATGAGGTGTCTACTCGCCAAGTCTCCAATAAACTGCATAAAACCGAAACGAACAATCGTAGGTACAGCGTGGACGGGCCATTTAGGTGCGCCGTGAGGGGTTCGCGGGCGCCGCTCAGCGCGGCGCGAACGGTTTGAACGTGAACAAGCTATGCTGCATCCGCGTTCCGGTGGCGTTTCGGCTGCTGCAAACGCGCGGCGCCTTTCGCCCTTCGCCATTCCGACGGCGTTGCCCGCGCACGCGGAACAAGCGCCTAGCCTCGCGTGAGCACGGCGACGGTTTCGACGTGGTCGGTGTGCGGGAACATATCCACCGGGGTCAGGCGCTCAAGTCGATATCCGCCGGCGGCCAGCGTTTCCAGATCGCGCGCCTGGGTGGTGGGGTTGCAGCTGATGTAGACAATGCGCCGCGGGCCAAGCGCCACAGCGGCGTCCAAGAACTCCGGGGTCGAGCCTGCACGCGGCGGGTCCATGGCAAGCACGTCGATGCTTCGGCCTTCCGTAGCAGCGCGCTTCATGAAGGCGGTGGCGTCCTCTGCGACGAACTCCGCACGGTCTTCCAGATGGTTGACCTGGGCATTGCGTTGCGCGTCAGCGATGCCCGCCTGGTTGCGCTCGACGCCCGTCAGACGCACGGAGCGCCCAACTTCCTGCGCTTCCTGCAGCGCGCACAGGCCAATGGTACCGCTGCCGCAGTAGGCATCCATGAGCACGTCTCCGTCGCGAAGATCCATGCCGTCGATGGCCAGCTGGTAGAGGACTTCCGTCTGTTGGGGATTCGTTTGATAGAACGCCGTGGGAGAGATCTCGAAGGTGCAGCCCAGCAGCCGGTCCTGCATGCGATCCTGTCCGGCAAGTGTTCGGGTGCCGGGCCCCAGGATGGCGTTGCCAGGCCGGGGGTTTATATTCTGTGCGACGGTGACCAGCCGGGGCGAGAGCTCAGCGAGCGCCTGGGTGAACTCATCCAGGCGGGCGAGGTCGCGGTGGGCGGTGACCACCGTGAGCATGGCATCGTCGGTACGCCACCCCATGCGAACCACGGCGTGGCGCAGCATGCCGCGGCGAACGTCTTCGGCATAGGCGGTGACGCCGCAGGCCTGTGCGACCCGGGCGACCCCGCGCAGGATTTCACGCGCTCCGGGGGCCTCGACGGCGCACGTGGTGGCAGGAACGATCGTGTGGGTTCCTCGGGCGAAGAAGCCGCAGCGCAACGTTCCCTTGGGGCCGGGCGCAAACGGGGTTGCCGCCTTGTGGCGAAATCCTCGGGGCGCGGGCAGTTTGCCATCATCGGTGGTGACTACGGCATCGCGAAGAGGGCGGTAGCCTTCCTGTTCCCGCTCGCCGTCTGCAAGCACGCGCATGCCCAGGACGGGCTCGATTTCGACGTTCCACCGAAGCCGCGTAAAGAGCGGCGCGAAGAGCTCCGTCATGGCCTCGTGCTTGTGTGCAAGCTGTTTGCGGTAGGGCATGCCCAGCCACGCGCAGCCGCCGCACGAACGCATGATGGGACAGGGTCCGGCGTTGTCTTTGCGCGCCTTGCGCTCGCGCCCGGTGACCTTGCTCATGCCGCGCCCTCTTTCGTCGTCGCCTGTTCGGTGCTTCGCTCCACGTCATCGCACCTTTCCTGCAGTCGTTGATGTGGCACGATTTGGCAGGTCAAGGCATCTGGCACCACGGGGAACCAGGGTGGGAGCGGGACTTAAGTATAGCCAAGCCATGTGGGTGCCACGTCCTGCGCGAAAAATGGGTACCATACATCAATATTGTTGCGGCGACATGCCTGTGCCTGCTGGGGCGGGCTATCTCTGCGCGCTGGCACATGCCACGTCTTATCTGCGCCGCCGCATCGTCTCTACAAGAAGGGCCTATCGTGCTTGAACTCAAAGGCATCACCAAAGACTATCCGTCGGGCGACTCTGTGGTCCACGCGCTTAAGGGCATCAGCGTCACGTTTCGCGACCAGGAGTTTGTGAGCATCCTCGGCCAGTCCGGCTGCGGCAAGACGACGCTGCTCAACATCATCGGCGGACTGGACCAATACACCCGTGGCGACCTGGTTATCAACGGCAGGTCCACCAAGAGCTACCACGACCGCGACTGGGATACGTACCGCAACCACTCGGTGGGCTTCGTATTCCAGAGCTACAACCTCATTCCGCATCAGACGGTCATCGCCAACGTCGAGATGGCGCTGGTACTCTCGGGCACGCCAAAGGCCGAGCGCCGCCGCCGCGCCGAAGAGGCGCTTGCGCAGGTGGGCCTGGCCGAGCAGATGCACAAGAAGCCCAACCAGCTGTCGGGCGGTCAGATGCAGCGCGTCGCCATCGCCCGCGCCATCGTGAACAACCCCGAGATCATCCTGGCAGACGAGCCCACGGGCGCCCTTGACACTGAGACCTCCGTCGAGGTCATGGAGATCTTGAAAAAGCTCAGCCGGGATCGCCTCGTCATCATGGTCACGCACAACCCGCAGCTCGCCGAGGGATACTCCGACCGCATCGTGCGCATCCAGGACGGCCTCATTACCAGCGACTCGCGCCCGGTAGACTCCGAGGCGGAGCGGCTCACCCCCGAACAGATTCAGCAGCATGCCGTCGAGGACGCCAGGAAAGGCAAGCGCTCCATGGGCTTCCGCTCGGCGCTCTCGCTGTCGTTCACCAACCTCATGACCAAGAAGGGCCGCACGTTCCTCACGGCGTTTGCAGGGTCGATCGGCATCATCGGCATCGCGCTCATCCTGTCGCTTTCCGACGGCGCGCAGAACTACATTGCCGAGACCGAGGAATCCACCATGGGGAGCTACCCGCTCACCATTCAGGAGACGAGCGTCGACCTTTCGAGCATGATGAGCTCGATGATGGGCGCTGCGGCCGACGTCACGCGCCGCGCGGCCGACGGCACGGTCGAGTCGAAGGACCTCGTGACCGACATGGTCTCGAGCGTGGCTGACGGCGCCAACGAGAACGACATGAAGGCCATCAAGGCCTGGCTCGACTCTAACCCGGACGATATCGACGACCAGGTGACGGCGATCAAGTACACCTACGACACGCCGCTCAACGTGTATGCGAGCGACACGTCGAAGGGACCGGTGCAGGTGAATCCCGCCACGGTCCTGGACGCCCTTGGCATCTCGACGTCGGGCGAGACACAGACCGAGATGATGTCCTCCATGGGTTCAAGCTACGACGCCTTCCACGAGCTTTTGCCCAACCGCGACGCGTGGTCGCGCGACTTCACCATGGTGGCGGGGCATGAGCCCCAGAACTGGGACGAGGTCGTGATTCTTACCGATGAGAACGGCCGGATTTCCGACTACACGCTCTACGCGCTGGGCCTGCTGGACCAAAGCGACCTGCGCGGCATGATGGCGGATGTCATCGCCGGCCGCTCGGTCGACTCGGTGGAGTCGAGCTCGTACACCTACGACGACCTCATGGGGCTCACGTTCAAGCTGGTGCCCGAAAGCTCGAAGTACGCCCAGCAGGACGACGGGACCTGGGCAGACATGAGCGACGACGACGCCTTTATGACCGATGTGGTGAACAACGCCGAAGAGCTCCACGTCGTGGGCATCGCGCAGCAGACTGAGGATTCGAGTCTCTCCAACTGGGGCATGGTGCTCTATACGCCCGAGCTCATCGAGCATGTGATCGACCAGGTCAACGCGAGCCCCGTGGTCCAGGCCCAGGAGGCCGACCCCACCACCGACGTGTTTACCGGACTTCCGTTCTCGGACGACGTGGGGACAAGCCTCACGATGGACCAGATCGAGGCGATGGTTGCTCAGATGCCGGGCGAGCAGGGTCAGCAGATTCAGGCGTATGTGGACGAGATGCGCTCGTCGGGCATGTCCGACGACGAGACCGCCTCTGCCTTCTCCGAGCGTATGGCCGACCAGACGGATAACGCCACCTACGACGGCAACCTGGAGACACTCGGCAAGGCCGACCTCGACGACCCGTCGCAGATCAGCATCTACCCGGTGGACTTTGAAGCGAAGGAGTACATCGACAACCTCATCTCCGACTACAACGAGCAGATTCGCGCTGACGGCGAGGGTACCGAGATTCAGTACACCGACATCGTAGGCATGCTCATGTCGAGTGTGACCGACATCGTGAACGCGCTGACCTACATCCTCATTGCGTTCGTGGCGATCTCGCTCGTGGTGAGCTCCATCATGATCGGCATCATTACGTACATCAGCGTGCTCGAGCGTACGAAGGAGATCGGCATCCTGCGCGCCATCGGTGCTTCCAAACGCGACGTGAGTCGCATCTTTACCGCCGAGACGTTCATCATCGGACTGGTGTCGGGTCTTCTGGGCGTGGGCGTGACCGTGCTGCTGGATATTCCGGTGAATGCGATCATCTACCAGGTTGCCGGCGTGGAGAACCTGGCTGCTGTGCCGGTTGGACCGGGTATCGCGCTTGTGATCATCTCGGTCGTGCTGTCGCTTGTGGCGGGGCTGGCGCCCAGCCGGATGGCGGCGAAGAAGGATCCGGTCACCGCTCTCCGCACCGAATAGCCTGGCTTTCCCAGGCACCCCATCTTGCCGCTCAAGCCTTCGGGCGCCGCCGTCAGGCGTACGCCCTCGGCTTTCGTGGCAACCTGGGGCACCTGGGAAAGCCAGGTGGGGTGGGCTTGTCGCTCGCAATCTCGGGCGCTCAGGGCGCCGAGGCCAACTGTCCGGGGTGCGTTCCCTCCTCGTTCAAGGCAATCTCGGGCGCCTCAGCGCAGGGTTTTCCCTGACTCAGCTTGTCGCAAACTTCGGGCGCCGCCGCTAGGCGTTTGCCCTCGACGTTCGTGGCAACCTGGGGCACCTGGGAAACCCGGGCGGGGTAGAAAACGACTCCTGTTGTGTGTAAAAATCGGCGTTTTGTACGACTGGATTCCGATATGCAGTTTTACAAGCTGTTTATGCAGATATTTACCTGGCGTTTTGCCGATGCGAGGGTCGGCCAGAGCCAGATGGGAGATTCCAGTCGTACAAAACGGGCGTTTTTGCACACATCCAATTCCTTTTGCTGCCTCTGAGTCCTGAGGGGCGCCGCGGACGTGCATACTGTCCGCTGCTGAAGACCAGAACGGCATCGATGAAGCCCTGGCGCGTCGGAGACATCTTCGGGGTTGCGCTCGGTGGTTATGATGCATCGTGTTCAAGGCCCGGGGCATCCGTTGCGCACGCGGATGCCCCGGGCCTGCTGTCTACCTTGTTCTGTACTCTTGTCGCAAGTTCGCTTACTCTTCCAGGCGACTCAGGAACGCACGGGTACGGGCCTCGCGCGGGTGATCGATGACCTGGCTCGCCGGACCTTCCTCGGCAATGACGCCGCCGTCCATAAAGATGACGCGGTCCGCGACGTCGCGTGCAAAGCCCATCTCGTGGGTCACGATGACCATGGTCATGTTTTCCGCGGCAAGCTCCTTGATAACGCGCAGCACCTCTGCCGTGAGCTCGGGGTCCAGGGCACTCGTGGGCTCGTCGAAGTACAGTACCTCGGGGTTCATGGCCAGCGCACGGGCAATGCTCACACGCTGCTGCTGACCTCCCGAAAGCTGGCACGGCACCTTTTCCTCGCAGCCTTCAAGCCCCATCTTCGCAATGAGGGCGCGCGCCTCGGCCTCAGCCTCTGCTCGTGGACGCTTCTGCACGCGAATAGGCGCGTCGGAGATGTTTTTCATGACAGTCATGTGCGGGAACAGGTTGTAGTTCTGAAACACCAGGCCAAAGCGGTCGCGGGCCTGCTTGAGCTCGGGACCTTTAACATAGCGCGTGCGTCCGCCCTCGTCCTGCGCGACAGTGAGGTCGCCGTAGCTCAGCGAGCCGGCGTCGAGCGTCTCCAGCAGGGTGAGGCAGCGCAGCAGCGTCGACTTGCCGCCGCCCGACGGCCCGATGATGGCGACGACCTCGCCCGGCTTGACGGCGAGCGACACGCCGCGCAGCACCTCGTTGTCACCAAACGCCTTGCGGGCGCCAGAAAGTGTCACGACGGGTGCGGGGGAGGTCTGCTGTGATGCGGTCATGATGACTCCTCGAGAAGAAGGCTGAATGAAGGGGCGCAGTCTCGCCCGGCGCGGGCGGCGCCGTCGGCGGGGCTAGGTGAGCTAGTCGTGGTAGTAGTCCAGGCGCTTCTCAATTGCGTTCAAGACCATCTCGACAATGAGGTTGAAGACCCAGTAGAACGCGGCGGCGATGGCGAAGGGCAGCATGCTTACCTGTGAGGCGACGAGGGCCTTGGCGGTGGAGAACATCTCGGCCACGCCGATTGAGAAGGCCAGGGAGGTGTCTTTCACCAGCGTAATGACCTCGTTGCCCATGGCGGGAAGGATGCGCTTGACCACCTGGGGCAGCACGATGTGCACGAAGGTCTGCACCCGCGAGTAGCCCAGCACCTCGGCGGCCTCGTATTGGCCGCGCGGAATGGATTGGATGCCCGAGCGGTAGATCTCGGCGAAGTAGGCGGCATAGTTCACGATGAACGCGACGATGGTCGCATACCACTTGGAATCGGTTGAAAGCTGGATGCCAAACACGTAGTACGGCGCGAAGTAGATGGCAAACATCTGCAGCATAAGAGGCGTGCCGCGCATCACGGAGATGTAGAGGCGCGTGATGAGGCGTACCGGCGCGATGCGGCTCATGCGCAGCAGCGCGACGACGATGCCCAGCGGCACGGCGCCGACCAGCGTAAACGCGAAGATCTGCATGCTCACCAGGAAGCCTTCGAAGAGCATCTGCAGCATGGTGGCGATGTCCATGTGTCTCCTTTGGTACGTGGCGGCCCTCGGGTGTCGATGGCCGGCGACGGGGTGGACGTGTTCCCAACATGGGGAACGGGGTCATCCGTCACCCAAGCATAGAGCATGACGAATGGCCCCGTCCTCGACGGCGGGAAAGCGCGGCCGGGGCACCTCGCCGCCGGCCGCGCACCTGTTTACTCCAGGACCCAGTTGTCGTAGGACAGACCGTACTCGGCGTACTTGTCGCAGAGCTCCTTGACGGTGCCGTCCTTGTTGAGCTCGCGCAGCGCCTCGGTCACGGCGTCGGCGGTCTCGGTGTCGCCCAGCTTGAAGCCGACGGCGTAGTGCTCGGAGGAGAGGGCCTCGTCAAGCTGCACGTAGGCGTCCGGGTTGGCGGCAAGCTGGTAGGCAGCGATGGAGAGATCGCAGGCCACGGCGTCGACGGCGCCGGACTCGAGCTGCATGAAGGCGGTGTTGTAGTCGCCGATCTGCTCAAGCGACGCGAAGGTGGCGGCGAGGTCGGCCTTGTCGCCCTCGAGCACGTCGAGCGCGGCGGAGTCGACCTGGGTGATGACCGTCTTGCCGGCCAGATCGTCAAGGCTTTCGATGTCGCTGTCGGCGCGCACGACGACAACCTGCTCGTTCAGCATGTAGGGCTCGGAGAAGGTGTAATCGTCCTCGCGGCCTTCCATGGTGAATCCGTTCCAGATGCAGTTGATGGCGCCCGAGTTAAGCAGGGTGTCCTTGGCATCCCAGTCGATGGCCTCGTACTGGACGTTCCAGCCCTCCTTCTTAGCCACGGCGGCGGCAAGGTCAAGGTCGAAGCCGGTGAATTCGCCGTCATCGCCCACGAAGCCGTACGGCGGATAGGACTGGTCGAAGCCCACGATCAGGGTGCCGGTAGCTGCGGCGCCGGTGTCCTCGGTTGCAGCATCGGTGTCGGCAGATCCGGCGGCATCGTTGGCCGGTGCAGAGGAATTGCAGCCGGCCAGCAGCGCGACGGCGCAAAGAAGGGTGGCGAAGCAGGCAATCAGCGTAAACCTGCGGCGCGTGGGCGTGGTAGACATGTCCATCATCTGAGGCCTTTCAAGGTAGTACTTTAGTTAACTAAAGTGTCGAGCAAAGCAGTTGAGACTTTACGCTTTAGTGCGATGGAGCGCAAGGGCTTATTGGGCAGCGTATCGGCGAGAGGCTGAGGAGTAGTTGGAGGAGGGCTGGCGGGAGAGGCTGGTGGAGGGGCGGCGGGAGAAGTTGGAGGAGGCTAGCTGGAGAGGCTGGGGGAGGGTCGGTCAGATGACGGCAAGAGGGTTGAGCCGATGGCTGATAGGGGGTCAGCGTTTAGTTGTGAGCGCGTGTATCTCGTCCTGTTCAAACGAAGTCCTAGATTTGGCCGTTTTAGGGCTCAAAAACGTCCAAATCGAGGACTTCAAAAGACGCGGAGAGGTCTCCCCTGGAAGAATCATGTCGAAAGGCCTGGTCGGCGCGGCCCGCAGCTCTGGTCTGGATGGTCCTCGGCTCTGGTAGGGATGGCCCGCGGCTCTGGTCTGGATGGTCCACGGCTCTGGTCGGGATGGCCAGCGGTTCTGGCCGGGGGCAAGGTCGGCCGCAGCTCTGGGCAGGGCCAGGATGCCCTCTCAGCGCTGGATGCGGGGACAACCCTCCCAGCCCATCCATGTGTTCCTGTCTTGTGCTTCCGGCGTGGATCGGCGGTTCTTTAGTATTGTGTATGCTTCTGCAATCAACGAGGTATGGCGGGGGAGCGTGCAAATGGGCGATAAGCCGGAGGAGCCTTCTAGGACGAAATGTGAGACTGCAGAGAGCGCGGCGGCAAAAGACGCGTCGAGGAATATGCTCGACGCCGAGTGTTTCACGTGTGACCAAGCTCAGCGTACGGAGTCAAAGCCGACAGCAGCGGCAGCGATCCCAGCAGTAGCCCCGACAGCTTCCGATAACCTGCAGCGCGCCCTTGCCTTCATTGCGTCCCAGCCCGACCCGCGCGAGCTCGTGACCTTGGCTGAGATGCTGTGCCTCGGCCGTGCCGACTATCTCTATGTGGGCGCCGACGGCGTGCTCGTGCGAACGACGGGGTCGGGGATGTATTTCCTCGCCGCACAGGACGCGTCCGCAGCGGAGCGTATCGGCAGCATGCCCCTTCTTGTGGGCGGCACGACGTTGCATGACGCCGCCCGGCTTCCGCGCGATGAGCGCCCCATACTCATGACGCATGATGCCCGTCAGGCCCGGGCGCTGGGCTTTCCCGTTTCGCGGGGCTCTTGCTACAACATCTGTCTCTATGAGCGCGAGCATCCGCTGCCGTTGGCGGGTACGCTCGACATTCGGCAGCTCGGTCCTGGCGACCTCGCAGTTGTCGCGGCGCACTACGACATGCTTCCCGAGGAGGATATAGCCCGCCACCTCGCAGACGGCTGGGTGTGGGGCGGCTACAACGCCCAGGGCGATCTTGTGGGTTTTATCGGCGAGCACGACGAGTCGGCGATCGGCATGCTCGAGGTCTTTCCCGAGCATCGGCGTCACGGCTATGCGACAGAGCTCGAGGCTCATGCGGTCAATCGCATGCTGGCGGCGGGCAGGGTACCGTTCGGCCAGGTTGTAATCGACAACGCGGCTTCGTTTGCCTTGCAGGAGAGCTTGGGCATGACCCGTCTGTCCGGCGTCCAGTGCTGGACGGAGTAGGGAGGCCCGGCGCGCCTGCGGGGTTATTAAAAAGCCGTTGAGGCAGGACTTCAACAAGGTTTTCACTTGACAAAATCGGCAGAGAAGAAATCCACAGGTCGTTTGCGGAATGTCGGGAAAAGTCATCACCGAACAGACGTTGTACACAGCGAATCGCGCGAGCATATGCTTTAGCAAGCGATGGTGTTTTCCTGCGCAATGTATAAGAAGGTATTCTTTACCTGCGAGTTCACAAAATGCACAAATAGCATTTGGTAAAAGCGCAGTAAGAAGAGCGTCAAACTGAATAATCGCAGGTCAGACGCTTGGCTGTGGAAAACTAGTCACAATAGGCAACCAAAATTGTGGATAACGTTGAAAACCACTATTTGCGCAGGGTTGTCGCGCAAGGTTATCGACAGGGCGGTGTGGAAAGAAAAACCCGCTGCGCAGGCCTGTTCGCCTGACGTGCGGATACCGTACCATGGGTGCTCCCCAGCTAAGGACGGACGTGGGGCCGGGATGTGCCTGGCTGTAAACGACATCGGTGCCGTGGCTGTTCCCAGGGCTTTGCCTCGGGGGCCTGCCGACCCCGCACCATCGTTACCGCGCGCTGCCGTTCTAGGCGGGGGACTGCCCGACGCAAGGAGTGCACATGGACGCATCGACAAACGAGTACAGCGATTACGCGTGGACGCCCGCCGGCGCGTCCGACCGCGGCGCGCGCCAGGGGCTGCCCAACAACGCCGAGGCAGAGGCCAACGTGCTCGCTGCCATGATTCTTTCGCCCGAGGTGGTCTCCGATGCCATCTCGGAGCTTCGCCCCGACGACTTCTATCGTCCGTCGCATCGCACGCTCTTTACCGCCATGATGGAGATGAACGAGCGCAGCATCCCCATCGACTCGATCTCGCTGATCGACTACCTCACGTCGGAGGGGACGCTGGCGCAGGTTGGCGGAGAGGCGTACATCCTGGAGCTCGTGGGCAACACGATCGCGCTGGTGAACTGGCAGCACCATGCCGGTATTGTGCGGCGCGACTCGATGCTCCGCGAGATCATCGGCGCCACAAACCAGATCAACGCCCTGGCCTACGATGCACCGCTTGACACCAAGGAGGTTGTCGAGCGCGCCGAGAGTATGCTGCTGTCGGTGACGGAGCGCGAGGTGTCCAGCTCGTACAAGTCGCTCACCGAGTTCATGATCGAGGCGTACAACGAGGCTTCGGAGGTGTGCGCCGCCGGCGGCCAGGCGCATGGCGTGCCCACGGGCTTTCCCAGCCTGGACCGCTTGCTGCTGGGCTTCCGCGAGGGCCAGCTCATCATCATCGGCGCGCGTCCTGCTGTGGGTAAAACCTCGTTCGCACTCAACCTGGCGCTGAATGCCGCCGCGGCGGGTTTCACCGTCGGTTTCTTCTCGCTCGAGATGAGCGGCAAGGAAATCGCCCAGCGTCTCATCTGTGCGCACGCGATGCTGTCCATCTCGGACTTCCGCACCGGCCGCATCTCGCCCGAGCAGTGGGCCAACATCAACGAGGCGACGCAGGAGCTCTCGAAGCTCGACATCCTCATCGACGACACGCCCGGCACCACGGTGACCGAGATCCGCGCCAAGGCGCGCCGCATGCTGCACAACAAAGAGAAGGCCGTCATCATCCTGGACTACCTGCAGCTGGTGAGCCCGCCTCCGGGACGCCGCGCCGAGAACCGCGCGGTTGAGGTCTCGGAGATGAGCCGTGGCCTCAAGATCATGGCAAAAGACCTGGAAATTCCGCTTATCGCGCTCTCTCAGCTCTCGCGTGCGGTCGAGAGCCGTACCGGTAAGCGACCCCAGCTTTCGGACCTGCGCGAATCGGGCTCGATCGAGCAGGACGCCGACATCGTCATGTTCCTGGACCGCTCGAGCGACGAGCAGGAGGCGAGCCGCGACGACCGACCGGACGAGGGCGTGACGCGCGTCATCGTGGCCAAGAACCGTTCCGGCCCCATCGGCGACGTGGACCTCATGTTCCTGCCGGCGTCCACGAAGTTCTACGAGCTGGATGGCGTGCACGACTAACGGCTCCGCCGCGCTCCGCGGCAGGGGACGGGGTAGCGCAGCGCCGCCCCGCGGCGACGTTTCGCAGCGTCGCCTGCGCTGCCGCCGCACCTATGGCGCCTTGCGCCTACAGGCACGATTGCTGCCACCTGCCGAGCGTCTACGGTTAGCATTCGTGCCGATGGATATAATGAAGAGGTTGAGTCGACGCGCGCTTTGCGCTGCACGCGAGCCGCGCGTACGAATAAGAACGCTTCTCGTCCGGCCCGCGGGCCGGAACGACGGTTTAGAAGGAGATGCATCATGCCGTCGACAGTGTTGGTCGGAACCCAGTGGGGCGATGAGGGCAAGGGCAAGATCTGCGACCTGATCGCCGGGGACTACGACTGCGTCGTGCGCTATCAGGGCGGTAACAACGCCGGGCATACCATTGTGGTGGGCGACAAGAAGTACGGTCTCCACCAGGTGCCCTCGGGCATCATGTATCCCGAGTGCATCTCGGTGATCGGCAACGGCTGCGTGGTGAACCCGAAGGTCCTGCTTGAAGAGATCGACATGTTTGAGCATGACGGGGTCTCGACCGCGAACCTCAAGGTCTCGGGCAACGCGCACATCATCATGCCGTATCACATGGACCTCGACGGCGCCTTCGAGCAGCTGCTGGGCGATCACAACATCGGCACCACGCGTCGCGGCATTGGCCCGTGCTACCAGGACAAGATGGCTCGCGTGGGCCTGCGCATGCAGGACATGCTTGACGAGCAGGTCTTCCGCGACAAGCTGGGCCGCGCGCTCGATCGCGTGAATCCGCAGCTCGAGAAGCTCTTCAATATGCCAACCTATACCGTCGAGCAGATCTGCGACGAGTACCTGCCCATGGCCGAGCGGCTGCGTCCCTACATTTGCGAGAGCGGCCTTCTGCTCAACGACCTTGTGGAGCAGGGCAAGAGCATCCTGTTCGAGGGCGCGCAGGCGACGCTGCTCGACATCGACCATGGCACCTATCCCTATGTGACCTCGTCCAACTGCACCGCCGGCGGCGCCGTGACGGGCTCGGGCGTGGGCATGAAGAACATCGACCGCGTGCTGGGCATCATGAAAGCCTACATCACCCGCGTGGGTATGGGCCCCATGCCCACCGAGCTTGCCTATGAGACCGAGGAGGGCCACACCCTCACCGAGAACGGCTACGAGTACGGTGTGACCACCGGCCGCCGTCGTCGATGCGGATGGTTTGACGGCGTGATCGCCAACTACTCCGCGCGCGTGAACGGGCTGACGGACATCGCCCTCACCAAGCTCGACGTGCTCTCGGCCTTCGACACCATCAAGGTGTGCGTGGCCTATGAGTGCGACGGCGTGCGCTACACCACGGTGCCCGAGCACGAGAGCGTCTTCGCCCATGCCGTGCCGGTCTACGAGGAAGTACCCGGTTGGTGCTGCGACATCACCGGCTGCCGCAGCTTCGAAGAGCTTCCGCAGGCAGCGCAGGATTACGTGGCGCTGGTCGAGCGGCTCTCGCATACGCGCGTATCCTTCGTGTCGGTCGGACCGGACCGCGACCAGACCATCAACCGCTCTTGGTAACACCAAAGGGCCAAGGCCAACGCGGCCTTGGCCCTTTTGCGCCGCGCGACTTCGGGGGAGTCCCGGCGCCGCTGCCGGGCCTGCGGCGCGACCCGGCGGCTCAACACCACAAGCTGCAGAGAGCAAGGAGTGCCATGAATAGCTTTGCCGTCGTCACCGATAGCGCGTCCGACATCCCGCTGGAGCTGGCGCAGCGCCTGAACATTCGGATCGTCCCGCTCCACGTGCTGTTCCAGGGGAAGGATTATCGGGACGGCGTGGACATCTCCACGCCCGAACTGCTGCGCCTTATGGACGGCAGTGGCGCCCTGCCGCAGACCTCCCAGCCTACGCCGGGCGACTTCTTGGCGGTCTACCAGGAACTCATCGACGAGGGATACACGCAGATCCTTTCGATTCACCTTGCGCGGGCGCTTTCGGCGACCATCGAGAGCGCGCGTACGATTGCCTCGCAGCTTCCCGAGGGCGTGCGCCTGGAGGTCGTAGACAGCCGCCATGCCACGGTGGGCGAGGGCGCCATGGTGCTCGAGGCTGCCGTCATTGCGCAGAAGGGCGGCACGATCGACGAGGCGATCGAGCATATCTCGCAGATGCGCGCGGGGTTTGCCCTGCACTTCGTGCCCGACACGCTCGAGAACCTCGTGAAGGGCGGGCGCGCCACGAAGGCCCAGGGTTTTGTGACCTCGCTGTTGAACATCAAGCTGGTCATCGGCCTGCTTGAGGACGGGAGCATCGAGGTCGAGCACAAGGCAAAGGGCGTCAAGAACGCCATCTCCTTCATGGCCAAGCATGTGGCCGCGCTCGCGCAGGAGAAGGGGCCCATGGTCTACTACCTGCTGCACACCAACGCAGCGGAGAAGGCCAGCAAGATTCGCGAGGCGCTGGAGAAGACCGGGGCGAGCGTTCGCATGATCACCGAGGCCACGATCGGGCCGGTGATTGCCACGCATGTGGGCAACGGCGCCATCGGCATCTTCTGCTATCCCGAGGCGCTGCACGCGCCCGAGCTGGACGGCATTGCGGAGTACCTGACGCCGCAGTTCTAACGCCGCTGTCCTTGGCGGGCCGTACAAATGAATTGGTGGAAAGGTCGGCGACCCCGGCCTTTCTTCTTAAAGCGCGGCAGCGGTCGATTTCGCTGAGATTTCTGGCTTCTCAAGTCTTCGGCACGGCCGGGCGCGCAATCTCATATGATACAGATGTGCTATTCAAGGCGTGCGGTACCGCTTTGGACGACGGAGCGCATCGGCCGATCGACTGACAAGGAGCTCACCATGATTGAAGCGTCCCAGACCATCGATATCCTGCTGCTTGGAAGTGGTGGGCGCGAGCATGCCCTTGCCAAGAAGCTCACCGAGTCCGCGCATTGTGGCACGCTGTACATCGCTCCGGGCAATGGCGGCACGCTCGAGGTGGGCGAGAACGTCGATCTGAACGAGAACGACCCCGCCGCCGTGGCAGAGTTCGCGCGTGAGATGGGCTGCGGGCTGGTTGTCATCGGCCCCGAGGCTCCGCTGGTCGTAGGCGTTGCCGACGCCGTTCGCGAGGCGGGAATCCCCTGCTTTGGTCCTGGCGCCGCCGGCGCGCAGATGGAGGGCTCCAAGCTCTTCTCCAAGCAGGTCATGGAGCGCGCGGGCGTGCCGACGGCTGCATACGGCTCCTTCACCGACGAGGAAAGCGCGCTCGCCTACGTGCGCGAGCAGGGGGCCCCGCTGGTCGTGAAGGCCGACGGCCTTGCTGCGGGTAAGGGCGTCGTGGTGGCCACCGAGCTTGCCCAGGCCGAGGAGGCTGTGCACGAGTGCTTCGCCGGTGCGTTTGGCGAGGCTGGCTCCACGGTGGTTATCGAGGAGATGCTCACCGGTCCGGAGTGTTCGCTGCTGGCTTTTACCGACGGCAAGACCGTGCGTCCCATGGCGACCTCGCAGGATCACAAGCGTGCGCTTGAGGGCGAC
Source organism: Collinsella sp. An2 (assembly GCF_002160065.1). Taxonomy (GTDB): domain Bacteria; phylum Actinomycetota; class Coriobacteriia; order Coriobacteriales; family Coriobacteriaceae; genus Limicola. Next base: position 77,094 of record NZ_NFJW01000002.1, on the reverse strand, counting down.
CGCGGGCCCAACACCGGCGGCATGGGCGTCTACAGCCCGGTGCCCATCGTCACCGACGAGGAGCACGCCACCATGGAACAGATCATGGTTGACGTGGTGGTCGAGCTCGCCGCCGAGGGCATCGACTACCGCGGCTGCCTGTATGGCGGCTTCATGCTGACCCCTGCCGGGCCGAAGGTGCTGGAGTTCAACGCGCGCTTCGGTGACCCCGAGACGCAGGTCATCCTTCCGCGCCTGCAGAACGACCTGGTAGAGGTCATGCTGGCCTGTGCTGAGCAGCATCTGGACGAGGTCGAGCTCTCGTGGAGTGACAAGTGGGCTGTGGCCGTGGTGCTTACCTCTGCGGGATATCCGGGCAGCTACGAGAAGGGCAAGGTCATCACGGGCGTCGAGGATGCCGCTGCTATGGACGACGTGACGGTGTACCACGCCGGCACTGCTGTGAACGAGGCGGGCGAGCTGGTGACCAACGGCGGCCGTGTGCTTGCGGTGACTGCGCTGGGCGACACCTTCGAGGCTGCGCGCAACCTGGCATACGAGGCCTGCGAGAAGATTGAGTTCGAGGGCAAGACGCTTCGCCACGACATTGGCCTGCGCGCTCTTAAGGGCCGCGAGGCATGGGACTAGCGTCTGAGGATGTTGGCCTGAGGACATTGTTGTGACTTGTGGGGGTCGGGCCTGATGGCTCGGCCCTCGTTTTTGTGGGCGGGGACGAGCGTGCGGCGGCGAGGTGGCGGCGGGCTTGCGTGGGGCGGCGGAGTGGCTGCGTGGCCATGGCGGCGAGGTGCCTGTGCGAGGTGGCGGGGCGGGCTGTGAGCTCGTGTAACGTGGTGGCAGCTTCGCGTGGCTGCATAAATTGTGGCAAATCACACGCTCGTTTTCAGAATTGCGGCAATTCACACGCTCAGGGGTCGTTTTTGACGGTCCGAGCGTGTGGATTGCTACAAGATAGGACCATACGCGAGGACGAGCGTGTGTTTTGCCACATGTTAGCCAGCTCGCATGTTGACGGTGGGCGGGCGTCGCTCACCCATGGCATGTATAGAGGGCACCGGTGCCGTCCCTCCAAGGGACGCTCGTAGTAGCGAATCTCTAAAAAGCTGCAATTTTCTGAAAAACTCGTCCTGAAAAGCTGCATTTTTTACTGAGAGACATCCTGAGAAGCTGTATCGAAGGAATCTGAGCGTGCTTAGGTTCGTGCGAGATGGAGTTTGTGGCCGACGGTGCCGCGGTTGTGGCGCCCGTTGAAGTTAAGACAAAGGGGTAGCAGCGCGACGTCTGATGTTACGAATGTGACAAGTGGCCGGCGAATTATCGGTGAACGGTTCTTCGCAGGTATATGCCGCCGCCCGACTTGCAATTTAAGCAAGTTCGGAGAGAGGGGGTACAAAATGATTTGATGATTGTCAAGGTGACGCTGCCTAGAATTTGACTATCTATCGCTGTGCCAAAACGGTGGATGTGCACGAAATGCACAGTAAACGTAACGTGCACTGAGAGTGAAGGATGGTAGTCATGGCAAGCTCTGGACGAAATAAGTTGCGGGGGGGGGGCGTCTCAAAAGAGTAATCTTTGGTGAGACGCCTCGCACTTCCGCCAAAGTTAGGCGGGTGGGCCTGATCGGCGTGCTGTCGGCACTGTTGCTGGCAGTGTCGGTAGTGTCCTTTGCAGGTATTGCCCGCGCGGCTGAAACGGGTGTCTGGATTTCAGACCCCGACACGCATGACACGTGGTATAGCAACACTGACGGAACCGGTGTTTCCACGCAGGGGGGCGACTCCACCAAAAACACCGGCCGCATCTGGACCGACAAGTCCGTGTACAGCGACGATGTCCAGCTGACCAGTACGAGCGGCGAGCCGACGTTCAAGATCGAGAACGACGAGAACGCCGCGCTCGTCGGGCTCTCGGCATTGTCTTCCGCGGCGAACATTTCCGGTCAGACCACTATCAACCAGCCGCTCGATATTGTGCTCGTTCTCGATCGCTCCGGCTCGATGGACGATAGCTATTTGACGAGCTACGAATACAGCGAAGCGTATAGCATTAGAGATAATGGGACGTACTATATTCAGGATGATGATGGAACGTACGTTCAAGTTGAGCGCCATAATTTTGGTGGCTGGGGAATACTTGAGGACCCGGATTGGGGTTGGCGTCGTGCGGATACCGGTGACCGGGTTTATCCCAAGACGGGTGCGCAAGATCCCGATGACTCCCACATCCAGTTCTATACGCGTTCGACTACGGGCAGAACTCGTATCGATCAGGCTATGGAGGCCGCGGTCACCAACTTCATTGATACCGTTGCCGATGAGAACGCGGGCAAGGATGCCTCGCAACAGCATCGCGTTTCTATCGTTTCGTATTCTGATAACGCCTCTGCATTTAGCACGGGTGGCTGGCGCGATCAACAGTACTTCATTAATTGCACCCAAGGCGCTAATGCTACCGACCTGAAGGACTATGTAACCGGGTTAACCTATAGCGGAGGTACGGAAGCCGATAAGGGCTTTGAAATGGCCCAGAGCATCATAGATGGCAGCCAAAATGGCGGTGTGGGCGACGGCGCCCGCAGCGATGCCAAAAAGGTGGTCATCTTCTTCACCGACGGTATGCCTGGCAGCGGCCAGCGCGTCGAGAACGATAACGCGGGCAAGTCCGTCAATACTTCGCGGGAGATGAAAGCAGACGGGGTCACCGTTTACTCCATTGGCGTGTTCCAGGGTGCTGATCCAAACGATTTGACCGGCACCGGAAACACCACCCACGACGCAAACTACTTCATGAACGCGGTATCGAGCAATTATCCCACTGCTCAATCCCACAATACAGATAGTAGCCGAGCTGATTTTTCTGATAACTGCACCTTGGGCGAACGTGCCGACGGCGATTACTACTTTGCAGCGGATAACGCGGAATCTCTGAATGACGTCTTCCAATCCATTTATGACGATTTCGGCACTGGAGCTACGTCACCTATTGAGAGCACGACGAACATCGGTGGTGAGAATGTCGGTTACCTCACGTTTACCGATACTCTCGGCAGCTATATGGAAGTAAAGAACTTCAAGGCCATTGTTTTTGCCGGCGAGGAGTTCACTCAGGTGTCATCCACGAACTCGGATGATGGTGTTTCTACTACCTACACCTTCCAGGGAACCGTCAGCAACGGTACAGATGATGGGGTCGTCTATCCTGGCGATCATGATCTGAGCACTATCGAAATCACCGTTAGCCACGGAGCAACACTGGAGCAAGGCGACACCGTTACCGTTCGTATTCCGTCCAACCTGGTGCCGCTTCGTCTGTATACCGCGAATACCACGACGGTTGACGGTGAAACGACTACTACGACTTCGGTGCGCGACGCATACCCCATCCGTGTGTTCTACACCGTTGGGCTCAAGTCTGACGTGATGGATGGCGACAATATCGATGCGTCGAAGCTTTCGGCGAACTATATTTCCAGTCACATCGACGATGACGGTAACGTCTACTTCCTCTCCAATGCATATAGCAGGGGCGATGCGGGAACCACTACGGCTACCTTCCAGCCGGCAGATACCAATAGTTTCTACTACTTCACCGAGGACACCCCTATCTACGCGACGGAGGATACTAACAACCCTGCAACAAGCTACACGCCTAGCAGCACGTACTACTATCAGCGCACATACTATGCTGAGAACGGTCTCCATACTGAATGGGTGTCCTTTACCGCACAAGAGGGGCAACTTGGTCAATATGTTCGGTTCAACTCTGACAGCGGGACGTATTACATCCAGAAGGGCTCTCCGCGCCTGACGCGCGCTACGGAGTTTGAGGCCGCCAAGTCCGACAACACCACGAGCACTGCAAAGGATGCCATCAGTCCTTCTTGGGTCGGTTCGGACGTGACCGTCTCGCTTGGCAACAACGGTAAGATCAGCTACCCGGTTTCCGGCTCGCTGCAGATCAGCAAGACCGTTGACTGGGGCAACACTGGTGCCGAGCACAACGACAAGGACTTCACCTACACCGTCGACTTCGGGGGTGCGGATACCACCGTTTCCGGAAACTTCGATTACGTCAAGTACAACGCTGCCGGCCAACCGCTCGCTGTCGACGGTAATGTGCAGAAGCTTGAGGACGGCGCCCAGCCTGTCGCAACCGGTCAGATTTCCGACGGTGGCACCCTCACGCTTAAGAACGGCGAGCGCGTGGTTATCAGCGGACTTCCTGCCAACACCAGCTTTACGGTGACTGAGACCGCCGCTGACGGCTACACCGCTTCCAACACGGTTGAAGGCGTCGCCAGCCAGAACGGTGCGATTGCAGAGGGCACCGTCGCATCTAATGACACCATTGAAGTGGCGTATACCAACGCATACACCGTGGCTGCCACCAGCTTGGCCGATGGCAGCATCAAAGGCACAAAGAATCTGACCGGACGAGATTGGAAGGACGGAGAGAGCTTCACCTTCACGTTAAAGCCTGCTGCTTCTAGCGAGGGCGCGCCGCTTCCCGAGGGCGCGCAGGATGGTGTTGCTTCCGTTACGTTGACGAATGATAACAGCAACGATTATGCGGAGGACCAGGAGGTTGCCTTCCAGTTTGGCTCTATCCAGTATGACCGTGTGGGGACATATGTCTACCTGGTACAGGAGGCCGAGGGCGACGAGTACGGCCTGGCCTACTCCAACGCTGTGTACCGCGTGACGGTCAAGGTGACCGACGACGGCGCCGGCAATCTCAGCGCTTCTATCGGCTCCATATACAATACGTTCAATGACAAGGGCGATTCCACGGGTGAGGATGAGAGCCAGTGGCCGATCGCTGCCACCGCGGCGTTCGTTAACACCTTCGGCGGCGACGATGTCGACTATGCCAACATTACAGGTACCAAGAACTTCACCGACGCTACGTCCGGTAGTGTGCTTGACATCAACGACTTCTATTTCAACCTGACTGCCGTGACTGCTGGCGCCCCCATGCCCGGCGAGACCCGTACAGGCAACCTCGGAACCGGTGCCATCGAATTCTCGGATATCGAGTTCGGCATTGACGACGTGGGCAAAACGTACGAGTACCAGATAACAGAGGATATTCCGCAAGAGGCTCTGGACAACGGTGTGCGTGACGATGTCGCCCAGACTGTGACATATCAGGGCATGACGTATGACATGTCGGCCAAGAAGGTGACCATCGCCGTTACGCAGGACGAGAAGACTGGCAACGTCATCGCCACGGTGACCGGCAACGGCTTTACGTTTACCAACAGCTACCGGGCTTCCTCGATAACCACCGAGGGCGTGTCCAACGTGCTGAAGATCACCAAGCAGCTTGATGGCGCTGCTGGTGCCAACGGGCAGTTTACCTTCATCATGGAGGCGGCTGACAAAGGCACTGCGGACGCCGTGACCAACGGTTGGGTGACGGGCATCGACGCCGACGGCACCTCGAGGAGTACGACCGCCATCGAGAAGGATGGCTCGCAGAACGTCCAGTTCGACAACCTGACCTTCTCGCATCCGGGCACCTATACGTTCAACATCACCGAGAAGCAGGATGCTCCCAATGCTGCATGGAAGTATGACAGCCATACATATCAGGTGCAGTTCGAGGTAAAGGACGTTGACGGCCAGCTGACCATCACCGCCCCGGTAACCACGAACGGTTCCGCTACCTTTACCAACACCTATGCGTCCTCGATGGACTACGACAGCGAGGCTGGTGGCGTCTGGTTCTCCAAGACGCTGAACGGCCGCGCGCTCACTGCCAACCAGTTTAACTTCACCGTGACCACGCCTGAGGATGACGCGGATTCCGCGGCCAAGCTAGCGGAAGCTACGACGGTGCTTTCCAACGAGCAGGGAGCCCCCGACGGCACCGCTGCCATGTGGAAGGGTATTGGCAACCTGACGTTCGACGAGGATGACGCGGGCAAGACGTTTACCTTCATCGTTGCGGAAACCGACGAACATCAAGAGGGGGACGGTTATACCTATGACGGCCAGCCGGTAACGGTTCAGATCGCCGTGTCCAACGATGGCGACGGTACCATGAGCACCGTCACTACCGTCACAAAGGACGGCGCATCGACTACCTATAACAGCGCTGATTTCAAGACCAATGATGCCAGCACCTATCCTACGGCCTCGTTTGTGAACAGCTACCACGCGTCTGCGGCAGACCCGGCTTCCGTCAACTTCGAAAAGCGGCTTATCGGCCGCGATTGGAAGCAAACGGACAGCTTTGAGTTCACGCTGACGCCTAACGCCGAGCGTTCCACTGTGTCCGAAGACGATCTTGAGGCTGCTATGCCCCAGGATACGACGGCGAAGGTGACAGGCGCCGATGAGGATAAGGGCTTCTCGTTTGGTAGCTTTATCTTCTCCAAGGCCGGTACATACGCCTACGACGTGGCTGAGACTCAGCCCGCCGAAGGCACCGACACGCAGGGTGTTTCCTACAGTACGGACACTGCTCGCGTAACCTTTACCGTGACGGATAATGGTGCTGGTAAGCTCCAGGTCTCTGCCGAGATTAAGGGCGTCGAGCTTACGGATGGTGGCGCGGGTGTCTTTACCAATACATACGAACCGGAGTCGGTTACGCTGAGCGGTGCGGACAACCTGTCGGTAACGAAAAACCTCGTTGGGCGTGAGTGGGAGGAGGAAGACTCCTTCGCTTTCGAGCTGTCTGGTGCTGATGACTTTACTGATCAGGCCATAGGCAAATCCGTAATACTGCCCGATAACGCGAATGGAATCGAAATCACGTCGAATTCCCAGGGCCACAAGGAATCCTTCGGCGACATTGTGTTCAACGCTGCTGGGCGCTACAGTTTCGCAATTAGGGAAGTTGTGCCCGAAAATGCTGACCCCAACATGTATTATGCCGAGGACTACAAGGTTGTCGTTGTTGAGGTTACTGACAATATGAAGGGCGAGCTCTCTGCTACGGTTGTGGAAGGAGCAAATCCAACATTCACAAACGTTTATACTCCTCAGACTACTGACCAAGACAACTCGATTAGTCTTTACGGCAAGAAGGTTCTCGAGGGAGGCGAGCTGACAAAGGGGCAGTTCTACTTCGACGTCACACCGGTCGATGGGGCGCCGATGGGAAAGACCTATGCTCAGGGGAATGCCAACGGTGTTGGTTCCGACAACCTTCCTGTAAGCAGAATTGAGCTGTTGCGAGACATTACATATACGGCCTCTGATATGGACGGGCAGAACGCCAAGAACTTCCAGTACATCATTACTGAGGAAATCCCATCAGAGGAGAATCGGATTCCTGGACTTACGTACGATACGACTGCGTTTTTAGTGACGATCAATGTTCAATTTGACGAGGAGAAAAACGAATACATTCCGAGCATTGACTCGATTGAAAAGGGCTCTTACGACGATTCGGTATTCACCCCAGTCGGGGAGGATGCCACCGTTAATGAAGTGGTCTTCACCAACAGCTTCAATCTCGATAAAGCAGTACAGACTCCCCTTGAAATAACCAAGGTTCTCGAGGGCGATCGCTCGACGCCGCTTCAGCAAGGCGAATTTAGCTTTGAGCTGAGTATTCTAAGCATCGGCGCTCTTGACGGGGTTTCTGAACCTCCGGTTAATGGCGTCACTCTGCCCAGCCCGACCGTCATGAGCAATGACGCCAATGGCAAGGTTCAGTTCGGTAAAATTATCTTCACCGAACCAGGCGTCTACACCCTCCAAATCAAAGAGGTTGTTCCTGCCGAGAACGAAGAAGCCTTCGATGAGCATATGACCTATTCGGGCAATGTGTTCACGTCTACCTATAGAGTGGAGGACATTGATCAGGACGGAATCCTTGAGTCTGTTCTCGTTAACACTACGGGCGACACGACCTTTGTGAATACGTACGATTCGAATGGCGAAAACGACGCCACGTTGGACGGCGCTACATACCTTGATGTAACGAAGCAGCTTGTAGGGCGTAATTGGACAAGTGAAGATGAATTCGTATTCACTCTGACCGCCCATGGATATGCGACACAGAGCGCGATAGACAACGGGAGCATCCTGCTTCCTGATAACGCTGACAGCTTGACCATCACTGACGAAGATGAAGCGCATAGCAATTATTTCGGCAACATAACGTTCAAGAGTGAGGGCACCTATTACTTTGACGTGGCAGAGCAAGCTGGGTCCGATATTGATTTGACCTATGACACCACTCCGCGTCTAGTGGTGGTGAATGTGGAGCGTGGCGATGATGGCCAGCTCGTTGCAAGCGTCGATAAGGACAGCTCTGCCAACCTCACCTTTACAAACGTGTACGAGGAGGGTACTAAGGTTCAGGTTGAAGCAGCCGACTTTGGCCTCAAGAAGGTGTTTACTGGCAAAGAGTGGGACGGTGATGCGTTCACCTTTGAGATTGCGCCCGTCAACGCTGAGGCACCTGATGGTACTTCGATTCTGATTCCAACACCGGGCACTAACCGAGTAACTGTGACAGGGCCTGACGCTGGTCAATCTGATGAGGCGACCTTTGGCTTTGGGCCGATTACATACACACAGGCCGGTACCTATGAATATGAGGTGCGCGAGGTTCATGGCGACAATGAGGCCATTACCTATTCGGACAATGTCGCCAAGGTGACGGTGACGGTAAGTGAGAACGAGGACGGGAGCCTCGTGGCTAGCGTCAATGTGAATAGCGGCGTGTTTACCAACACGTACGAGGCTGAATACGTGACCGTTGGCGACGACGAGGAAAACCTCAAGGTAACCAAGACGGTTACAGGTGCAGCTGCTCCGTCTGAATTCGAGTTCAAGCTCTCGCTTGCCTCTGGAGATCCGACCGGCATCCTTGGTTGGCCCGATGACGGCTGGACGGTTTCGACTAACGACCTTAAGGGCAAGCAGGGTTCCGAAACGGTTGAATTCGGTGACTTTACTTTCACCAAGGCGGGCACCTATACCTTCACGGTGACCGAGATCACGACTACTACCGATGGAAACTGGGACTACGACAACGAGCCCAAGACTATTACGGTGACGGTGACCGATAACAACGGCCAGCTTGAGGCAACGGTCGAGGGCAATAACCCGACGATTACCAACACCTACAACGGTGGCGGTGGTGGCACTGTTGAGCCCGAGCCCGAGCCCGAAGAGCCTACGCCCAGCGAGCCGTCCGATCCTACGGATTCCGATACGGACATCTCCAAGACCCTGACCGGGCGTGACCTTACGGCTGGCGAGTTCACCTTCCAGATCGCGACCGCCAAGGACTACGGCGAAGACGTCTCTCCCAAGAGCCTCACGGCTACAAACGCGGCTGACGGCGGCGTGAGCTTCGGCAAGGGTTTCACCTTCTACAAGGAAGGAACCTACGAGTTTGTCATTTCTGAGGTCCTGCCTGCGGACGACGACCCGGACACCGAGGGCATTCAGCATGATGGCGTAACCTACGATCAGACCACCCATCGAGCGACCGCTACGGTTACCGAGGTCGATGGCAAGCTGCAGGTCACGTGGAGCGTTGATGACAGCATCGTCTTCACCAACGATTACGAGGAACCCGAGCAGCCGGTCGAGCCTGAGGAGCCTGAGACTCCTGAAGAGCCGACCACACCGACTACGCCTGAAGAGTCCGAGCAGCCCAAGGACGAGCTGCCTGGCACCGGCGACACCGCACCTGCGACCATCGCCGCCGTGGCTGGCATCGGTATCGTCTGCATCGCTGGCGCCGTCATTCTGCGGAAGCGGGGTGAGAAGTAGCTCATGGCTATGAAGAAGGGGGAGGGCTCGTCCCTCACAGGAATCAGCCGACGTATCAACGGTCGCCACGCATTCGTGCACGAGCGCGTGCTGGAGATGATTGTGCGCGAGACCGAGCTGCGAGGGTCGGTGACCTTCCGTAAGGCAGACCTGGCGCATCGCCTTGGGTGCTGCGAGCGATCGCTCGACCGGGCGCTCACCAGGCTCCGCCGCGACGGCGAGGTCAAGTCAACCCCCGTCTTCGACACCTCGGGCGCACAGCTTGGCAACGAGTACGTGGCCACGGAGTTCGGCATAGCCCGGGCAAAGACGTTTAACACCGAGAAGCGCTCGAAGGCTCACAAGCCGGCTTTGGACGGCGAGGACGGAGCGACCGAGTAGCGACAAGGCGACATAGACGGCACAAGGCCGGCGCAGGGAGCGGTTCCTGCGCCGGCCTTTTTGCGATGGGTGGGGTTGGGTGAGGGGAGGGCGAGGGTGGGCCTGCGAGGCGGCTGGGGGATTCGTGGCTTATGGGGCAGCGCGTGCGTCCAGCTTATCTTTGCCATGAGCTCCTGCTGACGTTTCGGCAACGCTCAGTAATGCTCCGGAATCAGCTCCGATTCTGGAGCAAAACTGAGCTTCGGCGAATAACGCGGTCGCAGACGCTCAGTTTTGTTCCGTATGAACCGTGCGGCGTGGATTTGCCGGCGCGGGAGCGGCCTTTGCGGCTTTCCGCGCCCCCGGATTTTGGTCTGCCGCGCTGCGAAAAATCGGTTGACTCGTCATATGTTGACGATTTCGCAACATTTGAGCCGTTGACGGCCGGAAAAATTCGGCAAATGGTTTGGCGCAGGTAACGGGCCACAAAATTGGCACTCCCCATACAAAATTGTTCGTGGGGCCGACCTGCGGCTTTCTGGCAAAACGATTCCTCTCTACCTACAGTTCGACATAACTGCTGATAAACCGGCTAGTTCACACGGAATGTAGCGAGACATGCCTACACAGCGTAGACGGGGAGGATGATTGCACATGGGTTTATTTAGGAGAACGAAAATAAGTTCGGGGGGGGGCGCTCCAGGAAGATAGCCTCAGCCCTTGCAGTTTTGGCGCTCGTTGCAACGTCGGTATTCTGCCTTCCGACGATTGCGAAGGCGGCAGTGACGGACGCGAAGTACACCGTGCAGGGCGTCTCGCCCAACGGGACGACGATCGACCTGTTCGATTATTGGACAGCCAATACTGAAGCGCCTAGCGAGGACGATAACTATAACTATAACGGTGGTATTAACAATGACCATCAGCTGAAGTTCAATACGGGTACGCCTCGGGACGCAAGCGATGTTATCAATTCATGGACCAATGCTGGCAACGGGCCTCGCACGGGCATAGTTAAAAACACGCTGGTCGACGGTTATCCCTCAATTGCTGCCGGAACGATTAGCGGATGGGTTAATCTGAACAATAATAATTATGGTCAAGGCGGCACGCAGGTGCTTGCTGACGAGCCTCTTGCGTACCTTTTCGATGATTCCAGCCAAGCCGGCAAGCAAGGTTATTATGGCGTGCAGGGTCTGCTACAGGTAGACTCTGATGGCTACTATTATTACAACGCCTCGTCGGAGCAGACGAAAGCTCAGGGTGGCAGCTTCGAGAGTGCCAATTATGCAGCGTTCGATTCCAGCGCCAACACTTTTACGCTTTACAACACCTGGGGTGTGATGCACGAAGGCACCAACTCGCCTAATGGCCAATTCTTCCCTTTCAACAATGCGGCGGATGTATTTACCGAGAATGGCAAGAACTCCGCTCTTGTCCAGAAGGACGTTAAGGCTTCGAGTAATATCCTTAACCACTACTTCGGCATGCACATGTCCACGCAGTTCGTGCAGCAGTATGGCGGTCATGTAAATGACGCGGAAGACGCTGACAAGGTGACCTACGAGTTTTCGGGCGATGACGACGTGTGGATTTACATCGACGACGTGCTCGTGGGCGACTTGGGCGGCATCCACGACGCCGCGCGCATCACTATCGATTTCAGCACGGGCGAGATTAAAGTGACTGCTTCGAGTGGCGATGACGTTACGCCCGATAACATGAAGACGCTTCGCGCATGCTACCAGAACGCGCGGGCTGAGAACAACGTCAAATGGAGCAACAACGGTAGCGGTAGCACGTTTGCCGATGAGACCTACCATACCCTCGACTTCTTCTACCTTGAGCGCGGCAACAACGACTCCAACATGTCGTTGCGCTACAACCTGGTGAGCATCCCCGAGACCGAGCTGTCCAAGGTCGATCAGGAGGGCAACTTTATCGACGGCGCGACGTTCAACGTGTACGACACCACCAATGACAAGGAAATCTCCGACGAGAACCTCATTTGCGAAGGCGTCGTGACGGAGAAGGACGGCACCGTTACGCTTATCGGTCAGGACGACTATCCCATCACGCTTGATCGACTGTGGGCTGATGGCGTCAAGAACATCACGCTTGTCGAGACCGACACACCTGATGGCTATAGGGCCGCAACGGAAATACCGCTGTATATCCAGCACTACGATGCCGATCAAACGGCAAACGGAAAAGAAACCAATCTGCTGCTTTCAAGCGATCCGTGGACAACGGGCGCGTACGCGCAGCCTAAGGTGACCGCCACGACGACAAGCGATGTTCAAATCGATCGGCAGGACAACGGTACGTTGAGCAAGGACGAACTACAGAGTGGTGTCCTCTTCGCAGTCATCGAGCAGCAGGGCAGCGACGGAAAGTGGTACCCGGTCACGGGTGATGCTCTCAGTGGCTGGAATGTGAGCAAGAAGAACGCAATGAGCGACATCATCGCAGCGGGGAAATCAACCAACGCGGTGTTCACCATCTCCACGTCAGGTGCCTATCAGACTGAAATCAAGAATCTGCCTGGGCGAATCCAGGACTATGAGTTCTTCAAGGATGCGAATAGTAAGAGCGGAACAAGCTATCGTGGAGCGTACTACTACACCACGGCAAGCACTCTTGCCGGGGCGACTGAGGATAATACGTACGCTGTGACAAATCCCGACACGTTCGACCGTCAGTTCTCGGCGCGCATCTACCTTTCCAATATCCTGAATCGCGTGTTGGTGCAGAAGACCGACGAGAACGGCAATGCGGTTGACGGTGCCACCATGTCGCTCTTCAAGGCTGATCAGGTAAATGTTGCCGAGGACGGTTCGGTTACCCTCAAGGATGATGTGACGGCCGAAGACGCGATTCAGACGGACACGACCCGCACGTTGAGCAAGAAGAACGGGGACTCGATCGATCTTGGCGGCGCGGTGATTTTTACCGAGCTCGAGCCGGGTACGTACTATGTGGTTGAGACGGCGGCTCCGAGTAGCTATGCGCTGAACCAGAACTTTGCCAAAATCATCGTCGACGACACGGGCGTGTACGCCGACGCTGGAACGGATGGCGACGGAGTCAGCGTGACCCGCGGCGTGGGACGTATCGTGCGTTCGATGGTACAGTTTGCCACCGCCGACGATGTTGACGCGACGCTGCACGATATCGTTGCGACGCCGCAGTTGCGTGAGCAGCAGAACGATGGCTCTTGGAAATGGGTTCCGAACGGCAGTGCATCAACTCAGCATCTTGAGTTTGCGGATGACGGCGATGCGGTGCTCGACTACGAGATGATGAGTGGAGGGGCCTATACCGTAGAGGCGGGGGTCCCGGGCTTGTCAATTGAGCAGTGCGACATTGCCGATCATGCAACAACGCCTCGTCAGGATATCAGCGCGAACGTCACTAATCTGTTCACCGGCGTGACCATTGTGCACATCAAAGACCAGCAGGTTGGCGCGCTCAATGTAACCAAGGTGGTGACAGGTCAGGGCGCTAACCAGGATGCGACATTCGACTTCACGGTGACCTTTGTGCATCCTGCGGAAGAGGGTCAGGAGGACACCATTGCGCTGACGCAGGACGAAGCTACGGCTGCCGGCATGCGGCTGGCAATCGGCGATGGTGAAGCCGCGGATGTCACCGTGGGTGAAGACGGCGCAGTGACGTTCCAGTTAGAAGCCGGCCAGACCGCGCAATTCACTAATATCCCCGCAGGTGTTACCTATCAGGTGACCGAGGAGCAGGTGGCAAACTTCAAGACCTTGTACGACGATAACCAGATAGGCACGATTGAGTTCAATGAGACCGCGACCACCACGGTGACCAATACATGGGCACCGAGCGCCATGCTCGACGGTGCCACCAACCTGGTGGTGACCAAGCGTGTGGTGGGCACCGACTGGGACGATGGTTGGAGCTTTGACTTCACGATTGCTCCGTATGGCGAAGAAACCGAGGAAGCCGTTAAGGTCGGCACCGTGACCATGCCTAATCCGGCGTCGATTTCTATCAGCGCGACTGATGAGAACGGCGATGGCGTGCATCAGAAGTCGTTCGGCAACATCACGTTCAGCGCTGAGGGCACCTATCAATTTGTGGTAACCGAAAACGACTTCAGCATCGAGGGCCTCTCCAAGGACGAGTCGCAGAAGGTCGTAACCGTGAGCGTCGCCCCGAATCAGATGACGGGTCAGCTTGAGGCGACTTTGGTGACAACGGGCGATGATGCCTCCGATGCGCTCGTGTTCACTAACACCTATAAAGCTACGACCGGTGATAGCGGTGCCGCCAACGTGTCTGCGACCAAGACGCTGACCGGACGCGGCCTGCAGGCCGACGAGTTCTCGTTTGCCATCGCCCCACGCACCGCGAACGGCCTTCTCGATCCGGTCGCCACCGCGAAAAACACCGCCGACGGCACCGTCAGCTTCGGCAGCCTCGGCTACACGACCGCGGATGAGGGTACGGGCACGCTGACCTCGCTGCCGCAGGCGGTCACTGCTGGCTACGCGACCAAGGGTGTGAACGCCGATGGCCAGCGCACGTGGACGCTGAACTACACCGCCTACGAGGTGACCAACAGTCTGCCCGCCGGCGTGAGCGCCAATGCGAGCAGTTTTAACTTCACGGTCACGGTCGTGGACAGCGGCGACGGCACGCTGACTGCCACCGCCAACCTGCCTGGAGGCGGCATCGCGTTCACGAACACGTACTCTACCGGCGAGTCGGTGGAGGTGGCCCCGTCCGGCAGCAAGTCGTTCGTCTACGCCGACGGCGAGGCCGCGAATCCCGACTTGGAGGGCCTGTTCACATTCACGCTGTCCTCGGACGACCCGGCCGCGCCGATGCCGGAGGGCGACGGTGCCACCGCGACCAATGATGTGAACGGCAACGTGACGTTCGGTGCCATCTCGTTCGACCTCGACAACCTTGCCGGCGTCGAGACCGCCGCCGACGGTTCCCGATCGAAGACCTTCACGTACACCGTGACCGAATCCGGTTCCGTCGAGTCGGTGACGAACGACGCGACCGCGACCAGGACGTTCACGATTACGTTGACGGACGACGGGAAAGGCAACCTGACCGCCGTCGCCGATCCGGTCAGCGGCCCGCTGTTCGCTTTTGTTAACACTTATACGCCTACTTCAACATCGGCGACGATCGAGGCAACCAAGGTCCTGAAGGGCGCTGAGCTCACCGCGGGGCGGTTCACCTTCGAGCTCACAGGTTCCGAGGGTGCTCCTATGCCCAACGAGAAGAAGGTGACCAACGATGAGAACGGCAAAGTGACCTTCGGCCCCATCACGTTCACGACTGCGGGCGAATATGACTACACCATCACTGAGGTCAACGACCGCCAGAGTGGTGTTTCCTACGATAAGATTCCGTCCCGCACCGTCCACGTGAGTGTCACGGATGACGGACAGGGCCAGCTGGTTGCTACGGTGACGTCTGGTGGCGATGACCTGAAGTTCACCAACACCTACACCCCGCCCACGACACCTCCGGGGGAGCACGAGCCCGAGAAGCCGAACACTCCCGAGCCCGAAGAGCCGGAGACCCCGACGACTCCCGAGGAGCCCACGACGCCTGAGACTCCGGAGACCCCCGAGCAGCCCGAGACTCCGGAAACCCCGGTAACGCCAGAGAACCCCTCGACGCCGAGCACGCCGGAACAGCCCGTGAAACCGGAGCAGCCCACCGAAACGCTCCCCAGCACCGGCGACGCCATGCTGGGCGCGGTCATCGCGACGGCGGCCATCGGCGTGGCATGCCTGGGCGCGGCTCACGTAATCCGGAAGCGGGGTGAGCGGTAGGTGGCGCTCAAGAGCGGCGAGGGCTCGTCGCTCAAGGGTATCAGCAGGAAGATCAACGGCCGGCACGCGTTCGTGCACGAACGCGTGCTGGAGATGATCGTGCGCGAGACCGAGATTCGGGGGTCGGTCACGTTCCGCAAAGCGGACCTGGCGCACCGCCTGGGATGCTGCGAGCGCTCGCTCGACAACGCTCTCGTGAGGCTGCGGCGCTCGGGCGAGGTCGTCTCGACGCCGGTGTTCGGCGAGACGGGCGCGCAGCTTGGCAACGAGTACCGCGCCACGGAAGCGGGCATCGCCCATGCGAAGACCTTCCGGGCGGAGAAGCGTCCGAAGCCTGCGGGCCAGGATAAGCCCAAGAGCGCAGAGGCAGCCTGCTAGAGCGGCTGCAAACCATAGGGGCCGGTGCGGGGAGCATCCCGTGCCGGTCCTTTGCGCTTGCGTGGCGCGGACACGGTTCGGAGCACCCGACACCCAGCTCGCAATCAACAGTCGCATAGCACCTTATAATCACCCTCCACCACGCCTGCGCACCGCCGAACACCACAGCTTCTGCAGAAGAAATCGGCGAACGGAAAACACCAGGTGAAACGCCAAAAAAAGATGTTAGAAAACTCATAAAACAATGGGGGACCCACATAACATGAACTGGCAGGATTGTGTGGGTCCCCTAAAGTGATTGCAATACACCGTTGGACGTGCGGCGCCTGCTGCGGTTTCGCACCGTTCGCCACGCAAATGCAATGGAGCTCTCATGACCACAGATTTGCTCAAAAACGGCCTGGGGGGGGGTCCTTCCCAGGAAGGTGACGCGAAGCGTCCTACGCCCGCGCGCGAAGGCGTGGGCAACTCGTCGCTTCGCGGCGTCAGCACCGAAATCGACGGCCGGCACGCGTTCATCCACGAGCGCGTGCTGGAAATGATCGCGCGCGAGACCGAGATTCACGGGTCGGTCACGTTTCGCAAAACCGACCTGGTACAGCGTCTGGGCTGCTGCGGACGCACCCTCGACCGCGCACTGACCCGCCTGCGTCGCGAGGGCGACATCGTTTCGACCCCGGTGTTCAGCCCCACCGGAGCCCAACTGGGCAACGTGTATCAGGCAACCGAACAAGGCATCGAGCACGCCACGCTGCTCAAGCAGCGCCGCTCGCGTCGACGCAGAACAAAGGGCGACACGAACCCCGACGCCTCTGCATCGGCATAGGCTTCGCCCACAAGGTATCGACCCCTCTTCATGTTGGGTACAACTAGCGTGATTGTGCGAACGTTCCAGACGCCGCGCGGCCACGCCGGCCGGTGCGCGGCGCGGGGAGGAGGACCCATGGCGGAGGATCAGGAGAAGGTCGTTTCGGGCGAGGAGGCACCTGCCGAGCCGTGTCCGGATGGTGCCGAACAGTGCGCCTGCGAGCCCGACGACACGGGCCGCGGGCCCTACGAGACGACCGAGAGTCCCGAGCCGGAGGAAGTGCCTTCGCTCATCTTAGGCGACGAGGCCGAGCACGACGCCGACCTGCACGAGCAGATTCTTTCGAGTGAAATCGCCTGGTCGGGCAAGATCTTCAACGTTGAACGGCTGGACGTGCGCCTGCCGAACGGCAGGACCTCCGTGCGCGACGTGGTGCGTCACCGCGGCGCCGTAGCCATTGTGGCCCTTACCGAAACAGGCAAGATCGCCCTGGTGCGCCAGTACCGCACCGCGCTCGACCGCGTGACGGTCGAGATCCCCGCCGGCAAGCTTGACCCCGGCGAGGAGCCGCTCGAGTGCGCGAAGCGCGAGCTCAAAGAAGAGACGGGCTTCGTGGCGGGCTGCATCGCCTACCTCACCACCATCGCCTCGTCCTGCGGATTCTCCGACGAGCTGATCCACATCTACCTGGCCACGCAGCTGGGCTTCGAAGGTGCCGAGCCCGACGAGGACGAGTTCCTAAACGTCGACCTGGTGCCGGTAAACGAGCTGGTGGACGCCGTGCTGGACGGCAAGATCGAAGACGCAAAGACCGTGGTGGGCGCCCTTGCCTGCGAGGTCATGGCGCATCGTCTGGCAGAGGAGTAGCCATGGCGCAGAACCCTTTGAGCGCCGCGGAGCCCGAGTCGCCTTGGCCCTCGCGACCGTATATTGCCGGAGACGCCGACCCGCGTGACGCCGCCTTGCACGAGCATATCAATGGCGACGAGCACATTTGGCGCGGCGGCGTCATTGACGTGCACAACCTGCAGGTGACGCTGCCCGACGGCGCCCATGAGGAGCGCGACGTTGTGCGGCACCCGGGCGGTGTTGGCGTGGTAGCCATAACGCCGCAGGGACAGGTGCCGGTGGTGCGTCAGTATCGCGTGCCGTTTGATGCCGTGACGGTCGAGATTCCCGCGGGCAAGCTCGACCCCGGTGAGGATCCCGCTTCGGCTGCTCGCCGTGAGCTGCGCGAGGAGACCGGCTTTGTAGCGGACCGATTGGAGCCGCTGGTGTCGGTGGCGGCCTCGCCGGGCTACACGGACGAGGTGGTGCGGGTGTATCTGGCCCACGGGCTGCACTTCGTGGGTACGAGTCCCGATGCCGACGAGTTTCTGAACGTGGACATGGTGGACCTGCGCGAGCTGGTGCTGGCCGCGCTGGGCGGGTCCATCACCGATGCGAAGACGGTTGCTGGCGTGTTGGCGGCGCATGCTCGGACGACGTTGTCCGCTTCGTAGCGTCGAGCCGCTCGTCTGCTCGCCGTGCAAACATCCCAAACGTAGTTCAGCAACTACCATTGACTAAGTTTCGGCCGAAAAACGGGCCTAAAGTTAGTCAAAAGTAGTTGCTGGACTAAAAAGCCGCCATCAAGCCGCCGTTCCGTTGCCGCCCCGCGTATATACTGGTTGGCTGCACTACGTTGTACAGCTCAAACACGACTTCAAGCAAGGAAACGCCGTGACCAGTTCAACTTCCTCGCGCACCGCCGCGCGCCCCAAGACCATGCTCCGCCGCTTTTTGGCCTATTACGGACCGCAGAAGCACCTGTTCATAGCCGATACGGTCTGCGCGCTCATCATCGCCGGCATCGACCTGGCGTTTCCCGTCATCCTGCGCTCGCTTACCAACGGGCTGTTCACCGAGGGTCCCGCAGCCATCATGGCCTCTATCGGCATGGTAGCCGCCGGCCTCGTTGTCATGTACCTCATCCGGTGTGGATGCCGCTACTTCGTGTCGGCGCAGGGCCACATCATGGGTGCGCGCATGGAGTCCAAGATGCGCCAGGACCTCTTCGACCAGTACGAGCGCTTCAGCTTTAGCTACTTCGACCGCGTGAACTCGGGCGACATGATGAGCCGTGTGGTCAACGACCTCTTTGATATCTGCGAGGCCGCGCACCACGTTCCCGAGTGGATCATCATCTGCGGGGTCGAGATCATCGGCGCGTTCGTGATCCTCTTTACCATCTCCCCGGCGCTCACCGGCGTCATGGCGGTGGTCACCGCAATCTTCGTGGCGATCATGGTCGTGCAGAACCTGCGCATGCGCGCCGTCTACAGCGACAACCGCGTGAAGATCTCGGGCGTGAATTCGCAGCTGCAGGATTCGCTCGCCGGCATGCGCGTGGTGAAGTCCTTTGCAAACGAAGAGACCGAGCGCGCGAAGTTCCGCGCCTCCAACGACCGCTACCTGGACTCCAAGGAGGCCATGTACCGCGTCATGGGAACCTACCAGGCCACGAGCGCCCTCATGACCGGCGCGCTCTTTACGCTCGTCGTGGTGGTGGGCGGCTGCCTGGTGGCGGACGGCCGCATGAGCGCCATCGACATGGGCACCTTCGCGCTGTACATCAGCCTGTTCACAACCCCCATCGAGACGCTCGTGAACTCCACCGAGACCTTCCAGAAGGCCATCGCCGGCTTCAAGCGCATGGACGAGGTGCTCATGAGCACGCCCGACATCCAGGACAAGCCGGGGGCGACGGACCTCAAGGTCACGAGCGGCGCCATCGAGTACCGCGACGTGTGCTTTACCTACGAGGACCGCGAGCTGGGCGACGGCGCGTATGGCCGCGGAGAGCGTCCAGTCATCGATCACCTGAACCTGTCGATTCGTCCGGGCGAGACCATCGCGCTGGTGGGACCGTCGGGCGGCGGCAAGTCCACCACGTGCTCGCTGCTGCCGCGCTTTTATGACGTTCAGGGCGGCTCGATCAGCATCGACGGCCAGGACGTGCGCGACGTCACGCAGGAGAGCCTGCGCCGCGCGATCGGCCTTGTGCAGCAGGATGTGTACCTGTTTGACGGAACCATCCGCGAGAACATCGCCTACGGGCGTCCCGGAGCTACAGACGCCGAGATCGCCGAGGCCGCGCGCCGTGCGAACATCCATGAGTTCATCGAGTCGCTTGAGGACGGCTACGACACCGTGGTGGGCGAGCGCGGCGGCAGGCTGTCGGGCGGACAGAAGCAGCGCATCGCCATCGCCCGCGTCTTCCTGAAGGACCCGAAGATCCTTATTTTGGACGAGGCAACCTCGGCGCTCGACAACGAGAGCGAAGAGGCGGTGCAGGAGTCGCTTGAGCGTCTGGCGGCCGACCGCACGACGATCATCATCGCCCACCGCCTGTCCACCATTAAGGGCGCCGACGAAATCGCGACGGTCGAACATGGTCAGGTCGTGGAACGTGGCACGCATGAGGAGCTTCTCGCCCGCGGGGGCACCTACGCCCGTTACTATCGAATGCAGTTTGAAGGCGTGCGCGCCCGCGAGCTCGACGAGCCCGCGGGGGATATCGCGCGTCGCTAGGTCTGACGGCACGTTGATGGGCGCATGATGGCGAAGAAGCGGCAACTCACACCCGATGAGGTAAGCGAGCTCTTTTCCGAGCTCGATGAGTCCGGCGTGCTCGACCCCGACCGCGAACGCGACCGCGAGCGTCGCCTGAAGTTCCGCGTCGCCGCAAAGAAGGCCGGCGACAAGGGCGCCATGAAGCGCATGGTGGAGTCCGACCGCGAGCGCCGCGGCAGCTCGAAGGTCGACCCGCTCTCGGCAGAGGACCCCTCCGGCTCCAAGGTGGGCGACACCATCACCCGCACGGCCGTGGGCTTTGTGCTGGTGGTCATGGTGCTCATTGTGGGCATGCAGATCTTCTATGGCGTGAGCCGCCGTCTGAACACCTCGAACCTCTCGGAGTCCGTCACGCGCGAGACGGTTACCAACGCCCTGGAAGGCGGCCTTGAGTGGGGCAACGGCTTTACGCAGTTCCCCCGCAACTTCACGGTGGACCATGCCGATCAGCGCAACGGCGATCTTGAGGTGAGCGTGGTTGACACCGATTCCGCCAACGAGCTCGAGCTGCTTTCCAACGGTCAGATCCAGGCAGCGGCACTGGCCACCAACGCGCTGCTCAACGACCGCATCGATACGGTGACGTACAACGTGTACGCCTATGTGGACGACGATGGCAACATCCAGCGCGACCGTCTGTTTGGCCTTCTGCCGGCCACAGGCACGCGCCGCGCGATCCTTACGTTCGTGTGGAGCAAGCCGAGCCGCTCTTCGACGTCGAGCATCGACTGGGAGCTGCGCATCATCGGCATGGACGAGCAGGTGACAAGCCGCATCCAGGAGCAGGTGAACTCTGTGTCGTCCCTCATCGAGGACCCGAGGCTCACACAGGACGCCTACGAGGAGCAGCAGTACGAGCAGATGCTTGAGCGCAAGCTGCGCGGCAGCGAGATCTTCCTGGGCGGGCCGACCACCCGCACGCCCGAAGAGGTGCAGGGCTCCGTCGCAGCTGCCGAGGCCGAGGAGTCCGATCCGGCGGAGTAAGCCGCGCAAACGCTTCGAATCGACTGTATTCATGCCGTCTGGGGCTGGGCCTTTCCTTGGACGCGCCTGCGCGGCCAGCTCGAGACGGCTTCCGACATCAGTAACAGTGGGTCATTAAATTCTCGTCAGAAACTCGTTTCGTTTTTATGCAGTTAGTTCGGGAATCCCCGAGTAGACGGCCAATTTCGACGACGAAACCCCTGGATTCAGAGGCCTCAAAAGGCGGTCTACTCGGGAATTCTGGAAACAACTGCATAAAAACGAAACGAGTTTTCCCGACGGCGGAGATTGGGGTTGCCGCGCGACCAGACGCGCATTTCCATGGCCCGTTTGTAGCCTGTTTACACGAAGGCGGGCCCGTCACCTAGGGTGGACGGGCCCGCCTAGCGGTTTTGTTGGCGCCGCAACAGTTATTTCAGCAGGTTGCAGACCTTGCCCAGCAGCGGCTCAAACGACACGCCGCGGTCCTGGAACTGCGGCTGCTTCGAAGACACGATCATGGCGTCGTGCACGAAGTCGCCCGCGAAGCGCACGGCCTCGTCGAGCGGCTGGCCAGCCATGACGGCGGCGAGCAGGCACGAGCAATACAGGTCGCCGGTGCCGTGAAGCATATAGGGCAGCAGTTCGTTGTTCACCTCAAAGAACGCACCGTCCTGCGAGCCCACGAAGTTGCGGATGAGCCCGTCGCCGCGCTGGATGCCCTTGAGGACCACGGTCTTCGTGCCCTTGCCCAGCAGGGCCTCAACAAGTTCGTGCGCGTCGTCGTCCGAGATGTTCTCGCCCGCCCAGGCATCGCCGATGGGGCGGTCCAGGATGATGGCGGCCTCGGTGAGGTTGGGCGTCAGGATGTCGGCGCCCTCTGCGAGCTCAGCCATGGCAGCGCAGAGCTCGGGGGAGTACGTGGGGTAGACCTTGCCGTGGTCGGCCATGACGGGGTCGACGACGCGCAGGGCCTTGGGATACATGCTGTACAGGTCGCGAATGCGGTCGACCTGCTCAGGCGCACCCAGGAATCCAGAGTAGATGGCGTCGATCTGGACGCCGATGTTCTTCCAGGCATCCAGGTAGTCGGTCAGGATGTTGGTGGTGTCGTGCATGTACCAGCCGGGGAACGCGGTGTGGCTGGAGAACAGCCCCGTCGGAACGGGGCAGACGTCGCAGCCGGCGGCCGAGAGCACCGGGATCGCTACGCCGAGCGAGCATTTGCCGTAGCCGCACAGGTCGTGGACGGCGGCGACACGGGGAATGTAGGCCCCCTCGCGCTGGTAGAGGGTCTGGGTTGGCGCGGCGCCAGAGATTTCGTTGGACATACGGATTTCCTTCTTTCTTCCGCGGACTTATGGACCAGCGTGCGTGACCAGCATAGTACGCCGTTCGCGGGCCTGCGGGCATGCGCGAGAACAACACATGCTTGAAACAATTTGGGTGAAGCGACTCCGCGGCAACGCGGCCGGCGCAACACGTCTATGATGAACGGGGCTTTGCCGCCACGAGCAGAGCCTTGCAGCTACGAGCAGAGCCGTGCAGCTACGGAAGGCGCTTGCCGCCGCCTCGAAGGGAACCCGCGATGCGTGAACAGATGACCTACAACCCCCGGTTTTTTCAGCTGCGCGAGCAGCAGCTTGAGCGCATGCTTGCGATTGTGCACCAGACGCGCGATGCCCGGCCGGGCGGCGTGGTCTTCTTCGGCGACTCCCTCACCGAGATCTATCCCATCGAGCGGTGCTATCCGGAGCTTGCGCTCAAATACAACTGCGGCATCGCCGGCTCGGTGTCGGAAGAGCTGCTTTGGATGGCCGATGAAGGCGTCATCAAGTATCGCCCGCGCCTCGTCGTGCTGATGGTGGGCACCAACGACCTGGGCAACACCGTCATGGCAAGCCCGCGTGAGATTGCCCTTCACGTGCGCGACCTCGTGGACCTTATACGCGGGAACTGCCCCGACGCCAAGGTGCTGCTGTGGTCGCCGCTGCCCTGCATCGAAGAGATCAATGGATACCGGCAAGGATCTGGCATCCGCAGCAACGATTTGCTGCGGATGATCTTTGCGCAGGAGCGCGAGCTGATTTGCGACGACGCCGTGACGTTTGTGGATGCGTTTCCAGAGTTCATCGACGAGCGGGGTCGTACGCGGGCGGAGTTTTACCGCGACGGCCTGCACCTTAACGACGAGGGCTTTGACCGCCTGACGGGCGTGCTGGCGCCGACGATCCATCACCTGCTTGACATGGCGTAGTGCGCGCAGCCTCCTGTGGCGGCCGCTATACGACCGTTCGGCCGTGGGAGCGGGAAACGGCCGTGTGAATCTGCACGGCCATGCATAAAGTGGCGTCAAGATAAGAATACTTGAATGAATTGCCCAACGACTTCCACCACATGCGCAAGTCGTTCTACAATACCTACAACTAAAAGCCCTTTAAAGCGGTACGGAGAGACCGAAAAGGAGAGAACATGGCTTTTACCGCACCATCCCAGCACAATGCTATACCGACGACGGATGCCCAGGTACCGTCGGGGAAACCGGCCGCGCCGGATTCTGCCACGCGCCACACCGGCCATGCTTGGCGCTCTGCCGCGCCCAGCCCGCTTGCGGCTCGTATGCTTGCCGCAACAAGCAAGGGCCCGCAGGAGCCGGCGATCCTCTACCTGGCCGATGGCACCGTTTTCTATGGTCGCGCTTGCGGCGCCGCCGGCACGGCGACCGGCGAGGTGTGCTTCAACACCTCGCTCGAAGGCTATTTCGAGGTGCTCACCGACCCCTCGTATGCCGGTCAGATCGTGACCATGACCTATCCGCAGATCGGCAACTACGGCGTGGACGTCGCCGACGCTCAGGGGGCGCTGGGACCCACCGGTTCCGACAGCTCCGACGCGCCTCGGCCCGCGCTGCGCGGCCTGGTGGTGCACGATATGTGCCGCACGCCGTCCAACTGGCGCTCTGAGGTAAGCCTGCCGGACTACCTGGCGCAGCAGGGCGTTGTGGCCATCGAGGGCCTGGACACGCGCGCGCTTGTGCAGCATTTGCGTGAGCATGGCGCCATGCAGGGTATTGTCTCGACCGAGGTGTTCGAGATCGACGAGCTTGCCGCGCGTCTGGCCGCCGCGCCCGCGCTGGTGGGCACGAACCTGGTGCAGACGGTAAGCGCTACGTCCCGCCGCTCCTATACCGCCGCCGACCTGCCGGAGGGCCGCAGCTTCGCACAGCTTCCGGCTGAGGCGGCACGTCACAACGTGGTCGTGTACGACTGCGGCATCAAGCGGGGCATCCTCGAGGGGCTCGTGCGCGCTGGCTGCGACCTGACCGTCGTGCCGTGGGATACCCCCGCCGAGGACGTCTTGGTTCTGGGCCCGGACGGTGCCTGCCCGGACGGCGTGTTCCTCTCCAACGGCCCCGGCGACCCCGATGCCGTCGAGGCGACCTACACCCAGGTCCAAAAGCTGCTGGGCAAGGTGCCGATCTTCGGCATCTGCCTGGGACATCAGATGATCAGCCTGGCTGCCGGCGCCCAGATGGAGAAGCTCAAGTACGGCCACCGCGGCGGTAACCAGCCGGTCATGAACCTTGTCAGCCGTCGCGTCGAGATCACAGCGCAAAACCACGGCTTCGGTCTGGTGTTCCCCAGTCTCGGCACCCTGGTGCCCGAGCTTTCCGACGGCGTTACCGAGCATCCCGCCGACGGCGATCTGCGCTTCTGGGTTGAGCGCGGCGTCGCCCCGGTCGTGCAAAACGAGCGCTTCGGCCGCATCCGCCTTACCCATGTGAACCTGAATGACGGCACCGCTGAGGGAATCCAGCTGCTTGACGTCCCCGCGTTCTCCGTGCAGTACCATCCCGAGGCCTCGCCTGGCCCCACCGATGCCCATTACCTGTTTACGGCGTTCGCCCGCCTCATGGACGGCGACCCCGACTATCTGAACATCGACATCTCTAAGGACCGCTTGGCCGGTTGGCGATTCGCCGAAGAGGAGCCTGCGGCGTAGCTTGAGACGCGTCGGCACCCATACGCGGTGCCAGCGCAATCCCGAACTAAGGGATGAAATCCAGCTATGTAAGCGGCTTTTCCAGGTGCCGCAGATCGGGTTGAACGAGGAGGGAGCACGCCTAGCGTGCGGCGACTGACGAGTGAAGCCCGATATGCGGTGGCTGGAAAAGACGAAGGGATCGAGAAGACTAAAACGGAGGCGACCATGCCCAAACGTACAGATATCAAGCGAATTCTCGTCATCGGGTCGGGGCCGATCGTAATTGGACAGGCCTGCGAGTTCGACTACTCCGGTGCCCAGGCCTGCAAGGTGCTCAAGGAGGACGGCTACGAGGTCGTGCTCGTCAACTCCAACCCGGCGACCATCATGACCGATCCGGGTCTGGCGGACCGCACCTACGTGGAGCCCGTGACGCCCGAGTTTGTGGAGAAGGTCATCGCCCGCGAGCGCCCCGACGCGCTGCTGCCCACCCTCGGCGGCCAGACGGGCCTCAACACCGCCGTCGAGCTTGCCAAGAACGGCGTGCTCGAGAAGTACGGCGTCGAGATGATCGGCTGCGACCTGGCGGCTATCGAGCGCGGCGAGGACCGCAAGCTCTTCAACGAGGCCATGGCCGAGATCGGCCTGGAGGTCGCGCGCTCCGGCTACGCCTATTCCATCGACGAGGCCGTCGAGATCGCGGGGCGCGTGGGCTATCCGTGCGTGCTGCGTCCGAGCTACACCCTTGGCGGCGCGGGCGGCGGCATCGCCCACAACGAGGACGAGCTGCGTCAGATCGTGCGCCAGGGCCTGGAGCTCAGCCCGGCCGGCGAGGTGCTCGTCGAGGAGTCCATCGAGGGCTGGAAAGAGTACGAGATGGAGGTCATGCGTGACCACGCCGGCAACGGCATCATCGTGTGCTCCATCGAGAACCTCGACCCCATGGGCGTGCACACCGGTGATTCCATTACCGTCGCGCCCGCGCAGACGCTCTCCGACCTGGAGTATCAGCGCATGCGTGTGGCCTCGCTCGCCATTCTGGAGAAGGTGGGTGTTGAGACCGGCGGCTCCAACGTGCAGTTTGCCGTCAACCCCAAGAACGGCCGCCTCATCGTCATCGAGATGAACCCGCGCGTAAGCCGTTCCTCGGCGCTCGCGTCCAAGGCCACGGGCTTTCCCATCGCCAAGGCCGCCGCGCGCCTGGCCGTGGGCTACACGCTCGACGAGATCGTGAACGACATCACCAAGGCGACGCCCGCCTGCTTCGAGCCCTCGATCGACTACTGCGTGGTCAAGGTGCCGCGTTTTGCGTTCGAGAAGTTCAAGGGCACCGACACCACCCTCACCACGCGCATGAAGGCCGTGGGCGAGATCATGGCCATCGGCCGCACTTTCGAAGAAGCGTTCGGCAAGGCCATGCGTTCGCTTGAGGACGGACATACCGGCCTGCTCTCGGGCGGCAACGAGCACGCCGAAAAGCTGTCCGACGAGGAGCTTGCCGCCGAGGTGGCCGAGCCCTCCGAGCATCGCATCTTCTATGTGGCCGAGGCTCTGCGCCGCGGCTGGGAAACGCCTCGCGTGCGCGAGCTCACGGGCATCGACCCGTGGTTCTTGGACCGCATCGGCGATATGGTGGCCGTGCAGGAGTCGGTGCGCGGTATGCGCGTCGAGGACATCGACGCCGACGCCATGCGTCTGCTCAAGCAGTACGGCACCTCCGATGCCGAGATCGCGGCGCTCACCGGTTCGTCCGAGCGCTTTGTGCGCGCCTACCGCAAGGGCCTGGGCGTCCGTCCCTGCATGAAGACGGTCGACACCTGCGCCGCCGAGTTCCCCAGCGCGACGGAGTACCACTACAAGACCTACGAGGGCCTCATGCGCCCCGAGCCCGAGGCCGGCAAGACCGTCGCCCCGGACGAGGTCACGCCGGCGCGCAAGCCCAAGGCCATGATCCTGGGCGCCGGCCCCAACCGCATTGGCCAGGGCATTGAGTTTGACTACTGCTGCGTGCATGCCTGCTATGCGCTGGCGAGCCGCGGTTACGAGACCATCATGGTCAACTGCAACCCCGAGACCGTCTCCACCGACTACGACACCTCGGACCGCCTGTACTTCGAGCCGCTCACCTACGAGGACGTCATGGACATCATCGACGTTGAGCGCCCGGACGGCGTGGTGGTGACCCTTGGCGGCCAGACCCCGCTCAAGCTTGCGCGGCTGCTGCAGGAGTCCGGTGTGACCATCATGGGCACCCAGCCCGAGTCCATCGACCTTGCCGAGGACCGCGAGCGCTTCAGCGCGGTGCTCGACCGTCTGAACATCATGTATCCGCCGGCGGGCGAGGCCCGCAGCTTCGAGGAGGCCGAGGCCGTGGCCGCGCGCATCGGCTACCCGCTGCTGGTGCGTCCCTCCTACGTGCTGGGTGGCCGCGGCATGATGATCGCCTACGATGCCGAGCATCTGCGCGCCTACATGGCCGAGGCCACGCGTGTGTCTCCCGACTACCCGGTCTACCTGGACCGCTTCCTGGAGGGAGCCATCGAGTGCGACGTCGACGCCCTGTGCGACGGCGAAGAGGTCTACATCGGCGGCGTGCTGGAGCACATCGAGGAGGCCGGCATCCACTCCGGCGACTCCGCGACGTGCATCCCGCCGTTCTCGTTCTCGCAGAGCCTGGTCGAGAAGTTGCGCGACACGACCCGCCGCATCGCCCTTGAGCTGGGCGTGCACGGCCTGGTGAACGTGCAGTACGCCATCCGGGGCGAGACCGTCTACGTGATCGAGGCCAACCCGCGCGCGAGCCGCACGGTGCCGTTTATCTCCAAGGCGACGGGCGTGCCGCTTGCCAAGTGCGCCGCCTGCATCATGGCGGGCGAGACCATCGCCGAGCTCAACCTGCCGGCCGACGACCGCGAGCTCGACTGGTTCTGCATGAAGGAAGCCGTCATGCCGTGGGGCCGCTTCCCGGGCGCCGACGTGGTGCTGGGCCCCGAGATGAAGTCCACGGGCGAGGTCATGGGCATTGCCAAGAGCTATCCCGAGGCGTACGCCAAGACCCAGCTCGCCATCGACTACAAGCTGCCGACTCCTAAGAGCGGCAAGGTGTTCATCTCGGTGAACGATCGCGACAAGCGACACATTCTGTCGCTCGCGCGCATCCTGCGTCACCTGGGCTTTGAGATTTGCTCCACTGCGGGCACCGCGCGCGTCCTTGCCGGCGGCAACGTGCCGTGCGAGGTGGTCGAGAAGATCAGCGGTCCGCATCCCAACGTGGGTGACATGATCGCGGACGGCGAGATCGCCTTCCTCATCAACACGCCCTACGGACCCGGTTCGCGCGGCGATGGCTACATCATGCGTACCGAGGCGGTGCGCCGCGGCGTCACGTGCCTCACGGCGCTCTCGGCTGCAAACGCCTTCATTGCCGCGGTCGAGGCCGTGCAGCAGGCGAACGCAGCCGGCGAGGGCAGCGGCATGGACGTCATTGCCCTGCAGGACCTGCCGCAGTACACGGTCTAGCGAGCGATACGCACAATGGACCCCCTCCGGTCCCGTTCTTCGTCTATCATGCATACGTTGTTACGTGAAGGGTCGCGTCAAGCGGCCCTTTTTCTGCCGCGACGACGCGGCGAGGGGACAGGAGGTTTTCGTGAAGAGCGTCATCGACGAGGCCCGTGCGATCCAAGAGCAGATCGTGGCCGACCGCCGCTGGCTCCATCAGCATCCCGAGCTGGGGTTTGATCTGCCCGAGACCCAGGCCTACGTGCGCCGTCGGCTTGAGGAGATGGGCTACGAGGTGAGCGTGCCGTGCGAGGGCGGCCTGCTGACCCAGCTGGGCGACCCGGCTGCCGGCCCTTGCATCTTGCTGCGCGCCGACTACGATGCCCTGCCGGTCGAGGAGGAGACGGGTCTGCCCTTTGCCGCCACGAACGACAACATGCACGCTTGCGGCCACGACACCCACGCGGCCATGCTGCTGGGCGCCGCGCGCATTCTCAAGGCGCACGAGGCCGAGCTCGCCGGCTGCGTGAAACTGCTCTTCCAGCCCGACGAAGAGGGCGTGGCACCGGTCGACATCTGTGGCGGCGACGCAGTGCTTGCGGGCGGCGTGCTCGAGAACCCGCACGTCGATGCCGTGTGCGCGTTGCACGTGCAGGCGCTCGACTTCGAGGCAGGGGCGGTCTATACCAGGTCCGGCACCATCTTCTCGTCCATCGACGATATCGAGGTCACGATCAAGGGCCGCGGTGCGCATGGCTCCACGCCGCACCAGGGCATCGACCCCATCAACATCGCCTGCCATATTTACCAGGGGTTCCAAAACGGCATCGCCCGCGAGGTCGATCCCACGCAGGTCTGCGTGGCGACCTTTGGCAAGATCGAGGCGGGTCGCGCCGCAAACGTGATTCCCGAGACCGCAAGCATGCTGGGGACGCTCCGTACGCAGGACGCCCAGGTGCGCGCCGACTTCAAGCGCCGCGCCGAGCGCATGGTCGAGGGCGTCGCGCAGGCGTTTGGCGGAGAGGCGAGCGTGCGCTTCCTGCGCGGCGTGCCCAATACCTATAACGACCCGGCCCTCACCGAGGAGCTCTGCGGCTATGCGGCCGAGCTGTTTGACGATGAGGTTCGTCAGATTGAGAAGCCGTTCTCTGGTACCGATGACCTGGCGATTCTTTCACAGGAGGTGCCGACGACCTATTTCATTCTGGGCACGGGCACGTTGCCTGGCCACGAGGGGTGCGGCATGCACCATCCCAACGTCGACTTCGACGAGTCGGTGTTCTGGAAGGGATCGGCGCTGCTGGCCAACAGCGCGTTCGAGTATGTGGCGCACCGCGCGTAGTTAAGAGAGGAAGTTATGGCTGAGTCTGCCAAGAAAGCCAAGAAGAAACGGGGCATGCCGACCTCGTTCACCATTCTGTTCGCCTGCCTCGTGCTGGTTGCCCTGTGCACCTGGATCGTGGCGGCCTTTACACCCGACGTCACGGGCGCCACGCTCGCCCAGGTCATGCAGGCGCCGTTCGAGGGCTTCAAGAACGCCATCGACGTGTGCCTGTTCGTGATCGTGCTGGGCGGCTTTTTGGCCATCGTCAACAAGACGGGTGCGCTTGACGCCGGCGTGGCCGCGCTCGTGCGCAAGCTGGGAGACCGCGACGTGTTGCTCATCCCCGTGCTTATGATTCTGTTCGGCGTCTGCGGGTCCACCTACGGCATGATGGAGGAAACCATTCCCTTCTACATCCTGCTTGCCTCGGTGACCTTTGCCATGGGGTTTGACTCCATGGTGGGCGCGCTCATTGTGCTTTTGGGCGCCGGCCTGGGCACGCTGGGCTCTACGGTGAATCCGTTCTCGGTCGCCATCGCCTCCGCCGCGCTCACCGACAAGGGCATCGCGGTCAACCAGGGTATCGTGATTCCCGTGGGGTTCCTGCTGTTTGTTATCTCCGAGGTTATGGGCATCGTCTTTGTTATGCGCTACGCGAAGCGCGTCAAGGCCGACCGTTCGGCGTCGGCTATGACAACAGACGAGCTGGCGGCCATGGAGCGCGCCTATAGCGGCGAGACGGATGACGCGACCGACCTCGCAGGTGCGCGCCTTACCGGCAAGCAGAAGCTCGTACTGGCGCTCTTTGCGCTGTCGTTCGTGGTGATGATTGTGGCCTTCATTCCATGGGAGAGCTTTGGCATCGACGTGTTTACGCTGGGCGCCACGCCCGATAACCCCGGCACGGCGTGGAGCGCGATCCTGACCGGTCTGCCGCTGGGCGAGTGGTACTTCACCGAGTGCGGCATCTGGTTCTTCGTGGTCTCTATCGTGATCGGGCTCGTGGGCGGCCTTTCCGAGAAGGAGCTGGTGAACACCTTCGTTGACGGTGCCTCCACCATGATCTCGACGGCGCTCGTGATCGCTGTCGCCCGCGCCATCTCGGTGCTTATGACGCAAACGGGGCTTGACGTCTTCGTGCTTGAGGCCGCCGCGTCTGCGCTGAGTGGCGTCTCGGCGGTGGTCTTTGCCCCGGCGAGCTATGCTCTGTACTTCGTGCTGTCGTTCCTTATTCCGTCGAGCTCCGGCATGGCGACCGTCTCTATGCCCATCATGGGGCCGCTTGCGGACAGCCTGCATTTCTCGTCCGAGATTATGATCATGATCTACGTGGCGGCGCATGGCGTCGTAGCGATGATCGCGCCTACGAACGGCGTCATTGTGTCTGGTCTGGAGCTCGCGCGCACCAGCTATACGAGCTTCCTGAAGCTCACGGCGAAGTTCTTCGTGGTGCTAACCGTAGTGACCGCCGCTGTACTCACCGTGCTGATGCTTGTGCTGTAGCGACTCGCTGTTGACTCTGTGGTCCCCTTCGTGGTGGATCTGTGGAGTCCAGGGGCCTCGACGCGACTCTTTACAAAAGATTTTTGCCCGAGAAGCGGGGGCGTGCGCCGAAACCGGTTGGAGGCGCCGCCCCCGTAAGCTTATGAAACGATGTTCCGGCAAGAAATGGGTCAGATACGGGGGAGGTTCCTGTAAGACGGGCCGTCGAATTTGGTAAGAGGTGCCGCGTATGCTCGGCGTGACGGTCGGTCGAGTGTTGCGGGGGCGAGCCTATGTCTCAGAAAGTGGAAGCGCGGATAGGCGTGCTGCTGGATGTGGCGGAGAGCGGCGGCGTTTGCGCCGTGCCAGGGAATCGAAACGATTACCAGGCGATGCTCAACCGTGTCGGCGGGAGCCTGGTCTCCCCGTTTCCCCGGCAATTTGCCCGCCGAACATGGTGGCTTGACCTGACGGAACCGGAGAGAGCGGTCGCTGTGATGCGGACGCTCTCCCAGGCCGACCGGGATTGGGTGTTTTGCAGCTTCTCGGCTGCCGCGGCCTATGGGCTGTGGGTGTCGTATCGTCAGCTGGGAATCTATCACGTGGTGGGTCGCAACGGGCTCACGTATCGGCGCGGCGCACGGGTCTACCAGCATGCATGTCCTCCCGGTGGCTTGGGAGGCGGCCGGTACATGCAGCGCGGCGTTCGCGTGGTGGGGCTGGTCGATGCGGCGGTGGATTGCATGCTCGCATCGCCGTTTCCCGAGGCGCTCGCCATTGCCGACTCGGTGCTGCGGCTGTACCGGCTGGACCACGACGAGTTCGCTCGGCAGGTCGATCGACTGGTGTTTCGCCGCGACGGAGCGCCGGTCGCACGGCTTGCGGCAAAGTATGCGAATCCGTTGAGCGAGTCGGGAGGGGAATCCATCGCCCGTGGCATCATGATTGAGGCGGGGTTTGTCGAACCGCGCTTGCAGGTCGAGATTGAGGACCCCGTGATGCCGGGCCGTCCGCTGCGCGTCGACTACTACTGGGAGCTTGCCGACGGGTCGGTCGTGATTGGAGAGCTCGACGGCCTGTCCAAGTACACCGACGAGCGCATGCGTGGCGGCAGATCGATTGCGGCCGTGGCCCGGGCGGAGCGCGACCGTGAGTCTCGGCTGACCGTTGGCGGCCGAAGCGTGTTGCGCATTGCAAGCTGGATGCTCAACCAACCCGAGCAGATCATTCAGCTTCTGGATGCCTACGGCGTTCCGCGCGTGAATCGTCGTCGATAGGGGGGCTGGGGCGCTTCATGTTCCAGGACGTGCCTGCTCGTCCAATCGCTCATCTAGCCGCCTGTCCGTCCAATCGCTCGCCCAGCCTTTCGCATAATCGTTTGCCCGACGGGGTGTTAGTCCAGCAACTGGATTTGACTAGCGTGAGGTGAAAGATAGTCTGGCAACTACAATTGACTAGATTTAGCCCCAAAATCGAGCCTTTTGTTAGTCAAATCCAGTTGCTGGACTAAGTTTGCCATTCGGTGGGGCTCTCGGACGGCGCGGGCGTCGCTCGATGTCTCGCCGGAGCGCGTCGAAGCTCTGCTGCGCTTGAGGGGATACAACCCACCACGGGCTATACTTATTGGCAGCGCATCGAGGCGCATCGAAACATCGACAAAGGAGGACGTCATGGCCGATACGCAGGAGAAGGCCCCGCTCGTTGGCATCATCATGGGATCGAAGTCGGATCTTCCCACCATGGAGGGCTGCACGGCCGAGCTCGAGGCGCTGGGCGTGCCGTACGAGCTGGTCATTGCGAGCGCGCACCGCAATCCCGACAAGGTGCATGAATGGGCCGGCTCCGCTGCCGACCGCGGCATCAAGGTGATCATCGCGGCCGCTGGCAAGGCGGCGCATCTGGGCGGCGTCGTGGCTGCCTTCACGCCGCTGCCGGTGATCGGCGTTCCCATGAAGACGAGCGACCTGGGCGGCCTGGACTCGCTGCTGTCCATGGTTCAGATGCCTTCCGGCGTGCCGGTGGCGTGCGTCGCCATCAACGGCGCCAAGAACGCCGCCATTTACGCCACGCAGATTCTGGGCGCCACCATGCCCGAGTATCGCGAGACGATTACCAAGATGAAGCAGGAGATGGCCGAGGCCTAACATCCCGCTGCCGCAGCACCCCGTCCGCGCT
Source organism: Collinsella sp. An2 (assembly GCF_002160065.1). Lineage (GTDB taxonomy): Bacteria > Actinomycetota > Coriobacteriia > Coriobacteriales > Coriobacteriaceae > Limicola. Next base: position 42,930 of record NZ_NFJW01000002.1, on the reverse strand, counting down.
CTGCGTGGTGCGGACGGGGTGCTCGAGCGTTCGAGGGGCGAGGGCTTGGGCAAACGCGCTGAAAAGGGGCAAGCGATGACCGAGTATCAGGGAAAACGCTTTAAGCATGCGGCCCCAGCTGGGGAGTATGAGCAGCCGAAGCCTCGTCAGAATGGTCCGGTGGCGCACGCGTCCGCGCCCAGGGCCCATGCGGCCACGGGTGCTCGGCCTGCTACACGTCCCGGGTCGACGGACCGGCCTGTTGCGCGCCCCGCCTCGGCGGCGCGGCCGGCTGGAGCGCATGCTGCGCCACGTAAGGGCGTGCGACCTGTCTCTACGCCCATGTCGGGCGCGGCCGGCGTGCGGCCGGTGGTTCCCGGTGCGAGGAGCGGCGCCCGTGCTCGCGGCGCATCCCCGAGCGGCAGGGCTGCTGCTCAGCGGCCCTCAGCAACCCCACGGGGCAAGGCGGTCGCTCAGCGGGCCTTGGCACCCCAGCGCGGCCGGCGCGTATCTGCCTCTCACGCCCGCGACGCCTCAGTGGGCGCTTCTGCAAGCAACCGCCCCGCCGGCGCAAAACGCCGCCGCACACCTGCTCAGGTGCTGTCCATCTGCTTGGCGGTGGCGGGCGTCGCGCTTCTGCTCGCCGCGGCCGGCATCTTCATCTCCGCGCAGTTGGGGTACCGCGAGGCGCAGGGGGTCTATGACGACCTGGCGACGCTTGCCCCGATAGACGACACGGAAGCGGAGGGCAGCTCTATTCCGCAGCCGAATTTCGACGAGCTTGCAGCTATCAACCCCGATGTGGTGGGGTGGATTTACATTCCGGGCACCAACATCAACTATCCGGTGGTGCAGACTTCCGACAACACGACGTATCTGGACCACCTGTTTAACGGAACGGCGAACGCGTCGGGTTCGATTTTTATGGACTGTGCCAACACGGCGCCCGGCGTCGTGGACCAGCAGACGGTGCTCTATGGGCATCAGATGCTCGACGGCGCCATGTTCAACCAGGTGAATCAAACGCAGGACCAGCAAGTGTTCGATACCTGGCAGGATGTCTACTACATCACTCGCGACGCGACCTACCGTTTCCGCCCGCTCATGACGGCGCTTGTGGAGGACTCGTACCTCGAGGCGCGCACAACCAACTTCGGTGACGACCCGACGCTTGCGGACTATCTGACCGGGCTGCTCGACCGGGCGGCTGCTCAGGCAGACGACGCCTCGGAGCGCGCTCAGGCGGCAACACGGGTGCTCACGCTCATCACCTGCAGCGACAACATCATTCCTTCGCCGAGCCGCGCCGTCATGGTTTGTACGCTGGAGGAGACGCTGGCTTAGCGCATCGAGACCCGCCAGGAGCGCCGCGTGCACGGCCGCATGCCTTCGCACGCTCGTCCTGATTCACCGGCGCGGGTGCCGCCCCGCGTCTGCATGCGCGCTCGACGCGTTCCTAGTCGGGTTGTACGGCGTCGGTCACCACCGACTGGCCCGGTTTGAACCAGGTGGTGCTCCATTCAATGACCTTCTTGTCCACCAAGCGAATGGTCTGCTCGAGCAGTAGAACCGCCGCCGCCTCGTCGCATCCCAGCAGCTCGCCATGCTCTTTGCCCGCAATGCGCGCGCAGTAGTGCATGTGCGAATACTTGATCTTGCGTCCTGAGCAGCGCTGCACGGCGTCAAAGAGCGGCTCCTGCGTAAAGTCGGTATCGGGCAGTCCGGGGCATTCGCTCAGGTTGAGCCAGCTTTCCTGGCACATGATGGGCTCGCCGTCCACCGAGCGCACGCGCCGAAGGAACATGACGTCGGTGCCGGGCGCGACCTCAAGCTCGCGTGCCACATCCGGCGAGGCGGGCGTGACCCAGGCGTCAGCGACGCGCGTCACGAAGTCTTTGCCCTGTTCGTGGAGGGTGGCGGCAAAGGAGAATGGCCGTGCACCGGCGGCGTGCGAGATACCCGGCTCTGCCACGAAGGTGCCCTTGCCGTGGCGACGCGCCAGCAAGCCTTCGTCGACCAGCAGGCTGATCGCCCGTCGCACGGTGCCGCGCGCGAGGTCAAAGCGGACCATGAGCTCGTGCTCGGAGGGAATCTTGCTGTTCGATCCCCATTCGTGCCCATAGATCTTCTCGCGGATGATGTCCGCCAGCTGAACGTGAAGCGCAGGCGACGGTTTGGAGTCGCCCGCGTGGCGGGAACGATCGATGGTCTCGTCGCCCATAAGGGCTGATGACGCATCGTCTATAAAAGACCCTTCTGATTTGAGTACCCGAGCTGTCATGGACGCTCCCTTTCCTTTCCCCTCTGGGAGACACGATACCCAAAACGGCGCATGGCGTAAGGCTGCTTTCGATGGCCACCCTAGAAAATGGGGCGAGTGAGGGAGGGGCAAGCGGGAGCGGGGAGAGGCGGGCGAGAGCGTGGGCAAGCGAGAGCGCGCCAGCGGGGACAGGTGAGCGAGTTGACGAGCGAGAGCGGGCGAGCGCGCGAAGGGTGAAGCGAGTGAGGGCGCGCGAGGAGGGGCAGCGACAGCACGTCGGCGGGGGCAGACTCCCCGTTCGCCCATCGGGGCATCCGCCGGCTACAACGGACGGTCCAATCGCAGCTCTTCTCTGCTCTGGGGCGTCTATCAGGCGTCGGCGCGGTATGATGGCCCCATCAGTTACGTTGGTTTTCTGCCTAAACAGAGCGAATTCCTCACCAAGGAGAACTATGAGCGAGCAGCCCATCGGCAAACATGCCGCCCTCAAAGACTACGACCTGCCCGGCAACGACCTGGACCCCAACATCACGACGCCCGAGCAGCGTAAGAAGATTCCGCTGGTAGCCAAGGTGTATGGTCTGCTGTGCTTGATCGACGGCATCGTCACCCTGCCGATGGCGGCCATCTTCATCGGCATGTTGGTGTGGGCGCTCAACAGCCGCCCCGACCTCATCACCGTAGGCTCCGACCCCACGCTGACCACCATTCTGTCGGTGATGAGCTTTATCGTCGCCGTGGTGACGGCGGGCGCCCTCATCTTCTTTGGCGTCTCGATCCTGCGCAACCACAGGCGCAACGCCGCCCGTTGGTCCCACGCCCTGCTTGCGCTGAACCTGGTGCAGTTCCTGTTTGACATCATGCTCCAGGGCATCGGCGAGCACCTCATCGCCCCGTTCATTCAGCTGGTCATTCTGCTGGCGCTCTCGGTCACGGTCGACCCGTCCCTGCGCCAGGAGCGCCGCCTTCAGCGTCAGCTGCGCGACCTCGTCGACCGCGAGGCGGCCGAGGCGGGCATGCTTGGTCGCGACCTTGAAGGACGCGGCTACATCCAGCTCAACTTCTTCAACATCTTCTGGGTGTTCGTGGTCTGCAGCGTGCTCGGCCTCATCATCGAGGTCATCTGGCACATGGTTGTGGTCGACCCCGGCGTATACCAGGACCGCGCCGGCATGCTCTTCGGGCCCTTCTCGCCCATCTACGGCATCGGCGCCGTGCTGATGACGGTGGCGCTCAACCGGTTCTATCGGTCGAACCCGGTGCTCATCTTTGTGGTCTCCGCTGTGATCGGCGGCCTGTTCGAGGCGTTCGTGAGCTGGTTCATGCAGGCGGCGTTCGGCGCCGTCGCCTGGGACTATACCGGCACGACGCTCTTCGGTTTCCCCGACCCGGTGGCGGCCCTCTTTGGCGGGCGCACGAGCACGCCGTTCATGTGCATGTGGGGCGTGCTGGGCTTTGTGTGGATCAAGCTGTGCCTGCCGCACCTGCTTAAGGTCATCAACATGATTCCCTGGAAGATGCGCTACTCGCTTACCACGATTTGCGCCGTGCTTATGATGGTGAACGCCGTCATGACGCTTCAGTCGCTCGACTGCTGGTTCGAGCGCGTCTCGGGCATTTCGCCGAGCTCGCCGGTCGAGGAGTTCTATGCCAAAAACTTCGACAACTCCTATATGGAGCACCGGTTCCAGAGCATGACGATCACGCCTGAGGACTCCGGCCGTGTGGACGCGTCCAAGATGGCCGAGGCAGTCGCGCAGCCGTCGGTGTAGCTCGGCGTAGACAATCGCAACCAACAAAGGCGGGCGTCCAAACAGCTTGGGCGCCCGCCTTCTTGCTTCATGTCTGCTGTAGTGCGGCAATGTACACGCTTAAGGTTCTGTGAGGCCTCGTTCTGCGGCAATCCACACGCTCAGGGCCCTATTTTGGCCCCTTGAGCGTGTGGATTGCCGAAGAATAGTTTTCGACCGTGTGGATTGCCACAATTGAGCGTGCAAGCGTGTGGATTGCCGCAGAACGAGGTGTCGGCAGTTCCGGACGAGTTGCAGCACGCCACATCTGCCACAGCCACCACATCTCGCCCGGGGTTTCGTAGCTCCGTCTTACGCCTCGTGCTCGACCTCGTTGACGCACGTGTTCTTGATCGTGCCGACCAGGGTCTGCAGCGCGTCGATCACGTGTGGACGAATGTCGCCGCCGACGAGCACGTACATGATGTCGTCGCCCACGGCGAGCTCTCCTTCGTTCAGCCAGACGCGCACGTAGAAGATGCCGGGCAGGGCGCGAGCGTCGTCGATGGCGCGCTTGACCTTGTCGGCGTCGTAGGAAAACGTGAGGCGCGCAACCGAGCTATCGGCCTCGACGCCGCCCGAGACGCCCTCGCGCACGCGGGCCTTCGGCGTGGCGCGCACCACACCGTTATGTACCAGGTACATGCCGCACTGTTGAAAGTCGGGGTCCTGCTTGGCCTCGGCGAGCCAGGCGTCGATCGAGGGTGCGGATTGAGACATGGGTGCCTCCCTTGTCGATATTCATGGGAACGACGGCATTGTATCAGCCGCCGCCCACCCCATAAAATCGACCGTTTGCGGGAAAAGCGGCCCGCACGACCGGGGTGCGAGACGATTGCAAGTATAAAGAACTTGTACACAACTTCATATACAAGTTGCGTACACAATTCATCCCCGCCCCCGAGCCAACGTCCAGTCTCCCACCCTACGCGATGGCATGTCTCCGATCGCCGTGTCTGGCCGCGGCAGGCCCTCTGGGCCAACGGGGGAGGGGTTTCCGCGCCCTCGCGGCGCGCGAACCAGGGCCACGTCTCGCGCCACGGCGGCGCGGGCAGAGGAAAGGAGCAGTGGTGCCTATGCAGAAGACCAAGCTTCGGAAGCCGTTCTTCGTCGTGAACCCCAAATCGTATCTTTACGGCGAACAGACCTACGCGCTTGCCCGCAAGGCGGACGAGCTGGCCGCGCGCTACGACCTGGATTGCCTGTTCACGGCCCAGCTGGTCGACCTGCCTCATATCGTGGCTGAATGCCCCCACCTCATTCCCTGCGCCCAGGCCATGGAGAGCCTCAAGCCGGGCCGCGGCATGGGCCACATCCTGCCCGAGGCGTTGGCCGCCGCCGGCATCAAGGCGACGTTTTTGAACCACGCCGAGAATCCCCTGACCGTGCATGAGCTCGCCGCGACCATCGCGCGCGCTAACGAGGTCGGAATCCTCACCGTGGTGTGCGCCGACTCGGTGGAGGAGGGCGCAGCGATCGCGCAGCTCCACCCCGACGTCATGGTCTGCGAGCTCACGAGCCTCATCGGCACCGGCCAGGTTGCCGGCGAGGACTACATGCGTGGATCGACCGAGGCCGTGAAGGCCGTCTCGCCGGAGACCCTGGTGCTTCAGGCCGCCGGCATCTCGAGCGGCCAGAACGTGTACGACGCCATCAAGTACGGCGCTGACGGCACGGGTGGCACCTCCGGTATCGTTGCGGCGCCCGACCCCATGGCGACGCTCGAGGAGATGTTCGCAGCCCTCGACCAGGCCCGCACCGATTTCTGCAAGGAGGCATAGGCCATGACCGTCTATAAGGGCAAGCTCGAGATGCAGACGCTGGCGGGAAAGCCCACGTATGTGGACATTACCGAGGGCGTCGAGGGCGTCATTGCCGAGTCGGGCGTGAAAGAGGGCATCGTCGTCGTCATTTCGTGCCACACGACCTGCGCCGTGTTCTCCGAGGAGTATGACCACGACCACACGCCGGCGGGCGACACCTTCCTGCAGGCCGACCTCTCGGATGGTCTGGACAAGATCTTCCCCGAGCAGCACGACTGGAAGACGTATCGCTATCCGGGCATCCAGCACTTCGAGGAGGTCGAGTCCTGGCCCAACCTGGATTCCTGGCTTCCCGGCGGCGACCGCACGATGCTGTGGAACGGTGACGCCCATCTGCGTTCCACCATCGTCGGCAGCAACCAGACCTTCGAGGTCGAGGACGGCAAGCTGCAGATGAACGGCCTTGCCAGCATCTACTTCGTTGACTTCGACCGCACGCGCGAGCGTACGCGCAAGGTCAAAGTAATCGTCATTGGCGAGTAGCCGAAGGCATTTGTCCTATATGGTAGTGGGAGTCGGGTTCTGCCGCCCGGCCCAACAAATTGCGAGAAAGGAGGGTATCGTGAAGAACATTATCCTGGCGTGCGGCTCGGGCATTGCGACGTCTACGGCCGTGGCAAAGAAGGTGTCGGACTTCCTGGACGCCAACGGGCTTGCCGGGCAGTACAGCATCACGCAGTGCGCGATCGCCGAGGCGGTCAACCGTGCCGAGTCTGCCGATCTGCTCATCTCGACCACGGTGGTCCCCGACGGACTGCCTTGTCCGTACGTGAACGGCGTGCCGTTCCTCACCGGAATGGGTCGTCCTGCTGCTGAGCAGCAGATTCTTGAGATCCTCAAGAAGTAATCGGTCGCCTTGCGGCGGCGCTCCGAAGGCATTCGGAGCAGGGGGCGCAACCCGCCTTCCGATCACATGCGTTAATAGAAAAGAGGGACAATGGACGCGATCCTAGCTTTCTTTACCTTTATTCAGGGCCTTGGCGTCTCGGTCATGATGCCCATCATCATCACCATCATCGGCACCGCGCTTGGTGCGGGCTTCGGCAAGAGCCTGAAGGCCGGCCTTACCGTCGGCGTGGGCTTCATCGGCCTGAACCTGGTCATCAACAACGTGCTGGGCACCAACCTGGCGCCTGCGGTTGAGGCCATGACCGACCGCTTCGGCCTTGCGCTGAACATCATCGACGTCGGCTGGCCTGCTTCTTCGGCCATCGCAATGGGCTCCACCGTGGGCCTGTTCATCATCCCGCTGGGCCTCGTGGTGAATATCCTCATGCTCATCACCAACACCACCCAGACGGTTGACGTCGACATCTGGAACTACTGGCACTTCGCCTTCACCGGCTCCATCGTCGCCATCATCACCGACAACATCATGCTGGGCTTTGCCGCGGCTATCATAAACATGGTCGTCATCCTCATCCTGGGCGACATCACCGCGCCCCAGGTGGAGAAGTCGCTTGGCATGCCGGGCGTTTCGCTGCCCCACGGCTTCACCGCAGCTTTCGCGCCGATCGCCATGTTCGTGAACTGGGTCATCGACAAGATCCCCGGCGTGCGTGACATCAACATCGACGTCGAGTCCATGCAGAAGAAGTTCGGCGTCTTCGGCGAGCCGCTGTTCGTGGGCACCATCATCGGTATCGTCATCGGCTGCATCGCCTACTTCGACACCGCCGACATCGCCGGTTCTGTGACCACCATCCTTACGCTCGGCGTGTCGCTGGGCGCCGTGCTGGTGCTCATTCCGCGCATGGCTGCGCTGCTCATGGAGGGCCTGCTCCCCATCTCCGACGCTGCCTCTGAGTTCATCCAGAAGCACTTCAAGAGCCGTGGCAAGATGTACATCGGCCTCGACTCCGCCGTGGGCGTCGGCCACCCCGTGACCCTGTCGCTCGCTCTCATCCTGATCCCTGTCATGCTGCTGCTCGCCGTGCTGCTGCAGCCGCTCGGCAACCAGGTCATCCCGTTCGGCGACCTGTCCACCGCTACCTACATGCTCGTTCTCATCACCCCGATCGTGAACCAGAACGGCTTCCGTGGCCTCATCGTCGGCATCATCGTGCTGGCCGTCGGCCTGCTCATCTCCACCTACATGGCTCCGTTCCAGACTCAGGCTGCCCTGCAGTCCGGCTTTGACATCGCGAGCGCTGCCGGCAGCGCCAACGCCATGATCTCTTCGCTTTGCGACGGCGCCAACCCGCTCACGTTCATCTTCGTGTTCCTGAGCAACCTGAACGGCTACCTGTGCGTGGGCGTCACCGGTGTCCTGGCGATCATCTTCGCCATCTGGAACCGTTCGCGCATCCTCAAGGAGGCCGCAGAGCTGCACGCCCAGGAGCAGTAGCGCGCGCTACAGCGACGCTGCATCTGTTTGGGGTATAACCCTGGCGTGACCGCCAAGTTCCGCGGGGCCCGCGCTCGCATCCGGGCGCGGGCCCCGCGACGTATCGGGCCAGACGTATCGGCCGGGTACGGCTGAAAGAAGGGAGCATCGTGAGCGACGACCGTCGACGAGCCGGAAAGGACGGGCAGATGGCGCCGGCAGAAGGCCAGGCGGCATCTGCTGCAAGCGGTCCTGTGACCTTTACCTACGACCCGCATCGCTACCGCTTTGATGTGATGGTGCCGGGCGTAGTGGGTGCCATCGCCATTCCGGTTGCCCTCGTCATGATCGCTTCACGCGTATTGGTGCCCATCGCACTGCTGGTGCTTGTCGTAGGCGTCTACACGGTGTTCAACACCTTTGTGGCCAAGTGCTATCCGCGTGTGGTGACGCTTTCCGACGAAGCTCTTACGCTCGAGTCGTTTGGTCGCCGGGATGTGTATCCCATAGCCGAGATCATCCGTATGCCGGTGCGCGAGAACGGCCAGGTTCGCAGCGCCTACATACGCGTGAACGGCGGCGGCATCCTGCGCGGACGCTACTTCGTGGGCTGCGGCGACATGTATACGCCCGACGGCGAGCGCGGCGAGGCGCTCTACCAGTTTTTCCTCGATACCGAGGCGCGCCTTGACCCCGACAACATCCGTGTCCGAGCGCGCCGGGCCGAGGCTCGCAAGCTCGAGGACGCCGAGAAGCCCACGGCCGCTCCCACCGGAAGGCGTCACCGTCGCAAGAAGCGCCATTAGCGGTGGCGCCGCTTTTAGGCGTGCCACCGAACCCCCATCGTCTCAGAAAGGACCACCATGCTTGTCAACCTGCGCGATATCTGCGCCATCGCCGAACAGAACAACATGGCTATCGGCCAGTTCAACGCTCCTACGCTCGAGGCCATGCGTGCCGTCATCGACGCCGCCGAGGCCACGGGCTACCCTGTGATGCTCGGCCATGCCGAGGTCCACGAGGACGTGGCCCCGCTCGATGTCGTGGGCCCCGCCATGGTGGCGCTCGCCGAGCGCGCAAGCGTTCCGGTGTGCGTGCACCTGGACCACTGCGAGCATCTCTCCTACATGCGCCGCGCCCTTGAGCTGGGCTTCACCGGCGTCATGTACGACGGCTCCATGGAGCCCTATGAGGTGAACGTCGAGAATTCTGCGCGTGCTGCCGCCATGTGCCACGACTTCGACTGTGGCCTGGAGTGCGAGCTTGGCTCCATGGGCTCGCGCGAGGGCGGCGCCACGGCCCAGGGCGGCACGGCCGAGGAAGCCGGCGCCATCTACACCGACCCCGACCAGGCCCGCGAGTTTGTCGAGGCCACCTGCCTTGACGCGCTGGCGTGCTCCTTCGGCACCGTGCACGGCATCTACAAGGGCGAGCCCCACCTGTCCTTCGATGTCTTGACCCAGATTCGCGACCGCGTGAAGGTGCCGCTCGTCATGCACGGCGGCTCGGGCGTCTCGGATGAGGACTACCATAAGGCGATCGACGCGGGCATCCGCAAGATCAACTACTTCACCTATGGCGACAAGTTCGCCGGCGAGGCTGCATCCGCGGCCGTCGACGCTGCGCGCGGCGCAGGCGATGTGGTGTACTGGAGCAAGCTCTCCGTTGCCGCCTACGGTCGCCTGCTTGAGGACTTCACGCAGGTCATCAAGGTCTTCGCCAACGGCGCCGAGCCGGTTGCCTAACCAGGGCGGCCTTGCGTGCCCTGGGCGCGCTGCATTCGCGACGATTTCCAACACACAGGAAGGAACCACCCATGTCTACCGTTGATACCAGCCTGTTCACCCCCGAGCTCGTCTTCTTTGACTTCGAGGCGACCGATCGCTTTGACTTCTTCTCCAAGATGTCCAAGATCCTCATGGAGAAGGGCTATGTGAAGGAGAGCTGGCTCGACGCCATCGAGACGCGCGAGAAGAACTATCCCACCGGCCTTGCGTTCGAGCACATCTCGGTCGCGCTGCCGCATGTGGACCCCGAGCATCTCATCAAGCCCTACATCGCCGTCATCAAGCCCAAGGAGCCGGTGATCTTTGAGGGCATGGCGGGCATCGGCGGCGACATTCCCGCCGAGCTTATTGTGAACCTGGGCCTGCTCGCGCACGCCGAGGGCCAGGTCGCGGTACTCCAGGCGCTCATGGGTGTCTTCATGGAGGAGGAGACCGTGGCGGATATTCGCGCACAGACCACGCCCGAGGGCATGGCCGAGACCATGAAGAAGTACTGCGCATAGCGCTTCTGTGCTTTTCGACAGATTGTTGAACATGCGAGGCCCGTCCTGCCAGGCTGCAGGGCGGGCCGTTTGCTTGCGAGGACGGACAAACGCTGTTGCGTGCCATGTGAAATCGAGCTCGCCATGGTCGAAGGTCCGCTGATTTGCCATAATGTGCCCGTTACAACCATTCCGAAAGGGGAGACGGCATGAGTGTAGAGGAGCGGCGCGGGGCGAGCTGGCAGGCTGATCCGGCCGAGGCGGACCAGCTTCACGAGGAGTGCGGCGTCTTCGGCATCTGGGCGCCGGGACGCGATGTTGCGCGCCTCACCTATTTTGGCTTGAAGGCGCTCCAGCACCGCGGGCAGGAGTCTGCGGGCATTGCCGTGGGCGACGGCGGTACCGTTCTGGTGCGCAAGGACCTGGGCCTGTGTGACCAGGTGTTCTCCGACGCCGACCTCTCGACGCTCACAGGCCAGCTCGCCGTGGGACACGTGCGCTATGGCACCGCCGGCGCGAAGAGCTGGGAGGCCGCCCAGCCGCATCTCTCCACTATCAACGACGTCATCATCGCCCTGGCCCATAACGGCACGCTGGTGAATACCGATGAGCTGCGCCGCCAGCTCATTGACCTAGGCGTGAGCTTCCTCTCCAACTCCGACTCTGAGGTCGCGGCCAAGCTCATCGGCTACTTCACGCAGCGCACCAAGCATCTGCGCGAGGGCATTCGCAAGACCATGGAGCTCGTGCGTGGTGGCTATGCCATGGCGCTCATCAACGAGCAGGCCCTGTATGCGTTTCGCGATCCGTATGGCATTCGCCCACTGGTGCTGGGCTACCTGCCCAAACAGGACGACGAAGGGCGCGACATCATTGCGCGCCCCGGCACCGAGGCCGGCGAGATCGATGCCGCCGGCTGGGTCGTGGCGTCCGAGACCTGCGCGCTCGACATCGTGGGCGCGGTCTATGTGCGCGACATTCGTCCCGGCGAGATCTTGCGCGTGAACGCCGAAGGCCTTGTCTTTGAGCAGGGTGTGCCCGCGGCAAAGGAGACGGCCGAGTGCATCTTCGAGCAGGTCTACTTTGCGCGTCCCGACTCCATCATGGCCGGCAAGTCGGTCTATGCCTGTCGCTACGACATGGGGCGGCAGCTTGCGCGCGAGGCGCCGGTGGACGCCGACATGGTCATCGGCGTGCCCGACAGCGGCCTGCCGCCGGCGGAGGGCTACGCGCTGGAGAGTGGCATTCCCTTTGGCGAGGGGCTTATCAAGAACCGCTATGTGGCCCGTACGTTCATCCAGCCCACGCAGGAGCTTCGTGCGATGGGCGTGCGCATGAAGCTCAACCCGCTGCGCGACAACATCGCTGGCAAGCGCCTTGTGGTGATCGACGACTCCATTGTGCGCGGCACCACCATGGTGCAGCTCGTGAAGATGCTGCGCCAGGCGGGCGCGGCCGAGGTCCACGTGCGCATCAACTCGCCGGAGGTCGTGTGGCCGTGCTTCTATGGCATCGACACCGACGTGCAGGCGCAGCTTATCAGCGCGAACAAGTCGGTCGACGAGATCTGCGAGTTCATTGGCGCCGACTCCCTTGCGTTTTTGTCGGTTCAGGGGCTGCTCGCCTGCGTACCGCCTTGCGCTGCGGCAAAGACCGGTGACGACCATCCTGCACACGGCTATTGCACGGCGTGCTTCACGGGCGTGTACCCGGTTGCCATTCCCGAAAGCTTTGGCCGCGACAAGTTTATGCCCGGTTACGACCCCTGCAACCTCACGCAGCCTACGGTGCTGCCGCGCGACGTGGTCGAGCAGAAAGAGCGCGACCGCACGTGGGAAGAGCTGCATCTTGGAGCCTAGCCGCCGGTTTGACTTGGGGCGCAGCTCTCCGTTAGCTCTTCGATAGGGAGCATCTCTCGAAGAGGTGTTTTGCCTGGTCAGACGCCTTGGAGCTCTCCGATATGGCTTATCTCTCAGATAGCTCTCTACTATCTCTCCGATTATCTCTCAGTTAAAGAGATAATCGGAGAGATACATGGTATTCTGAGAGATATCGTAGAGATGAACGGAGAGAAGTCCCATGGTGCCCGCTGATCAGCTCGAAAACATTGTCGCTCGCCTCCGTAAGCAAGGTACTGACGACGCAACGGTCGAGGCGAAGAAATGCGGTCGTGGTCTCAGTCACGACATTTGGGAGACGGTGAGCGCCTTCGCCAACACGTCTGGTGGCCTCATCATATGCGGCATAGATGAGCAGGAGGGGTTTGCTCCAACAGAGCAGTTCGATATCGATCGTGTCCGCGACCAGTTTGTCGAGGGTATTGGGGACGGAGAAAGCGCATCTTTGGTGGTTCATCCTCCGCGTTACGAGCTTTCGCGCGGCATGGTCGATGACCAACAGGTGCTTCTCATAGAAATCGAGCGGCTCCCGATTCAGGAGCGACCCTGCTTCATTCTTGCTCGCGGCATCCAAGGCGGAAGCTATAAGCGAGTTGATGATAAGGACATACGCCTTTCGGCATCCGAGCTATATGAGATGCAAAGCGTACTTGTTCCCAGCGATGCAGATGGCGAGGTAGTGCCCGAAGCGACGATTGAAGACCTCGACGGAGATTTGGTCACCGCAGTAATAGAGGGGCGAAGGCAGCAAAGCCCTCGCGTGCTGCGCGGTGCAGAGACGCGCGAACAGCAGCTTAACCGCTTGAACATAACAAATAAGGCAGGCGCGGTGCGGCTTGCTGGCCTGCTAGCGACCGGCGTGTATCCGCAACAATACTTCCCAAAGCTTGTAATCGACGTTGCCGTACACCCTGGCACACAGAAGTCAGAGCCAGGCGCTCCGCGATTCCTCGACCGTCAGATATGTGATGGTCCGCTCTCGGCATGTATCGAGGATGCGCTCGCGGCAATCGGACGAAATGTTCGCACGATTTCATATGTCGTCGGTGCGGGCCGGCACGATGAGTGGGAGGTTCCTAAAGAGGCGCTGCGCGAGGCGTTGGCGAATGCGGTGATTCATCGCGAGTATTCGCCCATGTTTTTAGGGCAGGCGGTAAGCGTGGACATCTATCCCGATCGTATCGAGGTTACAAATCCTGGCGGGCTTTGGGGAGGAAAGACGCTCGACAATCTTGAGGATGGAGAGTCTCGCTGTCGAAATGCCAAGCTCATGAGCTTGATGGGGGCGGTGCCGCTTGAGCACGACGGGGGCTATGTGGCTGAAAGCCAGGGCTCGGGAGTCAGCTCGATGATTCGAGAGATGGAGTCTCGATCGCTGAGCCGTCCACATTTTGTCGCAAAGTATGACTCCTTTACCGTGATATTTGCTCGTCATGGCGCCGAGCTCATGCGCAATCGAGAGTGGATTGCACAGCACGCAGGACGCGAGCTGGACGTCAAGGAAGAGACCTTGCTTGCGCTTCTGCGCAATCGCGGAGCTTCGATGACCGTTCCGAGCATACGGACTGCTTTGGGCTGGGATTCCGATGACATTCGCGATGCGTGCTCTCGGTTGATCGATCAAGGTCTGCTGTGTGGCGATGCTGATCATGGTTATAGCGTTGTTCAAGACAAGGCCCGCAAAACATCGGGACGAGCTTCTGCGGAAGAGTTGCGTCAAGCGATACTTGCCCTCATGGAGCCTGGCAAAGCGTATGGGGCGAAGGAACTTGCAGGCGCGCTGGGAACTTCGGTGTCAAAGGTGCGCTACGCATTGCCCGCGCTGATTGATGCAGGGCTGGTGAGCCCAACGGCTGGAGCACACAGCAGGAACAGGAGATATATGTTGAAGTAGGTGGATGCGAGACGCGGAGAGTTGGAGCCGGACCTCTTCGACCTGGAGCACCTCTCCGTTACCTCTTCGATAGGGCGCGGCTCTCGAAGAGTTGTTTTACCTGGCCAGACGTCTCGGAACTCTCCGATATGGCTCATCTCTCAGATATCTCTCTACTATCTCTCCGATTATCTCTCAGTTAAAGAGACAATCGGAGAGCTCGTCTGAGAGCTGATTGCGAGTTAAGAGATGTTCGATGGACGCTTCGGCTCGAAGGCGAGCCGTCGCGCATCGCTACCTGCTATGATGTGTGCATACGTGACCCACCTGGGAAAGGATGCGCATGAGCGACACACCCAAGCATGTGACCTACGAGGATGCCGGCGTCGATACCGCCGAGGGCGGCCGCGCCGTCGACGCCATCAAGCAGATGGTCGCCGAGACCAACCGTCCCGAGGTCATCGGCGGCATCGGCGGTTTTGGCGGGCTCTTCTCCGCCGCCGCGCTCAAGGACATGGAGGACCCCGTTCTCATCTCCGGCACCGATGGCGTGGGCACCAAGCTCGTGCTCGCTCAGATTCTCGACCGCCACGAGACCGTGGGCCAGGACCTCGTCGCCATGTGCGTGAACGACATTCTGGCCTCCGGCGCCGAGCCGCTGTTCTTTCTGGACTACGTTGCCATCGGGCATATTCAGGCCGAGCACATGGCCAAGATCGTGAAGGGCGTGGCCGACGGCTGCAAGCTCGCGGGCTGCGCGCTCGTGGGCGGCGAGATGGCCGAGCATCCCGGCGTCATGCGTCCCGACGACTATGACATGGCCGGCTTCACCGTGGGCGTGGTCGATCGGCCCAAGATGCTCGACCCGGCAAACGTCCGTCCCGGCGACGCCATCATCGGCCTGCCGAGCTCGGGCGTGCATTCAAACGGATACTCGCTGGTGCGCCGCATGATCGGCGTCGACGGTATCGTGCCTGGCACCCCCGAGGCCGAGGCCAAGCGGGCCGAGCTCGAGCAGCCGCTTGAGGAGCTCGGCGGCCGTTCGCTCGCCGATGCCCTGTTGGAGCCCACGCGCATCTACGTGAAGCCTATCCTGGAGCTTCTGCGCGGTGGCGTCACCGTGCACGCCATCGCCCACATTACGGGCGGAGGCATCACCGAGAACCTCAACCGTGCGCTTGCCTCCGACGTCGACGCCGTGGTCGAGCGCGACGGCAAGGAGATGGGCTGGGACATGCCGCCCGTCATCTCCTACATTGCGCGCCAGGCCGGTCTTACCCCCAACGAGGCCTGCAAGACTTTCAACATGGGCGTTGGCCTCATGATCATCTGCCCGGCCGAGGAGGAGGCCGGCGTCATGGCCGCCCTTGAGGCCATGGGCGAGCGTCCCTTCCACGTGGGCGCCTGCGTACCCGGCAGCGGCAAGGTGGTGTACTCCGATGAGCGCTAACGACGAGGAGTATCGCCGACTGGTCGAGGAGGCGGGGCTGCCGCCCGAGGCACAGCCGAGCGAGCAGTTCTTTGGCAAGGGAGCCGAGCACGAGGTGAACCGCGCGCTGGTCGCCGCAGCCGAGGGGGACGACGCCGCCTATGCCGCAGCCGTCGCCCACGCCGTGGAGCGCCTGCGCGCCGCGGGGCTCGATGGCGAGACGGGCAACGACATTCAGGCCCGCCGCGCCGCGGAGGTCGCTGCCGGTACGGCCGAGCCGCTCAAGATCGGCGTGCTCATCTCGGGTTCGGGTACCAATCTGCAGGCGCTCATCGACCGCATTGCCGACGGTTCGCTCAACGCGCAGGTTGTCATGGTCATCTCGAGCCGTCCCTCCGCAGCCGGGCTCAAGCGCGCCGCGGACGCCGGCATCCAAACGCTCGCGCTGTCGAAGGAACTCTACGCCCAGGACCCGTGGGTGGCCGACGAGGTTATTGCCACGGAGCTCAAGCACGCAGGGGCCGAGTACATCATCATGGCCGGCTACATGCGCAAGGTGCACGAGCCGCTGCTGGCGCTGTGGCCCAACCGTGTCGTCAACCTGCATCCGGCGCTGCTTCCCAGCTTCCAGGGTGCCCACGGTATTGCCGACGCCTACGCGCGCGGCGTGAAGGTGACCGGCGTGACGGTGCACTTCGCCAACGAGGTCTACGACCAGGGCCCTATCATTGCGCAGGAGCCTGTGCGCGTGGAGGAGGGCATGACGGTCGATGACCTCGAGGCCGCCATCCACGCCGTCGAGCATCGCCTGTATCCTCAGGTGGTTCAGCTGCTCGCCGAAGGTCGCGTAACCGTGCGGCCCGACCTTACCGTGTCGATCGCCACGGCATAGCAGGCCGTTATTCGAAAGGCGACCATCGCCATAGATCACGTCCATCCCCAGGGGGCGCCGCCGGCAGGCAGGCTCCCTGGGGATGCTGCTATTTGACTGTCCCCTTCAGCCTTTCTTCACGAATATGGTGCTTGCTGGGACACGCTTTGCTGTGGTGGCAGCGGGCCCGTGCAATGTGCGACAATAGGCGCGTTTGTACAACGAGGGCATCATCCTGCGGCTTAGTTGTCGAGGCGTTCTTCTGGGGCGTGCGACGGCGGGGCCGCGGCCACATCAAAGGATCGACCATGGCAATGAAGAAGAACCACAACAAGAAGCGCGAGGGTGCCGAGGGCGAGAAGAAGCCCGCCACCAAGGCCGACTTCAAGCGCGAGGGCAAGAAGGCGCTCAGCAAGGGTGCCAAGTACATCTTGGTGGCCATTGGCGTCGCGGCCATGCTGCTGTCGGTGACCGCCATGGCGTGCTCGGGCGTGCTCAGCCAGTTCCAGTCTTCCGACGACGACTACACGCTTACCGGCGGCGTCGCCGCGACGGTCAACGGCGTGAACATCACCGAGGACACCGTCACCCGCCAGATCATGAGCACACGCAGCTCCATGGGCTACGGCAGCGACGAGGGTTGGGCCCAGTACCTGGCCAACAGCGGTATGACGCCCGAGAGCTACCGCGAGAACGTCATTAACCAGTACGCGCGCCAGTACCTCATCACGCAGGCCGAGAAGGAGTACGACATCACCGTCACCCAGGACGACCTCGACAAGGCCTGGGATGACTTCGTTGCCAACTACGACTCCGAGGACAAGGCTCTGGAGACCCTCACCAACGTGGGCTATACCAAGGACACTTACCTGCAGAGCATGGAGTCGAGCCTGGCCCAGCAGAAGCTCCGCGACAAGGTCGCGCCCGAGAAGGATCCCACGGACGACGAGATCATCGAGTACGTGAACGACAACATCGACACCTATAACGACGCTCGCCGCTCCTCGCACATCCTCATCAAGGTCGACTCCGACGCCGACGACGCCACCAAGGAGGAGGCGCGTCAGAAGGCACAGGACATCCTGGACAAGATCAACAACGGCGAGATCTCGTTTGAGGACGCTGCCAAGGAGTACTCCGAGGACAGTTCGGCCGACGACGGCGGCGACGTGGGTTGGGATAAGCTCACCTCGTTTGTGACCGAGTACCAGGACGCGCTGTCGGCGCTTTCGAAGGACCAGATCAGCGGCGTCGTTGAGAGCTCTTACGGCTTCCACATCATCAAGTGCACCGACTACTTCCATGTGGACGGCGAGGTCACCTCGATTGACCAGATCCCCGAGAACCTGCGCGACAAGCTCTCCGACACCATTACGTCCAACAACGCCCAGACCGACTACAACAACTGGCTCAACGATTACGTGGACGCAGCGGACATCGAGATCAACCCCATGCCCGAGAACGTTCCCTACAACGTGGACATGAGCGGCGTGAGCTCCTCGACCGACGAGGGCAGCGCCCAGTAGCCACGGCCCGGACGAGCCCTGTGACCAGATGTGATTGATCGGGCGCCTTGCGGGGCGCCCGTTTGCTAGAAAGGAAGCATTATGACCAACCAAGAGCTGCACGACGAGATGGTCGCCGCTATGAAGGCGAAGGACAAGACGCGCCTGTCCATCATCCGCCAGGTGATGGCCGAGGTGAAAAACGTCGAGGTGAACGAGCGCCGCGACGCCACCGAGGAAGACGTCAACAACATGGTGAAGCGCCTCATCAAGCAGACGAACGAGACGCTGGAGATGTCCATCAAGGCGGCCAACAACCAGGAGCGCACGGACACCCTGACCGAGCAGGTGAAGATTCTGGAGAGCCTGCTGCCGGCGCAGCTTTCCGGCGATGAGCTGGTTGCGCTCATCGAGAAGACCATCGGCGAGGTCGGCGCGACCACCCGCAAGGACATGGGTCGCGTCATGGGCGCGCTCAACAAGGCGACGGGCGGCAACTTCGATAAGGCCGCAGCCGCCAAGGAGGTCCAGAGCCGCCTGGCATAGCGGTGTCGCGCGGCGCCCCTGCTCTTCCGCGCCGCAGGCCCTCGGATCGCGCGGCCGCGAAAAACGCGGGGCGCCTGTGCACTCCACTCTGCTAAAGTGTATAGTAATTATCCAATTGGGTATACTTTTGCACATTGTACGGCGATTTACTCATTTGTATGCAAGGTCTGGCACCTGGGGGTTTGTAACGTCTCAGTTTCCTGCGCGTTGCAGCTCGCGACACGCTCTGTCGGAGTGGCCGGCCCACCGTACAATGGGAGACCGAATCGTATACGTCATGCCATCTGGCCCGCTCCGGGCACTATGTCCGGTTGTATGCGTGTCTGACAGGAAGGAATCGTGCCCATGGCCGAGAACATGATTGAGATTAAGGGGTTGAATAAGTACTTTGGCGACCTCCACGTGCTGAAGGACATCAACCTCACGGTGAAGGCGGGCGAGAAGGTCGTCGTGATCGGTCCGTCCGGCTCGGGCAAGTCCACGCTCATCCGCTGCGTCGACTTCCTCGAGGAGCCCACCTCCGGCCAGGTCATCATCGACGGCACACCGCTTACCAAGAAGAACCACCTGGAGATGGCCCGCAAGTACTCCTCCATGGTGTTCCAGCAGTTCAATCTCTATCCCAACATGACGGTGCTCGGCAACCTGACGCTTGCGCCCATCAAGCTCCAGAAGAAGAGCAAGGACGAGGCAAACAAGATTGCCATGGCCGCGCTCGAGCGCGTCGGCCTGGCGCAGAAGGCCGGCGAGTATCCGCAGAACCTCTCGGGCGGCCAGCAGCAGCGCGTCGCCATCGCTCGCGCCATGTGCACCAAGCAGCCGATCATCCTCTTTGACGAGCCCACCTCGGCGCTCGACCCCGAGATGATCCAGGAGGTGCTCGACGTCATGATCGAGCTCGCTCACGACAACATCACCATGATCTGCGTCACCCACGAGATGAACTTCGCCAAGCAGGTCGCCGACCGCGTGCTGTTCATGGATGACGGTCAGATCCTGGAGGAGGGCACGCCCGAGCACTTCTTCACCAACCCGCAGAATCCGCGCTGCCAGGACTTCCTCAACAAGATCCTGCACTAAGCGCGTTGCCGCTCGTGGGGGAGAGTCCCCACGGCGCGCACCCATGGTCTTCTGGCGCTACCCGATGCGCCTTAAGATACGTCCCACGTGCGGACGTCCAAGAGAAAGGGGAACACCATGTCCATCTCCCGTCGTCAGTTCATTCAGGCGCTTGGCCTGGGAACCTTTGCAGTCGCCGGCTCTGGCTTCCTGGCTGGCTGCAGCTCCGACACGGCCGGCTCCGGCTCCAGCAGCGGAGACGGCAGCTCGAAGATTCAGGCCATCAAGGACCGCGGCAAGCTGGCCTGCGGCGTCAAGCAGGACGTGCTTGGCTACGGCTATCTCAACACCGAGACCAATCAGTACGAGGGCCTCGAGATCGACCTCTGCTATCAGCTGGCGGCCGCCGTGCTCGGCGTGACCTATGACGAGGCCAAGGAGAAGGAGCTCTGCGAGTTCACCGCCGTGACTCCTAAGACCCGCGGCCCGCTTATCGACAACGATACGCTCGATGTCATCGTGGCTACCTATACCATCACTCCCGAGCGCGAGGAGGACTGGGACTTCTCTACGCCGTACCGCACCGACTCGGTGGGCATCATGGTCATGAAGAGCTCCGGCATCACCAAGATGGCCGACCTCGACGGCAAGATCATCGGCGTGTCGCAGGGCTCCACCACCAAGGACGCCGTGACCCAGATGCTCTCCGACCAGGGCATCGACGCCACCCCGACCTTCCAGGAGTATCCGGACTACCCGTCCATTAACTCCGCGCTCGAGTCCGGCAACGTCGACGCGTTCGCCATGGACCGCTCCACGCTCAACACCTATATGAACGACAACAAGGAGCTTGTCGAGCCCGACATCGAGTTTGGCACGCAGGACTACGGCGTTGCCACCAAGAAGGGCTCCGACCTGTCCAAGGTGGTCGACGACACCGTGCAGGAGCTGCTCGACAACGGCTGGATGGACGAGGAGATCCAGACCTGGCTCGGCGCCAGCGCGTAAACGTACGTTATTGATGGTGCCGAGGGCGGGCGACGCGCGTCGTGCCCGCCCTCGGCATCTCCTTGTCTCAAGAAGAGGCGGGTGCTCGGCCGGAATACGCTGTGCCGGTGACATGCACCGGTCCCTTGTTGGGACAGATTGGGAAAGGAGAGGCTATGCTCGATGGGCTGCTAGACCCCAGGCGCTGGGAGATCACCCTTAGCAGCATGGAGCCGTTCTGGGACGGGTTCTTCTTCACGCTGCAGGTGGTCGTTGCCGGCCTGGCGATCTCGCTGGTGCTTGGCACCATCCTGGGCATCTTCTCGACCACGCGCTCGCGGATCCTCCGCGCCATCAGCCGCGTCTATGTCGAGTTCTTC
Organism: Collinsella sp. An2; assembly: GCF_002160065.1. Lineage (GTDB taxonomy): Bacteria > Actinomycetota > Coriobacteriia > Coriobacteriales > Coriobacteriaceae > Limicola. The sequence continues at coordinate 21,935 of NZ_NFJW01000002.1, read as the reverse complement.
CAGAATACCCCGTTGCCGGTGCAGGTGTTCTTCTACTATATGGCCGGCCCGCGTGTGCTGCAGGCCATTCTGAACACGCCGAGCCCGGTGCGCATTTCTTCGTTCGTGATCGGCGCGGTGGGCGTCGGCCTGTATCACGCCGCCTACATCTCCGAGGTCATCCGCACGGGCATCGAGGCGGTGCCGCGCGGCCAGATGGAGGCTGCGCTGTCGCAAGGCTTCAGCCGCGTGCAGGCGTACGGCTACATCATTCTGCCGCAGACGTTCAAGGTCATCCTGCCGCCGCTCTGCAACCAGGCGCTCAACCTGGTCAAGAACACCTCGGTGCTTGCGCTCATCGCCGGTGGCGACCTCATGTACAACGCGGACAACTTCGTGTCGACCTACGGCTACCTGCAGGGCTACATCATGGCCTGCGTGCTGTACTTCATCATCTGCTTCCCGCTGGCGCTGCTCGTGCAGTACCTGGAGAAGCGCTCCAAGCGCAAGCCGCGCGCCAAGGTCATTCCGGGCATCACCACCGACGCTGCGAAGGAGGCGTAGAGCATGGAGATCTTTACTCAGGCAAACGTCACCTTCATTCTTACCGGCTTCCTCAAGACCCTCGAGATCTCGGCCTTGGCGATTGTGTTCTCGATTATCCTGGGCACGGTACTCGCCATGGTGAAGCAGTACTGCACCGGCAAGCTCTCGATTTTCAAGTGGATCGTCTCGGCCTACATCGAGCTCTTCCGTTGCACGCCGAACCTGCTGTGGATCCTCTTCATCTACTTCACGGTGAAGGGCAACGACGTGTTCATCTCGGTGCTGGCGTTCACGATCTTCACGTCGGCAGTCATCGCCGAGATCGTGCGCGGCGGCTTCAACTCCATCCCCAAGAGCCAGTTCGAGGCCGCGCAGAGCCAGGGCTTCGGATTCTTCCAGAGCATGCGTCTTATCATCCTGCCGCAGACGTTCAAGACGATCATCCCGGCACTCTTCAGCCAGTGCACGACGGTCATCAAGGACTCCTCGTACCTCGCGGGCATCAACGTCGCCGAGTTCATGTTCTCGGCGAAGGTGGTCATGGGCTACACGTCCAACCTCGACCAGGTGCTGCTGCTGTACGGATTCGTCTTCTTGCTATACTTCGTCTTGAACTTCGGTATCTCGCTGATCGTGCGTGCCTACCAGCGCCGCGTGGTCGCCGCGTAAGAGGGAGTTGCCATGAGGATCATCACCCGACCGTCCATCAAGAGCAGGCTCGAGGCCCGGGCTACCGGCGAGGACGCCGATCGCGCCGGCCAGCCGGTCGTCATCACCATCGCGCGCGACTTCGGCGCCGAGGGGCACGAGGTTGGCAAGATGCTCTCGAGCGAGCTGGGCATCCCGCTGTACGACAACGAGATCCTGGTGCGTTCGTCGCTGCGCGCCGGCGAGTCGGTGGACAAGATGGCCGCCTACGACGAGCGGCTCGCCGCCGAGTTCATGGCGTTCATGCCCGACCGCGTTGACGCTCGAACCGTAGCGGACAAGCTTTGGGAGGCCATGGCGCGCGTGATCGTGGACCTGGGCGCCACCGAGAGCTGCATCATCGAGGGGCGTCTGTCGGACTATCTGCTGCGTTCGAACCCGAACCACATCGCCGTGCTTGTGACGGCGCCGTTTGAGGACCGCGTCGAGATCGTGAGCAAGAAGCGCGGACTTACCCACGCAAAGGGCGTGAAGCTTGTTCGCAAGATGCAACGTGCCCGTGAGAGCTTCTACAAGCGGTACTCGGCTGGCAAGTGGCGCATGGACATGGGTAAGGACATCGTGGTCAACCGCGCCAAGCTGGGACGTCAGGGCTGTGTGGACGTGATCGCCGCCGCCTATCGCTCCAAGCTGCACGAGCTGGGGCTGGACGAGAAGGAGACCTCGGTTCCGCACACGGTCATCGAGGACGACGACACCCTGCACGTGAATGCCAAGGTGGACTAAACCGGCGTTATACACGGTGCGATAGGGGCATATGAGGCGGTTTCGGGCAAGCGCTCGAAGCCGCCTTTTCTTGTTGGTGGTCTGCGGCTTGTGACGTGCGCTGTGTGTCGTAGGGTCAGTCTGCTGCCCTGGTGCGTGTGCAGCGGCCGGCGTTGCCCATTTGTAAGGTCCAGGCCTGCGAGTATCACCAGACCTTCAACGAAGACCTCAGTGCGGCGCTTCTGGGCGGGGGAGGTCGGGCGGAGGCTATATTCGAAGCACTATTGCCGGCTGTCGGGGGAACTATGGGGACAACAAAACGAACGCCATTTCGCGTGCGGCATCCGTGGTTTGTGCACGTGGCCTTGGTGGTGCTTGTGCTTCTGGTGGGCGCGGGCGTCTATGTGGGCGTTGCCGTGCACAACCGCTTGGAAGAGGAGCGCTTGGGACTTGCCACGATTGCCGCGCCAACTGCGGCGACACCGCTCGAGGACGCGTCCCAACATGCGGGCGCCTTTACCACCGAGGTCGAATTCACAAGCATGGCGGCCACCGACGGTCAACGTGTGGCCACCGAGGTGGCCTGGGACGACGACTGGTTCTTCCAGGACCCTACGGTCTACAACCACGAGCTGGCTACCACGTGCTCGGTGCTCTCTGCGGCGGCTAACTCGGAATCTGCGTACTACCAGCAGGGGTCCAACGCACCGGCATACATGGAAAACGCACTGGCCTCGCTTGGGTTCGAAACCATTTCAACGGCGTCCTACCAGTACCGCAGCGAGATCTTCGACGAGGTGATCGACTTCTTTGCGGGTACTGACGACGTGGTGGCCTACTCGGTGGCGACCAAGCATCTCACGAGCTCGTCAGGCGACACAAAGGTCCTGTATCTCGTTTCGATCCGCGGCAGCTATGGTGCGGAGTGGCTGAGCGATTTCAACATGGGCAACGCGTCGGATTACGACATGGAGGCCATCGACCACGAGGGCTTCATGCGCGCTGCCGACGAGATTGTGGAAAGCCTGTCCACAATGCTTACCGATGAGTACGCCGCCAACCCCAACGCGGAGGTAGCCCTGCTCTTTACCGGACATTCCCGAGGAGCTGCAACGGCAAACCTCGCCGCATCGTACGCGGACGACATGACCACCAGCCTGCGCCCGCTCGCCCCGCTGTCGAACATCTACTGCTACACATTCGCTACGCCAGAAGTCACGCAGCTGGGCAACACGGGGGAAGCGCTGTACGACAACATCTTCAACATCATGAACCCAAGTGACCTGGTGCCGCGGTTGCCGCTGGCATCGTGGGGCTATGCACGCTATGGTCACGACCTGTGGCTGCCCGGATACGGCGATGACGGGTTTGACGAACGCTACGACGCAATGAAGGCGGCGTTTAAGAAGAACGTTGGGGTCGATTGCCCTTACGTTCCTGAAGACCGCGAGCGCGTCGACGCTTTCGTGGAGAAGCTAGGAGAGCAGATTCCCACGCAGCAAGATTTGGTGTCGGCTGGTGGCATTGCTTCGCTCGTGTCCGATTTAGCGCTCGATCTTGACCCTATGCAGGTGCTGTACGCGCACTATCCCAATGTATATATCGCTTGGATGCAGGTTATCGACGCAGAGGATTTGAATTAAGGCAAGATCACGTTGCCGCGTCCAGAAGGGCATGCGATGGGGCGGGCGGCATCGCGAGCGTAGGGCAACAAGGCCTTTCGCGGATGTCGTGACAAGGCTCGCGGCGCCTGATGGACCCAACCGGATCACAAATGATGGGCCCAACCGAATCACAGACGGCGCTTAGGTGGACAAAAAATCGAGAAGTCTGTAATGTTTCCTACGTTTTGATGGTGCGGTTTGCTCTCCGCCCAGGTAAACTGGGGTGCACACCGCCATCTACCTGCGCGTTGGGAAAACCGCACAAGCATTTCCCAGGAAGCATTACAGACTTCTCGAAAATTTGTCCAGTTGAGGCATGTGGAACGCAGAAGGGGCCGCCGTTGGTTGTTCAACGGCAGCCCCTTCGCTTATATGGCGGACAGAACATGACGTCCGCGCGACTTCTGCGGGGGTCTGGCGGTCGGCTTATCGCGAACGTCATACCCTTCGTCATGCCTATTCGGCGAGCAGCGTCTCCTTGATAGACGCGGCGGCCTTCTTGCCGGCGCCCATGGCCAGAATAACGGTTGCAGCGCCGGTCACAATGTCGCCACCGGCCCACACGCGCGGGTTAGACGTGCGGCCGTTGTCGTCGGTGTCGATGTAGCCCCACTTGTTGGGCTCGACGCCCGAGGCCGGTCCGGCAAACGGGTTGGCGTTCGTGCCAATAGCGGTGATAGCGATGTCGCATGGGATCTCGATCGTCTCGCCCTCGATCGGCACGGGGCGACGACGACCGGAGTCGTCGGGCTCACCGAGCTCCATCTTCTGCAGGTGGATCGCGTTTACGAAGCCGTCCTCGCCCGCGGTGAACTCAATGGGTGCGACGAGCTCCAGGAACTCGATACCTTCCTCCTTGGCGTGGTGAATCTCGGCCTTACGGGCGGGCATCTCGGCCTCGGTGCGGCGGTAGGCGAGCGTCACCTTGTCGGCACCCAGGCGCAGCGCGGTGCGCGCGGCGTCCATGGCCACGTTGCCGCCGCCGAACACCACGACCTGCTTGCCGTGCTTGATGGGGGTGTCGTACTCGGGGAAGTCGTACGCCTTCATAAGGTTGGTGCGCGTAAGGAACTCGTTGGCGCAGTACACGCCGGGGAGGTTCTCGCCGGGCACGTTGAGGAAGCGTGGCAGGCCCGCGCCCACGGCCAGGTAGAGCGCATCGAAGCCGTCCTCGTCGAAGAGCTCCTCGGCGGTGAACAGGCGGCCGGCCACCGAGTTGTACTCAAAGTGCACGCCGAGCTGCTCCAGGCTGTCGATCTCGCGCTTGACGATGGTCTTGGGCAGGCGGAACTCGGGGATGCCGTAGGTCAGCACGCCGCCGCCCGTGAAGAACGCCTCGAACACGGTGACGTCAAAGCCTTCGCGTGCGAGCTCGCCGGCGCAGGCGATGCCGCTGGGGCCGGAGCCCACGATGGCGACCTTCTTGCCGTTCTTGGGCTTGACCTCGGGGGCCTTGCCCACCTCGTCGGCCATGTCGCCCAACATGCGCTCAAGCTGGCCAATCGCCACGGGTTCGCCCTTGCGGCCCAGGATGCACTTGCCCTCGCACTGATCTTCCTGTGGGCACACGCGGCCGCACACAGAAGGCAGCAGATTGTCTTGCTTGATGGTCTCGAGCGCGCCGGCCCAGTCTTCCTCGCGAATCTTCTCGATGAACTGCGGGATGTGGACGCCCACCGGGCAGCCCTCCATGCACAGCGGTTTCTTGCAGTCGAGGCAGCGGTTGGCCTCGGCGATGGCGTCGGCCTTGGTAAAGCCTGTGTCGACGGGGCGGAAGTCGCGGGCACGTTCGGCGGCAGGCTCCTCGTTGGGGGCGACGCGCGGGCCGCGGCTCGGACGATACTTCTTGGGCTCGGTGCCTGCGTTCGCGGCGGCGCCGGTTACTTCTGCTGGCATGCGCACTCCTCCTCGTAATGCTTCATGGATGCGGCCTCTTCGGTGCGGTAGGTGGCCTGGCGCTTGGCGAGGTCGTCCCAGTCGACCTGGGTCGCGTCAAAATCGGGTCCGTCGACGCAGGCGAACTTGGTCTTGCCGCCCACCTCGACGCGGCAGCAGCCGCACATGCCGGTGCCGTCGACCATGATGGGGTTGAGCGACGCTACGATGGGCACGTTATATTTCTGGCAGGTAAGGGCCGAGAACTTCATCATCGGCACGGGGCCCACAGCGAAGGCGGAGTCGACCTCGCCAGCCTGGCACAGACGCTCGAGCGGGGCGGTGACCACGCCCTTCTCGCCCATGGAGCCATCGTCGGTGGTAATGAAGAGGTTCTCGAGCGGCAGGGCCTCGAACTGCTCGGTCAGGATAAGGAGGTCCTTGGTGCGGGCGCCCATGATGACGGAGACTTTCTTGCCGGCCTCGCACATGGTGCGCGCGACGGGGTAGGCGATGGCCAGGCCCACGCCGCCGCCGAGAATGACCACGCGGTCGCCATCGATCTCGGTGGGGCAGCCCAAAGGCCCGGTGATGTCCTGGATCTCGTCGCCCTCGTTGAGCTTGGAGAGGCACTCCGTGGTCTTGCCCACGACCATGAAGATGAACTCGATCCAGCCCTCTTCAGAGTTCCAGTTGGCAAAGGTGAACGGCACGCGCTCGCCCGTTTCGTTGATGCGCACCATAAGGAACTGGCCGGCGTGCGCATGCTTGGCCATCCTGGGCGCATGGACGCGGAACTCGAAGACCTTCTCCGAGAACTGCGTCTTCTTCAGGATCTTGTACATAAAACCCCTCTCTGATACGAGGAGCCGTTCGCACAGGGGATGCCCTGCGCCCACGGCTCGACTTGTACCCTGCTTATACATGGCGCGCGGCACGGTGCTGTTTGTGGAAGGCGACCTGCCCACAAGCTCTGTCGCGTGTGACAAACCAGGTACACATACAAGCTCCAGTATACCCTGCGCCGGGGTAAACCCCCTTCCGAGGTCGGCGCATGCTTGGATGTCATGGCTGAATGGTCGTGCGGGTTTGATTTCCAACCTCAGCGCAACGAGGGCTACGCGTTCCAGGACCCAGCGCAACGCGTTGCGCTGGGTCCTGGAACGCGTAGCCTCTCCCCCGAGGGACCGGAGCGGCCGGTCCCGGAGAGGAGGGGCGATATGCCCAGGAGAAAGGGTAAGGCGGGGCCGCTGGCCGAGCAGAGGTCCTACCCGAGGCTCACCCTCGACGACCGCCGCGGGATAGAGCGCGGCCTCGACAGGGGCGAGAGCATGCGCGAGATCGCGCGCAGGCTCGGCAGGGCGCCGTCGACCGTCACGCGCGAGGTCAAGAGGAACAGGGTGTACCTGAGCCCCAGGGACATGGAGGGGCAGCGGTTCCCCGAGGGGGACCAGCCCGGGCTGTGCGGGCTGCTGGCGGCGCCGCCGGGCGTGTGCAACGGGTGCAACAAGAGGCGCTGCGGCTGCTCCAGGAGGCCCAAGGCCGCGTACCGGGCCGTGAGGGCGCAGGCGCTGGCCGACGAGGAGCTCCGGGAGGCGCGCAAGGGGGTCGACGAGACCGAGTCGGGCATGGCCATGAAGCTCGAGACGATACGGTCGGACCTGGCGCGCGGGCTGTCGCCCGCCCAGATCGCCGCGACGCGCCCGTCCCTCGGCGCCTCGCGGTCGACCATCTACCGCTGGGTGGACGAGGGCTACGGCGGCATGAGCAACATGGAGCTGCGGAGGAAGGTCGGCTACAAGCCCCGCAAGAGGAAGCCCGGGGGCGGCGGGACCCGCCACTCCGACCGCAGGTCGTACGCCGCCTTCCTCGCGCTGCCGCAGGACGCCCGGGACGGCTGCTGGGAGATGGACACCGTCGAGGGCAGGCAGTCCGACTCGGCCTGCCTCCTGACGCTGCACAACAGGGCGGCCAGGTTCCAGCTGGCGCTGCCGATGGCGGCGAAGACGTCCGAGGAGACGAAGCGGGTGCTGCTCGGGATCGGGAGGGTGCTCGGGAGGGACGGCGTGCGCCGCGTCTTCCGGTGCGTGCTCACCGACAACGGCAGCGAGTTCGCCGACGAGGCCGCGATAGCCGCGGCGTTCGGCGAGGGGCCCGGGGAGACCAGGCTGTTCTACTGCGACCCGATGCGCTCGGACCAGAAGGGCGCGTGCGAGAGGAACCACGTCGAGGTGAGGAAGCTGCTGCCCAAGGGCCGCGGCATATCGTTCGACCGGCTCGCGCCGGCCGACTGCTCCCTGCTGATGAGCCAGCTGAACTCCGAGCCGCGCGGCGTCCTGGCGTTCATGCCCCCGGCCCGGATGCTGCTGGCCGCCTTCGGCGACGACGCGAGGGCGATCATGGACGCCTACGGCATAGAGCTCCTCGACCCGTCCGAGCTCGACCTGACCCCGGCATGCATCGAGCGCGCCCGCGCGGAGAGGGGCGAGCGCCCCCTGAGGGGGTAGGGCGGGGCGCCGGATACGGCGAGCGCGAGCCCGTTGCGCTGGGTCCGGGACCCACGGCCGGCGGGCGGGCGGAGCATGCCTCCAGGACCCAGCGCAACGGGCTGGGGACGGCCGCGGGCCCCTTGCGACCTGCGGTTCCGCCGGATCGCGGAGACCGAGGGCGTAGCGCTGGCCTCGGGAAAGACCCTATTGCAAGGGGGTGTTGCGCTGAGGTTGGGAATCAACCAATGGTCGTGCGGCGGCGATGGGGCGCGGTGACGAGGCGACGTGACGGCAAGGTGCTGCGGAGGCGGCGGCGCGTGGTCGTCGACTCGTTGATGCGCCGTCTCGCCAACTCGTTGGGCCGCCGGCACATCGTCCCGCCGACCCGCTGTCTCGCCGACGCGCCGCCCCGCCGTCTCGCTTCATACAAAGTTAGACCAGCAACTAGAATTGACAAAGAAAACGCGTCAAAACAGGCGTAAAGATAGTCAAATCTAGTTGCTGGTCTAAAACGGTGTAAGGCGAACGGGCCGCGGGGACGCTGCGGGCGCCGGGGTAACGGGTCGCGAGGACGCATCGGGCGGCGGAGCCTGGCGGGACGTCGGACGAGAACAACCGGTTCGACACCACGCCAACGCTGCAGGCTCGCCGTTCGCTGCTTGGCTAGTGCTTGCCGTTGCTCGCTGCGGATCCGTTAACATGGTCACGCGCGAACACCACGCCGCGGGTCAGCGCGAGCTCGCAGGCATCGGCCGCGCGCATGGTGGTGTCGGTAAAGGCTTCGGCCTCTTTGCCGCGCAGCTGCTTGAGTACGAAATCGGCTACGGGCATGCGTCCCGGAGGATCGCCGATTCCCACGCGAATGCGGCTGAAGTCTCGGCTCCCCAGTTTGTCGATAATCGAGCGCAGGCCGTTGTGGCCAGCGTGTCCGCCTCCGACCTTCACGCGGACATCGCCCTCGGGAATGTCCAGCTCGTCGTGTACAACAAGCAGCTCGGTGGCGCTTACACCGTATTCTTTGCAGAGCTTAGAGATGGGACCACCACTCGTATTCATGAAGCTCTGGGGCTTGACGAGCACCACATCGCGCTGGCATCCGGGCTCCTCGGGGTCGTTTACCTTCACGACGGCGACCTCGGCGCCCAGCTGGTTTTTCCAATAGCCCACACCGGCACGGCGACCCAGCTCGTCAACGGTCTTAAACCCGGCGTTATGTCTGGTTTCGGCGTATTCGGACCCCGGGTTGCCCAGGCCGGCCACCATGCGGATCTTGCCCGGCTGCGCAGCTGCCATGCGGGCCTCCTTTCGTTGTTTGACCTATTCATACTGATGGCGGGAACAGTCAAAGTCAAACGGTTTCACCCGTTTTGAATGAGCTATGGAGGGCAGCAAGCGAAGGCAATTTCAGGCGTCCTCAGGCGGCAAGATCGAAAAAACAAGCCCTCTGACGTGGGGTGTTGTTGAAAACCTCGACAGAGAATCGGCGTACGCCCACAAGCGCTGAGCGACCGCTCAGCCCGCTCGGACGTCGGTTTCAGCCGATGCGTCTATAGTCGGGCACAGGTGGGAGATTGGGGGCGTTTGGCAGTGGGGGCGTTGGTTTTATCAGGCATTTCTACCATTCGAGCCATTCGATGGGCGCGGCAGCGGTACCGCAGCCTGCCGTGGACGTCGGTCGGGCGCATCGAGATTAAGCGCGCGCTCGAGAGTTGTGTTCCCAACAAGGCGCGAATCGATTGGGCCGAGCTGGAACGCCAGGGGTTCTTCGGCCATGAGCTTGGCGAAGAGCTGCAGGTGTTGGTTGGAAACGATTTGGCGCGACGCAAGCGGGAGGGCATTCGCTGTCGCGTTCAAAGCCGCGAGCTGGAGCGGGGCATGCTCATGCGCGTCTTGCCGGGCCTGTACTGTGCGTCTCCCGCCTTGGCGGCCATGCAATACGCGCGAGGCAAGAGCTTTGCCGAGGTGTTCATGCTGGTGACGGAGTTCTTAGGGACCTATACCCTTCCAGCCGAGGCGACATGGGATATCGAGTGGGGAGAAGTCTGGCCAGAGCGCCTTCGGCGAGAGCTCCGCGAAGCCGACCACGCGCGGCCGGTGCGTCCGGTCGAGCAAGAGCACTCTGTCTGCATGCCTGCGACAACGATTCAGGAGCTTCGTCGCGTTTCCCGGCTGAGCAGAGGCAGCAAGGACGTCACGTTTCAGATGGTAGTGAATTTCGCTATGCCCGGGGCGGCGTCTCCGGCCGAGGCGATTATGGCTGGTCAGCTGGGGCTGCCGCAGCGCCACGGCGGGTTTGGATGCCGCCTGCTGCCAAAGGGCGGCATGAAGTTGAACCACCGCATCGATTTCGATACGCAGGCGACAAACATGGCGTCCGGCGTCCCGTATGCTGTGTGCGACGCCTATATACCGGCTGCCAAGACCGACGTCGAATACAGCGGCGTTGGGCGTGAGGCGGAGAACGCGCACATTCATGACGAGGGACGCAGCAACGGTCTGCGCGGCATGGGCGTGCGAGTGATCGTTATCAACAAAGGTCAGATGAGGGATCTGGGTGCGCTTGAGGCGATGGTCCGGTCTATCTATCGGTCGGCGGGACGTCGTTTTCAGCGTCAAACGCAGGAGCAGGGTGCCCGTCAGGCGAAGCTGCTGGACGGCCTGCGCCGCAGCGTCGGCCTGCCTCCGGCTTGATCGAGGGGGCAGAGGGTCAGTCTCGCGCGAAGGGTTGCGTGCGGAATCTCTGCTGATTGCCGCGCTTGGATTGGAGGAGAGAGCGCATTTCCCGTCGGTTGCCGTGCCTCGGCCCGTGGGGTAGGCGCGATGCCCGTCGCTGTCAGAACGATAGAAAAAGCCTCCCGGCGCTGCGTGGAAGCAATGACGGGAGGCTCGTTAGCAACAGATTGCCTCATCGTGGCGGTCCAAGCCTGAGGGCCTTCATCGTGGCGGGCCAAGTCCGCGAAGGTGGCGGGAATGCGGCGCGACGGTGGCGCGTAGGCAACGCGAGACGCCGGTGCCGAGACGGCCCCGCGCCAGCCCTGCGACAGCCCCGTACAGGCCCCGCGACAACCTCCGCTACAGAGCGAAATCGCCGCCGACGAGCTTGGAAACCGAGTGCTCCTCGTACACGGCGTTGATGGCGTCGGCAAACTCCTGGGCCACGGAGATGGTCTTGATCTTGCCGCCCACCTCAACGGGGATGGAGTCGGTTACCAGGCACTCGACGATGGGCGCGTTGTTCAGGCGCTCGATGGCCGGACCCGAGAAAATGCCATGCGTGGCGCACACGTAGATGTCGCCAGCGCCCATCTTCTTGAGCTCCTTGACGCCGGCGCACAGGGTGCCCGCGGTGTCGATCATGTCGTCGTTGATGATGCAGGTCTTGCCCTCGATGTCACCGATGATGCCCATGACCTCGGCGGCGTTGTGGCGCGGGCGGCCCTTGTGAGCAATGGCCAGGTCGCAGCCCAGCATGTCGGAGAGCATCTTGGCGGCTTTGGCGCGGCCCACGTCGGGGGAGACGACCACGAGGTTGTCGGTGTCGAAGCCCATGGCGTTGTAGTAGTCGCCAAACAGCGGCAGCGCAGACAGCTGGTTCACCGGAATATCGAAGAAGCCCTGGATCTGGCCCTGGTGCAGGTCGAGGGTGATGATGCGGTCGACACCGGCGCGCTCAAGCAGGTTGGCCACCAGGCGAGCGGTGATGGGCTCGCGCGGGGCGGCCTTGCGGTCCTGGCGCGCATACGCATAGTGGGTGATGACCGCGGTGATGGTGCGGGCCGAGGCGCGCTTGGCGGCGTCGGTGGCCACCAGCAGCTCCATCAGCATGTCGTTGACGCTGGCTCCTGCAATGGACTGCACCAGGAAGACGTCCGCGCCACGAACGGACTCGTCAAAGCGGGCGTAGATCTCGCCGTTCGCAAACTTCTCAAGGGCAAGACCCGAGAGCTCGACACCCAGGATGTCAGCGATTTTCTGCGCAAGCGGCCGGTTACACGACCCCGAATACAGACGCAGCGTCTTATACATCTGATGGGTCAATTTGTGGTCCTGTGTTGGCATCTGCCCGTTCTCCTTTTGTTGTGGACTGCCTTGCCCTAGCGTTGTTCGCTACAGACGAGCGCGCCTGCGCTCGGTGTAACCCTCTACGATGTGCTGCTCGGTACGCTCGAGGGCGAGCGCGCCGTCAGGAACATCCTTGGTGATGGTGCCGCCGGCGCCCGTGATGACGTCGGAGCCAATGTGAACAGGAGCAACCATCATGGTATCGGAACCGATGAACGTACGGTCTCCGATTACGGTTGCATTTTTGTGCTTGCCGTCGTAGTTGCAGGTGATGGATCCGGCGCCGATGTTCACGCCGGCACCCATCTGCGTGTCGCCGATGTACGAGAGGTGCGGGACCTTGGAGCCCTCGCCGATGGTGGAGTTCTTGATCTCGACGTGCGTGCCCACATGGGCGTGGTCGAGTATGTGGGCGCCGGGGCGCAGGTAGGCGCGCGGGCCCACGGAGACCTCGCGCTCGATGACGGCCTGGATGCCCACGGTCTCCTCGACGGATGAGCCATCGCCCACGCGGCAGTCGGTGAGGCGGGTGTTGGGGCCGACGACGCAGCCCTCGCCCACATGGGTGTCGCCGAGCAGGAATGTAAGCGGCCAGACAACCGTATCGCGGCCGATGGTGACCCCCGGCGCGATCCAGGTGCTGGTGGGGTCGATGATGGTGACGCCTTCGGCCATATGGCGCTCGTTCTCGCGGTCGCGCGCGATGGCGGTGATCTGGGCGAGCTGCGCACGGCTGTTGACGCCAAGCGCCTCGCGATAGTCATCGAGGTGGCAGATGCGCACGGTCTGGCCGGCGGACCTCAGGATCTCAATCATGTCGGGCAGGTAGTACTCACCCTGGGCGTTGTCGCATCCGACCTCGCCGATATGCGCCGCCAGCTGGGCCCCGTCAAACGCATAGCAGCCCATGTTGCACTCAAGCAGGGTCGCGGCCTGTTCGGGCGTGCAATCTTTCTGCTCGATGTTGCGCACGACGTCGCCGTGCTCGTCGAGCTCCAGGCGCCCGTAGCCAAAGGGGTCGGGCGGGGTGCAGGTGAGGATGGAAGCCGCGCAGGAGCCGTCGGCGACCGACTGGGCAAACTGCTCGACGGTTTGAGGCTGAATCAGCGGGAGGTCGCCATTGAGCACCACAACGGGGCCGGCGTCGATACCCGTGGCATCCAGCGCCACGCGCACGGCGTGACCGGTGCCCAGGCGCTCGGTCTGCTCAACGCACTCGATGTGGGCGTCTTCGCGCGTGCCGTAGGAGGCTTCCAGCAGCGTGCGCACCTCGTCTGCGTGGCTGCCGATAACGACGACCACGCGGGTCACGCCAGCGGCGAGCGCGGCGTCGACGACCCAGCAGATCATGGGCTTGCCAAGAATCTCGTGCGAGACCTTGGCGTGGTTGGACTTCATGCGGGTGCCTTCGCCCGCAGCAAGGATGATGGCGGTTGCCTCCATGTATCCCCCAGTCGATGTCGTTGTCGTCGCCGGGGGTCAGCGTGCTTGTGGTCGAGCTGGAAATTGGCGCATGGCGCGTCATGTCTCGTTGACCAGTGCTGCCGTGCGGCAGCAAGCTTCTTCCAACAGCCAAAGGCTGCCAGTCCACATGCGTGGCCGACTGTCCCCGTAGGCGCGCGAACCGCCAGCCTAACCGTTGCCCTCCCCGGTTTTGCCACAGATGATACCGCAGCGAGCGGCTGTCGCTGCGGGAATGCGGCGGCTCTTGAGAAACGTCCAGCGAATAAGCACGCGAAAAGCATGGTGAGCGTCGCTTTAACGTGCACTGCAGGACACCGCGGGTACACTGGGAGAAACAGTTCGTCACCAGGGCGCTTGTTGTTGGCGCAGATGTGGCAGACAGGAGGAGCCGATGTTCCGAGACAACAGGACGAAGCGTCGTGCCGGGCGTGCGGATACTGCCCGCAGTTCGCGGGCGAGGGCCGCGGGCCTTGCGAGCGCCTTCGCCCTTTCGGCCGCTCTTGTGGCCGGGGTTCTTGCGACGGGACCCGCTGCGACACCGAACGCGTTTGCCGACAGCGCGGCGGCCGACGGAGACGCTGCGGCTTCGACCTTTACCGATTCCTATACCGCGTGGCCGGGCTATGCGACCACGGCGGCGGAGTCCATAGCTCCGGGTGCCGTGCCGGTAAGCGCTCCTGTTTCGGGCGACGAGGCGTGGCGCGTCACGCTGTCGGCTTTGATCGAAGGCTCGGCTGCGGAATCGGCGAAAGGCGAGGTCGGTGGCGTGGATGCGTCGGCGTCGGAGAACGCGGGCGCCGTACAGGCCGTGTCTGAGGCGGCCGTCTCCATGTTGGCGCTGCGGCAGGCGGGTCAGAGCACCTATATGTATGTGGCGTACGGCACGACGATTCTCAAGCTGGATGCGGCAAGCGGCTCCGAACTCGCTCGTACCGAGCTCCCTTCCCGGATGCCGCAGGAGTCTGGCGCCGCGTTCGTCGATGGCGTGCTCGTGGTGCCCACGGAGTCGGGCCAGCTGGTGGCATACGACGAGGATCTGATGAAGGCGTGGGAGACGCAGGCGCTGCCGGCGCCCGCCGGGTCGTCGTGGGCCGTAAGCTCGGATATCGCCGAGCACGACGGCTGCGTGTACGTCGCGTTTGCCGCCGAGGGTGCCGACGCGTCCGAGTCGAGCGAGGGCGGCGATGTCGTGATGGCCGCCTATTCCTCTCTGGACGGCAGCCTGCTTTGGACGGTGACGCCAGGCGGCGCAGGATCGGCGGCGGGCAATGCTGCGGGCGAGGGTTCTGCGACTCCCACTGCGGGCTCGTCGGCGTCTGGCGCTACCGACCTCTCGCTCTATGCGACCGATGACGGCCTGCTGTTCTGCCGGGGAGATGCAACGCTATACCTGCTTGGATACGAAGCAGGGGAGACCCTGGCCAAACTGGAGCAGGCGGGCCCTGTGGCCGGTCGCATCGGAGCCGTTTCTACGGGTGCGGGCGACCCTTCGATTTTCGTGGTCGTCGCATCTGTTGAGGGAGCGTCGGCGGAGGACGGGGCGTCTTCGACGCCGGTGTCGGAGGCGCGCGTTGTGGACGTGACCGACGGGGGATTGGGCTTCAGCGAGCCGTGCCGCATCGATGGGGACGCGCGCAACATTCGGCCTGTTGTCGTGGGCGGAGACGCCTATCTGGTCGTCGAGGCGTCGGGCGATGGCGATGCGACGGGCGGCAGTGAAGCCGCGGGCGACAGTGGCGCGACGAGCGCCGCCGGCGAGGCGCGCGGCAGTGAAGCTGCGGGCGGCGACGGTACAGCGAGCGCTACCGAAGAGACCGCCGCCGGAGGGGCAGCCGTCGCCGAGACCAAGCTCGTCGAGCTCGACCTCTCGCAGGCCGTCGAAGATGTTGAGCGTGTGCGCGAGACGCAGGCGGCGGACGCCAACGCGTCCGAGGTCGGGCAAGGAACGTCGACAGGCTCGGACGCCTGCTTTGCCGCGCCGGCGGCGCCGCAGGTAACGGCTTCGGTCGCGGCGCCCTGTGCGACGGGCGGCCTGTTTGCCGGTGTCTATGGCGAGAACGGGCGCGAGGCGACCATCGAGCTGCAATATGTGGGCAGCGACGGCGGCCTCTACATCGCAACGTTTGCTGCAGACCAGGGCCTTGCAGCAGCGACGGTCGAGCGACGGGCCGATCTTGCCCCGCAGGCAGCTGCAGGGGAGGGCGCCTCTGAGGCGTCGTCTGTTGCGAGCCCGGCTCCGGTGGCGAATCGCGATGGTTCGATGTTCTGTGCGGCAGGCGGCGCCATCGTCGCGCTTTCGCCCGATGCCCACCGGGCTGTGGCCACCCCGGTGGGCGGCTCGGAGGGGCTCGACACGGTTATGGGTTCGGGGCTTATGCTGCCCAACGGCGCAGGCCTCGGTGTCGGCGTGCTGGTGCTCGCTGCAGGATTTGGTGCCTACTACGCCATTCGAAACCGAGGCAATCGTGCCAAGATCGATGAGGGGGTCGTCGCCTGGCGACAGGGCGAAGAAGCGACCGGTCGCTCGAAGACGTCGCGCTCTCGCTCGGGTCGAAGCCGGTAGCCTTTTCATGGTTTGAGGTCGCTGCTGCCCACCTAGATGCACGGTATACCCAAATACCTGCGGATTCTTGGAATATCCTGTCCAAAACGTGGGTAAACATAATGTCAATTAGCGTTTTGTTGCGTCTGGCGCGGGCTCTGCCTTTATGACAGGACCCGCGCCTTGTCGAAATGGTGCACCCAGGGTGTCTGCGGCGTTTTCGTTCGCATATCTTCGGGGCGGTACCTCAGACGATGCAATGCTTCTTGTCCTGCGGCAACCGCCGTCCACCCCCGACCCCATCGGAGGTCCTATGCACGGAGATACCATCCTTCTCATGACGTTCGTGTTCGCGCTTGTCGCCGCGTTTGTCGGCGGAATCGTGGCACGAGCCCTGCGGCTCCCACCCATCGTCGGCTATCTGGTCGGCGGCATGGTGGTCAGCCCCTTTACGCCCGGCTTCATCGGAGATTCCGACGCCATGAACCAGCTTTCCGAGGTTGGCGTCATGTTCATGATGTTCAGCACGGGCTTGCACTTCTCGCTCAAAGACCTGTTCGAAGTCAAAGGCATCGCCATACCGGGCGCCATTCTGCAGATCGTGGCGGGAACGCTTGCCGGCTATGCGCTGGCCATGGCGTTTGGCTGGTCGGCCGAGGCGGGCATCATGCTCGGCCTGTCGGTGAGCATCGCCTCGACCGTGGTGCTCATCAAAAACCTTACCGACGCCGGGCTCTACCAGAGCCATGGCGGCCGCGTCGCCACGGGATGGCTCATCGTGGAGGATCTCGCGACCGTCGTGATTCTCGTGGTGCTGCCGGTGCTCTTTGGCCCCGGCGAGGTTTCGGGCCCTGCGCTTGCGGCCGGTCTTGCCGAGGCGTTGGCGAAGACGGTCATCTTCGTGGCCCTCATGCTGGTCGTGGGCTCGCGCGTGCTGCCCTGGTTGCTCACGCGCATCGCGCGCTTCTGCCCCGGCGAGCTCTTCCAGCTTGCCGTGGTAGTCATTGCCCTCGGCACCGCCATGGCCGCCTCGCTGTTCTTCGACCTATCCGTGGCCCTTGGCGCGTTTCTCGCCGGCGTCGTGGTGGGTGGCTCCAAGCTTTCGCATCGCGTGGCAGCCGAGGCCATCCCCTTCAAGGACCTGTTCTCCATCATCTTCTTCGCGTCAGTGGGCATGATGGTGAATCCCGCCACGCTGGCGGCGCACCTGCCCGAGCTCGTGGCGCTTGTGGCCCTCATCATTGTGGGCAAGTGGCTCATCAACATGGTGCTGGGCACGGTGCTCTCGGCGGGCTTGCACACCTCGCTTACCGTCGCCGCAGGCCTTGCGCAGATCGGCGAGTTCTCGTTCATCATTGGCCAGACGGGTATGTCGCTGGGCATTCTCTCGGCCGACCAGTACAGCCTCATTCTGGGGGGCGCGGTGGTATCGATCGCGCTCAACTCGTTTGTGTTTAAGGGAATCGGACCCATCGAGGACTGGATGCGTGGCCATAAGCGCTTGTCGGGCCTCTACGAGCGGCATGTGCATCACTTCGAGCCGCCTGCGGACAACCTGGGCGGCCACGTGGTGGTTGTGGGCTATGGGCACGCCGGACGCTGCGTGACCGAGGTCGTGAAGAACCTGGACATCCCCTGTCTGGTGGTCGAGCGCGAGCTGCAGGTTGCCGAGGAGGCGGAGACCGATGGCCTCTCCGTGCTGGTGGGCGACGCCGCGAACTCCGAGATTCTTTCGCATGCGCATCTGGACACGGCGCGCGTGCTGGTGATAGCCGGCAATGGTGACGGAGCGGCCGAGCAGATCGCCCGCGAGGCGCGTGAGCTTGCCCCGAACCTGCGCATCGTGACGCGCGCCGAGACCGAGGACGGCGTGGCAGCACTCGTGGCCGCCGGGGCCGACGACGTCGTGCGCCCCGAGCTGGAAGGCGGCATCGAGCTTATGCGGCATACGATGCTTGATCTGGGGTATCGACCCAAGCAGATTCAGGACTATGCGAACGATCTACGTGCAAGCGGATACGAGGCGCTGGGCGATGGGGCCCAGGGCAAGCGCATGCACGCGTTTGAGCGCCTGGTGGCGTCGCTGGCCGAGGTCGACCTGCACTGGATATCGGTGGGCGAGGGTTGCCCGCTTGCGGGGTGCACGCTGGCACAGCTTGACCTGCGTGCCCGCACCGGCGCAAACGCCGTCGCGCTGCGGCGCGGAACCGATATCGAGCTGTTTCTGGATGCCGGGACGGTGCTTGAGGCCGGTGACCGCGTGGGTATGATCGGCACAGCCGAGGCCCTTGAGGCAGCGGAAGCCCTGCTCAGCGCTTAGAACGCAGTAAGCCCCCAGGAGGTGCCGTCGTGCGGCAAGTCCCCTGGGGCTTCTCATGTCTGGTGCGGGCCTGTTGCGTGTTGGCGCCGCGCCCGCTTCGCGTCGGCGCCGTTAGAGGTCGATGGTGAGCGTGACCGGGCAGTGGTCGCTGCCGTAGACGTCGTTGCGAATCGCAGCCTCGCGCACCTGGTCGCGCACGGAGTCGCTTACCAGGAAGTAGTCGATGCGCCATCCCGCGTTGTTCTTGCGGGCGTTGAAGCGGTAACTCCACCAGCTGTAGGCGCCGGTCTCGTCCGGGTGCAGCAGGCGGAACGTGTCGGTGAAGCCGGCGTCCAGCAGCTCGGTGAACTTCCCGCGCTCCTCGTCCGAAAAGCCGGCGTTGCCCCGGTTGCTCTGGGGATTCTTGAGGTCGATCTCTTCGTGGGCAACGTTGAAGTCGCCACAGGTGACCACGGGCTTGTCGGTCTCGTCCTCAAGGCCGCGCAGGAAGGAGCGATAGGCGTCGTCCCAGGCCATGCGCGTGTCGATGCGCGCAAGCTCGTTTTGGGCGTTGGGCGTGTAGACGTCCACAAACCAGAACCGGTCAAACTCGAGGGCGCACACGCGGCCTTCGGTAGCGGCCGTGGCCACCAGCTCGCTTCCGTCGGCATACGGCAGCAGGCTGTCGGCTCGGCGCACCGACAGCGGCTCTTCGCGCGTGAAGACGGCCGTGCCGGAGTAGCCTTTGCGCTCTGCATAGCTCCAGATCTGGTGATAGCCAGGCAGGTCGACCTCGACCTGGCCCTCCTGCAGCTTGGTTTCCTGCAGCGCGAGGATGTCGACGTCAAGCGACTCCGCGATTTCGATAAAGCCGGGGTCCTTTTTCAGGACCGCGCGCAGGCCGTTCACGTTCCACGAGGCGAACGTGTAGGTGCGGGCGGGGGAGGATGCGTCGGACATGGATAACTCCTTCGTCGGGAGGGTGTATCGTGCTTGTGGAAGGATGGTACCCCGACGCTCTGCATCCGTCTACGAGAAGCGGGGCGTTTGCCGGCATCCCACAGGGAAAGGGGCGGCTCTATGTCGAAACCAGCAGCAATCATCGATGTCCATGAGGCCCAGGAGACGCTTCGGCGCCTGTTTGCGAACCATAAGCACGCCGTGTTCTTTGGCGGCGCGGGCGTGTCCACGGCAAGCGGCATCCCGGACTTCCGCAGCGTGGACGGTCTCTACCACCAGCACTTCGCGTATCCTCCCGAGACCATGCTCTCGCATTCGTTTTACGAGACGCATCCAGCGGAGTTCTTCGACTTCTATCGCGAGCGCATGATCGCGCTTGGGGCGCAGCCCAACCAGGCTCACAGAAAGCTTGCGCAGCTTGAGAGCGACGGCGTGCTGGACGCGGTGGTTACCCAGAACATCGACGGCCTGCACCAGGCGGCGGGCTCAAAGCGGGTGTACGAGCTGCACGGCTCGGTGCATCGCAACGTATGCCAGTCGTGCGGGGCGGTCTATGGCGCGGAGTGGGTCGTGGCGCGAGAGCACGAGGACGCGGGCGGCGTGCCGGTGTGCCCTGCGTGCGGCGGGCACATCAAGCCCGACGTGGTGCTGTATGAGGAGCCGCTGAGCGAGAACGTCCTGATGGGTGCGGTCGATGCCATTGCATCGGCGGATCTGCTGGTCGTGGGCGGAACGTCGCTCGTTGTGTATCCGGCGGCGGGGCTCATCCGCTATTTCGGCGGCGACGCCCTCGTCATCGTGAACCGGGACCCCACGCCGCAAGGCGCGCTCGCGGACGTTGTGATCTCCTGCGACATCGCCCAGGCGTTCGACTTCTAGCGGGGTAGCGAGGTTCTCGCCGGGCCGTGTTCGCATCGCGTTCTCGGCAGGGGCCATATCTGCCCCGATGCCATAGCGGTTTGCCGTCTATCCTGCATATTCCTACCAAGGAGCGATAATTTTGTCCTCCTGCCGCCGCAGCGTGACCAATGCCGCGATAGTTGCCCCATGCTCTGCATGACGGGCGCGGCGCCCCGATAGCGCCGCAGGTCACCTGCGTGAATGGGAGGCAACATGGCACAACAGCGAGAGCCGCGTATCGATTGGCGGACAGGCGCGGAGGTGTCGGGGCTGCGGCAGAAGGGCTCACGGCGCAAACCCAGGCCCTCTTCGGAGCTCTCGCGCGTCGAGCAGGGCTCCTACCTGGACACCTATCTAGCGCGATGCCGTAACGAGCGAAGGCTCGACGACAAAACCATCAAGGCGTACAGCTGCGACATTAGCCAATGCATCGAGTGGCTTGCCGACATGGGCGGGGCCATAGACCGCGAAGGGCTGCGGGCATACATGGCGCATCTGAATGCCAACCACGCCGCGAGCACGGTAAGGCGCAAGCTCGCGTCGATTCGCGCTTGGACCCGCTGGCTCAAGCGCGAGCAATATATAGAGATGAGCCCGTTCGAGGAGCTCGAGGTCAACATTCGCCAGCCGTTGCTGCTGCCGCGCATCATTCGGCCCGCAGAGCTCAAGCGCATCCTGGACGTGGACTCGAGACGTCTCATGCTGGCGCGCAGGAAGCGCAAAGGGGACCATACCGTGCACGAGGCCGACCTCGCCCTGCGGGACCAGGCGATCCTAGAGCTCTTGGTGGCGACGGGCATTCGCGTGTCGGAGCTCTGCGCGCTCAATATGGACAGCGTGGACATGTCGTCGCAGCAGCTGCGCATCTTCGGCAAAGGCTCAAAGGAGCGCGTGATGATCCTGGGGTCAAAGACCACGCGGGAGGTGCTCGAGAGCTATCTGGAGGACCGGCAGGACGAGCTGAGCCCATGGTGCGTTCCAAAGACGAACGCACTCTTTTTAAATAGGGCGAGAAGGCGGATAACCGATCAGGCGGTGCGCAGGATCATATTCAAGCGGACCAAGGAGGCGGGCGTGCCCACGCATATCACCCCGCACATGTTTCGCCACTCGTTTGCGACGGCGCTGCTCGAGGAGGACGTGGACATCCGATACATACAGAAGCTGCTGGGACACAGCTCGGTGAAGACGACGGAACGTTACACATATGTTTCATCGGCAAAGCTGCGCGAGATCATGGAACAACACAATCCGCGCGATGTGTTGGAAGAAGAGGTCGGAATGCGCTAGGCGCGGGGCCAGTTAGTGTGCAAAACACAAAGATGATGGTCAGAAAGCGAAAAATAAATCAACATGTTGTGTTTGCAGGGAGAAAAATGGGCTATTATGCACAAGGTCCAACCGCGCAAAGAGGTATGCCGAAGGGCGTACCAGCGGGCCTCTCAGCATCAAAATCGCAGCTACATATGTGAAGAGGGGCGATAAAACTGGGCCATGAAATCAAAAAGAAGTGGACAAAGAGCAAAACGGTGTTAGACTAACTTACACCGGTGGAGCTTAGTCTGCCGTCGTGGCCATTTTTGCCGTATGGCTAGAAGAACCGCGATAAAAGGACTAAACTCTATAACTGGCGATTATCTGTTCCTTATGGAAGGAGAAAGACGTATGACAGCTTGCGTCAACAAGAAGCACACGAGGAGGGTCGCGCTCGCCATCTCCGCCTCGCTCGTGGGGGCCCTGAG
>NZ_NFJW01000019.1 GCF_002160065.1 Collinsella sp. An2 | reverse complement strand
TCGCGGGCCGGCCGATCCGGCCCCCGTCCGGGAGGCTAGCGCGAAACGCTTCCAGGACTCAGCGGGACATGTCCCGCTGAGTCCTGGAAGCGTTTCGATGAACTTGCAAATCAAACGCGTTCAAGAAGTTCTACGCTTCGGAGAACTAAGCGCTGCAGCGGGTTGCTCGTGCTGATACACTACAAAGTAGCTGGGTAACCACTACGGTTGCTTCGCGGCGCAGGGACAAGGTCTCGGCGCCGCGAAGCTTTTTGACATTGTGTGGTCCTGCGGGGCGAACGCGCGACGCGGGGCTGCAGGGGAGAAGGGATGAACAATGTCTGGTACCTGCAAAGTTGTCAAAGGTTTGAGTTTGCTCGCGATGCTGTACGGCCTGGTGCAGATCGTGGTTGGAGCAATCTGCTTCTTCGGCGCGGCCGACGCCGCCATGGTGACCGTCATCGATGACCCCGTCATCTGGGCGCGCGTGATGGGCGTCGTGCTTGCGGTCTCGGGTGTCTTCCTGGTGATCACGGGCTTCGTCGGGGCGCGCGGCGCCAACCGTCCTTCCAAGCTCATGCCGTTCATCGTGTTGGCGACGATCTTCACCTTCGTGAGCCTCTTTACGCTTGCGATGATCATCGGCGAGTCCACGGTGCCGGTGTGGCCGAACATCCTGCAGTCCGTCGTGGGCTTCGTGGCGATCATCTTCGCTTCTCGCGCCAAGAAAGAGGCAGACGCCCGATAGCCTTCGCGCGTGACTTCTCGCGGTTGCATGCCGCTTAAAACGCCGCATGGGGTTCGCCCTGTGCGGCGTTTCTCATAGCGGGGCGTCTGCGGTACCATCGACCGTGCTGTCTTGCAGCTCTACGTTTTCGACTTCTTTTCGGAGGCTTTGCCATGCCACAGTCCGCCGTGCGCACTGCGTTATATCAGGTTCCCTTCACCGTTCCCGAGCTCCCGTTCGACGAGGCGGTCGCCCTTGCGGCGGACACCGGGTCCATCTCGGGAGATGCCGGTCCGCTGCTGGAGACCGTCGTTGACATGCTCGACGAGCTCGAGCGTCCCGATGAGCACTTCGACTGCATCCAGGTAGCCGGTACGAACGGCAAGACCTCGACGGCCCGCTTCTGCGCGGCCATTCTTTCGGGCGAAGGTCTGAAGACGGCGCTCTATACCTCGCCGCAGCTCGTGCGCTATCCCGAGCGCATGGAGGTGGACGGCAGGGTCGTCTCCGACGCCGAATTTGCCCACGGGGTATCTGCGGCGCTTGAATCCGGGTGCCGCGTCAACGCGCGGAGGGTCGCAGCGGGGGAGACCACCTACACCATTACGCCGTTTGACCTGCTGACCGTAGCGGCCTTGGTGATCTTTGCCGAGCGCAGGGTGGACGTCGCAGTTCTTGAGGTGGGCCTGGGCGGACGGTGGGATGCCACGAGCGCGACCGACCCGGTGGCCGTGGCCATCACCGGCATCGGCCTTGACCACATGCGCATCCTGGGCGACACCTTGGCGCAGATCGCCGGCGAGAAGGCGGCGGTGATCAAGCCGGGGCGCACGGTGGTGCTGGGCGAGGGCACCCACGAGCCCAGCGTCCAGCGCGTCATGGACGAGCGCTGCGCCGCATGCGGCGTGACGCCGGTGACGTCGTCGCATGAGGTTGTGCATGCGGCCGCCTCGCTGGGCGATGCGACGGTCTTTCGCTGCACCACGTCGCGGGCGACCTATGAGGCGCGCCTGTTGAAGCCTGCCTACCAGGCACAGAACGCCGCCTGTGCGATCTTTTTGGCCGAATCCTATCTGGGGTGCGCCCTCGACGCGGACCATCTTGCCGAGAGCCTGCTTTCCTGTCCGACGCCGGGGCGCTTCGATGTGGTGAGCACCGAGCCGTTCGTGCTCGTCGACGCCTGCCACAACCCACAGTCCTGCGAGGTCTTCGTGTCATCGCTCGACGAGCTGGCTCCGCGCGTCGAGGACCGTCCGACCCTGCTCGTTGCAGCGCTTGCCGACAAGGATGTCGCCGGCATCCTCGATGTGCTCATTCCCGCATTCCCGCGCGTGGTGGTCACACAGACCGCCTCTGAGCGAGCGGTACCGGCAGACGCGCTTGCCGCGCAGGTGGCCGATGCCCTGGCACTCGCTGGGAGGCCGGCCTCGGACCTCGTAGCCGTCTACCCTTCGGTCGGCGAGGCGCTTGACGCGCTTGCGCGCGAAGGTGTTCCGGTGGTTGCCGCGGGCACGATCACGCTCGCTGGCGAGGTCGCCGGGTTGCTGAGACATTAAGAGATGGCGCGGCCCCGCGGGGCAGCGTCCGATGGGCGTATGCTGCTGCAAGGCCGCATGGCGGGCCGCGCCGATGCATGCGGCGGCCGGGCACGAGGAAAGGGGATTTCTATGAACCATATGAAGACCGAGCGCGTGTCTCGCGTCATGGCCGAGCTCGAGGCCCTCTGTCCCGGAGGCCAGCTGCTCATTTGCGACCCGTGGTCCATTCTGTATCTCACGGGTTTCTATGCGCAGATGTACGAGCGCTTCTCGGGTGTCTTGCTGCGGCCCGACAACCAGCCTGTCGTCTTCATGAACGAGCTCTATCCCATCGACCCCTTCGACGACGCCGAGCTTGTAATCTTTAACGATACCGACGACGTGACGTCGCTGCTCGCCGTGCATATCGACACCAGCCGTCCCCTGGGCGTCGACGCGACCATGCGCGCCGGATTTCTTCTGCCGCTGCAGGAGCGCGGAGTCGCCGCTTCCTACGTGCTGGCCTCACGGGCGCTTTCGCGCACCCGCGCTCATAAAGACGAGGTCGAGCGCGACCTTATGAGGGCGGCGAGCGCCGCCAACGATGAAGTCATGGCAGAGTTGCCGGCGCTGTTGCATGACGGTGTCGAAGAGCGCGCGGTGGCAGACCGCCTTTTGGGCATCTACCGCGCGCACGGCTGCGAAGGATTCTCCTTCGACCCCATCGTGAGCTTCGGCGCCAACGCCGCCGACCCGCACCATGAGCCCGACGCCACGCGGCTCGAGCGCGGCCAGGTGGTGCTCTTCGACATCGGTGGACGCCGCCAGAACTACTGCTCGGACATGACGCGGACCTTCTTCTGGGGCGAGCCCGACGAGGAATCTCGCCGTATCTACGACGTGGTTCGCCGCGCCAACGAGGCTGCCGAGGCGCTCGTGCGGCCGGGTGTGCGCTTCTGCGACGTGGACCGCTGCGCGCGCCGCATCATCGAGGACGCCGGCTACGGCCCCTTCTTCACCCATCGGCTGGGGCATTCCATCGGGCTTGAGGACCACGAGCCGGGGGACGTGTCCTCGGCGAACACCGACCTCATCGAACCCGGCATGACGTTTTCCATCGAGCCGGGAATCTACCTGCCAGGACGCACCGGCGTGCGCATCGAAGACCTCGTGCTGGTCACCGAGGATGGGGTCGAAGTGCTCAATCACTATTCCAAGGAGCCCTGCAAGCTCGGGCTGTAGGGGTGGCGCCGCGCCGCGTCGCACGCTTGCCGATGTGTTCTGTCACGAGACGGAAAAATCACCGCGGGAGGCGTGCAGGCGGCCGTGAATCGCTACCATTGACCTAACAAACGTCACTGCCGCGACGAAGGGGTGGGCAATGGGTTCTTTTGATGCCGATTGGTGGAAGCAGGCCGTGGTGTACCAGGTGTATCCGCGCAGCTTCAAAGACTCAAACGGCGACGGTCTTGGAGACCTTCCGGGCGTCACGAGCAAGATGGGTTATCTCAAGGAGCTCGGCGTCGACGCCGTCTGGCTCTCGCCGTTCTATCCGTCGAACCTGGCCGACGGTGGCTACGACGTTATCGACTACCGCGACGTGGACCCGCGCCTGGGCACGCTCGACGATTTCGACGCACTGGTGGCGGCGGCGCACGGCGCCGGCATCAAGGTAATCGTCGACATCGTGCCCAACCACACCTCGGATGGCCATGCCATGTTTCAGGCTGCCCTCGTCGCGGGGCCGGGTTCCCCCGAGCGCGACCGCTACATCTTCCGCCCCGGCCGCGGCGAGCACGGAGAGCTTCCGCCCAACGGCTGGCAGTCCACCTTCGGAGGTCCCGCATGGGAGCGTGTCGAGGACGGCGAGTGGTATCTGCATCTGTTTGCCAAGGAGCAGCCCGACCTCAACTGGAAGAATCCGGACGTCCACGAGGAGTTCAAGCGCACGCTTCGCTTCTGGTCCGACCGCGGCGCCGACGGGTTCCGCGTGGATGTGGCGCACGCCCTTGCCAAGGACCTCGACAGCAGGCCGTTAGCGGACTACGACGTAAGCGCGGTCGACGGGCAGCTGGACACGTCCGGCACCAATCCACTGTGGGACCGCCCCGAGGTGCACGACATCTATCGCGAGTGGCGTCAGGTGTTCAACGAATACGAGCCGCCGCGCTTCGCGGTCGCCGAGGCCTGGGTCCACCCCGACCATCAGCACCTCTATGCCTCGCCCGACGAGCTGGGACAGGTCTTTAACTTCGAGTTCGCCAAAGCGCTCTGGCGCGCGGACGACTTCAGGCATGCCATCTGCGAGGGACTCGATTCGGCCCGGCGCTCGGGGTCCACGACGACGTGGGTCATGTCGAACCACGACATTCCACGCCACGCATCGCGCTACGGGTTGCCGCAGGTCCCGGCAAGCACGCACCATCAGCTGGCAAACGACTGGCTGCTGCGTGACGGTCAGAGCTATTACGAAGACCGCGCCCTGGGCACCAGGCGCGCCCGCGCCGCGATCCTTCTGGAGCTGGCGCTTCCGGGCTCGGTCTACATCTACCAGGGCGAGGAGCTCGGCCTGTTCGAGGTGGCCGATATCCCCTGGGACCGTCTGGAAGATCCTCAGGCAGCAAACTCGCACGATGCGGGCAAGATCAAGGGGCGCGATGGCTGTCGCGTGCCGCTGCCCTGGGTCGCTGCCGACCGTCCCGACCCGGCTTCTTGGAACCCGCGGTTTGGCGACGGCCTTACGGGCACCTTCGGGTTCTCCGATGACGCACGCGCCTCATCGGGCGCTTCGCACGCACGTCACGCGGAGCCCCATCTTCCGCAGCCCCTGTGGTTTGCCGACTTCGCCGCCGACCGCGAGGAGGCGGACTCTGCCTCGATGCTCTCGCTGTATCGGAGGGCGCTCGCCTTACGCCGGGAGCTGCTTACCGCCACGGGCGACCTCGAGGTGACCTGGGTTTCCGCCGAAGAGCCGTGTGCCAGCTCCGGCCAGGTGCTCTGCTTCACCCGTCCTGCCGCCGGAGGGCGCACGCTCACGTGCATCACCAACTTCGGCGACTCCTCGGTGCCGCTGCCGGAGGGTTCGGTCGTGATCTCGTCGGTTCCCCTTGAAGACGGGCTGCTTCCCGGGAACGCGACCGCGTGGGTCGAATAGGACGGCCGCCGACCTTTTTCGTACGTATCCATTGCGTAACCGTACGTGGCGTTGCATAGAATCTCGGTATACAATACGGGCGTTCGTATAAACCATGCGCCCGCAATTGATCGAAAGGTGCCCGGACCCATGTCTTCCCTTCTTAAAGAGGTCATGTCACCACAGGTAATGATGGTCGTCTATGGCTTCATCGCCTTCGTCGTCGTCCTCTATGCGCTGTCGGTGCTCTACGTGTTCATCGACGCCAACCGTCGTGGCTGCAAGTTCTTCTGGGCGTGGGGACTGCTCTCGCTCATCCCATTCGCGGGACTTATTGCCTATCTTGTTCTGCGTCCCCATTCCTACCTGGCCGACCGCGAGGAGCAGGAGCTCGACATGGCTCTGCGCGAGCGCCAGCTTGCCCAGTACGGCACCTGCCCCAACTGCGGCACGCCCATCGAGAAGGACTTCGTGGTGTGCCCGGTGTGCAACACGCAGGTGCGCAATGTGTGCCCCTCCTGCAAGCGTCCGCTCGATGCGCACTGGAAGGTGTGCCCGTACTGCCGCACGCACATTCAGTAAACTCTTGAGTACGAAAGGCCCCGCAGCGGGGCCTTTCGCGTGCATATGCTGAGATATGCTGAGAACTTGGCGCCGCCGCGCCACGAGCCCTGTGGGTTGTGGTAAACCTGTAGGGTCACTAGGAGACGATTCGTGAAAGGCTTGTCATCCGTGCTTTGCATGCTTGGACATAGCATTCGAACTCAGACTATCTAGGCGTCTGTCCCTCAGCCTGGCCGGCAGGCCACAGACAGGCGCCATATAATCCGCTCGGCCTGTTTTGTCCGGGCGTTTTTCTTGTTAACACCGTGCCGCCGCGACGTCGTATGACGGAATGCAGGCGGTTGCCGATTTCCAACGATTGCTACAGGAAGAGGTTCCCATGAAGGTTCTGTATAACGACGGCCATGTGGACGAGTGCCCGGCCGACGAGGTCACCCACGTCGTGCGTCACAGCGCGGCTCATATCATGGCGCAGGCCATTAAGCGTCTGTACCCCGAGGCCGACTTCGCCTACGGCCCCGCCACCGACAACGGCTTCTACTACGACATCGATCTGCCCGAGGGCCAGAAGATCTCTGAGGACGACTTTCCGGCGATCGAGGCCGAGATGAAGAAGATCGTGAAGGAGAACCTCAAGTTCCAGGTCTTTGAGCTTCCGCGCGAGGAGGCCGTGAAACTCATGGAGGAGCGCGGCGAGAAGTACAAGGTCGAGCACATCGGCGACCTGGATGACGATGCGCGCATCACCTTCTACCAGCAGGGCGAGTACATCGACATGTGCGTGGGCCCGCACCTCACCTACACCAAGGCGCTCAAGGCTTTCAAGCTCACGGGTGTTTCCGGCGCCTACTGGAAGGGCGACAAGAATAACAAGATGCTCACGCGCGTGAACGGCACCGCGTTTGCCACGAAGGAGGAGCTTGACGAGCACCTGCGCCTGCTCGAGGAGGCCAAGAAGCGCGACCATCGCAAGATCGGTCGCGAGATGGACCTCTTCATGATGCGCGACGAGGCGCCCGGCTTCCCGTTCTTCCTGCCCAACGGCATGATCCTGAAAAACGAGCTGCTCAACTACTGGCGCGAGATCCATCACAAGGCCGGCTACGTCGAGATCTCCACGCCGCTCATCATGAACAAGCAGCTGTGGAAGACCTCGGGCCACTGGGACCACTACAAGGACAACATGTACTCCACGATCATCGACGACGAGGAGTACTGCATCAAGCCCATGAACTGCCCGGGTGGCGTGCTCGTCTACAAGTCCAAGCCGCACAGCTATCGTGACCTGCCCATCCGCGCCGGCGAGATCGGCCTCGTGCACCGCCACGAGCTCCGCGGCGCGCTGCACGGACTCTTCCGCGTGCGTTGCTTCAACCAGGATGACGCGCACCTCTTCGTGCGTCCCGACCAGCTTACCGACGAGATCGTGGGCGTGGTGAACCTCATCGATTCGGTGTACCAGAAGTTCGGCTTCACCTATCACCTCGAGCTCTCCACGCGCCCCGAGGACTCCATGGGCTCCGACGAGGACTGGGAGCGCGCCGAGGCGGGCCTGCGCGAGGCACTTGCACGCCTGGGCAAGGACTATGTGATTAACGAGGGCGACGGCGCCTTCTATGGCCCCAAGATCGACTTCCACCTGGAGGACTCGCTCGGCCGTACCTGGCAGTGCGGCACCGTGCAGCTCGACTTCCAGATGCCGCAGAACTTCGATCTGGAGTATGTGGACGCCGACGGTTCCAAGAAGCGTCCGATCATGCTGCATCGCGTGTGCTTCGGCTCCATCGAGCGCTTCATCGGCATCCTGATCGAGCACTTCGAGGGCAAGTTCCCCACGTGGCTCGCACCGTGCCAGGTGAAGGTCCTGCCCGTCTCCGAGAAGAGCCGCGATTACGCGCGCGCCGTCACCCAGAAGCTGGAGGACGCCGGCATTCGCGCCGTGCTCGACGAGCGTGACGAGAAGATCGGTTACAAGATTCGTGAGGCGCGCAACATCGACCGCCCGCCCTACATGCTCATCCTCGGCGAGCAGGAGGTCGAGGCCGGCAACATTTCGGTGCGTGACCGCTCGAACGAGACCGTCGCACGCGACCTCGACGAGTTCATCGCCGACGTGAAGGCCGAGATCGTCGAGCGTCGCTAGGGGCGTCGTGCCCGAGGCCGAAGCCTCTGCTTGAGGTGAAGCCTGGGCTGGTTTGGCCTAACGTGGGCCGGCTCCTTGGCGGGGCAGGTGTTACCTTTCGCTGTTTGCATCTTTGGCGCCCCGTGTATGCGGGGCGCTTTCTTGTATATGGCGCTCAGCTGTGGCGTTGCCGCTAGTTGGCCGCGACACCGCTCCTTGCACGATGCCGCCACTTGGCCGCGACGCGTCTCTCTGCGAACCGCCGCTACTTGCATGGGACCCGCAGCTACTTGCGCGCCGCCGCCACTTGCACGGGTCCTGTTGCAGTTTTTAGTTCATGGTGGCAACGCTGCCGACGCGACACGCTATACTGGACAGGTTCATGAGGGAGTCGGGAAAGGCGGATGAGATGGGCGTCATGCAGGCCGAGGTTGCACATCGCTTCGCCGACGTCCAAGGTGCTCGCGCCACGTGGTTTTCTTACGCCCGCCATACTCCAGACCTGCTGGCAAAGCTTGGGCTGATCGGCGTCCACGACCGCCTGGTTGTATGCGCCGACGATTTCGAACCAGCGTTTCGCGAGCTGTTTCGTTGGAACGATCCGGTCTTCGTTTCCGACCCCACGCCGCAGGCCTTCCTGCGTGCGAGCATGGACGACCCCGATAGCGAAGAGGCGCGCCTGATCCCGGAGGGCTCGCCCGCTTCATATGCTCATCCTGCAGGCATCCATGCCGACCGGCTGTTCTGGTTCGTTGAATCCGAGGGTTGCCTGGGACTTCGGGTGCCTCATATTCGAGCACTTGCCGAGGCAGCGGCCGCGGTGGGGGCTATCATCATCGTGGACAACACCATTCCCTCGTATTTTGGCTGCAATCCGATTTCGCTCGGCGCCCACGTGGTGCTTGAGGCGCTCGATCGGGTGGCAGAGGGCCGGCTGGAAAAGAAGGTTGTAGCGACCTCTGTCGCGCGCTCCGTGGTGGGGAAGGGGCGCCGTCGCCTGGTAAGCCCCAACTCCGAGGAGGCCTATCGCCTGCTTTCGTTTAGCTTGGGCGACCCTGATATGCCGACGCGTGCGACCGCGCTTTCCGAGGCCGATGTCTGCGCTATCTCCGACGGCATGGACTCGTTTGCCGGACGCATGCGGCGCCATGTGGACCATGCGCACGCCATCGCCGAATACCTCTTTTGCCATCCCGCGGTGGGCCACGTCTTCTACCCGGGCCTCAAGAGCCATCCGGACCGTGCGCTTGCGCCAAACGTTTTGCTGCACGGCTTTGGTCCGGCAATCGATTTTTCGTTGCAGGGCACACACGACGAGCGCATGATGGTGCGCCATCTGCGGTTCCTCACCACCTGCACATGCTCGCACCGAGATGCGCGGGCAGGCGGAGCGCTCACGCGCATCGGCATCGCTGCCAAACGCGACCTCAACTACCTGCGTCTTTTTGCTGGGACCGATGACCCGCTCTCGATTGCGGACAGCCTCGATCAGGCTTTGCGCCTGTTTTGCAACCCTCCCGAGCCCTGATGGCGTGCGGTTCCAGGCGGCCTAGAACCCACCAGGCTATTTTGCATTGCAACCACAAGTGAGCTCCATCCATACATCGGGGAGGGTGTCATGGATATGTCTTTTGCTGTTGCCGACCTGATTCAGGCGGTCGTTCTTGGTGTCGCGCTGGCCATGGATGCCATGGCGGTGACGCTGTCCAATTCGCTGTGCGAGCCGGATATGGCTACGTCCAAGAAACTTGCCATGCCAATCATGTTCGCGCTGTTCCAGATGGCCATGCCCATCGCCGGATATTTCGGCGGAACGTTGATCGCACCGATTATCGATGCCTACGCCGGCATTGTGTCGCTTGTGATTTTGGCGTTTGTTGGGGGCAAGATGGTTTGGGAAGCCGTGCAGGAGCTTCGCGAGCCCGAGAGCTGTTCCACTGAGGGGCTTACCTACGCCACCATCTTTTTCGAGGCCATCGCAACCTCGATCGACGCATTTGTGGTCGGCGTGTCGCTCGCTGCGAGCGGCGCAAACATCTTGCTCTATGGTGGCGCCATCGGCGCGACCACGCTTTTGTGCTGCCTTGCCGTGCTTGCAGTGGGCAGGCGTCTGGGTTCGCATTTTGGCCCCAAGGCGGAAGTCGTTGGCGGTATCGTGCTCATCCTCATCGGCCTGCGCGCATTTTTGTCATAGCTCGCCACGTGGCGGCGGGGGCAGGTTGCCCCCGCCGCAGGATGGAAGGCTTTCTGGACACGCCCTCCAAGGCATTTCGAGTGCCTTCGGTGTGTCCGCAACAGCGCGAAAACGCCTTTGAGGGCGTCCGTTGCTGCGCGTACGCGTCTTGCGCGTGTGCACTGTTACGCAATAAAAATCTTCGAGGGTGTCCGAGCAATCGCGCACAAACGCCTTCGGAGTCCTCTTGAACGCATCCTAGAAAAACTCATTTCGTTTTTATGCAGTTAGTTCGCGAAGCTCCGAGTACACTTTACTAAACTAAAGTGGTCAACTGGGCTTTTGATGTCGATTTTGGCTTCAAAATAAGGGTCTACTCGACCTGTTCGAATATAACTGCATAAAACCGAAACGAGTTTTTGAACAGGGGGATAACCCCGCCGGGGATCGGTGCAAGACGCGCTAGCTTTCCTGCTTCAGCAGCTCCGGCAGTCGTCGTGCGAGCAGCGTGTCGACTTCTGTCTGGAGCTCGCGGTAGGCAGCGAGCACGCGCTCGCCGTCCTGGGTAAGCGTGGAGCCGCGGGCGCCGTCACGCAGGATAAGGTCGCAACCCAGCTGCGCCTCGGCTTCGTTGACAAGCCGCCAAGCCTTTGAATAGGCCATCCCCAGGCGTTTTGCAGCCCGGTTCAGCGATCGTTCCGCGGCAACGCCTTCAAGCAGCAAGGCGCAACCCTGTCCGAACGCTCCAGGAAGGTCCTGGCTGCTCGTAAGGGTAATGCGTGCTGTTGCCTTGATTGTCATGTGGGTGTCCTTTTCTTGTCGCTTGAGACATTGTATCAGCTAGGTCGCGCCACGCCATGGCGGGCTGCGCTACAATAGCGGCGCCGGATTCGCCCTTGCCACGCGAGCCGGTACCACGCAACCGTGTGGCGTGCCCTGGCGCCGTTGTGCCCCGGGTCCGATCGCACCCAACAGAAGGAGGAATGCTATGGCAATGTTTTTCCCTGGTGAGTCCCATACGTTTTCTGAGTATCTGCTTGTGCCCGGCTACTCCTCTGCGGAGTGCATCCCCAACAACGTTTCTCTGAAGACGCCGCTTTCCCGCTTCAAGCGCGGCGAGGAGCCGGCGATTTCGCTCAATATCCCCATGGTGTCCGCCATCATGCAGTCCGTTTCGGGCGAGCAGATGGGTATCGCGCTTGCTACCGAGGGCGGCATGAGCTTCATCTACGGCTCGCAGACCCCCGAGCAGGAGGCCGCCATGGTGAAGGCGGTCAAGGACCACAAGGCTGGCTTCGTGGTCTCCGACTCTACGCTCACGCCCGACATGACCATGGCCGAGGTCATGGATCTCAAGGCCAAGACCGGTCACTCCACCATGCCCGTCACCGCCGATGGCTCGCCGCACGGCAAGCTCCTCGGCATCGTGACCTCCCGTGACTATCGCCCCAGCCGCGACGATCCGTCCATGAAGGTCGCCACCTTCATGACCCCGCGCGAGCAGCTTATCGTGGGCGACAAGGACATCACGCTCAAGAAGGCCAACGACGTCATCTGGGAGAAGAAGCTCAACGCTCTGCCCGTCGTCGACGACGATGACTGCCTCATGGGCATCGTCTTCCGCAAGGACTACGACAGCCACAAGACCAACCCCAACGAGATGCTCGATGCCAACAAGCGCTACATGGTGGGCGCGGGCATCAACACGCGCGACTACGAGACCCGCGTGCCGCTGCTGCTCGAGGCCGGCGCCGACGCCCTGTGCATCGACTCCTCCGAGGGCTTCAGCGAGTGGCAGAAGCGCACCCTGGCGTGGATCCGCGAGAACTACGGCAACTCCGTCATCGTGGGTGCCGGCAACGTGGTCGACGCCGAGGGCTTCCGCTTCCTTGCCGACTGCGGCGCCGACTTCATCAAGGTGGGCATCGGCGGCGGTTCGATCTGCATCACCCGTGAGACCAAGGGCATCGGCCGCGGCCAGGCCACCGCTCTCATCGACGTGTGCCGTGCGCGCGACGAGTACTTCGAGGAGACCGGCATCTACGTGCCCGTGTGCTCCGACGGCGGCATCGTCTACGACTACCACATGACGCTCGCGCTGGCCATGGGCGCCGACTTCCTCATGCTCGGCCGTTACTTTGCACGTTTCGACGAGAGCCCCACGGCCCGCGTGAACGTGAACGGTCAGTACATGAAGGAGTACTGGGGCGAGGGCTCTGCGCGTGCCCGCAACTGGCAGCGCTACGATTTGGGCGGCGCGGCCAAGCTCGCCTTCGAGGAGGGCGTCGATTCCTACGTGCCGTATGCCGGCGCGCTCAAGGACGGCGTGAACTCTACGCTCTACAAGATTAAGTCCACCATGTGCAACTGCGGCGCCCTCACCATCAAGGAACTGCAGGAGAAGGCACGCCTCACGCTTGTTTCGGCGACGTCGATCGTCGAAGGCGGCGCGCATGACGTCGTGGTCAAGGACCGCAACCATCAGATGGTGAGCTATCAGTAAGATAGGATATACGGCGCATGGCGCCGTGCGATCTTGTCGTTTGAGGGCGGCGGGCTGCTCGGGTCTCCGGGTGCCCGCCGCCCTTGTTTCAACGGTTGAGGAAGGCTGCGGGAAGGTCGCGAGCGGCTGGTCCTAGACGCATTGCGATGTCGTCCCAGGCAGGAACGCATACGAAGTGCAGTGCTCGCATGCTTCGGGACCCGCGCCTGGGAATCATGCAGCCGGACGGTCCGCAGGCGCGAGTATGCGCGAGTATACTTGTTGCAAACGAGGCATACGAAGAGACGAGGTGTTCGACCGATGTTTTGTCCTAAATGCGGCGCAGAGCTCGCGGACGATAGCCAGTACTGCACCGAGTGCGGCGCCCGCGTCGCTCGTGCGGGCTCCTCGCGGCATGACGACGAGGCGTCGGGCGGCGCTGCTGGTTCGCGGTCGTCCCGTCTGAACGACAGCATCTCACGGGCAGGGCGTACCACATGGGTGCGAGCCGTCGCCTCAGCACGCCGGGATGACGAAAAGACGGGGGAGGAGAACGCGCCCGAACCGTCTGAGCCGACTCGCGCTTCCGCGGCTCAAACTGCCGGGGATACGAGCGAGGTCGTCACGTCGCCCGCGGGGACGTATCCCGCGAACTCGGATGGGGGGTATCCCGAAGCCGGGGTCGCGACGTCGCCGGATGTCACCCTGCAGCAACCTGCCGTTCGCAGCTTTGACGAGGAGGAGCGCCTGCCGCGCCATGCGCTTCCACCTGCGGCAATTGCCGCCATCTGCGCGGCGGTCGTCGTGGTGATCGTGGCCGCGGTGTGGTTTGCGCTCTCGGCTTCTTCGCGCTCGTCGGCGCCTTCGGAGCCGTCTGCCTCCGAGCAACAGGCTACCGAATCCATCCCGCTTGATATCTCGGCCACCTCGATCAATACGGCATCGTACCCCCAGGTCGTGGTCGACCTATCGCTCACGGCGGCGGGGGAGGACGCCGACATCTCCGCCATCACGGCGGGCGACCTCACGCTTGTCGAGTCCACAGATGCGGCAGGGGATTCCGATGTGTCGATCGACCGGTTCTCCGTGTCGGCGGACGATGGAACGTGCCGCATCGTCTACACCTCCGGCCTTCCGCAGGATGGCTCGACCCGCTCCCTGCGCATCGATTTCGATGAGCTCAGCGGGTTTGTAGGTGGCACGTCGGTGCGTTTTACCATCGACGCTCCGCAGGATACGGACGAGGACGACTCCGAGGAGCCTGCCGCAGACGACGATACGTCAGACGAGGGCTCGACGGACGTCGCCGGACAGGACGGGTTTGTTCTTGCGGACAGCGATACGCGCCGCTATACATCAGACGATCTTGAGGACCTCTCCGACTGGGAGTTGGAAGTCGCCCGCAACGAGATCTACGCGCGTCACGGCCGCGAGTTCTCCAACAAGGCGCTCCAGGACTATTTCAACAGCCAGTCCTGGTATGAGCCCCGCTACAGCGCCGAGGAGTTCGATGCGCTTGACGGCGTGCTCAACCAGACCGAGGTCGCAAACGCCGAGCTCATCCTGTCGGTGGAGCAGGAGCGGGCAAGCGACGGCCAGTAGGACGAGGCCTCCGACACCGCAAAGATGTCCGACCGGTTGTGGAGCCCTCTGCCGCCGCCACATGGGGACGCTTTTGCTAGAATCATGCACGTTAGAGCTTGACCGGCTCGTTTCCTTGCGGCGCAAACGCGGCGCGACGGGCGGGACCGAATAGGAAAAGGAGCAGCTATGTGCGACTGCGATAGTCATCAGCACGAGATTCCTGCCTACGACGCACAGGCCATCGAGAACAAATGGATGCGCGCGTGGGACGAGGAGAACCTCTTCTCTGTCGAAGAGGACTCCACCAAGCCCAAGAAATACGTCCTGGAGATGTTCCCGTATCCGTCGGGCGACCTTCACATGGGCCATGCCCGAAACTACACCATCGGCGACGCCATGGCTCGCCAGGCGCGCATGCGCGGATACGACGTGCTGCATCCCATTGGATTCGACGCCTTTGGCCTGCCGGCCGAGAACGCCGCTATCAAGCACAACACCCAAGCGGGTGAGTGGACCTACAAGAACATGGACCAAGCCCTGGCCACCATGCGCCGCATGGGCTTCTCCTACGATATGGATCGCCTTGTGAAGACCTGCGACCCCGACTACTACAAGTGGGGCCAGTGGATCTTCGAGAAGCTTTGGGAGAAGGGCCTTGTCTACCGCAAGAAGAGCCCCGTCAACTGGTGCCCGAGCTGCCGCACGGTGCTCGCTAACGAGCAGGTGACCGAGGGCAAGTGCTGGCGCTGCGGCTCCGAGCCCGAGAAGCGCGACCTCGAGCAGTGGTACTTCAAGATCACCGACTACGCCCAGGAGCTCCTGGACGACCTTGAGAAGCTGCCCGGCTGGCCCGAGCGCGTCAAGCAGATGCAGGCCAACTGGATCGGCCGCTCCGAGGGCGCCGAGGTCGACTTCACCCTGTGCGACGCCGACGGCAACCCCACCGACGAGAAGATCACCGTCTTCACCACGCGTGCCGACACGCTGTTCGGTTGTACGTTCTTCCTGCTGGCACCCGAGTACAAGGGCCTTATGGACCTGGTCGAGGGCACCGAGTACGAGGGGCCGGTGCGCCGCGTCGTCGCAGGCGCCGAGAA
The DNA here is from genome assembly GCF_002160065.1 of Collinsella sp. An2. Lineage (GTDB taxonomy): Bacteria > Actinomycetota > Coriobacteriia > Coriobacteriales > Coriobacteriaceae > Limicola. The sequence continues at coordinate 14,090 of NZ_NFJW01000019.1, read as the reverse complement.
GGTCTCTGCGGTCGAGCGCGCCCAGGGCACGCTCGAGAAGCACGGTGCCTTCACGGGTCGTTATGTGGTGAACCCGGTCTCGGGTCAGAAGGTGCCCGTGTGGGTGGCCGATTACATCGTCTCGGACTACGGCACCGGCGCCGTCATGGCCGTGCCGTGCGGCGACCAGCGCGACTTCGAGTTCGCTCGCAAGTACGACCTGCCCATCGTGCCCATCATCCTCATGGACGACGAGCTTGCCGCCCTTGAGGAGGCCGGCGAGTCCATCGACACCTATCACGCCGAGAGCGTCGACTGGGATTGCGCACACGTCGCAGAGGGCACCCTCGTGCAGTCCGGCAAGTACACCGGCATGCGCGGTGGCAAGCACTCCGAGGGCGAGGCGGCCATCGTCGCCGACCTGGAGGAGGCGGGCACCGGTCGCCGCAAGGTCGAGTTCCGCCTGCGTGACTGGCTCATCTCCCGTCAGCGTTATTGGGGCAACCCCATCCCGGCGGTTCACTGCGAGCACTGCGGCATCGTGCCGGTGCCCGAGGACCAGCTGCCGGTTACGCTTCCGGCCAATCTCGACCTGGGTGCGGGCGAGACGCTGGCGGAGTGCAAGGAGTTCTACGAGACGACCTGCCCGGTGTGCGGCCGTCCTGCTCGTCGCGAGACGGACACCATGGACACCTTCACCTGCTCCAGCTGGTACTACCTGCGCTATTGCGATCCGCACAACACCGAGCTGCCGTTCTCCAAGGAGGCGGCCGACCGCTGGATGCCGGTCGACAACTACATCGGCGGCATTGAGCACGCCATCCTGCACCTCCTGTATTCGCGCTTCTTCACCAAGGCTCTGCGCGACCTGGGCCTCCTTTCGGTCGACGAGCCCTTCACCAACCTGCTCTGCCAGGGCATGGTGAAAGACGCCAACGGCGAGACCATGTCCAAGTCCAAGGGCAACGTTGTTCCGCCGTCGAGCGTCATCGAGCCGTATGGTGCCGACACCATGCGTCTGGCAATCCTCTTCATTGCTCCGCCGGAGAAGGACTTCGACTGGGACGAGGACGCCGTGGCCGGTGCGAACCGCTTCATCAAGCGCGCCTGGCGCATCGTGTGGCAGCTCTCCCTCGCGGGCGACGCGAACGCCGAGCTCGTGAAGGCGAAGCTTTCCGATGCCGCGCTCACGCTCTACCGTGAGCGTCATCGCACCATTGCCAAGTGCACGGAGGATTTCGACCGCCAGCAGTTCAACACCGCCATTTCGGCGATCATGGAGCTCGTGAACGCGGCCAGCGCCTACCTGAACGCCTGCGACGCCGACGCCTCTGTCGCCGACCCGGCGCTCTCTTGGCTCGTTGCCACCGACATCGTCTCGCTGCTTGCGCCCATCTGCCCCTTCTGGGCCGACGAGCTCTGGCACGAGGCTCTGCATCACACGGACAACGCTTACACCGCCCCGTGGCCGGAGTACGACCTTGCCGAGACCGCGACCGACACCGTTCAGATTGCCGTCCAGGTGCTGGGCAAGCTGCGCGCCCGCGTCGACGTTCCCACGGACGCCACGCAGGACGAGATGCGCTCCGCTGCCGAGGAGGCCGCCGCGAAGTGGCTCGAGGGCAAGACGGTCGTTAAGGCTATTTGCGTTCCGGGCAAGCTCGTTAACTTGGTTGTGAAGTAGCGCTGCGGGCGACTCAAGCACGCAATCTTGCCGTTCAAGGGGCACAGGATGACCATAAGGTCTATCCTGTGCCCCTTTCGCGGCAATCTAGCGCACTTGAGTCGCCCTCGCCGACCTGAGGTGTTTTCTTTGGGGGGAGGGATGACCCTTAGGTCTATCCTGCCCCCGTTTCATGTCAACCTCGCGTGCCTTAAGCGGCCTCGCCGGCCAGATAGGCGGAGGGTTTGCCATATACCTATTGCCCGCGGTGATAATTGTGAATTCTTTGAGGAGGAAATCCGGGCGAAACACCGGCGCGGTTGAGCGATAGATGACAAAACCGCTGCTTGTGCTATGCTGTTCAAGCAAATGAAGTTGTACTGTAAAGGGAGTGCGGGCGTGCCCGCGCTTCCTTTCTTGTATGGGGAGGTGTTGCATGGTCAAGAGCAAGGTGGAGCAGCTTGTTATCGATGCCTTGGAGGCCCGTGCCCCCGAGCACGACGTCGACATCGTCGACGTCGAGGTGGTCGGCGCGACGAAGGCCCCGACCGTTCGGGTGCGCCTGGAGGCGGCCGACGGCTCGAGTCTCACGCTCGACCAGGTCACGGCGCACACGTCGTGGGTGAGCGAGATCGTCGAGGGCGTCGATCCCGTGCCGGGGTCCTACACGCTCGAGGTGTCCTCGCCCGGCATGGCGCGTCCGCTTCGCCGCCCGCGCGACTTCGAGCGGTTCTGCGGTCAGGAGTGCCAGCTCACCACCACGGCCACAGAGGGCCGGCGCAAGTTCGCCGGGCGCATCGTTCAGGCCGACGACCATGCCGCCACGCTCGAGCTGGAAGACGGCTCGACGCAGGCGTTCCGCTATGAAGAGATCAAGAAATGTGTCCTGAAGCCGGTGTATGACTTCAAGGGTTCGAAGGAAGGGAAGAACTGATATGGCATCACAGATGATGGAAGCTCTCATGGAGCTCTGCCAGGAGAAGCACATCGACCAGCTGTACCTGATCGATCGCCTCGAGCAGTCGCTCGCCAAGAGCTATGCCGACATTCTCCACCTGCCCTTCGGCGCCGAGGTCACCATCGACCGCGCCACCGGCAAGGTCTACGTGTACGAGCTCGTGCCGGTCGAGGAGTCCTACGACGAGGAGACCGACGAGTACACCGAGTACACGAAGCGCGACGTGACCCCCAAGGGCACGAGCCGCATCGCCGCCCAGCACGCCAAGGCCGAGATCAACGCCATCGTGCGCAACTCTGCCCGTCAGCAGATCTACGAGGAGTTCTCGAGCCGTATCGGCGACATCATCACCGGCACCGTGCTCCAGTCCACGCCCGACTTCACCATCGTGAAGATCCGCGAGGGCGTCGAGGCCGAGCTGCCGCACTTCGATCAGCGTCGCTACGAGAACGAGCGCAACGAGCGCCCGGCCGGCGAGCGCTACCTGCACAACCAGCGCCTGAAGGCCGTCATCATCGACGTGCGCGACCCGAACTCGACCGTGCAGCCCGTGCGCGGCGAGCACTCCCGTCCGCCCATCGTCATCTCTCGCACGCATCCGGCGCTGCTCCGTCGCCTCTTCGAGCTCGAGGTCCCCGAGATCTACGAGGGCACCGTCGAGATCAAGTCCATCGCTCGCGAGCCCGGCCAGCGCTCCAAGGTCGCCGTGCATTCGCTCGATGACCGCCTGGATCCGGTGGGCGCCTGCGTCGGCCCGAAGGGCAGCCGCGTGCGCACCGTCGTGGGCGAGCTGCGCGGCGAGCGCGTGGACGTCATCCTGTGGGACGAGGACCCGGCCGTCTATGTGGCCAACGCCCTGTCCCCGGCAAAGGTGAGCCGCGTGCTCATCGACGAGGAGAAGAGCTACGCCGGCGTCATCGTGCCCGACGACCAGCTCTCGCTCGCCATCGGCAAGGAGGGCCAGAACGCCCGCCTGGCCGCCCGTCTCACCGGCTGGCACATCGATATCAAGAGCGAGACGCTTGCTGCCGACATCCTGAAGAACATCCCGTCGCGCCCGGAGCCCGTCGAGGACCTGATTTCCGACGACGAGCCGCAGCGCTGCGAGCACGTGAGCGAGGACGGCGTGCGCTGCCGCAACCAGGCCCGTCCCGGTTCCCGTTTCTGCGGGCTGCATGAGCCCGACGCCATCGAGTCCGCGGAGGATCTGATCTAGGGCCCGGAGGCAGCCGCGCCCGACCGCGGCACCGACGTGTACCCGCTTTGATCGATCCACCCCACGCTGACCGCGTGACCCGAGAGGTAGGTGTTGTGGCATATGGCAAGGATTCGTGTTTCCAGCCTGGCCAAGGAATTTGGGATGACGTCCAAGGAGCTCTTGGGCCATCTCGAGGAGATGAAGATTCCGGCGAAGTCCCCCTCGTCGGCGCTAGAGGACGCCTATGTGTCCATGGTGCGCAAGAAGCTCGCGCCCATCGTCGAGGCCCGCGCGGCCGAGATCGAGGCCAAGCGTCGCGCCGAGGAGGAGGCCGCCGCTGCCGAGGAGGCCGCTAAGGCCGAGGCCGCAGAGGCCGAGCGCCTTGCCGCCGAGGCTCGTCGCGAGGAGGAGCGTCGTCTGTCGACCGCGGCCCTCGCTGCCGAGGAGGCCGCCCGTGCCGCCGAGGCCGAGCGTCAGCGCCAGGAGCGCGAGCGCGCCGCTGCCGCTGCCAAGGAGGCCGAGATGGAGGCCAAGCGTCGCGCCATCCCGGCGTCAGACTCCGGCTCTCGCTTCCGTTCGCTCCTTGACCAGATTGCGACCCAGGAGGTCGTGCTGAAGGAGAAGAAGGAGGCCGAGGAGGCCAAGAAGGCCGCTCAGGCCGCCGAGCGCTCGCGTCGCAAGAACGATCGTCGCGGTCAGCGCGGCGGTGCCGGCCACGGCGCGTCGCATGGCGCCTCGTCCGAGGCTCCCACCCGTTCGCGCCGCACCTCGAGCGCCCCGTCGGTGCCCGCTGGCGTGAACTTCCCGGCGCCCGACAAGGGCGGCAAGGGCAAGCGCCGCAAGGGCTCTGCGCAGCACACCGAGGAAGATCGCTACAGCCGCATGGCTCGCGAGGCCGAGGAGTACAGCCGCGAGCGCGTCCTCGAGGAGGCCCGCATGGCCGTCGAGGAGGCGTCCCGCGAGTCCACCGGCCGTCGTAAGAAGCGTAAGGAGAAGCGTGAGCGCGAGGCCGCGGCAGCGCGCGAGGAGCGCAAGATCGAGGAGGCTCTCGCCAAGGGCATCAACCCCGAGGAGCTCGACGCCGTGCGCGTCTCCGAGGGCGTGACCGTGGCCGAGCTCGCCGAGGCTCTCGACGTGCCCGCCAACGACATCATCAAGCGCCTGTTCCTGCTGGGAACGCCGCTCACCATGACGCAGTCCATGTCGAACGACCTCGTCGAGCTTGTCGCCGACGACCTGGGCCGCAAGATCAAGATCATCTCCCCGGAGGAGGAGAACTCTTTCACGTTCTACGACGACCCGGCCGACCTCAAGCCGCGTCCGCCCGTGGTCACCGTCATGGGTCACGTCGACCACGGCAAGACGTCGCTGCTCGACGCAATCCGTCACACCGGCGTCGCCTCGCACGAGGCGGGCGGCATCACCCAGCACATCGGCGCCTCCCAGGTCACCATCAACGGTCGTCAGATCACCTTCGTCGATACCCCGGGTCACGAGGCGTTCACCGCCATGCGTGCCCGCGGCGCGAAGATCACCGACGTCGTCGTGCTCGTGGTCGCCGCCGATGACGGCGTCATGCCGCAGACCGTCGAGGCCATCAACCACTCGAAGGCCGCCGGCGTGCCTATCGTCGTCGCGGTCAACAAGTGCGACAAGCCCGACGCGAACCCCGACCGCGTGCGCCAGGAGCTCGTCGAGTACGGCGTCATCCCCGAGGAGTGGGGCGGCCAGAACATGTTCGTGAACGTGTCCGCCAAGAAGGGCGACGGCATCGACGACCTGCTCGAGACCATCCTGCTTCAGGCCGACGTGCTCGAGCTCAAGGCGAACCCCGACACCTTCGCCTCCGGCTACATCATCGAGGCCAAGCTCGACCGCGGCCGCGGCCCCGTCGCGACGGTGCTTGTGAACCGCGGCACCCTGCACGTGGGCGACGCCATCGTCGCCGGCATGAGCCACGGCCGCGTGCGCGCCATGCTCGACCAGCACGGCGACAACAAGCCCGAGGCCACGCCGTCGGACGCCGTCGAGATTCTGGGCCTGGACTCCGTGCCCAACGCCGGCGACGAGTTCCGCGTCTTCGAGGACGAGCGCGACGCCCGCGACCTCGCCGAGCAGCGCGCCCTCAAGGCCCGCATCGAGGAGCAGAACAAGGTCAAGCACGTCACCCTCGAGACCCTCTTCGACGAGATGAACGAGAACGAGCTCAAGGAGCTCAACCTCGTCGTCAAGGCCGACGTTCAGGGCTCCATCGAGGCGCTCGCCGACGCGCTGGCCAAGATGGACCAGTCCGAGGTCCGCATCAACATCATCCACTCCGCGGTGGGCGCGATCACCGAGACGGACGTCATCCTGGCGGCTGCCTCGAACGCGATCATCGTCGGCTTCGGCGTGCGTCCGCAGGCGAAGGCCCGCGACCTCGCCGAGCGCGAGAACGTCCAGATCAAGACCTACTCGATCATCTACAAGGCGATCGAGGACATCGATGCCGCGCGCATCGGTATGCTCAAGCCCACGGAGGAGGAGGTCCAGACCGGTATCGCCGAGGTCCGCGAGACCTTCCGCGTGCCGAAGGTCGGCCTCGTCGCCGGCTGCATGGTCACCGAGGGCGAGATCGAGCGCACCGATAAGGTTCGCGTCGTGCGCGACGGCGTCGTGGTCTTCGACGGCAACTTCGCCTCTATGCGCCGCTTCAAGGACGACGTCAAGAGCGTCAAGAGCGGCTATGAGTGCGGTCTGGGCATCGAGAAGTTCCAGGACATCAAGGTTGGCGACCAGCTCGAGGCCTACAAGGTCATCGAGGTTGCGCGCACCGAGTAAGGGGCGACCATGAAGCAGAACAACGCCACCCGCCGTTTGGGGGAGCAGCTCCGCGAGAAGCTTGGCTATATCCTCCTGTTCGAGATCGCCGATCCGCGCCTCGACCTCGTGACGCTCACCGGCGTGGAGGTTTCCATCGACCGCTCGTATGCTCGCGTCTTCGTCTCGTGCGACGGCGCGCGCTATGACGAGGTCATGGAGGCGCTCAACAGTGCCCGCGGCCGCATTCGCAGCCTGCTGGCGCGCTCGTTGAACTGGCGTGTCGTGCCCGAGCTTGACTTTAAGATCGACCGCTCCACCGACGAGGCGGAGCGAATCTCCCGCGCGCTCGAGAACGTTCCGGCAACGCTCTCGGTCGAGAAGGATGACGAAGGCTATCCCATCCGCCCCGATGAGGCGGAGGGAGATGCCCAGGAGGGAAGCCACGATGCATAAGGGGTCCGGTTCTTGCGGTGGGTCTGCGGCGTCTGCCGAGACGTGCCATCAGATTCTGGAACTCATTGAAGGAGCCCAGACGATCGCTATTTCGGGGCATACGTCTCCGGATGGCGACGCGCTGGGCTCCGGCCTGGGCCTGGGGCTCGCGCTTCGGCGGGCCTACCCGGATAAGAACATCTCGTTTTTGCTTGCAGACGATGCTTGCGTCCCGCGCATCTACCGGTTTCTCGCCGGCTCGGACGAGTATATTCCCGCCGTGCGCTATACCGAGGACCCCGACCTGTTCATCTCGGTCGATTGCCCGGTGCTCGAGCGCCTGGAAGATGCTGCCGAGGTCGCACGTCGCGCGCGCCACACGGTCGCGTTCGACCATCATCCCGCGCGCAGCGAGTTCGCAGACGTCGCGGTGCGCCGCCAGGACAGCTGCGCCTGCGCCGTGCTCATCGACGAGTTCCTGACGCAGGTTGGTATCGATATCACCTCCGAGGTGGCTACATGCCTGTTGTGCGGCGTCGTGACCGATACGGGACGGTTCCAATACCAAAACGCCGATCCCGAGGCGTTCTGTGTCGCGTCGCATCTCGTGGCCTGCGGCGCCGAGCCCGCGCGTATCGCCCTCGAGGTCTACCAGAGCCAGCGCCTAGAGTATCTGCGTCTTGAGAGCATCGTGATGGGACGCATCAAGACGGCTGCCGACGGTCGCGTGGCATACAGCTATGCTCGCGCCGAGGACCTCACACGCTGCGGCGTCACGCCCGACGAGTGTGACGGCCTGGTGGACGTGGTCCGCTCCGTCATGGGCGTCGAGGTGTGCCTGTTCCTGAAGGAATCGGTCGACGGTACCGCGGTTCGTGGCAACCTGCGCTCCAAGTGCGATCTGGACGTGTCCGAGATCGCCGCTCAGTTCAACGGCGGCGGACACGCGGCCGCGGCGGGGTTCACCTATCGCGGCACCATCGAAGAGACGCTCAACGCCATTCTTCCTATGCTCGTGACGCTGGTCGGTGCGGACCCCTCGGGCGTCCGTGCGCAGCTCTGATCGGGGCGGCCCATGGCACGACGTTCCCCTTCGGAGATCAATCTGCTTCTTGGTGTCGACAAGCCGGTCGGCTGCACCTCACACGACGTCGTGGCGCGTCTGCGCCGGGCGCTGGGGGAGCGCCGCATCGGCCACGCCGGCACCTTGGACCCGCTTGCGTCGGGCGTCATGGTGATCGGGGTCGGCCAGGCGACGCGCCTCCTTGGTTCCATCACGCTCGATTCTAAATCCTATATCGCCGACATCGCCTTCGGCTCGGAGACCAACACCGACGATGCCGAGGGCGAGGTTGTTCGTAGCGCCCCGATTCCTGAACGCCTCTTCGATCGCGACGAGGCCGTACGCGAGGTCGCGGCGCTCGTTGGCCCTCAGATGCAGGTCCCGCCTGCTTTTTCGGCCATTTCGGTCAACGGAGTCCGTTCGTATCGCCGCGCACGGGCGGGGGAGGACGTCGAGCTACCCGCCCGCGAGGTCGAAGTCATGTCTGCTGTGCTCATCGACGTGGTCTCTGACGGCGGGCAGTGCGTGTGGACGGTGGCCTTCACGGTGAGCAAGGGCACCTATATCCGTGCGCTCGCGCGCGACCTGGGACGCTCATTGGGATGTGCGGCACACCTTTCGGCGCTGCGTCGCACCGCTTCCGGCTGCGTTGCCCTGGGCGACTGCCTTGCTCTTGATGACGCGACGCCCCAGAACGTCTCTGAGCGTGCACTCGATCCGGTGCGCGTGTTGGGCCTTCCTTCCGTGACGATCGGCGACGAGCTGCTTTCCGACGTGCTCTGCGGCCGCAAGCTTTCGCCTGCGCTTGTGCGCGAGCGACCCGACCTGTTGCAGCCGGGGTCCCGGATGTGCTTGGTCGCGGGAAGCGAGCTGCGTGCGATCGCGGAGTTCGACGGCCGAGCCATCGCTATGAAAGAGGTCTTTCCAACGGGGATTGGGGGTGTTCGTCTATGATGCCGTCGCTTGAGGAGCTTCGACGCGATTTTCTGCTCGCTCCTGCCTGCGCGCCCGTCTATCGTCTGGGCACCGACGATGTCCGGCTGGGCGACGCCGCCATCGCCATCGGCGTCTTCGACGGACTTCATGTGGGGCACCGCGAGCTTCTTCGCCATACGGTCGAGGACGCGCGCTCCCGAGGCATCGCCGCCTATGCTGTAACGTTCGACCCCGATCCCGACCAGGTCGTCTCATCCCATCCTGCCCGCGCCCTCATGGGTACCGAAGACCGCATACGTGCCCTTGCGGCGTCGGGCGTCGACGGGGTGCTTGTGGTTCCGTTTACCCGCGAGCTTGCCGCGCTCGACCATGCCCGTTTCTTCAACGAGGTGCTGCTTCCCGTCTGCGATGTTCGGGCCGTGCATGTAGGCAGCGATTTTCGCCTGGGTGCGCATGGCGCCTCGACGGTGCCGATCATCGCTGCATGGTGCGCCGACATGGGTATCGCGGTCGCGGGCCACGAGCTGGTGACCGACGACGGAACGCCGGTATCTGCCACGAGCATCCGCGGGTATCTCGACGCCGCGGACCTTCCCAGCGTGAGCCGGGAGCTCGGTCGGCGTTTTATGGTTTCGGGGCATGTCCACACGGGGCGCGGCCAGGGGACGAGCATGGGCTTTCCCACGGCAGACATCCGCGTGGATGCGGGCCGACAGGTTCCTGCCGACGGTGTCTACAGCGGCCTTGCCCTCGTCGACGGCGTCGTGTGGCCGGCGGCTATCAACGTGGGCCTGCCGCCCATGTTCCAGGACAAGCCCAACGCCGCGTCGCTCGAAGCGAACCTCATCGGCTTTTCGGGTGACCTCTATGGGCGCAAGATCGCCCTCGCGTTCGATGCGTTCCTGCGTCCTTCGCGAACCTTCCCCTCGGTCGACGAGCTTATCTCGACCGTGTTGGGCAACATCCAGACCGTCAAGGACTCCTTTGGAGAGCGAGGTGTATCCATAGCATGATCTCCGACGAGGACAGGGAGCGGGTGCGTGCGGCGACCGACCTGGTCCAGCTGGTTCAGGAGACGGTGCCGTTGCAGCCGCGCGGCCAGGAGTTCTGGGGTTGTTGCCCGTTCCATGGGGAGAAGACGCCCTCGTTTCACATCATCCCGTCGACGCAGGTGTGGCATTGCTTTGGATGCGGCGAGGGCGGAGACTGCTTCTCGTATGTCATGAAGCGCGAGAATCTCACCTTTCCCGAGGCGATTCACTATCTGGCCGACCGTGCCGGCATCGAGATACACGACCGTTTGGACGGGCGTCCGCGCGGCACGAAGCGCTCGCGTCTCATCGACGTCTGCGAGGAGACGGCCTCGTTCTATCACACTCTGCTCATGCGGGGTAAGGATGACCGGCCGCGCGCCTATTTTGCGTCGCGCGGGATGGGTGGAGACGTCTGTCGGAAGTACCAGCTGGGTTTCGCCCCGGGAAGGGGAGCGCTTGTGGCCCATCTTGGGTCGAAGGGCTTCACAGCGCGGGAGATGGTCGATGCGAACGTTGCCTATCGTCGCGATGGCGGCAACCTGTCGGACCGCTTCTTTGACCGCGTGATCTTCCCCATCTTCGATGAGCAGGGTCGCTGCATCGCCTTCGGCGGGCGCATTATGGGGCAGGGCGAGCCGAAATACCTCAACACGGCCGAGACCGCGCTCTTTCACAAGAAGCGCAACCTCTATGGGTTTAACTGGGCAAAAGAGCATATCGTCGCGCAGGCCGAGGCCATCGTGGTCGAGGGCTATACCGACGCGATCGCGTGCTATGAGGCGGGGATCGGCAACGTCGTGGCGACGCTGGGGACCGCTCTTACCGAGCATCATGTAAAGACGCTCACCCGGTTTGCCAAGCGCATCGTCTACCTCTTCGACGGTGACGCCGCCGGGCAGAAGGCGGCCGAACGTGCCATCCAGTTCATCGAGCGCGATTCGATGGACCTTTGCTGCGTCGTGTTGCCGGACGGCCAGGATCCTATGGAGTTCATCTCGGCCCATGGGGGAGACGCCTTGCGTGAGCGCATCGATGCGGCCGAGCCCCTTATGGACTTCGTCTTTCGCAAGCTCGAGGAGCGCAGCGACATCTCGACGCCGGGCGGGCGCACCAAGGCACTGCAGGACGCCTGCCGTCTCATCTACCCGCTGCGCCAAAGCTATATGGTCGACTCGTACTATATGCAGATCGCAGACCGTCTGGGCCTTGACCTCGAGACGGTGCGCTCTGCCGCGGGCCGGGTGTTTCGTGACGTGCAGCATGAGGAGGAGGTTGCCGCGCGCCGCGAGCGTTCGCGTGCAGCCGCCCAGAAAGGCGATGGCGGCAGGCAGACGGCGCCGGCATGGCGCGATGGCATGACGTCGGGCTCGGCGCGGCCGGCCCAGGCCGATGCAGAGGGCGACGTGCCCTATGAGTATGTTCCGGCGGAGGCCTACGAGGATGCGCCTTCGCAGGGTTCGGCCGCATCGGGGAGCCCCGCTGCGATGCCCGTCCTCACCGACCTCGAACGCCGTTCGCTTGCCGGCGAGCGCGAATTGTTGTCGCTGCTCACGAGCTATCCGGATGTCTTTCGGCCCTTCGCCGAACGCATCACACAGATCGACTGGGTCGACCCACGGCATGAGGCGATCGCCTGGGCGGTCCTTGCCACGCCCGAGGGGACCGCACCTGCGCAGGTCATGGATGCCGCCCGCGCCGTCTGCCCCGAGGCCGCTCAGCTTGTCTCGGCGGGGACCATCGCGGTTACAAGCAGCCATCCTACCGAGGTGAACATTGGCTTTTTGCTGGATACGCTCGAGCTCTATACGGTTCGTCGTCGCCTACGCGCCGCCCAGGCACGCCTGCGCCAGGACCGGTCGCTGTCGAGCGAGGACCGGCGCGCGCTCACGATTCAGGCCACTCAGGATGCAGCCCGTGTGCATGAGCTCGAGCACGCGGTCGAAGGTGTCGCCGACCCGTTCAGGCTGCTGGATGCCGAGGAGGGGTCTTCGCAGTGAGTGCTGCCACACAACGTGTCGGGCGTGTCTTGAATATGAAAAAATGCTTGTTGATATTCTCACGTGGGTATACAAGGTGTGATAAAGTGTTGAACCCTGTGAGTAAGGAAGGGAGAGCCTGTGCCTAAAAAGAGTGGGAACGCCGAAGCCGAGCTCTACTCCTATTTGGAGAAGCTTCTGGAAAAAGGGTCAAAGACCGGATCCGTCAGCGAAGACGATATCCAGGTTGCGCTCAAAGACGTCGACGTCTCCGATGCACAGCTGAACTCCGTGTACCGTGCGTTCCGCGACCATGGCGTCGAGATTGTCTCTGCGGGCGATTCCGATGACGCTGGTCTTGATGTCGATAGCGACAGCCTCGACGACGGTCTGGACGACGATCTTGATGACGAGAGCTCCGAGGACCACGACATCAAGCTTGCCAAGAACGCTGATGCGGAGATGGCCTCGGCAAAGACGAAGAAGAAGTCCCGTGTTCGCACCGCACGCTCCCGTTCGCGCGTGCGCGGCATCGATGCCTCGACGGTCATGCTGACCGGCGACCCGGTTCGTATGTACCTCAAAGAGATCGGCAAGGTCGACCTACTGACCGCCGCCGACGAGGTTGACCTCGCCATGAAGATTGAGGCCGGCCAGGACGCGACCGAGAAGCTCGAAGCCGCCGACCGTGGGGAAATCACCCTCACACGCGCCGAGATGCGTCGTCTCAACCGCGTCGAGCAGGTGGGCCTCGAGGCCAAGCAGGCGCTCATCAGCGCAAACCTGCGACTCGTCGTCTCCATCGCCAAGCGCTATGTGGGCCGCGGCATGCTGTTCTTGGACCTCATCCAGGAGGGCAACCTGGGCCTTATCCGCGCGGTCGAGAAGTTCGACTACGAGAAGGGCTTCAAGTTCTCCACGTATGCCACGTGGTGGATTCGCCAGGCCATCACGCGCGCCATTGCCGACCAGGCCCGTACCATCCGCATTCCGGTGCACATGGTCGAGACCATCAACAAGCTCGTGCGCGTGCAGCGTCAGCTTCTGCAGGACCTGGGCCGCGACCCGACTCCGGAGGAGATCGGTGCCGAGATGGACATGAGCGCCGACCGCGTGCGCGAGATTCAGAAGATCAGCCAGGAGCCTGTTTCCCTCGAGACGCCGATTGGCGAGGAAGAGGATTCGCAGCTCGGCGACTTCATCGAGGACTCCCAGGCGGTCGTTCCGCCCGATGCGGCGAGCTTCTCCATGCTGCAGGAGCAGCTTGGTCAGGTACTCGATTCGCTGGCCGACCGTGAGCGCAAGGTCATTGAGCTCCGTTTTGGCTTGGTGGATGGCCATCCGCGCACGCTCGAGGAGGTTGGACGCGAGTTTGGCGTCACCCGCGAGCGCATTCGCCAGATCGAGAGCAAGACGCTTGCTAAGCTGCGTCACCCGAGTCGTTCCAGCAAGCTCAAGGACTACATCGAGTCCTAGGAACGGACACATATCGAATTTGTTTCAGGCGGTCCTTCGGGGCCGCCTGCTTCATGTTGCAGGTCTTTAGGGTAGAGGGGCGTGGGCGCGGCATAGCGGCAGGCGCGGACAGCGTTTGGTCGCTCGCGATCACGGGCTGTAGATTAAAAGCGCGTCTTATCGCGCACCGCTTCCCCAATTTTCGCCATCGTGAGAAGCTCGTTTCGTTTTTATGCAGTTAGTTCGGGAATCCACGAGTAGACGGTCCATCTCGCCGGCAAAGCCCCAGGATTCAGAGGCTTGAAGGTGAGGTCTACTCGGGAATTTTAAAAACAACTGCATAAAAACGAAACGAGTTTCTGATGAGCTCCGAGTAATCCACCGTTACTGGTGCCGAGAGCTGCCCTTGGACCCGCCCGCACATGCGGGGCGAGGCGCAGCCTATCCAATACGAAAGTAGAACATAGTATTCGAGATATGAGACGATATGAGAAAGCCATTGAGGGAAAGCCTCCCCGCGGCATACCGGGTCGCGGGCTGGGCGGGAACAATGGCTTTGTAATCGTCGCCTGCGGTGCCGCCGTACCGCACGTA
>NZ_NFJW01000018.1 GCF_002160065.1 Collinsella sp. An2 | reverse complement strand
TCGCGGGCCGGCCGATCCGGCCCCCGTCCGGGAGGCTAGCGCGAAACGCTTCCAGGACTCAGCGGGACATGTCCCGCTGAGTCCTGGAAGCGTTTCGATGAACTTGCAAATCAAACGCGCTGAGACGACCTTGAAGAGCCGAGCATACCCTGTGACGAACGGGACATCGTTGGGGTATACTCATATAAAGCAGAAGGTTTTGAGCCCTCCTGCTAGTGTTGCTTTTGTGGGTGATACCCACGCCGAACAGCCGTCTCCACCAAAGGCGGCTGTTCTCATGCGTAGACATTACCCATTTAGTTTCGGATTAACCGAACATGACTTCTTGCGCCAGCAGAACCAGCGCAAGAAGAATCGCTGCCGCGAGCAGCAGCGTGGCGAGCTTCTGCAAGAGATCCCCCCGTCTATCCCGTTAAACTCGGAGGGCACCGCCCGCTCGATTGACTTCAGTTTACCATGTTGACCTGCTAGATAAAACATATGTTCGATAACTATAGAGAGCTTCGCTAACGAATGGCGCTTTGTTGGCCCTTCGCCTCACGGCTGTAATGCGCTCGATTTCTGAAAAGCCGTTTAGGAAAGAATTCGCTAATGAGATTACTGGCGGGTATTCCGGCTCTCGACTCATGTGTTATCTAGCGGCGTCTCAGCCGTGCTGCCCCCGGCCGCCTTGATAAACTTGAGATCGACAATCTATCTGTCTTTCTGCCGGCGGGGGGCGGGGGCGGGGTTGCCGAAAAAGGCGTATACCCGCTGGCAAGCAGGGGCGCCAGCGGGTATACTGTACGCGAGCAGAAGGTTTTTAGCCCTCCTGTTTTAACAACTGACTTTGTGGGTGAGCCCACGCCGAACAGCCGTCTTGCCAGAGGCGGCTGTTCCCTTATCGCGCGGTCCCACCCGGTCGGATCACCTCTTCCTTAGAAGCAGGATCAGGATGATCGTCATGGCTGCGAGGACGGCGAGCGCCCTCGACAGCTCGGTGAGCTCTGCGATCACGGGATCCCTCCCTTCCACCCTGCTGGACTCGGAGGGCACCGCCCGCTCGCGTATCTACATTATAGTGCATGTACCTGCAAGAAGAAACACATGTTCGTAGAAATCAATCATCATGCGCCCTGTCGTGTTGGGGTATCTTGAAGCCAAGGAGCACCCGATCTCATCTATAAAAAAACAATAGACTCGTAGTCCGGAGATGCGCCGGCAAGAAATATCTCCTTATACATTAAACCTTGTGCCACCATAGAGAAGTGCTCGTTGTCCAGGTTTTAGCGAGACGAGGTTCGATATGGGCGCTGTTCCCCAGGGATTTCCCCAGCGAGTACGCCGCGAGGGGCGATTGCTGCAGTTTGTGACTCATGCACCTCATGCAGACGACGGAGAGCAGGCTATCGTCCTGTGCAAAGATGATGCCGGTGCTCTGTTCTACTTACCACAAGAGGAATGGCTGGCAGATGCGCACCAAGCGTCGACTGGGTCTCAAGATGATAAGCGCCAGCTCCCATTGCAGGGAGATGCAAGCATTCCAAACGATATGCGACCAAATACGGGAATCGTGACGTCGGCGAGTTCGACTGCGGATAAGGTCGCGTTGTTCAAATCGCTTTTCCAGGCCCGCAGCGACGTGTATGCCCATGGCTATCGTCGAAAGGATGGCGGTATTGGGTACGCGCCGGCGTGTGCGAATGAATACGCGCGTGGCATCTGTCCAAAATGCCTGGGTGCGCGGGTTGAATGTGGTCGATGCGACCGGCGGGCGTTTCGCAAACTTACCGACCGCGTTCTTGTTGCTCATTTCAAGGGTGAAGATGAGCGGCTGCGCGACGTTGTCGGTATATACGTGTTGCTTCCACCAGACGACACAACGTCGGTGCTCGTTGCGGACTTCGATGGTGTGGGTTGGCGCGAATCAGCAAGCGCATACCGGGATGCAGCGCGTGCCCATGGGCTCGATCCGGCAACAGAGCGTTCGCGTTCGGGCAATGGGGCTCACGTGTGGCTGTTCTTTGCCGAGCCTGTCTCTGCACGCGACGCCCGCCGATTGGGGACGCGGCTGCTTGCTGAGGCGATGTCTCGAACACAAACAGTTGGCTTCTCATCGTTTGACCGACTCTTCCCATCGCAGGACATAATGCCTAAGGGCGGTTTTGGCAACCTGATTGCTCTGCCACTTCAAGGCCGAGCGGTTGCCAAGGGTAACAGCGTGTTTGTGGATGATGAGTTTCAAGCGTATGCGGATCAGTGGGCGTATCTCTCATGTGTTACCAAGGTGGGCAAGCAAGGGGTTGAGAACCTCATACGGAGAGCTCATGGCAGCGCTCAGGCTTCGTTACGCTCGCTGACGAGGAGCTGCCGCGAGCAGTCTGCAGAGACGGAATCTGACAACGCTGTGGAAGGAAATCGGCCGGTTTCCTGCGGCGATGCCGCGCTTGATGCGTGGGACTTCCCTCGACATCTCTCAATTGTCCTGTCCGACATGCTCTATGTGCCCGAGGCTGGGTTGTCACCCGCGGCGCTTAGCCGCATTAGGTGGATTGCCGCTTATGCCAATCCGGAGTTCTATCGTGCGCAAGCGCAGGGTCGTTCTGTCTACAACATATCTCGCTACATATATGTTGGCGAGACGAGGGACCTCTCGGATGCATTTGCTGGAGCAGGTAGTGCACACGAGGGCGTTCCTGCTGAGTTGGTGGATGGTTCCGAACGGGCTGTAGCGCTTCCCCGTGGATGTCGTGATGAGCTTGTCGAGCTTCTTAAGGCTTCCGGGGTGGATTTTGACATCCGAGATATGCGGACAAGCGGCAAACCCGTCGAGCTTGAGTTTGTCGGCGAATTGCGCCCTGACCAGCAAGAGGCCGCGGAGGCATTGGTGAAGTACGATGGCGGCATCCTTTCGGCGCCAACCGGCTTTGGCAAAACGGTTATCGGAGCGTGGCTGATAGCGCGGGAGAAGGTTTCCACTCTGGTAGTCGTTCCTAAAACGGCTCTTTTGTCACAGTGGCGTAAGAGCTTGTCCGGATTTCTTTTAGGGCCCGACGGTAAGTTCGAGGTCGGTGTGCTTGGGGGCGGAAAAGCGCGGCTCACTGGGGTGGTCGATGTCGCAACATTCCAATCACTGACTAAAACAGATACACATGGCGTTCGATACCTGTTGCCCGAGGCCAGGTCGTACGGCATGGTGATTGTTGACGAATGCCATCATGCCGCAGCGCCTCAGCTCGAATTTGTGCTCAAGCGGGTGTCAGCGCATCGAATCTTTGGCCTTTCGGCGACGCCTCGACGTTCCGATGGACTCGATCGAACGCTTTCGATGGTGTGTGGCCCCATCCGTTATGCCGTGGACCCAAAGGAGCAGGCGCGACGCCAGGGATTCGCTCGTCTGCTTGTGACGCGGTTTACGGGCGTGCGTTACCCAGGCTATGAAGTTGGCATGACGCACAACCAAGTGCTGGATCTGTTGTGCGAAAGCGAGGCGCGCAACGCTCTCATTGTGGATGATGTTGTCCGTGCGGTTCGCTCCGGGGCGGCCGCGCTGGTTATGTCTAAACGTAGAAAACATGTGAGTGACCTCACAAGGAGGCTTAAGGAAGCCGGCCTACAGCCGTATCAGATAACGGGCGATGGAACCCAACGGTCACGTCAGCGAATTGTGGCCGAGGCCCATCATGCTATGGAGAAGTTTTATAACCCTGGCGCGACGTCAGATGTGTCCTCGGGGTGCGACGCTCGAAATGTGTCAGCAGTCCTGCCTGTGATTGTTGCCACTGAGAGTTGCCTTGGAGAGGGATTTGATATGCCCGAGCTGACCGCGCTGTTTATGGCGACTCCGGTTTCGTATTCCGGCGTTGTCATTCAGCAGGTGGGCCGGTTGCACCGAGTGATGCCGGGCAAATCTGCCGTTACGGTTTACGATTATGTTGACATTTCAATTCCGCAGCTCGAGCGTTCTTACAAGCGGCGTCTTAAGGTCTATGCATCCTTAGGATACGAGGTTGCTGGAGGCTCAGAGGCATCAGATGGCCCGCGTGGCTCATTTGTCGACGCCGCGACGTGGGCTGAGAGTTTCACCCGGGATGTCCAGGCTACCCTTCGTTCAATCGAGGTGTTTGCCCCTTGCGTTGATATGGAATGCGCGCGCATGCTCGCGCCTGTGCTTGAGCAAGCGGTGAGCAGAGGAATCCGGATCTCTTGTTATATCGGCAGGAGGGCACCTCGCGGCCGCTCGCATGTGTGTGAAGACGCGCAGCCTGTCCGCACCTTCGAACAGGCTGGCTGTAAGGTTGTTCCAGCGCGCGTCATTCGATCGGGGCTTGCCGTCTTCGATGAGAAGATCACCTGGTATGGTGACCTGCCATTGCTGGGCAGACCTTCATCTGAGGCAAGCAGTATTCGGATTGACAGCGCCGAGGTTGCTCACGATTTGTATCAAGAAGTGTGCCGTATAAGCGGGCTGGATAGATTGGTGTAGAACTCAAGGCAGATTGCGAAACCTGACAGCGCCTCACCTTGGCGTAGAACGAGGGGTATACTCGTAGCAAGCAGAAGGTTTTAAGCCCTCCTGTGGATAATGCTTGGTGGGTGAGCCCACGCCGAACAGCCGTCTTGCCAGAGGCGGCTGTTCTCTTATGCGTCGAGCATCACCCGCCCTCGGTCTAGCCGAGGAACAGCTCGCACCTCGCCAAAACTGGGAAAAATGCTAGGACAGTCGCACGTAATCGCATCCGGGCAGAAACTCGTTTCGGTTTTATGCAGTTAATTCGAAAAGTGCCGAGTACACCGCGATTTTGGGCAACAAAAGCGCAGGTCGCGTGTCGCCAAAAACGGGGTCTACTCGGCAAGTCGTAAATCAACTGCATAATAACGAAACGAGCTGCCAAGCGGGAGTCGCACAATCCATGCGCGGCCCCCGCTTCTTCATATCGAGCGATTCCCAGTTGTCCGCTACAGCACCAATAGCTAGGCAAGGATGGCCAAAAAGCGCCTCAGCTCTCCCTAAACAGCTGCCGCATCTTTTCTGTAATGTGCCGCTTGCGAGATTCGGTGCGGTTTCGGTCGATCGTCCAGCGGCCATCCACGAGGTGAATGCAGTCTCCCTGCGCTATCTCGGGAGACAGCTCGCGCAGCGGAATATCAGAAAAGGTCAGGTCATCGTGCTCGACGACCGCATAGCCTTCTTCGATTCTGTCAACGATGCCTCTCATGGATGTAACTCCTTCGTTTAAAAAAGCCGCAGAAGCCCGCTGGTTTACGCCGGCGGCCGACAGACCTTGCAGGCGCCGTAGCCCTGCGACAGGGCCTGAGCGGCGGTCATGGAGCGCAGGTTCTTGGAGCGCTTGATCGTTGGGCACCAGCTCAGGTGGTACTTGCTGCCCGACTTAGTCACATAGACAGTGGTGTTGAGGCTGGGGCCCGGATTAGGCGTCGGGTCGGGCGTTGGTTCTGGCTCAGGCGTGGGTTCCGGCTCGGGCGCCGGCTCAGGTTCAGGAGTCGGTTCGGGTTCCGGCTCCGGAGGCGTCGTGGGCGTTGTTGAGAACCAAACTGCGGAGGTATCGGAATACCCCGTGACGGAGCCCTGTGTATCGGTTCGGAAGACTTGGGACCCGCTGCCATAGAGCAGGTCGAGTACAGACTGCGTCGGGTGCCCATACGAGTTTCCCGCCCCGACCGAGATGACCGAGAACGTCGGCGTGGTCTTTGCCAGCAGGGAGGCAGAGGTGCCCGTGTTCGACCCGTGGTGGCTCACCTTGAGCACGTCGGCGTGGCCGGGCGCGTACGACGTGAGCTCGCTTGCGCTCGCATCGCCCGTGTAATAAAATGTCTTTCCACCGTAGTCGGTCCACACCACCGCGCTGTTGTCGTTGGAATCGTCTCCAATCGACTGCGGCCCGACGAAACGCACCGAGAGGTCGTCGGTGTCTACAATCGTCGTCCCGGCCTTTGCCTCGGTGATGGTCAATCCATGGGACGCGATGGTATCCAGCAGCACTTCCCAGGTAATCGTCGTATTGCCGCAATTCGGCGCATAGAGCTTCCCGACATCGAGCGAGTTGATGACCGTTGCCATGCCGCCGATATGGTCCGCATCCGGGTGCGTCATGACCACGTAGTCGATGCGGCTGTATCCAAGGTTGCGGATGTAGTCCACAACGGTGCTCCCATAGCGGGCGGTTCCCGCATCGATGAGCATGGTCTGCCCATTACCGAGCTCAATAAAGGCCGAATCCCCTTGGCCGACGTCGATGAAATGGCTCTTGTAGAGCGCCGGCTGTTTGTTCCCGCCGTGTTTGAAGACGAGGAACATCTTGGCGGCCTCAGCCCTGCTTGCGCCAGAGGTGGCGTTGAGGTTGTTTGCTCCGCCCATAATGCCCTGCTCGACGGCCCAGGAAATGGCCGATGACGACCAGGTCGAAACTGACGTGTGGTCGGGATACTTGAGCAGGCGGTCGGCATCGCTTGCCGTGTCCGCCCCGTTTGCCTCGCTGTAATTGCACAGAACCGCTGCGAGCTGCTCGCGAGTGATCGGATCGTTCGGGCCAAACCGGCCGTCCGGATAGCCGTTGATGACGCCGGCAGAGCGTGCCCACTCAATGGCTTTCCCATAGAACCAGGAATAGTCGACGTCGGGGAAATCGGGGGCGTCTGCCTCGGGTTCTCCTGCGATGCGCCACATGACCGTGGCGACTTGGCCGCGCGAGATGGAATCGTCCGGTCCAAAGGCTCCGTTGTCATAGCCGGTTAGAATGCCCTCATCCGACGCCTGATCGATGACGTCGTATGCCCAGTGGCTGCTGGAAACATCCGAGAATTCGGTGCCAAACGCCGGTGCCGGTGTCGCAAGCGACCCGATTGCCAGGATCGCCGCGGCGAGGGCCGCAATAACCGTTCGCTTTTTTCGCATAGCTGCTCTCCTTCCCATAGGGCGAACGCTTCGACCATAGCACCGCCGGTCTTCGTGCAAGCCAGAGGGTGGGGGAGCGGTTGTTGTGGTTCCGTATGCGGGGTCAGTTGTCTTGGGGGCTTGAGGTTCGCGGGCGTGCCGCTTCAGATGACTCGTGGCTAAATGATGCGATTTATGACCCTGCGTTGACCGTTTGCTTTCAACTTTTCTAGGGAAGTCGAGCACGCGTTGTACCTCGGCAAATTCCAGTTGTCCCCCTCAAACAATAGTTTGGTAGGGGGTTAAATTTATGTGACGATTATCTGTCAAACCGGTAAACGGTGGGCGCACGTTACGCAAATCCCAACAGGCGAAAACGCGAGGTGACTAGATTTTTCACCCGTGCACGGTCGGGGCTTTCTGGCCTCGACGAGAGCGGTGCAACAAACTATTCCGTTTCGCTTTATGGCGGCCGAGAGTCGGCTTGCCATGTACGCCTGATGGGGGGAATGCAATATGAACACAAGCTACCGCGGGGTCGTGGCCGCCGCTTTGGTGGCGACGATGATGGCGCCCGCCGCGGTGCCGGGGGTTGCTTTCGCGCTTCCCGACACGGGGGAGGCTTCCGTAGCGGCAAGTAGCGTCTTTACAGAGAATAAGACCTGGTCGTTTGATCCGAATGAAAACGATGAGCTCAAGAACACCGCTCCTCTTGAGGGTTCTGAGGGGAAGTACGACGGAATCAGCATCGACGCGACAGCAGATAAGAGCAAGTTCGCTCCTCGTTCAGATTATGGCGATACGCAGGTCAATGCGGGTACGATTCTCTCGGTCGTGGTTGGTCCCTCGGAGAAGGTCGCCACGCTCTCGATCACGCTGTCCGGTGGTTCTACGACGGCTGACGCTTCTGTGGGAGATGCTGCTCCCGTGTCCGTCGAGTCGAGTAATCCCACCATCACCGTTCCCGCTAGCAGCACCGCGACGACCGTGAAGATTGAGTTCACTTCTGAGAAGTCTTATCTCGCTTCTATGTCTCTCACGTTCAACGAGGATTCCGAACAGTTTCCCGGAACGCCTACCGACATCGAGCCACGCGACACGTCGTGGGACTTCACGAGTACGCCTGATGACGACGGCGGCGGGATCCAGAAAACGACCGGGGAGCACGACGGACTCAAGATCGATGCATCGTCATCAGGTGCCAAGTTCGACCTTAGAGGCTCTGATGTCCAGGTGAACGCAAACACGATAGTCTACATTCCTGTCGCTGCGGACTCAGATGCTGCCGAGCTGGTTATAACTGAGAACTCCACGGCTACTTTCAATGTGACGGACGGCGATGTGACCCTTGAGGCTGTTAACGGTGTATACACTATTCCCGCAGGCAGCGCCCGCTACGTAAAGGTGGAGTTCACCGATATGAGCTACCTTAAGCTCATATCGCTCGACTACATTTCCGACACCTCGACGTACCCGGGCGCACCCGATGGCGTCGAGGCGGAGGACATGACCTGGAATCTCGCGGCGACCGAGGGCACCTCACTGCCCGATATCAACGGCACGCGAGGCGACTGGTCGGGCCTGCGTATCGATGCCTCGCGCGGCGGCAAATTCTCTGGACGCCCGGGCAACGGGGATACCCAGGTGAACAGCGGGACGATTGTTTATGTGCCACTGGCCGCTGGGGATTCGGCGACTCTGCGCATCGAGGCGACGGGGACCGTTGGCACAGACCTCTACGTGGACGGTGCGAAGGCCTCCTTCGGTAGAGACATCACGGTTGACGCGTCGAGGACGGCGCGCTACATCAAGCTTGAGTTCAGACTTCCCGAGGGTGGCACCGGCTCTACAAGCACATACCTGACGGGCATCTCGCTCGACTATGCTTCTGATGACGAGGAGACCAGCCATATCGTTACCGTCGGCAAGGACGGCAATTATCAGACGATTAGCGACGCGCTCGAGCATGAGACGTCTTCCCTCAAGGATCACCTCGTTTTGAGCATTGCTCCTGGCGACTACTATGAGCGAGTTGAGGTAAAACAGCCTGGTGTCATCTTCCAGAATGCTGATGAGTCGGGACAGCAGACGGTCACCATCCGCGCGTCGTACTACTCAGGGAACACGTGGGATGCGGATAATAACTACGCTCCCAAGGATGACTACGACCTCGGCACGGCAGAGTGCGCGACGGTACTCGTGAGGGCGAGTGGCACCGGCTTCACTGCCTACGGCATTACCTTCCAGAACGATTACAACGTCGTCGACCACGCAGAGGAGGGTAAGCAGACGCCCGCTGTGGCGTTCGACTCCAAGGCGGACAAGATCGTGCTTCGCAATTGTAGTTTCATCGGTCGTCAGGACACGCTCTACGTTGAGGGTGCGGGCAACCGCGTGTACGCGGAGAACTGTCGGATCGACGGAACTGTCGACTTCATCTTCGGCGACGCGGATGCCTATTTCGACAAGTGCACCATTAACATGGTGGCATTCCCGGGCCGCACGAGCGGTTACTACACTGCGCCCAACACGAAGAAGGGCTACACCGGTCTCGTGTTCAACGACTGCACGCTGACCGCGGACTCCTCGTTGAAGGATGTTTACCTTGGCAGGCCTTGGCAGACGCTGTGCTACTACGAGGGGCAGCATGTGGATGACGACGGCCACACGATTTACGAGGGCTTTAATGCCGGCCTCAAACATCCCAGCTACGCGAACGTCTCCTCCGCAACGACCTTCATCGGGTGCACCATGCCTTCGAACCTGTCCAAAGAACATTGGAGTCCCTGGATGGGCAGGACGGAGGACGGCAAGGATACCCATTCCATCTCGTTTATTAGTGATGTCCGCTTTGTGGAGTCAAACTGCACCTATCCGGGCGGAAACGCCGAGGGCCCCATCCTTCCCGGAAAGTTCGATGATACCGTTACCGCCGCTTCCTGCTACTCGGCCATGCTCATGGACGGAGCCTGGAACCCCAAGACCATCGCCAGCAGTTTGCCCTACGACGACAGCGGCGCCGTCTGGCCCGGAACCGAGCCGACCAACCCGCCGGTCGTGGTCCCGCCTGTGGGCGGCGGGTCGACCGGGACGCCCGAGACTCCGGACTACGAGCCGACCATCGAAGAGGGCGGCTCAGGTAAAGGCACGGTCGCGGTCAGCACCGAGAAGCCTGAGGCGGGCGACCAGGTCGTGATTTCTGCGAACCCCGACGCGGGTCAGGAGGTGCGCAACGTCCTCGTCACCGACGCCGACGGCAACTCGGTCGAGGTGACCGTAAACGAGGACGGCACCTACAGCTTCGTACAGCCCGAGGGCGCGGTCACCATCGAGGTCGTCTTTGGCTGCGACGGCGGTGACCTGTGTGTCGCGCACGGCTACGAGGATGTCAATGAGGCTCAGTGGTACCACGATGCGGTCGACTGGGCTGTGGAGAACGGTGTCATGACGGGGTACGGGAACGTGTCGGAGCCGACCTTCGGCCCGGATGACGAGCTGACGCGCGCGCAGATGGCGGCGGTACTCTACAACATCGCCGGCAAGCCCGACGTCGGCACACCCTCGTCCTCTGAATTCACCGACCTCGCAGGCGACGGCTGGTATCTCGACGCGGTTGCGTGGGCGTCAGAGAACGGCATCTTCATGGGCTACTCCGACGGCTCGGGCGCCTTCGGGCCGGACAATCCGCTCACCCGCGAGCAGGCCGCTGTGGTGCTTATGCGCTGTGCAGAAGCGATGGGGGTCGATACGTCGGCCCGCGCCGACCTTAGCACATTCCCCGACGGCACCGATGTTGACAGCTGGGCACAGGACGCCCTGTCGTGGGCGGTCGCCGAGGGCGTTCTGAGGGGCGCGGAACATTCGGACGGTTCGCGCACGCTGGATGCCAAGCAAGCCATTACGCGCGCCCAGATCGCTGCGCTCATGATGCGCCTGTCGGAGTCGCAGGAATAGGACACCGCTCCTTGCGCCCGGCCTAACCGAGGCGCTTTCAGACGAGCGTAAAACGTGCATGCCCCGGATGTCCCCACCAAGGGATGTCCGGGACATGTCTTTGTATGGCTTCAGTTGCTCGAGCGTGCTGTCCGGCTACTCGGACGTGCTGTTCGGCATTGATTTGCTTGTCATCGCCGATTCTGCGACCGAGGTTTTCCGATGGCTCGTAAAGAGGCCCAACGCAAGGCTCTGGCACGATTCGTACCGGATTCGTACCAGGCTGCAAGCCAATGAAGGAGAGTGTTGCAATATCAAGCGATCTATCTGCGGAAATATGAAATTCCGTCCACGGGCGTTCCAGCGTGCTGCAGAGCTTTTCATTAGCTCCCAGCTAATGAAACCAACCGGCCAAATCCCTATGCTGGGGCTTGTTGGGAAGCAACGCATGCTCCTGGCTGCCAAGGGCACGTCGGGAGGGAAGGAACGGTTACCATGTCGGATTTGATTCGGCGCCAGCCGCGCTCCGTGGCGGCCATCGTGGGCCTCGTGCTGGGTATCATCGCGGTCATCATCTCCTGGATACCCATCGTCAACAATCTCGCGTTCGTCGTGGGTATCGTCGGTGTCGTGTTTGCCATCGTCGGGCTGGTGGGGACGCGAAACGGCGAGAAGGCGGGCAGGGGCCCTGCCATCGCCGGACTTATCGTGAACATCGTCGCGCTTGCCATTGTGTTCGGTACGCAGAGCATGTACGGGGCCGCCATCGATGGGCCTGCGGCTAGCTCCACGTCGACCTCTGACGACGCGCCCTCAAACGACACGACCGCGACCGATGAGTCCACAGATGCCGCAGGCGCCGGCGCTGCGGAGGACTACACCGATCTGGCTGTGGGCACGTCGGTCAACCTGGAGAACGGGCTTGTCGTTACCGTCGACTCGGTTCAGGCCGGCCTTACGAATTACGACGGCTCGAGTGTCGTGGGCATTCAGGTCACCTATGTGAACAACGGCGACGAGGGCGCAAACTACAACCCCTACGACTGGAAGGGGCAGGACGCCCAGGGTGCGCAGGAGTCCAGCATCTACTACGCCGACGGAACAAACCAGCTTTCCGCGGGGACCCTTGCGGCCGGAGGCAGCGTGACGGGCAATATCTACTTTGCGGGCGATACGGTCATGGCGCTCTACTTTAGCTCCATGCTCTCGGATACGCCCACGGCAAGCTGGACGCTCGCATAGCGCCATGCCGCGAAAAAGACCGGGTTTTCGCCATCCCCATACCGAGGAGAGGAATCGCGACCGGGTGCGTGAGACGCGCGCCCGGTCGCGGGTGCGCAAACGGGCTCGGTTAGATAAGATGGACGGCACGAAGGGCATGGGGAGGTGGATGATGACAGGCGACAAGACGACGGGCGCCGGCGCGCAAAGTGCTGACGAGCCACTGACCGACGAGCTGCTGCACGAGCTCCTTTCATCTCCCAGCCCGATTGATTTCACCGAGGCTCGCGGCATTACCCATCGGAGCCTGGCGGAGTATCTGAACCAGCTGCTCGAGGCGAAGGGGCTTAAGCGGGCGGACGTGGTGCGTGCTGCCGGCATCAACGAGACCTTCGGCTACCAGATCTTCAAGGGGCAGCGCAACCCCTCGCGTGACAAGGTCCTGCAGCTCGCGCTTGCTATGGGCTGCGATCTGCTTGAGACAAACCGCCTGCTTAAGGCAGCTGGTGTCAACGAGCTGTACTGCAAAGATCGTCGCGACGCGATCATCCTGTTCTGCATCGATCGAGGGTTGGGACTGCTCGAACTCAACGAGGAGCTCTATCGGTTTGGCGAGGAGCCGCTGGGAGGCTGAGCCTGTATCGCGCGGTTTGGCTGATGCGGTGAGGGCGTTTGCGCTGCCGCCGGGCCTCAAAAACCGTTCCGGCGCAGGTGCATGGGCGTGTCCGCACCGTCTGCTACCATGGGCACTATGAAAGAGGCAGATTCCACATATCACGCGGCACAGAATGATTCGGGCGCGATTTCGAGCGACGCGACCACACAGGATGCCGCTCGCGCCTCGCTTCACGAGGAGCTCGATGCCTACCTGGCCTCGGTGAGGCGGGATGACTGCTATCGCGTGGTCCGGCCGCTCGGCCGCGCCGGCACCACGGACCTTGTGATGTTTGTGGGCGCGAACGGGGCGGAGCTGGGGCCGTTGGTCCGTAAGCGCATTCCTTTGGGGGATGGCCTTGGTGTTGGCTATGAGGAGCTCATGCGTCTGCAGCGTGCGGGAAGGCGTTTTGTCCATCTGCCGCGCCTCGTCGATTGCTACAAGAGCGCCCACGAACTCACAGTCGTAAGCGAGTATGTCCCCGGGGAGACCCTTGAAGAGCTGGTGCGCCGTGCGGGCGGCTCTTACGACCTTGCTGCCCGTGTCACGCCCGCTCTCTGCGACGCGGTCGTAGAACTCCATGGCGCGCTTGACCCTCCGCTTATCCACCGCGATCTCACACCACGCAACGTGGTGGTGGGGGAGGGCTCTTCGGTGACGCTCATCGACCTGGGCATCGCCCGCCGACATCGTCCGGACGCCTCGTCGGATACCGTGCATCTGGGGACGCGGGCCTATGCTCCGCCCGAGCAGTTTGGCTTCGGTCAGACAGACGTGCGCAGCGATGTCTACGCGCTGGGCATGCTGCTCTGGTTTTGCCTGACGGGAATCGAACCCGCAGGTAAGCTCGACACTGCGACCCTGCGAGCGGCCGGCGTATCCGACGCCTTGGCCGAGGTGATCCAGACTGCGACCGCATTCGACCCCGACCATCGCTATCCCACGGCCCGTGCCTTCCGGGTCGCGCTTGTTGCTGCGCTCGAGAAGACGAGCGAGCCGCGCACGGCTTCTCCGGAACATGCGCCCGCCCCAACGTCTGACGGTGTCGAATCCGCTTCGGGCGGAGCAGCCGCATCTGCGCTGCGTGCGTCTGTCGCTTCATCTGACGTCACACCCCAGCAGATCGGGCCGACCTCACGTACAGCGGCGGTGGACGCTTCGGCGGCCCCGCACGCCGTTTCGGTGGGCCTTGCCGCCGATGTCTCGACGCCGGCGACGCGCCGCCGTTCTGAACGTGCCGGACGGGTGCGCAACGTAGTGCTTTTAGTGCTCTGCGTGATACTGGCGCCAGCGCTCGTCAATGCTGTTCAGCATCCAACGGGCAGCAATGTGGGCAAGCCCATCTGGTATGTGGCCGTGATTGCCTTTGGTTTTGTCTATCCAGCCTGCTTGGGCGCCGCCTACCTTGCTGCAGACAAACGCCGGCTCTATCGGCGTGTTCCGTCGCTGGCGTCGCGCACATGGCGGCAAGACCTCAAGGCATATGTCCTCATGCTTCTGCTGCTCTTTTTCGTTCTGCTCGTCTGCACGGCTGTTATCTCCTAGCGTCGCCCGCGCCTCCCATGATGCTGGCGCCAGTCGCCGAGAGTTATGTCTGGCGCGTCATCAAAGTCGGCACATCCGCTTCGCGCGGCCAGCACGCCCCGCACCCGCCACCGAGAACGGCGCGCCCGCGCCCGAGAAGGCGCTGGCCACACTCCGCGCAGCCAGCGCGCCCCGCACCCGCCGCGCCCCGCACCCTGCTTTTTTGACGAGTTGTCTATATCTGCCACAAGCACGAGTACAATAGCAGCTTATTGAGTAAAAGGAGGAATCTGTGTCTTTGGACTTCGGTCGGCGCGCTGACCTTGCCGATGTTCGCCGCGTCGGCATTCCCCGCGCGCTTTTGTACTATCGCTATGGCATTGCCTGGCGCACCTTCTTTGAGCAGCTTGGCTGCGAGGTTGTGCTGGATGCCCCGTCCGACCGCGGCACGCTCGAGGTGGGCGACCATCTCTCGGTAGACGAGTGTTGTCTGGCCTCGAAGCTGTTTTTGGGCCATGTTGCCGCCCTGGTCGAGCAAAACGTCGACGCCGTCTTTGTTCCGAGCCTCATGGGCTATGGACGTTTCGACACGTTCTGCACCAAGTTCCAGGCGCTGCCCGACCTTGCGGCCAATGCGTTTGCCGTCGCGGGTCAAAGCGTGCGGATCATCTCGCTGCGCATCGATGAGCTGCGGGGCGAGACGGAGGAGAGCGCCTACCTGGGGCTCGCCGCCCGCTTCGGTCTCTCGCACAAGGAGGCCAAGCGCGCCTACAAGGCGGCTGCCGCGGCCCAGCGCGACTACGACGCTAGCATGGCGCGCGAGCAGGAAAAGCTCGTCAAGAACCTCTCCAAGCTTCCCGCCCAGGAGCGCCCGCTCACCATTCTCATCGCGGCCCATCCGTACGTGAGCCACGACCCGTTCGTGGGTGGCGTGGTGGAAGACGCGCTTCGTGAGCAGGGCGCGTGCGTGCTCTTTGCGGACGAGACGGACAAGCCTCGCTCCCTCAAGCGAAGCTATGAGTTCTCTCATTCCATTCCCTGGATCGTGAACCGAGAGCTCATCGGCTCGATCTTGGCCCTGCACGACCATATCGACGGCATCGTGCTCATGAGTGCCTACCCCTGCGGTCCCGACTCCATGTGCGACGACGCCATCGAGCGCTGCATCAAGGGCAAGCCGATCCTCACGCTCACCGTTGACGCACAGGCGGGTACAGCGGGCGTCGAGACGCGCGTCGAGAGCTTCGTGGACATTCTTTCCTATCAGAAGAAGGGCGGGTACCTCAATGCGTAACTATCAGTCGCAGCCCGAGCAGGGCGTCGGCGAGCCCCGCGTCAAGGACCCCTCCGAGGAGCGTGGCCGCATCACGGTGAACGAGGGCAAGCCCCGGCCGCTGTTCTTTACCGGCAAGCGTCCCAAGCGCGACCGTCACTCGCGTCACAAGGTGTCGTTCTTCCATTTCCGCAACTACGAACCCGCATTCAAGTATTTCACCGAGCAGGTGCTCGACGCGGATTTTGTGCCCACGCCCACGCCCACGCGTGCTACGATCAAGCGCGGCGAGGAGATGAGCGCGGACTACGTGTGCACGCCTTTCAAGCACATCATCGGTGACTATGCGGCGGCGCTTGACCAAGGAGCCGATACGCTCGTTCAGGTGACGGGCTTCTGCCGGCTCAACTACTACGGCGAGCTGCAGGAGATGATCCTGCGCGACGCTGGGTACGACAACTTTCAGATGCTTAACTTCTCGGACGTGGCGACGGGCAAGGTGCGCGACTATGTGGCCTACTGCAAGAAGGTCGTGAACCCCAACCTGTCGATACCCAACGGCGTGAAAAACCTGCTGGGCGCCTATCGCATGGTGGAGCATATCGATGCGTTCCGCGACCGCTATCTGGCCAATGCCGGCTTCGAGGTCGAGCACGGCTCGTTTGATCGCGTGCGCAAGGAGTTCATCTCTGCCATGAACGCGGCCACCTGCAACGCCGACATCGAAGATGGCTTCCGCCGGGCCATGGATGCGCTCGACGCGCTGCCCACGCGTAAGCCCGTCGACCCGGTGCGCGTGGCCATTGTGGGCGAGTACTACACCGCGCAGGACCCCAACAGCAACCTGGACCTCGAGCAGAAGCTGCTCGACATGGGCGTGGAGGTTGCCAACTACATGTCCATCTCCAACTTCAATCTGCATTACAACGCCAAGGCCATGCAGGCGAGCATCGCCGAGTACAGCAGCTACGACATGGGTCCTACGTCGACCTTCAACATTGCCTACGCCAAGCGTGCGGCCGAGCAGGGCGTTGACGGCATCGTGCATATCAAGTCTGCCGGGTGCACGCCCGAGATCGACGTCATGCCGGTGTTGCAGCGCCTTTCGCGCGACTACCACGTGCCGGTGCTGTTCCTAACGTTCGACACGCAGACGTCAGACGCCGGTCTGGACACGCGCCTCGAGGCGTTCTACGACATGATCGCCATGCGGAAAGTCCGCTAGACAGCTGGGTTTGCTCAGGGCTGCTGGACGAGGGGCGCTGGCGTTTGCCACGCCGCTGCGTCCGGGCCCCGATAGTGAGGCTTGTTGCCGCCGCCCCGGCATTTCGTACCTGTTGCTGGAATCGTTGTTCAAAGAGAAAGGTTTGCTCCATGGAAGCATATCTTGGTATCGATACGGGATCCATTTCCACCAAAGGCGTGGTGATCGGTCCCGACAAGAAGATCATCGCCCGCTCCTACCTGTGGACCGAGGGCGACCCATCGGGCGCTGTCCGTCGTGTGGTCGACGACCTGCGTTCGCAGATCGACCTCAACGAGGTTCACGTCATGTCCATTGGCACCACGGGCTCGGCTCGTCGCCTGGTGGGCGCCATGCTCGATGCCCAGGTGGTGAAAAACGAGATCACCGCGCATGCCGTGGGCACGACGTTTTTGCACCCGGATGTCCGCACCATCCTGGAGATCGGCGGCCAGGACTCCAAGATCATCTGCATCGAGAACGGTATTGCCGTTGACTACGCCATGAACACGCTGTGCGCCGCTGGTACCGGCTCGTTCCTGTCGAGCCAGGCACATCGCCTGGGTGTAGAGGTCGAGGAGTTCGGCGAGATCGCCCTTACCTCCGAGAAGCCGGCCAACATCGCTGCGCGCTGCACCGTCTTTGCCGAGAGCGACCTGGTGCACAAGCTGCAGGTCGGCTACGAGAAGAAGGACGTCATTGCGGGCCTGTGCCGCGCGGTGGCCACGAACTACCTCAACAACGTGGGCAAGGGCAAGAAGATCGAAAGCCCCGTGGTGTTCCAGGGCGGCGTGTCCAAGAACGTGGGCGTGGTCCATGCGTTTGAGGAGGCGCTCGGCAAGAAGGTCATCGTCGACCCCGACGGCCACCTTATGGGATGCTTCGGCGCAGCCCTGCTTGCAGCCGATGCACCCAAGATGCGTGACGAGCCCTTCAAGTTCGATATCGACGATTTCGAGTTCCGCACGCGCGAGGTTGTGTGCGGCCACTGCGCGAATCACTGCGAGATCGTGTGCGTCTATCGCGACCAGGACCTCATCGATTCCTGGGGCAACCGTTGCGACCGCGGCGCGATTAAGGTCAAATAGCCTGTTTCAGTTTCTGTGCTGGTTACCAAAAAGCCCCGGCTTCCCGGGGCTTTTTCTTATCGCTGTCGTGCGATGATTGCGGCGTTTTGTGGTGTGGTTGTGGTGTGCCGCGAATTAGATCAGGTTCATCTGGCTGGCGACCTTGTTGTACCAATCCTGCCAGGTGGGCGGGCAGTACTTCTGGGCAGCTGCGGGCGTCAGGGTCGACCCATAGACGCGCTGCAGGTAGGAGACGTGCTCGTTGATGGCTTCCTCCCAGCTGCCAAATGCACGCCAGCCGCCGCCGCTTGCGCTCATGCCCCAGGCATTGAAGCTGTTGGCGCAATGGGCGCCCTTGGTGCTCTCGATGCAGGCGATGGCGGGAGACCAGCGGGGGTCGACGCCATACTGCCAGGCGGCGGAGGCAAAGGTGTTGCCATAGCCGGCAAGGGGAGAGCCCGCAAGGTAAGCGTCGATACGCGGGCCCCAGGTGGCCACGAAATCGTCGCGGGAGATGTTCCAGTCAACGCCGCCGGCGCCCACGGTCACGTTGGCGGTCTCGCCGGTGGTGGTAGCGGTGCTGTTGGGGTTGCCGCCGCTTACGCCCTCGCCCTCGGCAGGGGCGGTGTCCTCGGCAAGTGCGGCAAGCTCGGCGGCAGCTTCTGCCTCGGCCTTGGCCTGTGCTTGGGAGCGGAGCTCCTGAGCCTGGGCAAGTGCGTCGGCTGCGTTCTGCTTCTCCTGCTCAAGCTGGGCCTTCGCCTGGTCGAGTTCGACCTTCTGCTGCTCCAGGTCCTGCTGCATGGTGTTGAGGTTCTCGATGGCCTCGTTGCTGGAGGACTGGATCTGGTTCATGTACACGCAGGTGGTGATGAAGTCGCTCAGGCTCTCGGAGTTGAGCACCAGGCCCGCCAGGGGGTTCGAACCCTTCTGGAACTTGTAGAGCTCCTTCAGAGCCTCGCTTGCGCGCTGCTGGGCCTCGGGGAGCTGTGCCTCGATGTCCGCGATGTTAGCGGTGTTCTCATCGATCTTCGCCTGCAGCTCGTTCAGCTTGGCGACGGCGTCGTCGTACGCCTTCGCGCTGGCTTCAACCTGCTCGGTGGCAGAGGAGAGCTGGCTTTGAGTCTCGGCCGAGACGGCGTACGCCGAAACGGGGGAGAGCACCGGAGTCGCCGCAAACGCGACCGCGAGTGCAGCGCACGTGAGTGCGCGGGCGGGTCGGGAAGCGACCACGGAGATGATGGAACGTTTTGAATCTCGCATCTATGTCCTCGACATTCTGCTTTGCCTGAAACGCTGATGCGATTATAGCTTCGCTTAAAATATAAATAACCCCCTATGCAATCCTTAAGGCTCAAGTTGAAGGTTTAACACTGGTATCTACCAGCGGATTTTATGAGTTGTTAAGAAATTATGGGGGTTCAAGCTCACCTTTAAGGTTAAGGATTTGAGGGGGTCTAACAAATGGAAAAGTACCCTCCAAATTCCCTTGTATACAGGATGATAACAGGGCAAAGGGTGAATCAAGTAGGGTATGACGCTGCATATCGACGGAGCGTGACCCAGAGGGCGAAGCGCGTGCGAAGCGCATGCCTGATCCAGCCTTGCTGTTGGCGCTTGCCGGTGTTTCGTCAACGCTCGGTTTCTCCCCAGAATCGGCTTTGGTTCTGAAACAAAACTGAGCGTCGGCGAAAACGGCGCTCGCCGATGCTCAGTTTTGCTTCATTTGCAGCTGCATAACAAAGCGGGCGACCCGTTGTTCGAGCCGCCCGCTTGGACGTTCGTATCAATGAGGAAGGGTGAAGCCGTTAGCTTGCAAGGAACTTCTTGCGCGTGAAGAAGTTGTACCACGTCACGCAGAAGGTCGCGATGACCTTCATGGCCTGATAGCCAATGTTCAGCATGGTGACGCCGATAAACATATAGAGGTCGTTCAGCCCCAGCCCAATGCACGAGAGAATCGCGAAGATGGTGAACTCGCGCTTGCGGCTCATGTCGTCGCGATGCTCGAACACATAGCGCATGCTCAACACGTAGTTAAGAGCGACCGAGGTAAGAAACGAAACCGTGGTGCCAATGAGAACGTCGACGTGGAAGGTCTCGACCAGCACGATGAGCATCAGCCAATCCACCAAGAAAGAGAGGATGCCGACGCCGGCGAACTTGAAGAACTGCTGCATCGAGGGACGCTTGAGAACAGATTGCACGCAACCACTTCCAACGAAGACCAATGGTGAGGTGAGCGGCGGGGCGCCAATTTGTTGTCTCAGCGTAAAACCGCTCGAAAAGGTACGAGTACTATACGGTAATCGTCAGGGTTTTGTAAGCGCCGGAGGGCGTTCTATACTAAGTTTGCAAATTGTGCGCAGGCGCCGTCTCCCGGCGTCGTTCGTGCGGCGAGAGAGGGGGTCGGCATGGAAGCGAATGCCGGTTCGGATGCCATGGTGGGCGAGTGCCCCCAGGCGCCGCAGAATGCGCCGCGCCTGCCCGTTCTCGTCATCGTGGTTCCCTGCTACAACGAAGAGGCCGTGCTCCCGCGCACACTGCCGCTTCTGCTCGACGAGCTTGAGCGGCTGGTTGCGTGCGGCAGCGTGAGTCCCGGCAGCCGCCTCCTTTTTGTTGACGACGGCAGCGACGATAGCACCTGGCGGATCATCGATGAGGCCGCGGCGCGTGACGAACGCATCATGGGGGTGTCGCTTTCGCGCAACTGCGGCTTTCAGAACGCGCTTATGGCGGGGCTTCTGGAGGCTCGGCGGTGTTGTGACATCTGCATCAGCATCGATGCCGACGGCCAGGACGACGAGCGCGCCATGGAAGGAATGGTCGAAGCCTATGCTCAGGGCGCGCAGGTTGTCTACGGTGTTCGGTCGAGCCGGGCTTCCGACGGCGTGTTCAAGCGCGCCACGGCCCAGGGCTTCTATCGCTTCATGGCTGCCATGGGCGCCAAGACCGTCTACAACCATGCGGACTACCGGCTGCTCTCGCATCGCGTGTTGGACGAGCTTGCATCCTATACCGAGGCCAATCTGTACCTGCGTGGCCTGATTCCGCTGCTGGGATTTTCCTCTGCCACCGTGTCCTACGAACGCCGGCCGCGCCTGGCGGGCAAGAGCCACTATTCGGTGCCGGCGATGGCGACCCTGGCGCTCGACGGCATCACGAGTCTCACGGTCAAGCCTATCCACCTCATCGCCGTGGCGGGCGGGATTCTCTCCATTGCGAGCGTCTTCTTCATAATTTGGGCCATTGTCGTGTCCTGTATGGGACACGCGGTGCCCGGCTGGGCGAGCTTGGTGTGCATCATCAGCCTCATCGGCGGCTTGCAGCTCTTTGCGCTCGGCCTTATCGGCGAATATGTGGGGCGCATTTACCTGGAAGTGAAGCATCGTCCGCGCTATATCGTCGAGCGTCGCGTAGGCGTGCCGCCCCGCGCCGTACAAGAGGGTCGACCTGCCGACGAAGGTGAGTCTACGGGCGCGACGCGATAAGTGCTGCGGCGTGATGGACGCTCCGGGAGCCTATGCCTTCGGC
This sequence comes from Collinsella sp. An2, assembly GCF_002160065.1. GTDB lineage: Bacteria > Actinomycetota > Coriobacteriia > Coriobacteriales > Coriobacteriaceae > Limicola. The sequence goes on along the minus strand of NZ_NFJW01000018.1, from coordinate 15,329 downwards.
TGCTCGCCGTGGTCTTCCAGGAAGATCTTGCGCGTCACGAAGTTCCAAACCATCACCACGGCGGTGGCAAAGATCTTGACGGCGCGATAGTCGAGCACGAGGCGCTCGGTGCCTATCCACATGAGCGCGTCGTTGATGAGCAAGCCCAGCACCGAGAGCACCACGAAGATGATGAACTCGCGACGACGGCTCATGCCCTCACGGTGGCGGAAGACGTAGCGCATGCTCGCCAGGTAGTTGAAGATGACCGACACCGTGAACGAAATGGTTGCGGATACGACGGGGCTGAGCCCGAAGACCTCGGTGAGAAATACCATGACGCCGAAGTCGATGACAAACGCGATGACGCCCACGACGCCGAATTTCATGATTTGTGCCAGAAGCTGTCGCATGGGATCTCCCTGCCGACGAGACGCTCGCAAGATGCTTGCGGGATGTATGTCATCGGCACAGTGTAGCCGTTTTGCCAAGGGAGGACCAGGGCGGCCGCTTTGACGGGGCAAGGATGGCCGTTGAAGGGCGACTGTTTTGACGGGTCCGAGGCAGCCGTCGTGGGGCGAGGGCGGCGAAGCGGACACGCGCGGCCCTCGTACCAGGCTGCGTATTGTGTTGACGATTTGTCGACAGATGAGGAAATGCCGTCAACACCTGCCCGTTTTCGTCGTTCATACGGTTGAGAAGACGCGACGTAACGTCAACATGCGATAATACGACCTGAACGCGCGCGAGGACGTGCCGGCGTTTCGAGTCCACGTCTCGTCGCCCTGTCTGCAAAGGAGAGTGTTCATGGCCGACTATATTTTGAGCTGCGAGTCCACTGCCGATATGACGCGCGAATACTTTGAGCGCCGTGATATCCCGTACGTTTGCTTCCACTACGAGATCGACGGCGTCACCTATACCGACGACCTGTTTCAAAGCACGACGCCGGATGCGTTCTTCACGCGGTTGAAGAACGGCGCCCAGGCGAAGACGTCTCAGGTGGGAACGGGCGAGTACGTTGCCTTTTGGGAGCCGTACCTCAAGGAGGGCAAGGACATCTTGCATCTCACGCTCTCCTCGGGCATCTCGGGCACGTACAACTCGGCATGCCTGGCCGCCGAGACGCTTGCCGACAAGTATCCCGAGCGCACCATTCGCGTGATCGACTCGCTTGCGGCGTCGTCGGGCTACGGTCTGTTGCTGGACTACATGGCCGACCATCGTGACGCAGGCATGTCGCTCGAAGAGCTTGCTGCCTGGACCGAGGATCACAAGCTCGAGTTGAACCACTGGTTCTTTGTGTCCGATCTGGACTGCCTCAAGCGCGGAGGACGCGTCTCGGCGACGAGTGCGCTTATCGCCACAGCGCTCAAGATCTGTCCGGTCATGAACGTCGACTATCAGGGCAAGCTCATTCCGCGCGAGAAGATCCGCACCAAGAAAAAGGCCATCGTGCAGCTGGCCAAGAAGTGCGTCGAGCATGCTCAGAACGGCTCTGCTTATACGGGGAAGTGCTTCATTTCCCAGTCTTCCTGCCTTGAGGATGCCCAGGAGGTCGCGCGCCTCATCGGCGAGCAGGTGCCGGCGCTCAAGGACAACATCCAGATCTTTAGCATCGGCACGGTCATCGGCGCGCACACCGGTCCGGGTACGGTCGCGCTCTTCTTCATGGGTGACAAGCGCGTGGACTAGCGCTACCTGGCAGGCGTCGGTTGGAGCGCCTGCCGTCTGGGGAGAGGCCCTGCATCCAGTCGTTGAAGCAGGCGCAGGGCCTATCCTCTTTTCATGCAACATGTGGGCCGCGGCCCACAATCTGGTAAGCTGTCACATGTAACTGGTGCCGTGGACGACCATAAGGAATGGTGACAAGGCGAATGGGCATCATGGATATCGTCGAGCCGATCGGCCTGTTCATCGGTGTGATCGTGGCCGCAGCCCTCATCTATGCCTTGATTACGGCAATCAAATCGCACTTTGGTCGCGGCGAGCGCAACGATGCGCCGCGTGGCGGCAGTCATATGCGCTAAGTCGTTCATCGCGACGCTTTTACTGCTCCCGCTTGACGACGACCGCCACGAAGAAGCCCTCGTAGTCTTGCGTGGGGCATACGGTCAGCGTTCCCTCAAGGCTGTTCGGCAGGGTGGGGATGGAGCCGTCGGCTGCTGCTTGCACGATGGCGCGCAGGCTATCGGACGCGAGCGCGCGGCGGGCTGCGGGGTCGATGTTGTCGCCCGTGTCGGCGGCCTCAAGGTTGTCCAGAGTCAGCGGTACCACCGTGCAGTCACGATGACGTTTGAGCGCAGCCGTTAGCTGTTCTTCGTTTTCCTGAGGAAGAATCGAGCACGTCGAGTAGACCAGCTTGTCGCCCGGCTTGAGTACGTCGAGCGCGCGGTCCAGCAGCGCGCGCTGGGATTTCATCACCTTGGCCAGAAGGGCCGGCGTGACGTGTTTGCAGGCACGTCGATCGCCGGCGCGCACGGTACCGGTGCCGGTGCACGGCGCGTCGAGCAGAATCTGGTCGAACGAGAAGAACTTGTCCAGGCGGCGGGCATCGCAACGCATGACGTTGACGTTGTGGATGCTCAGCTTGTTCAGGTTGTGCTCGAGCTTTTCGGCGCGCGGCACGCTCATTTCGCAGGCAGTGATGTGTGCCTTGCTGCAGAGCGCTGCCATCTGAGACGTCTTTCCGCCGGGGGCGGCGCACATGTCCAGCACGTCTGCCTTAGGGCGCGGAGCCAGCACAAGGGGCGGAATCATGGACGAGAGACTCTGCAGATAGATCTTGCCGTCCTGATAGATGGGCAGCTCCCACACCGACCGCTCGGAGGCGTCGGGGAGCACAAAGGCATCCTCGTACCAGGGAACCTCATGCCAGGATATGCGTGCCTGGTCGAGGGCCAAAGCCACCTCGTCGCGCGTGGCCACCAGCGTGTTGGCACGCAGGGTGACCGGACGCTTCTGTGCGACTTCGAAGCCCGTGCGGATACGAGCTTCGTCCTCGGTGCCGTAGTGCTTGGGAAGCTCCTCTACGAGCAGCTGGGGAATCTCGTCGTTGCGTTTGTCCATGGCTGTTGCGGTGGTTTCGTCCATACCCCATCCTTCATCGCGCGGTTGTGGGCATAGTAGCACGGGTAAGTGGTGCGGGCGAGTGGTTCGGCTGAGTCTCTCGACGCTTGTCCCGGATGCAAGTTACGCGCGCTCGATGAAGGCTGCGTGCGCTTGACGAAAGTTACGTGCGCCCAACGAAAGTTGCGTGCGCGATTCGGCCAGATGAACCCCTATTTTTAGAGAAAAATGGACTATACGGGTACGCAATTTCAACTGGGTGCACGCAACGTGTGAAAGGGGTACGCAATTCCGGCGGACGGGCGTGCGGTGAGCGCCCCGACCGCAGCAACACACTCTTACAGCAAGATGCCGCCCACGATAAGCACCACGCAAAGCACGAAAGCTGCTACGTCGATGGCGTGGAACGGATAGCGCTTGTACGAGCTTGCGCGGGTGCGCAGGTAGAAGCCGCGCTGCTCGGCGGCAAGGGCCGTCGCGTCGGTCTTTCCCACCGAGGAGATGAGCAGAGGAATGCAAAGCGGCAGCATGAGCTGCAGCTTCTTGATGGGGTTCGAGGTGTCGTATTCCACGCCACGCGCTGTCTGCGCTTCGGTGATTGCGTTCATCTCCTGGCTGAACACGGGCACAAAGCGAAGCGCCGTGGTGAAGGTGAACGCGTACTTATACGGCACGTGCAGAACCTCGACGCAGGCGTTGGCCAGGTCGGTGATTTTGGTCACCATGAGCATGAGCACAAGCGGCAGGGCGATGCCCAAAAGGCGCAACGCCATCTTGGCCGCTGCGGTCATGCCGCCCACGGTGATAAAGCCCCAGAGCACCGGTCCCTCGTGTACAAAGACTGTTTGCAACACGAACATGATAATCGCCAGGGGCACCAAGAGCTTGAGCAGCGATGCCAGGCGCCCCGCGGCGTGCACATAGATGCCCAGGCAGAAGGTGAGCGCCAAGAGTGCGATGAGCAGCGCAAAGGTATTGGCGAGAAACGTCGCGATGATGATGCTCGCGGCAAGGGCAAGCTTGGTGACCGGGTTCAGGCGGTGCAGGAGCGTGCGCCCGGGGATGTAATCAATCACGTTAACCATGCTGGACCAGCTCCTTTACCATGCGGGCAACATCGGCTACCTCGCTTACGCCGTGGAGCGCAGGCGAGACGGTGCGCGCCAGGCGCTCGGTGAGTTCGATGACCTGCGGCGGCGCGATGCAAGCGGCGCGCATGAGGTCGGGGTCGGTGAAGACGTCGAGCGTGGCGCCCGAGCCCTGGATGCGGCCGTTTGCCATAACCATGGCGCGGTCGGCAAAGTCAGAGACGACCTCCATGTCGTGGCAGACCATGAGCACCGCGGTGCCCTGCTGGGCCATCTGGGAGACCGTTTCCATCACCGTCATGCATTCACGGTAGTCGAGGCCGCTCGTAGGCTCGTCAAGCACGATGACCTCGGGCTCGACCACGATGACCGAGGCAAGGGCGACCATCTGGCGCTGTCCACGCGAGAGCGAGAACGGCGGCTCGTCAAGGGGTAGGCCGAAGCGCTCCGCGGCCACACGGGCGCGGCCGCGCGCTTCAGCGGGAGAGACGCCCGCAAGCTCAAGACCAAAGGCGATCTCGTCGAGTACGGTGTCCTTGCAGATTTGATGGTCGGGATCTTGGAAGAGCGTGGCTACATGGCGCGCGATCTGGCTGGTGCGCGCGGTCCGCGTGTCGAGCCCGGCCACCGTCACATGACCGGACGATGGTTTGAGCAGGCCGTTCAACAGCTTGGTGGCCGTGGTTTTGCCGGCTCCGTTCTGGCCGATGAGGGCGAGTGTCTCGCCGGGATAGAGCGAGAAGGTGAGGTTGTTCACCGAGGCGCCGCCGCCCGGATAGCTGAAAGTGACGTCGTCAAAGGTAACTATGGGGTCCTGACCGGCGGCATTGCGGGGAGAGGTAGCCGGTGCGCAGCGACCGGATTCTGCGGGGGCCGCGGCAGCGGACGCAGCACTAGCGGTCGAAGGCGTTGTTGCCGCGGATGTGGAGCCTGCGCTCTCAGAAACCTCTCTGTCGGCGCCGCGTGCTGTCACCAATCCCTCGATAAGCCTTGCCGCTTCGTTCACGGTGAGGCAGGGCGTGGCGGGGCACAGGCCCGCGGCGGCCAGGCTGTTGGACACGCGCACGGTGCGCGGACTGTCGACGCCGATCCGGCGCAGCTCCTCAGTATGCGAAAACACCTGGGCGGGCGTGCCGACAAGCTCGACGCGTCCTTCGTGCATCACTGCTACGCGCTCGCAGTACTCAGAGAGCAGCGCCACCTTTTGCTCCACGACCACCACGGTGATGCCCTCGCTTTGGTTGATGCGACGAAGCGTCTCGAAGACGGCGCGCGAGCTTTCAGGGTCGAGCGCGGCGGTGGGCTCGTCGAGCACGAGCACGCGCGGCTGCAGGGCCAGAATGGCGGCGATGGCGACCTTCTGTTTCTGGCCGCCCGAAAGCGTGGCGATCTCGCGATCGACGAGGTCGGCAATGCCCACGGTCTCGAGTGCCCACGAGACGCGACCGGGAATTTCGTCATGCGGCACGCCAAAGTTCTCGAGGCCAAAGAGCATCTCGTCCTCTACCACCGAGGCCACCATCTGCGCGTCGATGTCCTGAAGCACGCTGCCCACGGTGCGCGCGATGTCGGTGAGCGAGACGTCGCAGGTGTCCTGGCCGTCTACGCGCACCGCGCCAAAAAACTCCCCTGCATAGTGGTGGGGGATTGCGCCCGAAAGCGCCGAGCAGAGAGTTGATTTGCCGGCGCCGGAGGGACCGATGATGCCCAGGAACTCGCCCGGGGCAATGCCGAGCGTGATGTCGTTAAGCGAACGCTCGGGGGCTTCGGCGTATGCAAAGGATACGTGGTCGATGTCGATGATGTCCTGCATGAAAAAGCCTGTCTCGTGGAACGGATGAAGGGACAAAATTCGGTGCAGGCGCCAAGCTGAGCGAGACGCCCGCACCGGTTCGTGCGTGGTTGTCGTGCGGCGTTACCCGCGGGTGCGCTTAAGCGCATGGTTGAGCGGCACATACAGCACCTGGACCACGATAGCACAGAACACTGCGGTGCCCAGGACCGTGGGGAGCTTTGCAATAAAGAGCGCCGGCGCGGCACCGGTGACCACGTTGCCCAGGGCGGCAAAGAGCCCGCCCGAGACGAGCGTGGTTACAAAAGCCGAGACGAGCGGTGTGACGTTGCGACCGCCTACACGCAGATTGGGACGGGCCAGGAGTGCCATGATGACGGCGCTCACGGGCTCGGTGAGGAGGTTGAGCCCGGGGATGGAGGTGGTGAACTGCATGAGTGCGGCGGTGATGAGGCCGTAGAGGAGCGCCTGCGGCACCGTGGCGCGCGTGAGCAGAATGGCCAGCGCGTAGGCGGCGATGACGAACTGCGGCCGGATGCCTGTGGTGGCAAGCGCGGTGCCCACGGTGAGGTTGAGGATGAAGCCGGCGGCAAGCAGCACGGCTAGAAGGACGAGGGAGGGAAGGCTCACGAGTCCGTTGTCGTGGGCGGCGGTGGTAACGGTGCGGGCGGTGGTCTGAGCGGTCGGTTGCGGCATGAGGTATCAATCCCTTCGGCATGGGCGTTAGGTGAGGTAGGTTGTTGTTACCGATGGGCGGGGCCACGGTGTCGGCGGTATCTGCGTGCACGCGCTGCATAAATGCTACGGGCGCATGTGTTTGGCTATAGCTCCCGCTGCGTTTTCCGAGTCGTGCGAGCGGTGATGCGCGTGGCCCCAGCCCTTACGAAAACCGCCGGGGCGAACCCCGGCGGAAAGCGTGCTAGTCGGCGAGCTTGAGGGCCTTGCGGATAGGCAGGTAGAGCGCCTGGCAGAGGATGGCGTTAAAGACGGCCGTCGCAAAGACCACGGGGAGCATGGCGGCGGCGAGCTGGGCGGCGCCACCCACGAGCGCGATCTTGATGAGCATGAAGATGATGCCGGAGAGCGCCGTGGTCACGAAGGTGCCGATGAGCGGGATGACCTTCTTGGCGGGGGTGGCCATGCCGGCCTTGACGATGAGTGCCATCACCATGGCGGCGATGCCCTCGGCCGCAAAGTCGATGAACGGCGAGGTGGTGGTGATTTGAATCACCGCTGCCGAGATGAGGCCGATGATGAGCGCCTGGCCCAGGTTGGGACGCACGGCCAAGATGGTGAGGCAGAAGGCCGAGATGATGAACTCGGGGCTGATGGCACCGCCGGTGAGGCCACTGATGGCGCGGCCGACCGTGAAGTTGAGGATAAAGCCGGCGGCAAGGAGAATCGCAAGGAGGACGAGGCCGCGGATGTCGAGCTTGCCGCGGTCGGTGGTGGAGACGGTGCGGGCCTGGGCGGTGGTGTTCTGCTGGGACATGGTAATCAACCTTTCTGTGGGAAGCCGGCGGTACCGACGAAGTGTGTGACGTGGAGGAATGCCGCGAAGCGACGAGCGGAGGCGCGTGATGCGAATCTGGTCGGAGCGGAGAGCGGAAGAGAGGGGATAACAAAAAGGCCCCCGGTCTCCCGGGGGCCCGTACAGCCTGTCAAAAGATAGGCGTGATGGATCTCACCGTCGACCGACCATATTCACATCACGCCACCACCAGTTCATGCGAGCGGTGCAAAGTGCGTTCTTCATGCTGGTGACTCCTTTCGAGTGTATGGCGTAAGGCCGGTTCGAGTAGTTGAGGGCACTATAGCATAGCGAAGTGCCGACGCAATACTTCAGGGAAAAGATTGCCGATATGTTTCGGCGACCGGGCGCGTCGAGTTACCTTGAGGGGGCAGACGGCGCCGGGGGTGTGGGCGGCCTCTGGGCGGCGAGTGGCGTCGGGCGCGTGGGGCAGCCCCAAGGCAGTGCGTGGCGCCGGGCGCGCGGGGCGGCCCCGAGGCAGCGAATGGCAACCGGGCCGTCTGCCGGCACCGCGCCGTTTGGCCCTATGCCAGGTTCGAGAACTCGTCGATGATGATATCCAGGCATTTGGGCAGCACGCGCGCGCCAAACACGCCGGCGTTGTTGGGAATCACCTCGCCGTCAAACTGCATGCCGAGCGACGGCGTGCAGCTGATTTTGGCTTCCCTGGCCTGGAACATCTTGAAATTCGGGCGGCCCAGCCCCTTCCCGGCGGGATCGATGACGCCGGCAAGGGCTGTGGGCAGCAGGTCGACCAGGCGCGCCGGCTCCACCACGGCGATGTCCAGCAGGGCGTCGTCCATGCGGCAGCCGGGAAAGAGATTGATGTCGTTTTGGATGACCGCGGTGTTGGCCACCATGCACGAGATACCGTCGAGCTCGTCCACCACGCCGTCGTGCTCGATGGTGAAGTGAGCCACCTGCGGCTCGGGCGTCGAGAGCGCGGAGAGCACGTAGGCGATTTCGCCGATATCGCCTTTTGAAGGCGCGGCCTTCTGCATGATGGTGGCGTCGAAGCCCGATCCGGCAATGATGATAAAGCCGTGGCGGCGGATCTCGCCGTTCTCGTCTTTCCAGTACAGCTCTCCCATATCGACCTTAGCGGTGCGGCCCTCGCGGCACGCTTTGGCGAGCGCAGCCGCCTCGGGAGCGTTGCCGATGTTGGAAAAGAACAGGTTCGCCGTGCCGGAGGGGAAGATGAGCGTCGGCACGCCGCAGTCGCGCAGGCAATCGAGCGTGCTCGATACGGTGCCGTCTCCGCCCGAGACCACCACGCGGTCGAAGTCCGTGGCGTCTACCGTGGCGTCTTCGGGCTCCATGCCGTCGCCGATAAAGCGCATCACGATCTCGTCCCCGCCTTGTGCCAGCGTGTGTGCGAAGGTGTAGATTTCGTCCGATCGCGGGCCGGATGCGGGGTTGTGGATGATCAGGCAGCGCATAGCGTTCCGTTCTTCTTCTGGGGTTGCTATAGTTTCGGCGAACGTAGCGTATAGTTACAGTACGTTGAACGTAATCCTACCCCCGCAGCCGGCGGTGCAACCAAGGCGACAGGTGAGCATGTATATTTCCACAGTTGAAGATCTTCAGGCGTTCTGCGAACGAGCGCGGGCATTTCCTGCGGTCGCGGTCGATACCGAGTTTTTGCGCGAGCGCACCTATCATCCGCGTCTGTGCCTTGTCCAGGTGGCCACGCCCGAGGAGTGCGTAGCCATCGACCCGCTGGTTATCGACGACCTTTCTGCGCTTGCGAATCTCATGGGCGACGCGAACGTCGTCAAGGTCTTCCACGCGTGCACGCAGGATCTCGAGGTTCTGCTGCATGCGCTGGGCGTCCTGCCGACGCCGGTTTTTGACACGCAGGTGGCGGCGGCGTTTTTGGGCGAGCGCCTGCAGATCTCCTACAACGGGCTCGTGCATGCGTTTTGCGGGGTCACGCTGGCCAAGACCGAGTCGCTCACCGACTGGTCGCGCCGGCCCCTTTCGGCCAAGCAGCTCGACTATGCGCTCGACGACGTGCGTTATCTCATCGTCGCCTACCACGCCATGGTCGAGCGCCTGTCCGAGCGGGGTCGCATGTCCTGGGTGCTCGACGAGATGGCCCCCATCACCAACTGCGAGCACTATATCGTCGAGCCGCGGGAGATGTACAAGCGCGTGAAGCGGATCACCTCCTGCACGCGTCGGCAGCTTGCCGTGGCGCGAGAGCTAGCCGCTTGGCGTGAAGAGCGCGCCGAGCGCAGCAATATTCCCCGCAAGTGGGTCATGTCCGACGAGGTGCTGCTGGCGCTGGTGAAGCGCTCTCCGCGCGATGCGGCGGATTTCTGCAGCATCCGCGGAACCGAGCAGCTCTCCGAGGCGGACGTGAAGGGCGCGCTCGCGGCGATTGCCCGCGGCAGGAAGTGCCCGGCAGACCATCTGCCCGAGGTGGGGCATGCGCGCAAAGCCCCGTCGAGCGACCTCGAGAGCGTAAGCGACCTCATGTATGCGCTCATCCGTCTCATCTCCGAGCGCTCGGACGTTGCAACGGCCATGATCGCTTCGCGCGACGACCTGGTGGACTACGTCGACCACCCTGAACGCAGCCGCCTTCGCGAGGGCTGGCGCTTCGAGCTGGTGGGCTCGCAGCTTGACGACCTGCTTTCGGGCAACATGGGCCTCACGGTCAAAGATCGCCGCGTGGAGCTGCTCTAGCACCTTCGCTGCCTTATGGGCAGGTGTCTTCGTCGTCATGCGGACAGGGCCTGGGGCTCGACGCCGTTGTTTGCAGAAGTTGATGGCTTCGCGGCTCGGCTGGGTACAAGGTGGTGAACGGCGTTCATGTGACGCCGTGTACGGATTCAAGGAGTGAATACGCATGCCGCTGTATTACGGATTGGGCTACGGAATCGACATCAGCTACCTGATGCTCGTGATGGTGTCGCTGCTTTTGGGCGCGGCCACCCAGGGATACATCAACCGCACATACAAGACCTGGCTACGCGTCCCTTCCGACGGCCGGTCGGGCTCTGAGGTCGCGCGCCGCATGCTGGATGCGAATGGCTGCTCCGAGGTAGGCATCAAAAGCACGCCTGGCACCTTAAGCGACCATTACGACCCGCGCGACAACAATCTCTATCTCTCGCGCGACAACCTGTCGGGCGGGTCGGTTGCAAGCGTGGCCGTCGCCTGTCACGAGGCGGGACATGCCGTCCAGCGCGCGCAGGGCTATGCCTTCATGAAGTTTCGCCAGGCCCTTGTTCCGGTGGTCAACTTCACCCAGAACGTATGGATCCTTGTGTTTATTCTGGGTGTTGCCATGAACCTTGCCGGCATGCAGACGCTCGCGATTGCGCTCTTCGCGTTCTCGGTGATCTTCCAGCTGGTCACGCTGCCGGTCGAGTTCGATGCAAGCCGCCGCGCCGTGGCCTACATCGAAGAATCGGGCATGGGCGAGGTCAACGTGCGAGGCGCCCGCAAGGTGCTTGTGGCCGCTGCGCTGACGTATGTGGCGGCGGCTCTTACCTCGATCTTGCAGCTTATCTACCTGGTGAGCCGCACGCAGAACCGCCGGGACTAGGTGGTCGGTCGAAGCAGGGGAGCCGCGCCGGGCGAGGTCTGCCGGGGGCTGATCGGCCTGAGCCGGCGCGAGCCCCGCCGGCATGAGTCCCGTTGCCGCGGCGCTTGGGGGGCGGCTGCTTGCTTGCCGGGCGTTGTTTCGCTGCGGCGTGATGTTTGGGGTCTCGTCGCATGCGGGCGTGTCCGCACGACGGGCTAGGCTTGTCTCGAACGGCAATGAAAGGAGGGGGCGCATGGGCGCCTGGAATCTTACCGGCACGACGCCTGCATCAGAGGCGGCGCCCAAAGGCGACGCTCTTTCGGTGTCGCAGGCGGTCGAGATGGCCGCAGGGGCGCTTGATGCGCTGCCGCTGCTTACGGTGATCGGCGAGGTCACCGGTTTTCGTGGTCCTAACGCACGCAGCGGCCACTGCTATTTCCAGATTAAGGACGACGCGGCGGCGGTGGACTGCATCGTTTGGCGCGGCGTGTACGGCAAGCGTACCTTCGACCTGCGCGATGGCATGCAGGTGCAGTTCACAGGCAACTTCAATCTGTATAAGCCTACAGGCCGTATGAGCTTTGTTGCCAAGTCGTTTACCCTGGCGGGGGAGGGCTTGCTGCGCCAGCAGGTGGCGGCCCTTGCCGAGAAGCTGCGGCGTGAAGGCCTTATGGACGAGTCCCGCAAGCGTCGCATCCCGGCGTTTTGCTCGCGCGTCGCGGTGGTCACGTCGCTTTCCGGCGCTGTGATCGACGACGTCAAGCGCACGCTGCGACGTCGCAACCCGCTCGTCGAACTTGTCTGCGTGGGCGCGAAGGTGCAGGGCGAGGGTGCTCCGGCAGAGCTCATCGAGGGATTGCGCCGAGCGGCGGCGATCGAACCCGCGCCCGACTGTATCCTGCTCGTACGTGGCGGCGGCTCTTTCGAGGACCTCATGACCTTCAACGACGAGGCACTTGCCCGTGCGGTTGCCGATTGCCCGGTGCCCGTGGTTACGGGCATCGGCCACGAGCCGGATACCTCTATCTGCGACATGGTGAGCGACCGTCGATGCTCTACGCCTACGGCGGCTGCGGAGTCGGTGGCGCCTGCCATGGCGGATCTCGCCGAGCTGTTGGCGGCGCGCGAGCGCCGACTCGGTTCGGCGACGCAGGCGATCGTGCGCGGCGCCTCGAGCCAGGTGGATACGTTTGCCCGGCGCGTCGCGGCTGCTGCCACCGGCAGGCTCGGCCAGCTGCGCGCGGTGCTGGATGCGGCGGCGCGCCGGCCCTGCTTGCAGGACCCGACCTATGTGGTCGACCGGCGAGCGGCCGAGCTCGACCAGACGACCGACCGGCTTGCGGGCGTTATCGTTCGCGACCAGGCGCGTCACGCCGAGGTCGTGGCACGGCTGGTACCTCAGCTCATGGCCAGCACGTCGGGTTTTGCGGGAAAACGCCATGCGCTGGAGCTTGCCGCGTCTCGATTGGGGCATGAAGGACGCGCCCTGTTGTCTGCCCCTGCAGCAGCGCTGTCTTCGCAGGCCGCTTCGCTCGATGCACTCTCGCCGCTCAAGGTGCTTGCGCGCGGCTATTCCATCGCCTACAGCGACGCCGGGGTGGCCACGAGTGCAGCTGCGTTCAAGCCGGGGGCGACCATCCGCGTCGCCATGGCAGACGGCGAGGTGACGGGTACGGTTAACGACGTCCGTCCCGCCGAGGAGTCTGCTGGATAGAACTCGTTCATGCCTCGCTGCGCGCCCGCCGGCATCGAGGGCGCGCCTGAAACCACTGATACCGATGGAGGACCTGTCCTCTCAGATAGAAAGGGAAGAACATGGCAGATGTGAAACCGGTCGACGAGCTTACCTATAAAGAGGCGTCTCAGGAGCTCGAGCGCATCATCCGCGCGCTTGAGTCAGGCGACATGGAGCTTGAAGAGTCGCTTGCAAGCTACACGCGCGGCGTCGAGCTGCTCAAGAGCCTGCGCACGCGTCTGGCTGATGCCGAGCAGAAGGTCTCGGTGCTGCTGGCCGACGTCGACGGTATGGAGACCCTTGTTCCTGTCGAGGCTGCTGATACCTCTGACCAGCTGAGCTTTTAACGCTGAGCGTCCCGGCACGGGTTTGCGCGCCTCGGGCGGTGCGGATGCCGCTACACTCATGAGTATTGCAAGCGAGCTTGCCACTGCTCGCCCCCGGCATAGGCCGCCGCGCCCACGAAGAGAAGCGTGGCGGCGCGCCAGGGTGGGCGCTATGAGCGGCAAGGCGAAAGGAGTCCCCATGGATTGCATTTTCTGCAAGATCGCCAACCACGAGATCCCCTCGACCATCGTCTACGAAGACGACAAGGTGGTCGCCTTCGACGACCTGAATCCCCAGGCGCCGGTCCACACGCTGGTCATTCCCAAGGAGCATTACGAGAACATTATCGACGGCGTTCCCGGCGACGTCCTTGAGGCCATGACGCACGCGATCGGCGAGGTGGCAAAGATCAAGGGGCTGGACAAGGGCTTCCGTGTCATCGCCAACACCGGCGCCGCCGCCGGCCAGACGGTCATGCACTTCCATATGCACGTGCTGGGAGGCAAGGACCTGGGAGAGGGCCTTATCTAGTCATCACGCCGACGTCGGCCAAAGCGTTTGAGCGCTGCGCGCAGGCGGATGCATCCCGTCCGCTCGGGGGCGTGCTCGCCCCGGCAGGCTTGTGTACGTGTATCATAAGAGGGTGTGTTCTTTCCGCCTTCGGGGGCGGAACGATGTTTCCTATGAGGGGGAGTTCCATGAACGTTCTTGTCATCAACGCCGGCAGCTCGAGCCTGAAGTTCCAGCTGCTTGACACCAACACTCGCGAGGTCTTCGCCAAGGGCAACTGCGAGCGCATCGGTATCGAGGGCTCGTTTATCGGCTACACGGTTAACGGTGAGAAGAAGCAGCTCGACGTTGACATGCCCGATCACAAGACCGCGGTCAAGCACGTCTTCGAGATCCTGGAGGCCGTCGACAAGCCCATCGAGGGCATCGGCCACCGCGTGGTGCAGGGCGGCTGGTACTTCCCCGAGTCCAAGGTCGTCACCGACGAGACCCTGGGCTGGGTGCGCGAGGTCGCTCCGCTTGCCCCGCTGCACAACTACGCCGAGGCCGACGTTATCGAGATCTGCCGCGACATGTTCCCCGAGCTGGGCAACGTCATCGTCCCGGACACCGCGTTCCACTACAACATGCCCGAGCGCGCCTGGCGCTACGCCCTGCCGCGTGACGTCGTGGACAAGTATCACGTGCGCAAGTACGGCGCCCACGGCACGAGCCACCGCTACATTTGGCGCACCGTCGACGAGTTCACCAACCATGAGACCCATAAGCTCGTGAGCTGCCACCTGGGTTCCGGCGCCAGCCTCTGCGCCATCGAGGACGGCAAGTGCATGGACACCACCATGGGCCTCACCCCGCTCGACGGCCTCATCATGGGCACGCGCTGCGGTACCGTGGACCCCGCCACCGTCTTCTATCTCAATCGCGTGGGCGGCTACTCCATCGATGACATCGACACCATGATGAACAAGCAGTCCGGCCTGCTTGCCGTCTCCGGTGTGTCGAGCGACTCCCGTGACGTGCGCGAGGGTGCTGCCAACGGTGACGCCAACTGCCAGATGGCACTCGACATGTTCAACTATCGTGCCTCTCAGCTCATCGCCGAGATGGCCGCCTCCATGGAGGGCATGGACACCATGGCCTTCACCGCGGGCATCGGCGAGAACTCCGGCGAGATCCGCGCCGCCATCGTTGAGCGCCTGGGTTGGCTGGGCATCAAGATCGATCCGGAGCTCAACGACGTGCGTTCCGACGACCCGCGCGTCATCTCCACGCCCGATTCCAGCGTGAAGGTGCTCGTGGTGCCCACGAACGAGGAGCTCATGATTGCTCTCGACGTCGAGGCGCTGCTGGGTTAAGGCTTCGGCTGCGCGCGGTGCGCCACGTTGTGGCTGTGCCGACGCGCTTGCGCGCAGTGAAGGCGCGTTGACCATAGGGATTATTGTTGCAGGGCCGGCTGGCGATGACGTCGCTCGCCGGCCCTGCTGCATGCGTGGTCTTGACCGACAGGCTTTCGCATGGGGCGCATTTTCTGCCGTCGCATTGCTGCTCTGCTCCATGTCTTGACGCTTCGTCAACGCTCACGTATGTTCCGGAGTCAGCCCCGATTCTGAAGCAAAACTGAGCTTTGGCGAAAAAGACGGTTGCCGGTTGATTTTCAACCTCAGCGAAACGCTTTGAGCGATCAGGGCGTTTCCGCACCTAGCGCGACGGGGGCGCGCCCTTGCGGGCGGCCTTCCGGACGCGTCCCCGCAGGTGTAGGATTC
>NZ_NFJW01000017.1 GCF_002160065.1 Collinsella sp. An2 | reverse complement strand
ACGAGTCAAGGGGCCATCGGGCCTGAACGCCAGTTCAGGCCAGGGACTTGAGTCCCTGGCCTGGGGCCATAGGGTTATACCCTAAGAGCAAACCACCCGCTGTGCGGGTGGTTCTGATTGAAGCGTAGTGGTAGAGACGGCTGGGTTTTAAGAAGCGTGCCTGGATTACGGGGTGCGCGGACGCACTACCGTTGAGGGAACATCATCTGGAAGCGCGTCGGAACAGGGGAGAGGATGCGCACCGAGCCGTGTGTGACGGGATCGGTGAATGCGAGCTCGCGCGCGTGAAGCATGAGGCCCTGGGGATGCGCTTTGCCGTAGAGGGTGTCGTCCACGATGGGGAAGCCTGCATGGCTAAGGTGTACGCGGATCTGATGCTTTCGGCCGGTTTCAATGTGCACGGACAGCAACGAGTAGGTACGGCGGCGGACAGTCGTCACGTCGAGCAACTCAACATGGGTTACGGCCTGCTTGCCGGTCTTGCTTACGCGCATGCGGCGGGCATCGTGGCGGTCACGGCCAATCGGATCGCGAAACGTGTGCTGACGCCAGGGAACACGCCCCTCTACAACGGCGAGATACCGCTTCGTCATGTTGTGCTCGGCAATCATGCGGTCGTAGGCGGGCTGTGTGGCCTTGTCGAGCGAGAAGAGCACGATGCCCGACGTATCGCGGTCGAGGCGCTGTAGGGCCTGTAGCGCCTCTGAGGCGGGCGCATCGCCGCGCGCGACCAGCATGGCGCGCACGGTGTCGGTAAGCGTTCCGATACCGGTGCCGTCGCCGTGGATGATGACGCCGGCGGGCTTATCTACGGCAAGAAGCGTCGGCGACTCGAAAAGAATCGATGGCCGGGCAGCAGCGAGTAGGGTATCCATGGCGACTCGCTTCTAGTCCACGCCTACGAAGAGGCAGCCGGCGCTCGCGCCCTTTTGCCGCGGTGCGGGGCGTCGTCCCGCCTGCGCAGCCTCGAGCGCGCGTTCGGCGCGCCCAACCTGAGTGGCCAGCTCGCCGGGCTCCAGTAGGGTGCCGTCGACCATGAAGCGCGTAACGCCCGCCGCAAGAAGGCGGGGCATCTGAGGCGTGAGGTCAAGCGGGGTGGCGCTGTAGAGGCGCGAACGCCCGTGGATATCGGTGCGGACGGGCAGCAGCCGGTCGTCGATGTTATGCAGATACAGCTTGGGCTGACGCAGCTTGCAGCGCGCGCAATCATGGATGCATGCGTTGGCGACCTGCAAGATGCAGTGTTCGCTCGTCATGACGCGCGGCTGTCCAACAACGACGATGCCCGCAGACATGCCGGCATGCGGAACAAGGCGTTCGATTTCGTCGAGCGTGAGCTCGGGGGAGAGCCAGAAGCCCCGTGCGCCCTTGGCGTGCAAGAAGCGAGCGCAAGCGACATTGTGGACGGGTATACAGGAGCGAAGCTCAGCCAGACAGGAGCGATCGGCGGCATAGGCGAGCTCGGAGATATTGCCAACAGCGGCGGCCCCATCGGGGAGAATCCAGGGATCCAGGCGGTCGTGGTCACCCTCGCGGCATACTTCGTCGACGACAGGGATGAGGCCAAGCTCGGCAGCATCATGAGGTGAGATGCCGGCGGCGTCCAGGTCGTCGGTCGTGGCGTAGAGTCGCTTCGCTCCGGCCTCTCGGGCGGATTCGGCGGCCTCTCGCGATGTGACGAGCGCGCAGATTACGGGCGCTTCGGCCGAAGGCCAGTCCGTCGACGCATCCCGCGCATCATCGGCCCCACCGGCGGCACGCTCAGCTGTAACCGCGATCGAAGAGAATGCCGGGAGTTCTTGCAGAGCCCTCGCACGCTCCGCATACGGGGCAAGAATGCGCTCCTCAAGTAGGCGGCAGGCTTCCGCTCGCACCTTATGGACGGCGGAGAAGCCCATGCCGCAGGTGTCATCCATATCGACAGAGAAGCTGCGGGCCTCAAACGGCGAGGAGCCAAGGCGCCCCACGTGCTCGATGAGGTCCTCGCGGGAGACGGCTTTGGTGCGCGCCTTCTCTACGACAAAGCCCTCAGCACAGGCGGAGACATCCGGCGCATCCGCGCAGGTGAGCTCGACGGTGAAGGGCTTGCCGAGGCGGGCCTGAATGCGAACGTCCACCGGGCGCTTGCGCGGCACGGTTCGTTTAAGCACCTCGTCGGCGGCGTCAATTGCCCTCTGGCTGCGAATGACGCGCACCCGGCAGCCCGACGGCATGCGCCGGGGTACAGAGACATCGATGACATCGCCCGCTGCGGCGTCCTCGCGTGCGAGGGCGGTAAGGAACTGATCGGGCTCGTCGTCGTGACGAAGTTCCAGGAGGTCGCCTGAGCCGACCGGCTCGTACAGAGCGATGTGGGCAGTTCCCGCCGGGCCTTTGTCGCGTTCGCGGAACCGCTCGGCACGCGTTTGAGACCGGCGCGGCGTAAAGCCGGTGACCTCGCCCACCAGCTGGCCTCGGTTGTTCGAACGCTCGTAGCTCATCATGTCGTCGTCCGAGCGGCCATCCTGGTAGGCATGCGTGAAATCGCGGTTAAAGCACCGTTTGAGCTGGCGTGCGCGCGCCGCCTGCTCATCCTCTGTAGGCGTGTGCCCGGCAAGGATGTCGTCAAGGTCGCGCCGATAGACGTCGACGATGGAATAGACGTAGTCGGGAGCCTTCATGCGTCCCTCGAGTTTGAGGGCGTGGGCGCCGGTGGCAAGAAGCTCGGGCAGCAGGTCGGTCGTGTTGGTGTCGCGCGGGCAAAGTGGACGACCGCGACCTGCGGGGGAGAGCACGTGTCCGCGCTCGTCAACCAGGTTGTAGGGGAGGCGGCACGGCTGAGCGCACATGCCGCGGTTGGCGGAGCGCCCGGCGCAGGCAAAGCTCGACAGCAGGCACACGCCGGAATACGAGAAGCAGATGGAGCCGTGCGCAAAGACCTCGAGGTCAATGTCTACACGGTCATGGATGTAGGCGATTTCGCGAAGGGACAGCTCGCGGGAGAGCGTGACGCGATCGGCTCCTGCATCGCGGCACCAGGCGGTCGCACGCGCGTCATGGATGTTCGCCTGCGTGGAAACGTGCGTCTCAACGGTGGGCATGAGGCGTCTGACCTCGGCGAACAGGCCCCAGTCCTGAATGATGAAGGCGTCGGCGCCCAACGTGGAGCAGCGACGGATGAGCTCAAGGGCGTCGACCATCTCGAAGTCCTTGATCACAATGTTGACGGTCACGTAGACGCGGGCCCCGGCAAGATGCGCAGAGCGACATGCGGCGGCAAAGGAGTCGTCGTCGAAATTGTCGGCCTTGCGCCGTGCGTTGAACGACCCCATGCCGCAGTAAATGGCGTCGGCCCCAGCGGCGAGGGCCGCCGCAAAGGGGCCGGGACCGCCGGCGGGGGCAAGAAGCTCGGGGGAGCGGTCGATGGTGCTGTGTCCAGTCTGGGGGCTGGTGGCGTGCTGCATGATGTTCCGATATCTCTCGCATTTGGGTTACGCGCCCAGTATACGCGTCGGTAGCAGGAGCCGCGCATCCTCGACCAAATGACCTATTTCCTTTGTGGGGACATGTCTATGACGCAGCTGTTTGTGGCGGCGTGCATGCTAATAAGACCCATCGAGGTAGGAGTACCGCTATGAAGGGCGCCGCGAACGGCCGGCACTGCCTCACAAGAGCATATATTTTTAACTACTCGAGTGCGCGTGTGCAAAAATGCGATTTCTCGGCTCTCAAAGGGTGTATGCAGAGCCGATAAAGGCCAAGATTGAGCAACAGGGCAGCTGCCATGAGCAACATAACGGGTTTTCGGCTCTGCGCGCACAGTTCAAGAGCCGAAAAGATACGATTTTGAACACCTTGGCCCGTGCTGGTCCGTGGCGCATGAAACGAGATGGAAAACGCCTGCATAAAACTGAGGAAGTAACGGCACATGCTGCATATTGTACGGCCGAATGAAGAACGGGCCCCTGCCGGCGCTACAAGGCCGGCAGGGGCTCCCACCATCGCGGATTGTTTAGGCTGCTAATCGACAAACACGTGGCTTTCCAGACGCTGGAACGCCTCCTGGACGCTCGAAAGCGGCAGCGCAAGGTTCATGCGGATATGGCACGGCCCGTGGAATGGGCGGCCGTCCTGCCAACCGACACCGACCTCCCAGCCTCGATGAAGCACCTCGGAAACGTCGCAGCCGTGTTCGTCGCACCATTGGGTGCAGTCGAGGAACAGCATGTATGTTCCCTGAGGACGTGCAACCGTCACTCCGGGCACATGCGCTTCGATGAAGCGGCATGCCCAATCGATGTTGCCTTCGATGACCTGACAGAGCTCGTCTACCCAGATACGCCCCTCAGTTCCATATGCGCCAATGAGAGCATGCATGGACAGTACGTTCATTTCGTTGTAGTGGCACTTGGAAGACTGTGCGGTTACGCGGTCGCGAAGATAGTCGTTGTAGATGATGTGGTAGCTCCCCACGAGGCCGGCAAGGTTGAACGTCTTGGAAGGCGCGTAGAACGCAACGGTGCGCTCTCGGGCGTCTTCGGAAACCGACTGCGTTGGGATGTGCTGCTGTCCAGGCAGGATGATGTCAGACCAGATTTCGTCCGACACAACGACGCAGTCATACTGTTTATACAGCTGCATGGCCCGTTCGATCTCCCAGCGCTCCCACACGCGACCACAGGGGTTGTGGGGCGAGCAGAAGACCGCGGCGTGGATGCGTCGTTCGGAAAGACGTTTCTCCATGTCGTCAAAGTCCATGCGCCATACGCCGTTCTCATCTTGCTTGAGCGGGGAAAGCTCAATATGGCGGCCCGCGTTCTCAATGCTCTTGGTGAAGCCAATATAGGTGGGACTGTGGACCAGCACCGTATCTCCAGGGGCAGTGAACGCCTCGATGGTCGAAACAACGCCGCCCAGCACGCCGTTTTCGTAACCAATGTGGGCTGGCTCGAGCCCCTCGACCTTATTGCGATCATGCTGCCAGGAGATAATGCGGTCGAAGTACTCCGGCCGCGGATCGAAATAGCCAAAGTGAGGCTGCTGCAGACGGGCCCCGATGGCCTCGGTGATGCTGGGCAACACCGGAAAATTCATGTCGGCCACCCACATGGGGATGAAGTCGTATCCCGCGCGAGGGGGCTCCGGCGCCCCGCCTCCTGCACCGAGTCCATCGACCGCTACAGCATCCCATCCATGGCGGTCCATGAGTGTAGTAAAGTCATAAGTCATAGAGGAACTCCTTTGTGATGGGTCAAGTGCTTCGGACGTATGATACCTCGGCAGGAGTGTGGGTCCCATCGGGCCCATCCCGCTGCAGGCTGCCAGATACGCGGTCGGTTTGTGGATTTCAACAGGTCGCGGAGTTTTTCTGGCAATTCCTCGCGCACACGCGTATCATATCGACTCGTATTGCCCGGCTCCTGTCGGCCATTCGGCGTGCCGCGACAGCCTACACGGCACATCGACGGCAGGAGGCACGAGGACAACCCAAGGCGTTCGGTCGTAAAACCGTTCGCTGCGTGGCCAAGCCCCGTGCTTAAAACCCCAGAAGGAGTGAACATGGCTGAAGAGAAGTATGTCCCCCGCCTGAAGACCAAGTACCTCGAGGAGGTGCGCCCTGCGCTTCAGGAGAAGTTCCAGTATAAGAACGTCATGATGATCCCGAAGATGGAGAAGATCGTCGTGAACATGGGCGTCGGCGAGGCCGCGACCGATTCCAAGGCCATCGACGGTGCCGTTCGCGACCTGCGCCTGATCACCGGCCAGCAGCCTATGATCACCCGCGCTCGTAAGTCCATCGCATCCTTCCGCCTGCGCGCCGGCATGCCGATCGGCGCCAAGGTCACCCTGCGCGGCGACCGCATGTGGGAGTTCTTCGATCGTCTGACCTCGATTGCCATCCCCCGTATCCGCGACTTCCGCGGCATCTCGCCCAAGAGCTTCGACGGCCGTGGCAACTTCTCCATGGGTGTCACCGACCAGCTCATCTTCCCCGAGATCCCGTTTGACTCCGTGGATCGCACCCGTGGTATGGACATCACCATCGTCACCACCGCCCAGACCGACGAAGAGGCCCGCGTGCTTCTCGACGGCTTTGGCTTCCCGTTCAAGAAATAAGGTAGAACTGTCCCGATATGGCCGGCGGAACAAGGGGTTCCGCCGGTTCGGGACTGCACATACATGTAAGGAGGAAATACGTGGCTAAGACATCGATGATCGTCAAGCAGCAGCGCGAGCCGAAGTTCTCGACCCGCAAGTACACCCGTTGCCAGCGTTGCGGCCGTCCGCATTCGGTCTACCGCAAGTTCGGCATCTGCCGTGTCTGCTTCCGCGAGCTTGCGCTCAAGGGCGAGCTTCCTGGCATCAAGAAGGCCAGCTGGTAAGTCACTGCCAGTGCATGCGGCATGATCACCGCGTGCAGGGAAGAGCGCACATGACCTGGCTTGTCCGCCACGGGTGGACGAGAACCGCATGTGCGAGTTCATCAAGAACGAAGGAGAATCTGTATGAACCTTACAGACCCGATCGCAGACATGCTTACGCGCATCCGTAACGCAAACGCTGCGAATAAGGCCACGGTCTCTATGCCGAGCTCCAAGAAGCTCGTGGAGATCGCTCGCGTCATCTACGAGGAGGGCTACATCGAGTCGTACACCGTTGAGGATACGACCCCGCAGAAGACCCTCCACATCACCCTTAAGTACGGCCCCAAGAAGCAGAAGGTCATCTCCGGCATCCGCCGTATCTCCAAGCCGGGCCTGCGCAAGTATGCCCGTGTCATGGACCTTCCCCGCGTCCGTGGCGGTCTCGGCACCGCCATCATCTCGACCAGCAAGGGCGTCATGGCTGACCGCGACGCTCGCAAGCTGGGCGTCGGCGGCGAGATCGTCGCCTACGTGTGGTAAGCGGCTAGGCGCGTAGAAGGAAAGGAGAACACCGTGTCCCGTATCGGTAAGAAGCCTGTCCAGATTCCCGCCGGAGTCGACGTGGCAGTGGACGGTTCGCATGTGACCGTCAAGGGCCCCAAGGGCCAGCTTGAGCTTGACATCTACAGCAAGCTCTCCATCGAGGTCGCCGACGGCGTCCTCACCGTCGTTCGTCCCGACGACGAGCGTGAGACCCGTGCTCGCCACGGCCTCACCCGTGCTCTCATCCAGAACATGGTCGACGGCGTTTCCCAGGGCTTCACGAAGTCCCTCGAGCTCGCCGGCGTTGGTTACCGTGTTGTGCTGAAGGGCACCACCCTCGAGCTTTCGCTGGGCTTCTCTCACCCCGTTCTGTACCCCGCTCCCGAAGGCATCACCTTCGAGGTGCCTGACAACACGCACATCAACGTGAAGGGCATCGACAAGCAGCAGGTGGGCCAGGTTGCCGCCGAGATCCGCGGCAAGCGTCCGCCCGAGCCTTACAAGGGCAAGGGTATCCACTACGTCGGCGAGCACATCCGTCGCAAGCTCGGTAAGGCCGCCAAGTAGTAGGGGCATGCGTCCTGTAAGTCCAGCACCCCGTCAGGTGCTGGCAGCACACTAAGGAGTCTCAATGAACAAGAACAAAGCGAAGCTCGCAGGTCTGAAGCGTCGCCAGCGTCGCGTTCGTGGCAAGATTTTCGGTACGCCCGAGCGTCCGCGTCTTCGCGTGACCCGCACCAACTCGCACATCTATGCCGCCATCATCGACGACACCAAGGGCCACACCCTCGTTTCCGCCTCGACCCTCGAGCCCGAGTTCAAGGGTGGCCACAACTCCAACAAGGAGGCCGCTGAGAAGATCGGCGAGCTCGTTGGCAAGCGTGCCCTCGAGGCTGGTATCACCAAGGTGGCGTTCGACCGTGGTGGCCGCATCTACCATGGCCGCGTCAAGGCCCTCGCCGACGGTGCCCGCGCCGCCGGACTCGAATTCTAGGAGGTTAGTAGCACATGGCTCGTAATCGAGATAACAAGCAGCGCGAGGCCTCCGAGTTCGAGGAGCGCGTCGTCTTCATCAACCGTGTTTCCAAGACCGTCAAGGGCGGCCGTCGTATGTCGCTCGTGGCGCTCGTCGTCGTGGGTGACGGCAAGGGCAACGTGGGCCTTGGCATGGGCAAGTCCGCCGAGGTGCCTCTGGCCATCTCCAAGGCTTCGCTCGACGCCAAGAAGAACATGTTCCACGTGCCCGTGACCGAGACCGGCACCATTCCGCACGAGGTCATCGGCCACTTCGGTGCCGGCCGCATCATCATCAAGCCCGCTGTCGAGGGTACCGGCGTCATCGCCGGTGGCGCTGTGCGTCCCCTCTTCGAGCTTGCCGGCATCAAGAACATTCTCGCCAAGTCCCTGGGCACCGACAACGGCCTCAACATCATCAAGGCCGCTGCCGAGGGCCTGAAGGAGCTCTCGAGCCCGGAGGAGGTCGCGCAGCGTCGTGGCCTTACCGTCGCCGAGATGTTCGTTGGTAAGGAGCAGTAAGCATGGCTGACACCATCAAGATCAAGCAGGTCCGCAGCACCAACGGCTGCAAGAAGGACCAGGTTAGGACGGTCCGCGCCCTCGGCCTCGGCAAGATCAACCGCACCCGCGAGATTGCCGACAACGAGTCTGTCCGCGGAATGATCTTCAAGGTCAAGCACCTTGTTGAGATTGTAGAGGAGTAGCAAATGCAGCTTCATGATCTCACTCCCGCGCCGGGCTCCACGCATCGGCGTAAGCGTATTGGCCGCGGTAACTCCTCCGGCCACGGCACCACGGCCGGTCGCGGCCAGAAGGGCCAGCTCTCCCGCTCCGGTGGCGGCAAGGGTTCGGGCTTCGAGGGTGGTCAGACCCCGCTCGCGATGCGTCTGCCCAAGCTCCCCGGCTTCCGCAACCCCCGTCGCGTTGAGTACAGCGCGGTGAACATCGACCGTCTCGACGCCAAGTTCGAGGACGGCGCGGTGATCGACGGTGCTGCCCTCAAGGCCGCCGGCATCATCAAGAAGGAGTTCGAGCCCGTCAAGATTCTTGGTGTGGGCGAGACCACCAAGAAGTTCACGGTCAAGGTCGATAAGGTCTCGGCTTCCGCCAAGGCCAAGATCGAGGCCGCTGGCGGAAAGGTCGAGCAGCCGTGCTAAATGGTCTGAAGAATTCGTTCCGCGTCAAAGAGCTGCGGGATAAGATTCTCTTCACCATAGCGATGCTCGTCGCGTACCGTATCGGTGCGCACGTTCCTGTGCCCGGCGTCCCCGTCCAGGGGATGCTGGGCCTTTTCGGCGGTGACGACTCCGTCGCCGCCGGCGCCATGGCGCTGCTGAATCTGTTTTCCGGCGGCGCGCTGAGCTACGTGTCGGTCTTCTCGCTGGGCATCATGCCCTACATCACCAGCTCGATCATCCTGCAGATGCTTCAGAGCGTGGTTCCCAGCCTGCATGAGCTCGCTCGCGAGGGCGAGGTCGGCCAGCAGAAGATCACCCAGTATTCTCGCTACCTCACGCTCGCGCTCGCCATTCTCAACTCGATCGGCTACCTGTTCCTGTTCAAGAACTTCGGCATCAGCTTCACCGGTGCCGGCGCGCCCGAAATCATCTTCGACATCATGGTCGTGGGCACGCTGACCGCGGGCGCCATGCTCATCATGTGGATCGGTGAGCTCATCACCCAGCGTGGTATCGGCAACGGCATGTCGCTGATCATCTTTGCGAACATCATGGCCGGTCTACCCCAGGCGATCATCTCCTCCATGCAGGGCGGCACGATGGGCGTCATCTTCACGGTGATCATCTTCCTGGTGATCCTCATCGTGATTCCGCTCATCGTCTTCATCGAGCGCGGCCAGCGCCGCATCCCGGTGCAGTTCGCCAAGCGCGTGGTCGGTCGTCGCCTCATGGGCGGTCAGTCCACCTACCTGCCCATTAAGGTCAACACCGCTGGCGTCGTGCCCATCATCTTCGCTTCGGCGCTGCTGTATTTCCCGGCGCAGCTTGCGGTGTTCTTCCCTGGTGTTGGCTGGGTTCAGGCTGTGGCCGGCGCGCTCTCTTCGGGTTGGATCAACTGGATCCTTAATGTCGTACTCATCGTGTTCTTCGCGTACTTCTACACCTCCATGGTGTTCAATCCCGACGATACGGCCGACAACCTGAAGAAGCAGGGCGGCTTCATTCCGGGCGTCCGTCCGGGCAAAGCTACCGCTGCCTATATTAAGAATGCTCTGAACAAGATCACCCTCCCGAGCGCGATCTTCCTGGCGGTTATCGCCATCGTGCCGTCGATTGTGTTCTCGTTCACGAACAATCAGCTCATCCAGTCCTTCGGCGGCACCTCCATTCTCATCATGGTCGGTGTGGTGCTCGACACCATCGCGAAGGTCGAGAGCCAGCTGAAGATGTACGACTACGACGGCTTCTTCATGTAAGGGGAGAAAGGAGACCCTCATGAATATTGTGCTGTTGGGTGGTCCCGGTGCCGGCAAGGGCACCATGGCCCAGCGTCTGGTCGCCGACTTCGGCGTTGCCCACATCTCTACGGGCGACCTGCTCCGTGCTGCTGTCAAGGGCGGCACCGAGCTGGGTATGCAGGCGAAGAAGTACATGGATGCCGGCGAGCTCGTTCCCGACCAGCTCGTTATCGATCTGGTCAAGGAGCGCCTTGCCGACGACGATGCGCAGGAGGGGTTCATCCTCGATGGCTTCCCGCGCAACACCGTCCAGGCTGTGACGCTTGATTCCGAACTCTCTGCCATGGGTCGCACGATCGATTGCGCGCTGCTGATCGACGTCGCGCCCGAGGTCATCGTCGAGCGCCTGTCCGGTCGTCGTACCTGCCGTGCTTGCGGCTATACCGGTACGGCTGCCGATGCCGTCTGTCCCAAGTGCGGTGGCGAGATGTACCAGCGCGACGACGATAAGCCTGAGACCATCAAGAATCGTCTCGATGTGTACGAGAAGTCGACGAGCCCGCTTGTCGAGTACTACCGTGGCCAGGGTCTGCTGAAGACCGTGGACGGTGCTCAGGCTATCGACGAGGTCTATGCAGCGGTGAAGGAAGCGCTCGGTCTATGATCAAGATCAAGTCTCCTGAAGATATCGAGGCTATGAAGAAGGCCGGAGCACTGTCTAAGATGGTGCTCCGGCACGTTGGCGCCATGGTTCAGCCCGGCGTCTCCACCTTCGAGCTCGATCAGCTTGCCGAGCAGATCATCCGTATGCATGGTGGCATCCCTGCATTCAAGGGCTACGGCGGCTTCCCCGGCTCCATCTGCGCGTCGCTCAACGACGCCGTGGTGCACGGGATCCCCAACCCCGACATCATCCTTCGCGATGGCGACATCATCTCTATTGATACCGGCGCCATCGTCGACGGGTGGGTTGGCGACAACGCGTGGACCTTCTACGTGGGCAACGTTGCCCCCGAGGTCCAGGCGCTCTGCGAGGTCACGCGTGACTGCTTGAAAGCGGGCATTGAACAGGCCGTGCCGGGCAACCATATTGGTGACATCGGCCATGCCGTTCAGACGCTTGCCGAGAGCAACGGCTACGGTGTGCTTCGCGACTACGTGGGACACGGTGTTGGTCGTGCCATGCACGAGGACCCCAACGTTCCCAACTATGGCAAGAAGGGGAGGGGCGTTCGTCTCCAGGCCGGTATGGTCATTGCCATCGAGCCCATGATCACGCTTGGTACGCACCACGTGACTGTGGGGGCCGATGGCTGGATCGTTCGCACCAACGACCATCTGCCTGCTGCACACTATGAGAACACCATTGCCATCACGAACGACGGCCCCGTCATTCTGACGGCCGACGCTCAGGGCGAATGGTGCTCCATGCAGGGCGGCGTGATGTAGGTATTCCAGGGGCCCGCCCGATATATATCATCCCGTGCTCAAACAGCACTGGCGTGAACTGCGCGCGGGACGATATACATCGGGCGGGCCCTCGGATATGTGGCGCTTTACAAAAGCAAGTCGCCACGACTTGATCGCCTCTAGACAGTCAACGGTCGAGAGGCAGGGCGGGACATATCGTCCCGCGCGCAGTTCGCGTAAGCGCTGTTTGAGCACGGGATGATATGTCCCGCCCTGCTACAGCGAAATCGTTGCTGCAACAATTTGTGAAGCGTTGACGAAAAAGGCAGATATGGCACGTTTGTGTTGTATCATGCTCAGTTGCTGTCGTTTCGAGAGAAAGATGTGCTTGTGAAGAAGGAAGATGCAATCGAACTCGAGGGTACGGTTACCGAACCCCTGCCCAACGCAATGTTTCGCGTTGAGCTCGAGAATGGTCATAAGGTTCTCTGCTCCATTTCGGGCAAGATCCGCATGAACTATATCCGCATCCTTCCCGGCGATAAGGTTGTGGTGGAGCTCTCTCCGTACGATCTTACGCGCGGGCGCATTACGTATCGCTATAAGTAACGCCAGCACAACACGTGCGTTTCTGCGATCGCCGGCCTGCTCAACCTGCGGTCGCGTTGGCATGTGTAGATCCAGCCATTGTGTTTCACGCCTGCGGCTGGGCGAGTAGATAGTAGGTTGAAGTCTGAGCACTACCGAAAGGAAGAACGATGAAGGTACGTCCTTCGGTCAAGAAGATGTGCGACAAGTGCAAGATCATCAGGCGTCATGGCAAGATTCTCGTCATCTGCGAGAATCCTCGTCACAAGCAGCGTCAGGGTTAAGAGAGGAGAACTACGTTGGCCCGTATTAGCGGTGTCGATCTGCCGCGCGAGAAGCGCGTTGAGATCGGTCTGACCTACATTTACGGCATCGGCCGCACGACCGCGACGAAGATTTGCGCGGATACGAACATCAATCCGGACACGCGCGTCAAGGACCTCACCGAGGAGGAAGTTGACGTCATCCGTAAGTACATCGACGAGAATCACCTCATGATCGAGGGCGATCTCCGTCGTGAGCGTAACCAGAACGTCAAGCGCCTCATGGACATCGGCTGCAACCGTGGCCTGCGTCACCGCAAGGGCCTCCCGGTCCGCGGCCAGCGCACCCACACGAACGCTCGCACCCGCAAGGGCCCGAAGCGTCAGATCGGTGCCAAGAAGAAGAAATAAGGAGAGCGCTAGAAGATGGCTACTGCAAAGAACAAGCGCGGCGCCGCCACCCGTATCAAGCGCGCGGACCGCAAGAACATTTCGGTGGGTCAGGCTCATATCCGTTCCACCTTCAACAACACGATCGTGTCGATCACCGATCCCCAAGGCAACGTCATCGCTTGGCGCTCCGCTGGCCAGGTCGGCTTCAAGGGTTCCCGCAAGAGCACGCCGTTCGCGGCGCAGATGGCTGCCGAGGCTTGCGCCAAGGCCGCTATGGAGCACGGCATGCACAAGGTCGCCGTGTTCGTGAAGGGTCCTGGCTCTGGTCGCGAGACCGCCATTCGCTCCCTCCAGGCTGCTGGCCTCGAGGTTACGAGCATCCAGGACAAGACCCCCATTCCGCACAACGGCTGCCGCCCCAAGAAGCGTCGTCGCGTGTAACTCTGAAAGGATCGAAATACAATGGCAATCGACAGGACGCCTGTTCTCAAGCGCTGCCGCCAGCTCGGGATCGATCCCGTTGAGCTGGGTTACAGCAGCAAGAAGGAATCTATTCGCCAGCCCAAGCGTCGCCGCAAGGAATCCGAGTACGGCATGCAGCTGCGCGAGAAGCAGAAGGCTAAGTTCATCTACGGTGTGCTCGAGAAGCAGTTCCGCCGTTACTATGAGCGCGCTCTCAAGATGCCCGGCGTCACCGGTGACAACCTGATGACGCTCCTCGAGAGCCGTCTCGACAACGTCGTGTTCCGTCTCGGCTTCGCTCGCACCCGTCGCGAGGCCCGTCAGACCGTGCGTCACGGCCACTTCACCGTGAACGGCCGCCGCGTCGACATCCCCTCCTTCCTCGTGAAGCCGGGCGACGTCGTCGCTGTAGGCGAGAAGTATCGTGACCTCCTCCCCATCAAAGAGGCTCTCATCCAGTCCGAGCGTTTCGAGGTTCCCGGCTGGCTCGAGGTCGATATCGAGAAGCTGTCCGGCAACGTTCTCTCGCTCCCGACCCGCGAGCAGATCAGCACCGATATCAAAGAGCAGCTCATCGTCGAGCTCTACTCCAAGTAGTCCATTTGGGCTGCTGAGGCTGGAGGTAATACATGTCAGAATTCATTAGGCCTCAGGTTCAGGTCGATGAAATCAACGAGACGTCTGCGCGCGTCTCCGTTGAGCCGCTTGAGCGCGGCTATGGTGACACGCTTGGCAACTCGCTCCGCCGCGTTCTGCTGTCCTCCCTTGAGGGCGCTGCAGTCGAGGCGATCCAGATCGATGGTGCCCAGCACGAGTTCACGACCATCCCGAACATGGTCGAGGACGTCACCGACATCGTCCTGAACGTCAAGGGTCTGGTCTTCAGGTCTCTCGGCACCACCGATGAGGCGACCGCTACCATCTCGGTTGACGGTCCCTGCGAGGTCACCGGTGCGGACTTCTTCATCCCGTCTGAGTTTGAGCTTGTCAACCCCGAGCAGCACATCGCTACCCTCAACGAGGGTGGTCACCTCACCATGAGCATGCGCATCGGCTACGGCCGTGGCTATGTCTCGTATGAGGGCAACAAGCGTGACAACGATCCGATCGGTGTCATTCATGTTGACTCGCTGTTCTCTCCTGTGCGTCGCTGCGCCAAGCTTGTCGAGGCATGCCGCGTCGGCCAGCACACCGACTACGATCGTCTGGTGCTGGAGATCGAGACGAACGGTGCCCTCACGCCGCGTGACGCCGTGGTGCAGGCTGCCAACATCATCAACCAGCACATGCAGGCCTTCATGAACCTTGCCGACACCCCCGAGGAAGAGGAGGAGGTTTCGATCTTCGCTCCCGAGGTCTCGAGCGACAACGCCGAGCTCGATAAGCAGATCGAGGACCTGGACCTTTCCGTCCGCTCCTACAACTGCCTCAAGCGTGCCAGCATCCATTCGGTTCGTCAGCTTGTCGAGTTCTCCGAGAACGACCTGCTGAACATCCGCAACTTTGGCGTGAAGTCCATTGAGGAAGTCAAAGACAAGCTTGAGTCCATGGGCCTGAGCCTGAAGGCTTAATGCTTCGCGTATAGAGGAGAACGTACACATGCGTCACAACAAGAAGAAGGGTCTGAAGCTCGGCACCGACGCCGCTCATACCCGTGCGATGAAGAAGAGCCTTGCTCAGGCCCTTCTTGCGAA
Organism: Collinsella sp. An2; assembly: GCF_002160065.1. Classification (GTDB taxonomy): domain Bacteria; phylum Actinomycetota; class Coriobacteriia; order Coriobacteriales; family Coriobacteriaceae; genus Limicola. The sequence goes on along the minus strand of NZ_NFJW01000017.1, from coordinate 26,567 downwards.
CGATCGCATCAAGACCACCGAGACCCGCGCCAAGGCGCTGCGCAGCTATGTCGAGCCCATCATCACCTGGGCTAAGAAGGGCGACCTGCACTCCCGTCGTCTTGCCATCGCCAAGCTGGGCGACAAGCACCTCGTCGCCGAGGTCTTCGACAAGGCCGCTCAGGGCATGTGGGCCGACCGCAACGGCGGCTACACCCGCATCATGAAGCTCGGTCCCCGCAAGGGCGACAACGCCCCCATGGTCATCATGGAGATCGTTTCCGAGCCCGTGGTAAAGAAGGAGCGCAAGGCTGCTCCCGCCCCCAAGAAGGCTGCTGCCCCGACCAAGGTTGAGAAGGTCGAGGAGCCGGCTGCCGAGGAGGCTCCCGAGGTTGCTGAGGCTACCGAGGAGACCGCTGAGTAACACAGCGGTGGCACAATATGCCAAGTATGCGAGGGGTGCATATGCGCCCCTCGTTTTGTATGTAGGGATGTCAGGCGTGCCGTGATGCTGAGCCATGGGACCGTGCAGGTTGCTCGCGTGGATGGAACGCCAGGCTGTGGGGTCTTCGCATTTTGCCGGTTTTTTTGCCGAACGGGCATAACAGACGGGGTGAAACCATGATCGAGGTGCGCGATGCACAGGTGAGCTTTGGCGGTCGGGAGCAAGCCGACGTCGCCGATGGCGAGCCGACATCTCCAGCCATTCACGCGCTTCAAGGCGTGAGCTGCACGTTTCGCACGGGTGAGGTCGTCGCCTTGGTGGGGGCGAACGGCTCGGGCAAGTCGACGCTTGTGAACCTTCTTTGTGGCGCCATGTTGGCGCATCCCGGCATGGTGCGTGTCGAGGGCCTTGACCCCGCAGCGGACGAGGTGTCCCGCCGTGAGGTGAGGCGCCTCGTCGGCCATGTATTTCAAAGCCCTGCCGATCAGATGGTGTCCACCGTAGTTGGCGACGAGGTCGCCTTTGGTCCGCGGAACCTCGGTCTTGAAGAGCGCGAGGTTGAGACGCGTGTTGGGGCGGCGCTTGCAACGGTGGGGCTTGCCGGCTGTGAGGCCCGGGAGGTGGAAGCGCTTTCCGGTGGCGAGCAGCAGCGCCTGGCCATTGCCTCCGTACTTGCTATGGAGCCCCGCTTTTTGCTGCTGGACGAGGCCACGGCGCAGCTTGATAGCGCGTCGCGCCCCGCGTTGAGGACGCTGTTCTGCGCTCTTGCACATGAACGTGGCATGGGAGTCATACAGGTCACTCATGATCCCATTGAAGTTCTCATGAGCGATCGCGTCCTTGTGCTCGAGCAGGGTTGCGTCGTTTGGGAGGGGGCTCCGTTCGAGCTTTTGCTGTCGTCTGGCGGCCTTTGGGACCGCACGTTGGTCGCAAGTAGATATATCGATTCGCTCAGATGCGCTTTGAGCCACGGGTATCGGCCTTCGGGTACTTGGGCACCCGAGCAGGTTGTAACGTGGCTTACAGACGGTCTGGAGCGCTCTGGCGACACTTGCAGCTCATGGGTACGCGATCTTATGCGTGCGACAGGCGTGGGAGGCGCGTACGCGGACCGGGTCGATGGGCCGGCACGGGCTGCCGACGGGCGAGGCGACGGCTCACAGACGCGGGCTTCAAATATGCGAGGCGGCGGTGCGCAGGCGGGCGCTTCAAACAAGCGAGGCGGCGGCGTTCAGACGGCGGGCGTCCAGCTGCAGGGCGTCTCGTATTCCTATGGCATGGATGCGGCGCTTGATGACGTGACCCTCGATGCCGCCCCCGGCGAGGTGTTGCTGGTTGCGGGTGCCACAGGTTCTGGCAAGTCGACGCTTGGATGCGTCGTGGCGGGTCTGTATGTCCCAAGTTCGGGCCATGCGCTCGTTGACGGCAGGACGGCGACGGCCGGTATGGTGGGTGTCGCCTTTCAAAATCCTGAGCGCCAGATGTTTTTGGGGAGCGTCGCGGATGAAATCGCATTCGCGCCGCGCAATGCGGGCGTTGCCGAGGATGACCTGAGCACGTATGTGACGAGCGCCTGCGAGGTGGCTGGTGTCGCGGATGAGCTGCTGCCTCGCGATCCGTTTTCGCTCTCGGGAGGTCAGGCGCGCCGCGTTGCCGTCGCGAGTATCCTTGCTCAGAAGCCGCGTGCATACGTGTTTGACGAGCCAACGAGCGGGCTTGATGCCGCGGGACGCGCCGACATGCACCGCGTGGTCCGCACGCTGGCGTATGAGGGTGCTCCGGTGATCGTGGTGAGCCACGACCTCGAGGAGTGGCTTGAGGTCGCCGACCGTGTGGTGCTGCTGCGCTCCGGTGAGATTGCATGGTCGGGCACGGTGACGGAGCTCTCGCAGGACCGCGGGGCGTTCGGTAGGGCAGGGCTGGCCGCACCCGAGGCGTGGACGTTGCGCTGGTGTGTTGAGGACGTCTGCGCCGGGATACCCGCTGCGTCCACGTCGGACGAGGTGGCGGACGTGCGCCGACCCAAGGCGTCTTCCGTCCCGGACTCGCTGCTCCATCGCGTGGATACTCGAGTCAAGATCGGGCTGCTCATGGCCGCTACGATTGCGATCTTTGCGACGCCGACTCCGCTTGCGCTTGCAGTGTGGGTGCTGGTGTTGCTGGGCGTCCTCGCCGCCGGCTCGATTGGGCCGCGCCGAGCCGTGCGCGCCCTCAGGCCTGTCGTGGCCCTGCTGGTGCTCGTCGTGTGCGCGAACCTCATCTCGTGCGACGGCTCCGCCCAGATCATGCTTGCCGCCCCCTTCGGCCTCAGTCTGGCCGGGGCGTGGCGTGCGGGGGGAGCGGTCATGCGCATCGTGTTGCTCGTGGGGCTTGCGCTTGCCGTATCCGACACCTCGACGCCTACCCAGCTTGCCGACGCGTGCGTGCGTCTCATGCGCCCGCTCAGGCGCGTCGGAGTGCCGGTGGGTCCCATCGGGCTGGTGCTGTCGCTTTCGCTGCGGTTCATCCCGCTTGCCATGGACGAAGTGTCGCGCATCAATCTCGCCCAGCGCTCTCGCGGCGTCCGGTTCGATGAGGGCGGGCTCGTGCATCGTATCCGCCTGTGGGGTGCGGTGCTCGTGCCGGCGGTGGTGTCGCTGTTTCGCCGTGCCGACCGGGTGGCGGAGTCCATGGATGCGCGCTGCTACGAGGAAGCGTCTCGAAGCGACTTGCCGCCCCGTCCACTCACCGGCCTCGACCGCGCGACGCTTGCCGTGGGAGCTGCGGTGATCGTCGCGATCGTTGTGGGGACGGCGCAGCTCTAGAAACACCGGGCAAGCCCTTCCGCATGTCGAGCCGACGTGTTGGGCCCGCGGGCTCAGGCTGCGTCGGCGCGGCCCAGCGGCCTCGCAGCCTCGCAGCCCCACGGCCCCATGTTTAAGCCGATATGCGGCGTGGACACACGGCGACGCCTCGCGCGCCGCATCGTCACGCCCTGCGCGGCGCCGTGCCTTGGATACAATAGCGTCAACAACCCGAGCAAGGAGCCAACCATGACGACCGACATCGCGACGCCCACGACTCCGCAGGATACGGCCTGGGACGGGGCCCTCGTTTTCCGTTTGGGATACGACGGCACCGCATACAGCGGATTTGCCGAGCAGCCCCAGCCCGACGTCCATACCGTGGCGGGAGAGCTCCGCTGCGCCTTCGAGACGTTCCTGCGGCGTGAGGTGGACCTCACCTGCGCCGGGCGCACGGATGCCGGGGTGCATGCCCTTGGCCAGTACGTCAGCGTGCCGGCGACGTCTGCCGAGCTCGAGATTCCCCAGCGCCGCTGGCTGCGCGCTATGGATGCCCTGCTGCCGCGCGACATCGCCATCGGCGAGGTCTTCCGAGCCCCAGAGGGCTTCTCTGCGCGTTTCGACGCCAGGGCGCGCACCTACATCTATCGCATCGCCGACCGTCCCGACCGTCCCGTGCTCACGCGTGGGCACGTCTGGTGGCACCGGTTGCCGCTTGACGAAGACGCCATGCTCGAGGGGGCGCAGCATCTGGTGGGGGAGCACGACTTCAAAAGCTTCTGCAAAGTCGCCTCGGCCGTGGGTAAGCCGACGTGCCGCAACGTCATGGAGGTCGGATTCGAGCGCACCTGCGAGCTGGGCGAGGATGTGCTGGCCTTCACCATTACCGGCAACGCGTTTCTACACTCCATGGTGCGCACGATCGTGGGCACGCTTGTCGAGGTGGGCATGCATCGACGCGAGCCCTCGTGGGTTGCAGACGCGCTGGCCGCGTGCGAGCGTACCGCAGCGGGTCCCACGGCTCCTGCCGAGGGTCTTACCTTTGCAAGCGTGCGCTATGACGAGGGTGCCTTCGTGCCGGTTCCGTAACGCGCCCGCAGAGTCGGCGGGGAAGTGTGTTCCCCGCGTGATGAACATCTGTGCATGGCGTGCAGCCCTCCCTGTTGACGGAAAGCCAAAAAATGATGGTGATACCATGGCATAACAGGCCGAATTCCGTCGTTCTGGAGGCTGAGCAGTTGGCGCGTCGAATGAAACAGCGTCCGCGGGTTACCGTCGTGGTTGCGGCGCACAATGCTGCTACGCACATCGCGCGCCTCGCAGAGAGCGTCCTGGGGCAGGAGCTGGAAAGCGTCCAGCTTGTTGTGGCCGATTGCGCATCGACCGACCGTACCCTGCAGATTTGCACCCGCGCCGCCGAGCGCGACATGCGCCTTGATGTCATCCATCTCGATACCGACGATGTGTGCCGCGGGCTCGATGCCGCCATCGATGCCGCGCGCGGCACCTATCTGCTTATCATGGAGCAGGAGGACTGGTTTGGCATGCGGGGGCTCGAGAGCCTTGTTGAGGCTGCCGAGCGCAACGACCTGCAGATGGTCATCCCCTCGTACTCGTTTGACACGTACTTCTCCAGCGGCGAGCGCTCGTCGCACGTGGTGAGCTTTTCGAGCGAGGTCACGACGACGGCGTCCGAGTTTCGGCGCAACGCCTATATGCTGATCGAAGAGGGCCTGTTCGACCTTCACAAGGGCAAGCTGCTGCAGCGCGACCGCCTTGACGAGCTTGGACTGCGGTTTGGCATTGCCGGCGACCCCGAGGACTTCATCTTCCGCTACATAGAGGATGTTTCCCGCGTGGGGTCGGTTGAGGAGGCGGCCTATCACGCGCCGCGCGAGCAGCGCGGTATTCCGACGACGCTCGACCCCTTCCTGTACGTGCGCTGCGAGCACGAGCACGAGCGGCTTCAGAACCTGGCGACATGCTGGAACATGGCCGAGGACGCGCATTTCTCTCGCGCCATTCATCGCATGCATCTGTCGCAGATCATCATGAGCATCGAGAATGTGTGCTCTACGCGCTCCGTCTCGTCCATCGAGCGGACCGAGCGGGTGCGCGACATGATTGAGGCTCCAAGCACGCGCGATACCATTGCTGCCCTGCAGGGGGACGGCCACAGGTTTGGCATCATGTTTGGGCCTATCGCGAAGGGCAACGTCGTTGCCTGCTGCTTCAGCGCAAAGCTCAATCGCTTTGCTCGCGGGTCTCACCTGCCGTTTATCGGTGCAGGCTCTGCAGCCTAGTTCTTTCAGCCTCGAGGCGCCGGTTCTGCAGCCTGGCGGCGTCGGATTTGCGGCCTAGCGTGGTGGATCTGCGGCCTGGCGGCCGCCGGTCGGCTTTTGCTGGGGAAGCGATCTCCTGCCTAGCGCGCCGGTCGAGCTCTGCTGGGTGAAACTGGCCAAGTTCTTCGCTTGGCATGGCGGTTCTGTGGCCTAGGGGCATCGGACGGGCCCTGCAGGGTGAAGCGGCCTAGTTCTTCAGCCTAGCGCGGCGGTTCTGCGGCCTGGCGGCCGGCGGTCGGCTTTTGCTGGGGGAAGCGATCTCCTTCCTAGCGCATCCGCTGTAGGTGTTTACCCCCCCATACCGTATAGCCCGCAGAACTTGCATCGGGCGGCTCGGGCTGCCGCGGTGCATCATACATCCATCTATCATTCGTTACATTTTGAATTATTTGCCAAGCTATGCATCATTGCGGTGTATCTTGAGTAAACTATGCACAATCACGAGAGATTCTCAAAAGCATCCAGATTCGAGGTACGGCGTATGGCAAAAAAGCGGAACGGGCGTCAGGACGCCATCCGGGACATCGTGCGCAACAAGAATATCCGCACGCAGCGCATGCTGGTGGATGAGCTCAAGGCTTGTGGCTACGACTGCACGCAGGCGACCGTATCACGCGACATCGCCGACATGGGACTGCGCAAGCTGCCCGAGGGTGTCTATGTGTTGGCCGAGGACCTGCATCTGCAGCGCATGGTCTCCGAGCTGGTAGTCGAGGTGCTTCGCACCGACAACCTTGTGCTTATCAAGGCTCAGCCAGGAACGGCGTCGGGCATCGCTGCGGCTGTCGACGCTGCCGAGCTGCCCGATGTCCTGGGCTCCTTGGCGGGCAATGACACCATTCTCGTTATTGCGAAGACGGTCGAGGACGGCGAACGTCTCGAGGCGCTTATCAGCAAGCTCTGCAATCCCCATCGTTAAGGCGGAGCCGTAGGTACTTCGTGCATGTGTTCATGCATGTGGGCGGCGAAAGGGGTGCGTTCCCTGTGTGGGGGCGATGCGGACTCGTTCCCTGTGTGGGGCGACGCTGGCCGTATGAGCGTTGCTGCGCCTTGCCCCGACAGGTATGCGAGCGGGGGAGCACATCAGCCTCTACGCGATATCAGGCTCTTGCAGGGGTGGTTGAGCACCGCAGCGTCGTGTACACTCAAAGCTTGGTCCCAGGGCTGCAGAGGACTGTCGACCAAGCATGATGATCTATCGAGAAGGACGTTATCGTGATCGCACTCATCCATATCCTGGTCATGGCGTTGGTGATGCTGCTTCCCATCGCGCTCATCGCACTGCTGGTCTACTACTTTTTGCATACGCGTAAGCAGTAGCGCTTGCTCGGCCTTGCTCTTGGGAGTCCCGGCTGCCAAATGTAGTCCAACAACTACGTTTGACTATCTTTTCGCCGCTTGGCGCGCCGCTTTTTAGACTAGCAACTACCTTTGACTAATTCTTGGTCGAATAACGTGGCGAAAATCAGTCCAGCAACTACTATTGACCATCTTTCGAAACGCGACACCAACAGCGCAACATCCATAACGCGACATCTAGGCAACGCGACACCAACAACGCGTCATCCAGGCAAAAAGAAAGGCCCCGCGAAGGGGCCTTTCTCATATCCATGTAGAGGTGTCGGATGTAGAGGCGCCGGAGGAACAATGACGAGAGACGCAAGAACGACGAACGTAAGCTCTGTCGACGAAGGAGGCACGTGCGGTCGTCGCTCCCAATCAGGCGAGACCTCGGACGAAGCGGGGCGACGCTCAACCTCGGGCGCTCGACGCTACGCTGCGGGAGTAACCGTTTCTCCGCCAGCGCCGCCTCCGGTTTCGCCACCGGTGCCGCCGCCCGTCTCACCGCCGGTACCACCGCCTCCGGTTTCACCGCCAGTGCCGCCGCCGGTGCCTCCGCCGCCTCCAGTGCCACCGCCGGTGCCGGGATCGACAGGTGTGGTGGGCTCAGTCGGAGACTCGGGCACCGTGGGCGAATCGGGCGTGGTCGACGGCGACGACGGGCTGCTCGGCGACGAGGGGCTGGTCGTAGGCGAAGAAGGCGACTCGGGCGACTCGCTGGAATCGGGAGACTCGGCATCGTCCTCTTCATCGGTGCTTGCAGACTTCAGGCCAACGAGCGACTTGCCTTCGACCTGCCACACGCTGTTGCTCTTATAGGTGGGCGTCTCGCCGGTGGGGAACTCCTCGCGCGGAACATCGGCAAGGATGGTGTTCATGATGTTGCGCACGATAGGCAGGGTCAGGTCGTCGCCCAGTGCGTCGCGTCCACCGATGCGGATGGGGATGGCACCCTCGGAGTAGCCGGTCCAGGTTGCGATGGTGTACTGCGGGGTGTAGCCGCAGAACCACAGGTCGGCAACGTCGGTGGTGGTACCGGTCTTACCGGCGAAGGGCTGGTTCACCGACAGGCGCGCAGCCGTACCGGTACCGCGGGAGATGACGCCCGAGAGCACGTCGGTCACGACTTCGGTGACGCCGGTGTCAAGCACCTGCTCGCCGGTGGTGTCCTGCTGGTAGACGGTCTCGCCGTCGCGGTTGGTAACCGAGACGATCGCCGCGGCGTCGCGGTGCAGGCCGCCTGTGGCGAAGGTGGAGTAGGCCTCGGCCATCTCAAGCGTGGAGATGCTCGCCACGCCCAGGGTGGTGCTCGTCACGTCGGGGATGTCGGCGTCGATGCCCAGCTGGCGGCAAAGCTCGATGATCTTGTCGTTGCCCACGGCCTTGGCCACCTGCACGAAGCCGGTGTTGGACGAGAGCTCGGTCGCGCGGGTGAGCGGAATGGTGCCGTAGCTCTGGTTGCCGTAGTTGTGGATCTCGCTCGTGCCGTTGTCGAAGGTCATGGGCGAGTTGCAGTTGATGGGGATGCTCGGGTTCATGCCCTCCTTGATGGCGGTGGCAAGCGTGAAGCCCTTGAAAGAGGAGCCCACCTGGCGGCCGGCGGTCGCGTGGTTGGTGTGGCTCTCGTCGGCGTAGTAGTCACGGCCGCCCACCATCGCCTTGATCTGGCCGGTCTTGTTGTCGATGATGGTCACGCCGGCCTCAAGCCCGTCGAGGCCCACGGTGTTCAGTCGGTCGGTGACGGCCTGCTCGGCCGCCTGCTGCACGGTGGGGTCAATCGAGGTCTGGATGGTAAGGCCGCCCGAGAAAATGGCGGTGTAGGAGAACTGGTCCTGCAGAAGTTCGAGCACGTAGTCCACGAAGTAGGGATACGCGTAGACGTCCTTGCCGGTACCGGAGCTCTCGGTGACGTTGAGGTTGATGGGCTCGGCCTGCGCGGCGTCGTGCTCCTCCTGGGTGATCTTGCCGTTCGAGAGCATGCGGTCGAGAACCGTGTTGCGACGCTGCATGGCCAGGTCGGGGTTGATCGTGGGGTCATAGGTGGACGGCGAGTTGGGCAGGCCCACGAGCAGCGCGGCCTCGGCGAGGGTGAGCTCGCTGGCGTGCTTGGAGAAGTAGGTCTGCGAGGCAGCCTCGATGCCGTAGGCACCGTGTCCGTAGTAGATGGCGTTCAGGTACATCATGAGGATTTCCTGCTTGGAGTAGGTCTCCTCGACCTTGAGCGCCAGATACGCCTCGCGCACCTTGCGCTCGAGGGTGATGTCGAACTGCTCGTCGGACAGGATGGTATTGCGCACGAGCTGCTGCGTGATGGTCGAAGCACCCTCGGAGCCGCCCGTGAGGTGCACCATGACGGCGCGCGCGATGCCGATGAGGTCGACGCCGTTGTGCTCGTAGAAGCGCTCATCCTCGGTGGCGACCATGCCATCCTTCACGTAGTCCGAGCACTCGTCCCACGAGATGTTGGTGCGGTTCTGGGTGTAGAAGCGCGCGATCTCGTTCCCCGCGGCGTCCAGCACCACGCTGGGTTCGCTCGTGAGGTAAAGGTCGGTGTTGGTGTAGTCGGGCAGGTTCTGAAGCCAGCGGTTGACGTTGCCGATCATACCTACGCCAAATGCGACGCCTGCGACCAAAAAGAAGCCGAGCAGCGAGACGATGACGATGGGTGCGGTATGCGTTTTGGCAACGGTGCGACGATGACGTTCGCGTGGACCCATGAAGACCTCCAATGACGCCCCGGAGCGAGGGGCTTCGGGGATTAGCGAGGAACATAAGTTATTACACATTAGCGCAAGCGGCTCCCAAAGGCCCTCGTGTATCCTAGACGCAGGCAAATTCCAGACCGATTGCATACCTTATCGGCGGCGATGAGAGGGGTCAGACAGCATGATGACGCAAGGCGCAGGTGCGGTTCCCGAGCTGTTGGCTCCTGCCGGCGGCGTGGACGCATTGCTGGCTGCCGTGGCCGCCGGGGCGGACGCGGTCTATGTGGGCGCCGGCAGCATGAACGCCCGCGTGAGCGCCGAGGGGTTCACGCCCCGCCAGCTGGCCTGTGCCTGCGCGTATGCCCACGAGCATGGCGTGAGGGTCTATGCGGCGCTCAATGTGACGGTCTATGAGGGGGAGCTCGACGGGGCGGTAGCCCTGGCGCGCCAGGTGCTCGACGCCGGCGCGGATGCCCTCATCGTGGCCGATCTGGGGCTGGCGTCTCGCCTGCTTCGCGACGTGGGGGGCGTCGAGCTGCACCTCTCCACGCAGGCGGGCGCGCAGTCGGTACAGGCGGTTCGCATGGCCCGTGAGCTGGGATGTTCTCGTGTGACTTCGGCCCGCGAACTCACTACCGGCGAGATTTTCGGCCTGACGGAGACGGGCGTTCCCATTGAGGTGTTCTGCCACGGGGCCATCTGCATCTCGTACTCGGGCGCCTGCGCGTTTTCGGCTTGCCGCCGCGGTCGCTCTGCCATGCGGGGCGACTGTACGCAGCCGTGCCGGCTGTCCTATGGCCTGGAGGACGAGGAGGGGCACACGTGCGCCCGATCGGATGGCGACAAGCTGCTGTGCCCGCGTGACTATCTGGGGCTCGAGCACCTTCCCGAGCTATGTGCGGCAGGGGTGGCGTCGCTCAAAATCGAGGGGCGCATGAAGAACCCCGACTACGTCTACAACGTGACGCGCATCTATCGCATGGCGCTCGACGCCGCGGCGGCGGGGGTGCCGTATGACGCGCCGGCGCTTGCCCGAGAGCTCGGGCGCTCCTTCAACCGTGGGTTTACAGATGGGTACCTACGCGGCGACTCGGGTGCCGACCTCATGAGCACGGAGCGCTCGTGTAACCAAGGCGTGCGGGTGGGCACGGTGGTCGAGCGTCGTCACGAAGCGGTACTCGTGGAGCTTGAGGGAGATGTTGCTGCGGGAGACACGCTCGAGATCCGCTTTGTGCCGGGGCCGGACACGCCGCCCGACGTTCCTGCACGGTGGCCCCAGGTGCCGTGTACGGCAGATGGGGCGGCGGGGGAGCGCCTGTGGATTCGCTGTAAGCGCAAGGTCACGGTCGGCAGCGTCGTCCACCTGGTGCGCAGCGCCCGGGTGCTCGCCGAGACGTCCGCCGCGCTAAAGCGTGCGCATGCCGACCTCGACGCGATCGAGCAGGCGTACGCCTTTGGGGACCTGCCCGAAACGTGGGCGGATACGGGTGCCGACAAATCGGCGGGCGCGTCGCTGGGCCCACGCAGCGCGAGCTCGCATGGGGCGGACGCGCGCGCTTCTGTCGCCGGAGCGCAGGTCGTGCTCGTCGACAGCGTCGACGCGGCGTCGCGCGCGCTTGCAACTGCACAGGGCCGTGAAGTCGCGGTCCTTGCCTGGCGCATCGCCGAGGACTTCGCTGCGTGGGAGGACCTCCTGGGCCGGCTGACCGTGGTGCTCGACGAGGTGCTTCGCGCTGACGATGTGGACCGGGTCCTGCAGGTCTGTTCCCGGGCAGGGCGCGTGGTGTGCCGCAACCTGGGGCAGATCGAGCTCGCGCGCCAGACGGGCGCGTCCTTCGATACCGCAACGCCCTTGCATGCGACCAACGCGGAGGCGGTCCGCGCCTTTGCGCGCATGGGGGCGCGGCGCGTTTGGTTGTCCGGCGAGCTTGATGCGGATGATGCGCCCTTGGTGGTCGATGCCGTGGGCGATGAGGTCACGATGGGCATGGTCGCGGCCGCGCGCTCCGAGCTTATGGTGTGCGAGCATTGCCTGCTCACCGCTGAGGGCCCCTGCGACGGTAGGTGCGCCTCGTGCTCGCGTCGCCGACAGAGGCGCTGGCTGGTCGAGACCGGCGGCGCGCGGCTGTCCGTGGTGGTGGACGCACGCGGAAGGACGCGGATCTTCGACGAGCGCCCAACGGTTCGTCGCGACCTGTTGCGCGCACTCGGCGATCGGGTTGTCTGGGCCGTCGAGGCAGGTGCTTGCGGGGTGGAGCCCTGCGGCGTGTCTGACCCGGAGCGTGACGCACGCGAAGACGAGGGCGAAAGGTAGGAGAGGCCATGTCACTGAGCGGGCATAAGCGGGTACGGCAATCGGTGCGGGCGGCCTTCGAGCCGGCTGGGGCATCCCCTGCGGTGGAGGAAGCCCCTGCGGTTTGCCGCGGCGCGTCCTCCGGGTTGACCGCAGTGACACCGGGGCCGACAGGCGCGTCTCCCGAGCCAGCTGAGGCGTCCCCTGGGTCGACGGTGGCGCCCCCTGATTCCGCGCAGGCCTCTCCGCCGCTCACCATAACGGGTGCGTACCCAGTCCGCAGCCCGCGTTGGCTCGTTCTTTTGGCCGCCGCGTTGGTGGCATTGCTTGTGGTCGCGCTGGTCCCTATGGTGGCGATCTCTGCCTTTGACCACAGCTACGCCGACGATTGGCACTACGGCGTCGATGCCTATCTCGTGCTGCAGGCGGGAGGCGGCATAGCGGGTGCCGTGCGCGCGGCGATCCAGGAGGTCATCGATACCTACGATTCCTGGCAGGGCACCTACTCAGCGATCTTTCTTATGGCGTTGCAGCCCGGCGTGTTCTCGGAGGCGCTTTACGGCGCGGGCGCTGTGGGCATCATGGCGAGCCTGGTCCTCTCGACGGGGTATGCGACGTCGGTTGCCGTGCGGGACGTTGTGGGCGCAAGCCGCGCGCCGTGGCTTGCGGTGACGTGCGTGGCGCTGTTGCTGCAGACCCAGCTGCTGCCGAGTCCCGTGGAGGGATTCTGGTGGTATAACTCGGCCATCTATTACACGTTCTACCATGCGCTCATGCTTGGGATGGCAGGGCTTGCCGTAAGGTTGCTACGCGGATGCACGCATCGGGGGCCGCTCACTCGCCACGGCGTTGTGCTGCGGTCGCTCCTGCTTACCGCGCTTGCGTTTGTGGTGGCTGGCGGCAACTTCGTCACGGGCCTTGTGAGCGCCGTCGGACTCTTTGCTGTGGCGGTTGCAGGGCTTGCCCGCAGGCCGCGTCGTGCCGCCTTGCTGCTGCCGGCGCTCTTTGTTCTTGTTGCTGGCTTCGTGGTCTCCATGGCCGCGCCGGGAAACGAGGCCCGCCAGGTATCGCAGTTTGCCGGGGACAACCTGGGCGTGGTACTCACGCTGGTGCGCAGCGGCTTGGCGGGTATCGAGTATGCGGTGCTGTGGACAAACGGCTACCTCGTCCTGGGCTTGCTTGCCCTGCTGCCCGTCATGGTGCGCATCGCCCAAGAGGCAAGGTGCTCCTATCATCTGCCCGGCGTTCCCGCCCTGGCGTCGCTGGCGCTCTTTATGGCGAGCTTTGCTCCCACGTTTTACTCGATGGGAACCGTCGGCCCGGGTCGCGTTCAGAACATTCGCTACGACCTGTTCGTATTGGCGGTGTTGCTGTGTGTGGGATGGTTCGTGGGCTGGTGTGTTCGCCGTGCCGAGGCGCACGGGCTGCTCGATGCGGCGTCGCCTCCCGCGGAGCGTCCCGCAGCGTTGGGTGCCCATGCGCGGCCCGCGGTGTCTGAAGTCGATGGACGAGCCGCGTTGCCGGGCGCGGGCGTCCAAACAGTCGGCGCGCAACGGGCCTCGTCCTGTCGCCGTCTTCTTGCCGTGCTGTACGCATCGATTGCTGCGGTGCTTGCGTTTTCGCTGGTAGCGCTCGCCGTCGACAGTCGTCATGTGGACGACCTCGTCTCCATCTCTGCGGCACATGCGCTCATGACCGGCACGGCCCAGGAGTACGACCAACAGGTGTGCGACCGCATCGACCTCATTGAATCGAGTCCCGAAGATCAGCTCGAGGTCCCGTTCTATACGGTGGGGCCGAAGGTCCTCTTCATGGGGGATATTCGCGACAACATGGACAACTACATCAACTTCCGCCTGGCCCAGTGGTACGGCAAGGAATCGATCGTGGGATATCACGGGCAGCTGTAGGCAAGCCTCCGACGAGTGGGGCCGCATCTTTGCGCAATTCTCACGCTCGGGACATGTTTGGTGGCAATTCACACGTTCGAGGCCAAAAAACGGGGGTTGAACGTGTGGATTGCTGCAGAACCGCAGACGAGCATGTGGATTGCTGCACAACCGCGGGCGAGTGTACGTTTTGTTGCTCGGCATAACGGGCCGCACTCTCACATGAATCATTCACGACGAACGGATTTCTCGGCTATATTAGATGGGTTATGCGAACACCAGCACCGCCACCGCGCCGATGGCCGGCCGTAGGCGAGGGTGCTATCTCATGAGGAGGACAGAGATTTGCTGCCAGTCGACGAGCAGATGCGCATCATCACGTCTGGCGCCGCCCAGATTGTGCCCGAGGCGGACCTGAGGAAGAAGCTCGAGCGCGGCGTGCCGCTCAACATCAAGCTGGGCGTCGACCCCACGAGCCCCGACCTGCATCTGGGACACGCGGTGCCGCTTCGCAAGATGCGCCAGTTCCAGGACCTCGGCCACAAGGTCACGCTCATCATCGGCAACGGTACTGCCATGATCGGCGACCCCTCCGGTAAGAACACCACGCGCCCGCAGCTCACCCAGGAGCAGGTCGAGGCCAACGCCGCCACGTACGTGAGCCAGGCCATGAAGATCCTCGACCCCGAGAAGACCACGATCGTGCACAACGGCGACTGGATCTTGTCGCTCGACCTCAAGGGCATGCTCGAGCTCTGCAGCAAGTTCACGGTCGCTCGCATCCTGGAGCGCGACGACTTCACCAAGCGCTACCAGTCCCAGACGCCTATCGCCCTGCACGAGTTCCTGTACCCCGTCATGCAGGCCTACGACTCGGTCAAGATCAAGGCCGATGTGGAGATGGGCGGCACCGACCAGCTGTTCAACCTGCTCGCCGGCCGTGAGCTCATGGAGAAGATGGGCATGGAGCCGCAGGTCGCGCTCACCATGCCGCTGCTCGAGGGCACCGACGGCGTGCGCAAGATGTCCAAGTCCTACGGCAACTACATCGGCCTCACCGACGAGCCGGCCGACATGTTTGGCAAGACCATGTCCATCCCCGACGAGATGATTGGCAAGTACTACCGCCTGGCAAGCTCTAAGACGCCGGCCGAGGTGGACGAGATCGAGGCCGCGCTCGCCGACGGCTCCGCCGACCCGTACGAGCTCAAGCGTGCGCTCGGGCGCGACCTGTGCGACACCTACCACGGCGCCGGCGCGGGTGAGGAGGCCGAGGCCGCGTTCGACCGCGTGTTCAAGGAGAGCCAGCTGCCCGAGGACATCGCCGAGGTCGAGGTTGACCTGACCCCCAACGACGAGGGAAAGATCTATCTGGCGGGCGTGCTGCGCGCAGCCGGCTTGGCACCTTCGACGGGCGAGGCCCGTCGTCTGATCGATGGCGGCGGCGTGAAGATCGACCAGCAGCCGGTTGCCCCCAAGAGCTACAACGTCGAGCCCGGGCTGCTGCATGCGGGCGTCGTCCTGCAGGTGGGCAAGCGTAAGTTCGCGCGCCTGAAGTAGGACGGGCCCATACGTTCTTTCTGCGGTGTCCCCAAGGAACGCGGCAGGACGAAAATCGATTGAGACACGGGGTCGTGGCGCAGCGCCGCGACCCTGTTTTATATGGCTGCGGTACAGCTGTGCGCCGTTGGCAGTATGGTGCATCGCGGCGGCCGCTCTCGGGTACGATGCATCCAACGAGCGACATCGAGGGGAGCGAGCATGGAAACAGACATGCTGGATGCGCAGCACAAGAAGCTGATTGACACCGCCGAGGGGCGCGAGCCTGCGGACACGCTGTTCGTCAACGCGCGCATCGTGGACGTGTACGGGCATCGCGTGGTGCCGGGTCGCGTGGCGGTGCGCGACGGGGCGATCGCGTCCGTGCTGTTTGACGACCGCGACTCGGAGGTGCCCGACGACGAGGCGCGCGAGGTCATCGACTGCAAGGGCAGGTTCCTTGCGCCGGGCTTCATCGACGGACACCTGCATATTGAGTCGAGCAACGTGCGCCCGGCTGAGTACGCGCGCATGGCGCTTGCCCGCGGCACCACGACCGCCATCGCAGACAGCCACGAGATCGCCAATGTCTGCGGCCTCGATGGCCTGGCGTTCATGATTGAGGATGCGCGCCGCGCGCCGCTCGACATCAAGTTCATGATGCCTTCGTGCGTACCGGCGCTGCCCGATGAACAGGCCGGGGCAAGCATTACCGCGCAGGACATGCGCGCGTTTATGGATGAGCATCCCGGCGAGATCTTTGGTCTGGGCGAGATGATGAACACGCCCGGCATCTATGCCGCGGACGAGGAGACCGTACGGCGCGTCGGCGTGGCCGCCCAGACGATGTCGCGCCAGGTTGACGGACATGCGCCGCTCGCGGCGGGGCGTGACCTCAACGCATATGCCGCGGCGGGCATCATCGCCGACCATGAGTGCACGCAGCCCGAGGAGGCCCTCGACAAGCTTTCGCGCGGGATGTACATCATGCTGAGGGAGGGCACCTGCAGCCATGACCTTGCGCAGCTTGCGCCGCTTGTTCGGGATGATCCCTTCCGGGCTCGTCGGTGCTGTCTGGCAACCGATGACCGTGCGCCCTCGGACGCGATCAGCGTGGGCATGATCGACAATGCGTGTCGCATGGCTATCGATGCCGGCATCGATCCTGTGACGGCGATTGCCATGGGAACGCTTTCGACTGCCGAGTGCTTTGGGCTGGACCATGGCGTGTCCGATCCGCTCGAGCGGCGCGGCGCCATTGCCCCCGGCAAACGTGCGGACTTGCTGCTTCTGGATGACCTGGCGTTTGTGCGTCCGCCGGCCTTCGTCTTTTCTGCGGGCAAGCTGGTTGCGCGCGACGGCGCGTTCGTGGGCGAGGTTCTTCCGGAGTCCGAGGAGGTTGCCCGCCTCGAGGCCACGCTGCGCGGGTCCGTCCATCTTCCGGAGCTTTCCCAGGAGGTGTTTGATTATCCCTTCACGCCGGGCGAGGCAGTGATCGACGTTATTCCCGGCAATGCCGTCACCGGCGTCGCACGGCCCGAGAGCGGCGAGGGCTTGCGGCGCATCGCGCTGGTGGAGCGCCACGGTCGCGGCGTGGCGGCGCAGGCTGCGGGTGCAGACGGCCAGGGGCCCGCGGGCCTGGGGCTGGTCGGCAAGCACATCGGGCGCGGCTGGGTGCGCGGCTACACCATTTCGGGCGGTGCCATCGCCTCTACGATCGGGCACGATTCTCACAACGTGTGCGTGGTGGGCGATAATCCCGCCGACATGCTCGCCGCTGTTCAGGCGGTGGGGCAGGGCGGCTTTGTTTTGGTGCGCGCCGGCAAGGTGGTGGCGCGCATCGATCTACCGCTGGGTGGCCTTATGAGCGATAAGCCTGCCGAGGAGGTCGCACGCGAGCACGACCTGTTCATGCGCGAAGCTCGCTCCACGGGCGTTGAGCCACCGCTCGACCCCATCATGGGCATGATCTTTTTGCCGCTTCCCGTCATTCCGGTCATGCGCATTCGTCCGGAGGGTGTTTTCGACGCCGAGCGCTTCGAATACGTGTAAGCGGGTTCACCAAGTGGGTTCATGTGGCTGGTCGCGTCGGCGTGCGCCCGGGCTGGGGCGCAGTGGGTTGTACCGGGATTGTCCGCGCTGGGGTGCGGCCGCCCGCGCCGGCATGTGCCCGCCCGCACCGGCGTCGTCCGGGCTGGGGCGCAGCCGATTGACCTAGCTGAGATACACGACCTGCGCGCCGAGAAGGTCCGCGTCGCGCAGGTCGTGCGTGGCAACGAGCACGCAGCGACCCTCTTCACGCGTGCGAACCAGCGCCGCCGCTGCGGCGCGGGATTCGTCATCCAGGCCGGTGAAGGGCTCGTCCAGCAGCAAAACGTCATGTGGAGCGAGAAGTGCCCGGGCAAGCGCGATGCGTCGGCGCTGGCCGCCCGAGCAGGTCTCGACGGGGCGCGCCATGCAGTCCTCGAGTCCAAGGTGGCGCAACAGATCGGGTGCTTCTTGCCACTCGCGCGAACCTGCTGGAACCGCTAGGCGCGCGTTGGTGAGCGCGCTTGCCCCCTCGATGAGCCGGTCATCCTGAAAGACCGTGGACGCGCGCCCGCTACCAGGTCGCGCGACGGTACCAGCGCCCGGCACCTCGAGTCCGGCGGCGATGCGCAGCAGCGTCGACTTGCCGGCTCCGGAGGGGGCCATGACGGCAATCGGCGCTCCGGGACGCACATCAAGCGAGATGGGGCCGACGCCGGCGCCTCCGACAAAGTGGCGAGATACCTCGTCAAGGCGGAGCGCACTCGGCGCTCTGTCACTCGCGGGGCAGCTGGAACCGGGAACAGACGGCGCGCCCACCGCGGAAATCCGTTCGACCGTAAAGTCACTCAACGCCGCCCTGTGCAGCACATCCAGGGCGACGACAAGCAGCTTCTCCATCGCCACGGAAGCCACTACCACTGCGACGGTCCAGGCGAAGAGCCCGGGCGTGTCGAAATGGACCTTGGCATCGTAGAACGCCTCGCCAACAGAGCCCAGAGGAATGCCGATGACCTCGGCTGCGACGCATGCCTTCCACGCCATGCCGAGCCCCGTTGTGCAGGCAGACCGTATGGCCGGCATGAGCTGGGGCAAGGTTATGTAGCGAGCGCGGCGCCAGCGTGCGAGGTGAAAGACGCGGGCCAGCTCATCGAGATGTGGATCACGAGCACGCAGGCCGGCAAGCAGGGCTTCGTAGACAAGGGGCGTCACGAC
Organism: Collinsella sp. An2; assembly: GCF_002160065.1. Lineage (GTDB taxonomy): Bacteria > Actinomycetota > Coriobacteriia > Coriobacteriales > Coriobacteriaceae > Limicola. Next base: position 8,008 of record NZ_NFJW01000017.1, on the reverse strand, counting down.
GAGCATCACAACGAGTACGGAGAGCTCGCTTGCGCGCAGCCACACGAGGGCGAGGACCGTGATCGCCGCAACGGGAACGCTCTTGGCAAGCGCGATCGGCGGGGCAAGAAACGCCTCTATGTGTGGGCGGCGCACGGCGAGCGAAGCTCCCAGGGAGGCGATGGCCATGCCGCCTGCGAAGCCGGCGACCACGCGGATGAGCGAGAATCCCAGACGGCCCCAAAAGGAGGGTTGCAGCGCTGCCATAGCGAGACGTGAAAGCACAGACAAGGGGCCTGGCAACAGCAGTTCGCTGTCAAGCGCCAGGGCCGCAAGCTGCCACAGCACAAGCCAGGTTGCGATTGCCCACAGGGATAGGCCACGCGTCGGGCGCTTCGACGCGGCCGGGGCTGTCGAGCTCCCACGTGGGCCCGTTCGGCCGTCGTTCGGCAGGCATTGCTCCCGGCTGCGACGGCGCTGCCCCCAGCCGCGAAGGCGTCGTCCCGAGCCACGTTGATGGCGATCCTCGTGCCGCTGTGCGGCGCGGGTGTCGTTGGCGATGGCGTTTCGCCCGCCTGTGCTGTGCTTTCGGTCTGGCATAGGCTATGCAGAGGTCGCGTCGACCAGATAGAAATCGTCGTCCGGCATGGATCCGCCCACGCTGGAGGGGTCGGCGTCCGCGAGGGTCTGCAGGTACCCTTCTAGCTCGCTATGCATCGTTTCGCCGCGCGTGCACACGATGTGGCAGTAGGGGATTGCACGCTCCGCCACCGTCGCGTCGATGATGCCCGCGGCCTCGATGAGCTGCGCCGCCGTTGCGGGGTCATCGTTGACGAAGTCCACGGAGCGCGCGTAGGCGTCCAGGAATTCCTCGACGGCGTCGGGGTGGTCCTGCACGAAAGCTCGGCGCACTACTGTTACACCCGTCACAAGGGTGGCGTCGCTTCCGGCGCTCGCCGCGGCGTCATTCCACGCTTCGGAGAGGTCGATGGCAATTCGCGCGCCATCGACTTTGGACAGGGCGCTCGTTGCAAACGGTTGGGGCAGCATGCACACCGCGGTAGGGTCCGCCTGCAGCGCAGCAAGGCACTCGGCGTGCTCGCTGTGCCATTCAATCGAGACGTCGGTGCCCGGCTCGAGCCCTGCCGCTCGCAGGATGTACTCGAGCGCATACTGCGGCGTCGAGCCGCGTCCGGCAGAATGAATGGTCCTTCCGGCCAGGTCGTGTACCGTCTGGATGGTCTGTCCGGCCTCCACGATATCGAGCACTCCCAGCGTGTTGATGTTCGATACCACGATGTTGCCCTCGGTGCGCTGATAGAGCGTCGCGGCAAGGTTCGCCGGTACGCAGAGGGCATCGAGGTCTCCCTGGATGAGGCGGGGAGCGAGCTCGTCGGCAGATCCGGCGAGGGTGAACTCATAGGTCGTGGCAAGGCTTCCGATGCCGGCAGGGTCGGTGCCCACCGGGCTCGCTGCGTCGTTATCGGGCGCGGAGAGCGCGCCCGTGGCGTCCATGAGACCGACAAGGCCCATGCCGGTCGGACCCTTCAAAGCGCCGATGCGCATGGTTACAGCGTCGGACGTTGTGGGTGCAGAGCCGGCCTGCGCCGAGCCTGCGGCGCTGTGGTCATCGGCGTTCGTGCAGCTGGCAAGCGTCAGCCCGGCGAGGATGCCGAGGCCACCCATCACGAAACCACGTCGACTGACCGACATTTGGCTGACCGACATGGCTCTCGATCCCGCGTTGGTGGTATGTCCGATGCGGTTCATAGCAGGTTCCTCCTCTATCAATAGCCCGCCGAGCAGCGTCCGGCGGCGGATGGCCGCGGCGATTGGATGCCCGGTCACGGCGATGGCGCGTCGGGCCATAGCGCCGGGACACCCGACCAGACGCCGCGCGCCTTGAGTGACGAGCGCCGTTAGTGCGGTTTTCGGTGCCCCCGCGATCGATTGGCGGCACGTATGGTGCTTCTACGAATATAGAGTATCTTGCTGCGGGTTGGCGCGGCGCAGGAGGATGCGACGAGGCACTGTTAGGCGCCGCGAGCGTAGGTTTTCGCTGATTCAAAGGCGTCGTTGTATGGGCCGTCCACGGAGGCGGGGCGCGTTATTGCTGCTTATGGGTTCGGTCGGCAAACAGGGCGTCCTCGGCGTCGAGGTCGGCGGGAGAGTCGTGCTCAATGAAGAGGCGATACGGTTCTATGCCGAGCGCCTCGGCGATAAGTTGGATGTTCTTGAGTGAGATACTCCGCTTTTCACGCTCAAGCGAGCTGATGTAGGTGCGATGCAGGCCGCATTTTTCGGCAAACGCCTCCTGCGAAAGGCCGAGGCGCTTTCGATACATCCGAACATTGCTGGCAAACACGTGAATAACATTCATGGGTACCCCTTCGCGAAGGAATATCCAGGAATGCCGACAGATGGTCTACAGACAATAAGTCTCTACAACGCAGGATGGACGCATGGCGTTGAGTTGGCCATCCTGAAAGACACGTCGGTCAATATTGCGCACAGCCGAGTAGCGCTCCATGCGTCTGCTTGAAGTTGCGTGCGCTCGATTGAAAATGCGTACGCCCGCTTAAAGTTACGTGCGCGATTCGGCCATTCCACCCCTGTTTTCAAGGTGTTTTTGGACGAAAAGCTCTATCAATTTTGGAATCGTGTTCGCAACTTCGGGAAGGTGCTCGTATTTTCGGAATCGTGCTCGTAACTTCAGGGTGGTGCAATCAAGGGCTTTTTGAACCGTTTCCAGTGGGTCTTTTTATGGCATTGAAAAACTCGTTTCGTTTTTATGCAGTTAATTTCCAATTTGACGAGTAGACCATCGTGTCGACGCCGCGAATCCAGGGGTTTTGTTGGTGCAATTGGGCCCTCTACTCGGTGTTTTGATTTTTAACTGCATAAAACCGAAACGAGTTTTTCGGGAGCTATGTCACGAGCCTTTAAATCGCATCCTCTGGGCCATGCGCCACGGGTGAATGGCCCTGTCGAAAGAGGCGTGCGCCGCGGACGGGCCACTCGTCGTCGGGAGCCGGGGGCGTCTGCGTGCACTCTAGAGCGGCATCTACAGCGTTGCTCCTAGCTGCTCCAGCACAAAGCGTCCTACGCCCGCCTCGTCGTTCGAGTGCGCGATGACATCGGCAGCGGCGCGAACCTCGGGCTCGGCGTTTGCCACGGCGACGCCGGTTCCCGCGGCTTCAATCATCGAGATGTCGTTGATGTTGTCTCCAAACGCGACGGCCTCGGCAACGGGAATCCCCAGGTGGTCGCAGAGCCACGTGAGTGCGGATCCCTTGGAGGCCCGTACGTCGGAGACCTCGATATTCGTGTCGTACGAGCGCACGATGGCGACGCTTTCATCCTGAGAGATCTGCGCTTCCAGGGTGTCGCGGTCGGCGGGGTCGCGCCAGTAGATGGCGATGCGCTCGATGTGCTTTAGCGTATACGCGAAGTCCACGGGGTCACCGTCGAACGGGGTACGCGTGGTGCGCATGGAGGCGAGCACATAGGGGTCGTCCACGAACTCGGCCAGGCGGTCGTATTGCTCGCGGCACATGTAGTCGTGGCCGTCGGCGAAGAAGTCGAAGGTCACGTCGTGGTTGCAGGCAAGCTGGTATATGGCGAGTGCCCGCTCAAGCCCCAGGTCAATGCGATGCAGCGTCATCCCCGTGCGAACGTCGGTCACCGCGGCGCCGTTTGCTGAGATGGCGTAGTGCACCGACGGATGCTCCAGCACCTCGGGAACGATGCCGGCCAGGGGACGTCCCGAGCAGGGCACGAATTCTATGCTGCGTGCGGCAAGCTCGTCCATCGCCTTGGCATTCAGCGCGGGAATGCGCTTGTGCGAGTCGAAAAACGTTCCGTCGAGGTCGGAGAATACGATCATGGGAGTCCTGGTTCTTACATGCGGCTCGCTCGGCAGGACGCGACGCTAGTGACGATCGGCGATAGGCACGTAGGTGACGTCGTCCATGACCGAGTTGTACGCGGGGCGGATGATCCGGTGGGCGCCGTAGAGCTCTTCCATGCGATGAGCTGCCCAACCTGCCATGCGGGCCACGGCGAACAGCGGGGTGAAGAGGGTCTCGGGCACGCCCAGGATATTGTAGATGAACCCCGTGTAGAGGTCGATGTTGGCACAGATGGGCTTCGTGGTGCCGCGCACGTCGCGCATGACCTCGGGTGCCAACCGCTCAATGCGCTCGATGAGGGCAAACTCCTCGCCCAGACCCTTGTCTTCGGCCAGATGGCGCGCATAGCGCTTGCAAATTTGGGCGCGCGGGTCGGAGAGCGTGTAGATCGCGTGTCCCATGCCGTAGATGAGGCCCGAATGGTCGAAGGCCTCGCGGCGCAGGATCTTTGCCAGGTAGTCTGCAACCTCGTCGTCATCGTCCCAGTGCTCGACGTGCTCGCGAATGTCCGCGTGCATCTTGGTGACCTGGGCGTTCGCGCCGCCGTGGCGAGGCCCCTTGAGCGAGCCGATGGCTGCGGCATAGGCAGAGTACGCGTCGGTCGCGGAGGACGAAAGCACGCGGCATGCGAAGGTCGAGTTGTTGCCGCCGCCGTGTTCGGCGTGGAGCATGAGCATGACGTCGAGGAGCATGGCCTCTTCATGGGTGAAGTCGGGGCCGCCGCGCAGCACTTCCAGGATGGCCTCGGCCATGGAGGACGACGCGTTGGGCGCGGGCACCACAACGCGCACGCCGCTCGTCTCGGCCTCGTGCGTGATGTGGGCGATCGCGGCGATGCGCGGCAAACGGGCGAGCAGCGACAGCGCCACGTCTACCTCATGGGGCGCCGACGTGTCGTCGGGCGTCTCGTCGAATGCGTAGAGCAGCAGCACGGCGCGCTGAAGCACGTTCATGATGCTCTTGGATTTCGTAGCGATAGGAAACTCCGAGATGTACTCGTCCTCCAGCAGGCGCAGGCTGCCGATGCGCGCGCCGATGCTCTCGAGCTCGTCGTAGCGGGGAAGTGCTCCGGTCAGCAGCAGGTAGGCGAGCTCTTCGTAGCCAAAACGGTCCTCGGCCTGTGCGTTGTCGATGAGGTCGGCGATGTCATAGCCGCGAATGGTGAGTTTGCCCTCGTCGGGAATGAACTCGCCGTCTTCTATACGGTATCCGTGAACGTCGGAGATGCGCGTAAGGCCGGCGACCACACCGGATCCGTCGGCGTTGCGCAGGCCGCGCTTGACGTTATGCTCGCGGTAGAGCTCTTCATCATAGGGTTCCATCGAGGCGCCCGTGTACAGGCGCTTCGATGCCGGCGAGAGGCGACGCGATTTAGCAAAGTCCGTTGTATGGCGCTGATATACGGTGCTGTGGTTGTAATACTGATCTATCACAGCTGCCTCCCATCTAGATGATCCCTATGGTTAAGACAAAGCGAGCGTCGGTGCAGACGCTTCGTGCGGTGTGCCGATTGTCGGTGTCGAGGCGCGCCGCTTTGGCGCGGTGCTTACTACCTGCGGATGGCGGCGCGTCCCTCGAGGCCTGCGAGTCTGTGGCTTACAGGCGATACATGAAGTTGAAAACGTCCTCGCGCTGCATCTGAACGGTGACGCCGATCTCGTCGCCGGCGGCCTGCAGCTTCTCCTGGAGCTCGGTAAAGTCCAACGGGGAGTCGCCCATGTCGGCGAGCATGGTCATGGTGAAGATGTCCTCGATGATGCTCTGCGTGATGTCGCGGATGTCTACCGTGGCCTCGCCGAGGACGCGCGAGATGCCGGCGACGATGCCGGGGCGGTTCTTGCCGAGGACGGTGATGACGATGCGGTTCGAGGCGAGGTCGGCCATGGAAGTCCTTTCTGGTTGGCGGGGCGGGCCCGCGGGGATTGGGCCGGGAGACCGGCTGGCCCCCGAGCTCGCTGGGCGACCGTTCGCCCGCGAGGTGCGGCATGCGCTTGTGCTGCGGGGCAGAGCCATGTCGCTCCAGCCGAAAGCGATGCACGTATCCAGCATTGTACCCGCGTCTAAGCTCGGTTCATTCGTCCTCGTTATCACGACACACGCAGGCAACACAGATATGAAGGCGCGTTAAGAGAGAGAGGGGGGCAAGGCGCGCCGCGTGCAGCGGCGAGCAGGGGCGACTAGGGGCGGCGGGCGGGGGCGACTGGCGGCACGGGTAGAAGCGGCGAGCGGAACCGACGGGCAGAAGCGGCGAGCCGGGCGGCGGGCGGAGGGGACGAGTGGAAGCGGCGAGCGGAACCGACTGGCAGAAGCGGCCAGCCGGACTTCTCGGCCGAGCAGTCGCCGCGTTGGTGAACCTTTTGTGGCGCAATGTCGTGCGGCAAAGGAAGATCGACGGTGTGCTACACTATCGGCTTGTTCTGTCTTGGTCGGAAACCAAGACGCCTTACGTCCTGATTGGTAACCAGGACACGACCATAAGGAGTCCCTGCTATGAAACCTGGAATCCATCCCGAGTACATGGAGTGCACGGTTCGCTGCTCCTGCGGCAACACCTTCGTGACCCGCGCTACGGTCCCGGAGATCCGCGTCGAGCTTTGCAACGAGTGCCACCCGTTCTACACCGGTCAGCAGAAGTTCGTTGACACCGGTGGACGCGTCCAGCGCTTCGCCGACAAGTTCGGTGGCGCTGCTCAGGCCGCCCTCGAGCGCGAGGCTGCCAAGAAGGCTGCTCGCTCCAAGGCCGCCGAGGAGGCCGCTGCCAAGAAGGCTGCCGAGCGCGAGGCCAAGGCTGCCGAAAAGGCCAAGCGTGCTGAGAAGTACGCCGCCGAGGCCGCCAAGAAGGCCGAGGCCGAGGCTGCTAAGGCTGCCGCTGAGCCCGCTGAGGCTCCTGCCGAGGCTGCTGAGACCGAGGCTGCCGCCGAGTAGCGTTCTCAACATATCGGGAACTGCAACGCCCTGCACCGCTCATGCGATGCAGGGCGTTTTGCATAGAAGGGAAGAGAATGTGAGCGCGGTGACGGGTCCGGGCATCAGGTGCGCCGCGTAATACGTGTGGAGCGAGGCGTGTGGAGCGAAGCATGTGGGGCGAAACTGAGTGTCGACGGCCGCCCTGTTCGCCAACGCTCAGTTTCGCTTCAAAATCGAGGCTGATTCCGGAACATTACTGAGCGTTGACGAATCGCCAGCAAGTGCTCATGGCGGAGCCGCCCTCCCTAGGCGTTCTGCTAGGTGCTCTGCTGGGCGTTCTATTTCGGGGCACGCTGCTTTCCGGTGATGTGGTCGAGGTCAACGCGCCACACGAAGACACGCTCGAGCGCTTCATCGGAATAGCCCGTGGGATACCCGGGCGCCAGGTGCTCCATGATGCGGTCGAGGCCGTGCCGTTTCTCGTCCACCGTCACCGCGGGACGAATCGTGCCCGCGCCCATGATGCTGCGGTAGGCGTAAGAATAGGCGCAGCTATAATCGCCGGTGATGAGTCCGTCTTCAATATCCATTTCGATTGCCACGGGCACGCCGGCCTCGCCGTTGCGCGAGAAGGCATCCGCCTTTCGTCCTTCGCCCGCGGAATGAAGCCACAGCACGAGGTGCTTCGCTTCTGCGTCGTCCCCGGTCCATTCGTAGCCAAAGCTCATGGGCACGATCGCCATGCCTTCATCGTCACTGTAGCCTACGCGCACGGTCTGGCAGGTGTCGACAATCTCTCGCAGCTGTTCCTGCTCTCGCAGCTCTCGTTTCGCCAGTCGCATCTTCCGCATGGCATGCCCCTCTTCCCTGTATCGTCCGCGCGGTGCCTGGCAGAGCCGCGCGCGGGTGAGTCTCACGTACACTTATATATAGTAGACGTGGTGCGCATGTGCGATGTTAGAGCGGCGCCCGTCTCCTTTGCGTGCCAGCCCCACAGCGCGCGTCGTAGCATTCTGCGTCTGCGCCTCAAGCCCGATCGTACGTCGGGCAACTTGTCCCCGACATCGTTCGTCCCGGCGCTCAGCGTGGTTTCGGTTGATTTTCAACCTCAGCGAAACGCTTTGAGCGATCAGGGCGTTTCCGCACCTAGCGCGACGGGGGCGCGCCCTTGCGGGCGGCCTTCCGGACGCGTCCCCGCAGGTGTAGGATTC
>NZ_NFJW01000016.1 GCF_002160065.1 Collinsella sp. An2 | reverse complement strand
GCCAACGCCGGCGCCCGCTACATCAGCCCGTTCGTGGGCCGCTTCGACGACATCGCCGAGGACGGCATCGAGCAGCTCGCCAACGTCGTGACCTGCGTCAAGAACTACGACTGGACGGGCAAGAACGTCGACGACCAGGTGGAGATCATCACCGCCTCGGTGCGCACCCCGAACCACGTGACCCAGGCGGCCCTGCTCGGAGCCGACATCGCCACCGTGCCGTTCGCCGCGCTCAAGAAGTGCCTCAAGCACCCGCTCACCGACCAGGGCCTGGCCTCCTTCGAGGCCGACTGGAAGAAGGTCGTTGACGCCCAGTAAGGCGCTGTTTTGTCACGCCCGCCGCGGGGTCTTGCCCTGGGGCGGGCATGCTTTGAAAGGAGGCACCTCATGACCGACGACCAGCTGAAGAAGGTCGCGAACGAGGTCCGCAAAGGCGTCATCATCGGTACGCACGCCGCGAAGTCCGGCCACCCGGGCGGTTCGCTTGGCGCTGCCGACATCATGACGTATCTGTATTTTGAAGAGATGAACATCGATCCGGCCGACCCGCACAAGGCCGACCGCGACCGCTTCGTGCTGTCGAAGGGCCATTGCGCGCCGGGCCTGTACGCCACGCTTGCCGAGCGCGGCTACTTCCCCAAGGAGGACCTGGAGACGCTGCGCCACATCGGTTCTCACCTGCAGGGTCACCCCAACATGAACGACACCCCGGGTGTCGATATGTCCACCGGCTCGCTTGGCCAGGGCATCTCGGCCGCGGTGGGCATGGCGCTTGCCGCTAAGCACTGGGGCGATACCTATCGCACCTATGCGCTGCTGGGCGACGGCGAGATCGAGGAGGGTCAGGTCTGGGAGGCTGCCATGTTTGCCGGCAACCACCAGCTCGACAACCTCTGCGTGATCGTCGACCACAACGGCCTGCAGATCGACGGCACCATCGAGGAGGTCAACTCCGCGATGCCCATCGCCGACAAGTTCCGCGCCTTCAAGTTCCACGTGATCGAGGTCGCCGACGGCAATGACATGGCGCAGCTTCGCGCGGCTTTCGCCGAGGCCCGCGAGACCACCGGTGCCCCGACGTGCATCGTCTGCGAGACGGTCAAGGGCAAGGGCGTCTCGTTCATGGAGAACCAGGTGGGCTGGCACGGCAAAGCCCCCAACGATGAAGAGTTCGAGCAGGCCATGGCCGAGCTTTCGAAGGAGGCCTAGAGATGGCAGATGTGAAGAAGATCGCCACGCGCCAGAGCTATGGCGAGGCCCTGGTCGAGCTGGGCGCCGAGCACGATGACTTCGTCGTCTTTGACGCCGACCTCGCCGCTGCCACGCAGACCGGTAAGTTCAAGGCCGCCTATCCCGACCGCTTCTTTGACGCCGGCATCGCCGAGTCCAACATGATGGGCCTTGCTGCGGGCGTTGCGACCACCGGCCGCGTCGCCTTTGCAAGCACCTTTGCGATGTTCGCCGCTGGCCGCGCCTTTGAGCAGGTGCGCAACTCCATCGGGTACCCGCACCTCAACGTGAAGGTCGGCGCCACGCACGCCGGCATCTCCGTGGGCGAGGACGGCGCTACCCACCAGTGCAACGAGGATATCGCCCTCATGCGCACCATCCCCGGCATGACGGTGATCGTGCCTGCCGACGACGTAGAGGCTCGTGCGTGCGTCCGCGCCGCCTACGAGTACGAGGGCCCGGTCTACATGCGCTTTGGTCGCCTGGCCACCCCGGTCATCAACGACCGCCCGGACTACTCGTTCGAAATCGGCAAGGGCATCGTCATGCGCGAGGGCGCAGACGTCACCATCGTCGCCTGCGGCCTCATGGTTGCCGCCGCGCTCGAGGCCGCCGAGAAGCTGGCTGCCGACGGCATCGACGCCGAGGTCATCGACATGCACACCATCAAGCCGATCGATGCTGAAACCATCATTGCGAGCGCGCGTAAGACCGGCAAGGTCGTCACCGCCGAGGAGCACTCGGTGATCGGCGGCCTGGGCAGCGCCGTGTGCGACGTGCTGGCCGAGTCCTGCCCCGTTCCGGTGAAGAAGGTCGGCGTGCAGGACGTGTATGGCGAGTCTGGCCCCGCGGTCGACCTGCTGAAGAAGTATGGCCTTGACGCCGACGGCGTGGAGGCTGCCGTGCGCGAGCTGCTGGCCTAGCGCGCGTATCGTCGCATGATGCGATAACAATCCAACGGCGCCGCACCGATAACGGTGCGGCGCCGTTTTTCTACGGATTCCGTGTGGTGCCCAGAGCGTTTGGATGCCGAGAATCTGTTTCGAAAGGCGTTTGAGGGGCAATCGAGGGGGAGTGCCATATGAGTATCACCATTGAGCAGGGGAATCGCGACGATGCGTTCGCGGTGCGCCGCGCTGTCTTCATGGAGGAACAGGGGTACGAAAACGAGTTCGAACCACTCGATGACGTGCCCGAATGCATCCATGTGACCGCTTATGTGGACGGCGAACTCGCCGGATGCGCCCGCACCTTCCCCGAGCCGCTTGAGCATGCATTTGCACCCGATGCTCCACACGCTCCTGCAAGCGCCCTTGACGCCAATGTCACACCCCAGGAGATTTACCTGCTGGGTCGCGTGGCAGTGATGCCCGCATTTCGTCGGCAGGGCCTGGCAAGCATGTTGGCGCGCGAGGCCGCGCGCCTCGCCGCGGCCGCTGGTGCGCGCGTTATGAAGCTGCACGGTCAGGAGTATGTGCAGGGCATGTATGCCAAACTGGGTTACGACCCCATCGCGCCGGTCGACTACGAGGATGAGGGCCAGCCGCACGTGTGGATGGCAAAGCGTTTGGACGGCGCATCGGAATAAGTGCCGCTTGTAGCACATGTCTTTCGTGCGGCGCCGGCATGCGCCGGCGCGAGCGCGCTGCCTGTGGACCGCGAACGTGGCGGCCGGCCGGGTTAGTTACAAGAAGCTCCCATAGCGCTCGATCGCAGGCAGCAGCTTCTGGCGAAGAAGCTGCTGGCGCGTGGCAAACGCGTCGCTGCGCACGCGTATCCGGCGCCCCGTGGCCCGAGCGATGTCGTCTACGAGCTGCTGAAACAAATGCTCTTGAACAAGGTCGTCATACCAGACGTTCAAGATGGTCATGCCGGTGCCGGCAATCTTGTTCTGGCGGCGGTCGTCGCGGCTTGTGCGTTCAAGTGAATGCGCCTCTTTGCCTTTATATTCGAGACCTAGGTTGTATGCCACGAACGCCGCGTCTATCCAGCGTGGGCCGGTGGAGGTCTGGACCTGATAGTTCAACGCAACGGGACCCAGGTCCAACCCGCCAAGGCGGCGTGGGAGGGTAAGCAGCATGCACAGTATGGTTTCCATGGGAGAGTTCGAGCCGTTGCGGATAAGCGAAAGGGCCCCGCGAGCTCGTTTTATGCCTCTCCTGTGGGGCAGCTGGTCTGCTAAGCGGGCTATCTTCTCGACGGACGTCATGGCAATCCCCGTGTTTACCAATCCGTCCCAGGATTGGTCGACTACGTACGTCCCGCACAGCTCATAGCCGATTAATATAAGGTCAAGTTCGTCGAGAGCGCTGCTGGAGGCAAGGTCACAGAAGAGCAGCTCTGGGCCAGTTACCAGAATGCACCTGTTCACAACAATTAGGCTGCGACGCGGTAGGTCTGTTAGCTGTTTATGGCAAACGACATCATCACGGCTGCGCCAGTCTGCGTGAGATCCCACCATCAGGTGGTAGGGCCGGGTCTTTACGCCCACTCTAACGAGCTCATCTTCCAGGATTGCGTGCGGCGGGATGCCCAAGCCGGTCGTTTTTGAGGTTCGGGGAAGTTCAAGCAGCTCGGGCAGGAGGCGTCCATACGAACGCAGCAGCTCCAATCCCGATATGTTGCAGACGCAGGCTCGCATGTCCTGCTCCAATCGCCAAAATGTATAAACTACAGTCAGTTGTGTATCAAAAATCCGCTGCTTCCACTCTCGCGTACGCTAAAAATCAAATGGGTGGTCAATTTACCCACTGAGGTAGTTTTTCTTATCTCCAACTTGGACGTACAAGGGCGTCCTCGCGCCTCAACGGAGCCATTTTTCCGGTGGGCGTGCAGTAAATGGGGTGTTATTAGCGCCTTTTGGCGTATGCATGTAACATCGAGGCGCCTCAAAAAACTACCTCAGTGGGTAAATTGACCACACAAACGATTTCTAGCGTGAATTCCCAGCGCGATCGAAATGAGCGCATCATGGTGGGCGGTGTGTTTTGCCGGCGGCAGGTGTTTTGTATGCGCCTCAATGCATGCACTGGGAACGTTGCGGCTGTTCAATGAAATAATCTAAGTCTTTAACACTAAGGTTTTATGAGCGTCCAGATGGGTACTATGCACTAGGAACATGAACAATGGCCCACGAGGCGTCAGACGGGTGCAATCCCGTATTGCAGGCAGAAGGGATGACGGTACATGCGTCAATTCAAGACCGAGAGCAAGAAGCTCCTCGACCTCATGATTAACTCGATTTACACCAACAAGGAGATCTTCCTGCGCGAGCTGATCTCGAATGCGTCCGACGCCGTGGACAAGCTGAACTTCAAGAGCCTTTCTGACGATAGCGTCAAGCTCGATGAAGGCGACCTGGCTATTCGCGTTGCCTTCGATCGCGATGCCCGCACGATCACGATCTCGGACAATGGCATCGGCATGACCGAGGAGGAGCTTGAGCGCAACCTGGGCACCATCGCACACTCCGGCAGCGAGGAGTTCAAGGAGGCAAACGCCCAGAGCCAGGGCGACGCCGTAGACATCATCGGCCAGTTTGGCGTGGGTTTCTACTCGGCGTTCATGGTCGCAAGCCGCGTCCGCGTGGTGTCGCGCGCGTATGGCGAGGACACCGCACATGTGTGGGAGAGCGACGGCCTAGAGGGCTATACCATCGAGCCGGGCGAGCGCGCGACCCATGGCACCGACGTCATCCTCACAGTGCGCGAGAACGAGCCCGGTCACGATGGCGAGGAGGGCGAGAACTACGATCGCTATCTCACCGAGTGGGGCCTCAAGGACCTCATCAAGCGCTATAGCAACTACGTGCGCTACCCGATTCAGATGATGGTCACGAAGTCCCGCCAGAAGCCCAAGCCCGAGGACGCCGGCGACGACTACAAGCCCGAGTATGAGGACTATCAGGAGCTTGAGACCATCAACTCCATGACGCCGATTTGGAAGAAGCGCAGCTCGGACGTAAGCCAGGATGACTACAACGAGTTCTACAAGAGCACCTTCCATGATTTTGAGAACCCGGCCCGCGCCATCAGCTTCCATGCCGAGGGCGCGCTCGAGTACGACGCACTGCTGTTTATCCCTGGCCGTGCGCCGTTCGACCTGTACAGCAAAGACTACGAGAAGGGCCTCGCGCTCTACAGCTCCAACGTCATGATCATGGAGAAGTGCGCTGACCTGCTGCCCGACTACTACAACTTCGTGCGCGGCGTGGTCGACTCGGCCGACGTGTCGCTTAACATTTCCCGTGAGACCTTGCAGCACGATCGCCAGCTGCGCGCCATCGCCCGCCGCGTGGAGAAGAAGATCACGAGCGAGCTGGAGGACATGCGTGACAACGACCGTGAGACCTACGAGAAGTTCTTCGAGAACTTCGGTCGCGGCCTCAAGTACGGCATCTATGCGAGCTATGGCGCGAAGGCCTCCGAGCTGGCCGACCTGCTGCTGCTCTGGAGCGCGAAAGAGCAGAAGATGGTCACGCTTGCCGAGTATGCGAAAGCCATGCCCGAAGGTCAGAAGGCCATCTATTACGCCGCGGGCGACGACCGCGAGCGTCTGGCGAAGATGCCGGTGGTGACGGGCGTGCTGGCGCGCGGCTACGACGTGCTGCTGTGCACGCAGGACGTGGACGAGTTCACCTTCCAGTCCATGCGTGAATACGTGGCTAGGGATATGCCCAAGGTCTACGAGGATGACGCGGCGCGCGAGGCGGCCGAGAAGGCCCAGGCCGACGGCGCCGAGCCCGAGACCGAGGACCGTCATCTGGCGCTCAAGAACGTCGCGACCGGCGACCTCGACCTTGCCACCGAGGACGAGAAGAAGGATGCCGAGGAGGCAACCAAGGAGCACGAGGGCCTGTTCGACGCCATGAAGGAGGCGCTCGGCGACAAGGTCGAGAAGGTCGCCGTGTCGTCGCGTCTGGTTGATGCGGCGAGCGCACCGGCATGCATCACGACCGAAGGCCCGCTGTCGCTCGAGATGGAGAAGGTCCTGAAGAAGGGCCCGGATGGCGATATGCCCGGCGTGCCGCAGGCGCAGCGCGTGCTGGAGCTCAACGCGAAGCATCCGGTTTTCCAGAAGCTGGCCGCTGCTCAGGAGGCAGGCGACACCGACAAGCTGAAGCTCTATGCAGGTCTGCTCTACGATCAGGCGCTGCTCGTTGAGGGCCTGCTGCCTGAGGACCCCGTAGCGTTTGCCCAAAACGTCTGCGAGCTCATGTAGCAAAGCGCACGTCGTCCAACAGCGGCGGAGCATAGCGGCGGTGAAGCGTCGCACAACATCGGTGGGGCTCGCGCGGCGCAATCGCAGCGCGAGCCCCACCGTGGTAACGGTGCACTGTGCAACGCGATGCGGCCGTGGCGCCGTGCCGGTTGTGCGTGACTGCTCGTGCGATTGCCCGTGTAACAATCCCGCTCATAACAGAAAACCCGGCGTCCGAGGTTTCGGAGCCGGGTTTTCTGCGAGTCGCCACAAAGGCGGCGCGCTGTAGAAGGGGAAGGGGAGAGAAAGCCTTTACAGCGCTGCCGCGTGATTAAGGGGCTGCACGCTTAATGCATCGAGCAGCGCGCGGCAGGACGATACAAGGTTGTCCCGCTGGTCGCGCGAGCGATGCGATGCAGCCGACTGCTGGCGAGCGGTGGGGGAGCTGAGGAGGCCTGATCTCTGTGTCGGGGGGAAGGAGAGTTGGTCCGCATGTGAGGATGGCTGCATGGCTGCTCGTGTGTCAGCTGCGTCTCTGGGAGAAAACATGCGATAGCCTCCTCGCTCACCACCTGTACCATACGCGCAAGGAGTGCTGCTTCTCCTGCGCTGACCTCATTATGTCCAGGGTGCCGAGAAGCTACACCACAAGCCTGCTTAAGACCTTCTTACGCCTTCGTGAAGGACCCGTGATTCCGCAGGTGGTATGCGAAATCTGAGCCAGTTGCAGCGTGTGAGACAGGCGCCTGTACAGGTGGGATATTGTGGCGAAACCATGGCCGAGCCGTGATGAAACCATGAATGCGTCTGCGGCGCCGCCGGCTGCCGCCCAAGGCCGAGGCACTCCCGCCCGTGCGGTAGCCTGGCTGCTCTATCGCTTGGCGGCGCGCACCGTGGCGATGACCTTGTCCATGGTCTCGTCGATACAGTCGCGTTTGAGCTGGCATTCCCAAATCGTTATAGGGGTCCAACCCATCTCGGTAAGCTCGGAGATAGCCTTAGCGTCACGCTCGACGTTGCGGCGAAACTTGGCCTCCCAAAACTCGGTATTGCGCTTGGGGGTGCTGGGATGGCAGTGCGGGCAGCGATGCCAGAAGCACCCGTTTACAAAGATGGCAACCTTGCGGCCGGGAAACGCGATGTCGGGACGGCCCGGCACCTTTTTCCACTGCAGGCGATAGCCGGTGAGTCCGGCGGCTCGCAGGCGCTGGCGCACAAGCAGCTCGGGCTTGGTGTTCTTGCCGCGATTGCCCTGCATGGAGTGGCGGCTGTCGTGGCGGCGCTTGACCAGCGCCTGTTCGGACGCGGCGTCGTGCGTCTCGGAGAGGGCATCGATAAGCCCCTGATCTGCCGGCATCCATTCCAGCGTGGCCAGGGAGCGCCGAGACACCCAGCGAATGTCGAGCTGGCGGTCAGAGCGCTGTGGCTCCTTCGATGCGTCGTCAAGCTCGCAGAAGAAGCACTCCATGGACAGGTGAAAGTCGGGGTAGTCGTATTCGACGGTATAGAAATCCCGCAGGTTGGTGACGCGCACCTGAAGCTCCTCGGCAAGTTCGCGCCGGCAAGCGTCCTCGGGCGTCTCGTCGCGCTCGATCTTGCCGCCCGGGAACTCCCAGAGCCCTGCCATATCCCCATAGCCGCGCTGGACCGCGAGCACCTCGTCATGGTTTCCGTCGCGGCAGATGATGCCGGCGGATACGCGGACGGTTTTCATGGGGCTCCTCCAGATGCACTCGGGGATAGAAACGCATATGCATCCTAGCAGATAGCAGCCACCACCTGCCGCTTAAGGCTTCCTTCAGCATACCTTACAAAAGCGCAAGCTCGCTGTAAGCCAAATCGATGGCAGCGCGTGGGCGGTGCTGCGAGTATAGGGTCAGGAGGTGTCGATGATGAACATCACAAATGCAACCGCAACGACCCCAAGGCCCGCTACGTATGGTGTTACCGACCGCAACCCATATGCGGTGAGGCCGGCTGAGCGCAAGCATGGTCGGGTGACGCGAGCCGGCATGTCGCTTGTCGAGATGATCGCCTGGCTCGTCATTATGGCGGTGCTCTCGCTGGGTATGATCTGGCTTCTCTGGAAGACAGGCAACTGATAATCGCCGGGGCCGGGGCGGTGTGCCGTCCCGGCCGCACGCGGTGAGAGGCGCCGGCAAGGCGCTCCTGCTCTGAACGATATGGACGCCCCGCCCGCGACGTGGCTTCGCCCGCGACGTAGCCCCGCCCGCGGTGCGGCGTCTACGAGGAAGGAATACCATGAATCGCCTCACGAATGTTCCCACACGGCCTGGCGCCGCTTCGTCCCGTCACGGCGCTGCGCCTACGGTCCCTGCCCAGGTCGCGCCGAACGCTGCGGTTGTGGCACCGAACGCTTCGACCACGGCGCCGGCAGCAGCCGCCGTGCCGCCGACCGCAGCCACCACAGCGCCGACCACGTCCGCGCCTGCGGCCCCCGGGGTGCACATGCGTCTGGATGCGCAGGCGGCCCGCAAGGGTGCGGCCCCGGCCTTCGCGCCCTCCGCCCGCCAACAGCCGGTCCTAGACGTCCGCCACATCGAGAAGGTCTATGGCGCGCGCGGCAACCTGACCCGAGCGCTCGTCGACGTGTCGTTTACCGTCATGAAGGGCGATTTCGTAGGCATCATGGGCGCGTCGGGATCGGGCAAGTCGACCCTGCTCAACTGCGTGTCCACCATCGATGCAGTCACGAGCGGCAACGTGCTTGTAATGGGCGAGGACGTCACGAAGCTCAAGTCCTCTAAGCTCACGCGATTCCGCCGCGAGCAGCTGGGCTTTATCTTCCAGGACTCCAACCTGCTGGACACCCTCACCGCGCGCGAGAACATCGCGCTGCCGCTTACCATCAGCCATGTACCTGCCAAGGAGGTGCTGAGCCGCGTCGAAGAGGTCGCCGGCCGTCTTGGCATCCACGAGACGCTCGACAAGTATCCCTATCAGCTTTCGGGCGGGCAGCAGCAGCGCGTTGCCGCAGCTCGCGCGCTCGTGACCGACCCCGCCATCATCATGGCCGACGAGCCCACAGGCGCGCTTGACTCCAAAAACGCGCGCCTGCTGCTTGAGAGCTTCGAAGCCATGAACAAGAGCTATCAGGCGACGGTGCTCATGGTTACGCACGACAGCTTTGCCGCGAGCTACACGCACCGTGTGCTCTTCATCCGCGACGGGCGCATCTTTACGGAGCTGCGTCGCGGCGACTCCACGCGCCAGGAGTTCTTCGAACGCATCATGGAGGTCGTGGCCATGATGGGCGGGGAGGGGTCCGATGCTCTGTAAGATCGCTTTGGGCAACGTGCGGCGTGCGGGTAAAGACTACCTCGTTTACCTGCTTACGCTCACGCTGGCCGTCACCGTGTTCTATGCGTTCAACACCATCTCCCTGCAGGTGGACATCGCCGGCGTCACCCAGGAAAACGCCGGCATGGGCGAGACGCTTGGCAGCATCATTTCGGGCCTCACGGTGTTTCTTGCCGTGGTCATGGGCTTTCTTATGGTGTATGCGAACAACTTCATCATGAAGCGGCGCAAGAAGGAGTTTGGCCTGTACCAGGTGCTTGGCATGAGTCGCGGACAGGTGGCCCGCATCATGGCGCTCGAGACCCTGTTCGTGTCGCTTGCGGCGCTGGTGCTTGGTGTGGTGCTGGGCCTTGCGCTCTCGCAGCTCATGGTGTTTTTCACAGCGTCGCTCTTCAAGACGCAGATCGCCAACTTCCACTTCTTCTTCTCGGTTGGCGCCTTCATGACCACCGTGGGATGCCTGGTCGCGATCTTCCTGGTGACGCTCATCTTCAACCTGCGCGTGGTCGCCCGCGCCCGCATCATCGACCTCATGAGTGCAAGCCGCAAAAACGAGACCATCAAAACACGGAACCCCTGGGTCTCGGCGGCGATTTTCATCGTGGGGCTGGCGGCGATCATCGTGGCGTATGTGCGCCTGCTCAACGACGGCCTGCCCTACGACGGCTCGCCCCAGGCCATGCAGGCGTTTCTCATCACCACTATCATCGTCGTGGTGGGCACGATTCTTTTCTTCTTTGGGCTTTCGGGCTTTTTGCTCAAGGCGCTGCAGGGCGCTCGCGGCATCTACTGGCGCGGCCTCAACATGGTCACGCTGCGTCAGCTTGCCGCGAAGGTGAACACGGTGAGCTTCTCTATGGCCATGATCGCCATGATTCTCTTTTTGGCCATCACGTCGGTCACGGCGGGCATGTCGCTCGCAAGCGTCATGAACGAAAACGTGGACCGCGGCACGCCCGTGGATTTCACGCGCTGCCTTGTGTACTTTAGCCCACAGACGGTCGACGAGATGAACGCCTCGGGCGATGCACCCGAAGACCCGTCGCCCACGCACTATGCGGTGGCGACGGAGCCGGTGGACCTTATGAAGGCAAGCGAGGCCGACACGTTTATGTCGGGTGAGCGCGAGGGGCAGCCGTTCGATCTGCAGTCGATTGTGGGCGACTACGTAGAGGTCAACGCCTACGACTCGACGCCGCTGGGCACAGATGCCCCGGTCGTGTCGCTGCAGGGCCTGTGCGATGCGGTGAACATGCCGTTGCCCAAGGGCGTGAGCGACGCGGGCGTGGAGACGCTGGGGCTTATGGTGATGCGCGCGAGCGACTACAACGCGTACCGCGCCTTCCGAGGAATGGATGCGCTCGATGTGGGCGAGGACGGCTACACGCTTCTCTCCGATATGGGCGACACCGTGAACCGGGTGTACAACGCCGTGCTCGGCCAGGGCATAGGCCTTACGATCGGCGGGCGGTCGCTGCATCCCGTGCAGGATCGCGTGGACGTGGAGGCGAGCGTCTTCATCAACTCCTCGATGGGCATGAATTCCGGCACGATCGTGCTGCCCGACGATGTGGTCGATTCGCTGAACCTGCCGCTTTACTACGGATACCTGCTGTGCAACTACGCCGACGGCGTCAGCGTGCAGGACGGTGACGACTACGTGTCGGAGCCCCGCTCGTACGGCGAGATCACGAACAGCCAAGGCGATGTCGTGGCTGGGTGGGGCGTCGAGGCGACGCGCACGACGACCTACCAGTCGGTGGACTCCATGAACGGCCTCATCAGCTACCTGGCCATCTACATCGGCTTTGTGCTCGTGGTCGCATGCGCTGCCATTCTCACCATCCAGCAGCTCTCGGGTGTGGCCGACGCCGGCCCCAACTACCGCATCCTGTCTGAGCTGGGCACCTCCACGCGCGAGATCTCGCATTCGGTGCTGGTGCAGCAGGCGATCTTCTTCGTCTTTCCGCTGGTGATGGGCATCGCGCACTCCTGCGTGGCGCTCTCGGTGATCATCGAACTCGTGGCGCTGTTTGGCGGCATGTCCATCGGTGGCACGGTGGGGCTTACGGCGGCGATTTTTGTCGTGGCCTACGGCGGGTACTTCCTGGTGACCTATCTCATGAGCAAGGGCATCATTCGCGACGCCGTCCGAGTGCGTCACGGGGAGTAGTCGGTCGAGCGGCAGGGGCCCGCCAGAGCGGCGGACTTCGACCGCGAGCTCCGCCGGAGGCGCCGGCCTTCGAAGCAGGGGTGGTGGCATCCAGCCCCGCCCCTGCTGGAGACGCACGACACACAACAGGGAACAACAGCAATAGGTTGAAAGGGGTGCGCTGTGAAACGCGTACTGGGAATCGTCGTGACGTGTTTGGTCATTTGTGCGGCGGCTGCGGCGGCCTGGTGGGGGTACCAGCAGGTATTCGTGGACTCGTCGGAGTGGTACGTGCAGGTGGATAACGCGCGCCTCACCAAGGCAGATGAGAACAACAACGGCTTTGACTATCACTACGACCTGCCTGCAGCAGATGCCCAGGGCAAGCAGGAGACGCTGGGGTTCGATGCCTCGCACGAGCTGCGCGAGGGGGCCTATCTCAAGCTCGAGACGCTTGCGTTGCGCGGCGTGGTGAGCTGGGAAGAGGTGTCGTGGGACGAGATTCCCGCGGCGGCTCAGGACAAGCTTTCCGCACCGGACGCTGCATCGGCTGCCGCGCCGGACGCCGCTCCGGACGTCGCCGCTGAAGCCGCGGTGGGCGCTGAGGCGGCGGCGTAGCCGACACATCCCCGGCAGCCGTGTGCCGTCTGCGCGCGGCTGTCCCCATTGGAGCGCATTGCACCGAAAGGAGTCACGTCATGTCCAAGGGCATCAACTGGTCCGCTGTGATCCAAACCGTTACCGACTCCTGGCTTCCGCTTTTGGGGTGGCTTGCCGCCGCGGCGGTGGTGTGGCTGGTTGCCGGCACCATTCGTCGCAATCGCTAGCGCGGCGGCGCGTGCGGTAGCGCTATGGCACGGGCAGTAGTGCGGCGGCGCGCGTATGCCCCGTCAGGACTTCCAGAAGTCTACGCACACGTCGTCGCGGGTCTTTTGCTCGGTCTTGACCAAGATATTGTGCACGTGCGCCTTGACGGTGCCCACGGCTAGATAGAGCTCATCGGCAATCTCCTGGTTGTTCTTGCCCAACAGCACCAGGCGCAGCACCTCGGCTTCGCGCGCCGAGAGCCCATGGGCATCGCGATAGAAGGGCATCTGCTCGTCGATGTGGCGGTCCAGGTCGCTCACATCCTCCTTCTGCGGCACCTCTTTCATGCGGATGGAGAGCACGTTGACGGCGTTGCGAATGAGAAAAACCGCCAAGTAGCACATGAGCACGTTTTCCGAGAGGTTGCGCTCAGACAGATAGAGGGGCAGCCAGTCGGGATAGATGCTCATGGGAGAACCCAGGATGACGATGCTGTCCTCGATGAGCACCACGAGGGTCAAGACGGCAGTCACCGCGAGCGGTGTGCGAAACCGCTGGAGCCGCGTGCGGTAGCTTTGGTCCGTTGAGCGACGATAGGTGTAGAGGCAGTAGGCGTACACGAAGAACAAGAACAGCTGCCGCGTGGTGTAGTAGAGCCACTGGCGCCAGGGGCCTGTGGGCAGCAGGGCAAGGATCGCCACGTTCGATAGAGCGAAGACGACGACTGGCGTCCAAAACCTGCGTGAAGAGATGCGGTCGAGCGCGTCGAGCACGATGGCCCAGATGCATCCGTTCAGTATGGAGATCACAACGGTGCGAAAGACCGGCATGGTGATCTCGTAGTACATGCCGGCGTCGAAGGGAAGGTTCTGCATGGCGTACTCGCCGAAGAAGATCTCGGTGGTCTCGACGGCGTAGAGCGCAAAGATGCCGGCGGCAAAGAGGTACGACCGGCGCCGGCACGAGAGGTAGGTCGCACCGGCGATCGCGGCGGTGAGGACGCAGATCACCAGAAGCGCGAGCGTATAGAAGAAAAACACGTAGTTCATGGTCGCTCCATCCGCCATTTGGGTTCCAGTTGATGGTACCGGCGGTTTGGGGCGATTCCTGTCCAGTAATGTGTCTAAACTGTAAGCACATTTGTGAGCTGCGGGTTTACTGAGTTTAGCGCGGATATATTTCCGCCAGCGGTGCTCAATCGACCGTTCACGCCTCTGCACCGCGTGTTGTTGGGGTCGAAGACCCCCTGCCGTTTGCGGGACGCATCCGACCGTTCGCCTCAGGCGTCTCGAGGCGCCACAATCGGCGAGCGGCAGGCCCGTCGGCGCGTCCGTGCGTGCGGTGTGCGCCTGACCTGTGGAGGCGTGCGCGGTTTAGACCGGTCCTATTTCCGCCAGCGGCATTTAACCCAGCATAAACTCACGCTTTTTTGAGCGAGGCGAAAAGATGGAGTCAGCGGGGACGCGCACCACGGCGTCCCAAGAGACAAGGTCGCGGGCCAAACCGCGACCGCCGGGTTTAGGAGGAACCATGGTTAAGGACTTCATCGACACCAACGACTTCACCAAAGAGGAGATCCTCGCGATCGAGGACCTGGGCCTCGCCATGAAGAAGGCCATTAAGGAGGGCGGCTACTATCCGCACCTGCTGCGCAACAAGAGTCTCGGCATGATCTTCCAGCAGGTCTCCACCCGCACGCGCCTCTCCTTCGAGACGGCCATGACCGACCTCGGCGGCCACGCGCAGTTCTACGGCCCCGGCAGCATCCAGCTGGGCGGCCACGAGTCCCTTGGCGACACCGCTCGCGTCATGGGCAGCTTGCTTGACATCATGATGGCGCGCGTCGACCGCCACAAGGACGTGGTGGGCCTTGCCGCCGGCTCTGCCGTGCCGGTCATCAACGGCATGTCCGAGTATAACCATCCCACGCAGGAGATGGGCGACCTCATGACCATGCTCGAGAACCTGCCCGAGGGCAAGAAGATCGAGGACTGCACGCTCGCGTTCATCGGCGACGCCACGCAGGTCTGCGTCTCGCTCATGTTCATCTGCTCCAAGATCGGCATGAACTTCGTGCAGTTTGGTCCCAAGGGCCATCAGGTCACGGACGGCGGCCTGCAGGTCGAGAACAAGGTCGACCTGGTGGCTATCGCCGAGGAGAACTGCAAGGTCTCCGGTGGCACCATCACCATCTCCGACGACATCGAGTGCATCAAGGGCGCCGACTTCATCTACACCGACGTGTGGTACGGCCTCTATGACGAGGAGGTCTCGGGCGAGAGCTACATGGACGTGTTCTATCCCAAGTACCAGGTGACCATGGACATGATGAACTACGCCGGCCCCAACTCCAAGTTCATGCACTGCCTGCCCGCCACCCGCGGCGAGGAGGTCGTGGACGAGGTCATGGACGATCCCGAGCGTTCACTCTGCTGGGTCGAGGCCGAGAACCGCAAGCACTCCATCCGCGCACTGCTGGCCGCCCTTGGTCCCCGCACGCCGCTCAACGATGAGGGCGTGGACTACGCGGGCAAGGACGAGCTGCACGCCGCCCTCTCCAAGATCGAGGCACTGCAGGCCTAAGGCCTGAAGCCTGAGGCGACCTTTGGCGCCTCCCACCCGGCAACCGGGAGCGTTTGTCTCTTTGCGTTTCCGGTCGCTTTCCCTTCTGCTGCACGGCGCGGCGACCATGCGGGCCCGCGCCGTGCGACCCACGCACCAATGTGTGACTCGTCCGGAAGCCACAGGTGTGCTTTAGACGCCTGCTTTAGAGCTGTGGAGCTGCGCCTGCGCTTCTGGACCGGCGGATGCTCGTCTCCGCCACGGTATGGCCGGCACCCCCTCGCATGTCTTGCGACGGCACGCCGGCGTTGCAACGACTGAGCAAAGGATTTTGTATCATGGCAGAAAAAGCAAAGAAGCTATCGTTTCTGACCGTCATCGCGTCGGTCATCTGCGTCGTGTTTGTCTGCGAGGCCGCCGCTCCCGCTGCGGCCATTGGAAACCAGCAGTTCTTCTGGTGGATCTTCCTCATCCTCACGTTTTTGCTGCCCTACGGCATGGTGGTCGCCGAGCTGGGAACCACCTACGACTCTGAGGGCGGCCTCTACGACTGGGTGCGCGAAGCGCTCGGTGACAAATGGGGCGCGCGCGTTTCGTACTACTACTGGGTGAACTACCCGCTGTGGGTGGCATCGCTCGCAACGCTGTTCCCCGACATTCTGGGCATGGTCTTTGGCGTGAGCTTTGACCTCCCGGTGGCGCTGGTAATCGAGCTCATTTTCGTGTGGGTCGTCGTGGTCATGGGCTTTTCCAAGGTCTCCGACTCCGAGTGGATCCTCAACGGCGGCGCCGTGCTGAAGGTTGCCATCGCCGTCGCCGTGGGCGCGCTGGGCATCTGGTTTGCCACGCAGCATGGATTTGCCGGCGACATGAGCCCGCAGACGTTCCTGCCCGACCTCACCAACACGAGTGCGCTCGGCTACCTGTCCGTTATCATCTTCAACTTCATGGGCTTCGAGGTCGTGTGCACGTTCGCAAACGACATGTCCGACCCCAAGCGCGACATCCCGAAGGCCATCATCATGGGCGGCCTCGCCATCGGTGTGATCTACCTCTTCTGCGGCTTTGGCATCGGCGCGGCGATTCCGGCCGACCAGATCGACCCCGACTTCGGCATGATCGTGGCCGTGCGCACCATCGTGGGTGACTCGCCGATCTTCTCCGTCATCGCCATCGTGTTTTTGATCACGCTGTTCGCCAACATGGCCTCGTGGTCCTTCGGCGTGAACTCTGTGGCGTGCTATGCCGCCAAGCATGGCAACATGCCCAAGGTGTTTGGTTACGAGAACCCCAAGACCGGCATGCCCACGCACGCCTCGGTGGTCAACGGCGTCGTCGCCACGCTTGCGCTGCTGCTGCAGCTTGTGCCCATCCCCGCGGTGTCCGAGGGCGTCTTCTGGATGCTCTTCTCGGCCAACGTCGTGTTCCTGCTCATCTCCTACATCCCCATGTTCCCGGCGTTTTTGAAGCTGCGCCGCGTCGACGCCGACCGTCCGCGCGTCTTCACCTTCCCCTTCAAGGGCAAGGCCATGATGGTGGCGCTCGTCATACCGGCAATCGAGCTCGTGCTCGCCATCATCGCCACGGTGGTGCCGCTGTCGGCGGATGAGGTGGCCGACAAGCTGCCCATTCTCATTGGCGTGGTCTTCTTCATCGCTGTGGGGGAGGTCGTTCGCGTGGTGAGCGCACGCGGTCGCGCCGAGGAGTATCACGGACTTACGCCGGAGCTTGCGGCGGAGCGTCTGGCCGAGGAGGCCAAGGCCGAGTAGCCGCTTGCGGTCTGCAGGAGCAGCTGCCCGCGATGCGCAGAGAAAGCCTCCTGCCGCCCATCGGGGCGGGGCCACGCCGGGCGAGCTGGATATTCCCCGTCCCGTTCCTATCAGCAACGAAACCTTTTAGGTCATAACCACTCGATTTGGAGGTTCCCATGCGTACCATCACCGAGTCCGAATCCACCCCTAAGGCCGACGGCTTCTACATGCCCGCCGAGTTCGCGCCGCAGGACCGCGTGTGGATGGGTTGGCCCCACCGCACCGACACCTGGGCCCACGGCGCCAAGCCCGCGCAGAAGCAGTATGCTGCCATCGCCCGCGCCATCGCCGAGTTCACGCCGGTCTACATGTGCGCCAACCAGGCCGACTACGCCAACTGCAAGGCGGTCTTTGAAGAGGACGAGAACATCACGGTGCTCGAGATGACCACCGACGACGCCTGGTTCCGCGACACCGCCGCGACGTACGTCATCGACGGCAAGGGCGACAAGCGCGCCTGCCACTGGCACTTCAACGCGTACGGCGGCATGATCGACGGTCTGTACTTCCCGTGGGACAAGGACGAGCAGATCGCCCTCAAGATGGCCGAGCTCTCTGGATGCCGCCGCTATCGCCCCGACGACATGATTCTCGAGGGCGGCTCGATCACCGTCGACGGCGAGGGCACCGTCGTCGTGACCGACCAGTGCCTGCTCTCTCCGGGCCGCACCGCCTCTGCCGTGCGCGTGGAGGAGGACGAGGACGACCTGTGGCCGAGCTACGCCCTTAAGTTCCAGCCCTGGAGCGAGGAGCTGCGCGCATACATGACCGAGCACCTCGAGCAGTACCTGGGCGTCGACAAGGTCATCTGGGTCAAGGAGGGTATTGACCCGTGTGAGACGAATGGCCACATCGACGACGTCGCGACCTTCATCGCGCCTGGCGTCATGGCCTGCATCTGGACCGACGACCCCGAGTACCCCTTCTACCGCCAGTGCCACGAGGCGTACGAGACGCTCTCGAACGCGGTGGACGCCAAGGGCCGCAAGCTCAAGGTCTACAAGCTTCCCATGCCCGTGAAGCCGCTCTATATGGACCAGGCCTCCTGCGACTCCATCGACATCGACGAGAACGCAGAGCCCCGTGTGCCCGATGAGCCGCTGATCGCGTCCTACATGAACTACCTCGTCACCAACCACGGCGTCATCGTGCCGCAGTACGGCGACGAGAACGACCAGCTGGCCGTCGATACGCTCCAGAAGATCTACGACGAGGTCTGGGGCGAGGGCGTGTACCGCTGCGTAGGCGTCAAGTCCGAGCAGGTCGTGTATGGCGGCGGCAACATTCACTGCATCACGCAGCAGGAGCCGTCTGCGTAATCGTTTCTCCTCTCGCGGGGCGTCCGAGCGGCGCCCCGCATCATCTTCTGCACACGCTGTCCCCGCGCGCATGCCGGGGACATGACCAGTGAAGGGAACCGCTATGTCCAAGCCTATCGGCAAGCCCGACCGTATCGTTGTCGCGCTGGGCGGCAACGCTCTGGGAGACACCCCGGCCGAGCAGATCGAGCGCGTGAACCACGCCGCGCATGCGCTCATCGGCCTCATCGAGCAGGGCAACGAGATCATCATCACCCACGGCAACGGCCCGCAGGTGGGTATGATTCAGAACGCCTTCGCCGCGGCGCACAACGCGATCGGCACGCCCGAGATGGACCTGCCCGAATGCGGCGCCATGAGCCAGGGCTACATCGGCTACCACCTGCAGCAGGGCATCGGCCGCGAGATGCATCGCCGCTACAAGCGCTGGCACGTGGCCACCGTGGTGACGCAGATCGAGTGCGACCCGGACGACCCGGCGTTCCAGAATCCCACTAAGCCGATTGGCCCATTTTATACCGAGGAGCAGGCCCGCGAGCTCATGGCCGCTGACCCCGAGAAGATGTTCGTGGAGGATTCCGGCCGCGGATGGCGCCGCGTGGTGGCCTCTCCCGAGCCCAAGAAGATCGTCGAGGCCGATTCGATCCTGAACCTGCTCGACAACGAGTTCATCGTCATCGCCTGCGGCGGCGGTGGCATCCCGGTCGTGCGCGATTACGCGGACAAGGGCTGCTACAAGGGCGTGGCCGCGGTCATTGACAAGGACATGGGCGGCGAGCTTTTGGCCGAGGACTGCGACGCGCAGGTGCTGTTCTTGCTGACTGCCGTCGAACACGTGGCGGTCAACTTTGGCAAGCCCGACCAGCGCGACCTGACGGAGGTCTCGGCGGACGAGGCCGAGCGTCTGGCCGACGAGGGCCAGTTTGGCAAGGGTTCCATGGAGCCCAAGGTGCGCGCCGCCATCAAGTTTGCGCGCTCCCGTAAAGGTCGTGTGTGCATCATCGGTGCCCTCGACAAGGCCGCCGAGACCATGGCCGGCCTCTCCGGCACGCGCATCTACGCCTAGGGCGTTACAAAGGCGAGCACAACCACCGCACTTCATACAGGGCCGGCCCGGCGGCGAGATGCTGTCGGGCCGGCTTTGCTGGCATTGTGGTCGTTACTGCTGCTAGTACTGAAGCTTTGCGGTGCGACAGGTGTGTTCAAAGATCAGCTGTCCCGCCACGATGGCGACCGCGCCGACGGCGAGGGTGACCACATGCCCAACCGTGACCTCGGTGACAGCCGAAAGCAGCATGGTGCCTGCGCCTCCGCCGAAGCCGATCGCCATACCGCCGAAGACGCACACCATCACAGGCAAGCCACGCTTGACCACCTCGTTTGGGGAGCTCCAGTCCAGGTTGGGGTTGCGCGCGTCAAGGTGCAGCGCAATGCAGGTGACCAGGTAGAAGCCGCCAAAGCCTACGATAAGAATCTCGAGGGCGGTCACCGGGGCGATCTGTCCTGTTCCCAGAAGTACGCCGGTGCAGAGCGCGAGCACGGCGGCGACGGGAATGGCGTTGGCGGCAAGCTTGGCGCCCAATACGGTGCGAGGTGGTATCGGCAGCGTTTCCATGATCCAGGCACCGCGCCCTTCCATAGAGACCGAGCATGCGGCGGTGGGGCTCATGGTCGCAAAGAAGGCGAACATCCACGGCACGATGAGCATGATCTGCCCCAGCGCCGCGTCAATGTCTTGCGCCGAGAGGTCGACGCCGTCGATGACTCCGGAAAGCAGCAGGTCGCGCAGGCCCACAACCGACAGCGCAATAGCGATGACTATGAGAAAGACATAGCCAAACAGGCAGTTGATGGCATAGGCGGGCACCCCCACCATGGTGGCGAACTCTTTGTGAAGGAGCGCTTGGAACGGCGTGCGCGAGCGCATGGACACGGGCGCCGCGGCGTCGGTGCGGGCAGCTTGGTCGGCCCTTGCGCGCTGCGCCGGTCCAGAGCGTCGGCCGGTCCGTGCGACGAGCATGCCCGTGAGCGCAAGGTAGTTGCGCTGGATTACTTCGAGTGTAAGCGCAGGTATGGCCAGGGAGAGCCCGACGAACAGCAGCAGGCTTACCACAGACCCCGAGGTCACCGCCGAGGCTGCCCAGTTGGCGGGCGGCCAGAACGTGGCGATGCCGCTGCTCGCGGTGGAGGCCAGGGAAGTCACCATGGCCATGGCAGCAGCGTCGTCCTGACGGGGCATGGCGAAGGAGAACCCATAGATGCCCACGACGAGCGCGGTGATGAGCGCAAGCGTCAGAACGATATAGGCGGAATTGGCATGCCGGAACCGCGCAGCAAGCGCCGTGAGCCCAAACGAGGCGAAAACGGCGATGCTCACCGGGATGGCGGGGGCAAGCACTACGGTGACGGCCGCGCACACCACGCCGGGTACCGTTGCTCCCGTTTCCAGGAAGTAGGCAGCGTAGAGCGGTCCCGCAAGCAGGATCGATGTGGCCACAGATGCAAGATAGAGGCTTGCCAGACGCGATGCGACCACGGTTCGACGCGGGACGGGCAGCGCCATGACATGGTCAAAGTCGGTGAGCTCGAACAGGGTGCCGCGCGTCTTTGCGAAGGCAAACCCCACGCCGCCCAGGGCGCCGGCGAGCACGGCAAAGACAGGGATGGCGTTCGCGAGCCCCAGGGCAACAAGGCCGCAGCCCATCATGAACAGGTATCCAACGCAGATTACGGCGAGCACCACATAGCCAAGGGCGGCCAGGGCTATACGCCCCTTCGTTCTGCGCTTTCCATGGTTGCGATGTCCCGGTGCGAGCGAATTAAGAAGGCCAAGCAGTTGGACGCGGCACAGAATGACAAAGTCGTGCATGGCTACCGCCCCGTCTCGTCGGTAGTTTCAACAAGCTCGAGGAAGATGTCCTCAAGCGAGTCGTCGCCGCGCACTTCGTCGGTGGTGCCCGCAGCGATCAGCTCTCCTGCGCGAATGATGGCGACTTTGCTGCAGAGTTTTTCGACCACCTCGAGCACGTGCGAAGAGAAGAATACTGCGGCGCCTCGAGCTGCGGTTTCATGAAGAATCTCTTTGAGTTCGTGCGAGGCGACGGGGTCCAGGCCTACGAAGGGTTCGTCAAGCACCAGGAGTCGGGGATCGTGAAGAAGAGCGCCGATGAGCACAAGCTTCTGGCGCATGCCGTGGGAGTAGGTTGCCACCGGATTGGCGAGGGCATCGGAGAGCTGAAGGCGCTCGGAGAGCTCGCCGGTGCGCTGGCGGCGCACGTCGGCGGGGACCCGGAAGATGTCTGCCAGGTAGGCGAGGTATTGCAAGCCGGTCATAAACGCATAGACGTCGGGGTTATCGGGCACGTAGGCGAGCTGTCGCTTGGCCGCCACGGGATCGCGCGCTACGTCGATGCCGCAAACCTTGATCTGCCCGCCGTCGATGTCCTGGGCACCTACGACGGATCGGATCAGAGTGGTCTTACCGGCGCCGTTGTGGCCGATGAAGCCATAGATGTCGCCGGGCTCGACGGTAAGCGAGAGGTCGCGTACGGCAACTTTGTCGCCGTAGCGCTTCTGGTAGTGGGAAACCTCGAGGATGGGGCTGGTCGGTGCCATGTCCATGGGTAACTCCTTCGTGTAGTCTGTTGGATAGGGTGTTTGTAATTAAGAATCCAGGCGGTTTGGGACGTTTGCAGGGTGCTGATTTCAACTCGTTTCGTTTTTATGCAGTTACTTTGCGATTTGCCGAGTAGCCCCGCTTTTTGGCTCGTCGCGACCTGCGGTTTTGTTGGAAATATTGGCCGTCTACTCGCCGAATCCGAAAACAACTGCATAAAAACGAAACGAGTTTTCCTGGAGGGGCTAACAAGACGAGCTGACAGGAGGTCGATCGGGCAGGAATGGTGCGGTGTGCGAGGTGGGCGGCCGTCCTTCGGGCCAGGGACGTGCTTCACGCCTGTTTTGAACGCGCGCTCCGCCCGGGTCTCTTTGTTCAGGCTGCCCTGTCTAGAGCGTCCCGTCCGGAGCGGCAAGGTGTTGGCTCTTACTGGTTGGGTTCGTTTGCTTTGGTGGCATCGGTGTCGGTTCCGCCGGGTTTTGGGAGGCGACCGTAGCGTTTGAGGGCGTCGCGCAGTATCCATTCCACCTGGCCGTTGGCGCTGCGCATCTCGTCATCCGCCCAGCGTTGGACGGCCTCCCAGATTTTGGGGTCGATGCGTAGGGGATATTGTTTGCGTGCCATGGCGGTCACCTGCTTTATTGGGCGACAGGAGGTGGAATTCCACGTGCGCGGTCCTGCCGTCCCTCGGGTTCGGGAACGCGGCGGCAGCGGTGCGCGCATGCTGTCGCCGCGTGTGCGATCTGGTGGGAGCCGGTATCCGCTGCGGGCGCAAGTTGACTACGCCCGCCAGACGACCGTGCCCCTCACTTCAGGAAAGGCTAGTAGAGGGAGCCGGCGTTCACCACGGGGTGCGCCTCGGATTCGCCGCAGAGCACCACCATGAGGTTGGACGCCATGGCGGCCTTGCGCTCCTCGTCAAGCTCCACCTGGCCGCCGCGGGAGAGCTCTTCCACGGCCATCTCAACCATGGAGACTGCACCTTCGACGATCTTCTTGCGGGCGGCGATGACGGCCTCGGCCTGCTGGCGACGGAGCATCGCCTGGGCAATCTCGGGAGCATAGGCGAGGTGTGTGAGGCGCGCGTCGTCTACGGCAACGCCGGCGGGCGCAAGGCGCTGCGTGAGCTCATGCTTGAGCGCGGTAGATACCTCTTCGATGTTCGAGCGCAGCGTGATGGAGTCCATGGAGTCCGAGCTGTCCTCGGCGTGGTCGTAGGCGTAGATGCTTGCTACATGACGGAGCGCCGTCTCGGCCTGCGTGGCCACGAACTGCTCGTAGTTGTCTACGTCAAAGAGTGCCTTGGCGGTGTCTTTCACGTGCCAGACCACCACGTTGGCGATCTCGATGGGGTTGCCTACCTTGTCGTTGACCTTCAGGATGTCGCCGTTGAGCGTGCGTGCGCGGACGGAGACCTTCGTGGACAGGCCGCCTGCCGCCTTGGCCGCGACCTCGATGGACTTACCGAGTGAAAGACCACTTTTGGTGACGGTCGACGCGATGGCATCCTCGCTGGCAGAGTTGGAGCCCATGGAGCGGCTGTAGAAGGGGTTGGCCCAGCGGAAGCCCTCGTCACGGACGGTGCCCTTGTAGTTGCCAAACAGGATGCATACGCGCGCCTGTCCTGGCTGCAGCGTGAAAAAGCCCGAAATGGGAATCCAGATGAGGCAGAAGGCGGTGATGCTGAGCCCAAGGCCCCAGCCATAGAGCGGGCTGGCGGCTACACCCGTATCTTCTGCGGTAGCGAGCCCGATGATGCTAAGGACGAACACGGCGATGATGACGATGAAGGCAATAATGACTGCGAGGAGCATGCCCCAACCGGATGCAGCCTTGATTTTCTTCTCGGCACTCATGGGAGTTCCTTTCTCACTATCGGTCGCGCGATGCGACCCGTGCCGCCTAACGCGGCCTACCCCTGAATTGGTGGCGGGGGGGGGTGCTCCCCGAGCAAGCGCCCTGTGCGCTTGTTGATTGCATTGTGATATCACTTTGAGTTCAGGTCAACTACCGTTCACCGAAGAGCGGCGGCATGCGGAGGCCGCGCGGCAAACGGCGAGAAGTTGCCGGTGGACGGCACCTGAGTGGGTGGGGAGCGCGTTGGGGCGGGTGGGAAAGCGGGAACAAACACCTCCATCATTCCGAAAAGAAATAATGACCCACACGTGGTCGCCGAAGCAGTTAGCTATGGTATCCTTCCGCGTATAGGATTTCTCGGTGAACGGCTTCGAATGCGCCCTGGACGCATCGCGGAACAGGCAAGTGGTACGGCGGCTACGATTGGCTTGGTGGTTCGTTCACCGGCTGGTGACCGCCGTGCAAATTGCTTCCAAAGTGCTTTCATTTAGCGTATCCGCTCCTGGCACCGAGAATCGGTGAATCCCGTGCCGTACCCACCGGCACAGACACGAGGAGCGTGGTTATACAATGCAGGAAGCATGGGAAGGCTTCGAGGGCGGAACCTGGACCGGCGAGGTCGACGTCCGAGACTTCATCCAGCGCAACTACACCCCCTACGAGGGCGACGGCTCGTTTTTGGCCGGCCCCACGCAGCGTACGACGGAGCTTTGGGACTACGTCATGGGCCTGCTCACCAAGGAGCGCGAGCAGGGTGGCGTCCTCGACATGGACACCAAGACGGTCACCGGCATCGTGAGCCACCCGGCCGGCTACATCGACGCTGCTCACCCCGAGCGTGAGACTATCGTTGGCCTGCAGACCGACAAGCCGCTCAAGCGCGCGCTGCACGTGAACGGCGGCATCCGCATCTCCATGCAGGCGGCCGAGCAGCACGGCTACAAGGTCGACGACGACGTGGTGGAGAACTACACCTACCGTCGCAAGACCCACAACCAGGGTGTCTTCGACGTTTACACCCCCGAGATGCGCGCCTGTCGTTCGGCTCACATCATCACCGGTCTGCCCGACGGCTATGGCCGCGGCCGCATCATCGGCGACTACCGCCGCGTGGCCCTCTACGGCATCGACTACCTCATCAAGGACAAGGAGGCCCAGAAGGCCTCGACCCCGGTGGTCATGACCGAGGATAACATCCGCGACCGCGAGGAGCTGCAGGAGCAGATCCGCGCCCTCGGCGAGCTCAAGATGATGGCCGACTTCTACGGCTTTGACATCTCTGGCCCGGCGAAGAACACGCAGGAGGCTATCCAGTGGATGTACTTCGCGTACCTGGCCGCGGTAAAGGAGCAGAACGGCGCCGCCATGTCCATGGGCCGCACCTCGACCTTCATCGACATCTACGCCGAGCGCGACCTCAAGCGCGGCACGTTCACCGAGGAGCAGATCCAGGAGTTCGTCGACCACTTCATTATGAAGCTCCGCATGGTCAAGTTCGCCCGTACCCCGGAGTACCAGAACCTGTTCTCCGGCGACCCGCAGTGGGTCACCGAGTCCATCGGCGGCATGGGCGTTGACGGCCGCACGCTCGTCACGAAGACCGCCTTCCGTTACCTGCACACGCTCGAGAACATGGGCACCTCGCCGGAGCCCAACCTCACCGTGCTGTGGTCCAAGAACCTGCCGCAGGCCTTCAAGGAGTTCTGCGCCAAGACCTCCATCGCTTCGAGTTCCATTCAGTACGAGAACGACGACGTCATGCGCGTATACCACGGCGACGACTACGCGATTGCCTGCTGCGTATCCTCCATGCGCGTCGGCAAGGAGATGCAGTTCTTCGGCGCTCGTGCGAACCTGGCCAAGTGCCTGCTCTACGCGCTCAACGGTGGCGTGGACGAGATCTCCAAGAAGCAGGTCGGCCCGAAGTATCGTCCCGTCGTGGGCGACACGCTTGAGTACGACGACGTGGTCGAGAAGTTCAACGACATGATGCGCTGGCTCGCCGGCGTGTACGTGAACGCGCTCAACATCATCCACTACATGCACGACAAGTATTGCTACGAGCGCATTCAGATGGCTCTGCACGACAAGCACGTGCATCGCTGGTTCGCCACGGGCATCGCCGGCCTCTCCGTCGTGGCCGACTCGCTCTCGGCAATCAAGTACGCCAAGGTGCATCCGGTGCGCGACGAGAACGGCGTCATCGTTGACTTCGAGATTGAGGGCGATTTCCCCAAGTACGGCAACGACGACGACCGCGTCGACACGATTGCCCACGACGTGGTGCACCAGTTCATGGAGTACGTGCGCATGAACGACACGTATCGCAACTCTGTGCCCACGACCTCGGTACTCACCATCACCTCGAACGTCGTGTATGGCAAGAAGACCGGCGCCACCCCCGACGGCCGCAAGGCCGGCGTGCCCTTCGCCCCTGGTGCGAACCCCATGCATCAGCGCGACACGCACGGCGCCATCGCGTCGCTGTCCTCTGTCTCCAAGCTGCCGTTCCGCGATGCTCAGGACGGCATCTCGAACACCTTCTCCATCATTCCGGGTGCGCTCGGCAAGGATGACCAGGTGTTCTTCGGCGAGCTCGATCTGGACAGCATCGATTTCTCGACCGCCGACATCTCGGTCGAGAACCCCGACTGCGCCGAGTGCTAGCAGCCGGCATGGGGCTGGACAAACGGGCCCGGCCCCATGCTGTGTCGGACATGCGTGCAGCGAGAAATTGGCTCGCGGCGCGCGTGTTCGGCTGCCATAAATGGTAGTAGCGCGGTATCAATATCGCGGTATACTGAGAACACCCCATGGCGTGACCCCCGGGCGGTCGCGCCCCAATGCAAAGGAGATACCATGAAGGTCCAGGACGTCCCCCAGGCGCAGGCCGACAACCTCGTCAGCATGATCGATGCGTACGC
This sequence comes from Collinsella sp. An2, assembly GCF_002160065.1. Classification (GTDB taxonomy): domain Bacteria; phylum Actinomycetota; class Coriobacteriia; order Coriobacteriales; family Coriobacteriaceae; genus Limicola. The sequence continues at coordinate 20,809 of NZ_NFJW01000016.1, read as the reverse complement.
CGAGAAGGGTGGCCATCACCTCAACGTGAACGTGTTCAACCGTGACACGCTGCTCGACGCGCAGGCTCATCCCGAGAAGTATCCGCAGCTCACCATCCGTGTGTCCGGCTATGCGGTGAACTTCCACAACCTCACCAAGGAGCAGCAGGACGAGGTCATCTCCCGTACCTTCCACGAGGGTATGTAACGACTCGTCCGAAGGCTGTGTGGGCCAACGACTCGTTCGAAGGCCGTGTGACCGCTTGTTCGTGGCCTGACCCAAGACGCCTGCGCGCGGGCTTTGTAGCATCTGCTGCGAGTTGGGCCCTTCGAGCTTAAATGGATTCGGCGCCGCACCTCTGCGCATAGGGCGTATGAGGTGCGGCGCCTTTTTGTTGGCGACTTTGTTGGCGAGTCGGCGATGTGCTTGCCGGGGTTGTTGGGGATGGCGTCGCCTTGTTGGTTCGGACGACGCACGTTGGAGCAAGGCGAGGCGTGCTGATGCGCGGATGACGCGCGGATGACGCGTGCCGGCGCGGGGAGCAGCGGCGCTACCAGCTCTGCTCGATATCGCGAATACGCCCGTAGAGCCACTCGTTTTGCGGCACCAGGATGCCGTGTTTGTGCGCCAGAGCGACAACGGTTCCGGCGAACTCGTCGACTTCAGTGGGTTTGTGGTTGATGCGGTCCTGCGCCATGGAGGGAAGGCCGGCGGGGTCAAGCGACGCGATAAGCGCAGCCATCTCCGCAAGGTCTCGCTCGGTAAGGCTGATGCCTTCGGCGCGTCCCACCGCAAGCACCTCGCGCATCGCTGCCACAAAGCAGCGGTTTTCTTCGCCCGGACGGCTCGCCGCTCCATAGTCGCAACCGTAGGCCATGCAGGTCTGATTGATGCCTGCGTTTAGCATGAGTTTGGTCCAAAGCCGATGCCAGATGTCCTGCTCGACCACATGGGGCACGCCGGCGCGCACAAAGAACGCATCCAGGGCAGGAACGACCTCTGGGAGCGTTTCTTCGGCGGCGCCAAATCGAATCTCGCCGGTGTGCGTGAACGTGAGGCCTCCATCAAGAAAGACCGCGTCCATGCCCTGGGCGATTGCAAGCACCGTGCGCTGCCAGCTAAAACGCTCGGCGATGCGCTGCTCACTTCGAATGCCGTTGATCAGCGAAATGATGCATGTGTCCGGACCTACCAGCGCCTCCATGGTGTCAAGCGCCTGCTCGAGTCCCGTCGCCTTGGTTGCGACGATCACCAGGTCTGCCTGCGTGGCCTTGCTAGCGGGAACGGTTGTCAGCGCAAGTGGCTCGCCGTTGATGGTGATGTGCTCGCCGCGATGACGCTCGTAGCGGGCATCGTCCATCACATAGGTCACGCTGTCTTGGCCCAGGTGCTCGGCGATGACACTGCCGTAGAGGAGCCCCACGGCTCCGCGTCCAATGATGGCGACATGTTTGATGTCCATAGATACCCCTTTGAGTTCAAACGCCCGGGCGTCTTCGACGCCTGTCGAAGCAGTAGGCGTACGGCTAACGATTGGCTGGTTCATTGTACGATGCGACGCAAGGGTAGAGCGCCTTGTCCCTGAAGGCGCGCGCATTAGGTTTCTTTTACAATGGCGATAAACAATCGCTACGGCGACGTGAGGCGCGGCGGACCAGACGGTTCGCGCATCGTATGGCGCGGCAGGCCTGATGACTCGCGCACCGCGCGTCGCGGCGAGCCTGATGGCTTTTGCGTTGATCGGCAGGCGGATTGATGTCTCTTGCGTCGACCGCCCGGCGGGCCGAAGGACTCACGCACCGCGTTTTCGACGCTGTGGCAACAAGGATAGAGGAGGTTCCCACGATGGCAAAGATGGAGCTCGAGTCGTTTGGAGGCGACGCCTCATCGCGTTTTGCCATCGGGAATATCCACTCCATTGAAACCATGGGCACGGTGGACGGCCCGGGCATGCGATTCGTTGTATTTGTGCAGGGGTGTCCCATGCGGTGTGCCTACTGTCACAACCCCGATACCTGGCCGGTCAATGTGGGGACACCGGTGTCGGTTGAGCAAATCGTTGCGGCGTTCGAGAACAACCGGCAGTTCTATCGCAACGGCGGCATTACGGTAACGGGCGGCGAGCCGCTGCTGCAGCCAGAGTTTGTCGCCGACCTGTTCGAGCAGATGCATGCGGCGCCTCATGGCCGAGTGCATACCTGCTTGGATTCCTGTGGCTACGCCTTTTCGCCTGACCATCCCGAGCGGTTTGCGCGGCTGCTTGAAGCGACGGATCTGGTGCTGCTGGATATCAAGCACGCCGACCCGGAGGGACATCGAAAACTTACCGGACGGGACCCTGCGCGTATTCTCGCGTTTGGTGACGAGCTCGCCCGGCGGGGCATCAAGGTCGTCATTCGTCATGTGGTTGTGCCGGGATATACCGATACGGTGGAGGAGTGCGAGCAGCTCGGCCGCCTCATTGCGCCGTGGCATAACGTGGTTGGACTTGAGATGCTGCCGTATCACACCATGGGTGTCGTGAAGTACGAACAGCTGGGCATTCCATACCCTCTGGAAGGCGTTCCGGCTATGGATAAGGCGCGTATGCCCGAGCTGCGTACGGCGGTGCTGCGCGGCATGAAGAAAGGACGCGCCGAGGGATAGCGAGCGCGCCATTCTCAAATCATTCTTAGGCAAGAATGTGCCGTTATCAGCTTCAATAATGCTTTATATCGGTACAATCTTGCCTAAGAATGAAAGAGGCGCGGAATCTTCGTACATATCCCTTGCCTCTTGTGCTCCGGCGTATACGGAGCGCATTCACCCAGAAGGGGGTGAGGACCACGCGATCAGAGGTTTCAGAGCGAATCGCTTGCCAGATTGCTCAGGCCGAGAAGGACGGCGCGCTTTTCCGTCCATCGCGAGAAGAGATTCGTGCGTTTCGCCGGCGCGTGGGCCGAGGTGAGCTGGTAGAGCCGTTTCCGCAGCTGTTTGGGCGTAGCGCGTACTGGGCGAATCTTGAGCGATGGGAGCGTCCGTTCGTCATCATCAAATCGCTCGCGCGCCATGACGATCACCTGATCTTCGCCTCGTTCTCTGCGGCATGCGTTTTTGGACTGCCCGTATCGCTCGAGCTGCTGGAAGACGTGTATCTTGCGGTTTCGCCTCGCTCTCACACGGGAAAGGCGGGCCGATTCGTGCGCTGCGGCGTGCGTGCCACGCCGGGCATTCCAACTTTTGCGCGCGGTACGGTGCACGGAATCCATGTGACATCGCCCGAACAGACCGTGGTCGACTGCCTCTGCACGGCGCCGTTTCCCCAGGCGCTGGCCATCGCGGATGCAGCGTTGCGCCTTCTTGGCATATCGCGCGACGAGCTCATGCAGCTCGTTAAGCGATTCGGTGGTCGTAAGCGCGGCGTCAGAGGTGCGCTTCGTGTGGCGTCGTATGTAGATGCACGCAGCCAAAGTGGAGGAGAATCTATCGCGCGCGGCGTCATGATTCAGGAAGGGTTCGTCGTGCCCGACCTCCAAGTGGCGTTTCCCGATGTGCTGGAGCCATGGCAAACATTCTATGTCGATGGAGCGTGGCTTTTGGATGACGGGACAAAGTTGGTGTGGGAGTTCGACGGCAAGGACAAGTACACGCGCTTTGCGGGAGAGCACGGCGATGCCGTGGGGCGCATGATGCACGAGCGTCAGCGTGAATCTCGTCTGACGGCAGTGTGCGACGCGGTGATTCGTTTTGATTATCGTACGGTGATGACGCCCGGCGCACTCGCGCGCCTTCTTGATGCGTATGGCGTTCCGCGAATTGCGTCGTCGGGCTCTTGAGCTCGCCGTTTGGTGAACCGCTTGGCCCATCTGGCCTCATTCGAATCCGTTTGGACTTTGCTTGGGGTCGTATATGCATTCTTGGGCAAGAATGTGCCGTTACCAGCTGAATATCAGAGCCTTAAAGGCACAATCTTGCCCGAAGATGAAAAAGACGTAGAGTAAGAGACGAAGAACGCGACCCGATGATGGGCGTTTGGCGGATGAACGTTCCGGGCCGGACTCCTCCGACTCGGATTCGCTCTGGCTGTACGCGCTTGCCAGCGCATCCATGTCCGGTGCGCCTGTTTGCGTACGCGCCTGTCAGTACACCTGCCGACAGGCGCGTCCTATCTGCTGCGTTACGCTTCGAGCGCGCGGCGACCAAGCTCCAGGCAGCCCATGATGCCCTGCTTGCCCTCAAGGCTGTTGTTCACAATATAGGTGTCGAGGTCGGCGAACTCCGGCGTCACGATATAACCGTTGAGCGCCGCGGCGCACTTCTCTCGTGCGAGCGACACGATGGGCGTGTGGTCGGCAACGCCGCCGCCGATGATGATCTTCTGCGGCGCATAGCACAGGATGAACGTCGCGAGCGCCTGTCCCAGGTAACCCGCGAGCAGATCCATTGCCTCGGCGTTATCGGCCATCTCGCCAGCTTTCTTGCCGTCCCACCGTTTAGCGATGCCGGGACCGGCGATGAGGCCCTCCAGGCAGTTGGCGTGATACGGGCAGCCCGATTCGCCCTCGGGCAGGGTTTCGCGCGGGTCGCGGACCAGCAGGATATGACCGGCTTCGGGGTGCATGTTGCCGTGCACGAGGTTGCCGCCCGACAGCACGCCGGCGCCGACGCCCGTGCCAATGGTGAGGTACACGACGTCGGTAAGCCCCTTGGCGCATCCAAAGGTGACCTCGCCCAGGCACGCGACGTTTACATCGGTGTCGTAGCCGCAAGGAACGTTCAGGCGGTCGCGTACCGAGCCGAGCATGTCGAAGTAGCGCCACGCCGTCTTCGGCGTTTCAAGGATCTGGCCAAAGCGCGGGTCGGCGGGGTTTACGGCGGTGGGGCCAAAGGCGCCGACACCCAGGGCGGCGATGCCCTTTGTGGAGAACCAGTCGGCTACCTGCTCCATGGTCTCAGCCGGGGTGGTGGTGGGCATAGAGACCTGCTCTACGACGGTGCCGTCGCCATAGCCAACGGCGCACACCATCTTCGTGCCGCCGGCCTCCAAGGCTCCAATGAGGGGTTTATCCATATCAAGCGCTCCTTTCGCGGGTGGTCACACATGCATCATTTCATTATAGAAGTGGGGGAGAACCGCCCTTGCGTAATCCGTGAGCGTAGTCTTCTGGCCCGCCGGTGTCAGGCTCGCTTTGTTGCCACAGGTGTCGGACGCGTCTTGTGGCCCGCCGGTGTCGGGCTCGCGACCATAGGTGTCGGACGCGCTTTACGGCCACAGGCGTCGAGCGTGCTTTGCATGTGTCCCAGGGGCAAACGGGGTGCGCGCCTGTGTTTTGCGCGTCGCGCCTGATAGCCTGATAAGATGTGCTGCAGACACGACGGCGCCGTTTGTCGGCGCACAGGAAGGGGAGAGGTCATGGCACCTACCATCGCCATCATCGGAGCGCTTGATAAAGAAGTTCGGAATATCTACCACGCGCTGGAGAAGGGCACTGTCACCGACGAAGCCGGTCTCACCGTGATGGGCGGGTCGTATAACGGCTTCAACATCGTGGCGACGACGGCCGGCATGGGCACGGTGAACGTTGCTGCGGCAACTCAGCATCTCATCAGCGTCTACGGCGCGAACGCCGTCATCTTTTCTGGTATCGCAGGCGGGCTCAACCCGGCGCTTCACATCGGCGACGTGGTGGTGGGAGAGTGCCTGCGCTACATCGATACCGACACGGCGCTCATCGCCGAGTCCGCGCCGCACATGGAGGAGTTTGCGTCGTCCGATTTCCTGGTCGATCTGGCAGAGGAGGCCCTTGTCGCGCACGGGTTTGTAAATGCCGCGCTGGGTGAGGAAGCGTCGGAGACGGGAAGCGACGCACGTGCCGTAGCCGATGCCACGCTGTTCCGTCGCAACAACCCTGATGCCGATCCGCACCGGTATCTGCGCGGAACCATCGCTACGGGCAATCGCTTTATCACGGGGGATGGGCTGCGCGCTGCCGTGGTCGCAGCGACACAGGCCGATTGCGCCGAGATGGAAGGGGCCGCGGTGGCGCATATCGCCGCGAAAAATCAGGTGGACTGCCTGGTGCTTCGTGCGATTTCGGACAACTGCGACGAGGCGTACGATGCGCTGTGCGAGCGTGAGTTCGACTTGGACGAGTATGCGAAGACGGCGAGCGACCTCACGCTGTCTATCATCCGGCGCCTTGGCGCAAAGCTGGGCGTGTCGTTTCGCGACTAGCTTCCCTGTATAGCGGGCCGTCGTCTGTGGGCACGCCCTGCCCGCCCCGTTGAATGACGGCATGGCGACCGGTGCAGCAACCGGTGTGGCAAACAGTGCAGCAGCCGGCATGGCGAGTGGTGTGTCAGAGGATATGCCGTTTTCCTGCCGTTCCCCGTGGGCGAGGGATAGTCCTGATACGATGGGCATGCCGAACGACGCATTGGTGCCGAGGGGTACCGCTGTAATCCACCAGGAGGTTCCCATGGCCGCTCACATCAACTACAACCTCGTCCACTTCGTTGCCAGCTATGGCACGGCGTCTCAGATTCCGCCCTCGACCTGCCCCGAAGTGTCGTTCGTAGGCCGGTCAAACGTGGGCAAGTCTTCCATCATGAACAAGATCTTCAACCGAAAGGGCCTGGTCAAGGTTTCGGCTACGCCTGGCAAGACCGCCAACGTCAACTTCTTCGAGGCCGACGGCATCCACTTCATCGATCTGCCGGGCTATGGCTTTGCCAAGCGTTCAAAGGCCGAGCGCGATCGCTGGGCCAAGCTCATCGGAGATTTCTTCAACCTGGAGCGCAGCTTCAACCTCGTAGTGTCACTGGTGGACATTCGGCATGACCCCAGCGCGCTCGACCATCAGATGATCGAGTATCTGCAGGAGGGCAACTTCCCCTTCGTGGTGGCGCTCACCAAGGCTGACAAGCTGAGCCGCTCGCAGCAGGGGCGTCAGCTTGCGACGATTCGCAAGCAGTTGAACGTGCCCGCCGAGGACATCATCGTGACGAGTTCTCAGAGCGGTTTGGGCATCGACAAGCTCAAGCAGCGTATCGAGGACGCCTGCCTGTAAGGGGTCGGGCCTGTCACCAGGGACGCGAGTCTGATTAAAAGCGCGAGCCTGCTGCCCGCGGGCCTGTCGCTAAGGGCGCGAGTCTGCTACCAAGGACGCGAGTCTGTCACCGGGGATAGAGCTTCAGCCATGCAGTGCATGACGGTATTCGATTTGACCTATGCATGAATGGTATAACGACCGAACGTACGGACAAATATTCGAAGAAATCTATCTTTTGACGGAGGGGGATAGCTTTTCAAATCCGAGCAACCTGTTAGCTAAAGGAAACGCAGACTGGCATCACATAGCGTATGACCTGCGCTTTCTTCCATGGACGGCAGAATATTCACGGTGAACGGTAATTTACAACCAAATTTCAAAAGTCCAAATTAAATGTACGTACATTCTGATAACCTAATAAACGTCCGAAGTAAGGATGTTTCGTGAAGAGTCAGTTGGGGCTTGAAGACGGAACAATGCGCGAAGAGGAGGACGCAATGTACGTAACCCTTCGAGAGGTGCTGGCCGAGGCCGAGCAGCTTAACATGGCAATCGGTGCATTCAACACGCACAACCTTGAGATGATGCCGGCGATCATCCGCGCCGCAGCAGCTCAGCACACCCCGGTCATCATCCAGACCAGCGAGGGCACCGCGAGCTACGTGGGCCATCGCAACCTGGTCGCCGTCGCCAAGTCCATGGCTGAGGAGCTGGGCGTCGACGTTGTCCTGCACCTCGACCACGCCAAGAACTTCGACGAGATCCACAAGGCTCTCGACGCCGGTTACAGCTCGGTCATGTTCGACGGCTCCGCGCTGCCGTTCAAGGAGAACATCCTGTGCACCAAGCGCATCGTGGAGTACGCTTCGAAGACCAACGCCTCCGTCGAGGCCGAGCTTGGCACCGTGGGCGGCACCGAGGATGGCATCGCCGTCGCTCAGGAGGACGTGCACTACACCGAGCCTGACCAGGCTGTCGAGTTCATCGAGAAGACCGGCATCGACGCGCTCGCCGTGGCCATCGGCACCAACCACGGCCAGTACAAGTCCAAGACCAACATCTCCTTCGAGCAGCTCGAGAAGATCCGCGACGCTGTGAACGGTTTCCCGCTGGTCATCCACGGCGGCACCGGCGTCAAGGACGAGGACGTCCGTCGCGTCATCGACCGCGGCATCCGCAAGTTCAACGTGGGCACCGAGCTTTTGGTGAACTGGAACATCGAGTCCAAGAAGGCCTACGACGAGCACAAGGAGAACACCTCCAACCGCAACAACGTCGTGCCTGCGCTCGAGGTCGTTCAGAGCATCGTCGAGCACAAGATTTCGCTGTTCAAGAACATCGCGTAAGAGAATGCGAGAAAGCCATGCAGTTTAGCGAAATGCTGAAACCCGAGAATGTCCGCATCGTTCAGTCCGTCGATACCTGGGAAGACGCCATCCGTCTTGCCGTGAAGCCCCTCGAAGAGGGCGGGTACGTCGAGCCGTGCTATGCCGACAACATCATCGAGGCGACCAAGAAGATGGGCCCCTATTACGTGCTCACTGAGGACGTCGCGCTCATCCACGGCCGTCCCGAAGACGGTGTCCTGAAGCAGCAGTTCGCTGTGACGCTGCTGCGTGAGCCGATCAAGTTCTCCGAGGACAGCTTTGAGGTTCGCCTCCTGGTGACGCTTGCCGCCGAGGACGCGAACTCGCACATCGACGCCATGCGCGTCCTGGCGAGCATCTTCTGCGACGCCGATAAGATCGCCCAGATCGTGTCGCTCGACACGGCGCAGGAGGTCTACGACGCCTTCGTGGAGGCTGCCGCCGAGTAACGCCATCGTCTGCGATGGCAACGTACGGGCTTTATCCGCCCGAGCGAGGCGGATGTGATAGCCGGTTGGGAAAAGGGGTTGACGCCCCGGAATGCACAGAGAGGAGCAATGCCGTATGGGGAAGCTACGCATTCTGACGGTATGCGGTAACGGCCTGGGGAGCAGTTTCGCCTGCCAGATGGCCGTCGAGGGGGTCCTGAAGGGCCTCGGAGTTGACTGCAAGCTCGATCATGACAGCGTTTCCAGCGTTGCAAGCGCTGCCAGGAACTTCGACATGATCATCGCCGCCGAGAACTTCAAGACGCAGATCGAGAGCGCGAACACCGGACTTCCGTGCGTGTTCCTGCACCGTCTCGTCGACAAGAAGGAGATCGAGGAGAAGGTTACCCCCGTCCTTAAGGACATGGGCCTGCTCTAGGCATCTCCTGAACTTTCCAGACGTTTCACCAATGGGAAAGGGAAGTGAAACACAGCATGGAAATCTTGCAATGGATTATCGATAACATTCTGACGCAGGCCTCCGTGATCATCGGCCTCGTCGCGCTGCTGGGTCTCGCGCTGCAGAAGAAGCCCATCAACGAGATTATCTCCGGCACCCTGAAGACGATGCTCGGCTTCCTGGTGCTCTCCGCCGGCTCGAGCGTCATGCAGACGTCGCTCACCTACTTCGGCGACATGTTCAACCAGGCCTTCGGCTTCAACGGCATGTCGGCTGTGGTTGCCTCCATCGAGGGCATCAACGGACAGGCCATGACCGACCTCGGCCTTGGTTCCGAGATCGCCATCTGCCTCGCTGGCATCTTCATCGTGAACATCATCCTGGCGCGCTTCACGCCGTTCAAGTATGTGTTCCTGACCGGCCAGGCCCTTCTGTGGGAGTCCACCCTCTGCGTCGTGTTCGCTTGGTTCTGCGGCCTGCGTGGCATTCCGCTGATCCTCATCGCCTCCATCGTCGGTGGCGCTTTCGCGACCCTCATGCCTGCGTTCGCGCAGCCGGTCGTTCGTAAGATCACCGAAAGCGACGACATCGCCCTTGGTCACTTCTGCACCTTCGGCTATATGTTCACCGCGCTCATCGCGACCATCACCAAGAAGCTCGCTGGCGGCCATGAGTCCCAGTCCACCGAGGAGCTCGAGCTTCCGCAGAGCCTGTCCTTCATGCAGGACAGCTACCTGGCCGTTATGGTCGTCATGATCCCGTTCTACCTGATCATCGCCGGCTTCGCCGGTCCCGAGGCTGCTGCTGACTACGCGGGCGACGTGAACTACATGGTGTACGCGTTCCTGCAGGCCATGCAGTTTGTCGTTGGCCTCTACGTCCTGCTCGCCGGCGTCCGCCTGCTCCTCGCCGAGCTGGTTCCGGCCTTCCAGGGCATCTCTATGAAGCTCGTGCCCAACGCGCGTCCTGCTCTCGACTGCCCGGTGCTGTTCACCTATGCTCCGAACGCGGTCATCATCGGCTTCATCTGCACCACCATCGGCTCGCTCATCGGCATGGCCATCACCGGCTTCATGGGCACGCTCGTCATCCCCGGCGTCATGTCCAACTTCTTCGCCGGCGGCACCGCTGGTATCTTCGGCAACGCCATCGACGGCCGTCGTGGCGCTATCATCGGCGGCATCTTCCACGGCATCTTCATCATGATCCTGCCTGCGCTGCTCTCGCCGATGCTCGCTCAGATCGGTTTCGTGAACATGACCTGCACCGACGTCGACACCGTCGTCACCGGTTTCTTCTTCATGGCCATTCACTCGATTCTGGGCCTCTTCGGCATCGCGTAAGCTGACCGCACATCCTTGCGCGTCGGTGACGTGGAGGGGAGTCGCCCTTCGCCTGGACCCCTAGGCACAAGGGGCGGCTCCCCGTTGCTTTAAGTTAGGAGAGAAGAACATGGGACTGTTTGGATTTGGCAAGAAGAAGGACAAGGCGCCGGCTGCTGAAGCCGCCGCTCCCGCGATGAACCGCGAGGAAGTCCTTGCCAAGATCGAAGAGGCCAAGGCCAAGGTCGCGTCCCTCGAGGGCGTTGCCCGCGCCAACGCGCTCATCGAGCTGGGCAAGCTGCATGCAGATATTGACCAGGTCGACGAAGCAATCGCCGCCTACGAGGAGAGCCTCGAGCTCAACCACGTCATGGGCAAGGCTTCGAGCTCGCTCGTGAAGCTGTACAACAAGAAGCGCGCCCAGGCCGCCGAGGCGAAGGACGACGAGAAGATCAAGTACTACCTGGACAAGGTCAACGAGATGCTGGCCCTCTCCAAGGACTCTCTGCGCGGCAGGGCATAGCTCCTTGCCACAGACGTAGGCACCGCACGCTTGCGTCGCCGCGGTCCCTCCCATCCGCCGCGGTGCCGCACGTTGCGTCGCCATATATGCGCTGCGCCGGCCGTGAGGCGCGTCGTGCGCCGTTAGGCAGCGCGGCCGGCACAGCGCAATTTTTGTATCTATCGCGTATGAAGGCAGAAGAGAGGAGAGGCGCATGAAGAAATCACTCATCCTGCTTGCGGGATATCCCGCGACGGGCAAGACGTATCTGGCCAACCAGATCATCGACCGGCATCCCGACGCCTTCGCCGTGATCACGCCCGACGACATCAAGGAGCAGGTGTGGGACGAGGTGGGCTTCGACAACGCCGAGGAGAAGGCGAAGGTCGAGCTCGAGGTCTGGCGCCGCTACTACGAACAGATCGAGGAGAGCTTCGCTGCGGGCAAACAGGTCATCAGCGAGTACCCCTTCTCGGACAAGCAGAAGCCCACGCTGACAAAGCTCACCGAGCAGTACGGCTACCAGGTGCTCACGGTGCGCCTGGTGGGAGATCCGAAGGTCATCTATGCGCGCTCCTATTCGCGCGACCTGGGCTCCGACCGGCACCTGGGCCATCTTATGACGCACTACCACAAAGGCGACGTTCTGGAGGACCGTACCAAGGCCGACGCCCTCGTCACGCTCAACATCTTCCTGGACCGCTGCGCCCACAAGGGCTATGACCGGTTCTGCATGGGCGAGCTTATAGAGGTCGATGCCACGGATGTGTCGAAGATCGACTACCCCACACTGCTCGATTAGATCGACGCCCACCTGGCCGACGACACGGCCGAGACGGGTTCTGCAGACGCTGCCGGCCACGACGAATAGGGGAGAGGCCATGGGAATCTTCTGCGTCGGTCAGGCCGTCTATGACATCACGGCGCCCTACACCGGGCCGCTGCAGGCCAACCAAAAGTACCGCATCACGGCCCCGCATGGCTGCTCGGGCGCTCCGGCGCTCAACGCGGCGTGCCTGTGCGCGCTCTGGGGCGCGCCCACCGAGCTGGTGGCGCGCATCGGCGAGGACGCGTACGGCGCGCTTGTTCGGGCCGACCTGGACCGCTGCGGGGTGGGGAGCTCCTACCTCATCCCCGACCCCGAGGCGACGACCGGGTACAGCTTTATCGCCGTCGACGATAAGACGGGCGATCGCACGATCTTCAACGTGCCGAGTGCCATGCACGACGTGGTGTATCCCGTGCCTGCAGAGAAGCCAGATGTCATACTGTCCGACGGCCATGAGCCTGCAGTGAGCCTGCAGCTTATGGAGGCCTTTCCCCAGGCGCAAACCGTGGTCGATGCGGGCACGTATCGAGAAAGCACCTATGAGGTTGCTCGTGCCGTCGACTTTTTGGTGTGTTCGGAGGACTTCGCCCGGCAGTACACGGGTTCCGGGCTGGAAAACCCCGATGATGCGGTTGCCGTTGACGCGCTGCTCCAGCGTATCGAGGGCATCAATGGTGGCGTGGCGGTGGTCACGCTTGGCGACCGTGGGCTGGTGTATCGCGACGAGGACGGCTCGCCGCAGCACCTGCCGGCATTCAAGGCGCATGCCGTGGACACCACGGGTGCGGGAGACATCTTCCATGGCGCGTTTGCCTATGGTGTGTACCAGGGCCTTTCGCTGAGGGAGAACCTGCGCCAAAGCTCCATGGCCTCATCCCTGTCGGTGCGCGCTCTGGGCGGGCTGACGTCGATCCCCACATATACGGACGTCCGCCGGGAGCTTGTCGCCTCTGCGTAAGTACAGGCGCGGCGTGGGATGGGTGCCGTCCTTGGACGGCGCTGAAGGGGCGCGACTTGCATAGACGCATGCGAGCCGCGCCCTCTTTGTGACCGTTGGCCGGAAGGTGTGCGATGTGCGGGGCTGAGCGGCGGGCGTGGGCGAACGTTTGCCTGTGCGGCGCGGCGGCTCGGGTTTGTGCACCTGCGCGGCCGTGCGGGTTTGTGCGGGCCCGCGGGTTCGTTCGGCCGGGCTGCATGGCCGTGCGGGTTCGTTCGGCGGCCGGATTAGCGTGTCCGCCCGGGCTCGAGCTGCGGCCGGACTCGCTCGGCCACCCGAGTTTGCTCGTTCGCCAGGTCCATGACCAAACGTTACAAACATTATGTTAGGCGACGCGTATTGCTCCAAATGATGTAACGAGGACGGCTTTTTTCGAGATGTGGCTGTATAAAGTCGCATAATAGAAGAGCGAATATTCTATCAATTGAGGAGACCCTGATGACAACCTTGGACTTCAGCGGGAGGGAGCAGCTGTATCGTCAGCTATACGACATCCTTTTCCAAGACATCATCAGCGGGGTGTATGTTCCCGGCGACCTGATTCCCTCCGAAAGCGAGCTCATGAGCAAGTACGGCGTCTCGCGCGCCACAGCTCGACGAGCCATGGAAATGCTTTCCAACAACGGTATGATCAGCAAAAGGCGCGGGGTGGGTTCCGAGGTCATTTCAAGCCGCCCCAACACGTCGCTGAGCCGTGTGACGAGCTATCTCAAGAAAAACGTCGACGACCGCGTTGTCGCGGAGAAGCGCCTGGTGGATGCGTCGATCATTCCGGCGCCGGCCGACGTTGCCGAGACGCTGGGCATTCCCGAGGGGACGCAGGCGTACAGGCTTCGTCGCGTGCGCTATGCAGGCGACGAACCCATGTACTTTGAGGTCAACCACTTCGAACGTGCATTTTTGCCGCATGCCGTCGAGCGTGATTTCTCCAAGGAGTCCCTGCGCGCCTACGTCAACGACGAGCTGGGCATCCAGTGGAGCCGCGCGCAGCAGCGCATCTATGCTGTGGCGGCCGACGACGAGGTTGCCCGGTTCCTTAACGTTGGCGATGGCGAGCCGTTGCTGCTGGTGCGCCGCGTGTCGATCGATATGGACAACGTGCCGCGCGAGCTCGTTATGACCTACTACCGGGCCGATCGCTATCACCTGGAGATCGAACTCGACTCGTAAGGTGCTCTCTTGGCCATCGCGGCTTGCTCGGTTTCGTCCGCAATGCTAGCCGCGATGACCGCCTCGGTTCGCTTCACGTCCCTGGCCGGCCCGGTTGCGTCCGGCTGCGTTCGAGCCGCGCTGTGGGCGACCGAAGGCGCCGCCTGAGGGCTGCGTGCGATGTCGGCTGCGGCCGTCCATGCCACCGTGTTTGCCGCGACCATGGCCACCTGCTGTCTTGGCATGACGGGACGCGCCTGTTGTCTCTCCAGAGCCATTTGCGCGGTCGTGTTGCTCCGCTCCCTGGCTACGCTGCCCCTTGCCGTTGCGGCCAGCAGAAGCTCGGCCTGTGGATTTGACCCCATGCGGCCGCGTGGGACGGATGAGGCACTTGGGCCCGTAGCCGATCAGGTCCTCTCGTCCCGCCTTGATGAGCGCCTCGCGTACCAGGTCGTAGTTTTCCGGCTTGCGGTACTGGATGAGTGCGCGCTGGAGCGCTTTTTCGTGAGCCGTTTTGGGAACGTATACGGGTTTCATGGTGCGGGGGTCGACGCCGGTGTAGTACATGCAGGTCGACATGGTCGAGGGCGTAGGGTAGAAGTCCTGGACCTGTTCGGGCATATAGCCCATATCCCGCACGTATTCGGCAAGCTCGACGGCCTCTTTGAGCGTGCTGCCCGGATGGCTCGACATGAGGTAGGGAACCAGGTACTGCTTCTTGCCAAGCTCGCGGTTCACCTCGCGGTATTTCGCCACGAAGCGGTCGTATACGGCGCGGCTCGGCTTGCCCATCACCGAAAGCACGGCGTCGCTTACGTGCTCGGGCGCCACCTTGAGCTGGCCCGATACGTGGTGCGCGCACAGCTCGCGGATAAAGGTGTCGTCGGGGTCTGCCAGGGCGTAGTCAAACCGGATGCCGCTGCGCACGAAGACCTTTTTCACGCCGGGCAGCGCGCGGAGCTCGCGCAGCAGCTGCACGTAGTCGCGGTGCGAGACATCCATTTGCCGGCAGACCTTGGGCCACAGGCAGCGCTTGTGCACGCAGGCGCCGTGGGCGAGCTGCTTTTTGCAGGCCGGCTGGCGGAAGTTTGCCGTAGGGCCTCCGACGTCGTTGATGTAGCCCTTGAAGTCGGGCTCCTGGGTGATTTTGCGCGCCTCGGCCAGCAGGCTCTCGTGGCTTCGGGCCTGGACGATGCGCCCCTGATGGAACGTGAGGGCGCAAAACGAGCATTCGCCAAAGCACCCGCGGTTGGAGATGAGGCTCATCTTGACCTCTTTGAGCGCGGGCACGCCGCCGGCATCTTCGTAGTCGGGGTGATAGGTGCGGGTGTACGGGAGGTCGTAGGCCTCGTCGAACTCGGCTTGAGAGAGCGGCTTCGAGGGCGGGTTTTGCACCACGAAGACGTCGTGGGGGTACGGCTCCACCAGGCGTCCACCGCTCATGGGATCCATGTTCTCGTACTGGATATTGAAGCTTTTGGCGTAGGTGAGGCGGTCGGCTTCAAGGTCGTCCCAGCTGGGAAGCACGGTGGCGTCGTAGACCTCGTCGAGCGAGCGGGTGCGATAGACCGTTCCGTCGATAAAGGTGATTTGGTCTATGGGCAACCCGGCGTCGAGGGCCTCGGCGATGGCCACGATGGAGCGCTCGCCCATGCCGTAGCTGATGAGGTCTGCGCCGGAGTCCAGAAGGATGGAGCGCTTGAGACGGTCCTGCCAGTAATCGTAGTGGGCAAGGCGGCGCAGGCTCGCCTCGATGCCGCCGAGGATGATGGGCGTCTCCTTGAAAGTGCGTCGGATAAGGTTGCCGTAGACCGAGACGGCGTGGTCGGGCCGCGCGCCCATGATGCCGCCGGGGGTGTAGGCGTCGGTGCGGCGGCGATGTTTCGTTACGCTGTAATGGTTGACCATGGAATCCATGTTGCCGCCGGAGACCAGGAAGGCCAGGCGCGGCGCGCCAAGAACGGCGACGCTTGCCGGGTCGCGCCAGTCGGGCTGCGCGATAACTCCCACGCGAAAGCCATGGGATTCAAGCAGCCGCACGATGATCGCAGCGCCGAAGCTCGGGTGGTCTACGTATGCGTCGCCCGAGACGTAGACAAAGTCGCACTGGTCCCAGCCGCGCGCCTCCATGTCGGCGCGCGTCGTAGGCGGGAAGTCGGCGCGGGTGAAACCGAGCGCCGTGGGACCGGTGGGGTCAAGCTTAGGACGGGTGGCTTTACGTGCACGCTGGGCGTGGGCGTGTGCCGCGCCGCTCTTGTGGGATTGAGGATGACGTGCTTCGCGCTTCGGGGACGAGGGTGCCATGGTGCTCCTGTTCGGGTGGTGTGCTGCCCTCATCCTAGCAGAGCGCCCCGCCACAGCGCATGGCGGTGGTTTGCTCTTGTGCGCGCGAGCGCGAGTGCGGGGCTCTACAGGTACTCGATCTGGGCGCCTTCGGTGTCGCACGTAAGGATATGCGTCTCGCAGGCAGGGAAGTTCTCGCGCAGGCGCACCTGCAGGAACTTGGCAACAATGGTGTCGTCGGTGACGGCCATGAGGGTCGAGCCCGAGCCAGAGATCCACAGCGTCTTGGCTCCGCCCGCAAGGCACGTTTCACGAATGGCGCCGTAGTCGGGAATGAGGGCGCGGCGATAGGGCTCTTGCAGACGGTCGTCGTTTGCGGCTGCGATAAGTGCGGTGTCGCCCGTCTCAAGCCCGCGTGTAAGTCCGGCGATGCGGCCCATCTGCCATACGGCGGTGGAGAGCGGCACTTCCTGCGGCACCACCTTGCGCGCCTCGCTCGTATGCACCTCGTAGGGCGGGATGATGGTGATGAAGCGCAGACGGGGGCTCACGTCGTAGCGCAGGCAGCGCGGAAGCTCACCCTCGGGCGTGAAGGAGCATACGGCTGCGCCCAGGATGGCGGGAGCGACATTGTCGGGGTGCCCCTCCAGGGACGTGGCAAGCGCGACGAGTTCTTCGCGCGTCACGGTGTGATTGGTGAGGGCAGCCGCGCCCATGATGCCGGCGACCACGCAGGTCGAGCTCGATCCCAGGCCGCGGGCTACGGGAATCTCGGTCTGGATGTCGATCGCAATGGGGAAGGGCTCGACGCCCCAGGCATCAAGGGCCTGCTCAAATGCAACGTAGACCATGTTGTCGGCGTTGCGGAACTCCTCGGGGCATCCGGTGATGGTGAGCGTGTCGGCGCGGTCGAAGGTGAAATGCGAATAGAGTGACACCGCCATGCCCAGGGTGTCGTATCCAATACCCAGGTTGGCGCTTGTGGCCGGAACGGTTACACGGATCATGCGGAGGAGACTCCTTCCAGGGCTCGCAGGCCGCCAGGCGCTTGAGCGCGCAGCCGCGCGCCGTGTGCCGCCTGATGGCCTGCGGGAGGCAAACGGACTTAGGGAAACACCGATTAGGCCATCCCGCGCCCGGGGTCAGCGTGCCGGGTTCCTGCGGCCTCAGACGGCGCCGGCGCAGCTCCACCGCGCCTTACTCGTTTTCGGCCGCATCCGTCTCGCCGCAGCGGCCCCGGGCGCGAAAGCCTTTAATCAGTCTTTCCCTAGAGCTTTTTGGCGGCGCGCTCGACAAACGCTGCCATGCGGTCGATGTCGACCACGCTGTCGTGCAGGATGGGCGCGTCCGACAGGCGGGCGAGCTGCGCGGGCGGCACGGTGTTGGTCGCGTTGGCAAGGACGTCCATGCAGGCGAAGTCGTCGCGAGGAACATCAAGGCCAAGAGCCTGGGCGACGGCGCGCGGGAACTTGTAGGGGCTTGCGGTCGACAGCAGAACGCGCGCCTTGGCCTCGGGGGCTGCGGTCGTCTGCTCAAGCACGTGGTAGCCGCAGGCGGTGTGGGGGTCCATCACGTATTCGTGGGCGCCCCAGCAGTCGGCGATGGCCTGCGCGACCTCGTCCTCATCGGCCCACCCACAGCCAAACGTCTCCTGAATGCGCCCGAGCAGCTCCGGCGAGATTTCGTAACGACCGCTCTCGGCAAGCTCGGCCATGAGGCTTGCGACGAGTTCGCAGTCGCCCTCGGACAGGAAGTACAGCATGCGCTCCAGGTTGGACGAGATGAGAATGTCCATGCTGGGCGAGGTGGTGGTGAAGAACGGGCGGTTGCGGTCATAGACGCCCGTGGTGAGGAAGTCGTAGAGCACGTTGTTCTTGTCGCTTGCCACCAGGAGGCGCGCCACGGGAAGGCCCAGGAGTTTTGCATAGTAGCCGGCAAGCACATCGCCGAAGTTTCCGGTGGGTACGCAGAATTCTACAGCGTCGCCGGGCTGGATGTCGCCGCGGCGCAGCAGCTGCGCGTAGGCGGCGAAGTAATAGACCACCTGCGGCACCAGGCGCCCGACGTTGATGGAGTTCGCGCTGGAAAGCACCACGTCGCGCGCGCTCAGGCGGTCGGCGAGCTCCTGGTCGGCGAAGATGCGCTTCACGGCGCTCTGGGCGTCGTCGAAGTTGCCGCGCACGGCGCATACAGCAACGTTCTTGCCGGCCTGGGTGGTCATCTGCAGCTGCTGAACCCGGCTTACCTTGCCCTCGGGATAGAAGACGGTGATGCCACAGCCCGGTGCGTCGGCAAAGCCGGCGAGTGCGGCCTTGCCCGTGTCACCCGAGGTGGCGGTGACGATCATGATTTTCTGGGCGCTGTCAGCGGTGCCCGTGCGGGCCATGAGGCGGGGGAGCATCTGAAGTGCAACGTCCTTGAAGGCGCTTGTGGGGCCATGGAAGAGCTCGAGCACATAGGTGCCGGGGGCGTCGTCGGAGGCGTCGGACAGCGATACAAGGGGCGTGACCTCGGAGCTTTCGAAGGTGCCGGAATAGGCCTCCTCAACGCACGCGGCAATCTCTTCGGGCGTGTAATCAGGTAGTAACATTCCCAGCACGTCGCGGGCAATCTCGGCGTAGTCCTTGGTCGCAAGGGCGCTTACGTCGTATTTTTCGGACCCCAGGGCGTCAGAAACAAATAGGCCACCATCAGGCGCGATACCGGTACGTATGGCGTCTTTACTTGAGCATGCTAAAGCACGGGAACGTGTACTATGATACAAACTCATGTCGGTAGCTCCTTGTTTGCCTGGGCTTTTCAGTAGGCCCATGGTATCAGAGCTCCGCGCCGCGCATACACGGCTTAGGAAAGGTAACCTCTTTGTCATGATTAAAGTTGCTAAATTCGGCGGGTCCTCGGTGGCCGATGCCGAACACTTCAGGAAGATCCGCGCCATCATCGAGGCCGACTCGTCCCGTCGCTTTGTGGTGGTCTCCGCGTGTGGACGCCGCTACAAGTCCGATGCGAAGGTCACCGACCTTCTCTATCTGGTGAGCGCGCACGTGCGCTACCACGTGTCGTGCGATGACCTGCTGGCGGACATCGGTCAGCGCTATTTCGATATCGCCGACGAGCTGGGTCTTAACTACCCCATCCGCGAGGAGTTCGCTGCGTTTGCCGAGAAGGCCAAGGCCGGAGACCTCTCCACGGAGGAGCTCGTGAGCCGCGGCGAGTACTTTACTGCGCAGCTCATGGCCGAGTACCTGGGCCTTCCCTTCCTGGATGCGGCCGATGTCGTGGCGTTCCATCACGACGGCACGCTTTCTATGACGCGCACCCAGGCCCTAATTCAGGAGCGCGGCATCCCGGGCGGCTTCGTCATGCCCGGCTTTTATGGTGCCACCCGCGAAGGCCGCATCATGCTGCTTGACCGTGGCGGCGGCGACATCTCTGGATCGATTCTGGCCAAGTGCCTGGATGCGGCCCTCTATGAGAACTGGACGGACGTCTCGGGCTTCCTGTCGGCGGACCCCGGCATCGTGCCGCACCCGCAGCCCATCTCGCGCATTACGTATTCGGAGATGCGCGAGCTTTCCTACATGGGCGCCTCGGTGCTGCATGAGGAGGCCGTGTTCCCGGTGATGGAGGCGGGGATTCCCATCGCGGTGCGCAACACGAACCGCCCCGAGGACCCGGGCACCATCATCTCCGACCGCGAGGACTTCGTGGCCGACGAGCCCATCATCACGGGCGTCACGGGTAAGCGCAATTTCGTGGCCGTGCACATCCTTAAGGACCACATGTCCAATGAGGTGGGTATCGTGCGCCGCGTGCTCTCCATTTTCGAGCGCTACCGCGTGTCCATCGAGCACATTCCGTCGGGCATCGATTCGTTTGCCGTGGTGGTGCAGGGTGAGGACGTAAAGGATTCGCTGTGGTCCATCGTTGCCGACATCAAGACCGAGGTGCAGCCCGATAGCATCAAGGTCGTTGACGACCTGGCGCTCATCTCCACCGTTGGCCGCAACATGAGCGGACGCCCCGGTATCTCGGGAAGCCTGTTCGCGGCGCTGGGCCAGGAGGGCATCTCCATCCGCATGATTGCGCAGGGTTCCGATGAGATCAACATCATCGTGGGCGTGCGCGACGAGGACTTCGAGCGCGCCATCCGCGCGATCTACAGCGCCTTCTCCGATGGCGACCACCTGCTTGAGCTTAAGGACCTCAAGCGTGCGGAGGCAGCGGCGCAGCCTGGAGTGGGCATCTAGCCTTGTAGGAAGTCCGGAAAGATGCGGTGTCTGACTGCGTGACGGGAACAAGGGGAGGGGCTCGGCGGCGAACCGCCGAGCCCCTCCTCAACTTCATGGACTTTAGTCCGTGCCGCGCGGCACGCGCGGCGCAGAAAACCACCCGCTGTGCGGGTGGATGGCACTAGATGCTATGCAACGAGGCCCCTTCCCCTCTAGCATGGTGATTGTT
>NZ_NFJW01000015.1 GCF_002160065.1 Collinsella sp. An2 | reverse complement strand
TTATAGGTGAACCGTTTGTGCCGTAAAGCGATTAAAATCAACCGCACACCGAATTTCTGATGCATTTACAGAAACCAAACGTTTAGTAGCGCCCGTCTTACAACCAGTTTGGCCTTTGGATATGTGATGGGGCGATCGGTCTGCGGGCGCGCGGTGTGGCGTTTCGGTGGGGTCGAGTTGGCCGAGGGGAGGCAGGACGTGAGCGTACGCTTTGGCGACCTCTATGAGAAGCTTCGGAGCGAGCAGATTGGGCTCGTTGCGGGCGCCGGTGGCCTGGACCGACCGGTAAGTTGGATCCATATGGTCGAGAGTGCCGAGATTGCCACCTTCCTGGAGGGCGGCGAGGTGGCTATCATCACCGGCGTGGGGCTTGCAGACCCCAGCGGGTTGCTCGACCTCGTGCAGCTTGTCGACCGCTACGGGGCGAGCGCCGTCGTGGTAAACGTGGGCCCCTACATTGCCGACATCGGCCCCGAGGTCATTGCGTACTGCGATGCGAACGACCTGCCGCTGCTCAAAGCGCCGTGGTCGGTCCACATGGCGCGCATCATGCGCATCATCGAGAGCGAGATTGCCCGGTCGGACCGCGCCGGCATGGAGCTTGCGGCCGCGCTCGAGAACGCCATCCGGTCGCCAGAACAGCCCGGCATCTATCTGCCTTACTTGGAGCGAAACGGCTTCTCGCGCACCTGGCGCTACTGCGTGGCCGTCATCGAGCCGGCGCCGCTGTCCCAAGAGGCGGCGGAGACGCGCCGGACAGCCGACGAGGCGCTGCTGCAGGCGGCCCGCGGCTTTGTCACGTTTCGCGGGTGGGCCTGCGCCACGCTGCTGCTGGACGGCCGCCTGGTCGCGGTGTTTGCCGAGGTCGACGACGCTGCCGCCGAGCAGCGCACCACCGAGCTCGTGGAGCATCTGCGCACGTCGGGCCGCGGGCACGCGCTCTGGGCCGGCCTGGGAGGCGTGACCAAGAACGCGCGCTGCATCGGGTCGAGCTATGTGCAGGCCCTTCGCCTGGAGCAGCTTGAGCGTGCGGCAGACCGGACCGATACGCTACCCGTATACGCGCGCCTGGGCGTGTTCAAGGTCTTGCTCGCCGTCGACGATCAACGTGTGCTTCGCGAGTATGTGGAGGGCACCATCGGTCGGCTGGTAGCCTATGACGCCGCAAACGACACGGACCTCTTGCTTACCCTCAAGCTCTATCTCGAGCTCAACGGCCGGGTGAAAGATGTCGCCGAGCGCCTGTTTGTGCACCGCAACACGGTGAACTACAAGGTGGCGAAGGCGGCCGAGATCCTGGGTGCAGACCTGTCGAGCGGCCGCGTGCGCGAGGAGCTGCTGCTGGCCATCCAGGCAAAGCCGCTTGTCGACGCCTCGTAAGGGCCGCTCGTGCGGCGCGGCCCAATCCGTCATATTTCGGGGCGGTTTCCCGTTGTTTGCCAAACGCCATCGAGCGTGTTGCCAGCAGTTCGAAGGTTCGTTTCAACCCGTTGACATCGCCGCTGCCGCATAGGCCGATACCTGCGGATTGTGCTCCAGCCTAAAAATGTCGGTGCTTCCTGAGGAACCGTTGAGGCGCTTGCGGTTCCTACCATGTTCGCCATCGCGTCGCCGGCGACGGGCGTCTGCCTCTCAGAAGGGGTCGGGCCCGTGCGGGCGAGACGCATCGGACTCGAACAGGGAGGGTCGAACATGGGAAGGCTGAAATTCATCGGCAAGCGCATCGTTCTCATGGTGCCCGTGTTTCTCATCATCACGTTCGTGGTGTATGCGCTGATCAACGCTGCCCCGGGCTCCGTGGTGGACAATATCATCGCTCAGCAGCCCGATATCACGCAGGAGCAGATCGATCAGATCTACCACGAGTACGGACTCGACCAGCCCATGGTCGTGCGCTACGTCTCGTGGCTCGGCGGGCTGCTCCACGGTGACCTGGGCACGTCGTACCGCACGAACGAAGGCGTGGCCGGCATGGTGATCGAGCGCTTGGGCCCCACGCTGATCCTAACAGGAACAGCGCTGGTCATCGCCGTGCTCATCGGCGTGACGCTTGGCATCTTGGCGGCGCTCAAGCCGGGCGGCGTGTGGGACAAGGTCTCGTCGGTCTACACCTTTGCCGGCACCTCGTTTCCCAACTTCTTTATGGCGCTCGTGCTCATCTCGCTTTTGTCGGTCCAGCTGCGCCTGCTCCCGTCGATGGGCATGTTTACGAGCGGCGAGCCCCAGACGCCCGCTGCCCTCGCGTGGCACCTCGTGCTGCCGGCGTTCGTGCTGAGCTTCAGCATCACGGGCAACTTCATCAAGCAGACGCGCAGCGCCATGCTCGAGGTGCTCGGGTCGGACTTCATCAAGGTAGCGCGTTCGAAGGGCATCTCTAAGACGGCGGTCTATCTGCGCCACGCCTTCCGCAACGCACTGCTGCCCATCGTGACGCAGATCGGGCTCATGGTGCCCTTCCTGGTGGGCGGCGCGGTGGTTATGGAGCAGATCTTCAGCTGGCCCGGGCTGGGGTCGTTGATGAACACCTCCATCTCGGCGCGCGACTATCCGGCGGTCATGGGCATCACGGTCGTCATCGCGCTTGTGGTGCTCGTCGCAAACGTGGTCATGGACATCGTCTACACGCTCATCGACCACCGCATCGAGCTGAACTAGCAGCCGAGCGAGCGCCAGCACATCCCAGAAAACCCTTAAGACATCCCCGTTGGAAACGTGAGGTGAACCGTCATGCCGAACCACACCGCATCCGCCGGCCAGACGACCTTCCTAAAACGCCTGCTCAAGCGGCGCAAGGCCGTCGTGGGCCTGGTGATTTTGGCCGTCGAGGTTGCGCTTGTCATCGTGCTGCCCATCGTCATGAACCTGGACCCCTACACCTCGGATACCGCGGCATTCAATGCCGCGCCGAGCGCCGCGCATCTGCTTGGCACCGATGACGTGGGCCGCGACATCTTCGCACGCCTGCTCTACGGCGGCCGCGTGTCGCTTATCGTGGGCGTCTCGTCCATGTGCATCAGCATTGCGGTCGGCGTGCCGCTGGGGCTGATCGCGGGCTACTTCCGCGGGGCGTGGGAAGCGGTCATCATGCGCGCGGCGGACATCTTCATGTCGTTCCCGTCGCTCGTGCTCATTCTGGTGATCGTGGCCGTGTTTGGAAGCTCGCTTCCCATCATCGTGTGCGTCATCGGCCTTTTGGGCTGGACGCAGCCGGCAAAGCTCGTCTACAGCAACGTGTTGTCGGTCACGCGGCAGGAATACGTGGAGAGCGCGCTCGGGTTGGGCTTGGGCGACGCGCAGATCATCTTCAAGTACGTGCTGCCCAACGTCATTTCGCCGGTGTGGGCAAGCATGGCCTTCAACATCTCGTCCGCCATCACCACCGAAGCATCGCTGAGCTTTCTGGGCATGGGCATTCAGGCGCCCGAGGCCTCGTGGGGCAACATGGTCAACAGCGCTCAGCAGTACGTGACCATGATTGCCCGGCAGTGGATGTGGCTTCCCGCAGGCATCTGCCTGGTGGTGACGATTATCGCCGTCAACCTCGTGGGCGAGAGCATCCGCGATGTGTACGACCCTCGTTCGATGTAGCGAATAAGGAGGAACACCATGTCTTACATGCTCACGCGCCGGTCGCTTCTCGCTGCGGCCGCGGCAGGCCTGGGTGCGCTCGCGCTGTCCGGATGCGAGGCCGCCAAGGGCGAGCAGCGGATCGCCCTTACCTTCGCGTTGGCGTCGCCCTGGGATACGCTCAACCCCTATACGAGCAACGCCGGCAGCTTCGCCGCGCTCGTGCAGGACAAGATCTTCGACAAGATCGGCTATATCAACGAGGACTTCAAGGTGGAGCCCCGCGCGGCTTCCTCGTGGGAGCTTTCGGACGACGGCATGTCGATCACCTTCCACCTGGATCGCGACGCGACCTTCCACGACGGCGTGCCCGTGACGGCCGACGACTGGCTCTTCACCATGGGCTATGTCACCTCTGCCGACGTCACCCTTACCTCGCACTCCTTCGCGCGCTACCTCGAGGGCACCACCGACGCGGGCATCGAGACCTCGGCGGGCTCTGCCGCCATCGAGAAGCTGGATGACTATACGGTGGTCTGCCATCTCAAGCGCCCCTATGCGCTGCAGTCGCTCATGGAGTCTGCGGCCAAGACGTTTCATATCCTGCCGGCGCACTGCTTCGAGGGCATGACGTATCCCGAGGTCACCGACGCGCCGTATTGGTCGGCGCCTGTGGGGTCGGGTCCCTGCAGCTTCTCGTCCATGGTGAGCGGCACATCTATCACCCTGGACGCATACGCGGACTACCACCTGGGTCCGCTCGCCTTCGACGAGTTCACCTTCCAGGTCATGGCGCAGTCCAACTTCGTGAACTCCATCATGGCGGGCGACGCGGACCTCACCTACACGGCCATTCCCACCGAGGACGCGCTCGTGCTGAAAGACGAGCCGGCCATCTCCATCACGCGGCAGGAGCATCCCACGTTTTTGCAGGTGCTTGCCTGGAACAACGAGGCGACCTCGGCCAACATTCGGCGCGCCGTCAACTTTGGCATCGACAAGCAGCTCATCTTGGACGAGTACTACGAGGGCGAGGGAAAGCTCACCGAGAGCGTGATTCTGCCCGACTCGCCCTACTTCAAGGGCAACGAGGCACCGCGCGACGTCGACCAGGCGCGATCCTACTTCGAGGCTGCCATCGCGGCGGGCGAGTGGCAGGAGGGCGCGCCCATCATCATCGGCGTCAACACCACGAGCCGCCAGAGCCAGGGAGCGGTGATCCAGCAGAACCTCGCCGAAATCGGCCTGGACTGCCAGATCCAGATGTACGACTCGGCCACCATGTGGGCCTATCTGCGCGACGGCACCATCCATGGATGCCTCATGGGCCTCATGCCCACGAACGACCCCATGAGCCTGTACAGCTACTTCGATTCCTCGTATGCGCAGTCCACGTGGTTCCACGTGAACGACGAGCGCTTCGACGACATCATCAACAAGCTGGAGGTGGAAAACGACGAGGACGCCAAGCGCGAGCTGTGCTACCAGTTCCAGGACGTCGAATCCGACATCGTGCCCTTCAGCTGGATTTGTGCGCAGTATTCCTTCGCGGCCACCTCGCCGCGTCTGGGCAACGCGGACCCGTTCGCGTCGGATCAGTTCAACAACGCGGTGTGGAAATGGACGGTTGCGGCGTGACCGCGTGAAAGGAGGGGATGACCATGGCACAGACCGTATTGGACGTGCAAGACCTGGCGGTCGAGTTCACCATCGCGGGCACTCCCACGACGGTGGTGCGCGACATCTCGTTTTCGATCGAGGCAGGCAAGGTCCTCGGCGTGGTGGGCGAGTCGGGCTGCGGCAAGAGCGTCACGGCAACCGCCATCATGGGGCTGCTGCCCGAAGGGCTGGGGCGCGTGTCGCGGGGAAGCATCAAGCTCATGAGCGAAGAGCTCGTGGGCAAGAGCGACCGCGAGATGCGCGCGATTCGCGGCAACCAGGTGGCGATGATCTTCCAGGACCCCATGACGTCGCTCGACCCCATGTATACCATCGGCGCCCAGATGGTCGAGCAGATTCGCGCCCACGAGAAGCGCTCGCGCTCCGACGCGTGGGAGTACGCGCGCCACATGCTCGAACAGGTGGGAATCCCCTCGCCGGGACAGCGCCTGCGCGAATACCCCCACCAGCTTTCCGGCGGCATGCGCCAGCGCGTGATGATCGCTATGGCGCTGTCGTGCAAGCCGGCGCTGCTCATTGCCGATGAGCCCACGACGGCGCTCGACGTGACCATCCAGGCCGAGATCCTGGACCTCATCAAGAGCTTGCAGCGCGACTTCGACACCGCGGTGCTCATGATCACCCACGATATGGGCGTGGTGGCGCAGACGGCCGACGACGTCATGGTGATGTACGCCGGCGACGTGGTGGAGAAGAGTTCGGCGGCCGAGCTGTTCCACCATCCCAAGCATCCCTACACGCGCGGCCTCATCGCGTCGATACCGCCCCTGCGCCAAAACGTCGACCGGCTGCACACCATTCCCGGCACGGTGCCAGCGCTATCCGAGATGCCCGACGGGTGCCGTTTCTGCGACCGATGCGCGCGGCGCGCCCCTTCCTGCGAGCAGGCACATCCGCGCCTGCGCGGCGTGGGCAGCGCCCTGGTGCGCTGCGACCAGTATGAGCGGATCGAGAGGGAGGTGGCCTCATGCCGGTAAACGATTATGCCGCCCTCCTGCGGGCGGAAGACATCCATAAGACCTTTCCCGTCTCCCACGGGCGGCAGCTCAAGGCGGTCGATGGGGTAGACGTGACGATCTTCGAGGACGAGGTCGTGGGCCTTGTCGGCGAGTCGGGCTGCGGCAAGTCGACGCTCGGGCGCACGCTCCTCAAGCTCCATGAGCCCACGAGCGGGAAGATCATCTTCGACGGCGAGGACATCACCGACTATTCGCGCAAGCAGATGCGCCCGGTCCGGCAGAAGATGCAGATGGTCTTTCAGGATCCGTTTGCATCGCTCAATCCGCGCATGCGCATCCGCGATTCGGTGCGCGCGCCGCTTGACGCCTTTGGCATCGGCACGCGCGAGGAGCGCGACGAGCGCGTGCGAGCCCTGCTGGAATACGTGGGGCTGGGCGCCAACCATATCGACAAGTACCCGCACGAGCTTTCGGGCGGCCAGCGCCAGCGCGTGGTGATTGCCCGGGCGGTCATTCTGGGACCCAAGCTCGTGGTGTGCGACGAGGCGGTCTCGGCGCTCGACGTGTCCATTCGCGCCCAGGTGCTCAACCTCATGAAGGACCTGCAGTATCAGCAGCACCTCTCGTACCTGTTCATCTCGCACGACATGAGCGTCATCCGCTTTATCTGCGACCGCATCATGGTGATGTATCTGGGCCAGGTGGTAGAGGTCGCGGGGCGCGACGAGCTGTTCGAGAACCCGGCCCACCCCTATACGCAGGCCCTTATGTCGGCCATCCCCGTGCCCGACGTCGACCATCACACCATGAAGATCGAGCTGTCAGGCGACGTTCCGAGTCCTTTGGACCCGCCGCAGGGTTGCCGGTTCCATACCCGGTGCCCCTATGCCAAGCCGGAGTGCTCAAAGACCCAGCCGATTCCCGTGGAGATCGAACCGGGGCATGCGGTCTCCTGCCTGAAATACGCCTAGCCGTGCAGACGACCGCGCGGACTCGTGCTGTTCGCGGTCGCGCGGCGTGTCGTTTGACAGCTGGGGCGCGCCGCCTGTGCCGGGGCTCCCCGCACGGCGCTGCTGCAGGTGCGAGCGACCTGCGCCTGCAACAGCCCCTTGTCTTGCCAAAAGAAAGGAACCAACCGATGGAAAAGCTGTACCTAAACGGGCCCGTCGTCACCATGGAGGCGCCGGACGCCGTGGCCGAGGCCCTGCTTGTGCGCGACGGAAAGATCGCCTTCGTGGGGCGCGCGTCCGAGGCTCGTGTCATCGCGCACGACGCGCAGGTGGTCGACCTTATGGGCCACACCCTCATGCCCGGGTTCATCGACGGGCATAGTCATATCACCGAGGCCATGGAGATGAGTGACTTCGTCGACCTGGGCGAGTGCACCACCTTTGACCAGATCGTCGAGACCATGCGCCGCGGGCTTGCGGAGCGCAACCTGGCGCCCGGGCAGCCCCTTGTGGGCCATAACTACGACCACAACCTGTTGGGCGGCGAGCATCCGGACCGCACGGTGCTCGACCGTGTTGCGACGGACCGGCCGGTGGTGGCCATTCAGGTCTCTGCCCACATGGGCACCATGAACAGCGCCGCCCTTGCCGCAGCCGGCCTTACGCGCGACACCCCCGACCCCGACGGCGGCCGTTTGGGCCGCGACCCCAAGACGGGTGAGCTTACCGGCTACGTCGAGGAGACGGCCATGAACGCCGTCTATGCCCTGCGCACTCAGGCGGCCATCTCCACGCCCGAGGAGAAGCTGGCGCGCGCCCAGGAGCTCTATATGAAAAACGGCATCACGACCGCACAGGACGGCGCCTCGTCGCGCACGGGACTCGAGATGCTCTCCCGCCTGGGGGCGGAAGGCAAGCTCAAGCTCGACGTGGTTGCCTACCCTGTAGCGGGCGACGACGTCGAGGAGACCTTTGCCATGTTCGGTGAGCGCGACGGGGTCTACAAGGACCATCTCAAGCTCGGCGGATATAAGACCTTCCTCGACGGCTCGCCGCAGGGGCGGTCGGCGTGGCTCACGAAGCCCTATGTGGGCATGGGTGGCTACTGCGGGTACCCGCGCTTCACCGACGAGGTCGTCGACCACGTCATGGAGATGGCGGTGCGCAACAACAGACAGATTCTTGTTCACTGCAACGGCGATGCCGCGAGCGACCAGTTCTTGCGTTCCTACGAGAAGGCGCTCGCCGCATCCGACAACCCCAAGAAGGGGGAGCTTCGCCCGGTGATGATTCACTGCCAGACGGTGCGCGACGACCAGCTGGACCGCATGGCTGCCATCGACATGATCGCGTCGATCTTCGTGGGACACGTGTGGTATTGGGGCGACGTACACATGGCCAACCTGGGCGAAGAGCGCGGACGCCGCGTGAGCCCCGTGGCCTCTGCGCTCGAGCGCGGGCTGCATGTGGACTTTCATCAGGACACCCCGGTCACCCCGCCGCGCCCGCTTTTCAGCGCCTGGTGCGCGACGCAGCGCGTGACGCGCAGCGGTCGCGTGATCGGCCCCGAGCAGCGCTGCTCGGTCTTCGACGCGCTGCGCGCCATCACCATCGAGGGGGCCTACGCCTACTTCGAGGAGAACGAGAAAGGCACGCTCACCGCAGGCAAACGCGCCGACATGGTCGTGCTCGACCACAACCCGCTGGCTGCCGGCGCCGACACGCTGCGCGACATCAAGGTGCTCGAGACGATCAAGGACGGCGAGACGATCTATACGGCCTAGGCGGGCGGTCTAGGGAGGCGGCCTGGGGAGATTGGGCCGCTGGAGCCTGCGCGGTGCTGGCTGCCGCGCGGGGCAGACGAGGGGAGGTGCCAGGGGTGGACGCATTTGCATACGCGCTCTATATCGCGGTGCTCTTTGTGGCGAACGCGCTGCAGGCGATCACCGGGTTCGCGGGAACCGCGCTCGCTATGCCCGCCGTGGCGCTTCTGGTGGGTGCGGACACCGCCCGGGTGGTGCTGAACGTCGTCATGCTCGTCTCGTCCGCATGGATCGCCTGGACGTCGCGGGAGCACCTGAACCGCCCCGCCTTCTGCCGCATCGTCGTCTTCATGCTGGTCGGCATGGCAGCAGGCATGGCGCTCTACCGCTTCGTGTCCTCCGATGCCCTGCTGCGCGTCTATGGCGCTGCGATCGTGGTCATTGCGCTGTGGGGTCTTGTCCGAGGTATTGCGACCGAGGGGGAGCTCTCCCGGGCGGCGCAGGCGGCGATTCTGTTTGTAGCGGGCGTGATTCAGGGGGCATTCGTCTCGGGTGGGGCGCTGCTCGTGCTCTTCGCGGTGCGCGTGCTGCCTTCCAAGGAGGAGTTTCGCGCCACGCTCGCTCCGGTTTGGGTGGTGCTCGGCGTCATCATGTGCGCGGAGCAGGCCTGGGAGGGCGCCTATACGCCCCAGGCGCTTGGCCTGCTGGCGCTTGCCGTGGTGCCCGTCGCCGTGGCGGTTGTCGTGGGGTCGCGGCTTCAGCGGCGGATCAGCCAGGCTCATTTCACTACGTTGACCTTTGCATTGCTTGCGGTCTCGGGACTCGTGGCAATGCTGTAGGGCATCCGGGCTGCATGCCCGGGGTCGGTTGGATACGAGGTGGGGCGCTGCGCCCCCAAGAAAGGATGTCATCATGGCACTTACAGACCAGCTTTCTGGCGAGGATGTCAAGCAGCTGCACGAGCAGTACGTCTTTCAGTCCTGGGGGCTTGCTGGCTCATCGGCGATTCCCGTCCAGCGCGCCGAGGGCATCTACTTCTGGGATTACGACGGCAAGCGCTACGCGGACATGTCTTCGCTGCTTGTGTGCTCCAACCTTGGCCACAACAACCCCGAGCTCGTCGCCGCTCTGAAGGAGCAGGCCGACAAGATGTGCTTCATGGCTCCCGCCTACGCGAGCGCTCCTAAGAGCCTGCTTGCCAAGATGCTCGTCGAGGTGGCCGGTGCGGACTTCTATCAGCGTGTGTTCTTCACCAACGCCGGCGCCGACGCGAACGAGAACGCCATCAAGATGGCGCGCATGGTAACCGGCCGCTCCAAGATCTTGAGCTGCTACCGCAGCTACCATGGCGCGACCTTGGGCGCATCGTTCGCTTCGGGCGACTGGCGCCGCTTCGCCTCCGAGATGGGCGGCGAGGCCCCGAGCTTCGTGCACTTCATGAACCCCAACATGTACGAGGACGGCTACACGCGCGGCGTCGACGACGAGGCCGTGACCGCGATGTGCCTGCATCGCCTGGAAGAGCAGATCTGCTACGAGAACCCCGACAACATCGCTGCGATCCTCATGGAGAGCATCGTCGGCGCCAACGGCGTGATCCTGCCGCCCGCCGGCTACATGGAGGGCGTCCGCGCTCTGTGCGACAAGTACGGCATCCTTATGATCTGCGACGAGGTCATGGCGGGGTTCGGGCGCACGGGCAAGATGTTCGCGTGGCAAAACTTCGACATCAAGCCCGACCTCATCACCTTCGCCAAGGGCGTTACCTGCGGCTATGTTCCGCTGGGCGGCGTGATTGCCTCCAAGGCCGTGTCCGCCTACTTCGAGGACCACGTCCTGCAGTGCGGCCTTACCTACTCCGGCCACACGCTTGCCTGCGCGGTGGGTGTGGCGGCGCTCACCTATTACCGCGAGCACAAGGTGTGCGAGCACGTGAAGGAGATGGAGGGAATCCTGAAGCCCTTCCTCGAGAAGATGGTCGAGAAGCACGACTGCGTGGGTGAGGCCCGCTGCATCGGACTGTTCGCGGCGCTCACAATCGTGAAGGACAAGAAGACTCGCGAGCTCATGGCGCCTTATCATGCCCGCGAGAGCGTCATGCCCCAGATCATCGGTGAGCTCAAGCGCCGCGGCTTCTCCACGTTTGGACGCGAGACGAACATCAACGTCTGCCCGCCGCTCACCATCACCGCCGACGAGCTCAATGAGTGGCTTCCTGTGCTCGACGACGTTCTGGGCTGGGCCGACGAGAAGTTCTGCCACTAGACAGGAGGGGAGACGCCATGCGCTGGGACTACACGCAGCCGGTCGAGATTCGCTTTGGAGAGGGCCGTGTCGACGAGCTCCCCGCTCTCGCATCTGAGCGGGGCTGGAAGCGCGGCCTGCTGGTCGCCGCTCCCCATGTGGTGAAAAGCGGCCTTGCGGCCAAGCTCGAGGCGTCGGGATGTGTCGCCGGCACATATGCGAACATCTCGCCCAATCCCGATGTGTCCGAGGTCGATGCCTGTGCGAACCAGCTCGCACAGGGGGATTTCAACTTTGTGGTCGCAATCGGCGGCGGCAGCGCGATCGACCTTGCCAAGGCCGCCTCGGCCACCTGTGGCGTCGAGGGCTCGGTGCGGGATTACCTGGGCACGGGACGCCCGCTGCCCGATACCCGCCTGTCGCTCGTCGCCGTGCCCACCACGGCGGGGACCGGCAGCGAGGTCACCAGCGTCGCGGTGATCTCTGACCGCGAGCGGGGCACCAAGGCGCCCATCGTCGCCGACTCGCTCTTTCCCGAGGTGGCTGTCGTCGACCCACAGCTTACCTGGTCGGTCCCGCCGCAGGTGACGGCCTCCACAGGCATCGACGTCCTGTGCCATGCAATCGAGGGGTACTGGAGCCTGGGGCACCAGCCTATCTGCGACGCCCTGGCCGTGCACGCCGCGCGGATCGTCTTTACCTATCTGCCGCGCGCCGTGCGCGACGGGACCGACCACGAGGCGCGCGAGCGTCTCTGTGAGGCGTCGGTGATTGCCGGCCTCGCCTTTGCGCTCCCCAAGACGACCTCGTCGCATGCCTGTTCGTTTCCGCTCACCCGGAGGTACGGCATCCCTCACGGCGAGGCGTGCGGCCTCACCCTCGACTATTTCTGCCGCCTTAATGCAAGCGCCGACGACGGTCGCGTGAAGGACCTGGCCCACGCGCTCGGCTTCACCTCGCCCAAGGTGCTCGCGGACGGCATCGCGTGGCTTCGGACGGCGGTGGGGCTGCGAGGTGACCTCACGTCGCTCAACCTCACCTCGGAGGACATCGACTGGCTCGTCCAGGAGAGCCATCATCCCAACCTACTCAACAATCCCGTGCCGGTGACCGACGAGGCGCTCTACCGCCTGTATCGGGGCCTGGCTTCGGGGTCGACCTGTTCGGATTTATAACGGGCCTGCGGCCCTCGACGGAAAAGGTGGTGCATCATGAAGATGATCGAGGCGATCGTGCGTCCCGAGCGGACCGATGCCGTGCTGCGCGCCCTGCGTGAAAAGGGCTTTGCGGCGGTGACGCGCATGGATGTCTATGGACGTGGCAAGCAGCAGGGTCTGCGGATAGGCGAGTCGTTCTATGACGAGCTGCCAAAGAACATGCTGCTCATGGTAATCGATGATGCGAGTGAGGAGGCCGTGGTCTCGACCATTATGGAGACGGCGCGCACGGGCGAGGCGGGCGTGTTCGGCGATGGCCGCATCTTCGTCACGCCGGTGCTTGACGCCTATACCATCTCGTCCAAGACGAGAGGGCTCTAGGAGGGGTCGCTATGAAGAAGATCCTGCTCTTTGTGCGACCGACCAAGGTCGATACGGTCAAACAGACGCTCTCGGAGGTGGGGCACCCCGGCTTCACCTGCCGGCGCGTCATGGGGCGCGGCAAGCGCGTGGCGGGAAACGGCAACGAGCGCATGGACCTGCTGCCCAAGCGCATGTTTGTGATCGTGGTGCCCGATGAGGCGGTCGATGACGTGGTGAAGCGGCTCATGGATGCCGTGAGCGAGGGGCATCCAGGCGATGGCCGTGTCTTTGTAATTCCGGTCGAGCGCTCGTACAACATCCATCTGGCTCGCGAGCTGTGAGTTCCGGGGAGTGCGGCGGGCAACGGCCCTCGCCCGTGGCAGACGTCTGGCAGCTGCCGGACGGTAGGCCGCGACGGTGGCCTTCGCCCGTGGCTTTCCGCCCTCGGCGGGAGCTGGCGGCTGGCAACGGCCTCCGCCTGAGTCGACTGTCTGTCAGCGGCTCACGTCCGTAACAGCCGGCCGGCCGCGCCCGCAGCCTCTAGCAGCGGCCCTCATCCGGGGCCACCGGTCGGCCTCACCCGTAACCGCCTACAGCCACTTATATATATGGGGTATATTGTGGCAATCCACACGCACGGCTCGTATATTGGGGCAATTCACACGCTCGGGGTAGGTTTTTAGGCCCTTGAGCGTGTGGATTGCGTAAGGATAGACACAACGCGTGTGGATTGCCACAGAACTGAACAAGATTGTCGTACGTTGCCTACAGGGTCACAAAACACCGCCGTACGTTCGGCACAAAGCCGCGCCGCACGTTACCTGCAGAACCGCAAAAGCCGCGCCGCACGTTACAGATTTCGTCTACGGCCTGTGGCGCGGACGGTTTCCGGATTGGTTTCCGTGCGCGAGATATGGGAGATACGCCCCGCGTCCTGCATGAACCGGGCGAGATGGGGTATCATGGTTTGCTATTGTCAGCTGCCTCTCGGCATGGCAGCCTTGACGAGCCCTTGCCCCGACCCCTGGGGAATTATGATCGGGCGTCAATCTGCCGAGCGGCTTGATGCAACCCAGGAGGGGTCTTACACATGGCAAAGGAATACCTGGCTTCGGCCGAGGACGTGCTCCAAAAGGAGTCCTCGAGCGCCGAGACCGGCCTGACTGCGGCCGAGGCGTCGTCGCGTCTCGCCAAGTTCGGGCCAAACAAGCTCAAGGAAGAGGCGAAGACTCCGCTATGGATTCGCTTCTTCCAGCAGATGGCCGACCCGATGGTCATCATGCTCATCGTGGCGGCCGTGATCTCGGCCGTGACCGGCATGATCCAGGGCGAGTCCGAGTGGGCCGACGTCGTCATCATCATGGCGGTCGTCATCATCAACTCGGCCCTCGGCGTCATCCAGGAAGCCAAGAGCGAGGAGGCGCTCGCCGCGCTGCAGGAGATGAGCGCCGCGCAGTCCAAGGTCATCCGTGACGGCAAGCTCACCTCGCTGCATTCCAGCGAGCTCGTGCCCGGCGACGTGGTGCTGCTCGAGGCGGGCGACGCCGTGCCGGCGGACTGCCGCATCCTCGAGAGCGCATCAATGAAGATTGAAGAGGCCGCGCTCACCGGTGAGTCCGTCCCGGTCGAGAAGCATGCGCGCGCCATCACGCTTGACGAGGGCGTTGACGACGTGCCGCTCGGCGACCGCAAGAACATGTGCTACATGGGCTCCACCGTGGTCTATGGCCGTGGCAAGGCCGTCGTCGTCGACACCGGCATGGACACCGAGATGGGCAAGATCGCCGGTGCCCTGAACGACGCCAAGGAAGAGCTCACCCCGCTTCAGGTCAAGCTTGCCGAGCTTTCCCGCATCCTTACCATCATGGTGATTGTGATCTGCGTGGTCATCTTTGCCGTTGACCTGCTGCGTACCGGCATCGGCAATGTGGCCGAGGAGCCGCAGATGCTGCTCGACACCTTCATGGTCGCCGTGTCGCTTGCCGTGGCCGCCATCCCCGAGGGCCTCGTGGCCGTGGTGACCATCGTGCTGTCGCTCGGCGTGACCAAGATGGCCAAGCGCCAGGCCATCATCCGCAACCTCAGCGCGGTCGAGACCCTGGGCTGCACGCAGGTGATCTGCTCCGACAAGACGGGCACCCTCACCCAGAACAAGATGACCGTGGTGAACCACGAGCTCGCCGCGCCCGAGGAGAAGCTTCTGGCCGGCATGGCCCTGTGCTCCGACGCCAAGTGGGACGATGAGGCAGGCGAGGCCGTGGGCGAGCCCACCGAGTGCGCGCTTGTGAACGACGCCGCCAAGGCCGGCATGAAGGGCCTGGACGAAGAGCATCCGCGCGTGGGCGAGGCGCCGTTTGACTCGGGCCGCAAGATGATGTCCGTGGTGGTCGAGGAGGCCGACGGCAACTTCGAGCAGTACACCAAGGGCGCGCCCGACGTGGTCGTGGGGCTGTGCACCAAGGTGTACGACGGCGACCAGGTCGTTCCCATGACCGACGAGCGTCGCGAGCAGATCCTGGCCGCCAACAAGGACATGGCCGACCAGGCGCTTCGCGTGCTTGCCCTTGCCAGCCGCACCTACACCGAGAAGCCGGCTGATTGCTCGGCCGAGGCGCTTGAGCACGACCTCACCTTCTGCGGTCTGTCCGGCATGATCGACCCCGAGCGCCCCGAGGTTGCCCCGGCCATCGCCGAGGCCCACGGCGCCGGCATCCGCACCGTCATGATCACGGGCGACCATATTGACACCGCCGTGGCCATCGCCAAGAACCTGGGTATCGTGAAGGATCGCAGCGAGGCCATTACCGGCGCCGAGATCGACAAGATGTCCGACGAAGAGCTCGACCGGAACATCGAGAAGTATGGCGTGTACGCGCGCGTGCAGCCTGAGCACAAGACGCGCATCGTCGAGGCGTGGAAGTCCAAGAACAAGATCGTCGCCATGACCGGCGACGGCGTGAACGACGCACCGTCCATCAAGCACGCCAACATTGGTATTGGCATGGGCATCACCGGCACCGACGTCACCAAGAACGTGGCCGACATGGTGCTCGCCGACGACAACTTCGCCACCATTATTAATGCATGCGAAGAGGGCCGCCGTATTTACGACAACATCCGCAAGGTCATTCAGTTCCTGCTGTCTGCAAACCTTGCCGAGGTGTTCTCGGTCTTTGCCGCGACGCTCGTCGGCTTTACGCTGTTCCAGCCTATCCAGCTGCTGTGGGTGAACCTCGTGACCGACTGCTTCCCGGCGCTCGCGCTTGGTATGGAAGATGCCGAGGGCGACGTGATGAAGCGCAAGCCGCGCAACGCCACCGACGGCGTGTTCGCGGGGCACATGGGCCTCGACACGGTGATCCAGGGTCTTATCATCACCGCGCTCGTGCTGGCAAGCTTCTTTGCCGGCGTGTACTTTGACCTGGGCTACATCAACGTGGCCGACATGATCGCCGGCTCTGCCGACGAAGAGGGCGTCATGATGGCGTTCATCACGCTCAACATGGTCGAGATCTTCCATTGCTTCAACATGCGTAGCCGTCGTGCTTCGATCTTCCACATGAAGAAGCAGAACAAGTGGCTGTGGGGTGCGGCGATCCTTGCGCTTATCCTCACGCTCATCGTGGTCGAGTTCGACCCGCTGGCCGAGATCTTCTTCGGCGTGACGGCGCTCGAGCCGCGCGGCATGATTACCGCGCTCGTGCTGGGCTTCCTGATCATCCCGCTCGTGGAGATCTACAAGGCCATCATGCGTGCGGTCGAGAAGGAGTAGACTGCTCGCCTGAGCTCACGTGAGACCCCGGTGGTTTTCGGATGTGTTCATGCCCGTGACGGCTACGGACGCGCCCCGAACCACCGGGGTCTTTTTTTGTTGGGCGCCTCTCGCGCTGGGCATTCTCTGAGCGGGACGCCTTTCTAGCGCGCGGGGTGTCCATCGCCGCGCGTCCTTCTCACTGGGCGTGTCCGGTTGTGACCGGGCGGGTTTGGCTGGCTGTCCGATGCGGCATCCGTGTCGAGTGCGGCGTCCGCATCGGCGGGCGTCGCTGGAAGTCCCGTTTTGGGGGTCGAACAGTGCCGGCACGGAAAACTCGTTTCGGTTTTATGCAGTTAGATTTTACGTTGCCGAGTAGACCCCGTTTTTCACTGCAATGTAGGCAACAAAATCCCAGTTGGACACTTTAGTACAGTAAAGTGTACTTTCCAACTTCGAGTTTAACTGCATAAAAACGAAACGAGTTTCTGCAGCATGCCCAAGAAAGCCGTTTTCGGAGGGGGATAGCCTGTTTTCGGAGGGAGCCGGACATGTGCAACAGCGCGCGGGGGTCGTCGCGGGCTTAGACACGGACGGGTTTCGGCTTTGGTGACGTGGAATCCACAAGAGGGGGTTGTTCGTGGCGGTTACCCCACCGTTCACAGAATAGGACCCCCCAACTTCTCGCGGGGGCTTACCGAACCGGCCGCGAATGGGTAAGATGAAAACTGTTAACGATATTATCTATTGTTCGGCTGCCCCACGGGGTGCGGGCAGGGCGGCCCCGCAATGGCGAGGACGTTGAGAGAGGCGACATGGACTACGAGGCAGCAGCTCGAAAACTGATTGTGTACTCGCAGGGCCTGGCGAAAGGCTCGCTGGGTACGGCGCGCTCGCTCGCGGTGGGGGAGGCCCCTGTCCTGCAGTATCTTTCGGACAAGGGCACCGAGATGAACCCGTCTGTCCTTGCCGATACCCTGGGGTATACGCGTCCACGCATGACGCGCATTCTGGATTCGCTCGTCTCGAAGGGCTATGTGGAGCGCAAAAACGACGAAAACGACCGCCGCAAGGTGCTGGTCCGCGCCACGCCAGAGGGGGTTGAGTATGCGCACAAGCAGGGTGAAAGCAGCGTGAACGCTGTGGCGAACCAGCTGAGCTCCCTTGGCGACAAGAGCGCCCAGGAGCTGCTCAACGTCCTGGAGAAGGCCTACAGCATCACCTACGATCGCGAGCCATTCGAAAAGCCCAAGAAGCGCCGTGCGCGTGACCGCTCGTAGCTGTCCTTCGCGCGTGTGCCGCATGTCTTCGGGGCTGCGGCAGCTCCCGTGTAGCTGATTTCTTTTCCATACAGATATAGATATATGCGCGACCCTTGGTCGCGCCATCCGCCCATATCCGTCCCGCCTGGCAGCAAAACGTCAGGCGGGACGGCTGCTTCAGGGCCGCATTCATTTCAAAGAGTCCAACAAATTACCGTTCACCGACGGTTTCCTACCGTTTAGTTGTTATTGCGGAATAGTTGCTACCGTTAACGGAATTTCGGCAACCGTTTATCGGTCGAAATCAATCGCTGAAGTAATTAACGCTAATAATTATTTCAGCAACCAACACATCGCGGAGGAGTCCGCTCGAGAGAAGGGAGAGGAGCGATGCGGTATCTAGTTCTCGTGAGCCACGGGACCCTGGCGCAGGGTGTCCACAGCGTGCTCAAGATGCTCATGGGCGAGCGTGAGGACGTGGTGAGCACGAGCCTCGAGGACGGCATGGGAGCCGACGAGTATATGGCCAACCTCAAGGACGTGCTGCAGCCGGTGAAGCCTGAGGACGAGGTCCTGCTGCTGGGCGACATCATCGGAGGCTCTCCGCTCACGAACGCGCTCAACGTGCTGTCCGAGCTCGGTATGCTCTCTCACACGGTGGCTATCGGCGGCATGAACCTGCCCATGGCCATGACGGCGCTCATGGGCCTGCAGACCCAGGACCTGAACGAGCTCGCAGAGAGCATGGTCAACGAGGCGCACGAGGGTGCGCATCGTATCGATATCGCCTCGGATTCCGACGAGGACGAGGACGACATCTAAACGGGAGCGCGGCCGCCCGCCTGCTGGAAGGCACAGGGAACAGCCGGGCGGCCTCTCCATACCTTGCACGACAGCTGGAACTTCATCGGTAATCGCATCCGAGGATGCGCGAGGGGAAGGATCAACCATGATCTCATTTGTCCGTATCGACGACCGCATGATCCACGGTCAGACGGTCACCCGCTGGGCCGTCGAGTATCCGTGCGATGGCATCATCGCCGTGAACGACGCCGCTGCGTCCAACCCGGTCCTCAAGAGCGCCTACAAGAGCGCCGCGCCCGACAAGAAGACCTTCGTGTGGACCATGGACCACTTCAAGGAGAAGGCGCAGACGGTGCTGGATAGCAAGTCGCGTTACTTCCTCATCACCAAGAACCCCGTCGACATGGCCGAGATCCTCGTGAACTTCGGCTTTGTGCCCGACGACGTGAAGACCGTCATCGTGGGTCCGTGCAACGACCGTCCGGGCACCAAGAAGATCGGCAACAACCAGTCCATCACGCAGGAAGAGGCCCAGGCGC
This sequence comes from Collinsella sp. An2, assembly GCF_002160065.1. Lineage (GTDB taxonomy): Bacteria > Actinomycetota > Coriobacteriia > Coriobacteriales > Coriobacteriaceae > Limicola. The sequence goes on along the minus strand of NZ_NFJW01000015.1, from coordinate 31,020 downwards.
TCGAGGACATCTCCAACAAGGGCTACACCGTCGAGTTCCGCCTCATCCCCGACAAACCGGTCGGAACCTGGGACAAGTTCCGCGGCATGTTCGGCTTCTAATCCGGTGCGTCTCCGCTGCTTCGGGAACAAGCTGCGCCCGGTGGCAGCGGTGCCGATATACATGATCGTTTCGAAGGACGGGACGATCAGCACATGGAAAGGTGGTAGGTATGACAGTCAATATCTTCCAAGCGGCGTTGCTGGGACTCTTCGCCTGCTTGGCCTCGATGCCCGGCATGGGAGGCACGTCCGTCGGTAACTACACCCTGGGACGCCCGCTTGTCGCCGGCCTCGTCGTGGGCCTCATCCTGGGCGACGTAACCCTCGGCATCATCGTGGGCATGGCCATCCAGGTGGTCTACATCGCGCTCGTGACCCCTGGCGGAACCGTTTCTGCCGACGTCCGCGCCGCATGCTACATCGGCATCCCTCTGGCCATGATGGCCATTCGCGCCCAGGGGCTTGACGCCTCGAGCTCCGAGGCCGCTGCTCTCGCCACGACCCTCGGCGCCACCTGCGGCACCATCGGCGCCATCCTCTTCTATGGCACCGCCACCATCAACCTGGTGTGGCAGGGCATTGGCTGGAAGGCTCTTGAGAAGGGCGAAACCCACAAGCTCTATGTCGTCGACATGGTGCTCCCCTGGATCTCGCACATCATCTGCTCCTTCCTCCCCACGTTCGTAATCGTCTACTTCGGTCAGGGCATGGTCGACGTGATCATGAACGCGCTGCCCATGGACGGTCTGCCCATGAAGACCCTCTTCGCCGTCGGCTCGCTGCTTCCCTGCGTCGGTATCGCTATCCTGCTTAAGCAGGTCATCTCCAAGCCCACCGACTTCCTGACGTTCTTCTTTGGCTTCACGCTGGCCGCGGTCATGGGCTGCAACCTCATCGCCTGCTCCGCCATCGCCTGCTTCTTCGCGCTGATCAACTTCCAGATCTCCACGATGAAGAGCAAGCTTGACCACGTGAGCACCGCCGGCGCTATTTCTGCCGCAGATGATGACGATGAGGAGGACATCTAATCATGGCTGAGTACAGCAAGAAAGTTTCCAAGAAGGCTCTTGCCAAGTCCTTCCGCAATTGGTACTACGGCAACCTGACCTGCTTCTCGCAGGAGCACATGCAGACGTTCGGCTATCTGGTCTCCATGCTCCCGATTGTCGAGGATCTGTATGACAAGAAGGAGGACCAGACCAAGGCCCTCCAGACCTACTCCGCGTTCTTCAACACCGAGCCGCAGATCGGCTCCATGATCGTGGGCGTCACGGTCGGTCTTGAGGAGGCCCGCGCTAACGGCGAGGCCATCGACGACGAGACCATCAACGGCATCCGCGCCGGCCTCATGGGCCCGCTCGCCGGCATCGGCGACTCGCTCATCGTCGGTACGCTCATCCCGATCCTGCTCGGCATCGCCATGGGCCTTGCCGAGGGTGGCTCGGTGCTTGGCCCGATCTTCTACATCGTGGTCTGGAACCTGCTCGCCTACTTCGGCATGCGTTTCGCTTACTACCGTGGCTATGACCTGGGCGGCGCTGCAGTCGAGGCCCTCGTTGGCCCGAACGCGACGGCCCTGCGTGACTCCATCGTCATGGTGGGCACCATGGTCATCGGCGCGGTCGCCGCGACCTGGGTCTCCATCTCCACGGCGCTCACGCTGCCTGGCGGCGGTACCCTGCAGGGCACGCTTGACGGCATCTACCCCAAGCTGCTGCCCCTGATCTTCACGATCTTCTGCTGGTGGCTCATGTCCAAGAAGAAGATCAGCCCGATCGTTACCATGCTCATCCTGCTGGTGATTGCATTCGTCGGCGCTGCCGTTGGTTTCTTCGGCGCTGCCACCATCGCCGCGCCCACCGCGTAGGCGTACCATCTCAAGAAGCGCGCCCGATGCCTCATCGGTGCTGCACCGCTTGACAGCCCGGGCCGCAAGACATGATTGCTTGCGGCCCGTTTTTTCATTCCGAACATGGCTTGGAGCGGGGTTCACGAGGCATACGGCGTGCAGTGCGCCGCGACGCCGGGTGAAAGTAGTCTTCCGTGCGAAAAGGGTTCGCGGCGCCACCGTGAAGTGTTTTGTACATCGTGCGAGGAGTTGTCGCCATGCTCAAGCCCATCGATACATCGAAGTGGAATCGTCAGGACATCATCCGCGAGGCCAAGATGCAAACCGATGTCATCTCACGCCTGGACGTGTGGAAGCGTCTGGCGTACTCGCTGGTGGCTATCGGCTTTGTGCTGGGGCTTTGGGGCACGAACGTCTCCAACATGATCGCCATCATCGCCGGCGTGGTGTGCCTGGTGGTGGGAATCCCCGCCTCGATCGTGCTCACGGTGGGCGTATCGCGTGGACGCCGCAACGTGGAGCATATGCTCGAGGCGGCCGGCGTCGACGTTAAGGAGCTGCTGCGTCCGCGCGGCAAGGGCGACGTGGCGAAGCGTCATGCCGCCGACGACGCCAAGGCCGCGCAGGCGCAGGACAACTAGACCCGAAGGCGGCGTCCGTGCGCTGCCTGCTGCGGACACGCCGATATCATGATTGGATGGGATAGCACTATGGCATTCAAGATTGTTTTCACCGATGTTGACGGCACGCTGCTCGACCACGAGCATCGTGTCGTGCCCGAATCTGCCCGTGCGGTGCGCATGCTGCAGGAGCGTGGCATCCCCTTCGTGCTGGTGTCGGCGCGCATGCCCGAGGGCCTTACGACCATTCAGCGCGAGCTGGGCTTTACCGGTCCGCTCGTTTGCTACAGCGGGGCCTATGTGCTCGATGAGCAGGGTCGCGAGCTACTGAGCCGTCCCATCGACATGGCCGTGGCGCGCCGTCTCAAGGCGTTTCTGGACGCGGAACTTCCCCAGGTCTGCTGCTCGGAGTACGGCTATCACACCTGGGCGTGCGACGACGACACCGACCCGCGCATCCAAAACGAGGAGCGCATCACGACGCTCAAGGCCCTGCGCGCGCCCATGGATGCGACCTTCGACGCCCGCGGCGTGCACAAGTTTTTGGTGATGGGCGAGCCCGATCAGATTGAGCTGGCCGAGCGTACGGTTGCCGATGCGTTCCCCGAGCTGGTGGCCGTGCGCTCCTCTCCGATTCTCTGCGAGATCATGAGCGGTGAGGTGTCCAAGGCCGAGGGCGTACAGGTTATGTGCGAGCACTTTGGCATCACGCCCGCCGACGCCATTGCGTTTGGCGACGGCCATAACGATATCGACATGCTGCGCGTCGTCCCCGAAAGCTACGCGGTGGCAAACGCCGTCGACGAGGTGAAGAAGGCCGCAGCGCATGTGTGCGCGTGGTCGAACGACGAGAACGGTCTGGGTCGCACCGTCGAAGAGCTGCTTAAGAAACACTGATTAAAGGTTTTCGCGCCCGGCACGGTGGGACCGGGCGCGAAATGGTTTAATCGGTGATTCCCTCAGAGCATTGCGGCCGGCTCGGCCGGCGTCCGCCGTGGCCCCGGGCCGTTTGCGCGGCGCGATGCGGTACCATGGCGAAGGATCGTCGAGCAGAAAGGCGGGCGCATGGGCAAGCGGACGCGCGGACATGGTGGGGCGAAAACAGGGGGACGCAGGCATCGCGCCGCGCGGACATCTGGTGCCGGCGCGGCGAGTGCGGCCGCGCTTCCCGCCATCGAGGCGCTGAGCGACGTGCCGGCGTTTACCGATTTTCGCCTGGACGACGCGCAGCTCGAGGCGTTCGAGGCCTACCGCACCTCATCCGAGACGCCTGACGAGCTGCAGATAGGCTGCGTTGTCCGCCTGGATCGCGGATTTCCCCTGGTGGTGACTGCGGACGCTCTGTTTCGCGCCGAGCACGCCGTGGGGTTTGCCAAGCAGAACAAGGAGAAGGGCGACGGCGTGCTGCCCGCGGTGGGTGACCGCGTGGCGGTTCGCCGTGCTCCGGGGCACGACATGGGCGTCATAGAGTGCGTGTTGCCGCGGCGCACCGCGTTTGAACGCTGGCGCGGCAAGAACCGCGGCGAGCGCCAGGTGCTTTGCGCAAACGTGGATACGATTCTGATCGTGCAGGCGCTGGGTGCCGGCGAGGTGCTGTTGGGGCGTATCGCTCGCTCCCTGGTGCTGGCGCGCGACTGCGGGGCGTCTCCGGTGGTGGTGCTCACGAAGGCGGACCGCTGCGACGCCGAGGAACTTGCGCGAGAGCGGGACCGCGTCGAGCGCTTGGTGGGGGAGGGCGTGCCCATCATCGTGACGTCCTCTGCCGAGGGAATCGGTCTGGACGGGGTGCGCGCAGCGGTGCCTGCGGGCACGTGCGCCATGATTCTTGGAGAGTCGGGCGCGGGGAAGTCGACGCTGCTCAACGCCTTGTTGGGACACGATGCGCTGGCGACGGGCGCCGTGCGCGAGCGGGACGATGCCGGCAGGCATACGACGGTGGCCCGCGTCATGGTGGCGCTTCCGGGCGATGCCGGCGTCATCGCGGATGCGCCGGGCCTGCGCAGCCTCCCGCTTGTGGGGCATGAGCGCGGGCTGGCCCGTTCATTCCCTGAGATCGTTCGTGCGGCACATGGCTGCTATTTCTCGGACTGCACCCATACGCACGAGCCTGGCTGCGCCGTGCGTGAAGCGGTTCAGGAGGGCGAGATCGACCAGGTTCGGCTCGACGCGTTTCTGGCACTCGCCGAGGAGATGCGCGTAAGCGCCCAGAGCCTCGACCCAGACGTACATCTTTAGCGGGGCTGCGCGCCCGCGAAAAAATCTTCTTGAATATGAGAGCTACAAAGCGCACATTATCGTGGTGCGTATAATAAACGACACCCTAATGCTCACAATGAAATACCGAAAAGATACCGCCTGCTACCTGCATGGTTGATGTTCGTATGACAGCGGGGCGGGTTGGTGGACGCCTGGCACGGGGCCGGCCCGATGAGGCGCCGTGTGAGATTGCGACCAGATTCCTGTAAGGTCGCTTGGTTTTTCTTCGCGATGAGAGCCTGCGCGGATCTGCTCCTCGGGACAATGGGCTCAGTCGACGCCGCGTATGCAAGATGGCATCGACGAGGCCAGAGAGGGGGCAGGGTGATGAAGCGCGGCACAAGGGTACTCATCAGCCTGGCATGCGGCGTACTCGCTGCAGCATGTGCCTTTCTCTATGCCTCGGACGTGCGTGCGGAGGCGGAGCGTGCCCATGAGGAGACGCTTGCTCGCTATGGGGGCGATACGGTTTCGGTGTGCGTGGCAACGCGCGAGATCGAGCCGGGAGAGACCCTGATGGAGGGCGACGTGAGCCTGGAGGAATGGGTTTCAAGCATGCTTCCCCGGGACGCGGAAACCTCCGTGCGCGACGTCGCGGGCAAGACGGCGACCTCCCATATTCCCGAAGGGGCGGTGATCTGCTCGGCATACTTCAAACGCGACGCGGACGCGCTCGACGTGCCGTCGGGCATGGTCGCGGTGTCGGTGCCCGCAGATGAAGAGCATGCGGTGGGCGGGGCAATTCTGCCCGGCGACCGAGTCGATGTGTACGTCTCGAAGGACGGCATTGCGGACCGGCTGTGCGACGCCCAGGTAATCGACACGAGCGCACACATGGCGGGGACGGAAGGGACGGATATCACCTGGGTGACGCTTGCCCTGGAGCCCGAGCGGGTGGCGGAGGTGCTTGCGGCGACGGCCCGCGGTTCGATCAGCCTTACGCTTCCAGGCTCAGGTTTGGAGGTCCAAGACGGAGGTGACGTGCAATGAGGTCGGTCTGGTTTGTCTGCTGTGCCCTTGAGGACTACGAGTTCGTGCGGCACGAGGTGATGGATAGGGACCCATCGGCGCAGCTGCTGCGCGTCGGCCACCTCGATTCGCTTCTTGCGATGGTGGGCGCTCTGCCGCGCCTGAACGGTGGCGTCATGTTGTGGCTGAGGGGCATTGACGGGGGCCTGCTGTCCCAGGTGGTGCGAACCCTTGTCGAGGGGGCTGCCAAGCGAGTTGTCGTCGGGATCGAGGTGCTCGATCCTTCGAATATCGTCCGCTGTCTTGAAGCAGGGGCGACCGAGGTGGTCGTCATGCAGGATGCGGAGCCGGAATCGGGGCGCGCGATGTGGGCTTGCATGGATGAGGAGCCGCCGACGATGCGCGCCGCAGCATCCGGTCCCGGCGACGAGGTGGGGGCGACGTCAGCGTCGAAGCGGCGCGGCCGCCGGTCGGGGGACGAGGCTGTCGTGCGCGAGGCGTGGGCGTCTGTCGAGGACGAGCCTCCCTGGGATGAATATATCGAGGTGTTGGAGAAGCAGGATAGCGATGGCGCGGCGGCTCGCGCACCGGAGACGTCGGAGGTGCTGGGAGCAGAAGGGCGCTTTGAGGGGGTCGCTCGCCCTGAGGTCGATGCCGAGCGACGCTGCGAGGAGGCGCCCGGCGGACATGATGAGCGGACGGCGGCTGGGGAGTCCGAGGAGCGTGGAATCCAGGCTGAGGAGTCGGCTTTGGGCGAGGGTTCGACGCGGACCGAAGAGTCGGCGCGAGTTGAGGCCCCAGCAAGGACCGAGGGGCCGGCGCGAGGCGAAGGGTTGGCGCGGCCTGCGGAAGCGACGAGGACTGGGACCACGATATGCGACAGGGCTTCGGCGCGTGGCGAGGGGACGGTACCGGGAGCTCCTGTGATCGCGTGCCTTTCGGGGCGCGGCGGCTGCGGCCTCACCACGATCGTGGCGTCGCTGGCGCTCGTCGCCTCGCACCTGGGGTTGCGCACCGCCGTGCTGGATTTGGACCTCATGTTCGGCAACCTATACACGATGCTCGGCGCCGACGGCCTGCACGATCTGGGGCTGCTCGCAGCCGGCAAGCAGGGCGAGCTCACCGAAGAGGATATCGTTCGGACTTCGATGCGCATCGGCCCCAACCTGACCGTCTGGGGTCCGGTGTCGTTGCCCGAACAGGCGGAAGTCATGGGCCCCGCGGTGGAGGAGCTGCTGGATGTGCTGCGCGAGGAGGCCGATGTCATCTTCGTGGACACCTCGACGCACTGGAGCGACCCGGTTGCTGCCGCGGTGTCGCAGGCAGACCGATGCCTCTTGGTGGGGGATACCTCGGTGGCAACGGCTTCATCGCTTGCGCGCGTCATCGAGCTTGCGGGGCGTGTGGGGGTGCCCCGAACGCGCATGACGAGCGTGTTCAATCGATTCGGCGCGCCGGGGTGCGGGGAGGATGCCGCCATGCGATTCGAGGTCTCAGTCGCGTTGAGCTCGCGGGCGCGTATCGCCGACGGCGGGGCCGATGTGCGTGAGCTGGCGTCCTTTGGACGCGTGGACGAGCTCATTGCCAAGCCGGGGGCGTTTTCGGAAAGCGTGCAGGCGCTTGCATGCGATGTGTTGCGCGAGCTGGGATGTCCGGTCCAAGGGCAGCCGGCCGCCTCCGCCGTGCCCGAGCGGCACCAGAGGCTTCGGCTGCCATGGCACAAGGTTGCAGGTGAGAAGCGATGAGCGTTCGAGAGCGCGTGGAGCGCGCGCAACGCCGGGCGGCTGGCGACCAGGGGCGAGCCGCGTCGGGACATCGCGAGGTTGTTCGGGCGGCAAAGCGCGGCATGCTCGACCGCATCGGCTATGCCGAAGCGGCCAGGATCGTTTCGAGCACGGATGTCGTGCAGTCGCGCGAAGAGCTGCGCCCTGCCGTCGAGGCGGTGCTCAACGCCGGCTCCGCGGGGGAGATGGCGGCGCATCTTGCAGCCTCCGAGCGCGAGGAGGTCATTGCCGAGGTTCTGGACGACGTGGCCGGCCTTGGGCCGCTTCAGCCCCTGCTGGAAGACGATTCGGTAAGCGAGATCATGGTAAACGGCTGCACCTCGACGTTTTTCGAACGCGCGGGCGTCCTGTACCCGCTTGGCGAGGTCTTCGAGAACGAGGAGCAGATCAGGATTCTCATCGACCGCATCATCTCGCCGCTGGGGCGTCGCGTCGATGAGCGAAGCCCGATCGTGAACGCACGTCTGGCAAGCGGGTATCGCGTGAACGCGGTCATCCCGCCCGTTGCCATCGACGGGCCGGTGCTCACCATCCGAAAGTTCTCCGACCGCATCAGTTCGCTTGCCGAGCTCGTGGCGTTGGGGTCGCTGCCCCGGTGGTATGCGCGCCTGCTCTCGTGGGCGGTGCGCCTGCGGCAGGACCTGGCGGTTGCGGGAGGCACGGGGTCGGGCAAGACGACGCTGCTCAACGCGCTGTCCTGCGAGATTCCCACAAGCGAGCGCATCGTGACGATTGAAGACTCGGCCGAGCTCAAGTTCGCGCGGCATCCCCATGTCGTGCGACTCGAGGCCCGCGAGGCGTCCATCGAGGGAGAGGGCGCGGTGACCATTCGCGACCTGGTCACGAATGCGCTGCGCATGCGTCCCGATCGCATCGTGGTGGGAGAGGTGCGCGGAGCCGAGTGCATCGACATGCTCCAGGCCATGAACACGGGCCACGACGGGTCGCTCACGACGCTGCACGCTGGCACCGAGGAGGAGACGGTGGTGCGCCTGACGTTGCTTGCGCGCTATGGCATCAACCTGCCTTCGGAGCTCATCGAGGAGCAGATCGCCATGGCGCTCGACGGAATCGTCATGTCGGAGCGCCGCGCCGACGGGCGGCGGTTCGTGTCCTCCTATTCGGGCGTTGCCCGCGGGGCGCGCGGGGGTGTTGAGCTGGAACGGTATGTGTCGTTTGACAGCACGCGTGGACGGTGGCGGCTGGAACGCGAGCCGCCGTTCGTGGACGCTGCCGTGCGGTCAGGCATGCTCGCAGGCGAGGAGGTGGAGCGGTGGAGATCATCATGCCCGCAGCCGTCGGCCTGTTGACGTGTCTTTGCGTGGGCGGAATGTTGCCGCGTGGCGCTGTGGAGGGCGCCCGCCGTACCGGTGCAGGTCGTGTCGGGTTTGCAGAAACGCTGGCCCTTTGGGCGCGCTCGATTGGGAGCCATCTGCCCGTGGACCTTGTGCAATCGCATGGAATCGCGCCGCTCGGGGACGAGGCGATTCGAGTGGTAGGGCCGGAGTATGCAGAGGACCTGCTTCCCGTCGAGCGCGCCCAAACAGGCGCGGGGCTCGTGCTGCTTGCCTGTGGGGCTGGCTGTGCTGTTGGGGCCGTGGTGGCGCTCTCGGCTTGGGGCGCTGTGGTTGGAGCGGCGGCCCCCATCGCGCTCTGCGGCGCCGCGGCGGCGCGTCGACGGCGGGATGATGCCCGGCGCATCGAGGCCGCCATGCCCGAGGCGTTCGGGGCACTGGCGATATCGCTGGGGTCCGGTCACTCGCTCGGGCAAGCCATGCGTTTTGTGGGCAGCCACGCCGAGGAGCCCGTGCGTACGGAGTTTCTGCGCGTCTCAAGCTCCATGGTGTGCGGCATCCCGGCGTCTGAGGCGCTCGACGACATGCTGCGTCGTCTTCCTGCGCCGGGGCTCGAGTTGGTGTCGCTTGCCCTCAAGGTTTCCCAGCGCACCGGGGCGCCGCTCAAGGGGTTGCTCGAAGACGCTGCGAACACCGTGGGCGAGCGCATGGAGCTCGCGCGCCGTCTGGACGTGAAGACCTCTCAGGCGCGGATGTCCGCCCGTCTGGTGGCGCTCATGCCCGTGGCCATGATTGCGCTGCTCACGCTCTTTTCGAGCGACTTTCGTCAAGGGCTGGGAACGGTGACGGGCATGGTGTCGGTGGCAGTTGCCGCTGCGCTCAACCTATGCGCCTGGATGATCATTCGCAAGATCATGGAGGTGAGGATCTAGTGGGAGTGCAGGAGGTCGTGGCGCGGCTCATGCCGGTTGCGCCTTGGGCAGCGATCGCGGTGCTGATCTTTGCCGCTGCCCTGGTGGCCCCGGTCTGGACGGCCGGCGATGCGCGCTGGCTTATGGAGTGCGCACAGCGGGTGGTCGTGCGCTTAGGAGGCATGCTGTCGGCGCCTGTCCGGCGCTGTTCGCGCGCACTTGGCGCGTTGGGTCATCGGTTTGCCGGAGATGCACCGCAGGCGACGCTGGGCGAGGCGTCCGAGATGGTCGACATCGTGCGCCTGGGGCTTTCGGCTGGACTGTCGTTCGACGCGTCGCTCGAACTCTATTGCGCCGGACGGACCGGCGCGCTGGCGGCAAGCATGTCGCGCGCGATGCTCTCATGGCGCGTGGGCTTAGCGACGCGTGAGGCCGCCCTCCAAGGTGTCGCCGCCGAGGTGGGGCTTCGCGCCTTGGAATCGTTTGCGACGGTGTCTGCCCAAGCGATCGAGCTCGGCGCTCCGCTGGCGCAGACGCTTGCCGGCCAAAGCCGCGAGATGCGCTCGGCACACCGGGCGGCCGTCGAGCGCGAGATCGAACGCGTCCCGGTAAAGCTGCTCATTCCCACGGGGACGCTCATCTTGCCGGCGTTGCTTCTGTCCATAATCGGCCCGCTGCTCGCTGCCAGCGGGATGATGTGAGGGAGGTCATCATGAGAAAACACACGACGGGTCGTCTGACGGTCGCACGGGGCGTGGAAGGGCTGCGCCTGCGCGCATCCCGCGCCGTGCGCAGCATCGCCTGCGAGCTGCAGGGATTGAAGTGTGAAGAGCGTGCCCAGGGAACCACGGAATACGCAATCCTGGTGGGAGTTTTAGTAGTCATTGCGATCCTAGCCATCATTGCGTTTCGCGACAAGGTGAGCGAGCTTTGGGACGCTATTTCGTCAGGCATCAACAGCCTCTAGCGCAGGAAGGGACGGCGCATGGCGCGGCGTGGCGTGACGCGTCTGCTATGGGCGCTGCCGTTTGTGGCTTGCCTGGCGGCGGCGCTCCTGGCTTGGCAGGTTGCTGGCAGGATGGGTGCCACGTCTGAGGCTCCGTTGGCTACCGGCGAGGGTGGCCTGGCGGATGCGGATGTGCTTGAGCTCGCCGAGCGGGTCGAGGCTGCGGCTGACGCCGCCCAGGCATCGTCGGAGCGGACGTTTTTGGATGATTTGCAAGAGGGCACAGACGGTGCCTCGCAGGGCACCGATGGCAGCTCGGAGCCTGTGCCCGCGAATGGTGATGAATCTGCCGACATCGCGGTCTCTTGGAGCGACGAGGTGGGGCTCGTCCATCAGGCGACATGCATCGTGGAAGCATATCGCGACCATACAGACGCCCGGATTGCAACAAGCGGCTACCTCGACATGAAAGGCAACGTATGGGGAGCGGTGATGCGCGACATCGCATGGGTCGACGTGGTCGTAGTGCGGGCGAACGCGGACGGGGCCTCCTCGACGGCTCAGGTCGTGAGGCTGCGCCCCGTTGAGGTGGAGGGCGGCTGATTGCAGGCGGAGGCACGGGGCGAATGCGCCCCGTGCCCGCCCGCTTGGTCGCGCAGTCGAGGAGCGCGCCGCCGGCAGGGCATGTGACGAATGCGAGGAGGGGACGATGAAATGGCCAAAACGCTGGCATCGTTGGCGGGAGGACGCAGGGCCAAAGGGCGGATCGGTTGGCTTGTACGCGAGGCTCGGGCGCAGGGCACGGTCGAATACGCGCTCACGCTTGTTGCGCTTATGGCGATGGTCAGCGCGCTGGCGTTGCTATGGCGCGCAGGCGAGGACGGCGTCTTTGCCCGCCTGGCCGAAGAGGCGGCATCGCATGCGCTGGGTGGAACGGGTCCCATCGACATCGCGCTGTTTTAGGCTGGCGCGCGAGGCGGCGGCTCAGGCGACGGTCGAGGCGGCTATGCTGCTTCCCTGCTTTCTGACCCTGTTGCTGGTGGCACTGCAGCCGGTGTGTCTGCTGTATACCCGCGGCGTGATGGAGTCGGCCGCATCCCAGACGGCCCGTTTGTTGGTCACATCGGAGGGCGAGCTTGAGGCGTGCAAGGCCTTTGCGCTGCGTCGCCTTGCGGCCGTGCCCGACGTCGACATCTTTCATGCCGGCGGTCCTCTGTCGTGGGAGGTCGAGCTTTCACCGGCTTCCGATACGGGCGGGGAGGTGTCGGTTTCGATCGCGGGATATGTAAGGCCGCTTCCCGTCCTCGGTGCGTTTGTGGGGGCCTTCGGCACGCGTAACGCCCAGGGCGATGTGGAGCTTCGGGTCGAGGTGTCCTACGAGGGAAGGCCTGAGTGGTTGGAGGGGAGCTATGAGACGTGGATTCAGGCATGGGATTGACCTGTTTATCGAGGACGGTGCCTACACCACCTTGGCCGCGGCGGTGTCCATCTTAGTGGTGCTCGCGCTTGTGTTCTCGGCTTCGACGGCCATGTGGAGCATGTCGCGCGCGGGAGACACGCAGGTTGTGGCAGATACCACGGCACTTGCCGGCGCAAATGTGGTCTCGTCGTATCACACGACGGCGACCGTGGTCGACGCCGCTGTGCTGAGCATGGGACTTGCCGGTCTCTGTGTGACCGGGGCTGGTCTGGTCGGCCTGCTCGTTCCGGGAGCCAACGCACTTGCGGCCGAGACGGTCCAGGCGGGTATCCGCATGATCGACGCGCGCAACTCGTTTGCGACCTCCGCCTCGCGCGGCCTCAAGACGCTCGAGGAGTCCCTGCCCTATCTGGTGGCGGCAAACGGAACGCGAACCTGCACGGCGCAGGAGACCGAGAACCTCTCGTTCGTCGGAACGGCGCTCGCCGTGCCGCGCGAGTCGGCGTCGGAGTTCCCGGCTCTTGAGGGCGACCAGGTGCCGACCGAGCGCCTGGAGCAAGAGGCGTGGGCGCTCGACGAGGTAGCACAAGAACTTGCCGAGGCATCTGAGGACACGGCGCGCTCGAAGGAGGCGGCGTGGCTTGCCGACTGCGGTCGCGATGGCCGGAATATGCAGGAACGCGCGGCGCAGCTGTCGGGCCTGTCGGGGGCCGAGAATCCCGACTACGCCTCGAGCATCACCTGGGAGCCGACGGTAGGGCTCGACCGCGCTCGCGCGTATTACCGCTGGCGCCTGGACAACGAGGCTCCCGAAGGGTCGGGCGTCGAGGCACAGGCGGATTCGGCGGCGCGGCGGGCGTTCTACCGCTTTGCGCTCGAGCAGATGGAGCGTGCTTCCATCGTCGAGGAGGGCGGCCGGGTGGTCTCGACGGTTCCCTTGTTGCCGCGCAACACCGACGAGGTGCGCGCCACGGAGCTCTACACAGAGGCGGTTTGGCCATCGAGTGTAGAGGACGACGGTTTGACGCTGCATTACGCATCGTCCTGTCCCGGGGCAAGCGGCGCCGCAGGTCCTGCAATCGCGCTGTCGGCCATCGATGCCGGAGCTGCCCGGGAGTGTGAGGTGTGTCGGTTCAGCGTGGGCGACCTGGGCAAGACGCCAGCCGCCTCGACCTCCATCGACAACGGGTTTGAATATCACCTGCGCGAGTTCACGCAGGCCCTCGACGAATATGTTGACTGCAGGAATCGGGAGCTCGAGCTGGAGCGTGCCGCGCTCGGCCAGGCGGAGGATGCGGGAGACTCCTTCGAGGAGGCGCTTTCGGTGCTCGCGGGGAAGCGTCCGCGCATCGCGCCGCCTGGTCGCGAGGGATGTCTAGCACTCGTGTCATCAGGCGAGATCTCGTCGCCCGCGGAGCTCGAGAGCTCGTTTGCCGCCGGCACCGAGCTGGGGCGCCGCGGCGCCATTGCCGCCGCGGTGCTTGCTCCCGATGCCGCGACATCCGAGAACAACGTGCTCTCACAGTTCTTCTCGTCGCTGAAGGCCCGCACGGGAGGTGGTGGCGCGGTGGGGCTCATCGACGACGTCATGGGCTTGTGGGGAGAGCTTCTGCTTGGGTACGGAGACCTGGCGGCGGGTCTTTCGTCGCTCATGGACGACCTGGTGGGCGGTCTTTCGACTTTTGGTATGGGGCCGATCGCTTCATGGCTGGGGGAGCGCGTCGAAGGTGCGGTGCGTGGGCTTGGGTTCGAGCCGGTCGATTTGAGCGTGCGAAAGCCCGTGCTCACCGACTCGGGCAACGTGCTTGCCCGCGCTGGGCTGCCGGGAGCATCAGCGGCGCAAGATTTGCTGCGGTCCCTGACGATCGGCACGACAGACCCGGCGGCGATCGCGCGGGCAATCGGCTACGAGCTGGGTGAGTACGTCGCGTCGGCAACCATCACGCTGGCAGAGATTCCCCTGCCGGGCGGTGGTTCGCTTCCGCTGACCGTGCGGTTGCGCGATGTAATAGCGCCCCTGACGGGAGGGTGATGGCGATGGAGGAGTTTCGGGTGTTGCTACGTCGCATGGGTGAGGAGCGCGCCCAGGCCGTCGTGGAGATGGCCGTCGTGACGCCGGTGCTCATCGTGCTCGCGCTCATCGTCTACAACGTCATGCTCTTCTCGTCTGCGGTTGCCCGCTTCGACCGCGTAGCACCCGATATCGTGGTGGCGCATGCGGTGTCGCCTGCAGGATCGGTCGGTGCGGACGGCGGCTCGTCGGCGGGCGAGGTTGCCTCGCAGCTCGAGCATGCCATGGAGGGCTACGAAGTCGAGGTCGAGGTGTCCGTGGAGGGGGCCGGCGAAGCCGAGGATGAGAGTCTGCTGTCACTTGTGGGGTCGCTCCATACCTATCGATGCACCATGCGCATGCACCCGTGGCCAAGCGGACTGAGCATAGCGGGAGTGAACCTGGGGGCGCCTGCCGTCCTTGCCCATGAGCGGACGGTGACGGTCGATCCCTGGCGACCGGGGGTGATTGTATGAGACAGATAGATTGTGCGCACGATAGGGCGTACGACGAGAAGAGGCAGGCCGACTTTTATCGAGCGATGACCTTGCTGGGCTGGGAGCGCGCCGAGCTTGTGGTCGCAGATAGGTTTTTCCAGCGGCTGCTCGGCATGGGGGCGCCCGTGCTTCGGGCCAAGGACGTTCCGTTCGTCTTGGGCTTTCCGGGTTGCCGTGCAGTGCACACGATGCTTATGGGCCGGCGAATCGACGTCGTCTTCATCGACGCGTCGGGCGGTCTCATCGAGGTGCATGAGGGCGTTGGCGGAGGAAGGTTACTTTCCTGCCCTGGTGCCACGGCGGTGCTGGAGCGGTGGACGCCGCAACAGCACCGAGATCAGCCGGGGGCGCCCGTACGCCCCGCGGTGGGACGGGGTGCGCGGGGCGGCCTCTATATCCGCGTCTGAGAAGGTTGAGCGGGCAGCTATGGTGGGGCGGCAACTATGGTTGGACGGATATGGTCGGACCGACGGCTACGGTTGGGCCGGCGGCTATGGTTGAATCGGCGTCTATGGTTGGACGGGCGGCGTTGTCAGGCGTCGGCCCTGTCGGTCTGTAGGGCAATGACAAGGTTATATACGTCGCGCCGGCGCCGCGAGTACCGCTGCGAGAGACGCTTGGCGATCCCCGATGCTGCCTCTCCGGCGTCGAGCGCAGAGACGATGTCGCGCCGCAGCGCTTCTTCGGGATCTTCGTTGGAGGGCTGCGATACGACAGCCGCCTGCATTTCGTCCTCGGCGGGCGGGGCTACCACCACGACCATCTCGCCGCGCAACTCGCCGCGTTCTTGGACCTGTTCGAGCAGATCGGGAGCAGGCGCACGAAGCACCTCTTCATGGAGCTTCGTGAGCTCGCGGCAGAGGGCGACCATGCGTGTGGGGAAAGCCTTCGCAAGCGATGCCAGTGTCGCCTCGATACGATGCGGAGACTCGTAGAACACGAGCGCGCCCGGAACGGCGGCGAGGCGTGCAAGGCGCCGCGCCCGTTCGCCCTCTTTGCGGGGAAGAAAGCCTTCGAAGAAGAAGTGCTCGCAGGCGATGCCCGACGAGACGAGCGCCGTCACGCACGCGGACGGTCCGGGGATGACCTCGACGGGTACCCCGGCATCGCGGGCGGCGTCCACGAGCACCTGCCCGGGGTCGGAGATCGCGGGCATGCCCGCGTCGGAGGCAAAGGCAAGGCGCTCGCCGCCAGCCATGCGCTCCACCAGGTGCGGGGTGCGCGCAGCGATGACGTTCTCGTCGCAGCGTATGAGCGGCTTCGATATGCCGGCGTGAGCGAGCAGCTTGCCCGTGACGCGGGTGTCTTCGCAACAGACGGCGTCGGCGGCCGCAAGGGCATCGACAGCGCGCGGGGAGAGGTCTCCCAGGTTGCCGATGGGGGTTCCTACGACGGAAAGTCCGCCCGCGGCAGGCTCATGCGTCCGCACGCGGCAGTCGTCGGTGCGGCGTTCTGCAGCATGCGCAGGTGCGTCGGGGTGCGCTGCCGGGTCGTGTTCGGCGAGGGTGTCGAGGTGCTCGGAAGACATCACGGCTCCCGTCAGTCGAGCATGGCTCGCTCGAGCGTGCCGAGGGCGACGCGGGCGTCCCAGGCGGCGATGCGGCGCTCGGTCTTCCAGGTCTGGAAGAACCATCCACGCGCGTCGCCAAACGACGCCAGCTGGTTGGAGATGAAGACGCGCTCGTAGGCGGTGCGTCCTTCAGGCGTCACCGAGGCGTTGGCAAAGACCGCCGCTCCCGACCACTCGCCCACGATTACCGGGAAGCCGGCTTGGTGCGCCTCGTGAATGAGGCGGCGGTTGCGGGCGATGGCGGAAGAGAGGCCCCGCGGGCTCGTGATGTCCTGGGCGTTCTCGTCGCGATAGTGGTACAGATGCACGTCCATGCAGACGTTTACGTACTGCGAGCCGCGCATGAAGTGCTTCCATGCCGAGGGGTGCCCGGAGGCCGAGAACACTACCATTTTGTCCTCGGGCATGTTCAGGCGCACGAGCTCGTAGGCGTCGCGGTAGAAGTTGCGCAGGTAGTGACTGGGGATGCCCTCCGTCATGGTGAAGATGTTCTTGCGCACGCTCATGATGGGGGAGTCCAAAAGCTCGATGCCCATGAGGCTGTCTCTGGTGCCGTAGCGCGTCGAGAGGCGCTCGAGCACGTTGAGCGCGATGTGGCGGCCGTTGGCGGAGGAGTGCCAATCGGCCGTGGAGCGCGGCGTCGAGGCGACGTCGTTTGAGTCTCCCTGGCCACCCGGCACGGTTGCCAGGTCAAGCAGCACGCCCATGCCGTATTTCTCGGACCACTCGAAGGCGCGGTCGATATAGTCCACTACGGGGATATAAATCTCGGACTCTCCCTGCGAGCCAAAGGCATACCAGGGAATCTGCAGGCGAATCGCGTTGAGGCCGATCGCCGACATGCGGCTGAAGTCCGCCTCGGTGATGAAGGTCTCGTAGTGCTGACGAATATGCTCGTTGTAGGTGGTCGCACCAAGCGCCGCCTGCAGCTCGGCCTCGTTTGAGGCACCGGTGGCTGCGAACAGCGACGGAGTGACCCAGGGTTCGGGGATGAACCATCCAGACAGGTTGACGCCGCGAATCCTTTCCGCCATGTCAGCTCCTTTCTGAGCGAGTCATCGCGAAACAAAAAGAGCGCCTGCTGATGACGGCGGGCGCTCTTAACAATCTATGGTGGTCAGAGAGGGAGTCGAACCCCCGACACGAGGATTTTCAGTCCTCTGCTCTACCAACTGAGCTATCTGACCAATAGGCGGCCGTCGAACGGCAGCTAGGCTAGTTTACCAAACCACTCGCTGGGGTCAAGCGGGAATTGGAAACTTTTTTGGTAAGCCGTCTTACCCCCCCCTGTGCCTCGCCCCGTTCTCCCGACTTCGCTGCAGCATGTCGCCTGCGGTATCATGTCCTCTATATGCGTCGCCGGCCGCAGGCCCACCGCACGCAAGGCCCGTCATGAGGGAGAGGATTGCACGACATGGAGCATACGAAGCCTTCGTATTACATCACCACGCCCATCTACTACGTGAACGCGAAGCCCCACCTGGGCACCGCCTACTGCACCGTCATGACCGACGTGCAGGCGCGCTTCCGCCGCGCGTGCGGGTACGACGTCAAGTTCCTCACCGGCATGGACGAGCACGGCGAGAAGGTGGCCGAGGCTGCCGAGAAGAACGGGTTCGACTCCCCGCAGGCTTGGTGCGACTCCATGGAGCCGGCCTTCGCCGACCTGTGGCGTACTCTCAACATCTCCAACGACGACTTCATTCGCACGACGCAACCCCGTCACATCGCCGGTGTGCAGAAGTTCCTCAAGGTGCTCCTCGACCGCGGCTACATCTACAAGGGCGCCTACGACGGTTGGTACTGCCGTCCGGACGAGACCTATTTCACCGAGACCCAGGTACGCCATCACGAGGAAGAGCGTCAGGCTGCGGGCGAATCCCCGGTCGACCCCGAGCATCCGCTCTGCCCCGATTGCGACCGTCCGCTCGAGCGCATCCAGGAGGAGAGCTGGTTCTTCAAGCTCTCCGAGTTCCAGCAGCCGCTGCTTGATTTCTATGAGGCGCATCCCGACTTCATCCAGCCCGAAACGCGCCGAAACGAGGTTGTCTCCTTCGTGTCCGGCGGCCTCAAGGACCTCTCCATCAGCCGCTCCACCTTCGACTGGGGCGTGCCGTTCCCCTTTGACGAGGATCACGTGGCCTACGTGTGGGTGGACGCGCTGCTGAACTACATCACCGCGCTCGGCTACGGCTCCGACGACGAGTCCGACTACGAGCGCCGCTGGCCGGCGCAGGTCCACATCGTGGGCAAGGACATCATCCGCTTCCACTGCGTCATCTGGCCGGCGCTGCTCATGGCCGCAGGCCTGCCGCTGCCCGAGAAGGTCTTCGCGCACGGGTTCCTCACCGTCCGCAACGAAGAGACCGGCAAGGTCGAGAAGATGAGCAAGAGCCGCGGCAACGTCATCGCGCCCCAGGAGGTCATCGACCTTTTGGGTGTGGACGCCTACCGCTATTACTTCATGAGCGACGTGGTGCACGGCACCGATGCGCCCATCAGCTGGGGACGCATGCGCCAGGTGTACAACGCCGACCTTGCCAACAGCTGGGGCAACCTCGTTTCCCGCACGCTCAACATGAGCATGAAGTACTTCGATGGCTGCGCACCGGCCCGTCCTACAGCCTACGATGAGCCCTCGCCGCTGCGCGACGCCTGCGAGGGAATCTTCGACCGCTATGCCGCCTGCATGGAGACCATGGATTACGGCGGAGCGGCGGCCGAGGTGCTTTCCATCGTGTCTGCTGCGAACCACTACATCGAGGATATGGCGCCGTGGGCGCTGGCGAAAGATCCCGAGAAGGCCGACGAGCTGGCGCTTGTGATCTGGAGCCTGCTCGAGGTCATTCGCATCGCCTCCGAGCTGTACGACCCCTTCATGCCGAGCATCTCCGCCGAGGTTCGTCGTCGTCTCTCGCTTCCCGTGGAGCCCACCGCGGACCTTGCCGCGGCGTGCGTGTGGGGCGGCCTGGCCGGCGGTGAGCCGGTGGAGAAGGGGGAGCCCCTCTTCCCGCGCCTGACCGACTAGGCGCGGCTTACCGTAGCGCCCGACCTTGGCCTTCAATCGTCGGTCGGCGCACACTAGGCGTCCTCCCTCCTCTTTCAGGCCAATCTCGGGCGCTACGGCAACCCGCGTGGACTTTCTGGCCGCGCATCTCGGGGCTTGGACGGCCCGCGCGCCGGCGTCTGCGCGCTTTGCCGGCTCAACCGTTGGGGGAGCACATAACAGATAGGAGCCCTCTTGACCACATCGCCGCTTGCCAACCTCTCCGCCACGCGCGACCTGCTGGATGAGTTCGGTTTGGCCACCAAGCATCGCTTGGGGCAGAACTTCCTCATCGACAACCACGTGATCGAGCACATCTGCGAGCTTGCAGAGCTCACGGGCTCGGAGCGCGTGCTCGAGGTCGGCCCCGGCATCGGCACCCTTACCTTGGCGCTCGTGCAGGAGGCGGCGCGCGTGGTCTCCATCGAGATGGATGCGACGCTCGAGCCAGTGCTCGATGCGCATGCCGCCGACCACCCCAACTTTCGCTACATCATGGGCGATGCTCTCAAGGTGTCGCCCGCAACGATCGCCGAAGTCGCGGGCGGCGAGCCGACGGTTCTGGTGGCAAACCTGCCCTACAACGTTGCCGCGACGATCATCCTACAGTACTTCGAGACCATGCCTTCGCTGCGACGCGCCGTGGTCATGGTGCAGAAGGAGGTTGCCGACCGCATCGCCGCGGTGCCGGGGACCAAGGCATATGGCGCCTACACGGTGAAGCTTGGGCTGTACGGCGCGGTGACGGGGCGCTTCGAGGTGCCTCCGCGCTGTTTCATGCCCGCTCCTCATGTGGACTCGGCCGTGGTGCGCATCGATCGGCGCGAGGTGCTAGACGCCGGTACAAACGCGCCGGGCGAGGGGGCTGCCGCCACGCCGCTCGACGCGGAGCGGGTAACGCACGTGGTGGATGCCGCCTTCGCGCAGCGCCGCAAGACCATCCGCAACTCCATGGGGTCGAACGGTTTTGACAAGGCGCTGCTCGAC
Organism: Collinsella sp. An2; assembly: GCF_002160065.1. Taxonomy (GTDB): domain Bacteria; phylum Actinomycetota; class Coriobacteriia; order Coriobacteriales; family Coriobacteriaceae; genus Limicola. The sequence goes on along the minus strand of NZ_NFJW01000015.1, from coordinate 10,779 downwards.
CAAGCGTTTGCTGCTGCCAACATCGCTCCCGGCGCCCGCGCCGAAACGCTGTCGCTGACCGATTTCGTGCGCTTGGCGCGCGCCTATGACGAGGCGGCGTCGGGCCTGGCCGATACCCCGGCGGGGGACACCGACCCCAGCGCGCAAGCATCGGCCTGCGGTCTTCGCTCCGCGGAGGACGGCCGATGACTGGGTACACCAACGTCCCCGGCGTCGCGTTTGTAAAGGCCGCCAAGCGCAAGAAGCCGCGGGTCTACAGGACTCCCCGGCCGCTGGCGCCGCTTTTCGATACCCATGCCCATCTCACCTGCTTTTGGAATGCTCAGCCCGCCGAGGTGCTCGTGCGCGCGGGGTGCGCCGGCGTTCGTCGCCTGGTGACGCTGTTTGACCCTCTGTCGGACGACTTTGACGATGCGGTGGCGTTTCACCAGCAGCTGGATGCTTGGCAAGATCGTGCTCGCGACCTCGCGCCGTCGATGGCGCTCTTGGCCGAGGAGGCGGTGACAGGTGAGCCGGCCGATGTGGCCGACGCCGCCGACTTCGCGCTCGCTGCCGCCTCCGTGCCGCACGATGCTGCCGGCCGCCTCGAAGGTGTCCGTGAGGGCCTGGAAGAGCTGGTCGATACGCTGCGCTACCTGGTGGGCGTGCATCCGTATGGTGCGCCGTCCTACACCGACGAGGTTCACGCGAAGCTGCTGGCCGCCCTCGAGGACCCGCGCTGCGTCGGCGTGGGAGAGATCGGGCTGGACTACCACTTCGACGCCGTCGACAACATAGAGGCCGCCCCGCACGACGTGCAGATGTCCTGTATGGCCCGCCAGCTGGAGCTTGCCGTCGAACGCGACGTTCCCGTGGAGCTTCATCTGCGCAACGATGGTGACGACGAGGCTCGCGAGGCCCATGCTGACGCCTATCGCGTGCTGAAGGACGTGGGGATTCCAAGCGCCGGCTGCGTGTTGCACTGCTTTGGCGAGGACCGCGCCACCATGGAACGGTTCGTGGAGCTGGGCTGCCACATCGCTTACGGCGGCGCGGCCACGTTCAAGCGCAACGAGCATATTCGCGAAGCATTTGCGGCGACGCCGCTCGACCGCATTCTGTTCGAGACCGACTGCCCTTACATGGCGCCCGAGCCTATCCGTGGCTTGGAATGCGAGCCGGCCATGATCGCGTTTACCGCAGACGCCCTCGCGCGCGACCGCGCTGCCCGCACCGGCGAGGATCCTGCCGAGGTTGCGCGTGCTGCCTGGACAAACGCCCTGAGACTCTTCGACTAAGGGCGGAACTCATGTCCCGGTCGCGCCGTGGTCCATGTAGGTTCCCGTCGGGATGGCAGGGGAGGCATATGATGTGCGAACGATCGTCGGTTGGTGCATACGACCTGCATAACCATTCGGTGTTCTCGGATGGCTCCTGCACGGTGGACGAGCTGATAGCACAGGCGCGGTCCGCGGGGCTGGCTGGCGTCGCCGTGACCGACCACGATAGCCTCTCGCAGCTTTCGGCGGTGCGTGCGTGCGCCTGCGCAGCCGGCTACCCGGTACTTGCCGGCGTCGAGGTCTCGGCCGTCTGCGCGGCGACGGGTCGCAAGGTGCACATTTTGGGGTTCGGCCTCGAGGCGACGCCCGATGGGTCCGGCCCGCTTGAGCGCATGGTCGCGTCAACGCTTCATGCCCGTGCTGCAAATACGCTCTGGCAGGCGTGGACCATCAAGCACGCCATGGATGCCGGCGCAGACCCGCTTGAGGGCCTCGCGACGGTAGGCGTCGCCGAGGTCGACCGGTGCGACCCCGACTTTTCGCTCGATGCCGTAGCGAGGGCGTGCGCCGCGGGAACGGCGCCCTACAAGCAGCACATCATGGAGGCGCTGACCCATCTTACCTACACCGATACCGCCTACCAGCCGATTTATCGGAGCCTCTTCAGGGGACGGGGAATTGCGGTAAGCGATATCAGCTATCCCGAGGCGACCGACGCGGTGCGTGCCATTCGCGAGCAGGGCGGGGTGCCCGTGCTCGCGCATCCCGGGCAGATGGATTCATGGTCAATCGTGCCCGACCTCGTGACGGCAGGCCTCATGGGTATCGAGGCCTTTCATCCAGATCACGGTCCTGCAGAGGAGCGTCGCGCACGCGAGCTTGCCACTGAGTACGGGCTCTTTGTGACCGGCGGCAGCGACTACCATGGACGCAACGGTGCTTCCCCCAAGGTGGGGGAGCGCTTCGTGTACCCCGATGAGGCCGGGGAGCGTGTGGCCGAGCTCTTCGCCCGGGAGGCAGCGCTCGCCTAAAACCCGCTCGTCTAGGTCTGGGGGCGGGGCCGGCGATCCCTCAGAACCGCGGCAGGCACCAGATGCGCACGGGCGTCTCGCAGGACTACACCTCCGGGGCCACGGCGAATTCCTCTTCGGGGGCCGTGGTCGGCATACCGGTGATGGTGCGCACGAGGCGGTCAAACTGGACAAGCAGCCATTCGAGCGGTCCCGGAGCGGCAACCTCTTCTGCTGCCACCAGGTCGACCTCTGCGACCACTTCGCCGTCCTGGCTGAGCGTGAGCGTGCCCGCCGGGTCGCCCGCATGCACGTCGCCGGTAAAGGAGACAAGGTCGCAGCTGGCCTCGACGTCGTTGCCCAGGCTGAACAGCTTGACGGTCTGCTCGGGGTCGGCCGCGACGACGTCGACGGTCTTGTCGGTCCAATCGGCATGTGTGGCGCGCGCGACGAGCGTTGCCCCCTCCAACGTGGTGCGGGTGCTTTGTACGGCAGGGACGTCCACCTCGTGGTTGTAATACCAGGTCGCGAGCGTCATGGTGTCCTTGAAACGCTCGTCATCCTCCCACGATTCGGGCTTCGAGGTCATGGGGTCTCCAAGAACCACGGTATAGACCTCGTCGTCATCGCGCACGAACGCGCCGGCAAAGCAGGCGCCGGCGTTATCGGTCGTGCCGGTCTTGACCCCGATGTTGCCGTCGATGCCCAGCAGCATGTTGGTCTCCGTCAAATCGATGGTGCGCGGCGTGCCGTCCGCCGAGGTCACCGTGATGCTCGTGCTGCCTTCGGACACCGTCGAACGAAACGTATCGTTGCGCATGGCGTAGGCGACCATGACTGCGACGTCACGGGCGGTCGAATGCAGATCGCCCGCCCAGTCGTCGAAGTCAAGCCCATGGGGGTTGGTGAAGACGGTGTCGGTGCATCCAAGCTCCTGTGCCTTGACGTTCATCGCGGCGATGAAGGTGGCTAGGGGGTCGGTCGACGAGGGGTCCATCGACGCTCCGACCGAGCTGGCGATGGCCATGGCCGCATCGTTGCCCGAGGGGATCAGGAGGGCTCGCAGCGCATCCTCCAGCGAAAGGGTGTCGCCCTCCTTGAGGTTTGCCGAGGACTCGCCCACGGTAGCGGCGGCCTCATCGACGGTGACCACGTCGGTCAGGTTTGCGTTTTCAAGCGCGACGATAGCCGTCATGACCTTCGTGATCGAGGCGATGGCGCGCTGTGTATCGACGTCGCGCGCATACAGCAGACGGCCGTCTTTGGTGAGCACTAGGGCGCTCGGCGCTGCGATATCGGGCAAGTCTGCGTCGGCGATGCCGCGGTCGGAGGCCGCCTCGCCGCACACAAGGTCGGCCCGCTGCACGACGGCCCATGCGGGGCACGGCGCGCCCAGGGCGACAACGCAGGCGATCGCCGCGCCGATGAGGGGGCGTGCCCACCGACACCCGACCGGACGCCGGGCCGTGCGGGGACTGCAGGGGGTCGAATCATTCGATGCGTGCGTGCAAGCGAGGCGTTGGGATGCTGCGTGATCGTGGTACCGGGTCATGGCCGCCGAGCTTTCTTATGAGTGTGAATGTCTTGCAATGGTGCGCTCCAGGGCATCAAGTGGCCTGCTTGGAAGCGCAGTGGCACGAGTATACCGAGGTTGTGGATGCTTTGCGAGCACCTTCGGACAGGCTTAAAGTAGCCTTAAGGACTTCGGCTCCTTGCGGTTCCGCCACATCTTGTCGGGCATAATGGGGAGCTGGAAGGGGGCATGCTGTGGAAACGCGCATCTTGGTCGTTGACGACGAGAAGACCATCACCGATCTTGTGGGGATCTACCTGAGAAATGAGGGGTACGAGGTCACCCTGGCCTACAACGGCGCCGATGCGGCGCGCGCCATTCTCTCCCAGGAATTCGATTTGGCCATCTTGGACATCATGCTGCCCGACATCGATGGCTACGAGTTGCTGCGCACCATTCGAGCCGACCATACCTATCCGGTGATCATGCTCACCGCGCGTGACTCGCAGACCGATAAGATCGAGGGCCTCACCTTGGGCGCCGACGATTACGTGGTCAAGCCGTTCCGTCCCCTCGAGCTTGTGGCGCGCGTCAAGGCCCAGCTGCGTCGGTACACGAGCTACGGCAGCCGTGCCAAGGCCGAAGACTCCCACCTGCTTTCGGTGAACGGCCTTACCATCAATCGCGATGCGCGCTCGGTAACCGTCGACGAGAAGCCGGTGCGGTGCACGCCGCTCGAGTATTCGATCCTGCTGTACCTCGTGGAGCACCGCGGCAAGGTGGTGCCCGTCGAGGAGCTGTTCCGAGCGGTGTGGGGCGAAGAGTTCATGTCGACGTCCAACAACACGGTCATGGTGCACATTCGTCACCTTCGCGAGAAGATCGGCGATGACGCTGCCAACCCGCGCTTCATTAAGAATATCTGGGGCGTAGGCTATACCATCGAGTAGGTGTGCCGGCGGTACGCATCGGCCCGTTTGCCTGTCCGTTTAAGCCTGGGCATCGTGTATGAACAGAGGTTAAGCAAGTCTTCCGTTTTTATTGCGGGTGTCCTCCATATACTGGACAGCAAACAAGGCAATCAAGCGTGAGGCATGGACGCCGGCAGCGATTTCACGAAGGCCTCGACCATACGGGTCCTGGCAATACGACAGCGTTCCAGCCTCATGGGAATCGAGTGAGGGCACGCGTGAAGTTTTCTAACGGTTCTACGGGCCAGGGCAAGCAGGCCCACGCTCCGGTCAATCCCGTTACCGGTCGTCCCAACGTGGCGGGCGCGGGACAACCTACGGCACCCGCTGGGCGAAACGACGCCTCCGTCTCATCCAAGCAGGAGCGCGTCGCCGCGACTCCGGGTGCCGCTGAGGCGAGCGGTACAACGACCGCAGGGAGTGCTCCGTCGACAGCGCCGTCCTCCCAGACGGGCCACGCGGCGTCGGATGCGTCGGCGGTATCGGGCGGGGACGCTTCTTCGGTCATCGCGGCGGCGGAAGCTGATGTCGACGATGTCGATAGCCGCATGTCGGCCGATGCCCAGCAGCTGCAGGACCTGGTGCAGACCGCGCCCGATGCGGCGGAATCCAATGCCGAGCTCCTAGAGCGCGTCCGGCGCATCGTGGACAACCGCATCGTGTCGATCGTGATGCTCTTCGTGCTGCTGGTCGCGGTTGTGGGTGCCGAGAACCTGCTCATGTTCTTGATACTCATGCTGGTCGGCTACATCCTCATCGACCGTTTCGTCAACGTGCGCCGCTGCATCGTGATGGGCGGCCTCGCCTGGCTGTTGGTGATCTTCGTGGGGCGCATGATCGCCGACAGCGCCCAGGGACCCATCGTATTTGGCATCGACTACCTCTTCATGTTCTGCGGCTTTCTGCTGGCCCTTGCGGTCTGCGCAGCGTTCTTCGCTGGCCGCTACATGTACTACCGCGGGTTCGATTCTGGGCAGGCGCAGGCCGACCACGACATTGCCCAGCATATGGTCGATCGCCTCATTGAGCGGCCCGACGACTGGAGCGGCCTGGACGGCGACTACCTGGAGGTCGAATCGGCCCTTAACCGCGTTCGGGAGCGCGAACGCATGGCGCAGCAGGCCCTGCGCGACGAGGCCCGCCGCAAGGACGACCTGGTCACCTACCTTGCCCACGACCTCAAGACCCCGCTCGCATCGGTCGTTGGCTACCTGTCGCTTCTCGAGGAGGCCCCCGACCTTCCGGTCGAGCAGCGCGCCCACTTCACGGGCATCGCGCTCGAGAAGGCCCATCGCTTGGATACGCTGATCGAGGAGTTTTTCGACATCACGAGGTTCGACTTCCACGACATCGTGCTCACGCGCGGCTACGTCGACCTCAACCTCTTGCTCTCGCAGGTGGCAGAAGAGTTTTACCCCACGCTGGCCGAGCAACACAAAGAGGCCCTGATCGACGTTCCGGTTGGCCTGACCGTGCTCGTGGACGGCGACAAGATGGCGCGCGTGTTCAACAACGTCATGAAGAACGCCATCGCGTACAGCTACGAGGGCTCGACGATTCGCGTGTCGGCACGGCGCAACGACAACACGGTCTGCATCAAGTTCGAAAACCAGGGCGACCCCATCCCCGCGCCGAAGCTCAAGGTCATCTTCGAGAAGTTCTATCGCTTGGACGCCGCCCGTGCGACGAACCGCGGCGGGGCGGGCCTTGGTCTTGCCATCGCGAAGGAGATCGTGACGGCGCACAACGGCACGATCGAGTGCTCGTCCACGCCGGAGGCGACGGTTTTCACCATCACGCTGCCGGTCTAGCGAGTCTTCTCGGCTGACCTTACATGCTCCTGACAATGTGTTTTCAGCCGCATGAAACGCACCACGTACCATCAACAAGGCTATATGACGTTTCATGCGAGGAGGCACTCAGATTGTCTACAGCAGATAACAAGGAATGGATGGACGCGGTAGAGGCCGCGCATGCGGCCGAAATGGGCCAGGCCGTTCCGCAGGCTGCGACGCAAGCCGAGCATCCGGTGTGCCTGTCGGTGGAGCATCTCAACCTGTACTACGGCGACCATCATGCGCTGAAGGACGTCAACATTGACATCCGCGAGCGCGAGGTCACCTCGTTCATCGGTCCGTCCGGCTGCGGCAAGTCTACGCTGCTGCGCTGCTTCGACCGCATGAACGACATGGTGAAAGACTGCCGCATCGAGGGCAGGATCACGCTGGACGGCGAGGACATCTACCAGGACTACAACGTCACGCGCCTGCGCCAGCAGGTGGGCATGGTGTTCCAGCGCCCCAACCCGTTCCCCATGAGCATCTACGACAACGTGGCCTACGGTCCGCGCGGCCTTGGCATCAAGAGCCGCTCCGAGCTTGACGACATCGTCGAGGAGTCGCTTCGTCGCGCCGCTCTGTGGGACGAGGTCAAAGACAAGCTCAAGCAGTCCGGCCTGGGTCTTTCGGGCGGCCAGCAGCAGCGCATGTGCATCGCCCGCGCCATTGCGGTGAAGCCGAAGGTCCTGCTTATGGACGAGCCCACTTCGGCGCTTGACCCGGTGTCCACCCTTATGGTCGAGCAGCTCGCCATGGAGCTCAAGGAAAACTACACCCTCGTTGTGGTGACCCACAACATGCAGCAGGCCTCGCGCATCTCCGATTCGGTGGCGTTCTTCCTGCTGGGCGAGCTGGTGGAGCATGCTCCCACCCAGGAGCTCTTCAGCGCGCCGAAGGACAAGAGGACGGCGGATTATCTCACTGGCCGCTTCGGCTAAACCCCCGGCTTCCCCAGGCGCCCGATCTTGCCCCTCAATCGTCGGGCGCCGCACGCGAGGCGTGCGCCCTCCTCTTTCGGGACAACCTCAGGCGCCTGGGAAACCCGGGGGCATCTGCGGCCGGCATCTTGCCGCTCAAGCCTTCGAGGCATGGCACAAAGGCCTATGCCCTCGGCTTTCGCGGCAACCTGCGGCATGCGGGGCGCCCGGACCTCCGCTGCCCGATTTGCCCCTCGATCGTCGGGCGCCGCGCGCGAGGTGCTGCGGGCGCATAACATACGGTATCGGCATGCCCGGGTCGCGAAGGCGTCCGGGCATGCGGTGTATGATGGGCTATGGAATGCCTCCATAGAGACTTCTGTGGTTTGGAGTGACAGATTCGATGATCTACTACGTCGAGGACGATGACAACATCCGCGGGCTCACCCTGTACGCCCTGCACCAGCAAGGCATCGAGGCCGAAGGGTTCTCATGCGACAGCGAGTTCAAGGCCGCCGTTGCCCGACGGGTTCCCGACGCGGTGCTGTTGGATATCATGCTGCCCGACACGGACGGCCTCGAGATCCTGCGCCGCCTGCGCGCCGACCAGGAGACCGCGACCGTGCCCATCATGATGCTCACCGCCAAGGACACCGAGCTCGACAAGGTAGTCGCGCTCGACGGCGGCGCCGACGACTATCTCGCCAAACCCTTCTCGCTCATGGAACTCACAAGCCGCTGCCGCGCGCTGCTGCGCCGCGGCGGCATGACCAAGAAGCCAACCGACGTGCTCTCCAACAGCGGCATCGTGCTGTCGCCGAGCCATCGCGAGGTGACGGTCGACGGACAGCCGGTCAAGCTCACCCTGCGCGAGTTCGACCTGCTTGAGTTCCTCATGCGCAAGCCGGGCGTGGTGTTCACGCGCGAGGCCTTGCTGCAAAGCGTGTGGGGCTGGGACTTTGACGGCGGCTCGCGCACGGTCGACGTGCACGTTCAGACGCTCCGCCAGAAGCTGGGCGACCGCTCCACCTGCATTGAGACGGTGCGTGGCGTGGGTTATCGCTTCGCCGACCGCTCGGCGTGATGACCGTGAGCGCACTGGCAGCCAAACATTCGCTTTCCCGCCGTGTCTTTGGCACGGTGTTCTCGGTTGCGTTCATCGGCATCGCGGTCTTTGCCATTGCGGGCACGGTGTTTTTGCACGGCAACCTGGCGCGCTCCACAAAAAACGAGCTCTACGACGAGGCCGAGATCGTCGCCACGGCCCTCGACAGCGCCGATGACGACGTGGAGATGCTCGAGCGCATGACCTTCGACTCGAAGCGCGTGACGCTCATCGATGTCGACGGCGACGTGATCTACGACAGCGAAGAGCCCGAGTCCCTGATGGAAAACCACGAGGGACGCCCCGAGGTCGAAGAGGCGCGTGCCACCGGCCACGGCTCTGCGGAACGCTCGTCCTCCACGCTGGGCGAGGTCATGCTCTACGAGGCCGTCGCGCTTGAGAACGGCCAGGTGATTCGACTCGCCGAGGCGCAGGAGGGGCTGCTTGCGATTCTCGCATCGTTCGTGGCGCCGCTCGTCGTGATCGCGGTCATCGTGCTCGTGGTGTCGTTTTTCGCCGCACGCCGGGAGTCCCGCGTCATCATCGCGCCGTTGCTCGACGTGGACCTGGACCATCCCAAACGCAACATGGACAACGCCTATTCCGAGATGGTTCCCATGCTGGAGCGCATCGAGAGCCAGCGTAAAGAGCTCAAGCGGCAGATGCGCGTTCTTGCCGACAACGACCGCATGCGTCGAGAGTTCACCGCCAACATCACCCACGAGCTCAAGACGCCGCTCACGACTATTTCGGGTTACGCTGAGCTCATCGCCGGCGGCATGGTGGCCGATGACGCAGACCTGCGCGATTTCGGCAGCCGCATCTATCGGGAGGCCGGCCGCCTGACCGCGCTCGTCAACGACATCCTCACGCTCTCCAACCTCGACGAGGCTGAGCGCTCCGAGAGCAGCGATTCCACAAGCATCCTGGGTTCCATGGAGCCGGTCGATCTGCCTCGCATGCTCGACTCGGTGATGCAGCGGCTGGAGCAGGTGGCCAAAAAGGGCGAGGTCAGCATTGTGTGCGACCTGCACCCGGCGCTTGTGGTGGGCGTGCCGCGCCTGCTGGACGAGCTGGCGTACAACCTGGCAAGCAACGCCATCCGCTACAACCTTCCGGGTGGCACTGTGACCCTTGCATGCGGTATGGACGAGGGCAAGCGCCCCTTCATCCAGGTGATCGACACGGGTATTGGTATCGCGCCCGAAGAGCAGGAAAAGGTCTTCGAGCGCTTCTATCGTGTGGACAAGAGCCGGTCGAAAGCGCGCGGAGGCACCGGGCTGGGCCTTGCGATCGTAAAGCACGCCGCGTCGTTCCATGGGGCGAGCATCGATCTGGCAAGCGAGCTGGGCCAGGGCACGTGCATCACGGTGACCTTCCCGGTGCAGGTGTGGCCGGAGGGCGCGATTTAGGGCTCGGGGCTTCAACCGTGTGCAGCGGCCCTCCTTGGGGACGGGCCGTTTCGCGCGTTCGTGCGTGACGCGTGGTGTGACCAGCTGGTTTTCGCGTGGTGCGCCATGGCGGGCTCCCGCGCTTACAGCATGCAGACACAATGCAAACGAAATGTTCCGTACGTTTGGGGTGCGCGTCTGTTAAGCTGTTCGGTGGGAGCCTTATCTCTGCCTAGGTACGGTCTTTTCCCGCGTGTTCCAGTTGGTATGCAAGTGAAAGGTCGTTCAACATGAAGTTCTTCATCGACACCGCCGACCTCGACGAGATCGCCGAGGCCAAGAGCTGGGGCTGCCTTGCCGGCGTCACCACCAACCCGAGCCTGTACGCCCGCACGGGCGGCAAGCTCGCCGACTTCGAGCCGCATATGTTGAAGATCGCCGAGCTCTGCGAGGGCCTGCCGGTCTCTGCTGAGTCCACCGCCACCACCGCCGAGGGCATGATCGAGGAGGGCAAGCGCCTCGCTGCGCTCGCTCCGAACATCGTGGTGAAGCTCCCGGTGTGCGAGGCTGGCCTCGCCGCCTGCCGCGCGCTCGCCGACGCAGGTGTCCGCGTGAACATGACGCTCGTGTTCTCCGCCCCGCAGGCGCTGCTGGCCGCCAACGCCGGCGCCCGCTACATCAGCCCGTTCGTGGGCCGCTTCGACGACATCGCCGAGGACGGCATCGAGCAGCTCGCCAACGTCGTGACCTGCGTCAAGAACTACGACTGGACGGG
>NZ_NFJW01000014.1 GCF_002160065.1 Collinsella sp. An2 | reverse complement strand
TGACGTTGGGAGAACGTCGTCTCGGCGGCGCGTAAGGGGACGGAAGGGCCCGACCCTCCTTTGGCCAGGAGGGCCGGGTCGTTTTTGCCACTTGACAGGGTTATCGGTCATATGAGGGACGGCTCTTTGTCGACGCGTCGGAATCCATGGTGGGGACCATGTTGTCGGGAACGCCGCTGTCCTGCTTTGCCCGGGCGAGATAGTCGTCGCGCTTGGCCGTGTCACCCGCGTGCTCGTACTGCACGGCAAGAAGATACTCGAGCCTGCCGCGCTGAAGGGAATCGGCGGAATCGAGCTCCTGCTCCATCTCCTCGATATGGTTCGTCTTGCCCGCGACAAGAACATCGTAGAGGCGACGGCAATCATACTTGATCGGGTCGAACTGCTGCCCCCAGTCCTCAATCTCAGCCAGGAGCTCGCGCGAGCGCTTCGTGTCGTCGGTGCCAACGTAGAAATTAAACGCCTTGAGCACCAGACCCATGCGCTGCTTGCGTCCCGTCTTGCGTCGAAGCAGCCGATCGAACAGCTTGGCCGCCTGCTCGTCGTCGCCCTGCAGCATGAGGGCATCGATATTCATGCTGGTAAGAACGTATTCGGGATAGAGCAATCTCGTCGAAATCGCACCGAGCAGCTTGTAGAACGCGCCGAATTCCTGTTGGGCGAGCAACTGCTCGAGCTTACGGGTGCGGGAGCGGCGGGCCAGAATCGTGACGATCCAAATGATCACCAGGATGACGAGGAGCACAAGCGTGCCGTTGAAAGAGTTCATGGTCCCTCCTGTCAAACGTGCGTTGATGCGCCATTATCCCGCACGCTGGCGTGTTGTGCCAGCGGGGCGTGGTGTCTTTCGATTTCGCGCAGTGCGGGTATTTGCCTATTCAATCCGGGCCGCCTAGGAAGTAAACTACTGTTGTCGATTTCTCGAAAGGAGACCTTTGTTATGAAGAAGATCGTTCTGGCCTGCGGTTCGGGTATCGCCACCTCGACTGCAGTTGCGCAAAAGGTGACCGACCTCCTCAACAAGAATGGTTATGAGGGCAAGTTCAATATCGTCCAGTGCGCCATCGCCGAGGCAAAGTCCCAGTGCGAGGGTGCCGACCTGCTCATTGCGACCACGGTTGCCCCCGAGGGCATCACCTGCCCGTACGTGAGCGGCGTGCCGTTCCTGACCGGCGTTGGCCGCCCCGCTGCCGAGCAGCAGATCCTGGACATCATGGCCCAGTAAATTAGTGCTTGCATGTTGAAAGCGGGTGGGATAAGATATTCTCCGCTTTCGACATGAGTCGTTGGCAACGCGGGCGTGGCGGAATTGGCAGACGCGTATGGTTCAGGTCCATATGGGGGCAACCCCGTGAAGGTTCAAGTCCTTTCGCCCGCACCATTGAATGATTGAGCCCCAGCAATGGGGCTCTTTTCGTATTCGGGCCCGGTCCTGGGACTTGAACCTGGGGAGGTGCGAGCGTGAAGCGGAGAAGCCGGCGGCATCTCCGTAGCGAGTGGGCCCAAGGGCGCTTCTCGGCACCAGTGACAGTGGGTTACTCGGGGCTCGTCAGAAACTCGTTTCGGTTTTATGCAGTTGTTTTCGGAATTCCCGAGTAGACCTCCCTTTCAGGCCCCTGAATCCTGCGGGTTTGTCGGCGAGATCGGCTGTCTACTCGAGGATTCCCAAACTAACTGCATAAAACCGAAACGAGTTTCTCTCGACGGCGGAGACCGGAGGCTACGTATTTCCGCATGCCAAAGAGATGGGCGGGGCGGACCGAACTGAGCGTCGGCGGCTGCGTATTTCGCCGAGGCTCGGTTTTGCTCCAGAATCGGGGCAGATTCCGGGGATTTACTGAGCGTTGACGAATCGTCAACGCGTACACGAAGCGTCGGCGGGCGCTCATGGCGAGGACGGGCCGGGCGCACGTTTTCCTAAGCGCGCGCAGATGAGGCTTCGACGACGTTCGCCGTGTACGAGCTGTTTGCCCCGCTTCGGGCCGCTCGGCCAGGCAGGAGGTTGTTCCGCCGATGCGCCCCCGGGCACCGATGCCGGCCCATGCTACGATGCGGGCAACAGGACCCCCAGGAAGGGAGCGTGCTATGGCCAAGTATCGGTGCCCCATGTGCGGTTGGGTATACGACGAGGAGGCTGAGGGAGCTCCGTTCTCGGAGCTCGAGACATGCCCCATGTGCGGCACGCCTGCCTCGGAGTTCTACCTGGTGGAAGAGGGCCCTGCTGCATCGGATTCGAATGCGGCCCCGACAAGCTCTGTTGCTACAGGTGCCGACGATAATCCCCTGGCGGTCCCCGAGCGTCTGCGCCGGCGCGACCCGTCCATCAGGCACATGGATACCATCCACGAGCTCGCCGAGCGGGGAAAGCTGCCCGAGGGCGCTATGGCCACGACGTTGCCGATGCCACGCTGGGAAGACATCCTCATCCTGGGTGCCCAGCTCGACCCCATGCCGCTTGCCGAGGATGCCGAGGTCGACATCTCCTGCACGATAGGCCCCACGGCCGATCGTCCCCTGGTGCTCGAAGGGCCTGCGTTCGTGTCGCATATGTCGTTTGGGGCCCTGTCGCGCGAGGCGAAGATCGCCTTGGCACGCGGGGCGGCGGCTGTTGGAACAGCGACCTGTTCTGGCGAGGGAGGCATTCTGCCCGAGGAACAGGCTGCTGCAGGCAGCCGCTACATATTTGAGTACGCGCCGCTTGCATACTCGGTGACCGATGAGAACCTCCAGGCGGCGGGCGCGGTCGAGATCAAGATCGGACAGGGAACCAAGCCCGGCATGGGTGGGCACCTGCCCGGCGAAAAGGTGACAGAAGAGATCGCGCGCATTCGCGGGCGTCAACCAGGCGAGGACATCGTGTCCCCGTCGACTATACCGGGGGTTCACCGGATGAGCGACCTTGCGCGGCTCGTCGACGAGCTGCGCGAACGCAGCGACGGCGCCCCCATCGGAATCAAGCTGGCTGCCGGCCACATCGAGCGCGATGTCGTTGCCGCGGTGACGGCCGGAGCCGACTTCGTGACCATCGACGGGCGTGGCGGCGCGACGGGAGCCTCACCGGTCATGCTGCGCGACGCCTCGTCTGTGCCGACCCTCTACGCGCTTTCCCGCGCCCGGCGTTGCCTGGATAGCATGGAGTCCTCGGCGAGCCTGGTTGTCACGGGCGGCCTGCGCGTCGCCTCGGATATCGTCAAGGCGTTGGCGATGGGCGCCGATGCCGTGGCCCTCGCGACCGCGTCGCTCATGGCGCTCGGCTGCCAGCAGTATCGCATCTGCGGAACGGGCCGCTGCCCCATGGGCATCGCCACGCAGGATCCTGCGCTGCGCGCAAACCTGGATGTGGAGGTGGGCGCTCGTCGCGTCGAAAACTTCTATCGCGCCACCTTTGATGACCTGCGCATGTTCTGCAGGGTCATGGGACACAGAAGCATTGGCGAGCTGAGCTTGGATGACCTGGTGACCTGCGACCCCGTCATCGCGGAGCGTTGCGGTGTCGCACGCGCCTAGGTTGACCGCGGCGTCTGGCCGCCCAGGCGCGCGCCGGCGCCGGCGCTGGGGTCCGGGAACGCAGCTGCGCGCCGGGACCGCGGCCAAGCGCTAGGACCGAGGCCGCGCGCCCGCACCGCGGCCGCACGTCAGATAGGGAGCTCAGCGTTCAAACACCTTGTGTCCGCGGATATAGGTGGCGACGACGCCCGTCCGGTCCAGCTCGTCGGGCGACGTGTGCAGCACATCGCGGTCGAGTACGATGAAGCTCGCCTTATAGCCGGCGCGCAGCATCCCGAGCCCCTCGAAGCCCGCCATGTGTGCGGCAGAGCGAGTGTAGAGGGTAAGGGCTTCTGAGATGGTCAGCGCCTGCTCCTGACCGAAGTCAGTGCCGTCGTAGGCGCGCCGCGTCACAGCTGCCTTGATGTTGGGGAAGGGGTCGGAGGGCGTTGCCCACGACGTTGCGGGGGCATCGGTGGATATGCAGAGGTCCACGCCCGCGTCGAGCAGCGTCCGCAGCGGATAGCTGCGGCGGGTGCGTTCGGTCCCGAGGTTTTCCAGGTACGTTCCAATCTCGGCATAGGGGAAGATCGGCTGCGTCACCACGGCAATGCCCTCGCGCGCCATAGTGGCGACAGCGCCGGATGACGGCGCGGTCGCATGCTCGATGCGCGCGAAGGGGACGTTGCGACCGGCGGAAACCGGCCACGCCCCGTGCGCGGCAATCCGCGTGGCCGCCCGGTCGATGGCGCGCGTTCCCATGGCATGTAGCGAGAGCTGGCAGCCCGTGCGCCGGCAGAACGCGATGGCATCGTCGATGTCCTGCTCGGTACAGGTGGGAAGGCCGCAGGTGCCGGCGTTCTGAGAAGACTCTTCCGTGCCCGTGCCGTCCGGCGTCCGGTAGGGGAGGTCAAACCACGCCGTGCGCCCCGACACGCTGCCATCGCAGAGCAGCTTGATGCCTGCCATGAACACCCGGTTGCGTCGGTCCATGAGTTCGGGCGCAATGGAGTACGTGGGGTCATCCTTTACGTAGTCCCACAGCATATATGAGGCGACATCCTGCTCGAGCCCGGCGCGTCCTGCCGCGGCGAGCGGCGGAAAGGCGTCTCCACCGTCGAGCATGCACATGTCGGTCGCGGCGACGATGCCCTGCGAGGCGAGCAGCTTTCCCAGGTCGACAATGTCGCGCACCAGCTCGTCCTTGCTGCGTTTGGGCATGACGGCAAATACGAGTTCGCGAGCATTCTCCTTAAGCACGCCGGTTGGCTCTCCTGCGGCATCGCGTTCGATCTCGCCGCCTTCCGGGTCGGGCGTGTCGCGCGTGATGCCGGCAAGCTCGAGAGCTCGGCTGTTCACGCAGCGAATATGTCCGCAGGAGCGCATGATGCACACCGGTGCGTCGGCACAGCCGCGGTCGAGGTCCCAGCGCGTGGGCGAGCGATGTTCGGCAAGGAGCCCCTCGTCGTAGCCCCAGCCTAGCACCCAGGCATCGGGCTCCTGTTGGGCACGGCGCGCGCGAATCGCGGCGACGAGCTCCTCGATGGAGGAGATCTTTGGCGGCAGCGCCGAGATGCGCTTGCTGTAATCGGCAAGCATGAGTGCGTGCATGTGTGCGTCGACGAAGCCGGGCATGACGCGGGCCCCGTGCAGGTCGACGGTCTCGGCGTGCGCGTACGCCGCCGGCATGTCGACGCGTGCGCCGACCCACGCCAGCCGCTCGTCTGCGACCACCAGGCTGTCTACATGGGGGAGCGCAGGGTCTCCCGTCCAGATGCGACCGTTAACGAAGCGCGTGCATGCGTGTGCCATGGCGAGTCCCTCTCTGTGCGGCCATCGACCTCATGATAGCCAATGTTGTGCGGGGCACATCGAAAGCCTTGAGCGGCATGTCACAGTTCGATTTCCAACGCTTGACAGAATGGTAAGCGTCTTGCATATTCCCTATGATTATGTAGGAATAAGACCAGTTACCGTGATACCATGAGGACCGGATGAGTCGATTCATTCGGAACCTCAGCACTAGAGATGGTTGACATATGACAGCAGCGAAACGAAGCATGTACAGCAAAGAGGTTCGCGAGCGAGCCATCGAGATCCTGGAGGAGGGGGCCGGACATCGCGCTCTGGCCGCCAAGCTCGGCATCCCCGAGGCCACGGCACGCCAGTGGGCGCGCGCCTATGCCGCCGGTGGCAAAGAGGCCGTTTTGAACGCAGGCGCCCGCCATCGCGTATATGACTACGACGTCAAACTTGCCGTTGCACGAGACCGCGTAGAGCGCGGCAAGACGGTGCGCGAAGTCATGGTGAAGTACAACATTCCAAGCGAGTCTTCGGTCAAGGCGTGGTGCCGCCTCTATCGAGCGGAAGGCGCCGGGGCGTTGGTCGACAAACCTCGGGGAAGAAAGCCGCGCAGCCAAAAAGAGCAGTGATTGCGTAGCATTTTCTGTCAATCTCCAAACGGCCCTGTAGCGGCAGTCACGCGTGCTATGATAGGCGCCGACAAAAAGCCTGGCCTCGTTTGCCTGGAGCGACAGAAAGGACGCATCATGCTCAACGCGATTGAGATTTCGCCCAAGGTCTGGTGGGTTGGCGGCATCGACTGGAACGAGCGCTCGTTCCACGGCTATACCACCGAGAAGGGCATTACCTATAACGCTTACCTCATCATGGATGAGAAGGTCACCCTGATCGACACGGCGAAGGCGACCTTCACCGACGAGTTCCTGCAGCGTATCTCGCAGGTCGTCGACCCCTCCAAGATCGATGTCGTGATCACCAACCACGTGGAGATGGACCACTCCGGTTCCCTGCCGGCCATCCACAAGGTCGCCCCGAACGCGACGATCTATGCGTCCGCCGGCGCCGGCGTCAACGAGGTCCGCGCGCACTTCGGCATCGAGGCCACGCCCGTCAAGTCCGGCGAGACCCTGAACATCGGCGAGCGCACCCTCACCTTCGTGACCACGCCGATGGTCCACTGGCCCGACAACATGGTCACCTACTCCGACGTGGACAAGATCCTGTTCTCCAACGACGCTTTCGGCCAGCACTTTGCCTCGACCAAGCGCTTCGATGACGAGAACGACCTGTGCGAGGTCTACAAGCAGGCCAAGAAGTACTACGCCAACATCGTGTGGCCCTACGGCATGCAGGCCCACAAGGCGCTCGACGTGGTGAAGACCCTCGACCTCAACATGATCGCCCCGAGCCACGGCGTGATCTGGCGCAGCCACATCGCTGACATCCTGGATAAGTATGAGGCCTGGACCACCTACCAGATGCAGGACAAGGCCGTCGTGGTGTACGACTCCATGTGGCACTCCACCGAGTCCATGGCCCGCGAGATCACCGATGCCTTCATCAAGGAGGGCGTCTCCGCCGAGCTTATCGACGTCAAGCACACCCATATCTCCGATATCATGCTCGAGATGTGTGACGCCAAGTTCGTCGCCGTGGGTTCTCCGACGCTGAACTCCAACATGATGCCGACGGTCGCGAGCTTCCTGACCTACATGCGCGGCCTGTCGCCGAACAACTCCATGCGCATCGGTCTGGCCTTCGGCTCCTACGGCTGGGCACCCCTTGGCCCCAAGCAGGTCTACGCCGAGCTCGAGAACGCCAAGTTCCAGCTGCCGGTGCCCGTCGTGGCCCAGCAGTGGATTCCCAGTAAGGAGAACCTGGCCGAGCTGCAGGATACGGTCTGCAAGATGATCGAGGCCGCGGAGGCAAACGAAGCCTAAGGGCCTGTTTCGGGTTGTGCGGGCGCTGCCATGCGAGGCGATGCGCGCTCATGCCGCAAACGGAAAAAGAAGACCCTCCGCCCGGTTGATGGAGAGCGCGGGCGCGCCCTTCGGGGCGCGCCTTTTTGTATGCTTCGCCCTGGTTCTGTTGGGCGACATGGTCCCCCCTTTTACCCATGCTGGACGGCAATTATGCGTCCAGGTCATGCCATTTCGGCTACAATACCATGGGTTATTGTCACAGGTTCTCCGTAACCTGGATACAAGAGGGGAAAGCATATGGGTCTCATAGCATTTCTCGTCGCCGTACCGTTGGTTGCAGCCGCGCTGCTCATGCTGTTCCGCTCGGACCAGCAGCGCTCGGTTATCACCATCGTCGCGGCGGCCGCCACGGGCTTGGGCGCCGTGGCGTTTGCGGTCCAGCACCTGTTTGGGAGCTTCTCGATGTTCGAGTTGCCCCAGGAGGTCAGCTACATCATCACCTGGGTTATGACGGGCGTGGATATCATCCTGTGCGCCGTCATCCTGTGGTCGGCGGTGCGTTACCGCAATCGTCTGGCGTTCGTGCTTGGCCTGGTCCAGACGCTGGGCGTCATCTGGTTTGCCAACATGACGCTTCCCGAGGGTGCCGAGCACATGCTCGAGATGCCGCTCTACGTGGATCAGCTCTCGGTGATCATGGTCCTCATCGTCGGCCTCGTGGGCAGCGCCATCTGCGTGTATGCGCTTGGCTACATGAAGGACTTCCAGCATCATGAGCCTGCCGGCGCACCGGATCGCCGCCATTTCTTCAGCGCGCTCATGTTCCTGTTCCTGGCCGCCATGTTTGTGATCGTGCTCTCCGACAATCTCGAGTGGATGTTCACGGGCTGGGAGATCACCACGGTGTGCTCGTTCCTCATGATCGGCTACACCAAGACGGACGAGGCCATCCACAACTCCTTCCGTCAGATCAACCTCAACATGATCGGCGGCATCGCGTTCCTCGTGGCGCTCGTCATCATTCACCTGACCGGGCTGCCCATGTCGCTCTCCGCGCTTCCCGTGGTTGCGAACTCCATGGTCGCCCCGCTGCTCATCTTCCCGATCATGCTGCTCTCGATCGCTGGCCTCACCAAGGCTGCGCAGATGCCGTTCCAGAGTTGGCTTCTGGGCGCCATGGTCGCGCCGACCCCCACGAGTGCGCTGCTGCACTCCTCCACCATGGTCAAGGCCGGTGTCTTCCTGCTGGTGAAGCTCGCTCCGCTCTACCTCGTGTACCCGGTGGCCTCCACCATGGTGGTCTCCATCGGCGGCATCACCTTCGTGCTGTGCTCGTTCATGGCCATCACGCAGAGCAACGCCAAGCGCGTGCTCGCGTACTCCACGATCGCCAACCTGGGTCTCATCTCTGCCTGCGCGGGCGTGGGCACGGCCGAGGCGGTCTGGGCTGCCATCTTCCTTATCATCTTCCATACCGTGTCTAAGTCCGTGCTGTTCCTGTGCGTCGGCACGGTCGAGCATCGCATCGGCAGCCGCAACATCGAGGACATGGACGGCCTCTTCAGCCGTCTGCCGCACCTCACCCGCTTCATGATGCTCGGCATCATGGGCATGTTCGTGGCACCGTTTGGCATGCTCATCTCCAAGTGGGCGACGCTCGTCTCCTTTGCCGAGACCGGCAACGTCATCTTCCTGATCCTGCTCGCCTTCGGCTCCGCCGCGACGTTCTTCTTCTGGGCCAAGTGGCTCGGCAAGCTCGCCGGCGTCGCGCAGAAGGCCGAGAACGTCGAGGGCGGCGTTCACAAGACCGAGTGGTTTGCCATCGGATTCATCTCGGCGCTGCTCATCGCCTGTTGCGTGCTGCTGCCGGTGATTTCGCAGACAGTCGTGGGGCCGTACCTCGAGGGCGCCTTCGGCCAGATGCCTCAGCTGATCGGCGTCGACAACATGCTCATCATGGCCGCGATCGTGGTGTTTATCGCCATCGTGCTGCTTACCCCGTGGGGCCGTGACAGCAAGAAGCGCCGCGTGTCCGTCTACCTTGGCGGCACCTGCACCGACCCGGACGGCCGTCAGTATCACGGCTCCATGGGCCGCACCATGACGAGCTCCAAGCGCAACTGGTACATGCAGGATATCTTTACGGAGAGCCGCCTTACCACGGTTGGCCTCATCCTGTGCATCGCACTCATCCTCATGGCCTTTGCCGCGTGCTTCATCTTCAACTACGGCTTCCTGGCCGGCGGCGCGTTCTTCGTCGACCGCCAGGTGCTGCTGGTGGGTCCGGACCTTCTGGGCATCCTCATCGGCGTCGTGGTCTTTGCCGTGGCCGCTCCCATTCTTGGCTGCCTGCTCGATGGTCTCGACCGCAAGGTGAGCGCACACATGCAGGGCCGCGTGGGTCCGCGTCTGCTGCAGCCGTACTATGACGTGCGCAAGCTGCTCGTGAAGGAGGACGCGTCGGTCAACGCGATCGACGAGGCCTACGTCACCTGCGCCCTCATCTTCTGCATTCTGGCGGGCGGCCTGTTCATCTCGGGCTCCAACCTGCTTATGTGCGTCTTCCTGGTCACGCTGGGCACGCTCTTCGTGATCCTTGCGGCCTACTCTGCTCGCAGCCCCTATGCCGACACGGGCGCCGATCGTGAGTGCCTGCAGGTCATGTCCTACGAGCCCATGCTCATGATCATGACGGTCGGCTTCTTCACCGCCACGCAGTCCTTCGACGTCGCGCGCCTGCTGAACCTCGAGCAGCCGATCATCGTGACGCTCATCCCTATTTTCCTGGGTCTGCTGTTCATCCTGACCATCAAGCTGCGCAAGTCGCCGTTCGACCTGTCCTACAGCCACCATGCGCACCAGGAGATCGTCAAGGGCATCACGACCGAGATGAGCGGCCGTACGCTCGCCAAGATCGAGATCATGCACTGGAGCGAGAGCATCCTGTTCCTCATGTGGGTCGCCATGTTCTTCATCTGGGACAACCCGATCTCCATCGTCGTGGGTATCGTCGTGGCCCTGGCCGCCTGGTTCTTCGAGGTGTGCATCGACAATAACTTCGCGCGTATGAAGTGGCAGTCCTGCCTCAAGATGGCATGGCTCGTGGCGCTCGTGACGGGCGTCGTGAACCTCTTCTACGTCCTCATCACCCCGTTCATCTAAGGAAGCGAGCGTCATGGGATATTCTTCGAAATCACCTTGGCTCATCCACTACGACGGATCGAGCTGCAACGGCTGCGACATCGAGGTCCTCGACAGCATGATGCCGCTCTATGACATCGAGCGCTTCGGCATCATCAACACGGGCAACCCCAAGCACGCCGACATCTTCCTCATCACGGGGGCCATCAACCACCAGAACGTCAACGTGGTGAAGCACATCTACGAGCAGATGCTCGAGCCGAAGGTCGTCGTGGCCTGCGGCATCTGCGCCTGCACGGGCGGCGTCTTCAAGGATGCCTACAACGTCATCGGCGGCGCCGACAAGGCGATTCCCGTAGACGTGTACGCCCCGGGCTGCGCGGTGCGCCCCGAGACCATCATCGACGCGGTGCTCAAGGCCGTAGAGATCCTTGACCAGAAGGCCGAGAAGCTCAAGGCCGCCGAGAAGAACGCTTAAAGGAGGCGTGATGTACACCACTGAGTTCACCGACATCCCGCTTCGTGACCTGCTCACGACGGTGCAGTCGCTCAAGCACGAGGGCATCCGCTTCGTGCAGATGTGCGCCGAGACCACTGAGGCGGGCATCGACCTGCTCTACACGTTCTATGACGAGACCTGCGACAAGGCCATCAACCTGTGCATCTATGGCATCGACGAGACCTCCGAGGTGCCGTCGATTCAGGGTCTGTACTTCGCGGCGTTCTCGTATGAGAACGAGACGCACGACCTGTACGGCGTCCACTTCGTCAACATGGAGCTCGACTTTGGCGGCAATTTCTTCAACGTTGCCACCGACGCTCCCATGACGGTGATCACGCCCGAGCAGAAGGCGGAGCGCGACAAGCTGGCCAAGCAGAAGGCTGCCGCCGCCGCAAAGGCGCGCAAGGCCGCCGAGGCCAAGCAGGCTGCCGAGGCAGACGCCGCGGCCGGTCAGAAGGCCGATGCCGCCGCTGCCGGGAAGAACGCCGGCGCCGTGGCCGACAAGGCCGATCCTGTCGCCAAGCCCGCCGTTTCTGCCGAAGCTGCGGCCGAGCGTGCAAAGAAGATGGAAGAGAAGCTAGCGAACATGGACCCCGAGAAGGCCGCCAAGGTGCGTGCCGCGATGGCCGCCAAGGCTGCGAAGGCGTCCGCCAAGGAGGGGGAGTAGCATGGCAACCCGTTCGGTCCTTCCGTTTGGTCCGCAGCACCCGGTGCTTCCGGAGCCCGTTCACCTGGACCTGGTTGTCGAGGACGAGCATGTCATCGAGGCCATTCCGCAGATCGGCTTCGTGCACCGCGGCCTCGAGAAGCTCGTGGGCAAGCGTGACTTCAATCAGTTTGTATACGTCGCCGAGCGCACCTGCGGCATCTGCAGCGTGGGCCACGGCTGGGGCTATGTAAGCGCGACCGAGAAGCTGCTTGGCCTTGAGATGCCTCGCCGCGTCGAGTACCTGCGCACCATCCTCGAGGAGCTTTCGCGTGTTCACTCCCACCTGCTGTGGCTGGGCCTTCTGGCCGACGCGTTTGGCTTCGAGGCGCTCTTCAACCACTGCTGGCGCCTGCGCGAGACGGTGCTCGACATTTTCCAGGAGACCTGCGGCGGCCGCATCATCCTGTCCATCATGATCGTGGGCGGCATGGCCCACGACATCGAGGACTCGGTGCTCAAGGGCGTCTGCGACAAGCTCGACTCCATCAAGCGCGACTACCACGAGATCGTGGAGACCATGCTCAACGACACGTCGGTCAAAAGCAGGCTCTGCGGCGTGGGTTACATCTCCTTCGAGGACGCGCTCGAGCTGTCCATGGTTGGTCCCTTCGCCAAGGGCTCGGGTGTCGAGCACGACATGCGCACGACCGGCTACAGCGCCTACGGCGACCTGGAACATTTCGAGCCCATCATCTCCAACGAGTGCGACTGCTATGCGCGTTGCAAGGTGCGCTGCGCCGAGGTCTACCAGGCCATCGACATCATCAAGGAGCTCGTCTCCAAGATGCCGCACGACGGCATCGGCGGCAAGCCGAAGGCCAAGGTCGTGCCCGAGGGACAGTCCCACGTGCTCATCGAGCAACCGCGCGGCGAGGCGTTCTACTACGTGCGCGGCAACGGCACCAAGTACCTCGACCGCTTCCGCCTGCGCACGCCCACCTCGCAGAACCTGGGCGGTCTCGTGAAGGCGCTGCAGGGCGTCGACTTGGCCGACGTGCCGATGATCATCCTGACGATCGACCCGTGCATCAGCTGCACGGAAAGGTAGGCGAGCATGGGAACGTTCAAACTGGGAAAACTGACGCTGCGCTCGCTGTTTAGCAAGCCGGCAACGGTGCGCTATCCGTATGAGAAGCGCGATTTCGAGAAGCTTTTCCCGCACCTGCGCGGACACGTGGTGAACGACATCGACACGTGCATTCTGTGCGGCATGTGCCAGCGCGCCTGCCCGGTAGGCGCCATCACGGTCGACCGCAAGGGCGGCGACTGGACGATCGATCCGTATCGCTGCATCCAGTGCGCCAGCTGCACGCACGAGTGCCCGAAGGACTGCCTGTCCATGGACGTGCACACCACGGAGCCCACGACCGAGCTGCATGTGATCACCGTGCACAAGGACATGCCGGCAAAGCCCGCCGCCAAGGCTGGCGCCGCGGGGGCTGCCAAGGGCGCTGGCGCTGCGGCTGCCAAGCCGAAGCGTGAGCTCACGCCCGAGCAGCAGGCTCGCGTCGAGGCTGCCCGCAAGGCCGCCGCGGCCAAAAAGGCCGCCAAGGCGGGCGACGGCGATGCCGCTCCTGCTGCTACCGCGGAGGCGCCTGCAGCCGCGGCACCTGCTCAGGCGGATGCCGCCGCCGATGAGCGCGCCAAGAAGATGGAGGAGAAGCTCGCCAACATGGACCCGGAGAAGGCTGCCAAGGTCCGTGCCGCGCTTGCCGCCAAGGCTGCGAAGGATGCCGCCAAGTAAGCTGTTCGCTTGCGGGGTCGCGTAGCCCGAGTGCGGGGTGACTGCCTGCGCCTGAGGCTCGCGGACATTCCTTCAGATAGAGACGATTCGGTCGGGCTGTCGCCATGTGCGGCGGCCCGACCGCTTTTTACGCACGCGGATCGTGCAAGGTGCCGCATGCCCGCTCCCATGCTGCAAGAAGGTTACGCTCAAGCGGAGATTGCATGCGAGTTCCTGCCGTTCGATAGGTGCGTGGTACAGTTCTAACGTCGCGTGTGGCTTCGTCGCACGTCGATGCGACAGCGCAAGCAGGTCGAAAGGAACACGCGTATGTGCGGATTCGTCGGATTCACCGGCACTCTTGATAACAGGCGGGGCGTCCTTACCGCCATGATGGACCGCATCGTTCACCGCGGCCCCGACATGGGCGGTACGCACCTTACCGATGACGTGGCCATGGGATTTCGCCGTCTGTCCATTCTGGACCTTACCGAGGCGGGAGCCCAGCCCATGGGCAACGAGGACGGCAGCGTCTTTGTGACCTTCAACGGCGAGATCTACAACTTCCAGGAGCTTCGCCGCGAGCTTGAGGCCGCCGGCCACACGTTCCACTGCAATGCCGATACCGAGGTGCTCGTACATGGTTACGAGGAGTGGGGCGAGCAGCTGGTCGACCGTCTGCGCGGCATGTATGGCTTTGTCATCTACGACGGTCACAACCACAAGCTTTTCGGCGCTCGCGACATCTTTGGCATCAAGCCGTTCTATTACTATCGCACCGCCTCGGGCGATTTGCTGTTCGGCAGCGAGATCAAGAGCTTCTTGGAGCATCCGGGCTTTGTGAAGGCCGTGAACAAGAAGGCGCTGCGTCCGTATCTGACACTGCAGTTCCCGGCGACGGACGAGACGTTCTTCGCGGGCGTGTACAAGCTTCCTGCCGCGCACTGCTTCAGCTACGACATCGCCACGGGCGCCCTCAACGTGCGTCGCTACTGGGACGCCGATTTCTCGGACGACAACTCGAAGACCTTCGACGAGTACGTGGACGAGTGCGATGCCGTGGTGCACGAGAGCGTCGCGGCCCATCGCATTGCCGACGTCAAGGTGGGGTCGTTCCTTTCCGGCGGCGTCGACTCCAGCTACATTGCCGCTTGCCTCATGCCCGACAATACGTTCTCGGTTGGCTTCGACTACAAGGACTTCAACGAGACGAACTATGCGGCCGAGCTGTCGGACAAGCTCGGCATCAAGAACTTCCGCAAGATGATCACCGCCGATGAGTTCTTCGAGGCGCTGCCCCAGATTCAGTACCACATGGATGAGCCTCAGTCGAATCTTTCGAGCGTGCCGCTGTGGTTTTTGGCCAAGCTCGCACGCGAGCAGGTGACCGTCGTGCTTTCGGGCGAGGGCGCAGACGAGCTCTTTGCCGGCTATGCCTGGTACGAAGACGTGCCGTCCATCGCGCGCTACAAGCGCCTCGTGCCGCGCGGCATCCGCCGTGCACTGGGTAACTTCGTGGCCGACAAGCACTACTTCAAGGGTCGTAACTTCCTGCTCAAGGGCGCCGAGATGCCCGAGAAGTGGTTCGTTGGCCAGGCGTATGTGTATCGCACCGACGAGGCCGACGACGTGCTGAAGCCGGAATACGCGACCGGTCCGGACGCCTTCGAGGTCGCTCGTCCCATCTATGACCGCGTGCAGGGCTTCTGCCCGCTTTCGAAGCAGCAGTACCTCGACATGAACATGTGGCTGCCGGGAGATATTCTGCTCAAGGCGGATAAGATGTGCATGGCGCACTCGCTGGAGCTACGCGTGCCGTTCTTGGATAAGAAGGTCATGGAGTTCGCCGAGCACGTACCGGCCCGCTATCGCGTCAACGAGCACGGCAACAAACAGGTGCTGCGTCACGCTGCGAACCGCTGCCTTCCCGACGAGTGGGCTACGCGTCCCAAGAAGGGTTTCCCGGTTCCCTTCAAGTTCTGGCTGCGCGAGCAGAAGTACTACGACTACGTGAAGGAGTATTTCACGGCGCCGTGGGCGGAGGAGTTCTTCGACACCGACAAACTTATGCACATGCTCGACGAGCACTTTGAGGGCCGCGCGCTCAACCAGCGCAAGATCTATACGGCGCTCACGTTCCTCATCTGGTATAAGCGCTACTTCATCGACGAGTAGCGCGCAGACGGGCGTAACGCTTGCGTATGCACAGGGCCGACCTCAGGATGTGGGGCCGGCCCTGTTGCGTTCGATGGGTTGTGGTTTAGCGGCCTGGCGGCCTGGCCGGTCGAGGGTCCATTGCCTGGCGGCTTGGCTGGCGGCCCGGCCCATCCTGCTGGCGCGATGGCCATCCTGCTGGGGCGGGCCTGCCCATGCGTTCCAGGCGGCCCGGTCTAGCGGCCCGAAGCTCCGAGGAACTCGCGGGCCAGCGCAAGGTCGCTCTTGACCTCGGGATAGTCGTCCCCGCGATGCTGCCGGGTCTCATCACCCTTGGCGAGCAGCAGCACGACCGCCCCCTCGGGCGCGTCCATGCCGGCCTCCAGCGCGCGGCGGACGGCGGCCTCTCGGTCGCAGATGACCGCATGCGCGACGCCGGCCGGGGTGTTGGAGGCAAGCTCGGCGCAGATGTCTTCGACGCGCTCGTGGGCGGGGTCCTCTTCGGTGTAGATGATGAGGTCCGCGTACTCGCCGGCGACACGGGGCAGCACCTCGCGACGCTCCTGGGCCTTGCCGCCGGGGGCACCGAAGACCGCGATGATGCGGCGCTCGGGATACTCGGCCTTGACGGAGCCGAAGAGCGTCTTGAATGAGAGCTCGTTGTGGGCATAGTCCACAATCGCGAGCACGCGCCCGTCGGCCGAGGGGACAAGCTCCATGCGGCCGGGCACGCGTACGTGCGCAAGGCCGGCGGCGATGGCGTCGTAGGACACGCCCATGAGGCGAGCGCAAGCGATGGCAGCAAGGGCGTTGTCGACGTTGAACAGGCCCGCCATACCAAGCGTGATGCGGTGGCGCTCCTCGCCCTCAAGGACGTCGAAGGATAGGCCTGCCGGCGTGCTCTCGACGTTGTTGGCTGTGAAGTCGGCAGCGGGGATCGATGCCTCTGAGGTAGACGTTTGTGCATGAATGGCCTGCAGCGTGACCACGCGACGGGCCTGCCGGGCGGCGGCAAGTACTTCCTCGACGTGATCGGTGCCCAGGTTCACCACGGCCACGTCGCACTGCTCGAAAATGCGCAGCTTGCTGGCGAAGTAGTCTTCAAAGGTAGGGTGCTCAACGCTGGATATGTGGTCGCGCCCGATGTTGAGGAAGCATCCGATGGACAGGGGCAGCCCCAGCACGCGGTCGTACTTGAGCCCCTGGCTCGAGACCTCCATGATCATGTGGTGGCGGCCGGAAGCAACGGTGTTGTGCAGGTGGCGCCAAAGGTCGGGCGACTCGGGTGTGGTGTTGTGGCTCTCGAAGTGCTGAACGCCGTCATCGGTCTCGATCGAGCCCAGGATGGAGGTGTCGATGTCGGCTGCGGTCATGATCGACCGTAGCATGTAGGCAACCGTCGACTTTCCTTTGGTGCCGGTGATGCCGCAGATGGTGAGGTCGCGCTCGGGGTGGTTGTAGATGGCGGGAGCGACGAGGGCCATCGCGCGGCGCACGTTCGAGACGACGATTGCCGGCGTGTCGGGGGCGGCAGCGGCGAGCTCGGCCGGTGCATCGAGGTCGGCGTCGGCGGCTTCGCAGAGATAGGCGGCGGCGCCACGGCCGATGGCATCGGCGAGGAACTGGGGCTTAAAGGCGGCTCCCTTGCACACAAAGAGGTTTCCTTCCTCGACGGTGCGCGAGTCGATGGACATGCCGACGACGGTTGTGGGGCGGCTTGCCGTGGGCAGCAGAGTGCGGGTGTCGACGCCGCGTGAGCGCAGGATGTCGGCAAGTTCGTCGATTGAGCAGGCGGGGAGGGAGGATGCGGTGAGAGAGGTCGTCACAATAGGCTCCTTTGTGGTGGTTGACTGAAGGGTATTGTACCTATGTCCACGTTTAGGGGCGTGCGGCGAGTGTGCGTGCACGAGGTCGAGACACATGTCGGGCTGCGGGCGGGGCCGCAGGCGGGCGACGGGCCGCAGGTGGGTGGCGGCAGCGGGCGGGCTGGCGACGGGCCGCGGGCAGGCGACGGGCCGCGGGCGAGCTACGGGCCGCGTTGTGCGGCGATATACACGCTCGTCGGCGGAATTGCGGCAATCTACACGTTCAGGGCCCGAATAGGGGGCCTCGAGCGTGTGGATTGCCGCATCATAGAACCTGAGCGTGTGTTTTGCCACAATTCTGCTGGCAGGCACGCTCTATCCGTTCTGCGTATATGCTGCCATGAAAAACGCGTATGCCTTGTTGCGGCGGCATCGGGGATAATGGACGTGTAACGTAAGGCGCGGACCTTCGCCTGGGCCGCGCAATCCAATCGCCATCGATTCTGGGGAGGGTCACATGGCAGAAAAAGCCAAGGTCTACTACTGCAATCTGCGTACTCACGGCCGCGAGAGCCAGCTTGATAAACTCAAGCGGCTCATCAAGCGTGCGGGTATCGAGCAGATTGATTTCGAGAACAAGTTCGTCGCTATCAAGATTCACTTCGGCGAGCTGGGTAACCTGAGCTTTCTGCGTCCTAACTATGCCCGCGCCGTCGCAGATGTGGTGAAGGAGCTGGGTGGCAAGCCCTTCCTCACCGACTGCAACACGCTCTATGTGGGCAGCCGCAAAAACGCGCTCGAGCACATCGACTGCGCCTACCAGAACGGCTTCACGCCGTATGCAACCGGCTGTCACGTGATCATCGCCGACGGCCTCAAGGGCACCGACGAGACGCTCGTGCCCGTGAAGAACGGCGAGTACGTGAAGGAAGCCAAGATCGGCCACGCTCTCATGGACGCCGACATCGTCATCAGCCTTACGCATTTCAAGGGGCATGAGCAGGCCGGCTTTGGCGGTGCCATGAAGAACCTCGGCATGGGTGGCGGCAGCCGCGCCGGCAAGATGGAGCAGCACGCCGCCGGCAAGCCGAGCTGCGACACGTCGAAGTGCGTCGGGTGCCGCGCGTGCGAGCGCATCTGTGCCCACGGTGCCATCAGCTTTGACGAGACCCGCGAGCGCGAGCTTGCTAACGGTTCCACCCGTACCGTGCATGTGGCCACGATCGATCACGACCGTTGCGTGGGCTGCGGCCGCTGCATCGGCGCCTGCAACCAGGACGCCATCGAGCCGGATTACGACGCCGCAGTCGACGTGCTCAACTACAAGATTGCCGAGTACACGCAGGCCGTGGTGCAGGATCGTCCCAACTTCCACATCTCGCTCGCCATCGACATCTCGCCCAACTGCGACTGCCACGCCGAGAACGACACGCCTATCGTGCCCGACCTTGGCATGTTTGCGAGCTTTGACCCGGTTGCGATCGATAAGGCTTGCATCGATATGGCGCTTGCTGCGCCGGCCATGCCCGACACCGAGCTTACCGAGATGCGCGACAAGCTGGAGGCCGAGGGCGGCGTCCCCGAGCGCTGTGAGCACGACCACTTCAACATGACCCATCCCGACACCAACTGGCGCTCGATGATCGAGCACGCCGAGAAGATTGGCCTGGGCACGAGCGATTACGAGCTCATCGAGGTCAAATAGGCCCTGCTTTCATAACCGCGTTGCGCCACGACACCGGGCGCCGGCTCCTCAGAGAAGAGGCGCCGGTGCCCTCTCCTTTTGCCATTGGGGACGGGTACAAATGACAGACGGTCTAGGACGTGCCATTGGGGACGTGCCAATGGGGACGGGTACGTTTGACAGACGGCCTCGTAGGCCGGGAAATCTGCCAACCGTACCCGTCCCCAATGGCACGTCTGCCAACCGTACCCGTCCCCATTGGCAAAATCTGTCATTTGTACCCGTCCCCAATGGCAAATGGCAGTCCCCAATGGCAAGGGGTGGGGTGCCGTTCTGTAACAATGCCTTGTGTGCCAGCAAGCAGATTTGCTATAGTTTTGGGCAGTTTATTCATTTGTTTGGAGGATCGTTCACGTCTATGCCCGCACCGAGCGACAGTTCCACACCCCGAAGTATTTCGGGCACGGATGCCGAGTCCGCGCCCTCACAGGGTGATGCTGCATGCCCTGTCGCCGATGACGTCTGCGCAACCTGTCACAAACGGCGTCGATCCTGTCCAAAATACCCGCGCGTGTCGCACGGTGGCGACAACGCTTCGCACGAACCTCCGCTCTATACGCTTGGCGAGGAGATTGCCAATTCCATCACACATGGCATCGGCTGTTTGCTGGCCATTGCCGGGTTGGTTTTGCTCATCGTGAAGGCAGCGCTTGGTGGCGCGGCGCCTACGCATCTGGCCTCGGCCATCGTGTTCGGCGTCACGCTCATCTTGGAGTATCTCGCTTCAACGCTCTACCACGCCATCCAGGTGCCAGCGGCCAAACGTATCTTCCGCATCATCGACCACAGCTGTATCTATCTGCTCATTGCGGGCAGCTATACGCCGTTTTGCCTCATCACTCTGGTGAACGAGGGCGGCGTCGTGCTTTTCGTGCTCGTGTGGACCTTGGCCTTTGCGGGCATTTCCTTCGAGATCATAGGGCGACAGCGCCAGCCGCGTTGGGTGACCATCCTCATCTACCTCATCATGGGATGGCTCGTGGTGTTCCGTCTGCCGCAGCTCATCGTCTCGCTCGACCCGGTGGCGCTCGCGCTGCTCACCGTGGGCGGCATCTGCTACACCATCGGCACGGCGTTCTATGTCATGAAGAAGATCCGCTACATGCATAGCGTCTGGCACCTGTGGGTGCTCGCGGGCAGCGTCTTCATATTCATGGCGGTGATCCTGTACGTGATCTAGCTGAGACCTCGCACCCGGCTTGCCTGCGGCGGCCGCGGTGCCTCGCCGTCCCCCGGGGTCTGCATCTGCAGACCTCATCTCGCACCTACCAGGAGGTTTGATTCATCGCCATGGGCATGATTGTCTTTTCCATTGTTGCCACCTTGCTGCTCACCGTGTTGAACGGCTTTTTCTCCATGTCGGAAATGGCCCTCACCACGGCCAAACGCGCCAGTCTCGAGCATGATGCCGAGGAGGGCGACCGTCGTGCCTCCCAGGCGCTCGAGCTCGCCGCGGACTCGACCGACTTTCTTGCTACCATCCAGGTCGCCATCACGCTTGTGGGCTTCTTCTCGGCCACCGTTTCCTCCAACACACTTTCCGACCCGCTGACCCGTTGGCTCGAGTCCTTCGGCCTAGCTCCGCTCTCGGCGATCGCGCCCGTGGTGTCACCGATCGTCATCACGCTCATCGTATCCTATCTTTCCATCGTCATCGGCGAGCTCGTGCCCAAGCGCATCGGTCTGTCCGATGCCGAGGGCATGGCGAAGTCGGTCGCCGGCACCATCATGGTGTTCCGCCGCATCGCCAAGCCGCTCGTGTGGCTCACCCAGGCAAGTGCCAACGGCATCTCTGCGGTGCTGGGCATCAAGAGCGCCGACGACCGCCAGAACGTCTCCGAGGAAGAGATCAAATACATGGTCTCCGAGCAGGACACGCTGCTCGACGAAGAGAAGCGCATGATTCACGAGATCTTCGACCTGGGCGACGCGGTGGCGCGCGAGGTCATGGTGCCGCGCGTGGACGTGACCATGGCAGAGGATACCGACAGCATCGAGGAAGTGCTTGACGTCATGCGCCGCACGGGCTATTCGCGCATTCCCGTCTTCCATGAAGACCCGGACTGCGTGACGGGCATCGCGCATATCAAGGACCTGATCGAGCTGGCGCTTTCGAGCGAGGGCAAGCGCCCGGTGAAGTCCTGCCTGAGGGACGCCACCTTCGTGCCCGATACCAAGGACATCCTGCCGCTGCTTTCCGAGATGCAGACCGCCCACGAGCAGATGGTCGTCGTGGTGGACGAGTACGGCGGCACGGCCGGCGTTATCACCATCGAGGACATCGTCGAGGAGATCGTGGGCGAGATCGAGGACGAGTTCGACCCCGACAACAAGTACCTCACCCGCCTCTCGCGCCGCGAATGGCTGGTCGACGGCCGCTTTGCCTGCGACGACGCCAAGGAGCTGGGCTGGCCCATTGAACTTTCCGATGACTACGAGACCATTGCAGGCTGGATTTTGGAAGTCTGCGACGGCGTACCTAATATTGGAGAGATAATCGAAGCCGAGGGGTACAAGTTCAAGGTGCAGTCCATGCGCGGCCAACGCATCTCGCTCATCCGTGTGATCGCTCCGGCCGAGGAGGACCACAAGGCCGACGACCCGGCGGGAAGCGACGACGATGCGTCGGCCGAGCAGCGCACGGAGTCCGGTCGCACGGACGCACGCGCCAAGGACGCGCAGGACGCGCGCGCCGACAAGTAAGCCGGTCGAGGAACGGAGAGTCATGGCAGAGCTGTTCAACATCTTGAAGATCACCGTGGACGAGGACAAGGCTCGCGTACGGGTTCTGGTGAACCCTGACATGCCGCTTCGGACGTCGGAGGATATCGAGGCCACCGCGCGGGTGTACTACCTGGCGCCTGCTATCGCCAAGCACGTGTGCCTGGGCGATGCCGGTAGCGAGTTCCAGGATTGCATGGGCGACACCGAGATCGCGCACCTGCTGGAGCACCTGACGGTCGAGATCATGAACGAGACGGGCCTGGCGGGCGACATCTCGTGCGGGCGCACGCGCGCCATCGAGAACGATCCCCGTGTCTACGAGATTGAGCTGTCCTGTCCTGACGACGCCCTGACCATCGGGTCGCTTTCGTCGGCGATCTTCATGATGGACTGGGCGTTTCTGCATGCCGACATGCAGGCACCCGATCTGCCTGGCACGGTCGAGGCACTGCGTCGGCTGGTGCTCTCGCTGCGCGGCGAGGGCGAGGACGAGTCGCCTGCCGACGAGCACGAGGGCGAAGGCATTTCCGACGAAGCCGGTGACGGCACCTCCGAAGACGAGGCGGGCTTCGACGCGGGCGCGGACGAGCCCGTGGTGGGCGGCATCGACGTCGAAGGCACTGCCAGCCTCGACCCCGACGACCGGGAAGACGGGGAGCAGCCGGTCTTTGGCGGCGCTGCCGCAGGCTATACGGAGTAGAAACGCCAGCGTGACGGGCCGATCGGCCATGCGGGCCAAGTCGCGACGAGCGCGATGAGCCCTGGCCGTTACCGCGCCGTTCACACCGTTTGCAGGGGTGCCGGCGCGTCTCCATGCCGTCCGGGTATAATGGGGAGCCATCAACGCCAATCCTCACACGGGAGGGAATAGACATGGGCAAGACTTTTAGCTTCGTTGTGGGCGCCACGTTGGGCGCTGCCGCAGGCACCATCATCGGTATTCTGGTCGCCCCGCGTTCGGGCGCCGAGACCCGCGCCATGGCCGCCGACATGGCCAACGACGCGTGGGACAACGCCCGCGATATGTATGACCAGGGCGTCGAGCAGGCTCGCGCCGCTGTAAACGACTTTGGTCCCATGGTCGACGCCAAGACCGATGAGCTTCGTGCCAAGGTCGACCTTGCCCGCGAGCGCATGGACCAGCTGCGCGAGACCCTGAACGAGGCTGTGTCTGGCGGCGCCGTGACACCGGCCGTCGACGTCGAGGTCGAGTTCGCCGATCCCCTGAAGGACGCCGCAGCTAACGCCGAGGCCTAATGCGCGCTCAGGACTTCCAGGGCCTCAAGGTCTATCGAGCCGTACCGAAGGACAAGCAGACGCGCAAGGACGGAACCCCGCGCGATCCTCGCAAGCTGGGCAAGGTGCACTTTCCGGTGTTCACCCCCGACGGCCTGCGCATGGTTGGCTTCATGGTCACACCGCCCGACGTGGTGGGCATGATCAAGCAGCCGGACCGTTTCGTGGCGTTCGACGCGTTCTCGGTGTACGAGGGCGTGTTTGTGGTGGCCGACGACAAGGCATCCTACGACAAGGCCGCTGCAAAGCGTTTGGGTATCGATTTGGACGCCTGCATCATCTGGTGCGGCATGGACGTGGTCACCGAGTCGGGAACGCGGCTGGGATACTGCGCCGACGCCGACTTCAATCCCAAGACGGGCCGCGTGAAGAGCTTCTTCCTCACGGCCGGGGCGGCTGCGACCACGCTGCTTGGCAACGTCGAGATGCCGGCGAGCTACCTGCGCGGCTACCGCGACGGCGCCATGATCGTGGCCGATGAGGCCGCCTCGCTTGAGGTCTCGGGCGGCATGGCCGCCAAGGCCGCCGAGGCGAGTGTGGTCATCGGCGACAAGGTCAAGAAGGGCGCCCGCACGCTTGACGAGAAGGGCTCTGCGGCCGTCGATAAGGGCAGCCGTGCCCTGGGCCGCCAGCTGGGAAAGACGCGCGGCATGTTCACCGCCTTCAAAGACGAGTTCAAAAAGGCGGCGGGACCTGCGCCCAAGAAAAAGAACAACAGGTAGCATAGCCGGCGAGACCTCTCCGCCGGCTTGCCGCCTGCATGTTGAGGAGGAGAACCATTGCCTAACTACACCACCTCCTACTCGAGATCCAAGCCGCATATGCGTCGGGGAAGGGGCGGCACCGGCTACCAGCTTCCGAGCGCCCGCCAGCGCACGGCGCGCCGCCGCGGGGCCGTATATCTCAATCACTCGCAAGGATTCGGGCGCCGTCGTCAGGGCTTTCGGGCCGGCGGCAACAATTCACGCAGGCCATATGCCATCATTGCGGTTGCCTGCGCGTTCCTGTTCTTTATCGCCAGCATCATCTGGTATGTGAACCGTTCGGTCGAGATTACGCTGAACGGCGAGAGCGCGTCTGTGCGCATCAACTCTACGATAGAACAGCTGATCTCGGACCAGGGGCTTGATGAGACGACCCAGGCGGGAGACCTCCTGGCCGTTGACGATTCGGTGCTGGAGCGCGAGGGCGGCGACCGCTATGCGATCACGCTCAACGGGAAGTCCGTGTCGTTGGACGACATCTCCACGACCGAGCTCACAGGTGGCGAAGAGGTCACCGTCGAGGACGGTCCCGACACCTACGAGGAGCACGATGTACAGGCCACGACTATTGCCCCGACGCTTACCGTAAGCGGTACGGGCGCCTTCCAATATGTGAAGACATGGGGCGTGCCCGGCAGGTCGGAGGTCTGGACGGGCAAGCAGTCGGGCATCACGGCCGATCGCGGTGTGGTGAAGGAGGTCGTCAACTGCGAGGTGGCGGCTTCCTCGGTATCGCCCGATGAGGGCAGCTATATCGCGCTCACCTTTGACGAGGGTCCCAGCGACTATACCCAGCAAATCGTGCAGATTCTGAAGGACAAAGGTGTAAAGGCCACCTTCTTTTTGTCCGGTGACGCCGTGGAGGCCAATCCTGCGGCCGCAAAGGCCATAGCCGACGCCGGCTGCGAGCTGGGTTCGAACTCCTATAGCGACACGAACCTCACCAAGCTTGCGGGCGACGAGCTGCGCGATCAGCTTACGCGCGGCTTCGACGCCATAGACGAGGCGACGGGCTCAAGCGTGAGCCTGCTTCGTGCGCCGTACGCGGCCTTTTCCGATGAGAACTGGGCCGAGGCGATGGATCTGGTGAGCGCGGTCGTGTCGTGGAACGTCGACTCGGGAGACTGGCTGCTGCCCGGAGCGGACCAGGTGGTGTCGGACGTCTGCGACTCTGTGCGCAACGGCAACGTCGTGCTGCTTACCGACAACGCCGAGACCGGCGCCCAGACCGTGGAAGCGCTGCCTGACCTCATCGATCAGCTGCAGGACAAGGGCTATACGCTCGTGACGCTTTCGGAGCTGGTGAAAACCGACGAGAGCCTGGCCGAGGCCCTCAACCTCTCGAAGGTGTCCATGCCCAAGGACGCCGTGCTTCCCACTATCGCCGAGGAGTCCTGACGGCCATCGGGGCGCCCTACGACACGGCGGATGCGCTCACGCACACCTTTGAAGCGTATTCGACGAGTTAAATTGGTCCGATAGAAACTCCCTACACCTGCTATAGTATGGGCGGTTGCCACGAGGCAGCCGCCTTTTTTAGGGTCAACCAACCAAAGGATGCAAGGTGAAATCAAAACCTCGACCTCACAGTCGTTGACCCCTGCGGGTGCTCCTGGAGCGCGCGTACGGGGTTGTCCGTTGCGCCAAATGCGGATACCCGCCGTTTGCGTGCGCGTTCCATACAAGCCGTTTTGCCTGGTCGCACGGCCTGCGGCCGGCTGCTGAAGGAGCACCATGAACTACCTATCCGAGATGCTCAAGCTGCCCGTCATCGATGTGGACGGGGAAGAGCTCGGCGTCGTGAACGACCTGGGCATCGCCACCGGCGAGGTCTTTCCCCATGTGACGTCGCTTGCCTTCCAGGGCCCTGCGAAGACACCCTTTATGATCTCGTGGCGCAAGTATGTCGACCATTTCGACAACACGGGCGTCTATCTCAAGGCCTCCCAGGCCGACGTGCGCTTTTCCTATCTGCAGCCCGATGAGGTGCTGTTGGCACGCGATATCCTGAACAAGCAGATCGTCGACACGCAGGGGCTCAAGGTCGTGCGCGTCAACGACCTCAAGCTGTCGGCCTCGGGCGAAAACCAGCTTCGCCTGCTCGGCGCCGAGGTGGGCATTCGCGGCCTGCTGCGCGCACTGCATCCGGCCTTGGAACGCTTCGTAGAGCGGGCGGCCAAGCTTATGGGCAAGCCGCTTCCCGAGCACATCATCGCCTGGTCGTACATGGACCTGCTTGAGCGCAGCACCCAGCAGATCAAGCTCTCCGTCTCGCACAAGACGCTCGACGAGCTGCACCCTGCGGATATCGCCGACATCATCGAGCAGCTGGACCCGCGGCTGCGCGGCGAGGTCTTTGCCCAGCTTGACACGGCGCAGGCCGCCGAGGCCATCAGCGAGTTCGACGACGAGGAGCTTGTCGCCGAGATGCTCGAGGGCATGAGCGACCGCGACGCCTCGTCCATGCTCGCCCTCATGGACCCCGACGACGCTGCGGCCCTCATCGAGGAGCTCGATTACGAGAAGGCCGAGAAGCTTCTGCGCCTCATGGGCGTCAAGGAGGAGCGCGCGATTCGTAACCTGCTCGGCTACGAAGAGGACACCGCAGGCCGCATCATGACCTCGGAGTTCGTCGCGCTGCCGGCGACCTCGACGGTGGACGACGCCATCGAGGGCCTGCGCAAGCTGGACGAGGACTTCGAGAGCGTCTACTACGTCTATACCACCGACCCGGCCGGTGCGCTCACCGGCGTGCTCTCGCTGCGCGCGCTCATCGTGGCCGACCACGATGCGCGCCTGGACAGCCTTGCCTATCGCGACGTCGTTTGGGTGGCGCCCGATGTGGACCAGGAGGACGTGGCCGAGGAGATGTCCAAGTACAACCTGGCCGCCATCCCGGTCTGCGACGAGAACCGCCACATTCTGGGCATCGTCACGGTGGACGACGCCATGGAGGTCATGTCGGAGGAGCATCAGGAAGACCTGCAGATCGCCGGCATGGGCTCGGGCGAGGGAAGCGTCGGTGGCGAGTCGCTGCATGCGCTCACCTGGTTCTCCAAGCGCCATTACTGGATTTTGGTATGGGCGATCGCCTCGGGCATTCTCGCTTCTGTGACCGCCGGGCTTACAAGCTTCGAGAACGCGTTCATCTATCCCATGTGCGCCATGCCCGTGGCGCTGCTTGCAGCGAGCCGCTCCACCGCGTTTGTGCGCAACTGGTATCTGGAGAACGACCGCGACGACGAGGGTCGTCCGTACCTGGCGTTCTGGCTGCAGACCACCGGCGTGGGCGTGGCGCTTGCGCTGGTGGTGTACCTGTGCGGCCAGCTCGTGGTGGGTGCAGCCTTCTCGGACGCATCGTCGGTACCGGCACAGCTTCTCACCTGGAGCTTTGGCGTCGCGGCGCTCGTCTCGCTGCTGAGCTGCTTCAGCTCGGTGGGCTATCTCAAGGTGCTGTTCTGGCGCGATGACCACGACCTCAACACCTCGGGCACCGCGCTGAGCGTTCTCGCCGTGTTCATAGCCGCCGCGCTGTACTCGGCCGCCTCCGTCGCCGTCGTCTCGCTTATCGCGGGATAGCCCGGCATCGTAGGGAGGACGGTCTCGTGGTACGGGGAACCAGAGATAAGCTGACGCTTGCCGCGATCCTAGGGGCGATGGGCCCCGGTCTTCTGGCCGCGCTTGCCGGCAACGACGCCGGCGGCATCGCGACCTACTCGAGTGACGGCGCGAAATACGGCTTCGGCATGCTGTGGATTCTGCCCGTGATGGCGCTGCTGCTCATCGTGGTGCAGGAGACGGCCACGCGCTGCGGCTGCGTGACGGGCAAGGGCTTCGCATCGCTCATCCGCGAGCGCTTCGGCGTGCGCCGGAGTGCGCTCGCCATGGCGGCGCTGCTGATCGCCAACACCGCGGTCACCATCTCGGAGTTCGCGGGCATCGCGAGCGGCCTGTCGCTCTTTGGCGTGTCGCCTGCGATTTCGGTTCCGCTCATGGCGCTTGTGGTGTGGCTGCTCACCATGTCGGGCAGCTTCCAGCGTATCGAGAAGATTCTGCTGCTGGTGAGCTGCGTGTTTTTGACCTACGTGGTCGCCGCCTTCATGGTGGGGCCCGATTGGGGCCAGGTGCTACGCGCCACCGTGACCCCCCAGGTTGAGAGCGATCCCAGCTATATTTCGCTGCTGGTGGCGACCATCGGCACCACCATTGCGCCGTGGATGATCTTTCTCGCGCAGAACAACGTGGTGGACAAGAACGCCGACGCCGACGATCTGCCGCTGCAGCGCGTGGATGCCATCTCGGGCTCGGTGATCTCGTGCATCGTGGCGTGGTTCATTATCGTCACCACCGGGGCCGTGCTCTTTCCCGCAGGCATCCAGATCTCGGACGCGGCGGATGCGGCCCGCGCGCTCGAACCCATCGTGGGCGAGTGGTCGACGGTGCTCTTCGCGGCCGGACTGGTGGCGGCGAGCTTTTTGGCCGCGTGCGTGCTTCCGGGCGTGACGTCTTCGGCCATCTGCGAGGCCTTCGGCTGGGAGCGCGGCGCCGACCGCACCTGGGAGGAGGCGCCGGCCTATCGCGGCATCATCACGGCGGTGATCGTGGTCTCTGCGCTGCTCGTCATCCTGCCCGGGGTCGACCTGTTTGGCATCATGATGGTCTCGCAGGTCATCAACGGCGTGCTGCTGCCAGCGCTTCTGGTGTTTTTGGTGCTCATCGCAAGCGACCGACGCATCATGGGGGAGTACCGCAACGGGCGCGTGTGGAACCTGCTTACCTGGGTGACCGTGGTGCTCATCACGGTGCTCACTGTGTGCATGTTCGTGCTTCAGTTCTTGGGATTCTAGTGGCGCCGTCGCGTGCCGGCGGCTACCGATGCGTGCGCGTCGCCCCCGGGGGTGCTCTGCTATGCTTGTCGACAGGATATGCATCGTCAAGCCGAGATAGGAGTTCTCATGGAGGCTTACAAGCAGGAGTTCATCGAGTTCATGGTCCAAAGCGACGTGCTCAAGTTTGGTGAGTTCACGCTCAAAAGCGGGCGCAAGTCGCCGTTTTTCATGAACGCCGGCGCGTATGTGACGGGCTATCAGCTCAAGAAGCTTGGCGAATACTATGCCCGCGCCATTCACGATAACTTCGGGCTGGACTTCGACGTGCTGTTTGGCCCGGCGTATAAGGGCATCCCGCTGTCGGTGGTCACGGCCATTGCCATGCATGACCTGTACGGCAAGGAGGTTCGCTACTGCTCCAACCGCAAGGAGGTCAAGGACCACGGCGCCGATGCGGGCAACCTTTTGGGCTACGAGCTTCAGGACGGCGACCGCGTGGTCATGGTCGAGGACGTAACCACCTCGGGCAAGTCCATCGACGAGACCTATCCCATCGTGACCGGTGCGGCAAACGTCGAGGTCAAGGGTCTTATCGTGTCGCTTAACCGCATGGAGGTCGGCAAGGGCGGCGTCGTGACCGCCCAGCAGGAGATCACCGAGCGCTACGGGTTCCCGGTCGCGTCCATCGTGAGCATGGCCGAGGTCGTCGAGCACCTGTATGGGCGCGAGGTCGACGGCCGCGTGGTGATCGACGACGCGGTGAAGGCGGCGCTCGATGCCTACTACGAGCAGTATGGCGTGAAGCAGTAACTATCAGCGGGGCTGTTGCGGCGTGTGCTGTGTAGCCCGTGGTATGGGGGAGGACCCATGAAGAAGATCCTGCTGGTTCCGATCATGATGCTTGCGGCGCTTTGCCTGGCGGTGCTGCCCGGCTGCGGCGGCCCGTCGGTGGAGGACCTGATTCGCCAGGACCTGACCGAGCAGCTCGACGAGATCAAAGAAGGGGGAGACGACTTCCTCGATGAGATCGTCGAGGCCTCGGGCGAGGATTTCCAGACGCTGGGCATCGATGCCAAGGAGTTTGCGAAGGCCTATCTCGACGGCTTTGACTATTCGATCGGCGACATCTCGGTCGACGACAAGACCGCTACGGCGACGGTGGACATCACCATCAAGTCCCTGCAGGACATCATGAACAACTTCCAGACTCAGTTCGCAGACCAGCTGGGGTCGCTCGACCTGTCGGCTCAGGAGGATGAGCAGGGCCTCTATACGATGGCGGGTGAGGTGCTCATGCAGGTGGTTCAGGAGGCGCAGCCGCGCACCGTTACCTGCAACCTGCCCTATTCGTGCGACGACGAGGG
Organism: Collinsella sp. An2; assembly: GCF_002160065.1. Classification (GTDB taxonomy): domain Bacteria; phylum Actinomycetota; class Coriobacteriia; order Coriobacteriales; family Coriobacteriaceae; genus Limicola. Next base: position 21,526 of record NZ_NFJW01000014.1, on the reverse strand, counting down.
CGTGTGGTCTGAGGACGATGCAGCCGAGACCGAGCTCATGAACGCGCTGTTCTCGTAGCGCACCTTCAGATAACATGCGGCCGCGCATGCGGCATGGGGCGGCGCGCCGGGGGACACCCACGGCGCGCCGCCCCTTTTGTGTGGGAGGCTGCGAAGCCGGCGCTGTGCCGGCAGGGCCGCGTGGGTGTTGGCCGTGGGGGATGAAGGTCGTGCTGGAGGGGGCGTGGCGGGCGGTGCCGACCGGGACCAGGAGGCGCCGCCCCGGGACCAGGCGATGCCGCCCGGCCGCGAGGGTGCTGGCGCTCCGGGTCGGCCCAGAGCGGGCCTCAAGCCCGAGAGGCGGGCTTCTACCGGTCGTTCTCCCATTGCTCGATGAGCCAGGCCATGACCTCTTCTGCGGTGGGAATCGACGCCTGCGCTCCCAGGCGCGAGACGGCAAGGGCCGAGGCGCAGGTGGCCTCCCCGGCGGAGTCCAGCAGCGGAAATCCCTGCGAGCGCATGGCGGCGAGTGCGCCCAGATACGTGTCGCCCGCGGCGGTGGTGTCCACGACGTCGACGGTGCGGGCGGGCAGGTGCACGTATTCGTCCTCGAACAGCAGAGCGGACCCGCCAGCGCCCAGGGTGACAAGCGCCGCCCCTTCCGTAAGGCGGCACAGCGCCTCGAGCGCGCGCCGACAGTCGTCTTCATCTGTTGGCACAATGCCCACCACGGACTCGCATTCGGTTTCGTTGAGACATACAAGGTCGACCTCGCGCCATGTCTGAGGCGGCAGGTTGCAGGCAGGGGCGGGATTGAAGATGGTAAACATACCGCGCCGATGGGCATGCTCGATCGCCTGCGCGGTCGCCTTTAGGTCGCATTCTCCCTGCGCCAAGAAGATGCTCCCTATGCGGGCGTCGCCTTGGTCGAAGAGTGCATCGATAGAGCCTATCACCTCGCGGCCGTCAAGCGCCGTGTTGGCGCCGGCGGCAAGCACGATACGGTTGTCGCCGCCCGTACGCACGATGACGGCAACACCCGTGGGCACGTCGGCAAGCCTGCGGACCTGGCCCGTGCCGATGCCGTCATGTTCCAGTCCGGCGACGAGCTGGTCGCCGAAGGTATCGGCTCCCACGGCTGCGATCATGTGGACCTTTGCGCCCATGCGCGCAGCGGCGACGGCTTGGTTGGCGCCTTTACCGCCCGCGCCCGTGACAAAGTCCGACCCATGGATGGTCTCGCCCGCCAGGGGCATGCGGTCGCAGGCCACCGAGAGATCCATATTCATGCTGCCGAACACTACGACGGTTCGCCCGTCTCGCAGGAGCTCTTTATCCGCTTCGTCCATGATGGCCTCCCTTCGGCCGCTCCGTGCCTTCATGGTAGCCCCTCCTGTGCCGAGGCGGTCGCTCGTTTCTCGATACAGTTTCGACAGGTATGGAGGACTTGTTCTGGCATCAGGGAGGAGTTGAGGATTTGCCAGCGCGTGCCGCGACGAATGCGCTGGTGACATGTGCACGGCTCGGTTAACGCCGCGAGCGCCTGCAGGGCTTCTTCGCAACCCGTTCGTCAATAGGTACAATAAGCGCATGTATGGCAGTAATGAATCGTAGCACTTGGGATGCAGCATGAGCACTCCTTTCGATATGAATGAACATGATCGTCGAGTCCGCGCCGCGCGGCCTGCAAGCGAGGGAGGTACGACCGCGCCGCGTCCTGCGGGAGCGGCGAGCGGCGCCTCTGTGCCTTCTGCCGCGCCGGGTGAGCGTGGCACGATGCCGCATTGGGCGGCGCATGCCGCGACCTCACCGCAGCCTCGGCATGTGCCGGCCGCTCGGCCGGCGTCGCCTGCGCGGACGTCCTCCGAGCAGGTTTCTTCTGCGCAGGCCTCGCATGCACAGACGGCTGCCCGTCAGGCGCAGCAGGCCCCAACGCCCGCACAGACGGCTTCCCATCCCGTGCAGCGTGCTGCGACGCCGGCCGTCGGAAACGACGCCGTCGGGGTCGTTCCGCTTACCGCCCGCACAGCGGCAGGCCGCGCTGCCGGTGGCCGTCAGGCCCGCCCCGAGCATGCCGCTCAGCCTCAGCGGGTTCGGGCGGCGCAGCCCCAGGCTGCGGCTCGTCGTGCGTCCTCCGCTCCTGCGGGCACGCGCGCCGGAGCAACGTCCGCTGCGCAGAGGCCGGCCGGCCCGGCTGGTCCTGCAGGCCCTGGCGGCAGCTCTGCGGTAGCAGAGGCGGCTGCCCCCAAGCGGCCTCGCTCGCGCTATATTCCCGCCCTCGACGGCATCCGCACCTTTGCCGTGCTCGCGGTCGTGCTCTATCACCTCAACCTCACCTGGGCGCAGGGTGGCCTTCTGGGCGTCACCGTCTTCTTCGTGCTATCGGGCTACCTCATCACCCGCTTGCTGCTAGGCGAGTTCCAACAGACGGGCCGCATCGACCTAAAGAGCTTCTGGATGCGCCGCGTCCGGCGCCTTGTGCCCGCCATCGTGACGGTGGTTGTGGTGACCTGTGCGCTCTGTACGCTGTTCAATCACGTCATGCTCACCAAGATGCGTCCCGACATCCTGCCGTCGCTTCTGTTCTTCAACAATTGGTGGCAGATTATTCAGAACGTGTCGTATTTCGATGCACTCGGCGACCCCTCTCCGCTTACGCATTTCTGGTCGCTCGCCATTGAGGAGCAGTTCTACCTGGTGTGGCCGCCGGTGCTGTTCCTGCTGCTGCATCTGGGCATCAAGCGTCGCCCGCTGCGACGTGTCGTGCTTGTGCTGGCAGCGGTGTCAGCGCTGGCTATGGCACTGCTCTACAATCCTGCGGTCGATCCCAGCCGTCTGTACTACGGCACGGACACCCGCGTGTTCTCGCTGCTGCTGGGCGCCTGGCTGGCGTTCATCCCCGAGGGGTCTATGCATCCCCGCGAGCTTGCGCATGTGGTGGGGCTCGATCGGATTCTGCCGTTCTTGCGCCGCGACGACGCGGCGGGCGTGGCAGGGGAGGCCGCGGGCCTGGACGGTGCCGAGGGGAACGGGTCGCCCACGGTTGCGGGCGCTTCCATCCAAGAGAGTGTCTCTGCTAAGCGGTCGCCGCTTTCCCGCCATGTGGTCGACATCATCGGACTCGTGGGCTTCATCGGCCTTGCGCTCATGGTGGTTTTCACCAACGGCTATACCGCCTTCCAGTACCAGGGAGGCACGCTTCTGTGCTCGATCTTCACGGTCATGCTCATCATGGCGGCCGTGCAGCCCGACGGCATCGTGGCTCGCGTGTTCTCGTTCTCGCCGCTCGTCTGGGTGGGCAAGCGCTCGTACAGCATCTATCTGTGGCATTACCCGCTGCTGCTGCTCATGAATCCGGTTGCAGACGTTACCGATACGCCGTGGTGGCTCATGATCGTGCAGGTGCTTGTGGTGCTTGCCGCCGCCGAGTTCTCGTATCGCTTCATCGAGACCCCCTTCCGCAAGGGAGCCTTCGGCAAACTCGTTTCGCGCGTGCGCGCTGGTCAGGTAAGCGTCCCGGCACTCATCCGGACCCGTCCCGTGCCCGTGATCGCGGCCGCGATTGTGGCAGCGATCGCTGTAGGCGGCCTTGTCTTCGTGCCGAACACCTCGGCGCTGAGTGAGGAGGGTGCGGCCCTGCTGACCGACGGCGGCACCGCAGGGACTGCCACCGACGGCGCAGGCGATGCGGGAAACGCTGGCAACGAGGCGGCGCAGTCGGATGGTGGGCAGCAGGCCACGCCTGCGACCGACGACACGTCGGATACCGATGACGGCGATTTCCCCGCGGGTTCGTATGACATCGTGATGGTTGGCGACTCGGTGTCGCTGCGTGCCGTGGACACCTTCAACAGCACCTTCCCTCATGGTCATATCGACGCTGCGAAGAGTCGACAGTTCTCGGCCGGCATCGAAGCCTATCGCAGCTATGTGGACCAGAACCTCGCCGGCAAGGTGGCCGTGTTCGCGCTGGGTACCAACGGCCTGGTTACCGACGATCAGATCGACGAGCTCATGGGGCTTGTCGGCGATAAGCGCAAAGCGGTCTTCGTCAATACACGTAGCCCGCAGCCGTGGGTGGGCGCCACCAACGAGGCGCTTGGCCGCGCGGCGGACCGCTATTCGAACGCGAGCGTCATCGACTGGTACGGCTATAGTGCGGGGCGTAACGACCTGTTCGACGGTGATGGCACGCACCTCAACAATCAGGGTGCGCGGGAGTACATCAACCTCATCTATAACGCTGTGAAGGACGACCTGCCGGTGCACCCCGAAGACCACGCAGACGACCCGCAGCCCCAGGCAGCGCAGAACGCGGTCCAGAAGTTCGCTCAGGCGCTTGCTGCCGGCTTCGCGACGCATGAGGTCAACCCGAAGGAGACCGGATCGGCCGCCTAGGTAGGGGTCGCTCAGCCAGCCGGAAACGACTGGATATGAAACGGCGGGCGTCTCGCTGAGGTGCGAGGCGCCCGCCGTGCTGTATGCCAGCTGTGTGTCGCGCATGCCATGCGGCAGGTGGGGTGCGTGGCGCGCATGGCGGGGCTGCGCTCGGGTCTACCGCTATTCAGAGAGGATGATACGCGTCAGCTCTTCGGCGCTGTGTGCAATCAGGTCGGCCCCCGCCGCCTCGAGCTCGATGCTGCCCCTAAAGCCCCAAGCGGCACCCGCTACCGCGAGGCCGGCGTTGTGGCCTGTCTGCACGTCGACATTGCTATCGCCTACATAGAGGGTCGTCGCAGGGTCTGCTTGCAGCTGGTCGAGCACGTGAAGCGTGATGGGCGCTGCCGGTTTGGGCGGATACGCATCGATGCGTCCCTGGACGAGCGCAAAGCGGTCGTCAAAGTAGTGAGCGACAAGCGGCGCCACGGCCGCATGGTCCTTGTTTGAGAGTACGGCCAAGGTAAGGCCGGCGGCGCGCAGCTCGTCGAGCATGGACAGGATGCCGGGGTAGGGATGCGTGTGGTCTTCCTTATGGGCGGCATAGTACGAGGTGAATTCCTCAAAAACCTGTGCAAAGACCGCGGTGTCGCCGGCAAACTCGGCGGGTGTGATGCGCTCGACCAGCTTGGGCATGCCGTTGCCCACCTTGTAGCGATAGGCATCAAGTTCAAACGTGGGCCAACCGTGTGCGGCGCATACGTGGTTGCAGGCGAGCGCGAGGTCCTGCAGCGTATCTAGGAGTGTGCCGTCAAGATCGAAAACGATGTGGGTAAAGGGCATGGAACTTCCCTTGTGCGTGTACCAATGATTCGCATCCATTGTCCACGTCTGCGACTGGTGCGCAATCGCTGCACGAAGAATTTGCAGTGCGGTGGAGTCATGCGGGGGTTGCGTATCGGTTTCATGCCCGTTCTGCCTGCGAACCGGTCCCGGGTCGACCTGTCGGGAGGTGGCCTAGAACCCAAGATGCATAAAATGGCGGTGTATCTGGATAGGATTTTCTGCAGCAGGGGCTGGTTTCCGGCTTCTGCCGCCTGCTGGGCCGGCGTGGTGGACAAATTTTCGAGTTGTCTGTAGCAACAGGGAGTCAGAAAATAAAGAATTGCGGGCATCCAGCATTTTTAAACACCCTTTCAAGCTCAAAATGCTTATACAGGTACGTCTGGGTGCACCTATGGCTACAGACTTCTGGGATTTTTGCCCACCTGGGGCCCTTGCAGCCCGTGGGGCGCCTTCAGCCCGGCCGTGTCATGGCCGGCACCCTGCCCCGAAGCCCCTGTCAGGCTCCCCTGGAGGCTGAGGGCGGCCTCGGGGTCACTTGTATCCGCCCTGTCGAGGAAGGCGGCCGCCCGCTCCTGACGGCCCTCTGCCACCGGGGCCTCAGCTTAGATCTTGGGTAAATGCATGCAGGAACTCTTCGAAGGTGTCTGTCTGCATAATGCGCATGGTGTCGTCTACTGACGAGAAGAGCTCGATGATGATATCCAACACATCGCGGAAATACCCCATGTCCTCACGTGCGATGCCAATGAGCAGCACGAAGTTAACATCGTGACGGCCCCATGGAATGGCAGTGTCGTTGTGAAGTGCCGCAATGAAGGAGCGCGTGGCATAGGTATCGATGGAATGTGGTATGGCCAATCGTTCTGTGAAGGCGGTTGAGGAAATGCGTTCGCGCAGATGGACGTCTCTTACAAAGTCGTCGCCGGCAAAGCCTCCGGCCATGCAGAGCGATCCCAGGTAGTCGATGTATGCATCCGGCCCACCCTGCAGCTGTACATTTCGAGCGAACAACTCAGGCCGCAACACGTGCCGCAGGAAACGATGTGCCTGTCCTCGACGCTTAGCTTCAAGAACCCCAGCGATGTTATCCCGGATCTTGCGCAGGTTTTGCTTGGTGAGTATGGGGCCTATAAGAATCTTGAGCGCGTTAGCCACGGGTACATCGATGGTAGTTATCACCACGTCGCTCTCTGGATGGCTTGTGAGGTAGGCATCGCAGCTCATGACACCTATGATTGCGATATCATCGGCCAGCGCGTGCTCGAGGTCGGATACAAGCTGTCGGGCAAAATCGTGGTACTGCTCGACAATGACGATGCATGTCACGCTATTCGAGGGTGCGGCACAGCGCTCCAGATACGCGCCAATGTGAAACGCGATAAAGCCGATTTCGTTCTCGCCCAGCTCTACATTGAGTGCCTGGGAGAAGCGATGGGCAAAGTAGACCGCCATGTCATAGACGGGCGCGAAGTCACTCATGATTTGGTGAACGAGCGGATTGGGGTAGCGCACGTGATAGAGGGCGCGTTGATAGACGTTGTACATATGCAACGTGAACTGCAGCATAAAGGCCTCATCGAACGACGTGATGCCATAGCGTTCTGATGTTTCCCGAGCAATTTGCGAGACCGTTTGCACAAAAGGCCGTTCGATGATGGAGGAAAGACGTTCGAAGCTCAGTTCGTCATAGCTGTAGCGTTCAATGGAGAGAGCGATAAGAAGTACGATTTGCTGATAATCGGCTTTGGGGATGGGACAGCCAAAGGCGCGTTCAAAATAGCGCGAAAACTCATCGGCACACTTAACGATCTCATCGCGTTGGGAAAAGGCGTTTACGAGGTCGGCGGCATCAATGGCATCATCGCGCTCGTCGAGCTCGTTGTTGGATTTCAGTCGAATAATAATGACCAGGATATGCAGCAAAAGGTTGCTTAGGGCGTAGTTGTTCAGGAAAAGCTCCGAGTGCTGGCAGATTTCGGCGAGCTTGTTCATGATGCCATCTACATCGAAGCCGGGAAACAGCTCTTTGAGCGTGTCGGTAGAGGTGAAGTATCCATTGGTGCCTTGGGTTGCTATGTAGCCCAGCAGGCGTCGTTTGTTCTGCTCGCGGCCTTCGAGCCGCGTGGCAAAGCCATGAGTCTCTACCTGGATGTCAAACTGGGAGAGCAGTTTGCGCACCTGGGGCATGACCGTGTTAGAGAGCGTGCTTTCGCTGATGCAGAGCTCGTCTGCGAGGTCAAACATGGAGACGGGCTCCTGCGCGTTGATGAGGCGTGAAAGCACATAGTCGCGACGGGTGTCGCGGACGCTCTTCTGCGGGGTATGCGATGGAGGCGCGGACGGCGTTATGGGTTGGCGATTCTCGGCGACCTCCCCTGTGGCTCCCGCATGCTCGCGATCGAGGCGATATCCCTCTTTCGACGAGGCGATGTGACGGCTGCCTGTACGATTGATTTCGGCTATGTAGTTGCGCACCGTTCGCTCGCTCGTGTTGAGCATTTTGGCAAGCACGGCGGATGACACCCATGAATTGGCATGTTCGAGAATATAGATTAACCGATTGATACGGTCCTGCTTCGCAGATGCCATGCCCCGCCTCTCACGCTTACTGTGGCCAGGGGTTGTCGAGATGGGGCTCGGATCCCCCGAAATCGTGCGATGTTTCCTGGCATGCTTGGTACTTTGAATTCAATCCTAACCCACGAACAGGATGCCGAAAAACCGACCGATTGCCGCAGTGGCGGAAATCCCATCGGTTTTCCGCGAGCCGGCAACCCGGCAGGTTTTCCGCCTGGCGGAAAGAAATGTGTTCGCGCCGAGGTGACCAGGCCCCGTATAGTGCAGACAAGGTCAGAGATGCCCGGGTCGACACGGGTGTCGCGGCGACCGGGCGGCATGGGCCGTCCGCAACGAAAGGAGTGAATCCCATGGCAGATGCGAATGGGACTATCCGGATCTTGCTTGCCTGCGGAATCGGCGCCTCGACTGGATTCATGGCGGCGAACATGCGCAAGTATGCCAAGGAGGAGGGGCTAAACGTCTCGATTTCGGCTGTAAGCAAGTCCGAGATTATGGATTACGCCGACAAGATCGATGTGCTGCTGCTGGGTCCGCATTTCGCGGCTGAGGTTCCGGCTACGCGGGAGCGCATGAAGCCCTATGGCGTAAAGGTCATGTCTATCGATCCGGACTATTATGCCGCGCTCGATGGTGAGAGCATCCTTGAAGATGCCTTCGATTTGCTTGAGGAAGACGAGTAACGGTCTTCCGAGCAAGGCAAGACGCGGCGCGCCCGCATGGCTTGCAGGCGTCGCGGACGCACCGCTTAACCCCTCTTGGAAGGAGGAGCCTCTATGCAGCATATCATGGAAGCGGTTCAGGCATGGATTGAGAAGCACATCGTGCCAGTCGTGAACAAGCTGCAGGCGACGTATTGGTTTGGCGTCATTTCGGATGCTGTCCTCTACATCGTTCCGTTTTCAATGGTGAGTGCCATTCCCAGTCTTTGGAATATTGTTCGCAGATTTGTGACCTGGCTGCCAGACATCTCACCTATTACCACCTATTCATTCGGCCTTGTCGGTCTGTTCATGGCTTTCATCATTCCGCACAACGTGGCGGTGAAGGAAGATCGCAAAGACCGTAGTATGATTGCGGGCTTCACGGGCATCGGCACCTACATGCTGTGCATGAACGCCCAGACAACCGATGCCGGAACGGTTTTTGAAATGAGCAAGTTCGGCGCGGGCGGCATGTTCACCGCCATGGTTGTCGGCTTTGTAGTGGGCTTTATTTACAAACGCATGGCTCGTATGACGTTCTTTAGCGAGGACAGCCTCATTCCTGACTTCGTTAAAAACTGGTTCGACAACATCATCGCCGTGCTGCTGTCGCTTCTTATCGGCTGGATTGTTACCTATATTGCGCAGGTGGACGTCTTCACCATGGTGGGCCTCATTCTCTCGCCGGTGACCAACTTCGCGCAGACCCTGCCAGGTACTATTGCCATCCCGCTTGTCATGGATACCTTCTACTTCTTCGGCATCTCCGGCTGGGTGTTCTCGCCGGTTCAGCAGTCCATCCAGAAGGCTGCACTTGCGGAGAACATGGAGCTCTATGCCGCAGGCCTTGCTCCGGTGAACATCAACGCCTATGGCATTACCCGCTACATCATGATTGGCGGCGAGGGCGCCACGCTCCCGCTTGCGTTCTACATGCTCTTTGCCAAGTCCAAGAAGAACCGCACGCTCGGTCGTGCCACGATTGTCCCATCGATCTTCAACATCAACGAGCCGCTTGTGTTCTCGACCGTTGTTGCAAACCCGTTCCTGTTCATTCCTATGGTTGCGCAGGCCATCATCCTTCCCGCTATGGCTTATCTGTGGATGAGCATGGGCTGGGCTGGCATGCACGTAGAGAACTTCGACATGAATTTCCTGCCCAATGCCATTTCTGCCTTCTTCATGTCCGGTGGTAACTGGGGCAACGTTGCTCTGGTGTGCGTGAACCTCGTCATTGCTGCAATTCTGTGGTTCCCCTTCTTCAAGGCTTATGACAACTACCAGGCCAAGCAGGAGGAGAAACAGGCCGAGGAGAAGGCTGCCAAAAAGGCAGCACGTGAGGCCCGCAAAGCCGCCCGTCGCGCTGCCGCCGAGGCGGAGGCTTCCGAAGCATAGCTTCACGCCGGCATGGCCTGCCGTCCGGAATGGCCCTCAGTGATCTGGGCTCAGCTTAGGCTTTGCCGCCGGTCGCCGCGCACCGTTTGAAGCGCTGGCATCCCGCAGCGCCGCGGACCGGCGCCCCTGATTACCTCAACTGTCCCGGTGGCCGACTGCCGCCGGGACACCAAAGAAAGGAGCACGTCATGGCAGATGCCACCGTGGATATCAATATGGTTGCAATGGAGGTTATCCTCAATGCTGGCGACGGCCGCGCCTGTATCGACCAGGCTCTCGAGAGCATGGCTCAGCTTGATTTCGATGCGGTTGAGGCGCACCTTGCCGAAGCTGAGACAAAGATTCAGAAGGCGCATAACGCGCAGACCGACACGATCCAGCGCCAGGCAGCCGGCGAGGACGTCGAGTATTCGCTGCTCTTCACCCATGCCCAGGATACGCTCATGACCATTAGCGCTGAGCTCCATATGACGCAGAAGATGCTCCCAGTGGTGCGTGCCCTTGCTGGGAAATAGCGCGAGGTCTTAGGCCTTGCCGGATTCAAGGCCTTGTATTGCCTGAACCTCTCTACTTATCACCGTTTATTTGGATAACGCTACAGAAAGGGATGTTTATCATGATTGATCTCGATACCTATGACTTCGGTGACGCGTTCCCAAAAGGTTTCCTTTGGGGCGGCGCTACGGCAGCCAACCAGATCGAGGGCGCCTGGAACGAGGGCGGTCGCGGTCCTGCCGTGTCCGACTACGTGATTCTGCTTGACCGCGAGACATGTGCCCGTGAAGGTATCGTCGAGGGTGGCCCGCTTAACTCCGTGACGCGCCAGTCCCTGGCCGAGCGCAAGGCGAACGAAGACGCCTACGACTTTCCCAAGCGTCGTGGCATTGACTTCTACCACACCTATAAGGACGACATTGCACTGCTTGGCGAGATGGGCTTTGGGGTCTTCCGCATGTCCATCTCTTGGAGCCGCATTTTCCCGAACGGCGATGACGCTCAGCCCAACGAGGAGGGCCTGGCCTTCTATGACGCGGTGTTCGACGAGTGCCACAAGCATGGCATCGAGCCCATGGTGACCCTTAATCACTTTGACATGCCGCTCCACCTGGCCGAGGAGTACAACGGTTTTGCAAGTCGTCATGTAGTCGATGCCTTTGAGCGCTATGCCGAGACTGTATTCCGCCGCTATAAGGGCAAGGTCAAGTACTGGATGACCTTCAACGAGATCAACCATGTCTATGCCAACCCGTGCACCTGCTGCGGCGTGATTTGGGACCAGCCGGAAGATGGCGGCAACCCTTATGCTGGCCGTTGGCCCGAGAAGTTCCAGGTTGCGCACAACCAGCTTGTCGCCTCAGCGAAGGCTTGCATCAAGCTGCACGAGATTGACCCGGATGCCTACATCGGCAACATGCTCTGCCGCCTGGAGAATTACGCTGAGACCTCCAAGCCCGAGGACCAGCTTCAGGTACTGTTCGAGGATCATTTCAATTGGTTCTTCACCGACGTGCAGGCCAAGGGTGAGTACCCGTACTACATCAAGCGCTTCTTCCGCGACTACGGCGTGGAGCTTCAGATGGAGCCGGGTGACCTCGAGACGCTTAAGAAGGGCACCGTCGACTACATCTCGATTAGCTATTACATGACTTACATCATGCGCTACAAGGGAAAGATCTCGCCTGAGCCCTCTGGCAAGCTCCTTACCGAAATCAAGAATCAGTATCTCGATCAGACCGAGTGGGGTTGGCCGATCGATCCGGTGGGCTTCCGCATCACGCTCAACCATATTTATGACCGCTATCATCTGCCGATCTTCATTTCCGAGAACGGCAATGGCATCACCGAAGAGCGCGATGAAAATGGTTATTGCGCAGATGATGCGCACATCGCCTACATGAAGGAACATGTGGAGCAGCTGCACCAGGCGCTCCTCGATGGCGTGGACGTGTTCGGATATGCGTGGTGGGGTCCCATCGACCTCATTAGCTCCGGCACTTCCGAGATGACCAAGCGCTACGGTCAGATCTCGGTGGACCAGGACGACCATGGCAACGGCACGGGTAAGCGCGGCAAGAAGAAGAGCTTCTACTACTACAAGAAGCTCATCGCTTCAAATGGTGCCGATACGTCGACCGACAATATCGTGATTGAGTGAGAAGCACCACCCCATTTCCTGCGCAGGCTCGTCATGCCCGAGAATGCGCGGCGCGGCGTCGCCTGCAGCGGCGCCGCGCCATCCTAGCCCCCCATCGCCCTAGCGGCAAGCCTGGGCCTCAGGCCCTGAGCGGAAAGGACAGCAATGGTTTCCCAAAAGACGACCGTGGTGAATCCCAGCGGCCTGCATGCCCGTCCGGCTTCGGTCTTTGTGAAGAAGGCCATGGAGTTTGAAAGCGATGTGACCGTGTGCAACGTTACCAGTGGAAGCGAGCCGAAAAACGCCAAGTCCATCATCACCATGATGGCGCTCGGTATGAAGCAGGGGCACGAGATCGAGATTTCGGCCGAAGGCCCGGATGAGGCCCAGGCGGTTCAGGCCCTGGTCGAGCTCGTCGAGAGCGGCTGCGGAGAGTAGACGTTTGGCCCCTGCGGACATGCTGACCGCAGGGGCAAATCGGTGAAAGGATGTGCCATTGCCATGAACGCGCTCGTTCGGTCGGCATTGCTCAAGCTGCTTGCCGCATCGCTTGTGTATGCGGCAGCTACGGTACTTATGGACGTTACGGTCGCGTCGTTCTCGGGAGATGCCCTCACGGCGGTGTCGGTGGTTTCCACCGTCATTGCCCTTGCGCTGTTTGTGGTTGTGGTGTTGTTCGAGGTGCGCGCGTATCGCGCGGTGAGCGCATGCGCGCAGGATGCTGGCAACAGGGTGGGAGAGCGTTTCGAGGGCAGCGGCAAGGTTCTTTTGGCGTTGACGCTGTGGTTTGCGGGAGGCTTGCCCATGAATCTGGTGTCCCTTGGGCGCGGTGCCATGGTGGGGGCGTCGAGCACGGGTATGGAGCCGCTGTTTTTGCAGCTTGGTATAACCGTTGTGCTCGTGGTGTTCTGCTGGCTGCGCCTGCACGATCTGGTGCGGGGGCGTTAGGATATGTCGCTTGATATCGGCGGGGTCATCTCTCAGATGGAGGTGGTCTCGCTTCCGATCGTGTTGGGGTATGTCCTGCATCGCCTTGGAGTGCTAGGCGGAGAGTTCGACCATAAGCTCACCACGCTCGTGCTCAACATCGCCCTTCCTTGCACCGTGCTGTCCTCGCTGTCGACGGTGGACGCGCTTCCTGGGCGTGGCGAGACGCTGCGGGTCGTACTGCTCATGGCGGTGGCTATGGTGGTGTCGTGGTTGGTCGCCGTGGCGGCGTCGCGCGTCATGCGGGTCCCGCGCGGGGTCGAGGGGGCATATCGGTTCGCCATGATGTTTGGAAACGCGGGGTTCATCGGTTTTCCCGTCATCTCATCCGTCTTGGGCGATGGAGCACTGCTCCTTGCGGTGATCGCAAGCGTTCCAGGAAATATCTTCATGTTTACCGTGGGCGCGGGCATGTTTCGCGCACGCGACCTGGCGCAGCCAGATATCGAGGCGGGACATGGCACCGGCCGCGCCCGCAAGCTTGCGTCTGCCTTGGCAAGCTTCAAGACCCCTACGATTATCGCGAGTATGACTGCGCTCGTGTTGATCCTAGCCGGCGTGCGTGACCTGGGGGTCGCAGGGAGCGCGATGTCGGTGGTGGGACAGATGTCCACGCCGGCGGCACTGTTGATTGTCGGGTCTTCGCTTGCCCAATATAATCCACTCGAGATGGTCGGCAATCCTCGCGCTTATTTCGCTGCAGCATTTCGGCTGTTGGGAATCCCTCTGGCCTGCCTTACGGTGCTGGGGCTTGCCGGGGTGGATAGGATGGTGCGCTCGGTGATTGTGCTCGAATGCGCCATGCCAGTAGCCACCAACGGCACCCTGTATTGCATGCAAAGTGGTATGGATGCCACGCCAATGATGCAAATCACCTTCTTGAGCGTGGTGGGGTCGATCCTTACCATCCCGGTAGTTTCGGTGCTGCTTGGCGCCTGCTAGCAAATGCGCGGCAGCTGCTCGCCTACGAGCATGTCGAGGATGCGGGTCGAGCCCCAGGGCGTGCGCACGTGCACGCGCGGCTTGGCGTCAGGGGCCAGCTCGCAGACACGCCCGATGATGGCGGCGTGCTCTCCGTAGCGGCTCGCGCGCATGGCGGCAAGCGCGGCATCGGCTTCATCGGCGGGGACGACGGCGACCATCTTTCCCTCGTTTGCCACCTGCAGCACGTCATAGCCAAGCATCTCGCAGGCTGCCTGGACCTGCGGATTCACGGGGACATTTTGCTCGTCGACCTCGATCTCGACCTTGCTGGCCGAGGCGAATTCGTTGAGCGTGCTTGCCAGGCCACCGCGCGTGGGGTCACGGAAGCAGCGTGTATGAGGTGCCGCCTCAAGTGCTGCGGCGACAAGATGGTTGAGCGGAGCAGCGTCGCTCTCGATGGTGGTCGAGAACGATAGCCCCTCGCGCTGGCTCATGACCGCGATGCCGTGGTCTCCCAGGGTTCCCGACACGAGCACGACGTCTCCGGGCCGACAGGCGCTGCCCGAAAGTTCAACGCCTTCAGGAACTTCGCCCACGCCCGCCGTGTTGATATAGACGCCGTCGGCCCCGCCGCGACCGACGACCTTCGTGTCCCCGGTGATGATGCGCACGCCGGCCTCGGCCGCGGTATCCGCCATGCTGCGGCAGATGCGCAGCAGGTCGTCCATCGGGTAGCCCTCTTCCAGAATGAAGCCACACGAGAGGTAGTGTACGCGAGCGCCCGAGGTGGAGACATCGTTCACGGTGCCGCAGACGGCAAGGCGCCCGATATCGCCGCCGGGGAAGAACTGCGGGGTTACTACAAAACTGTCGGTCGACATGGCGATGCGGCCGGTGGGTGCCAGCGCTGCCACGCCGGAGTCGTTGCCGGCCAGCAGCTCGGGGGACCCAAAGGCATCAAGGAAGACCTCGTCGATGAGACGCTTCATCATCTGCCCGCCCGATCCGTGGCCAAGCAGGACGGTGGTATCGGTTGCCATGAAAGTCTCCTTACGCTCGATGGTCCAATCTGCTGGGGTGACCGTTCTTGAAGGGTTACTGCGCGCCGCGCCGCCTCTCCCTTGGGTCGGGATCGCGCGGCGGCCGGACTATTCGTGGTAGCGAAAATAGGCGGCGCAGCTGCCCTCGCTCGATACCATGCATGGGCCAACGGGATGCTCGGGCGTGCATGCGCGTCCAAAGAGCGGGCACGACGTGGGCGCGATTGCTCCGCGCAGGACGTCTCCGCAGCGGCATCCGCGCGGCTCACGAGTCGGCTCGACATCGACGTCAAGGCGACGACGGGCGTCAAAGCGGGCGTACTCGGGTCGAATAGCGAGGCCCGATGCAGGCAGCTTGCCCAGGCCGCGCCAGGTGGCGTCACAGGTCTCGAACACCTTGTCGACCACGCCCCGCGCCACGGCGTTCCCTTCGCTGCTCACACCGCGGCGATAGGCGTTTTCTATGGCCGGCCTGCCCGAAATCGCCATCTCGGTTAGCAGTAGGATGCTTTCCAGAATATCGACAGGCTCGAATCCAGTTACCACACCAGGGATGCCAAACTCGTCGACAAGGAAGCGGTAGGGAGCAAGTCCGGTGATGGTGGACACGTGCCCCGGAAGGATGAAGCCGTCGATGCGCGTCTCCGGGTCGTCGGCGATGGCGCGCAGCGCGGGCGGCGTCATCTTATGAGCGCTCATGACTGAGAAGTTGGTGAGCCCGCGCGCCTCGGCGTCAAGGATGCTTGCGGCGATGGTGGGTGTGGTGGTCTCAAATCCCACGCCGACGAACACCACGTTGAGCTCGGGATGCTGTTGAGCAAGCTGGACGGCATCGAGCGGCGAGTACACGATGCGCACGTCGTGCCCAGCGGCTTTCTGTGCGGCGAGTGAACTCGTCGACCCTGGAACACGCATCATGTCGCCGAAGGTGGCGATGGTGAGGCCGTCGAGTTTTGCAAGCGCGATGATGCGGTCGATATCCTGGTTTGCGGTCACGCAGACCGGGCATCCAGGACCCGAAAGCAGGTGGATGCCCAGGGGCATGACGGAGCGAAAACCGTAGCGGCCGATGCTCATGGTATGTGTGCCGCAGACTTCCATGAAGTTGAGCTCGCGGTCCCCAGCCAGCTCGTCGATGCGCTCAATGAGGCTGCGGGCAAGGTCGGGGTCGCGGAAGGCCTCGAAGTCGATGCGGTGCTCGTCGCGCGCGCTGCCGTCTGTCATGCGACGGCCCCGACGGCGACGGTGCCAGCGGCCGGCGTCTCGTCCGTCTCGTTTTCGGCGGCGGCATCCGCGGCCGCGCCAAACGGCACCACGCCATCGAGCTCTTCGCTTACCAGCTCGGGAATCTCCTGGAAGATCTCGAGCGTAAGACGTGCTTCCTCGGGGTCGATGACCTGGATGCCGAAGCCGGCATGCACCAGCACATAGTCTCCAACCTTGGCGTCGGGGGTCAGCGCGACCGAGATATCGCGCTGCACGCCAAGCATGTCGACGGTTGCGGTGACATCATCGTGAAGCGCAACGATATTTCCTGGAACAGCGAGGCACATGGAGGTCTCCTTTTCTGCATTGTTGCGCAAGATGGTACCGCTCTGGTGGCAGCTCGGCAAACGATGACGCAAGCGGGGCATCTGCAGCTCGCTTCCGTCGAGGTGGGTATGTCGTGCGGTTGCGGGGGGGTGCTGTGCAGGAGCGGCGACTTGCCCGCCGCTCAGCGGTGCGGAGCGCCTGCCGAGAGCAGGGCGCACTCAAGCCCGTGGATTCATGAAGCGCGCATATCCCGCTGCGCCAGAATCGCGTGCGCGACGGCCGCCTGGCCATAGGCGATGCAGCCGTCGTTGACCGGGACGTCTCTGGGAACCAACACGTGCAATCCCTGGTCTTCCAGGAGGCTGCGCGTCATGCCCAGCAGCAAGCGATTCATGAAGACCCCGCCGGATAGCGCAACGAAGCCGATTCCGGTTTGTTGAGCCAGCAACGCGGCAGTCTCGGCCGCCATGCGAGCGACGGCTTCGTGCACGCCGAGCGCGAGTTGCTCAGGACGCGCACCGGCGGCGAGGTTGTCCAGCAGGCTGCAAAGCAGGGGGGTCGGATCGAGCACAAGTGAACCTTGCCTGCGTCGCATGCATGGCGCGTCGATAATGGGACTGGCTGGGAGGCACGACTGCTCGCGCGTTGCTGCCGCTTCGAGCAAGATCGCAGGCTCCCCTTCGTAGGTGGCGCTATCGCATATGCCAAGCATTGCCGATACGGCATCGAGGAAGCGCCCCATGCTGCTGGTGAGGGGGCTGTTGATGCCGCGTGCGACCATGGTTTCGGTAATGCTGCGCTCTTCGGGGGTTAGGCGCACGAGAAGTGGCGCCGCGCCGGGATGGTCAAGCAGGTTGCAAGCGTGCAACAGCGCGAAGGCATTTCGCCGCGCATCGCGCACGCTGGCGGCTCCGCCCGGTAGGTGCCATGGCATCAGGTGCGCGGCGCGCCTACACGCAGAAAGCCCTGCGACGAGAAACTCGCCGCCCCAGATGGTGCCATCGGTTCCTGCGCCGGTGCCGTCAAACGCAACGCCTATGACCTGGGCGTTGGGGGCAAGCTCTCCGCGCGCCGCCGCCTCGGCGATGACGGCCGCAAGGTGCGCATGGTGGTGCTGCACCTCGATCAGGGGAAGATGCTGCTCGCGGGCGGTTTCGCGCGCCCACTGGCTTGCCAGGTACGACGGATGCAAATCGCAGGCAAGGACCTGCGGCTCAAGGTCGAAGAGCGTGGCAAACCGGCGGCGCACCTCGTGCCAGGCGTCAAACGTGGCGGCGTTCTCCACGTCGCCAATATGTTGCGACAACAGACACGCCGCGGAGCCGTCTTCCTGCTCTCGCGTAAAGGCGAGCGTCGCCTTCTGTTCCGATCCGCAGGCCAGGATGGTGGGCATGCTGGGCTCGATCCCGTCGCAAGAGGGAGAGCGCATGGCAGGCAGCGCCAGCGGACGCGGCGCATAGCCGCGGGCGCGCCGGACCAACATGGGCGTGCCTGCGACAACGCGTACGACTGAGTCGTCATAGCGGGCGAGGATGGCGCGGTCATTGCCCAGAAGGGCGTCGGCCAAACCGCCATCGACGAGATGCTGCCAAGCCAGGCGGTCGTCGGTCTCGATAGGCTCCTCGCTCACGTTGCCGCTTGTCATGACCAAGGCCGAGACGCCGACAAGCGAACATGCCGCAAGCAGGAGGTGCTGCAGCGGGGTGTAGGGCAGCATGATGCCCAGCTCGGGAAGGTCGAAGGCGACCGATGGCGCAAGCGTGTCGCCCGTGGTCGCGCCGGCCGCGTGCGTCATTTGTTCCGCCGCCGCATTCGGAGCGGCCTCCGGGCTCGCCGCTTGGTCAGCCGCAGCTCTGGCACGCGCGCCGTGCTCGCGACGGCGCAGCAGGACGATCGGGCGAACCGTGCCCTCGAGCAGCGCCCGTTCAATGTCGTCGATATGGCAGAGCGCACAGGCATCTTCAAGGCGCCCGACCATGACCGCAAGTGGCTTGTTGCTGCGGCGCTTGCGCCGGCGTAGCTCCTGCGCGGCGTGCTCGTTCGAGGCATCGCAGGCAAGGTGGAATCCTCCCAGCCCTTTGATGGCAACGATTCCGCCGGCAGCGAGCATTCGGGCGCAGCGATCTATGATGGCGTCGCTTTGCGTGCGCGTCTGTCCAACGGACGGCGCGGCGGGCACCTCGCGCATACACTCGGCCAGGTGGTCGGGTAAGTCGGTGCGTTCACGCCAGGTGATATGCGGCCCGCATTCAAAGCAGGCGTCGGGCTGTGCGTGGAAACGCCGGTCCGCGGGGTCGGCATATTCTGCCGCACACGTGGCACACATGGGAAACGCGTCCATAGATGTGGCCGGGCGGTCGTAGGGAAGCGACCGGATGATGGTGAAGCGCGGCCCGCAGTTGGTGCAGTTGATAAACGGGTAGTGGTAGCGCCGGTCTGCGGGGTCAAAGAGCTCGCGCAGGCAGTCGGGGCAGGTGGCGATATCGGGCGAGACGAGCGTCGTGCGCTCGGTTTGGTCGTCCGAGGCGACGATGCGAAACGCGCCGTCGGGACTCGAGTCCGACGCCAGCGCCCGGCGCTCGCCGGATTTGCTGGGCGAGTCGTCGGCCACGGTGGACGAGGCTGCCTCTGCAGGGAGTTCGATTACCTGTACGGTGTCGATGCGCGCAGCTGCGGGGGCCTCGTCGCGCAGCGCCGCAACAAACGAGGCAAGTTGCTCGTCGCTGGCGGCGTGTACCTCCACGTGCACGCCATCTCCGGCGTTGAGCACCCAGCCCGCAATGCCGTGGCGAATCGCCTCGCGATACACGAACGGCCGCATGCCCACGCCTTGGACGATGCCGGTGATATGGATGTGCGCGTCACGCATGCTTGTCTACAGTTCGAGGCTTGCGTCGGTGGCGGCGCAGGTGAGCTCGCCGTGCTTGACGCCGCGCAGCCCCAGCAGCTTGTCGGCAAGCTCGTAGACGCGCGAGCCCTGGCCGCGCAGCGCGAGGATCTCGAGGCAGTTGCTATGGTCAAGATGCACGTGCATGGTCGAGACGATTTCGTGCGTGTAATCGTGCTGCACCTCGTCCAGCTTCCGGGTGAGGTCGCCGGTGTGATGGTCGTAGATCATGGTCAAGGAGCCGATGACCTGCGCGTCGGGCGTGCGAAGCTCCTCGCGCACGAGCGAAGAGCGAATGAGGTCGCGAATGGCTTCTGAACGGTTCGAGGTGGCGCCGCGACGCGCGATCTGGGCGTCGAAGGCATTCAGCAGATCCTCCGGGACGGCGATGGAGAACCGCACAAGATCTCCTGCGTTGCAGGAACCCATGGCGCTACACCAGTCGCACGGAGCCGACGGAGTTGTGGTCGGCCTCGATTGCGTCCTCGTAGCCCTCGAGCGCCGCGCGTGCCTCGTCAAGTGCCTTCATGGCCGCCTGGAGTTTGGATCCAATGCGCTCCATGTCGAAATTCTCGGTAGCGTGCAGCAGGCTGTGGCTCCAGTCGCGCGCGAGGGCAATGGTGTCGTCGACCTGTTTGACGCTCATGGCGAGCTGTCCCATGTTCATTCCCACGTCGTGCATGGGTGCCTCCTATCTTTAAGTCGTTGCATCAGAGAGCCGGATACCGGATGCTTTGGTGCAATGCAGAATCTGGCGGGCAGGGACGCCGACATGGGACCTGGGGCGCGCGGAGCGACCCCGTCAAGGAGGATGGCGTCCTGCCCCACCCGGGCTCTTCCGCGGATTAGCTGGATGAGGGGCGCAAGGCCACCTCGGATCTCTTCTAGGAGGTTGCGGTCCCGGGTGACGCGGGCAGGCGCCCGCCGCCCTGCAGCAGAGAGGAGGGCGGGGAGATGATCTACGCCGGTGTGGACGTCGCCAAGGCGGACCACGTGATAGGCGCCGTGGACGACCGCGGCGAGGAGCAGGGCAAGCGGATGCCCTTCAAGAACAGCGCCGCCGGCTTCGAGCGGTGCGGGGCCTGGCTCGAGGGCGTGGCCGAGGCGCCCGGCGACGTGCTCGTCGGCATGGAGGCGACGGGGCACTACTGGATGGCGCTCTACGCCTTCCTCGTCTCCAGGGGCTACTCGGTCGCGGTGATCGACCCGGTGCAGGTGAGCGCCGTGCGCAGGTTCAAGGGGCTCGACAGGGTCAAGAACGACCGCGTCGACGCCGCGCTCATAGCCGAGGCGCTGCGCATCGGGCGGTACGACCCGACGGGGCTCGCCACCGACGAGGTGCAGTCGCTGCGCACCCTCACGCGCTACCAGCAGTCCCTCAAGGCCGAGCTCGCCGAGGTGAAGACCCAGTGCACGTGCCTGCTGGACTCGTACTTCCCCGAGTTCTCCGGCGCGTTCTCCGACATGTTCGGCGCCGCCGGGCGCGCCGTGCTCTCCAAGAGCCCGCTTCCGTCGCGGATCGCCAGGAGGCGGGTCGACTCCCTGCAGCGCGACATCTCCTCGGCGGCACGGGGCAGCCGCCGCGTGGACGGCAAGGCCGCCGAGCTCAAGGCGCTCGCGAGCGCGTCCGTCGGCATCAGGCTCGGCGAGGACGCCGCGGCGATGCAGATCCAGTCGCTCGTCCGCCAGATGGACCTCCTCGACGGCGAGTGCGGGAAGGTCGAGCGCAGGGTGCGCGAGCTGCTCGAGCTCGTGGAGCCGCTCGTCCTCACCATACCCGGGGTCTCGTACACGACGGGGGCCCAGATCGTCGCCGAGATCGGCGACATAGGCAGGTTCCGCGGCGCCTCCGCGCTCGTGGGCTACGCCGGGCTCAACCCCTCCGTCAACCAGTCGGGCAGGTTCGACAGCGGGGGCGGCCCCATCACCAAGCACGGGTCGCCGTACCTGCGCAGGGCGCTGTGGCTGGCGGCGAACAGGGCCCGGCAGCACGACCCGTCGCTCAGGGCCTTCTACGAGAGGAAGAGGCGCGAGGGCAAGTGCCACCGGGTGGCGGTGACCGCCGTGGCGCGGAAGCTCTGCCACATAGTCTTCGCGGTGATGCGGGACGGGGTCCCGTACGACCCGGCGAGGCCGGGGAGGG
>NZ_NFJW01000013.1 GCF_002160065.1 Collinsella sp. An2 | reverse complement strand
AGCTCATCGCCCTCATCCCGGTGGGGCGGTACAGGACGACCTGGCGGGCGATGGTGGAGGCCCCGTACCCGCCCCCGCCGGTGCCTATCTGCGCCTCCAAGAATGTCTAACATAGCCCATTTTGAGCCTCTAAAACGTCCAAATCTAGGACTTCGTTTGGGAGTTTTCTGTTGAGGCGGGAGCGAACGCGTTCCGCGAGTTGGATTTTGGCTTGGGGAGTGACGTAGGGAATGGTTGTCGCCGTCTGGGCTGGCGAGGTGCTGGCTGAGGTGTCCAGGTAGCAGCGGCGCTGGCTGAGATGTTCGGGCCGCAGCGCCGTTGGCTGCTATGCCCGGGTCTCGACGGTGCCGTCTGCAGGACACCCGGACCGTGATGACGCTGGCTGCAGGGCACCCGGACCGTGACGACGCCAGCTGCAGAACACCCGGGCCGCGTTGACGCCGGCCGCCGGATGCCCGGGCCATGACGACGCCGGCCGCTGGATACTTCTAGATGCAAGAGACCGACCTTCTTGCGCGATGCCTGGGCAGCAGGATGCCGTCGATAGTAGAATGCTGCGCATGGAAGACATCATTATTCAGATACTGGACTTGCTCCGAGAGGGCCAGGTCGTGGACGACCAGGTCCTCGTAAAGCTCATCCATGCCGCGGCAAAACGCGCAGGAGGGGATAAGCGGGCGTTTGCCAAGCGGCGATTGCTCCCGTTTTATCAGAGCGTGAAGCGCGACGACCCAAAGCGTTGGGCATCGTGGGACGTGACACCGGAGCTCGAAGGTCGTCTGCTTCATGTGCTGCGCATGAAGCCACGCCGCTCGGCCTCGGGTGTGGCGACCATCACGGTCATCACAAAGCCTTGGCCGTGTGGTGGAACATGCGTGTTTTGCCCCAATGACCTGCGCATGCCCAAAAGCTATCTTGCCGACGAGCCGGCCTGCGCGCGTGCGGAGCAGAGCTGCTTTGACCCGTATCTTCAGGTCTCCGCACGCCTTACGGCACTTTCTCAGATGGGGCACGCGACGGACAAAATCGAGCTCATTGTGCTCGGCGGCACGTGGAGCGACTATCCCGTTGCATACCAAACGTGGTTCATGAAAGAACTGTTCCGCGCGCTCAATGATGACGCGGTGTCGGGTGTTGCTGCAAACCCGTTGCTCAGGGGGTTCCCGGGGGACACGGCGAATGACAGCTCGTCGCTCGATGCCATGCCTGTCGCGGTGCGGGAGCGTCGTGACCAGCTTGCATCTTGTGGGCTTGCCGACCCGAATTGCGCCGAGGGCCGTCCGATGGCCCAGGCAACTCCGGAGCTTGAGGCCGTGCAGGCCGAGGTCGACGCTGGTCATATGACCTACAACGAGGCATTCCACAGGCTCTATGATGCGAGCGATCCATGGCAGCACGTAGCATCGCGGCAGCGCGCTTCGCTTGACGATCTTGAGCGTGAACAGCGCCGCAACGAGACGGCACGTCATCGCGTGGTTGGGCTCGTTATCGAAACGCGGCCCGATGCGATTGCGCCGGAGCGCTTGCGCCTCATTCGCCGTATGGGAGCCACCAAGATCCAGATGGGCGTTCAGTCCACCGATGAATGGATTTTGGCTCGCAACGGGCGGGCTATGGGCACGGAAGCCATCGCACGGGCTTTCTCGCTGCTGCGGTTATTTGGGTTCAAGATTCATGCGCATGCCATGGTCAATCTGCTGGGAGCCACGCCCGATGCGGACAAAGCGGACTATCGGCGACTCATGGAAAGCCCCGCGTACCGGCCTGACGAGGTCAAGCTGTACCCCTGCGCGCTAATCGGTGGAACGGAGCTTTGTCGCTTCTACCACGAGGGGCAGTGGCAGCCCTACTCCGAGGAAGAGCTGCTGGATGTTCTTACAAGCGACGTGCTGGCAACCCCGCCGTTCACGCGCGTTTCGCGCATGATTCGCGACTTCTCGACGCAGGACATCGTGGCGGGCAACAAGAAGCCCAACCTTCGCCAGATGGTCGAGCAGCGGCTTGAGGGGCAGGTCGTGCAGGAGATCCGCATGCGCGAAATCAGTACGAGCGCCGTGGATTTGGCCGACTTGAGGCTTGATGTGGTTGCCTATAAGACTGCGACGACCGAAGAGCGCTTCCTGCAATGGGTGACGCATCAAAACCGTATTGCTGGATTCTTGCGTCTGTCACTACCCCATGCTGATGCGCTTGCCGCTTTGGGAAACGATGCACCGGTAGGCCCCGGCGAGGCCATGATTCGCGAAGTGCATGTGTACGGGATGGCGACTCCTGTGGGTTCCGACGGCCCGGCGGCGCAGCATCACGGGCTGGGCAAGCGTCTGGTGGAGCGTGCGTGCGCGATTGCGTGCGATGCGGGGTATGAATGTATCAACGTGATCAGCGCCGTGGGTACGCGTGAGTACTACCGCAGCCTGGGCTTTGCCGACCATGGTCTTTACCAGCAGAGGAGGCTTTCATGAGCGTGCCCGATGATCGGAATCGTGACGACTGGCATACGTTGGGCGTTGTTGCGATGGTACTCGTTGTCGCCTTTGCGTTTCAGACGGCCCAGCTCGCCGAGCCGGTTGCTGCGTTTTTGGTTATCGTGGCGCTTGTTGCCGTCGTGGTGTTGTGCATTATGCTGCGCTTTGCGCCTCACGTAGTGCGGACGCGCGACGGACGGGCCCTTGTCTATACGCGAAAGGTCGGCGACGATGCCATGCGTGTTCTTCGCACGCGTGGCGTGTACCAGTCGGCAACCTATCTGGACGACCGTCGTTTTGAACCGGTGTTTGCGTATCATCGCGCATTTGACCGCGTTCTAGAGGTCGCCCCCTCGCAGGAGGGGCAGCGTTACGTGCTTGCGCTCGGCGGAGGCGGTTATGCATGGCCCAAGCATGCTCTGACCAGCTTCGCTGACGTTGCGGTCGACGTGGTTGAAATCGATCCGGCTATAACGCGGGCGGCTCGGGCCTGGTTTTTCGTGGATGAGTTGGCCGAGCGTGTGGGTGTTGTCGAAGGCTTCTGCAAGGGAGCAAGCTCCGGCAGGGGTGGCGAGGCGGCCCCGATTCGAGATGCGGCCGCTCCTCGCCTTGGGCTTGTTGCTGCAGATGCGCGCATCGTTTTGGACGACGCCGCGACCCCGTGCTATGACGCCATCGTTAATGATGTGTTTTCTGGCTCAGAGCCCGTGCGCGCCTTGGCCACGGTCGAGGCCATCCGTGCAGCGAAGAACCATCTCGTTGCCGGGGGCGTATATGCGGCAAATGTCGTCTCTCGTTCAGAGGGAACCGATGTGAGCTTCTTGCGCGATGTGGTGGCGACCCTCTCCCAGGTATTTGCCTGCGTGCAGGTGGTCTCCGCTACAGATGATGAGCTTGGCGGGGAGGATAACTTCTTGGTTGTCGCTTCGGACAGAGAGTTGAAGTTCAAGGACGCCATCCCCTTTGACGACGAGTTCTTAGGAGACGTTCTACACGACAGCGACGTGGCATAGGCTGGGAAAGGCGGCGTCAAGCTCAAAGGTGCCGTGCTGCAGGCAGCTGGATGTTCTGTGCTGCCACACCGCGCGCCCGATCGTCGCATGAAGGACGGGCGCGCCTCATGCGACAGGTCAGGTCAAGCGCGACAGATGCCGCGTGCCTTGCCGTGCTGTTTGGCTCATGTCAGGACACCCACGAGCGGACACGTTCCCGCATGCCTTCGATATCGAGTACGCCTTCGGCAAAGCCTTTGCGCACGAGTTCTGCTGGCAGCAACTCGTCGTACTTGTCGAAGTAGGGGACCTCGTTGGGGTAGACGAGCTCGATTGGGTCGAAGTCCGTCAGAGCCTCCTCGGCAAGCACGTCGAAGAACGCATCCTCATCGGCCTTCATTTTGAACTGCAGGAAGTAGGGCCGTGATGCATCGAGTCCCTTGAGCCCAAGCTTTCCGGCGCATTTGATCTTGAGCAGCCGCTCCAGCGCCAAGAAGGCGTAGCTTCCCAGCCAGGGCAGAAGCACCCACGTCTCGCCGCCCAGGTTGATAAGTGGTCGCGTTGCCGCGCCAGATACTTTGGCGGTATGCCTCGCCTGCGCAAGACGGGCGCGAGCGTTAGCAAGTAGGTACGGGTACGTCTCATGCTCGGCCAGAACGCGCTTCATGCGCTCGAGGACGTGCGTGTGTATGTCGCCTGGGCAGTCGCCAAAATAAGCGGGGACCCGTCCCTTGACCTGTGTGGCAAAGACCAGGTGGCGCTTCCAATCGACCTCTTCAACTAGCCAGCAGTGTCCGGCGATGGCGATGCGTTCGCCCGGGGGCGGCGGGTTCACGATGGTTCCCAGCTCGGCCGATTCACTGCGAACGGTGAACTCCTCGTTTTCCTGGAACACGGCATAGAACTTGAACGAGTTGGTGAACCGTTCTCCGGCAAGACCAATGATGAGCCCGCCCGCCTCGGTTCGCTCCAACTGGTCGGTTTCCAACAGATGGCGCAGCAGCACGCGGAAGTCGTCTGCGGTCACGCGGTGGAAGTATGAAAGGGTGAGCACGCGCTGGGCAAGTTCGGCAGGGGAGAGCTCGCCCGTGCTGGCAAGAATCGCCATGGTTTGGTGGTAGAGCAGGCTGTAGGGGAGGCGATCGAGGCACGGCGGCTCGACCCACTTTTCTTCTCGATAGAGCTGGACGAGCGCGATGCCCTGCAGCAGCTTCCATGGAATGGTCTCGGGCATGGTGGTGCGAGGCTCGGGCTGCTCCTCGCGTATGACAAAGTGCATCTCGGGCGGCAGGTCACGACGGCCGGTGCGACCCATCCGCTGGAGGAAGCTCGATACCGTAAACGGCGCATCGATTTGGAAGGCACGCTCCAGCCGCCCGATATCGATCCCCAGCTCAAGAGTCGCGGTGGTAACAGTCGTGTCCAGGCGTTCATCATCCCTCATGACCTCTTCGGCTGACTCGCGTAGCGCCGAGGAGATGTTGCCGTGATGGATAAGGAACCGGTCGGGTTCGTGATTGGCCTCGCAATATGAGCGCAGCATGGTGCAGACGGCCTCGGCCTCTTCGCGCGAATTGGCGAACACCAGGCATTTGTGTCCGCGTGTACGCTCGAAGATGTAGCCGATGCCGGGATCGGCGTCGCGCGGCGCGGCATCGGTGGGGGCGAGAAGCGATTGCTCGGTCACGGGTGGAATGCTGACATCGCCTTCGGCGGCGTGCTGGCCTGAAGAGCCTGTGGCAGAGCCGGCCGGCGCCACCTGCTCCGTTGCCGGTCCAGCGCCGTCGCCAGGAAGACCGGGTGCGTTTACGCGCTCGATTGAGAGAACGTCTGCTTCCTGTGTGCCGTCGGCTCGCTCCATGGCCCGCTCGGTCGCCTGGGGTCCGGTGATGTAGAAGTGCTCCATCGAGATGCGCCAGATGTGGCGAGGCTCTTCAAAGCGGGGAATGATGCATCCGCGACCGGTGCCCGACGCCAGAAACGCCCCCGTGCGTTCGGGGTCGCCGATGGTGGCCGAGAGGCCAATGCGGCGGGGGTTGACGCCCGCCATGCGCGAGAGTCGCTCGATAAGGCAGAGGGTTTGGCCGCCGCGGTCGCCACGCAAGAGCGAGTGAACCTCGTCGATCACCACAAAGCGCAGGTCGCCAAAGAGGCGCGGTATGGCCATGTGCTTGTGCAGCAGAAGCGCCTCGAGCGATTCGGGTGTGATTTGAAGTATGCCCGAGGGATGTTTGAGCAGACGGCGCTTGTGCGACGCCGCAACGTCGCCGTGCCAGTGCCAGACCGGGATCTCCGCCTCTTCACAGAGGTCGTTGAGGCGCATGAACTGGTCATTGATGAGCGCCTTGAGGGGGCCTATATAGAGCGCGCCCACCGAGGCGGGCGGGTTCTCCCAGAAGAGTGTGAGGATGGGGAAGAATGCCGCCTCCGTTTTGCCCGATGCGGTGGATGCCGTGAGCAGCACGTTCTCGTCGGTATTGAATATGGCGTCACCCGCCGCCACCTGGATGGAGCGAAGGCTCTCCCAATCGTGCGCATAGATGAAATCCTGCACGAATGGCGCGTATCGATCGAAGATGCTCATGAGTGCTCCTGGACGCCATGTACGAACATATGTTCTTTATATACCAAGTTCGATGTCGTGTAAAGCGGAGGTCCTGCAGGTAGACGCCATGCTCTAGATCTCGAACTCGGCGAACGCGTTGGGGTCTGTCGACGGCACGGCGGGCGCGACGACGCTGGCCATGCTGCCTGCACCTCCGGCGGACGTCGCGCCGCCGTCAGGACCGTTTGCGCCCTCGCGCGTCGGCAAGGCTCCGGGTGCATATGGTGCCCCTGCGCGCGTCGATGCGCCTTCGGCTGCACCGGCTGCCACGGCCCCCGTGACGCTCGCCGTGCCCGCGCTTCCCATAACCTGCTCCACCGACAGCTCCGGGTGCTGGTACACGATATCAAGCAGCTCGATGAAATCGCGAATCACCTCGCGCGGCGTGAGATGCGTGTCGGCGCCCACGCGGCCAAATTCAATCTGTAGAAAACGCACCAGGTCGTTCTCGCCCAGCCGGGGCTCGTAGCCAAAATACCCGGCGTGAATCTGCTGCAGCTTCTCTGCAAGCACCAGCAGCTCCTCGTAGGTGAGGGGGTGCAGGTGAATGATGGGTGCCAGCATGTCGCGCATGTCTTCGCGGGCGAAGCGCCCCTGCGTCAGACGGCTGCGCAGCGCCTCGTAGCTAAAGACGCCGCGCCGCCGATCCTCGATCGACTGCGGGGTCCCGCCCATGATGACGCCCAGGTAATGGGCCTTTCCCTGCAGCGTGTCGTTATACATGGTGAGAATCTTCTCGTAGTTGTACTGGCGCGTGATGGCGTTGGGGATCTTGTACAGGTTCACCAGCTCGTCGATAAGCACGAGCATTCCCCGGTAGCCAGCGCCCTTGAGGAACCGGGCAAACAGCTTTATGTAGTCATACCAGTCATCGTCTCCCACGATCACCGTTACGCCAAGCTCCTGGCGCGCCTCGGTCTTTGTCCGATATTCGCCGCGGAACCATTTGACGACGTGGCTTTTCGTCTCGTCGTCGCCCGTGGTGCTCGCGTGGAAATACAGAGTGAGCAGACGTGCAAAGTCAAAGCCATGCACCATTTCCTCAAGGCTTGCCACCTCGGTGCGAATGCGCGCATCAACAGCCGTCACAAGTGCGGGGTCGTCCGGTACGGGCGCGACGCCGCCAGGATCGTTGGCTGCGAGCTCCGATGCTACCTGTGTCTGCAGGTTCGAGATCCATCGGTCCAAGATAAGCGTGAGTGCGCCGCCCTCGGGGCGGGTCTTGGTGGAGAGGTTTCGAATGAGCTCACGATAGGTGGCAAGACCCTGTCCCTGGCCGCCCTGAAGGCGCCGTTCGGGGGAGAGGTCGGCGTCTGCGACGACGAAGCCTTCACCCATGGCATGGGTGCGAATGGTCTGCAAAAGGAAGCTCTTGCCGCTTCCATAGCGGCCTACCAAAAAGCGGAACGACGCCCCGCCGTCGGCGATGAGGTCAAGATCGGTCAGGAGCGCGCGAATCTCCGTTTCGCGTCCCACGGTGATATAGGGTAGGCCGATGCGCGGCACGACGCCGCCTTTCAGCGAGTTAATGATCACGGCAGCCACGCGCTTGGGGACGCGCGGCGCGGCGGATGCATTCTGGGTCATCGGGCGATCAGTCCTCTCACATCGTCCTCGTAGTCGTCAATCACCTGGGGCCCGTCGGGGCCAAACTCGATCGCGGTATCGCCGAGTTCGTCGAAAAGCGCCTCGTTGATGGCGTCCACCAGCATGTCTTCGCTCGTGCCGGGCGGCAGGGGCGTCGGCGTTCCCTCGAGCAGCGCCGCAAGATAGGCGGTTTGCTCGGGAGAAAGGGGCGACGAGCTGTCCGGTGTCGGGGCACCGCCCGTCGCCGTCCGTGCACCTGCCGGTTTCATGGGCTCCGCGAAAAGGCCGGGAAGCTCTTCGGTGGTGGCCGCGGGATGCGCGACCTCCGCATCTTCCGGCATTTCGTGGACGGTGGAATCGGCCGTACGTTCTTCGCAGCGCGGCGCGTGGCCGGCGGCATCCGGGGGCGTTTCTGTCTCAGCGGGGCTTGACGTGGGCGCCGCATCGTCGCGTTCTTCGTCGATGAGCAGCGCCTCGCGCGTCTCGGCTGCGGCGCTTCGAATGCCCGAGAGCTTCGAAAGGTCGATGTCGATGATGCGCGGCGCGTGGGCAGCTTTCCATTCCAGCCACTCGGTGATCTCGCGGTCGATAATGCGCTCCAGGTATTTGGGCTCCTCGTGCGCCTTGAGGGGGTGCGGGTATCCCATGGCCGAGCGCAGCTTGCGGTCGCAAGCGCGCATGATGGCGCCGAGCTTGGGACTTTTTTCGCGCGTCCCATATACACGCGTGCAGCTCCAGAGCCCGTGCTCGCAGCGATATCGGTGGATAGGGTCGAGCTCGACCACCGCATCGGGATGCGGGTGCTCGTCGTAGAACACCGCAGAGGCGAACATGGTGTACGGCATGGTCGCCTCCTCCCCGAACAGGCTTTCCAACAGACCGCTCTTACGGTTGTGCCGATAGTACTCCAGCATGCGGACATACACGGCGCAAGCGACATGGCGCAGGTCGTCGGGACAGTCCTTGTAGAGCCGGGATAGGCGAATCCGATAGGTGGAGAGCGCGTCGATGCCCTCAAGGAGACGGGATTCGAATGCGCTGTCGGGGGGCAGCGGCAGGGCGGGCGTGCGCCGGGAGCGCCGCCTCGTCGCACGCTCTCCGCCCGCCGTCTCGGCTGCACGGCCCTGGCTCTCGGCGTACGGGACGTTCACGCCCGCCGCTTCCTCGAGTTGGGACGAGAGCGTCCGCAGCTCCATGAGGGCGCGATCGAAGGCGAGTGTCTTGTCGCCGTCCAGCAGCTGCGGGCCAAGGCCGTGGTACACCACGTAGTCGCGCAGCCACACCCGGGCGAAGCGGTCCATCTCGGGGGCGATGTCGCGATAGGCGTGCCAGAAGTCGCGCATGCGCATGAACCCGTCGAGTGGCGTCGAGACACCGATGCCGTTGATGAACTCGTAGAGATAGACGTAGGCAAATGAAAGCGAGGTTTCCTGGACCTCGCCGCGACGCACCGCCGTGCGCCATGTGACGTAGCCGCGCAGCTGCTGGTCGCTCATGGCGTTATAGGTGGGGAAGTACGATTTGAAGGTGCCGTGGTAGGGCCGGTCGTCTTCCAGATCGGCTATCAGGCGCCCCTGCTTCACGAAGAGCTCGGCCTCGGTGAGCCATCGCCCGCGCCCGTTGCACTCTTGCCACCTCGATACGCTCCGCATCTCGTGGTAGCGCGTGGCTAACGGATCCAACGTGGTTTGCTGCGTTGCCGCGGGGCTCTGGGCATGAAGGCGCAGCTGCGGCATGGCATCTGGCTGCGGCTGCGACATGGCGTTCGGCTGCGCTTGCGATGCAGCGCGTGACTGCGGCTGCGATTCGACGTGCGGACGTGATGTGGCACGCTGCCGTGCAGCGACAGGGGGAGTTGCCTCCGCGTGCGGCCATGCGTCCGCCGACTGCCTTTGGGCGCGTTCGCTGCGATTGCCACGTCCCCCGCTCTCCTGCGCATGCCGGCCCGCCTCGCGTTCGTCCATAAGCTGGCGTCCGGTGCGCACGATGGGCTCGTCGCGGTAGACGGTCGAGGAATATCGCGATCCCGCGCGCAGGCGTTCGCTGGCGTTGATGCGGGCAATAAGCTGCTCGATGTCGTCGGAGTTGCGTGCCGTGGGTCTCGCCTCCTCAACCCAAGCCAAGAGCCTACTGGTGTCAATCGCTCCAGTATACCATCAAGCCAAACATGCGTTCTGTTCTATGCGCACGTCGCCGTTATGCTGCGGGCGCGTTAGGACTCGTTTCGGCGATCGGCGAGCAGAACCCGGCGGAGCGGGGGCAGGGCACCGTAACCCAACAGGTGCATCTCGTCAGCTTGGTGCGTAGGTCTGCAGAAGCCGCGTACGTCGCGGCGTTGCCGGTTCCCGCTTGCGCTAAATAAACGCCAGCGCCACGGCGACCACGACGGCGGGAAGCATGTTAGCGGGTTTGAACATCTTGCCCCAGATGAGGTTTACGCCCACGCAGAAGATGAGAATCGAGCCTACCAGCGACAGGTTGGCGAGCGCCGCATCCGTCATGAGCGGCTGAACCAGCCGGGCAAGGAGGGTGATGACACCCTGGAAGACGCCTACCGGCAGGGCGGAGAATATGCAGCCACGTCCCAGGGAAGCGGTCATAACGCACACGATCAGGCAGTCGAGCGCGCCCTTCAGAGCGAGCGTCGACCAGTCGCCTGCGATACCGTCCTGGATGGAGCCCACGATAGCCATGGCGCCGATGCATACGGTGAGGGAGGCCGTCACGAAGCCGTTCACGAACTGGTTGTCGCCTTCGCTTCCCGTCTTGCGCTTGAGCCACTCGCCCAGGCGCTCGAAGCGGCCATCCAGGTCGATGAGCTCACCCACAAGCGAGCCCAAGGCGAAGGAGGCGACGATCATCATGGAGCCGCCGCTCACCAGCACGCCGTCCTGCAGGCTCAGCATGCCGGCGAGTGCGCCGGCCAGCCCTACGAACACCACGCTTACGCCGGTCGCCTTCATAAGGGTGTCCTGGAGGGAGGGCGTGAAGAGGCGTCCGCCCAGCAGGCCGACGACCCCTCCGACGACGATGAGCGCCACGTTGATGAGCGTTCCCAATCCGATCACGCCGGCCCCTCCTGTCTTCGCTGGATGCTTCCGGGACATGCATGGTAGCAGACACCCCACACCACGGCGCGCAGCAGTCGCCGCTCATTGTTTCCAACCGGCAACGAACAGCGCTATCGTGTGTTGTCAGGGCGTCAGCGGATACAATCAGCTGCACGCACTTTGGTACGGTAAAGAATGGGGGACATATGGACGCACCGGCAGCGGGAGCGGAAGAATCCGTTCGGCAGGGCCATCCGCTCATTCGAGCGTTTACGGCCGAGTTCGACGATTATCGGCATGATGAGTCTCGAAGTCAGGGAGAGGCGCAGAGCATCTCGTTTCCCCAGACCGAAGAGGACGTCTGCGAGGTTCTTCGCACGCTGCACGGCGACCACACGCCCATTACGGTGCAGGGCGCGCGCACGGGCCTTGCCGCGGGAGCCATGCCCCACGGCGGGCATGTTCTCAACCTGTCGCGCATGAACCGCTGTCTGGGGTTGCGTCGCGATGCCGACGGGTCGTTCTTCCTGCTTGTGCAGCCGGGGGTCGTTCTCTCGGAGCTCCGCAAGTATCTCAAGGGAAAAAGCATTCCGTCGGCAGGCTGGGATGAGTCTAGTCTCGAGGCCCTTTCCGCCCTGCAGGATGCCCCCGAGCAGATGTTTCCCACCGATCCCACCGAGGCCTCGGCCTGCCTGGGCGGCATGGCGGCATGCAACGCTTCGGGTGCGCGGAGCTTTCGCTATGGGCCCATGCGTCCTCATGTGACGGCGCTTCGTTTGGCTCTCGCCGACGGCGACGTGGTGGACCTTCGCCGCGGCCAGGTGTTTGCACGCGGCCGGCATCTGGAGCTTTCCACCGAAGCGGGTCGGACCATCTCGGTCGATTTGCCTACGTATGACATGCCGCACGCCAAGAATGCGTCGGGTTATTTCGTCCAGGACGACATGGACGCCATTGACCTTGTCATCGGGTCGGACGGCACCTTGGGTGTGATCACCCAGCTCGAGCTTGCCCTCATGCCCACTCCGCCGGTCATCTGGGGTGTGAGCTGCTTTTTTGCAGACGAGCATCAGGCGCTCGACGCTACGGTGGGGCTGCGCGACGAGGTGGCAAGCGCGGCGGCGATCGAATACTTCGACCCGGCCTCTCTGGATATCCTGCGCACGCAGCGCGAGCAGAGCACGGCCTTCTCGGCCCTGCCGCTTCTGGCTGCCGACGCGGCCTGCTGCGTATATGTCGAGCTGCACTGCCAGGACGAGGACCTGGCCCTCGCGGAGCTCGATCGCGTGGGTGGCATCGTCGAGCGCGCCGGTGGGTCGGAGGCTGCGACGTGGGTCGCGCGTACCGAGCTCGACCGCGAGAGCCTCCAGTTCTTCCGCCATGCGGTGCCCGAAAGCGTGAATATGCTCATCGATGCGCGGCGCCGAACCGACCCCGCCATCACCAAGCTGGGAAGCGACATGTCGGTGCCCGATGATCGTCTGCACGACGTCATCGAGCTCTATCGCACCACGCTCTCCGCGGCGGGTCTCGAGGCAGCCGCGTGGGGACATATCGGCAACAACCACCTGCATGTCAACGTGTTGCCGCGCAGCTCCGAGGAGTATGCCCGCGGCAAGGCGCTCTTCGGTGAGTGGGCGCGCGAGGTTACCTCCATGGGCGGTGCCGTTTCTGCCGAGCACGGCGTAGGCAAGCTCAAGCGCGACTTTTTGGCCATCATGTACGGCGAGGAGCATCTGCGCGAGATGGCGCGGGTCAAGCTTGCCTTCGATCCCTATGGGCAGCTGGGGCGTGGCAATCTGTTCGATGCGAGCCTGTTGGAAGGAGGTGCGTGAGCCATGAGGATCATCGTATGTGTGAAAGCGGTGCCCAGCACGACTGAGGTCAAGATGGACCCGGTGACAAACACCATCGTGCGCGACGGCGCGCAGTCGGTGGTGAACCCGTTTGATTCGACGGCGCTCGAGCTTGCTCTGCGTATCAAAGACGAGCGGGAGGCTCTGGGTGACGACGTGCGGGTGACGGTGCTCTCCATGGGCATCCCCGATACCGAGCGGTTGCTGCGTGACTGCATCGCTCGCGGAGCGGACGACGGCCTGCTGCTCTCGGACCGCGCCTTCGCCGGTGCCGACACGCTTGCCACCTCCTACGCGCTTTCGTGCGGTATCCGTCATCTGGGCAGGCCCGACGTGGTTATCTGCGGAAAGATGGCGGTCGACGGCGATACCGCGCAGATCGGGCCGGAAATCGCGGGCGTGTTGGATGTGCCGTGCATCGCCGACGTTCGCGAGCTGCTGGCGTGCGATGGGAACTGCCTGCGTGTGCGCCGTGGGACGGATGCAGGCATCGAGCTTGTGGAGGCACCGCTGCCCGCGGTGATCACCGTTGCAAAGGATGCTGCGCAGCTGCGCATGCCCGCCATCTGCGGCGTGCGCGCCTCTCTGGCCGCCCCGGTCGAAGTGCTCGATGTTGCGGGGGTCGGTGCGGATCCCGCGCGCTGCGGTCTTGCCGGTTCGCCCACCCAAGTGGTGCGTTCGTTTGTGCCGGAGCGCTCGTCCGGCGGCGCATGGCTTGAAGGTTCGCCGGCCCAGCAGGCCGAGCAGTTGGTGGAGCTTGTGGAAGGGATGGGACTATGAGCGGACTGGTGGTCGACGCGGAGCGCTGCATCGGGTGCCGTCGCTGCGTGCGCGCCTGCGGAAGTGCGGGCATCGAGGTCGTGGATCGTCTGGCTCGTCCAACACAGGGATGCATCCTGTGCGGCGCGTGCGTAGACGCGTGTCCTGTCGACGCCATCTCCATCGAGCGCGACGCCTCCGCCTCGGGGCAAGACCTTGACGCGTATCGGGATATATGGGTGTTTGCGCAGCTCGACGCCGCAGGGTCGGTCGAGCGCGTGGCTCTCGAGCTGGTGGGCAAGGCGCGCCAGCTTGCCGCTGTGCGCGGATGCCGTGTCGTGGCCGTGCTGGGAGAAGGCGCCGGGGCGTCCGATGACAACGCGCGCCTGCTGATGAGCTCAGGGGCCGACGAGGTGCTGCGTTGCCGTGACGATCGTCTAGCAACACTCGACACAGAGGTCTATGCCCGTTGGCTCACCTCCCTGGCCGAGGAGCGTCGGCCCGAGACCGTGCTGCTAGGTGCCACCGCCTTTGGGCGTGAGCTTGCTCCGGCTGTTGCCGTGCGGCTGCGCACCGGGCTTACGGCGGACTGCACGGTGCTCGAGATCGACCAGGCTTCGGGCCAGCTACAGCAGACGCGGCCTGCTTTCGGCGGCAACCTCATGGCGACCATCGTGTGCCCAGGGCATCGTCCGCAGATGGCCACGGTGCGCCCCGGTATCTTCCCCGTGCCCGACCCTGCAGATGGGTCTTCGTTGACCGCTTCGTCTGAGGGCGATGCGACCTCCGACGGCCAGACATCCGGGGAGCGTCCCGCCTCTGGTGCCGCAGCGGACGACGTGACCGAGGTGAAGCTTGACCCCGCGGTGTCTTCGCGGATCCGGGTGCTCGAGCATGAGCCTGTCGACGCCGGTGCCTCCATCGCCGATGCCGAGGTGCTCGTCGTGGTCGGACGCGGCATCGGGTCCAAGAAGAACCTTCCCCTCATGCGCAGGCTCGCCGAGCTTCTCGGTGCCGAGCTTGGCTGCACGCGTCCCCTCGTAGAGGCCGGCTGGCTTGAATATCGTCATCAGGTGGGGCAGACGGGCGTCTCGGTGGCGCCCCGGTTGCTGCTGAGCATCGGTGTTTCGGGCGCCATTCAGCATCTTGCGGGCATCGGAGGGGCGCAGACCGTCGTCGCCATCAACGAGGATTCCGAGGCCCCGATCTTCGGAGCGAGCGATTGCTGCGTGGTGGGCGACTGCATCGAGGTCGTCAACGAGCTGGTGGCGCAGCTGGAGCGTCGCTCTTAAGGTCTGGTTAGGCGTACCGCGCAGAGCATGCCGCCGACGAAGCGCCACCGGCGACGTTGGCAGCGCGATTCTGCGCGGTGGCTTAGACGAACACGAGGTTCACGAGGACCATGTAGAGGGCCGTGCTTGCGAAGATGGAGAGCAGCATGTTTCGCCGCCACAGATAGAGGCCGCCGGCAACCAGGATGCCCAGGGCCTCGGGGATACCGTGGCTTCCGGCGAGAGGGTCGACTTCGCGCAGGCAATAGACCACAAGAAGCCCGAAGACGGCTCCCGGCAGGGCGTCGCCGAGGAATCGCACGAAGCGCGGCGTCTCCTGTCCTGCGGGAAACACCAAAAACGGCAGGCTGCGCGTGAGCACGGTGGCAAGTCCTGCTGCGCCGATCGTGAGAAGCATCTGCAGGGCGCTCATGCGGCATCGCCTCCCTGTGCATGCTCGATGCGGTCTTTGGCGTCTTCGACAGGGGAGCTCGGCGCCGCATAGGCGGGCTCGATGCGGCCGCGTAGGGCAGATACCGCAAGCAGGATGAGCAACATCGCGGGAATCATAAAGTCATCCGGCCCAAAGACGACCAGTGCCGCCACGGCGGCAAGGATACCCGCCACGGCGCTGAGGTGCTGCTTGTCCTTGAGCCATTGATCGAGGAAGATCACCACCATGAGCGCCGTCATGGCGAAGGACACGCCCTCGACGGTGAGCGCCAGCGCGCTGCCAAACAAGCCGCCCAACGTGCAGCCGGCAACCCAGTACACATGGTTGAGCAGCGTCACGAAGAACATGAACCATCCGCGGTCGACGCCTTCGGGCGGCTCGGTGGAGTAGTTGATGGAGAAGGTCTCATCGCACATGCCGAAGACGAGGTAGGCGCGCTTTGACCCCATGCCGCGAAAGCGTTCGAGCATGGAGATGCCGTAGAACAGATGGCGGGCATTCACGACGAATGCCAGCAGGAACGCCTGCACGGGGTTGAAGGGGCCGGTGAGCAGTGATGCCACGACGAACTCCGCCGAACCGGCAAAGATGATGACTGCCATGGCAGTCGGCGTCCACCAAGGAAGTCCGAGCGAGATGGAATAGATGCCGCAGGTAATGCCCAGAAAGACGAAGCCTGCGAGGATGGGGATGGTGAAGGGGAAGGCGGCCTTCAGGGCGCGCAGCCGCTCGCCGCGGCGTATGGTGAGAGCCGCCCGTTGGCTGCCGGACTCCGATGGGCTCGTCATGTCCAAACCGGTCGATTTCCGCTGCTCCGGCGCCGTATCCGGAACGGCGCCCCTGTTCTGTATATCCGTTTTCACCATATCGCCCACGGCCTTCGTCTTCGCCCTCGCTGTGTCAGATAGCTCAACAGGATAGCGGATTGACCCCGCGGCTGCTGTCAGGCGGGTGTTAAACGGGTTCTTGGCAGGCGCGATACGGGCTTGCTATAGTGCGAGACGCCGCTTGCAAGCGGGCGGCGGAAACGCATCAAGCGAACGGAGGGGCGAATGCATATCGAGACCATAGAGCTTCCCGCGTCGGGCTACGGAACGTCGTCGCCGACGCTTACCACCTATATTCAGGACAACCTTGCATCCCAGGAGGACAGGCTCCGCCCGGCGGTCGTCATCTGCCCGGGTGGAGCCTATCGCATGTGTTCCGATCGGGAGGCCGAGCCCATCGCGCTTGCATGGGTAGCCCGCGGTTTTCAGACGGTCGTACTCGACTATACGGTGTTCGACGAAGATGAGGCTTCCCCGCTGCTGCCCCATCCGCAGCGCGACCTCGCGCACGCGGTGGCAACGGTGCGCGCGCATGCAGGTGCGTGGCATGTGGATCCCGAGCGCATCGCGATGCTTGGGTGCTCGGCGGGCGGTCATCTCTGCGCCTCCTACAGCCGCGTCATGCGCGACCCCGCGTTTGCTGCGGAGCTTGGTTTGAGCTGCGACGACATGGCTGTTTCGGCGCAAGTGCTCTGCTATCCAGTGATCGATTTCACCTGCGGATGGCCGTCCGATGCCGCCTATGCGCACCGCCTTGACCCTACGGAAGCCCTAGCTCACGCCCAAGATCTGGTGGATGCCGCCACGCCCCGCACGTTTTTGTGGCACACGGCGACCGACGCCACGGTGCCCGTTGCCAATGCCTACCGCTATGCCGAGGCGCTGGCGTCCCATGGCGTAGACCACGAATGCCACGTCTTTCACCGCGGCCGCCATGGGCTCTCGCTGGCAACGGCGCAGACGGGGGAGGACGATCTGCACCGTGACGCGCACATCGCGGCGTGGCTGGATCTTGCCGCAGAGTGGCTCGAAGAGGGTTGGGCCTAACGGGCGCCGGCCGGATCGTGTCTGTCGCGGGCTGGGCAACGCTCGGCATCGCCCAGTCCGCGTCGACGGGCTCTACTGGATGCCCGGGATATGCGGGATGGTTGCAAAGCCTCGCTCAAGCTCTTCGTCGGTGGGGCGGTGGTTTTCCATCTCGCCGCGGTTGAACTTGTCGTAGGACACCATGTCGAAGTACCCCGTGCCGGTGAGTCCAAAGAGAATCGTCTTGGCCTCGCCGGTCTCGCGGCAGCGCTCCGCCTCGCGGATGGCTGCAAGAATCGCATGGCTGCTCTCGGGTGCCGGAAGGATGGTCTCCAGCGTGGCGAACTTCTCGCCCGCCTCAAATACGTCCGTCTGGCTTACCGCGACGGCCTCGAGGTATCCGTCGTGCTTGAGCTGCGAGATGATGGGACTCATGCCGTGATAGCGAAGCCCGCCGGCGTGGTCGGGGTTGGGAATGAACCCGTTGCCGAGCGTATACATCTTGCACAGGGGGCAGGTCTGGCCCGTGTCGGCAAAATCGTAGGCAAACTTGCCGCGCGTGAGCGACGGACAGCTCTCGGGCTCCACGGCAATGAAGCGCGTGTTGGGCCGTGCGCCGGTGAGCTTGTCGCGCATGAACGGCGCGATGAGACCTCCCAGGTTGGAGCCGCCGCCTGCGCAGCCGATCACGATATCGGGGTATTCGCCAAGTTCGCGCATGGCCTCGTAGCTCTCAAGGCCAATGATGCTCTGATGCAGCACCACCTGGTTCAAGACCGATCCCAGCTGGTAGCGGCCGCGATTCTCGGGTACGTGCAAGGCGCGCTCGACCGCCTCCGAGATGGCTGTTCCAAGCGAGCCCGAGCTGGTGGGGTCCTGCGCCAAGATACGCCGGCCGACTTCGGTGGTGTCGGACGGGGAAGGCGTCACGCTGGCATGGAAGGTCTCCATGATGTTGCGGCGGAACGGCTTTTGCTCGTATGAGCATTTGACCATGAAGACGTCCAGGTCAAGGCCGTAGTGTGCGCATGCCTCGGCGAGGGCGGTACCCCACTGGCCCGCGCCCGTCTCGGTGGTTACGTTGGTGAGACCCTGGGCCTTGGCGTAGTAGGCCTGTGCCACGGCGGAGTTGAGCTTGTGCGACCCCGAGGTGTTGTTGCCCTCGAACTTGAAGAAGATCTTCGCGGGGGTGTTGAGCGCGCGCTCCAGGTTGTAGGCGCGGCAGAGCGGGGAAGGCCGGTAGACCCGATACATCTCCAACACCGGTTCGGGGATATCGAAATATGGTGTCGTGTCATCGAGCTCTTGGTCTATAAGCGCGTCGGCGAATACGGGCGCAAGGTCGGCCTTTGTGGCGACGGCGCCCGTGGGCAGCCGCATGGGCTCGGGCTTGGTGGGCATGTCGGCCCGCAGGTTATACCAACGGGTGGGAATCTGTGCTTCGCTCAGGTACAGACGATACGGTTCGCGCGCCTTGGCGGCGCCGTTGGTTGCGGTAGGTGCGGACGGTGCGGTCGAGGTGGTCATGGCGGGTCCTTTCTACGCGGCGCCGAGTGGCGCGAAACGGGGGCTTTGCCTCGCCTCTTTGTTGTGCGGCTTCGGACTCGCGACGCGCCGGCGGACCCGATGCCGACAAAAAAGAAGGCCTCCGGACGATCCGGAGGCCTTCGTGCGTGCGAGTGCAGAAGCCGGAGCTAGTCCGAGAGGGGGCGCATTCCGTTGTTCCACCACCATGCAGCAGCAAGGGTCTGTGCGGCGCACAGGCTAAAAGATGTGTTCGCTGCCAACGTCATCGGTGGACCTTCCCCTTGCCGGCTTGGCCGGACGCTTCTCGGAGTGCGCTCACTATAGCACGATAAAGTGCTTTGCAAGGAACAATTCCGCTACGTTGCCATTTGGTTACAGAACGGGTGACTGCACGTCATAGGGGAGACCACGCCGGAGTGGTGCCGTGCGGTTTTCGTCGCCGCCTCGCTGGGGCCTTCCCGGGATCCGGCTGCAAGAAGCACCTGTCGTTTCTAAAGCCGGGGAATCTGGCTGATGAGGGCATCTGGACGCCGCGGCGCCCATAGGCCCTCTATACTGATGTCAAGAGTTACGACGGCGCGACTGCCGGCGTTCGCCCGCCTGTCGATCGCGCTGCCTTCGAGGGGAGATACCATGGCGGATTCAATGCGCGGCGTGTATACCAGCCTTGCCAAGATTCGACGCACCGTGTTCCGCGAGGTCGCGCGCCTTGCGTACGAGAGCGGGGACGGCGACTACGGTTGGGTCGACGAGTTGCCCTATCAGATCATTTCGGGAGATGTCGCCACC
Source organism: Collinsella sp. An2 (assembly GCF_002160065.1). Classification (GTDB taxonomy): domain Bacteria; phylum Actinomycetota; class Coriobacteriia; order Coriobacteriales; family Coriobacteriaceae; genus Limicola. The sequence continues at coordinate 32,776 of NZ_NFJW01000013.1, read as the reverse complement.
TATCGCGAAAGTGTGTTTTTGGAGCGCGCCGTGGTGGGCGAGCGCATCCGTCTTGCTATGGGACTGCCCATGCAAGGCGCCGACCGCCCGGCGAAGATCTCTGAGGGCGTCGCCGAGGCTGCGAAGCCCGAAACGTACTATCAGCCGCCGCTCATCAATATCATCGGGTTTGCGTGCAACGCCTGTGCCGAGGAGTCCTATGTGGTTTCCAACCTGTGCCAGGGTTGCTTGGCGCATCCATGCCGCGAGGTGTGCCCCAAGGGCGCGATCAGTTTTGTGGACAAGAAGGCCTACATCGACCAGGAAAAATGCATCAAGTGTGGTCGCTGCCAGCAGGTGTGCCCCTACACCGCCATCGTCCATCGCGAACGCCCCTGCGCGGCAGCATGCGGCATGCACGCCATCGGTTCCGATGACCAGGGTCGTGCGGTCATCGACTACGACCGCTGCGTCTCGTGCGGCCAGTGCCTGGTGAGCTGCCCCTTTGGCGCCATCGCCGACAAGAGCCAGATCTTCCAGATCATTCGCGCCATCCAGGAGGGCGACGAGGTCATCGCTGCTGTCGCCCCGTCGTTTGTGGGGCAGTTCGGCGGCCGCGGCAACGTTGACAAGCTGCGCGAGGCTTTCAAGCAGCTCGGATTCTCGGGAGTGGAAGAAGTTGCCGTGGGCGCAGACCTGTGCGCGGTTCAGGAGGCGGGCTACTTCCTGGAAGAGGTGCCCGATAAGATTCCGTTCATGGCTACGAGCTGCTGCCCGGCGTGGTCGGTCATGGCAAAAAAGGAGTTCCCCGAGCACGCCGACTGCGTGTCCATGGCGCTTACGCCCATGGTGCTCACCGCTCGACTCATCCGCGAGCATCATCCCAAGGCAAAGATCGTCTTTGTGGGGCCCTGCGCGGCCAAGAAGCTCGAGGCGCAGCGCCGCAGCGTAAAGAGCGAGGTCGATTTCGTGCTGACGTTCGAAGAGATGGCCGGCATGATGGAGGCGAAGGGCATCGAGTACACCAAGCTCAAGGGCGACGGCTCGACCGACTTCGATGTGGCGAGCCAGGATGGCCGCGGCTTTGCCGTAGCGGGAGGTGTCGCGAAAGCCGTCGCGGACGCCATCCATCGCGACCACCCCGAGATGGAAGTGAAGATCGAGGCCGCTGAGGGGCTGGATAACTGCCGCAAGATGATGAAGCGGGCGGTCAAGGGAAAGTTCGACGGCTACCTGCTGGAAGGTATGGCATGTCCCGGCGGATGCGTTGCCGGTGCGGGCACCATTCAGGCGGTTTCGAAATCGGCGGCCCAGGTGCGCGCCTATGCGAAGAAGTCGCCGCACAAGGTGGCAAACGAAAACATGTACAACACGTATCTGGACGTGCTTGAGCGCGAGGCCGACGGCCAGCGCCAGCGCGATGCGGTGGCGGAGACTGCCGAGGCATTGAAGCCCGAGGCATAGGCGCGCTTGGGAATCACTGATTACAGCCTCCTTGCGCCCCCCTCATGCACGCTCGATTCGGAAAAGGGCGTCCAAAATGCGATTGGCCGAGTAGACCAGGATACCCGACGGATAAAACCCCTGGTAGATAGCTCGGGGCTTAGGAGCCTACTCGACGATTCCTGAAAGGGACGCCCTTTTCCGAATCGAGTGTGCGTTGAGGGCCGCCGCGAAGGCTCATATTCAGTGTTTCCCTAGGCTTTCTGTGAGGTAATCGACAGCGCCGCCGGGATGTTGCATCCGGGCGGCGCTGCTCTTTGTTGTCTGCGTGCGGACAGGGGCCTGTGGCCCGTTGGTGCTATGCGCTCGGTCGTGCGCGCCGGCACACGTGAGGGGTCAGTCCTGCTCGTCAATCCAAGCGCGCAGATGGCCGTCCATCTGGTTTATGAGGAAGCGCGTGGCGGGCTGGCTGAACGGCCGCTCGATGCCAAAGGGTCGCTCAAACGGCTGGAAGAGGAATCCCTGCTCGATGGCGATGTCGAGGCTTGCTGGATAGGTGAGCTCGTAGGCAAAGCACGCAAGGCCCACCAGGTAGTCCGCCGGGGTCGAGCGTTCATCGCGCTTGACGGTGCGATGTTCGAAAAACGCGTCCTCGGTGGCAGGGGAGACCTCGCTGGCGAGCAGCTCGTCCTCGGTGACCCCAAGCACGGTTTCAACGGTATCGGTGCACGTCACGCGCAGGATATCGATTTTGTCGGCATCGCGCACCACGTCGCAGAACGCACGCGTCCGCACCGCAAGGTCGTCGGGCAAGCGGAAGTCGCTATGATGCTCGACCGCTGCACGAATGAGGTCATCGAGCGCTGGGTCATCCAGAAAGGCGCGTATGGACCCCGCCTGGCGGCAGTGCTGGGCGAAGCGCTCGTCCTCCATGCTATCGCCTGTACCCGCAGCGCTTTCGGGCATCGCGACTGCTTGCGCGGCAGGCTCGCTGTCGCCTGCGGGTGCGTCTTTGGTGGGGGCATCGCCGTGACCTGCTATGGCCTCGCGACTCGATGCGTCGCCAAACAGAATCTTTGCCCCCAGCGCAGCGTGGCTCACCGAGGCGTCGTCTCGGAACGTGTCCCATCGGCGCAGCTGTTCGAATCGGCCCAGGTCGTGGAGCAGGCCGCAGAGCCAGGCCACATCGACGCCTGCGGGGGCGAACCCCTGCTCGCGTGCGATGCGCTCGCAGAGCTCTGCAACGCGCAGGGTGTGATCGATCTTGAGGGCGATGCGGGGGTTGCGCATGTCGTACGGCTCGACGTAGCGATGGAACGCGGCGAGCGCGCGGTCGCGGTCAATGGTGACGAGGTGCTCTTCCATGGTGCTTTCCTTGTGTGGGCGCCCGTTTGGGCGTTTGGTTTGTTCGGTTCTGTATTGTACGCCCGGGCGTGTTGTGAGGAGCGGACCAGGTCCTGTTCATGGGTCTGCGCGCGCGGCGGTCCGGAGCCTGAACGCGGGCTTGCGTGCGCCGGGCATGTCGGCACTGCTACAGAGCCGCTTGCGGAATAGTTAGCAACGCCAGGCCGCGCGCCGGCTTGAGCAGCTGTAACCGTGGCATGATGAAAGCAGGTTCCAAGAATGGACGTCGATACAAGGGTGGGGTTCCTATGACGCGCGCGTTTCTTGCTTCTGGACAGCTGCTCAATCGAAGAGACCTGCTCGTTCGTGCCGGTGCGGCGGCAGCTGTTTTGGGAGGGGCGCTCGTCGCGTCTGGCTGCGACCAGGCAAAGCCGCAGCCCTCTCTGACGGCCCGCGAGCTCACCGAGGCCAGTGATACCCGGCAAGCGGAGGACGGCCAGGACCTTCAGGCGCTCGCCGAATCCGTTCGCCTGGCGGTGGATGCGTTTGCGTGCCAACTGTTCTATCAATGCGTGTCGTCAGATATGGCAAACGGCTCCGATACCAATACGCTTATCTCCCCGCTTTCGACGCTCTTTGCGCTCGCGCTTGCTCAAAACGGGGCGAAGGGAGAAACGCTTGAGCAGCTTGGTGTGCTCTTGGGCGTTTCTATTGACGAGCTCAACGAGGTGCTGTCGGCCTGTCGGCATTCGCTCGAGGAGTCCGATAACCAGGAAGACGCTCCCGTGCTGCATGCGGCCAATTCGATCTGGCTCAAGGATGGATCGGCGCTCACGGTTCGGGATGACTATCTCGCGGTGTGCAGTGATTACCTCACCGCCTCGGTGTTCGCGGCTCCGTTTGATGCCTCGACGGTGGACGACATCAATGCATGGGTGAGCTCGCATACCGACAAGATGATTCCTGCGATCATCGACCGTCTTGATGACAGCGCCCTGGCGGTGCTTGTGAACGCGCTCGCGTTCGAGGCCGCCTGGGAGTATCCCTACGAGGACGCCTTTGTAACAGATGAAACGTTTACCTGTGAGGACGGCTCGACGGTTCCGGTCAAGATGATGCGCTCGACCGAGCAGCTGTATGTGGAGAACGGTGCCTTTACGGGCTTCATGCGCCCGTATGCGGGCGGTCGGTTCGCCCTGGTGGGGCTGCTTCCTAAAGAGGGGTTCGCGCTGAATGCAGCCATAGCGACCCTGACGGGGGAAGGCCTGCTTGAGCTGTTGGCCCCGCTTGCCAACGTGCAGGCCGCGGCGGCGTTGCCCAAGTTCTCGCTGGCGTACGAAGCACATATGCAGGATGTGCTAAAGGGCTTGGGGATAACCGATGCGTTCGATCCCGATGCTGCCGATTTCTCTGCCCTGGGAACCGCGGAGAACGGCAATCTGTATATGAGCGACGTGCTGCACAGTACGTTTCTCGACGTGAACGAGGCGGGCACACGCGGCGCCGCGGCGACGGCGATCACGACGGAAGCCGGTTCGAGCGGCGAACAGGAAGACCTCGACGTTCGTGAGATCACGCTCGATAGGCCGTTCGTTTGTCTCGTGGTGGACAGGAGCTGTGGCATTCCCGTCTTTATGGGGGCCCTGCGCGCTTTGCCGCAGGATGGCGACGACTGAGTGTGATGGTCGCACCAACGTGGCATCCCATGGCGTCGTAGCGTCGCGGGCTTTGTGGCCAGGCGGGGTGCTTACCCGGAACTAAAGCGGATGGGGAAAGCAAACGGCCCCCGCCGATCCTTGGAGACCGGCGGGGGTTGTGATGGCGTTATAGCAGGCCGTGCGGGTTATGCGAAGTATGCCACGCCGCTCTCGAAGATCGGCATGAACTTCTCGCCAGGCACGTTGGCGTACAGGCCTTCGCCACGGCGCTCCACGTGGCCCATCTTGCCGAAGACGCGGCCGTCGGGCGAGGTGATGCCCTCGATTGCCATGACCGAGCCGTTCGGATTGACGTTCAGGTCCATGGACGGCACACCGGCCTCGTCCACATACTGCGTGGCGACCTGTCCGCCCTCAACGAGCTTGGTGCGCACGTCGTCGTTCGCCACGAAGCGACCCTCGCCGTGGCTGATGGCCACGGTGTAGACCTCGCCGGGCTTGCAGGCAGATAGCCACGGCGACAGGTTGCTTGCCACGCGGGTGCGTACGAGGCGGCTCTGATGGCGGCCGATGGTGTTGAACGTCAGCGTCGGGGCGTCCGGCGTGGCGTCGACGATGTCGCCGTAGGGCACGAGGCCCAGCTTCACGAGGGCCTGGAAGCCGTTGCAGATGCCCAGCATCAGGCCGTCGCGCTTCTGAAGCAGCTCGCGCACGGCCTCAGTGACCTCGGGCGCCCGGAAGAACGCGGTGATGAACTTGGCCGACCCGTCGGGCTCGTCGCCGCCGGAGAAGCCGCCGGGGATCATGACGATCTGGCTCTCGCGGATGCGGCGCGCCAGCTCGTGCGTGCTCTCGGCGACGGCCTCGGGGCTCAGGTTGTTGATCACGAAGGTGTCGGCTACGGCGCCTGCCGCGCGGAAGGCACGAGCGGTGTCGTACTCGCAGTTGTTGCCCGGGAAGACGGGGATGATCACGCGCGGGCGCGCGAACTTCTCGCCGGTATAGACGTGCGGAGCCTCGGCGGTAAAGGTAGTCGGCTCCACCGCGGGAAGCTCGGCGGCCTCGTCGGCGGGGGTGCGGTAGGGGAACACGCCCTCCAGGCGACTCTCCCAGGCTTCCTGCAGCTCGGCAAGGTCAATGGTCTCATCGGCGGCGTCGAGCACGTAGGCCTCGACGGTGGTGCCGAGCGGCTCGACGACCAGGCCGTCCGCAGCGCTCTCCAGCACCGCATCGGCGTCCTCGGAAAGCTCCACGATGAAGCTGCCGTACATGGGCTCGAACAGGCTGTCGATGTCGACGTCCTCGGCGAGCTCCAGGCCGATTTGGTTGCCCAGGCACATCTTGAACAGCGCCTCGGCGCTTCCGCCGTAGCCGGGCGTGGAGATGGCGAGCGCCGCGCCGGAGGAGGCGAGCTTCTCGACGAGCTCGAAGGCGTCGAGAAGCTGGGCGGTGTCGGGACGCCAGTCCTCGCCGTAGGTTGCGGGGGCGATGCGCACGACGCGGTGCGTCACGCCCTTGAACTCGGGCGAGACGGCGCCGGCGGCGCGGCCCACGGCCACGGCGAAGGAGACGAGCGTAGGCGGCACGTCGAGGTCCTCGAACGACCCGGACATGGAGTCTTTGCCGCCGATGGCGCCGATGCCCAGGTCCACCTGGGCCATGAGGGCGCCGAGCACGGCCGCGACGGGTTTGCCCCAGCGCTCCGGCACGTCGCGCAGGCGCTCGAAGTACTCCTGGAAGGTGAGGTAGGCGCATCTGTGGTCGAAGCCCGCGGCCACCAGACGTGCGACAGACTCGACGACCGAAAGATACGCGCCTGCGAACTGGTCTTGCTCCATGAGGTAGGGGTTGAAGCCCCATGCCATCGCGCTCGCCGTGGTGGTCTCGCCGTCCACGGGGAACTTGGCAACCATGGCCTCGGCGGGCGTGAGCTGCGTCTTGCCGCCGAACGGCATGAGCACGGTCGCCGCGCCGATGGTGGAGTCGAAGCGCTCGGAGAGGCCCTTGTTGGAGCACACGTTCAGGTCGGAGACGAGGCTCTTCATGCGCTCGGCGAGCGTGGTGCCCTCCCAGGCCGGCTGCCACACGGAGCGTGCCTCCACGTGGGCGTTCTGGTGCTTGGGCGCACCGTTCGATGCCAGGAAGTCGCGAGACAGGTCCACAATGGCGTCTCCCTGCCAGGCCATGCGCACGCGCTTTTCCTGCGTGACCTCGGCGATCACGGTCGCCTCGAGGTTCTCCTCGGCGGCGTAGCCCATGAACTCGTCGACGTCGTCCTCGGCCACGGCCACGGCCATGCGCTCCTGGCTCTCGGAGATGGCGAGCTCGGTGCCGTCGAGGCCCTCGTACTTCTTGGTCACCTGGTCGAGGTCGATGTAGAGGCCGTCGGCCAGCTCGCCCACGGCCACGGAGACGCCGCCTGCGCCGAAGTCGTTACAGCGCTTGATGAGGCGGCAGGCGTCGCCGCGGCGGAACAGGCGCTGCAGCTTGCGCTCCATGGGGGCGTTGCCCTTCTGGACCTCGGCGCCGTCCTTCTCGATGGACTCGACGTTGTGCGCCTTGGACGAGCCGGTGGCGCCGCCGATGCCGTCACGGCCGGTGCGGCCGCCCAAGAGAATGATCTTGTCGCCGGGTGCGGGGCACTCGCGGCGCACGTGGTCGGCGGGCGTCGCGCCCACGACGGCGCCGATCTCCATGCGTTTGGCCACGTATCCCGGGTGGTAGAGCTCGGAGACCTGGCCGGTGGCCAGCCCGATTTGGTTGCCGTAGCTGGAGTAGCCGGCCGCCGCGGTGGTCACGAGCTTGCGCTGCGGCAGCTTGCCGGCAAGCGTCTCGGACACCGGCACGGTCGGGTCGGCCGCGCCGGTGACACGCATGGCCTGGTACACGTAGCTGCGGCCGGAAAGCGGGTCGCGGATCGCGCCGCCGATGCAGGTGGCCGCGCCGCCGAAGGGCTCAATCTCGGTCGGATGGTTGTGGGTCTCGTTCTTGAACAGGAAGAGCCAGTCCTGGTCCTCGCCGTCCACGTCCACAGTGACCTTCACCGTGCAGGCGTTGATCTCCTCGGACTCGTCGAGGTTCTTGAGCTGGCCGGTCTTCTTCAGATACTTGGCGCCGATGGTGCCCATGTCCATGAGGCAGACGGGCTTCTCGTCGCGGCCGAGCTCGTGGCGGATCTCCATGTAGCGGTCGAAGGCGGCCTGAACCACGGCGTCGTCGATCTTGACGTCGGTGAGTACGGTGCCGAAGGTGGTGTGGCGGCAGTGGTCCGACCAGTAGGTGTCGATCACGCGAATCTCGGTGATGGTCGGATCACGGTCCTCGTCGCGGAAGTACTGCTGGCAAAAGGCGATGTCTGCCTCGTCCATGGCCAGGCCGCGGTCGGCGATGAAGGCGGCAAGCCCCGCCTCATCAAGCTCGCGGAAGCCGGTCAGGACTTCCACCGGCTCGGGATCGGGGACCTCGGTGGCAAGGGTCTCGGGCTTGTCGAGGCTTGCAAGGCGCGCCTCGACGGGGTTCACGACGTAGTGCTTGATGGCGTCGACGTCGGCCTCCGAGAGCTCGCCGGCCAGGATGTACACCTTGGCGGAGCGCACGGTGGGGCGCTCTCCCTGGCTGATGAGCTGGATGCACTCGCTGGCCGAGTCGGCGCGCTGGTCGAACTGCCCAGGCAGGAACTCGACTGCGAAGACCGCCGCGGCGTCCGCGGCATCGGGCAGCTCGTCATAGGCGAGGTCTACCTGCGGTTCCGAAAACACCGTGGGCACACAGGAGCGGAAAAGTTCCTCGTCGATACCCTCCACGTCGTAACGGTTGATAAGGCGAAGGCCCGTGAGGCCTTTGATGCCCAAGATGCTCACCAGCTCGCTGAGGAGCTGCTGCGCCTCCACGTCGAAGCCGGGTTTTTTCTCTACGTAGATGCGAGAGACCATTCCATCCTGCCCTTCGAATCCTGCCCTCAAAGGCCGATTGCATACCGTCCTTATGATACGACAGGCATGCACTCGAACGGGAGCGTGGAGGCCATGTTTCATGCTTGGGATGGCATTGGCTGGCGGGTATAACACGCTTACCGTCACACGAGGAACGAATGGGGTTGCTATGTATCACATGACCGAGGAAGAGTTCGAAGCTGCTGTCGAGGCGGCGCTCGAGGCAATTCCGGACCAGTTTCTCGATGCGCTGGAGAACGTGGTGTTCACCGTTGCAGATGAGCCTGAGGCCGAGCAGCTGGAAGCGATAGACACCGAGTGGGCAGAAGTCTGCGACGACGAGCTGCTCGGCCTGTACGAGGGGACGCCGCTTACCGATCGGGGCATCTACTATGGTGAGAGTGGCGGCTTTCCGGACGTCATCACCATTTTCAAGGGTCCTCACGAGCGCTGCTTCCAGACGCGCGAGGCTATCGTTGAGGAGATACGCAAAACGGTCATCCATGAGGTGGGTCATTATTTTGGCAACGACGAGGCCATGCTTGTCGCCATGGGGTACTGATTACAGAATGCAAACAATATGCAAGCCGAGCGGGTCTTCAAGATGTCCGGGGTAGCAATGAGCCCCGTTTGTGTGTAAAAATCGACGTTTTGTACGACTTGAAAGCGCTGCAAGGTTTTGTCCGTCCGCTCAACGAACGTTTTCCCAGGTCGGCGAAATGCATAAAACGCCTCAAAACTGCATAAAGAAAATCGGGCGTACAAAACGCCCGATTTTACACACAAAGAGGGCTTTTGCACGCCCCTTCAGGCTTCATGGCAGGCCTCGCTGCGCCGACGCGCATCCTGTTGCGGTGTGCAGGCCTGGCGTGCGCGCTGTCCGGATGACCCTGCGCGCCCTACAGCGTTCCAAAGATGCGGTCGCCGGCGTCGCCCAGGCCAGGCACGATGTAGGCTGCGTCGTTCAGGCATTCATCGATCGCGCAGGTGTAGATGTGTACGTTCGGGTCGGCTTCGAGAACGGTTGCCAGGCCCTGGGGAGCTGCTACCAGCACCAATAGCCTCAGGTCACACACGCCCTGTCCTCGCAGGTATTCGATGGCGGCCGTCGCCGAGCCGCCCGTTGCAAGCATGGGGTCGACCACCAGGCAGATGCGCTCGGAAATATCGCGGGGCACCTTGCAGTAATACTCATGCGGCTTGTGCGTCACCTCGTCGCGATACATGCCGATGTGGCCCACGCGCGCATCGGGCACCAGCTCAAGCAGGCCTTCCACCATCCCTAGGCCTGCGCGCAGGATGGGAAGCACGGCCAGGCGTCGGCCCGAGAGGCGCTTGCCCACGGTCGCGCAGATGGGGGTCTCGACGGGAGCATCTTCCAGCGGCAGGTCGCGGGTGGCCTCATAGCCCTCGAAGATGGCAAGCTCGCGAACCAGCTCGCGGAACTGCTTGGTGCCTGTTTCCTTATTGCGCATAAGGGTGAGCTTATGCTGCACAAGCGGGTGGTCTACAAACGTCACACGTGAGGCGTCGTAGGTATAGGTGGTGCTCGAGTCGGACATGGGCGATCTCCTTCCGATGAGGGTTCGACGCACGGTGTTGCCGAGGCGTGCCGTTCTCCGGGACGGCGCTGCTGGCAATCTCACCACTCTTCAAAGTACGCCCAGGAGGCGGGTTATGTGGCGACAAAGCGGCAGACGGTCGCAGCTGGTTCTTCGGGGGTGTCTACCGGTAGGGGATGAAGCCGGACATACAAACTTCGGTGCAGAAATGAAACCTCGGTGCAGAATCGGAAAATAGGTGCAAATGCGGCATAGAAATCCTGCTGAAAGGGCCTTATTCCGTGCAGACCTGCATCCAATTTCAGGAATTGCACCAAGGTTTCATTTCTGCACGCAACGTCGTCCGGCAAACGCGTCATCCCTGCGTGCAGCACCACACGGCAAAGCGGCGCGCTACAAGAAAGCGGCGAGGGGCCCGGCAGGACCCCTCGCCGCTTGCGGACGGTTGCTGTGCGCTGCCGACAGCACCGCTATTCGTTGGCCTCGGCGCCCTCGGTCCAGGCCTCGACGTCCTCGATGCGAATCACGCTGGCAACGCGCTCCACCACATCGAGCGCCTCCAGGTCGACGCGAGCAGAGGCCATATCACGCTCGGCGGCCTTGTGCGTCATGAACACCACCGAGCAGTGGCCCTCGCCGTCGTCCTGCAGCTGGCTGATCTGCGAAATCGAAATGCCGTGCTGTGCAAACACGTCGACGACCGGGGCGAGCGCGCCCACGCGGTCCTCGACCGAGAGGCGGATGTAGTAGCGCGTCTTCAGGTCATCGATCGAGCGCAGCGGAAGCACGCGGCCAAACGGCTCGATCTCGGCCTGCACGCGCTCGTTGTGGCTGATCGCGTCGGCGAGCGCCAGCACATCGCCCACCACGGCGCTCGCGGTGGGGAAGGAGCCCGCGCCCGCGCCGTAGAACATGGTCTCGCCCACGGCGTCACCCACCACGTACACGGCGTTCATGGCGCCGTTCACGCCGGCAAGCATGTGGTCGGCAGGAATCATGGTGGGGTGCACGCGCACGTCCACGCCGCTCTCGGTGTTGCGGGCGATACCTAAAAGCTTCACCACGTATCCCATGCTGCGCGCCTGCGCGATGTCGGCGGCAGACACGTTGCGGATACCTTCCTGGAACACGTCGTCGGTGGTGACGCGCGTGTGGAAGGCGATCGACGAGAGGATGGCCACCTTGCTTGCGGCGTCGAAGCCGTCCACGTCGGCGGTGGGGTCGGCCTCGGCGTAGCCCAGGCGCTGTGCGTCGGCGAGGACCTCGTCGAAGTCCAGGCCCTCGGCGTCCATGCGCGACAGGATGTAGTTGGTGGTGCCGTTCAGGATGCCCGCGACGGTCAGGATCTCGTTGCCCACCAGCGCGTGCTCGAGCGCGTTCACGATGGGGATGCCGCCGCCTGCAGAGGCCTCGCAGCGGATTTGCACGCCGTGCTCGGCGGCCAGGCGCGCCAGGCGCTCCACGTGGCGGCCAAGCAGGGCCTTGTTGGCGGAGACCATGTGCTTGCCCGAGGTAAGGGCGGCCTCGAAGATCTCGGTGGCGGGATGCTCGCCGCCGATGAGCTCTACGACGATGTCGATCTCGGGGTCTGCGACCACATCGTGCCAGTCCTGCGTAAAGGTGTCGCCGGTGAAGCCCAGCTCTGCCGCACGCTCGGCGTCGAGAGCGCAGGCGCGCTTGATGCGCAGGTCAATGCCATAGGCCTTGCGGTATTCGTCGCGATGGCGCGCGATGACCTTCGCCACGCCGCCGCCGACGGTCCCCAGGCCGATGAGTCCAACGTTCACGGTGCGGTCTGTATCCTGCATGCTGCCTCCTTGGATTCGTGCGCGCAGGCGCCTTCTGCCGCGGGCGGGTTCCCGGGCCGTATATTCCAGTATCCCTCATACATATACCGGTTGAGCATGAAATCGCGTTTTGCCGTGCGGCGCCTCGCGCGTGTGAAACACAGATGTAACACGCCCCCTGGCCTGGGGTTCGCGAAAAAAATGCAGGTACGACGCATAAGGCAAGCCCCCTTACCCCGCGCAGGGCTCCGTTAGACCGCTGGTACCTTACCTTTTGCCGAAAAAACGAGTACTCTAACAAAACCACCATATACAGGACATGGGGGATTTCAAGCACAACGTCTGTCCCGTGGTGGGGGTTTCTATAACGGCGCGTCCTTGTGCGGGCGCGCGCTCGAGAGGAGAGTCGCATGTCGAGCATCAACTTCAACCCTGCGGTGAGCCGCAGGAGCCTCATTATGGGTCTGGCCGGCCTGGGTGCTGCGGGCGTCCTGGCGGGCTGCAACTCCGACAACGCCGGTTCGGGCAGCACGAGCAGCTCCAGCGCGAGCGGCGCCGCCTTCAAGATCGGCGGCATCGGACCCACCACCGGCGCTACGGCGATTTATGGCAACGCTTGCAAGAACGCCATCCAGATCGCGGTTGATGAGATCAACGAAAAGGGCGGCGACATCCAGTTCGAGCTGAACTTCCAGGATGACGAGAACGACGCCGAGAAGTCGGTCAACGCATACAACAACCTGAAGGACTGGGGTATGCAGATCCTCGTGGGCACCACGACCACCGCTCCGTGCGTCGCCGTGTCCTCCGAGACGAACGCCGACAACATGTTCCAGCTGACCCCGTCTGCGTCCTCCACGGACGTCATCGGCGGCCAGCCCGACGCGGACGGCAACATCTCCACGCCGCGCAAGGACAACGTCTTCCAGATGTGCTTCACCGACCCCAACCAGGGTGCCGCGTCCGCGCAGTACATCTCCGAGCAGCAGCTGGGCTCCAAGATTGCCATCATCTACAACAACTCCGACGCCTACTCTTCGGGCATCTACAACAGCTTCAAGACCGAGGCCGACACGCTGGGCCTTTCCATCGTGTCCACCACCACGTTCACCGACGACTCCGCCACCGACTTCTCGGTGCAGCTGAACGATGCCAAGAACGCCGGCGCCGACCTGGTGTTCCTGCCCATCTACTACACCCCCATTTCGCTCATCCTCACGCAGGCGAACCAGATGGGCTTTGCCCCCAAGTGGTTCGGCGTCGACGGCATGGACGGCCTGCTCACCGTCGAGGGCTTCGACACCTCGCTCGCTGAGGGCGCCATGCTGCTGACCCCGTTCGTCGCCACCGCTACCGACTCCGCCACGCAGGACTTCGTGAAGAAGTACCAGGACGAGTACGGCGAGACCCCCAACCAGTTCGCCGCCGACGCCTATGACTGCGTCTACGCCATCCGTGATGCTCTTGAGCAGGCTGGCTGCACGCCCGACCAGGACTTCTCCGACATCTGCGACGCGCTCGTGGAGACCTTCACCTCCAGCGACTTCTCCTACACCGGCCTGACCACCGCTGGCGAGGCCGCTACCTGGTCTGACTCCGGCGAGGTTTCCAAGCAGCCGATGGGCATGGTCATCGAGAACGGCGAGTACATGCCGCTTGACGCCTAGGAGAAACCCTAGGATCGCCTCGACGATTTTCAGAGCGGAGGCTGCCCAGGAGGTGGTCTCCGCTCGCTTTGTTTTATGTCACACAGTGTGAAAGGAGGGGGGACATGGAGGTCATCGCCAATCTCATCAACGGCATGAGCCTGGGCAGCGTCTACGCGATCATCGCCCTGGGTTACACCATGGTCTACGGCATCGCTAAGATGCTCAACTTCGCACATGGCGACGTCATCATGGTTGGTGGCTATATCTGCTTCTGCGCCGTGAGCTACCTGGGCGTGCCTGCGATCGTGGGCGTGCTGCTGTCCATCGTGGGCTGCACCGTGCTGGGTATCGTCATGGAGCGTCTCGCCTACAAGCCGCTGCGCAACGCGCCTTCGCTCAACGTCCTTATTACCGCCATCGGCGTCAGCTATTTTCTGCAGAATGCCGCACTGCTCATCATGGGCTCCGACCCCAAATCGTTCTCCACGGTCATCAGCCTGCCCGCGCTGCAGCTCTTTGATGGCCGGCTCACCATCAGCTCCACCGCGGTGCTCACCATCGTGTGCTGCATCGTGATCATGGTGGCGCTGGTGATGTTTACGGGGAAGACCAAGATGGGCAAGGCCATGCGTGCCTGCTCCGAGGACCGCGACGCGGCCCAGCTCATGGGCATCAACGTGAATTCCACCATCGCGATGGTGTTCGCTATCGGCTCGGGTCTTGCGGCCGTCGCCGGCGTGCTCATGTGCTCGGCCTATCCTACGCTCATGCCCACCACCGGCTCCATGCCCGGCATCAAGGCCTTCACCGCGGCCGTTCTTGGCGGCATCGGGTCCATCCCGGGCGCCGCGCTCGGCGGCGTGCTTCTGGGCATCATCGAGATCTTCGCTCGCGCCTATATTGGTACCCAGCTTGCCGATGCCGTCGTCTTCGCCGTGCTGATCGTCGTGCTGCTGATCAAGCCCTCGGGCCTGCTTGGCAAGACCGTTCGCGAGAAAGTGTAGGTGATAGGCATGAACATCAAAGGCTTGAAGCGACAGACGCGTTCGACGCTGCTCACCTATGCCCTCGCCATCGGCGCCTTCATCGTGGTCACGCTCCTCGAGAGCGTGGGGCTTATCTCCAATTCGCTGCGCGGCCAGCTCGTGCCCATCTGCGCCTATGTGTGTCTGGCCGTTTCGCTCAACCTGGTGGTCGGCGTTTCCGGCGAGCTGTCGCTGGGACACGCGGGCTTCATGAGCGTGGGCGCCTTCACCGGCGTCATCGTGGCAACCTGCCTCACCCGCGCCGGCGTTGAGTCCGACATCCTGCTCTTCGTGGTGTCCGCCGTGGCGGGTGCCATTGCAGCCGGCATCATCGGCCTTGTGGTCGGCATCCCGGTCATGCGCCTTTCGGGCGACTACCTTGCCATCGTTACGCTGGCTTTCGGCGAGATTATCAAGAACCTGCTCAACAACTTCTATATCGGCGTGGACGATGCTGGTCTGCATTTCTCTATGACCGACTCGAGCTCGCTGGGCATGACGCAGGGCGTCGTGATTATCAACGGCCCGCGCGGCGCGGTGGGTATCGATAAGATCTCCACCTTCGTGGGCGGTGTGATCTTGGTGCTCATCACGGTCGCCGTGGTGCTCAACCTCATGCACAGCCGTAGCGGCCGTGCCATCATGGCCGTGCGCGATAACCGTATCGCTGCCGAGTCCGTGGGTATCAACGTCACCAAGTATCGCCTCATGGCCTTCGTGGTGGCCTCTGCTCTGGCCGGCGCCGCGGGCGTGCTCTACGCCATGAACTACTCTTCGATCGTGCCGTCGCAGTTCGACTTCAACACCTCGATCCTGATTCTGGTCTACGTGGTGCTCGGCGGCATGGGCAACATCTGGGGATCGGTCATCTCGGCCGCGTTCCTCACCATCCTGCCCGAGGTGCTGCGCCCCATCAACCAGTACCGCATGCTCATCTACGCCGTGGTGCTCATCCTCGTGATGGTCGTGCCGCATCTCAAGATTTACCAGCGTACCGTCGACGCCGTTCGCTCGCGCCTGCGTAAGAGCCGCCGCGAGGTGGCCGCGGAAGGGGGTGGCGCCGATGAGTAAGCTCACCGACTTCGCCGAGGCGCGCCGCAAGAGCACCAAGATGGTTCCGGTGCCCAGCGTCTCGATCATGCCCGAGCGCGACCTGGGCGAGGCCCCTGCGCTTGAGTGCGTGCATCTGGGCATCGAATTCGGCGGCCTCAAGGCCGTGGATGACTTCAACGTGACCGTGGGCAAGACCGAGATCTGCGGCCTCATCGGCCCTAACGGTGCCGGTAAGACCACCGTCTTCAACCTGCTCACCAAGGTGTATCAGCCTACGCACGGCACCATCATGGTGGGTGGCCGCGACACCGCAGGCCTGAGCCCCGCCAAGGTGAACCAGCTGGGCGTGGCGCGTACGTTCCAGAACATTCGCCTGTTCAGCTCCCTTACGGTCGAGGAGAACGTCGAGATCGGTCTGCATAACCAGATCCCATGCGGCATGGTCTCGGGCATCCTGCGCCTGCCGCGCCACTGGAAGGCCGAGCGCGAGTTCCACGACCGCGCCATGGAGCTGCTCGACATCTTTGGCATGACGGGCCTGGCCGATCACGAGGCGGGCAGCCTGCCCTACGGTGCCCAGCGCCGCCTGGAGATCGTGCGCGCGCTTGCCACGAACCCTAAGCTGCTGCTGCTCGACGAGCCGGCGGCGGGCATGAACCCCTCCGAGACCGCCGAGCTCATGGAGAACATCGTTAAGATTCGCGACCAGTTCCACATCGCAATCATGCTCATCGAGCACGACATGAACCTGGTCATGAACATCTGCGAGGGCATCTGCGTGCTCAACTTCGGCAAGATCATCGCCAAGGGCACGCCTGAGGAGATCCAGCGGAACGACGCCGTCATCGAGGCGTATCTGGGCAAGCAGAAGAAGGAGGTCGAGGCGTAAATGCTCTCCGTGTACAACATCAACGTGTGGTACGGAGCCATCCATGCCATCAAGAACATCTCCTTCGACGTCAACGACGGCGAGATCGTGGCGCTGATCGGTGCAAACGGTGCCGGCAAGTCCACCACGCTGAAGACCCTCTCCGGTCTTTTGCGCTCGCGCTCTGGCTCCATTAAGTTCATGGACCAGGACATCATGCACATGCCGGCCGAGCGCATCGTCGCCAACGGCCTGGTGCACGTGCCCGAGGGCCGTCGCGTCTTTGCGCAGATGACGGTCGAGGAGAACCTCGATATGGGTGCCTATACCCAGCCCAAGGAGACGATCGCCGATAACCTCGAGCGCGTCTACGCCCATTTCCCGCGCCTGAAGGAACGTCGCCGCCAGGTGGCCGGCACGCTTTCTGGCGGCGAGCAGCAGATGCTCGCCATGGGCCGTGGCCTTATGGCGAACCCCAAGCTGCTCATGCTCGACGAGCCTTCGATGGGCCTTGCGCCCATTATGGTCGAGCAGATTTTCGAGATCATCGAGCTGCTCCACAAGGCCGGCACGACCATTTTGCTGGTCGAGCAGAACGCTCAGGCGGCGCTTTCGATCGCGACGCGCGGCTACGTCATGGAGACGGGCACCATTACCCTCACGGGTACGGGCCAGGAGCTGCTGCACAACGACGACGTGCGAAAGGCGTATCTGGGCGGCTAGCCGACCAGAAGGGAACAGGCACGTTCTGGCTTACGTTTTTGCCCCGGTGGCCTCTGCGGCTGCCGGGGCTTTTGTCAACCTGTTATCTGCCATTGGGGACGGGTGTGCCGTTGGGGACGGGTACGGTTGGCAGGCGGGGGCGATTTGCCGTCCGCCTGCCAACCGTACCCGTCCCCAATGGCAGATGGCGAGTGCGCATATGGGTGTCGTATAATCTCGGCCAATGACGGCCTCCGGCAAACAGGGGAGAATCACCTATGGGCAATGCTGATTTCCTGCGCGAATTCTGCGCCGAGAACTTTACGCTGGTGCCACAGGCCATCGAGGCAGGGGCGCGGCGCATCGAGCTTTGTGACAACCTTGCCGTGGGCGGCACCACGCCGTCGATAGGCGTCATGGAGGTCGCGACGCTCTATGCGCACGAGCACGACGCCGCCGTCATGGCGATGATTCGCCCGCGCGGCGGGGACTTCGTCTACACCGAGGCGGAGCTGCAGGCGATGGAGGCGGACGTCTTCGCTGCCTGTGAGGCGGGTGCCGACGGTATCGTGCTGGGCTGCCTGGCCCCGGACGAGGAGGGGGCGCTCCAGCTTGATCATGCGGCTCTGACGCGTCTGGTCACACTTGCCCGAAGCGCGGCAGACGCCTTCGATATGGAGCTCGACATGACGTTTCATATGGCCTTCGACGAGCTGCCGGAAGACGCGCAGCCAGCAGCAATCGACGAGCTGGTCGATTTGGGCTTCTCGCGCATCCTGACGCACGGGGGCGCGGCCGGAACGGCTATCGAAGACAACCTGGGGCATCTGCGTGCGCTTATGGATGCCGCTGACGACCGGTTGATCATTCTGCCCGGCGCGGGCATCACCTTCCGCAATGCGGATGCGGTTGCAGAAGCCTTGGGCGCCCGAGAGCTCCATGGAACGAAGATCGTCGAGCTGTCCGCATAAATGATATGTGTGCGCAGGTTCCGATTGCCGCGCCTATGACGCGACGGTCGGTCCCTGCACAAACCACAGCAGGCGGCACGAGCCCTGCTGAAGCGAAGCGGGTTCGCACGGGTCGGGCAGCTCGATGGCGGCGGCTCCGCCGGGCTTGAAGGAAATCGCAGCGCCGGTAAGATAGGCGACCGCCTCGTTCATAAAGGGGATATGCCCCACGGCGATGACGCACGGCGCAGAGCTCGAGGCGACCTCCGCAAGGAATCCGGCGTGGTCCTGCTGCCACAGCTGCTCGCAATCGCGCATGGCGTTGTTGTCCAGAGCGCGACCCACCGCCTGGGCGGTCTGTCGGGCGCGTACGGCGGGGCTTGTCCAAATCTCGGCGCCGCTTCGCTCTTCATCCAAGAGAAGGCTAAACGTACGGTTAAATCCGTCGGGGCCTTCCAGCGCCGCGATGCCTGCGGGTGTGAGCTTGCGGTCGAAATCGACTACACCGGGTCCGGCAGGCTCCGGCTTTCCATGGCGAACAAGAACGAGCGTCCTGGACATGGCTGCTCCTTTGCAATTGAGGCTGGCATGCGGTTTTCGCGATGCCTCGCCTCCACCATCTTAGCCACCTGGGGCTTCTTTTTGACCGTTGAGGCCGCCGAATGGCGCGTGATGTTGTCACAATATTACCAACCAGGGCATTTGAGGTTATTGTTGAGGCGGGGCAAACAATGTCCCTCCCAAAGCTATGACCGGAGCATATATGGCGACATCTCGACAGACAGCGTCTCAGCATGCGCACCCGCGCGCGCCGCATCAGGGCGCCGGCGCGGGGTTTGCGGTGTCGCAGCACCCCACGCCACGCCCGGCACCCCGGACTACGTGGCGCGCTGCCTGGAAGGCGGCGACAAAGCCGGCGCCGCACGTCGACCGCGCCCGAATCAAAGACGTCGCTCACGCTCCCGCGCACCCCTCGTCGACGCGTTTTGAAAAGGGGGCGCCCGTATCTGAGACGCGGCGGCCGGCGCGCGCCTCAAGGACATCGCGCGGGGACTATCGGCCTGCCCATGCCGCCCGTTCTTGGGGACATGCACAGGTGCGTGAGGCGTCGGTGCAGGTCGAGCCCCCTGCGGTCCAGCAGCCTCTACACCCTCGCCCAGCGAGCGGCCTCGAGGGAATGCGTCATGCGTCGGGATACGTTTCGGGGGGTGTGGCGTCGTCCGGGCAGGTCGTATCGTCGACATCGGGGGCGTACCGACCGGTGGGAACGCGGTTTTCTCCCGCCCAGGTGACGCAGCCGCTGCCACGTGCACGGGTGCATGCTCCAGAGGTGCGTATGGACCGGCAAGGAGGTGTCCGGCCGGAGATGCGGTGGGCGGATGCATCAAACGCGGCTCCGCGCGAGTATGTCTCCGGGGCTTCGCGGCGGCCCATGCCCTCTGGTCCCGTGTCTTCGGCTGCCCAGCCCTCATATGGTCTGGGGATGACCGCGCGATGGCCGGCGGCACCCGCACCGACGACGGCGTCGCGTCGCTCCGGACGCGGGCATGTGCCTGCGCCTTCAAGCCGTGCGCGTCAGTCATCGCCGCGCAGGTCACAGCCTTCTCAGACACCGCGGGGTTCTGCCGCGCGTTGGGGATCGCAGCGCCAGTCGATGCGCATCCCGTCGGCGCGTCCTTCCACGCCGCTTCTGGCAGCTTGCTGGATCGCATGGGTGGCTATGGTCGGCATCGGTGTGGCATATGACATCGTTCAGGCGGGAGGGTGCACCGTCGCGCAGATCGCCGATACCGCTCCGTTCTGGTTTATCCCGGCGGGGTACGCGTATACCATGACATGGGTCATCGACCTTGGTGTGGGCATTTGGCTTGCTCGCGTATCCGTCACAGCGGAGATGAGGCCTCCCGTACGCGACGCTGCGCTCGGTCTGGTTGCAGCCGGTTGCGCGCTGGGTGCGGCATGGCAGGTGCTGTGGTGCTCGGGGCTCGACGTGCTTTCCACGATTGTGGCCGTGTTGCAATGGGCATCTGTCGCCGGCGCCTTCGTATGGGAGCGCATAACAGGGGAGTGGACCCGCTGGATGCCGTTTTCTGCGTGGGGCGGATGGCTTGCCGTGTTGATGGCGTCCTGCGTGTCTGGCGTAGCGGCCCAAGGCGCCGGCACGGATCCGGTTGCCGCCGGGGCGGGAACGATGTTTACGGCCGCGGCGCTCCTTGCCGTCTCGTACCTCATGCGCAGGCTGTGTGATGACGTCGCCTTCGGCATTGCCGTTGTCTGGGGCGTGGTGGGCGTAGGTATCCATGTGATGCCGTACTCCTTGATGGCGGGGGCATTCGTGCTGGTGATAGCGGCGGTGGGAGCTGTTGGCGCCCTGGTGCCGTGGGAGACCCTGCGCCCGACGCAGCAGGGATTTGCAACGGGCACGCGCGGCGGCGCGGCGCGTACGTATGGCGCGTCGGCACCGGCGCCGCGCCCTTCGCACAGGCCGGCGACGCGTGTGGTGAGCGCGCCGGTTCCCGCGCGCTCGGAGCGGCGCCGCCAAGAGCCGACATTGCGTGCGTCAAGTCGGTTCTAGGGAGCGCTGCCCGCGATAGGGTGCGTCCTCCGTGAGCGCGCCGTGGGACAACCCCATGCGTGAAAGCTGCCGCCGGTCCTGCGAACGAGCCCGCTCGCCGGGCGGCACAGTGGGTCTGTCCGGGCCACAGGGTATAATGACCGGCGAACAACAGCTCGGCTCGCCGCAGCGGGCCATATACAAGGACGTTCGCTATGACAAGCGCATCTTTTACGCGCGGTTGCGTGCCATGCTGCCGCGCTCTGCCACATATCGCGGCACCTGTCCGCGCAGCCATCGCCGCCATGCGGCAAATCGCTTGGGGCAGGTGGTAGCCATGGCATCGCTTAAGACCACGCATCGTTGGGTCGTTTCTCCGCAGAACCCCCGCCTTGCCGACGAACTTGCCACGCAGCTCCAGGTCGCGCCTCTCGTGGCGCGAATCATGGTGGCGCATGGCATCCAGTCGGTCGAGGAGGGGAGGCTCTTCCTCACCCCTTCGCTCGAGCGCGACTGGGCAGACCCGCTCTCCATCCCGGGCATGTCCGAGGTCGCCGACCGTGTGGATGCCGCTATCGAGTCGGGCGAGGACATCGCCGTGTTCGGGGACTTCGACGTGGACGGCATCACGTCGACCTGCCTGCTTACCGAAGCGCTGCAGGAGCTTGGCGCCCGGGTGCACGCGTTCATTCCACACCGGTTCGACGAGGGCTACGGCCTCTCTGAGGCGGCGCTCGACCGCGTGGTCAAGGCGTGCGCCCCGTCGCTGGTCATCACGGTGGACAACGGCATTGCCGCCCGCGATGAGGTGGCGTATCTCAGCGAGCGCGGCATCGACCTGGTGGTGACCGACCACCACGAGCCAGCCGACATGGTGCCGCAAGGCGTTCCGCTCACGGACCCCAAGCTCGTCCCCTTCGGACCCTCGCACGAGCTTGCTGGCGCGGGCGTCGCGCTCAAGCTGGTGGACGTGCTGGGGACGCGCCGCGGCAAACCCCAGCTGTGGCGGCGCTATACCGAGGTCGCCGCGCTTGGAACGGTTTCGGACATGATGCCGCTTACGCCCGAGAACCGCGCTCTTGTGGCCGACGGCATCGCCCAGATGCGCGCCACGTCGCGTCCGGGCTTTGTGGCGCTTGCCGCGCTTACCAAGACGGATTTGTCGACGATTACGGCGGACGCGCTCTCGTTCTCGCTCATCCCACGGCTCAACGCGGCGGGGCGCATGGCCGACCCGACGCTCGCCCTCGACCTGCTGCTGGAGCGCGACCCCGTGGAGGCCGGTCGCCTGGCGGCAAAGCTGGAGCAGATCAACCAAGAGCGGCGCGACATAGAGGCGCACCTTACCGACGACGCCATGGCCAAGGTCGAGGAGACCTATACCGGCGGACGGGTGATCGTGGTGGGTGGAGAAGGCTGGCACGAGGGCGTGAAGGGCATCGTGGCAAGCCGTCTGGTCAATCGGTATCACGTGCCCTGCCTGCTCTTTTCAATCGAAGACGGCGTCGCGCGCGGTTCGGGTCGCTCGGTGGGAACGGTGAATTTGTTCGAGGCGGTGGAGCAGTGCTCCGATCTGCTCACGCGGTTCGGCGGGCATGCCGGCGCGGTGGGCGTCACCCTTCCTGCCGAGAACCTCGATGCGCTTCGCGAGCGCATGGATGCCGTGCTCTCTGAGCTGCCTGCCGAAGCCTTTGAGGATACCGGCGAGGTCGCGGCGACCGTCTCACTCTCGGAGCTCGACATCGACACGGTCGAGCAGATTTCGATCTTGGAGCCGTTTGGCCAGGGCAACCGGGTGCCGCTGCTGGCGGCGACGGGCGTCACCATGCAGGACCGTGCCGTCGTGGGCCGCACGGGCGATCACATCCGCTTCACGGCGACCGACGGCGTGGCGAGTGTGCCCGCCATCATGTTCCGTGCGCCCGACGTCGATGCCCTGTGTGCCTGCGACAGCGTGGTCGATTTGGTATTCGAGGCGGTCGCCGAGCATTGGCAGGGCAGGGTGAAGCCCAAGCTCATGGTGAAGGACATTCTGCGCCGCACCTGCGACGATGCGCCCGCCGGCGCCGCCCAGGGCGCAGGTGCCCCGGGTAGCGCCTCCGATGCGGCGCTCGCCAAGGGGGAGCCGTCCCAGGGCGGCCGGCCCTGTGCCCAGCCGTCCGCGGTTCCCGATGCCTCTGCGGCAGACCTTGCCGCTCGGGGTGCCGAGCGGCGCGCCATGCTTGCAAATCTGTCCTACGACGAGCTTACCCGTACGTTGCTGCATACGTTTATCGGTGCCGCCGAGCCGCATCGCGCCCAGGTCGAGGCCCTCGACGCCTTGAAGCGAGGCGAGAGCGTGCTCGCCGTCATGGGGACGGGGCGCGGCAAATCGCTTATCTTCCAGGTGCATGCCGTGCGCGAGGCCGTGCTGAACGGTCGCGCCAGCGTCTTCGTATATCCCCTGCGCGCGCTCGTGGCCGACCAGGCCTATCACCTGGCTTCCGTCTGCGGCAAGCTGGGTGTTCGCGTGGCCGTGCTTACCGGCGAGAGCGTCCAGGCGGCGCGCGATGCCGCCTTTGCCGGGCTCGAGTCCGGCTCGGTGGACATCGTGCTCACGACCCCGGAGTTCCTGTCCATCCACCGCAGCCGGTTTGCCCGCGCGCGGCGCGTGGGCTTCGTGGTGGTGGACGAGGCGCACCATGCGGCAGGTGCCAAAGGCGGCGACCGAACCGCCTATCAGGACCTTCCTCAGGTGCTCGAGGATCTAGGGCGCCCCTGCGTCTTGGCTGCCACGGCGACAGCCGACACCTCCGTCGCGCGTGAGATCTGCCGCCTGGCGGGTATCGACCGCGTGGTGGTGGACGGCACGGTGCGCGAGAACCTGGACATCGAAGATGACCGCGACCTTGCAAGCCGCGAAAACCGCCTGGTCTCCATCGTGGCCACGGGCGAGAAGTGCGTCGTGTACGTCAACTCGCGCGACCAGTCGTTGTCGCTCGCCCGCACGCTGCGCAAGCGCGTTCCCGAGCTCGCGGGTTCGGTGGCGTTTTACAACGCAGGGCTCACCCGCTCGGATCGCGCGCGGGTGGAGGACGCCTTCCGGTCGGGGGCGCTGTCGTGCATCGTGTCGACATCGGCGTTCGGCGAGGGCGTGAACCTGCCAGATATCCGCCACGTGGTGCTCTACCACATGCCGTTCTCGGCGACTGAGTTCAACCAGATGAGCGGCCGCGCAGGGCGCGATGGCGCTCCGGCGTCCATCCACCTGTTGTATTCTGCCCGCGATGCCCGCATCAACGAGCGCAT
Organism: Collinsella sp. An2; assembly: GCF_002160065.1. Taxonomy (GTDB): domain Bacteria; phylum Actinomycetota; class Coriobacteriia; order Coriobacteriales; family Coriobacteriaceae; genus Limicola. Next base: position 8,982 of record NZ_NFJW01000013.1, on the reverse strand, counting down.
GCTGGATGCGGCGGCCCCCGAGCGGGACGAGCTGGTGACGCTCTATCGCGCGCTTCAGACCATGTGGCGCGCCAATCGCGGCAAGACGGGGGAGGGGAGCTTCCAGGCCAGCGACCTGGACATCGCCAACATGTGCCTTGCCATCGACGCGCGAACTCCTGTGGACGAGCGCAGCGTGGGCAGCGGCCTGGCGATCTTCGAGGAGCTTGGTTTCGCGCAGGTTTCCGGCCACGACGAGGGACGGCGCATCCATATGGCCGAAAACCCTGGGCGTATGGCGCTGACCAGCTCTATCAGGTATCTGGAGGGGCTGCATGCCCGCGTCGCCTTTACGGCGTTTCGCCGCTGGGCGCTTGAGGCACCGGCTCATGATATGCTTGCACGAGTGAATCGCCCGATCGTCCCTCGGGCGTGAGAACATCGAGGTAAGGGGGCGACTATGGACGCAGCTTCCCGCGCGGCGCACGATGCATCCCTGCAGCCGTTCGACAAGATGGTGCTCTATACCCGGGCGGATGACCTCCCGCCCGAGATTCAGGCCGACAACTACGACAAACTCGCGCAGCTCTGCGGCAAGTACATGAGCGACGAGGATGGCGCCAAGGTCGAGCACGCCTATTGCTTCGCGGCGGAAAAGCACTCCAACCAGAAGCGTCGCTCCGGTGAGCTCTACATCAACCATCCCGTAGAGGTCGCGATTATTCTGGCCGAGCTCAAGATGGACTGCGACGTGGTGTGCGCGGCGCTGCTCCATGACACCGTCGAGGACACCGAGACATCGCTTGCGGACGTCGCGGGCATCTTCGGCGATACCGTCGCCGAGCTCGTCGACGGGGTGACGAAGCTCACCAACATCGAAGTCGACAGCATGGACGAGAAGCAGGCGCTCAACCTGCGAAAGATGTTCCTCGCCATGTCGAAGGACATTCGCGTCATCATCGTGAAGCTCGCCGACCGTCTACACAACATGCGTACGCTTGCGGCGTTGCGCGAGGATCGGCGGCTCTTCAAGGCGCGCGAGACCATGGACGTCTACGCGCCGCTCGCCGACCGCCTGGGCATGAGCTCCATCAAGTGGGAGCTCGAGGACCTCTCGTTCTTCTATCTGGAGCCGGACGCCTACCAGCGCATCGCACGCATGGTGGCGGAGTCGCGCGAGGTGCGTGAACGGTTCCTGGCCGAGACCATAAAGACACTTACCGACGAGCTCAAAAGCGCCGGCCTCACCGATTTTCAGATCAACGGGCGCTCCAAGCACTACTGGTCCATCTATCAGAAGATGCGCCGCAAGGGCAAGGAGTTCTCAGAGATCTACGACCTCGTGGCGTTGCGCGTCATCTGCCGTACGGTGGGCGATTGCTACTCTGCGCTGGGTGCGGTGCACTCCCTGTGGCATCCTATGCCGGGCAGGTTCAAAGACTATATCGCCATGCCCAAGCTCAACAACTACCAGAGCCTGCACACCACGGTCATCGGACCCACGGCGCGCCCGCTCGAGATCCAGATTCGCACCTACGAGATGCACGAGCAGGCCGAATACGGCATCGCCGCCCACTGGCTCTATAAGAAGTCGGGCGGGTCGTCGGCTACGAAGTCGCTCGACGCCCAGCGGCTCGACGACCAGATTAACATGCTCAAGCATTCGCTTGACTGGGTCGCCTCCGACGAGATCGAGGACCCCAAGGAGTTCCTGCACTCCCTCAAGGTGGACCTGTACGACCAGGAGATCTTTGTCTTCACCCCCAAGGGCGAGGTCATGAGCCTGCGCGCGGGCTCTACGCCGCTCGACTTCGCCTACGCCGTCCACACCGAGGTGGGCAACCACTGCGTTGGCGCCAAGGTGAACGGCGTGGTCGCGCCGCTGACGCACGTGTTGCTCACCGGCGACCGGGTGGAGATCCTCACCAACAAGAATGCCAAGCCGTCGCGCGACTGGCTGAACATCGTCAAGACGCCGTCGGCGAAGTCCAAGATTCGTCGGTATTTTGCTGCGGCGACCAAGGACGAGGATGCCGCGGCCGGACGAGAGATCCTGGCAAAGGACCTGCGCAAGCGCGGATATGGCATCTCGACGCCGCGCTCTACGCGCGCCCTCAACACGGTCTGCGAGCAGCTCAACTACAAGCAGCTCGAGGACCTGTTCGCCGCGGTGGGGTCCGGCAAGGTCGCTCCGCGCATGGTGGGCAACAAGGTGGCGCACATCTTGGACCCCAAGCCCGAGGTGACGGCCCCGGCCGTCGAGGCAATCGCGGCTTCGCATCCCGCACGCGGCTCCAACCGCCGTCCTCGCAAGAACAAGGGTAACTCCGGCGTCGTGGTGAAGGGGTCGCCCGATGCAGGGCTGCTCGTGCGCCTGGCGCATTGCTGCAACCCCGTTGCGGGCGACGACATCGTGGGTTTCATCACCCGTGGGCGCGGCGTCTCGGTGCATCGAGCCAACTGCCCTAACGTGAAGGGCCTCATGGAGCACCCCGAGCGCATGATCGCCGTGGAGTGGGACAACGCTGCCGACGCGCTGTTCCAGGTAGAGATCGTGGTCGAGTGTCTCGACCGCATGGGCCTGCTCAAGGACGTGACGATCGCCATCGGCGATGCCGGTGCGAACATCCTGTCGGCATCGACCTCCACGAATCGCGAGGGCATTGCCACCCTGCGTTTTCTGGTCGAGATTTCCGACGCGAGCGGTCTGGACCCGCTGTTGGCGGCCATCAGCCGTGTCGAGAGCGTCTACGATGCTCGCCGCCTCATGCCCGGCGAAGGCTCCAAGACCATGAAGCGTCGCGGGTAGACGGACAGGCTCGCCATTGGGGACGGGTACAGTTGGCGAATGCCTCGGTACACCGCCGCGCCTGCCAACTGTACCCGTCCCCAATGGCGAGCTACACATACCTGTTTGAAAGGATTCCCATGGATACGCAGACGTCCATCCTCGACCTCACACCGCACGGCTCGATCGATATCGAGTGCGTGGTGAACGGTCCCATTGAGACCAACACCTATTTCATCACAAGCAAAGGCGAGGCCTTGGTCATCGACCCCGCCTGGGATGGCGAGGCGCTCGTCGCCGACTTTTCGCATCGCCATCCGGATGTGGAGCTGCGAGGCATCGTGTGCACGCACGGTCATGCCGACCATGTGGGAGGCGTCGCCGGCATCCGGCGCGCGCTGGGGGAGGAGACGCCGTTTGTCCTTTCGGGCGAGGACGTTCCCATGGTGCGCGCCAACATCGATCACCAGCGCCAGAAGTGGGGCATCGAGACCGAAGACCCCGGCGAGCCGAGCCGCCTGGTCACCGAGGGGGATGTCATCGCGGTGGGCGACGTGCATCTGCAGGTCGTGGCCACACCGGGCCATACGCCGGGCGGCGTGGTGCTGTTTGCGGCGACGGAAGACGGCCCCGTGGCGTTTGTGGGCGATACGCTGTTTCCAGGAAGCCACGGCCGCACCGACCTCGAGGGCGGAGACGAGGGCGCCATCATGAAGTCGCTCGCAAAGCTGGGGACGGTGCTGCCGCCCGAGACGCGCTGCTTTGTGGGCCATGGCCCCGCAACCACGATCGCCTCCGAGCTTGCCGGCAACCCCTTCATGGTGCGGGCGCTGCACGAGCACGCACGGCGCGAGGGGCGTTAGCGCGCGCGATCATCTTCGTCGCAAGAATGCGCTCCGCGAGGCCATTCCATCGGTATGGCTCTGAGCCAGCGTGGTAAAATGCGAACTGTTTTAGGGCAATCCTGATATGGGAGGTTTTCTATGCTCGTCAATGCAACTGACATGCTCAAGAAGGCCGAGGCTGGCCACTACGGTCTGGGCGCGTTCAACACGAACAACCTGGAGTGGACCCTCGCCATCCTGCAGGCCGCCGAGGAGGCCAAGTCCCCGCTCATCATGCAGTGCACTGGTGGTGCCGCCAAGTGGATGGGCAGCTACAAGGTCTGTGCCGACATGGTGAAGGCTTGCGTCGAGGCCCTGGGCATCACGGTGCCGGTGGCCCTGCACCTCGATCACGGTTCCTATGAGGACTGCTTCAAGTGCATCGAGGCCGGCTTCACCTCCGTCATGTATGACGGCAGCCACGAGGAGACCTTCGAGCTCAACCTCGAGCGCACCGCCGAGGTCGTGAAGGTCGCCCACGAGAAGGGCATCTCCGTCGAGGCCGAGGTCGGCGGCATCGGTGGCACCGAGGACGGCGTCACCTCCAACGGCGAGCTCGCCGATCCCGAGCAGTGCAAGGCCATCGCCGACCTGGGCGTCGACTTCCTCGCCTGCGGCATCGGCAACATCCACGGCGTGTATCCCGCGGATTGGGCCGGCCTGTCCTTCGAGCGTCTGAGCGAGATCAAGGCCCTCACCGGCGACCTGCCGCTCGTGCTGCATGGCGGCACCGGCATCCCGGAGGACCAGATCAAGAAGGCCATCTCCATGGGCGTTGCGAAGATCAACGTGAACACCGACCTCCAGCTCGCCTTCGCCAAGGCTACGCGCGGCTACATCGAGGCCGGCTCCGATCAGCAGGGCAAGGGCTACGATCCGCGTAAGCTCCTCAAGCCTGGTCGCGAGGCCATCGTCGCCCGCACCAAGGAGCTCATGGCCGAGTTCGGTTCGGTGAACCAGGCGTAAACCGCCTGCTTTGAGGCTGCTCAGGAGGCCCCGAAGGGTTTTCGTGATACGTTTTGCCCGCCATAGTGCAGGCATGACGGATGTCGCGGAGGCTCTCGGGGCCTCCTTCTGTTTCTGTGCGTTCGATACTCGATGAGGTATGCAGATTCGATAGCCGAGGCGACATTCACCGCTTCGCTCCGACGCCGGGGATAAGCTGCCCGCACGCGCCGCCAGGCCTGCCCCAAGATCGAGCGCCCCTCCTCGGCGTACTGCCTGGGGCAATGGCTGCCTGCGAAAACGGGATGTCGCAGAACTCCGGAGAGAGGCGTATCCTATCGAACGAGTGCAATAAACCTGTAGGCGTCAACAGGCAGTGCGGCGTCTCGGATGGACGGTGGAGGTAACACGCCGATGGCGATTGTATGCAACTATCCGGATAAGGACGAGCTGGTAGACGTCGGGCCGGTCGGCTCGACAGACGACGTCTCAAACGATGACTATCGATACTTGGACGTGGGCCTTCCGCCCGAGATCGCGCGTCTCAAGGCCGCCGGCCATTTGGACGAGGCCATCGCAGAGTGCACGCGCGTCATCGAATCGGGCGTCCAGCCCGAGCTCGAGGCGTGTCTGCGTGTCGAGCGGCACCGCATGGGGCGCCTTGCCCGACAGTTCAGCGTCACGCGCGACCGCGCGCTCGAGCTCATTCGTGCCGAGTGGCCCCCCTTTACCGAAGACGATCTTGACCGCCTGGTGCGCACGCGCCGCATGGATTGGCGCTTTATCGATGGAGAGCAGCGCTTCTTGAAGAACCTCCTCGACTCCTTGCGCGTATATCCCGCCGAGGTCCCGGGTCTCAAGCCCGAGCCTCCCGCGGACATCGCCGCTCGTGACGCCATGCTTGCCCGTATGCGTGCAGATGGGCAGGCCGAGCGTGCCATCACGTTGCGCGCCCGCATCGAGGTGCCGGGAGCTTTGCCGGGAGAGACGGTCCGCGCGTGGCTGCCTTTGCCGGCGGCGTCATTCCAGCAGTCGGACATCCAGGTGCTCGATGCGACGCCGGGAGCTCAGATTGCTCCTGAGGATGTTCCGGCGCGCACCGTGTACTGGGAGTCTACCGACAGGCGCGCGTTCGAGGTCACCTATCGCTACCGTATCTGCGCACCCTATGTCGACACGCTCGCGCCCGCACCGGCGCAGCACGCTGTCGCCGATCCCGATCCTGCCTACACTTCGGCAGATCTTGCCGAGCAGCGTCCGCACATTCGCTTCACACCCTATCTGCAGGCTTTGACCGCGCGTGTGGTCGCAGACATAGAACGCCCGATCGATCGAGCACGGGCCATCTACGACTACATCACCCGCAACGTGGACTATCGCTATCAGCCTGCCTACGCCCAGCTTGACGATATTGCGGACTCCTGCGCCAAGTCCCTGCGAGGGGACTGCGGCGTGTTCGCGCTCACGTTTATCACCATGTGCCGCATCGCCGGGATTCCCGCTCGCTGGCAGAGCGGACTCTACGTTGCCCCCGACCATGTGGGGCCGCACGATTGGGCCCAGTTCTACACCGATGAGTATGGCTGGCTGTGGGCGGACTGCTCGTTTGGCTCGTCTGCACGCCGTACCGGCGACGAGGCACGCCGTCTCCACCACTTCGGTAACCTCGACCCCTGGCGCATGGTTGCGAACGGGGCGTTTCAGGCCGAGCTCACACCGCCGGCCGACGGAATCCGCTGGGATCCCTTCGACAACCAGACAGGGGAGGCGAGCGTCGACGGGCGAGGCTGTGACGACTGCGAGATGGCCCGCTCGGTCGAGCTCATAAGCCTCGAGGAGGCCTGATTGTCGGGAGGTCTCATGGCCTGCGCGCATCAACTGTGGTACCATGTGCCGGTACGCACTGGTACACAGGCGATAAGCCCGGCCATACGAGCCTGAGTGGCGGAATTGGCAGACGCAGCGGACTCAAAATCCGCCGGTGGCAACACCATAAGAGTTCGAGTCTCTTCTCAGGCACCACACTTCTCAGGGCTTTCGTGGTCTTGTGATGAAGAGCTATGGCCTGTGCTATCATTCGCTCTGCATCGCGCAAGCGATGTTTGCAAAGTGGGACCTGCGGGTCCCCACCTTTCGGCGCCTTAGAGCAGCTGTCTGGTCTTCACAACAAACAGGTATGCGGCAGCGTTTGCTGCCGTTTCTTCGAGTGTGTGAACCCGGATGTCTCTTGGAGGCTCCGGGTCATTTCATTTGTAGGGAGGTAAGGAAAATAGCTAAGCACGATGACACGCGCATCAATGACGAGATCACCGCTACCAGGTGCCGCCTGATCGGTGTCGATGGATCCCAGCTGGGTCTCTTCGGCATTCGTGACGCGCAGCGTGTTGCCGACGAGCAGGGTCTTGACCTTGTCGAGATCGCGCCGAACGCAGACCCTCCGGTCTGCCGCGTGATGGATTACGGCAAGTACAAGTACCAGCAGGCCATGAAGGCCAAGGCGGCTCGTAAGAACCAGTCTCGCGTCGAGGTCAAGGAGATGAAGTTCCGTCCCAAGATCGACGTGGGCGACTATGAGACCAAGAAGGGCCATGTGTTGCGCTTCCTCAAGAAGGGCGCACGCGTGAAGATCACCATCATGTTCCGCGGCCGCGAGATGGCGCACCCGGAGCAGGGCCTGAACGTGCTCGAACGACTCGCCGATGACCTGAAGCCCTACGCAACGGTCGAATCCGCACCCAAGCTGGAAGGGCGCAACATGCTCATGTTGCTTGCCCCCATCAAGGGAGCGTTTGACGAGAAGCCTTCCAAAAGCGATGGCGACAAGTAGTTCTGCAAGCGATTAAGGAGAAGTCCATGCCTAAGATGAAGTCCCACAGCGGTACCAAGAAGCGCTTCCGCGTGACCGGTTCCGGCAAGATCATGCGTGGCAAGGCTTATAAGAGCCACATCCTCACCAAGAAGACCACCAAGCGTAAGCGTGGTTTCCGTCAGGAGGCCACTGTGTCCTCCGCCGACCGCAAGACCGTCGTTTCGCGTCTCGCGTAGATTCCCTTCCACCGTTCACGTTCTTTCCCCTACGAGGAGTTGATGAGATATGGCACGCATCAAGCGCGCAGTGTCTGCTAAGAAGAAGCGCCGTACCGTTATGAGCCGTGCGAAGGGTTACTACGGTGCCGCTTCGCGTACGTACAAGCATGCTAAAGAGCAGGTCCAGCACTCCCTGCAGTATCAGTATCGTGACCGTCGCGCCAAGAAGCGCGAGATCCGCAGCCTGTGGATCACCCGCATCAACGCTGCTGCGCGCATGAACGATATGTCCTACTCGCAGTTCATGCACGGCCTGAAGCTCGCCGGCATCGTGCTCGACCGCAAGGTGCTCGCTCAGATGGCCTGCGAGGATATCGAGTCGTTCAACGAGCTCACCGCGATCGCCAAGAAGGCGCTCGAGGCCTAAGAGGTCAAAACATATACGGATGCACGTGTGTGTCCGAGCTCACAGCGGGTCGCTTCGGCGGCTCGCCGTTTTTGTATGTGAAGGAAGACGTACATGGGGAAGCGCTCTATATAGGGCGAGAGGTCTTGATACGCGGAGGCGGTCTATATGAGAAGTGTCCTTTCGCAGCGGACTGTTCCAGGTTGCGGGCAGCATGTCTTTTGCTGGAATCTGCGCCGCAGCAAACGAGGTTCCTCTTTTGCGGCAAATCACACGCTTGGGTTGAGCTTGGGCTGAGTTTTGCAGCAGATCACACGCTTGCGCCGAGCCTGGGCTGAGTTTTGTAGCAAATCACACGCTCGACCACCTTCCAGGGTACCTCGTTCGTGTGGATTGCCACAAAACGTATTCAGCGCGTGTGGATTGCCGCAAAACGTTTCCGATTCGAAGGAATTGCAGCGGCTTTCTTCCGATGCTGAGGTTTGTAACAGAAACTTGTATAGAGCCTCTTGATAGGGCGCGTTAGACGAGTGGGCGCTACTTCTTAATGAGAAACCAGGAATAGGGGATGAAGCTACCTGGGGAAATGCCGATTATGAGAGCGATGTCTATCCCTATGGCGAAGCAGGGAAGTTAGAAAAGAGGGCTGCTCCAAGTACCCCAGAATTGTGTAGACCCCGTGGAGACGCCGATTCCCGCCCCCGGCGGGGCCCGGGTCTGGCAACATATCCCCTTGCCGCGCGGCCCAGGGCCGCGGGGCGTGCACCTTGAGAACCGGATACCGCGAGGGAGGACCAGGGGGAGAACCCCGGGTCCTGCCGAGGACAGACTGACAACACCATCTTCCAGATGCGAAGGGATACAAGTCGTACAGGATCGAGGACACGCCGGCGGGGACGCCGGCGGCCCGCGGTTCCTACCAGACGGATATTCGATAACTAAGACGCATACAG
>NZ_NFJW01000012.1 GCF_002160065.1 Collinsella sp. An2 | reverse complement strand
CTTCGCGGGCCGGCCGATCCGGCCCCCGTCCGGGAGGCTAGCGCGAAACGCTTCCAGGACTCAGCGGGACATGTCCCGCTGAGTCCTGGAAGCGTTTCGATGAACTTGCAAATCAAACGTAGCGTTTTTGGCATAAGTACGTTTACAAAATCCCAGTTGACACGTGTTTTACTGGTATTAGAATTGTATTGACCTTTAAGCGCGTACGAGATGCCCGCAAGGAACAACAATCGAACGACCTTCCTTGGGTGTCGAGCCGCGCGGCGGTCAGGCATCTATTTTTTTGGCTCGACGGGCGAGCGGCGGGGCCGTGGCTCGGGGCCACCGACGGAGGAAGGAGATCGATGGGCACTACACCAAAGGCCGTCATCATGGATGAGACCGCCATCGGTCGTGCGCTGACACGCATCGCGCATGAGATCCTCGAGCGGAACGAGGGGTGTGAGAACCTTGCGCTCGTGGGCATCGTCACGCGTGGCGACATGCTTGCCAAGACGCTTGCCGACGAGATCGAGAAGATCGAGGGCGTCCGTGTTCCGCTGGGCAGCCTCGACATCAGCTTCTATCGTGACGACTATCTCACCAACCTCGCGCCCGAGATTCATGCCACGCATCTGCCGTTCAACGTCGACGGCAAGCGCATCGTGCTTGTAGACGACATCCTCTACACGGGTCGCACCATCCGCGCCGCGCTCGACGCCATCATGGACCTCGGCCGTCCCAGCCGCATCGAGCTGGCCGTTCTGGTGGACCGCGGCCATCGCGAGCTTCCCATCTGCCCCGACTTCGTGGGCAAGAACGTTCCCTCGTCGCACGAGGAAAACGTACGCCTGTATCTCAAAGAGGTCGACGGGCGCTCGTCCGTCGAGATCACGCACGTCGCGCCGGGCTCGCATGTGGGTTCCGCGCCGCTGGGAGGTGAGTAGGCGATGGCCTTCAACCACAAGCACTTGATCGACATCACCGAGTATTCCGACACCGACATCATGACCATCCTCGAGACCGCGAAAGCGTTCTCCGAGGTCAACGAGCGCGCCATCAAGAAGGTCCCCACCCTTAAGGGCAAGACGATCGTGAACATGTTCAACGAGCCGTCCACCCGTACCCGCAGCTCCTTCGAGCTCGCCGAGAAGCGCCTGTCGGCCGACAGCCTCAACTTCGGCGGCTCCTCGACCTCGACGGTGAAGGGCGAGAGCCTCATCGACACGGTCATGACGCTCAACGCTTACAAGATCGACATGATTATCGTGCGCGACAAGCATGCAGGCGCTCCCTACATCCTCACGCAGCATTCTCCGGCGCACGTTATCGACGCCGGTGACGGCAAGCATGGTCACCCCACCCAGGCGCTGCTCGACCTGTACTCCATCTGGGAGCGCAAGGGCAGCTTCGAGGGCCTCAAGGTGGGCATCGTGGGCGATATCGGGCACTCCCGCGTATGCGGTTCGCTCATTCCCGCACTTAAGATCATGGGAGCCGAGGTCACCGTCGTGGCGCCGGGCACGCTGCTTCCTGCCCGCCCCGACATTCTGGGCGCCGACCACGTGAGCTACTCGCTCGACGACGTCCTGCCCGAGCTGGACGTGGTCTACATGCTGCGCATCCAGCGCGAGCGCCTCGAGGGCGCACCCTTCCCGAGCCTGCGCGAGTATCACGAGCTCTTCGGCCTCACGAAGCGCCGCGAGCACCTGATGAAGCCCGATGCCATCATCTGCCACCCCGGTCCCATCAACCGCGGCGTGGAGTTCGACTCCTACATGGCCGACCATCCCGAGCGCTCGGTCATCCTGGACCAGGTCTACGCTGGCATCTGCGTGCGCATGGCTGCCCTGTATCTGCTGCTTGGAGGTGCCGATAATGGCCTTTCTGCTTAAATCCGCCCATGTCGTCGACCCTGCCGCCGGCATCGACGGCGTCGTTGACGTGAAGATCGAGAACGACCGCATCGTCGAGGTGGGGGAGGACCTTTCCGCCGACGGAGCCGAGGTGCTGGACCTTTCCGGCAAGGTGCTCGTTCCCGGCCTCGTGGACATGCATGTCCACCTGCGCGAGCCCGGCTATGAGCACAAGGGCACCATCGAGAGCGAGACCCGTGCCGCTGCCAAGGGCGGCATGACCGGCGTATGCTCCATGCCCAACACCGATCCGGTCACCGATAACGGCGTGACCATCGAGTACGTGAAGTCCGTCGCCGAGCGCGAGGGCCACTGCCGCGTGTTCCCCTCCGGCGCCATGACGCGCGGTCTCAAGGGCGAGATCATCTCCGAGATGGGCGACATGGTCGCTCACGGCGCGGTCGCCTTCACCGATGACGGTCGCGGCGTTCAGGGTGCCGGCATGCTTCGCCGCGCCATGGATTACGGCAAGATGTTCGGCAAGGTGTTCATGAGCCACTGCCAGGACGAGGATCTCGTCGGTGACGGCCAGGTGAACGAAGGCGTCGTCTCTACGCGCCTGGGACTTCTGGGTTGGCCCGCCGAGGGCGAGGAGATTCAGATCGCGCGCGATATCGCCGTTGCTCGACTCACCGGCGCGAAGCTGCACATCCAGCACATCTCCACCGCACGCGGCCTTGAGCTCGTGCGCGCCGCGAAGGCTGAGGGGCTCGAGGTCACCTGCGAGGCCACGCCGCACCACATGTTCCTGACCGAGGACGCGATTGGCGAGACCTATGACACGTCGCTCAAGGTGAACCCGCCGCTGCGCACCGCCGAGGATGCTGCCGCGATCGTCGCCGGTGTCATCGATGGCACGGTCGACGCCATCGTCACGGACCACGCGCCGCACGCCGACTGGGAGAAGGCGCGCGAGTTCGAGCTCGCCCCCTTCGGCATGACGGGCATCGAGGCGTCGCTCGCCCTGGTGAACACCAACCTGGTCAAGACCGGCAAGATCGATTACGGCCGCATGGTCGAGCTCATGTCCATCGCTCCTCGTCGCATACTGGGCGTCGACGCGGTGAGCATCCAGCCGGGTTCGCTGGCCGACATCACCGTCTTCGACCCCGAGGTTACCTGGACCGTGGGTGCCGATGGCTATGAGTCCAAGGCCAACAACTGCGGGTTCGCTGGCACCGAGGTCACCGGCCGCGCCACCGACGTCTTTGTTGGCGGCAAGCGCACGCTCACGGACGGCGTCATCTGCTAACATCGCTATACAACAGCTCGGCACGGCCCGAAGGTGGGCCGTGCCGTTCATTCTCGATTCCATGCGGCCGCATGGGGATAGGAGCGTCAATGCCTACGCCTTCTCCTGCTCGCATGCATGAGTTCGAGGTCGTGTCGAACGAGAAGATCGCCGACGGCATCTTCTCGCTCGTCATTTCGGCCCCCGACCTTGCTCGAGCCATTCAACCCGGTCAGTTTGTGAACGTCGCCGTGCCGGGAAACGCCATGTCGCTCTTGCGTATCCCGCTGAGCTTTGAGTCGGTCGACCCCGAGGCCGGCACCGTGACCATTTGGTATGCGGTGGTGGGAGACGGCACGAACCGGCTTTCGCAGATGCAGCCGGGCGACCGCTCCGACCTGCTGGGCCCCGGCGGACACGGCTGGACCATTCCCGAGGGCTGCAAGCGAGCACTCTTGGTCGCGGGCGGCATCGGCGTGCCGCCGGTGCTCTGTCTGGCTCGCGAGCTTGCTGCTGCGGGCGTGGCGTTCGATGTGTGCCTGGGCGCCGCTACGGCTGGCAAGCTGGTGGGCGTCGCGGATTTCGAGCGTCTGGGTGCCGCATCGGTGCACGTCTGCACCGATGACGGGTCCGAAGGCGCCTGCGGCTTCTGCACCGATCCTGCCTCTGAGCTGCTCGCCCAGGGCGAATACGGCTATGTCGCCACCTGTGGTCCCGAGCCCATGATGGCCAAGGTGGCCGCTGCGGCCGCCGAGGCCGGCGTGCCGTGCGAGGCGTCGCTCGAGCGCATGATGAGCTGTGGCTTCGGCGCTTGCGCCACGTGCGCGGTCGAGACCACGGGAGGAATGAAGGGCGCCTGCATGTGCGGGCCCGTCTTCGATGCGAAGGAGGTCGTCTGGTGAGCCGCGTTTCCATGGCCGTCAATTTTGCCGGCATCCCTATGAAGAACCCCATCAATACGGCGTCCGGCACGTTCGGGTTCGGATGGCAGTTCGAGAACTTCTTTGACGTGTCGCGTCTGGGCGCCATCACGACGAAGGGCTGCGCCTCCGAGCCGTGGCCCGGCAATCCCAAGCCCCGCATGACCGAGGTGCGCGGCGGCATGATGAACTCCGTCGGCCTTCAGAACCCCGGCGTTCGCGGCCTTGTTGCAGAGTCCGGCGACTACCTTGCCGACCTCGCCTCGAAGGGTACGGCCGTCATCTGCCAGGTGGCGGGCCATTCCACCGAGGAATATGTGGCCGCGCTTGAGCTTTTCGAGGAGCTTTGCCCCTGGGCAGCCGGCTTCGAGCTCAACGTGAGCTGCCCGAACATCGCCGCCGGCGGCGCGGCTTGCGGCTCCACCCCGGAGGGGGCTGCCGAGGTCATGCGCGCCTGCCGTCCCATCACAAAGCGTCCGCTGCTCGTCAAGATGGCCCCTGTCCGCCTTCCCGAGATCGCCCGTGCCCTTGAGGCCGAGGGCGCCGACGGCTTGACCGTCATCAACTCGATTCCTGGCATGGCCATCGACGTCCATACGCGTCGCTCCAAGCTCTCCAAGCCCACGGGTGGTCTTTCCGGCCCCTTGCTGCATCCCATCGCCGTGCGCATGGTCTGGGAGGTTGCCAACGCCGTCGACATCCCCGTGTGTGGCGTGGGCGGCGTCATGACCGGCGAGGACGCCGCAGAGTTCATCCTCGCGGGTGCTACGGCCGTCTCGGTCGGCATGTCCAACTTCGTCGACCCGACCTCTGCGCCGCGCATCGTCGACGAGCTTGAGGAGTGGGCCGCCTCTCAGGGCGTCTCCGACATCAACGAGCTGATCGGAGCCCTCGAATGCTAGACCAGGAAGCGCGCGAGCGCATCATCGTCGCCATCGATTGCGGACGCGACGAGGCGTTGAGCCTTGCCGACCGCCTCTCCGGCCATGCCGTGTGGCTCAAGGTGGGCATGACGCTGTTCTATGCCGAAGGTCCCAGCATCGTGCAGGAGTTCATCAACCGGGGATTTAAGGTCTTCCTTGACCTCAAGCTCCACGATATTCCGCATCAGGTGCGCGGGGCGGCCCGTTCGGCCTCGCTTACGGGAGCCGATCTGCTGACCGTGCACGGGATGGGGTCCGGCGCTATGCTCGCCGCCGCGCGCGAGGGCGCCGACCAGGCTGCCCAGGAGCGCTCCTCGCGTACGCGACTGCTGGCCATTACGGTCCTGACCAGCATGAATCAGGACTCCTTGGAGGAGATTGGCGTCTCGCTTCCCGTTGCGGAGGAGGCTGCTCGCCTGGCTGGGCTTGCGAAGGCCAACGGCATCGACGGCGTCGTATGCTCTCCGCGCGAGGCAGCCGATATGCGAAAGCTGCTTGGCCCCGATGCCCTCATCGTCACGCCTGGCGTGCGTCCTGCCGGCTCTGACCTGGGCGATCAAAGCCGCGTCTCCACGCCTGCCGACGCCATTGCCGCCGGTGCGAGCCACCTGGTCATCGGTCGCCCCATCACCGCCGCAGAGGATCCCGTGGCAGCCTATGAGGCCATTGTGCAGGAGCTTCTTTCTGTCTAACGATCGTGGCGGGCGACGCCTTCTTTGGTGCGCCCGCCGCGTACGTTCTATGAAATAGGACGTTTCTCTATGGTCTTTACCAGCGATTCTCTTGAACTTTGCAGGTCAATCGTATAAGGTATGGTTCCGGTTTTGATTGGACGCGCACTCTTGATGCGTCCGACCATATGAAATCGTATGTATTCCATCACGTAATTGGAGGTTCTAATGGCGCTTCCCCAGCTCACTGACGAGCAGCGCAAGGCCGCACTTGAGAAGGCTGCTGCCGCCCGTCACGCCCGTGCCGAGCTCCGCGAGAAGATCAAGAAGAACGAGGTCACCCTCGAGTCCGTTCTCAACTCGGATGACCCCATCGCCTCTCGTATGAAGGTCTCCACCCTCATCGAGTCTCTCCCCGGGTATGGCAAGGCCAAGGCCGCTAAGATCATGGACGAGCTTGGCATCTCCGCCACCCGTCGCGTCCAGGGCCTTGGTGTCCGTCAGCGCGAGCAGCTGCTCGAGGCGCTTACGAAATAGTGGGTAGCACCAATCCAAAGCTTTTCGTTGTTTCTGGACCGTCAGGTGCCGGTAAGGGTACGCTGGTCGCGATGACGCGCGACCGCATGCCCGGGCTGGGCCTGACGGTTTCGGCTACCACGCGCTCTCCGCGCCCTGGCGAGGTTGACGGTGTGGACTACCATTTCCTTACCCCCGAGGAATTCCAGCGTCGCGTCGACGCCGGGGAGTTTGTCGAGTGGGCACATGTCCACGGCAACTGCTATGGCACGCTGGTAAGCGAGGTGCGAAGCCGCCTTTCCGCTGGCGCATCGGTTATTTTGGAGATCGATGTCCAGGGGGCGCTTCAGGTTAAGGAGCGTTTCCCCGAGGCCATTTTGATCTTCATCAAGCCACCGTCGCTTGAGGAGCTGCGCGCCCGTCTAGTTGGGCGCGGCACCGAGACGCCCGAGTCTATCGAGCTGCGGCTTGCCAACGCCCGCAAGGAGTTGGCCCTTGCCGATCGCTACGACAAGGTGCTCGTCAACGACGATCGCGAGCGGGCCTGCGAAGAGCTTGTATCCATACTTCAATCGTACGAAAGGATCTGAGGCATGTCTGTCGTCAAGCCGCCTATCGATGATCTGCTCGCCAAGACCGATAACAACCGGTTCCTTCTGGCCGCCCTGGCCTCCAAGCGAGCCTGCGACATCAACAGCATGCTGCGCGGACAGCACAACCGCGTGCTTGCGGCGCAAGACATCGATGACATCACTATTGCGCTTTCCGGCAAGGACACCATCTCCATGGCCATGGAAGAGATCGTGGACGGCGACATCTCCTATGACCACGAGAAGTTCGAGCGCGCGCTCGGCCACAAGGTGGCTGACGCGTAGCATGGCGAGCCGCGTCTGCCTGGTCCACTACCATGAGGTGGGCCTCAAAGGCAAGAATCGCTCGCACTTCGAGCACATCCTCATGGATTCCATCAAGGCGGCCTTGGCCGCCTTTTCCGTCTCGTGCGTGACCCGCATCTCGGGGCACATTCTCGTGACCTTCTCGCAGCCGGGCGAGGCGGAGCGGGCCTTTGACACGCTGTTGCGCGTGCCGGGCGTCGCACGCGTCTCGCTTGCCTTCCACACCAATCGCGACCCGCAGGAATACTGTCGGGCCGCGGTGACCGCGCTGCGGGAGTTCGGCGAGTTCGAATCGTTCAAAGTGCAGGCCAAACGCTCCAACACCGACTATGAGCTGACGTCGCTTGAGCTCAACGCCCAGGTGGGCGAGGTGCTCTGCGAGGCCTTCCCCGAGAAGCGCGTGCAGATGCATGGTCCGGATGCGATCGTGCATGTCCTGGTGGTGCAGGGCAGCGTCTATGTGTATGCGCGCTCTCGCCGCGGCGTCGGCGGCCTGCCTGTCGGCAGTGCCGGCAAGGTCGTGACGCTTTTGTCCTCGGGCATCGACTCTCCGGTCGCTACCTGGATGATTGCTCGTCGCGGTGCCGTGTGCGTCCCCGTCCATTTCTCGGGGCGCCCGCAGACTGCAGACACGAGCGAGTATCTGTGCCAGGATATCGTGCGCGCCTTCGCCCCGGCCATTCAGGTGGGGCGTCTCTATGTCGTTCCCTTCGGTGACTGTCAGCGTGAGATTTCGCTTACGTGCCCCAGCTCCCTGCGCGTCATCATGTATCGCCGCATCATGTATTCGGTCGCGGAGCGCATCGCCCGCATCGAGGGTGCAAAGGCCATCGTGACCGGCGAGTCGCTCGGACAGGTCGCGTCTCAGACGCTCGAGAACATTATGGCGGTCAACGAGGTCGTCGACCTGCCGGTCTTCCGTCCGCTGATCGGCTCGGACAAGCAGGAGATCATTGCGCGCGCCCAGGAGATTGGGACCTATGACATCTCCTGCGAGACCGCGCCCGATTGCTGCACGCTGTTTATGCCGCGTCGTCCCGAGACGCACGCGAAGCTCGACGACGTGCATGCCGCATGGGATCTTTTTGATCACGAGGCGATGATCGATCGCTTGGTCGATGCGGTTGAATACATCGACTTCGAGAGCGGATCGTATCGTCCGCCGCGCCTGCTTCGGGAGCGCCACGAGGAGCTTGCTCCGCGGGACCGGTAGCATGTGGGTATCCCTTTGCTTGCAGGTATATTGACGGCTTCCAGGTTTTGTTAGATTGCGACAAGAATCCTGTAAGGTCGCGTTTTCGAATGTGGCGATGAGCCGTTCACCACCCCCTTAGCCGTGTCAGCATGGGTAAGGGGGTGGTCTTGGTATGGCGCAGATTCAGCATGATGGCTCGAAGTCGGAAAAGGTGTGCCTGGCGCGTGCGTTGCGACAGCGACCCGCGCTTGCCGCTGCGGTGGTGCTCGTTGTGCTCGCCTGTCTTGCAAGCGTGCTTTTGGGCGGCGTGGCGGCGACAGGAGAGCAGGTGTTCATCGACCGTGCCGAGACGACGGATATCGCTCAAGAGGATGAGGCTGACGATGCCGCGCCCACAGGGGACTCCGAGGGCGATCGCGCAACATCGCCTGAGGCCGCAGAGGCCCCGGCACAGGACACGATCGTGGTCGATGTCACAGGAGCGGTCGCCACGCCCTCGGTGGTGACGCTGCCGGCGGGGTCGCGCGTGGAAGACGCCCTGCGCGCCGCCGGAGGCGTTACCGAGGACGCCGAGCTAGCCGCCCTCAACAGGGCCGCTCCGCTAACGGACGGCCAGAAGGTGCACGTTCCCCGCGTGGGCGAGGCCGTGACCTCCTCGGGCGGTGCTGCGTCGCCGGGGGAGGTGACGTCGTCGGGGGCGTCGCCGGCAGGGGCGTCATCAGGTCTGGTGAACATCAACTCCGCCGATGCAACGGCGCTTGACGCGCTGCCAGGGGTGGGACCGGCGACGGCTCAGGCCATCATCGAGGACCGCGAGGCGAATGGGCCCTTTGCCTCAATCGAGGACATCATGCGTGTCTCGGGCATCGGTGAGAAGAAATTCGCCAATCTCAAGGACCTCATATGCGTGTGAAGGGGAGTCGCACAGAGCGATCGATGCCGCCGCGTCCCTATCTGCCGCCATCGTGCGGGGGTGCCATCGGGGCGCTTGTAGCGGCTGCCGTGGTCATGGAGTCGGGATGGGGCGCGCACCTGAGCGCCTGCGGGACCGCGACGGCCGGTGCGGCTGCGCCTCTCTCGCCGTGGCAGGCTCTGGGGTGCGTCGCGGCTGTCGCGGTGCTTCTGCTCGCTTCGGGGATGATGCTTTGGCGCTATGGCGGGCGACGTTGCGTGCGCTCGGCGTGCCTGGTGGCTGCATGGCTTCTCTGGGCGGGAACGGCAGCCTTGGGAGCCGGGGCGGGAGCGGCCGCTGCCGTGCATGCGCGAAGCGTGGCATACCAGACGCTTCGATCCGGGCCGGCGGCATCGTTTGTCTATGTCGTGGCGGGCGACCCCTCGATGAGCGCCTTTGGCGCCCGCGCATCGGCACGCGCGCTCGATGCAGGCGGCACGACGGTGGCGACGGTGAGCCTGTCGAGCGATGAGGCCTTCGAGGACGGCGATGTCGTTTCGCTGATCGGCCGCTTTGAGGATCTTGCGCCCGATGCCTGGGGCAAGCGCTCCTATATGGCCGGAGAGGTCGTCGAGGTCCAGGCCGTGTACATACGCAACGTCTCCTCATCGACGCTGCCCGATCCCATCGGCGGGCTGCGTCGGGCGGCGCTTGACGCCATAGACCCTGCCGCCTCAGTTGCGCGGGCACTCGTTGCGGGCATCGTGTGTGGGCGAACGACAGAGCTCAACGCGTCGGATGCCTCAGACGCGTTCTCTCGTACCGGCACCACGCATCTTGTGGCCGTCTCGGGTAGCCATCTTGCGCTTGTGGCGGCGCTCGTCGACGGGGTGCTGGGGCATCTGTCGTGGAGCAGGCGCGTGCGCGCCGGCATCTTGCTGAGCGTCATGGCTGGCTACGTGGTGTTTACCGGCGGGGCGGCTTCGGCGTTGAGATCGCTCATCATGGTTGGGTCGTCGCTGGGAGCCGGGTTGCTGGGGAGGCGCGCGCACGGCATCTCGGGCCTCATGCTCTCTGTGATGGCGCTCTCAATAGCTGACCCCGGTGTCGTGTATGACCTGGGGTTTCAGCTGTCGGCAGCAAGCGTGCTGTTCATTTTGGTCTTCGGAAGCTATGTGACGTTTCTTCTGGAGCATGTTGGGCTTCCGAATGCGGTCGCCTCGGCGCTGGCGCTTACGCTCTGCGCCCAGTGGGCGACGTTGCCCATCACAGTACCGGTCTTTTCAGAGCTTTCCCTGATCGCCCCGGTAGCCAACCTCCTGCTTGGCCCCGCCATGAGCGCGCTTTTGGTTGTGGGGCTGCCCTGTGTCGCGGTCGCCGCGCTTGTGCCGGCGTTCACGGGCGTCCTTGTTCCGGCGCTTGCGCTTTCAAACGTGTCCGTATTCCTCGCACGGGCGTTGGCGAGGGTTCCCTTCTCGTCGGTTCCCATGGAGCTTTCGGGGCTGTCGCTTATGGCGCTCTATGCGCTGGGTGCGGCAGTGTTTGTGCTGTGGCGTCTGCCCGCCCGGCGTGCATGCGGCATCGCAGCTTTGTTGGTGGTGGGGCATTTCGTGCGATGGTCGCTGTTTGCTCCGGCGTCCCTCACCGTTCTCGACGTGGGGCAAGGGGACGCGATCCTGCTGCGCGAAGGGGCCTCGACGGTGCTGGTGGATGCGGGCGTCGACGAGGCGACGGCCGCGGCGCTCGTGCGTAACAACGTCTATGCGCTCGATGCGATTGTGGTGACGCATTGGGACCGCGACCACTGGGGAGGGCTTCCGGCGATTCTCGACCTCATGCCGGTCAATCGCTTGATCGTCGCCCGTGGCGCTGCAGAGCACGTCCCCGATGAGCTTGACGCCCGCGATCTGGACGCGGTCGAGATTGCGTATGGAGATGCGCTTCAGGTGGGAGGGTTCTGCTGTAAGGCCGTGTGGCCCGAACGCACCGTGGCGGGGGAGGACAACGAGGATTCTCTTGTGCTGGCAGTGCGCTATGGAAAGGAGTTCTCTGCGCTGTTGACCGGAGACGCGGAGGCAGATGAGCTCGAGGAGGTCGCAGAAGAGGTGGGGAAGGTCGATGTGCTAAAGCTCGGCCATCATGGCTCGGCTGCTTCGGTCGACGGAGAGCTCCTGGTGAGCCTGCAGCCCCGCGTTGCCGTGGCGAGCGCCGGGGAGGACAACTCGTACGGACACCCTGCGCCTGCCACCGTCGAGGCGGTCGAGGATGCGGGGGCTCTATTCGTCTGCACCATCGACGCTGGCGACGTGACGCTTTGCCCCTCAGGCTCCGGCTTTACGATGCGACGTGCCCGGCCATAGGAATCGGCTCTTGGAAATCTTTTCCAGGTGACGTCGTGGCGTGATGGTGCGGTGGGCGCGGGGTAGAATGGCTCGTATCCTCATGTCTTTGTTTCGTGCGAAAGGAGGCGGCATGGCAGAGACCGCCCTGCTCCCGGCATATCTCATCGTCGGCGCCGACGAGGTCAAGCGCGATACCGCCATAGCGCGCCTCAAGGATCGCTTGGCAGCGTCCGGTATGGCCGACTTCAACCTCGATGAGCGCGACATGCAGCGCGACCAGGAGCCGGACGACGTCCTGTCGTCGCTCAACACCTTTCCCATGGGCTCGGATTTCCGCCTGGTGATCCTGCGGGGCTGCGACAAGCTCCCTAAGCCCATGAGCGAGATGCTCGTCTCGTATCTCGCCGATCCAGCGCCGACGACGGTTTGCCTCGTTGTCGCCGGTTCCTTGGCAAAGAACACCCGCCTGTACAAAGCCATCCAGAAGGTGGGTCCCAAGGCCATCATCGACTGCGCCTCCAAGAAGCGTTGGGAGGTCCCGCGCCAGGTGCAGGGCATGGTTCGCCGCTATGGGAAGACCATATCGACGGCAGCCGCGGAAGAACTCGTCTCCCGTGTGGGCGAGAACACCCGCATGCTCGATAACGAGCTCAAAAAGCTGTCTCAGATGGTGGAGGCTCCTCAAATCGAGCGTGCCGACGTCGAACGCCTTGTTGTGCGGACGGCCGAGGTCAAGCCGTGGGATTTTCTGGATGCCATGAGCGCCCGCGACCTTCCGCGCACGTTGGAACTGCTGCACCTGCTGCCTCCGCGCAGCGAGATCCGCACCTACTCGCTTGTCTGTTCACGCCTGCGAGAACTTTTGGTCGCGAAGGCTCTCGACGCGCGAGGACAGGGGAGGGATTTGGCCTCCCATCTGGGCGTTCAGTCCTGGCAGGTGAAAAACCACCTCACGTGGGCCCGGCGCTTCTCGACCGAGGAGCTCGTGGACGCGCTGCGTGGAGCCGTGCAGGTCGAGGAATCCCTCAAGGGCTCGAAAGATTCCGAGACGGCGCTTCTCACGTGGGTTGTGGACATCGTCTCTAGGTAGCGACGCGTCCGCACCGCGCTCATCTGGCACGCCGCACTCGTGGTCTGGGTGTGTCCGTCCTGCTTGGTACGGTATTTTCACAGCATAACCACTTCTCTCACCTGCTTAAACATGCTATACTCACCGCTTGTGACCTCAACCGTGTCTCAGAGGCCGGATAGTGAAGCTGGTAGAAATAACTCGAAAGGATCACCAGAAGTGGCAAACATCAAGTCTCAGAAGAAGCGTATCCGCACCAATGAGAAGGCCCGCGTGCGCAACCGCGCCGTGCGCTCCGAGCTCAAGACGCTCATCAAGAACGTTAACGCTGCGGTTGAGGAGGGCAATGCCGAGGCTGCCAAGGCCGCTGCCTCCCGCGCGTACAAGCGCCTTGACCAGGCTGCTGCCAAGGGCATCATCCACAAGAACCAGGCTGCGAACCGCAAGGCAGGCGTCGCTCTGATCCTGAAGGGCCTCAACTAGGTCGCTCTTCACAGTTGTGTGACGGCATCTGCCCGCACCCCATCGTGAGTGTTTGAGGCCCTGCGCTGCAGGGCCTTTTTCTTTGATAAGATAGGCGACATGAATACGCAAGACATCTCCCACATCAGGAACTTCTCCATCGTCGCCCATATCGACCATGGAAAGTCCACCATCTCGGACCGCATTCTCGAGCTCACGCATACCGTCGAGGAGCGCGATATGACCTCGCAGCTGCTCGACACCATGGACATCGAGCGCGAGCGCGGCATCACCATCAAGAGCAACGCCGTGCGTGTCATGTATACGGCGGACGACGGCGACACGTACCAGTTCAACCTCATCGACACGCCGGGCCACGTCGACTTCACCTATGAGGTCTCCCGTTCGCTTGCGGCCTGCGAGGGTGCCGTGCTTGTGGTCGACGCCACGCAGGGTGTGGAGGCGCAGACGGTGTCGAATGCCTCGCTCGCCATGAATGCGAATCTCGACATCGTTCCCGTTATCAACAAGATCGATCTTCCGTCTGCTCATCCCGAGGAGGTCAAGGTCGAGATCGAAGACGACCTTGCCATCCCAGCCGATGACGCCGTGTGCGTTTCGGGCAAGACGGGTGAGGGCATTCATGACCTGCTCGAGGCCATCGTCTTCTTGATTTCCCCGCCGCAGGGCGATTCGGACGCACCGCTCAAGGCACTCATTCTTGATTCGTATTTCGACGAGTACCGCGGCGTTGTGGCCACGGTCCGCATATTCGATGGTTCCATTCGCAAGGGCGACCAGCTGCGCATGATGCAGGCGGATGCCGACTTCCTGGTGGACGGCGTGGGCGTGAAGCGCCCAGCCGAGACCATGGTCGATGCGCTCACGGTCGGCGAGGTCGGCTTCGTGGTGACCGGTCTCAAAGATCCCGAGGCGGTGCGCGTGGGTGACACGCTTACCTACCGCGACCGGCCTTGTCCCGAGCCGCTGCCGGGCTACCGTGAGGCCAAGCCCATGGTGTACACCGGCATCTTCCCCATTGACAACAAGGACTATGAGAATCTGCGCGACGCTCTCGAGAAGCTTCACGTGAACGATCCCTCGCTTACCTGGAGTCCCGAGACGAGCGTGGCCCTTGGCTTCGGATTCCGCGTAGGATTCTTGGGGCTGTTGCACATGGAGGTCGTCAAGGAGCGCCTCGAGCGCGAGTTCGACCTCGACCTGATCGCCACAAGCCCGAGCGTGGACTATCACGTATATAAGACCGACGGCACCATGATCGATGTCCGCAGCCCGCAGGACCTGCCTGACGTCACGCGCATCGACCACATCGAGGAGCCCTATCTCACCGCGAAGATCATCGTCCCGCCCGAGTATACGGGAGCGGTCATGCAGCTCGCGATCGAGCACCGCGCCGTCATGAGTGACATGGTGCATCTGTCGCAGAAGTCGGTCGAGATGCATTTCGATATGCCGCTCGCCGAGCTCATCCTGGACTTTTTCGACCAGCTTAAGAGCCGGACCAAGGGCTATGCGTCGCTTGACTACGAATTTGCCGACTATCGCCCGAGCGATTTGGTGAAGCTCGACATCCTGCTTTCCGGCGACGAGGTGGACGCGCTGAGCTTCATCGTCCACAAGGATAAGGCGTACGGCCTGGCGCGCGGACTGTGCGACAAGCTCAAGGAGATCATTCCTCGGCAGCTCTTCGAGGTGCCCATCCAGGGTGCCATCGGCAACAAGATCATCGCCCGCTCCACGGTGAAGGCTCGCCGCAAGGACGTGCTTGCCAAGTGCTACGGCGGAGACATCTCGCGCAAGCGCAAGCTGCTCGAGAAGCAGAAGGAAGGCAAGAAGCGCATGAAGGCCATCGGTTCCGTCGAGGTGCCGCAGGAAGCCTTCTTGGCGATCCTCAAGGTCGAGGACTAGCGCTCAATCAGCTATCGCGGGGACGGTTTGGCAAGCCGCCCGGCCCCGCGCCCACTTCATTCGTTGGAACGGCTCGTCGAGGGGCCGTTGGTGTTAAGACGCGCGGACGCCTCGCTGCCCATAGCGTCGCCGCGACAGGCGACCGTAGCTGCATCCGCGCTCGATTCTCTGAGGGGAAACCGATGTCGTTCTCGGACGATCTGCGAAAGCTCTATGCCGAGCAGCCGATTTTGCTTGCGCCCATGGCGGGCGTGACCGATGCCGCCTATCGCATCATGTGCCGCCGCCGGGGTGCTCGTCTTGCGTTTTCCGAGATGGTGAGCGTCGCTGGTCTCGCCTATGCGAACGACAAGACCTGGCGCCTTGTCGTTCCGGCGGATGAGGAGCCGCAGATCTGCGTGCAGCTGTTTGGCTCAAAGCCTGAGCAGTTCGCCTCCGCCGTCGAAGCGGTTCAGGAGCGGGTGGGGGACCGCCTGACACTCATCGACATCAACATGGCGTGCCCGGCGCGCAAGGTCATCACCAAAGGCGAGGGCTCGGCGCTCATGGAGACCCCCGAGCTCGCTGAAGAGATTGCGCGGGCCGCGGTTGCCCGTGCCCAGGTGCCCGTGACGGTAAAGATGCGCATCGGGTTTCGCTCCGACGCCCGCAACGCCCCCGAGCTTGCGCGAAGGCTCGAGGACGCCGGCGTGGCGGCGGTGGCCGTTCATGGTCGTACGGCCAAGCAGCTCTATACGGGACAGGCGGACTGGTCGGCCATCGATGAGGTGGCGCAGGCGGTGTCCATTCCCGTCGTGGGGTCCGGCGACGTGTTTACGGCCGATGCTGCGGTACGCATGTTGCGCGAGACCGCGGCCTCCGCCGTCTTCGTGGCGCGTGGGTCCTATGGGAATCCCTGGATCTTCGAGGATGCCCTCGCTCTCTATCGCGACGGCGTGACCCCGCCTGTGCGTGACGCCCGCGAGCGTCTTGCCGCGCTGCGCGAGCACCTGACCCTCGTGCACGAGCATCTGCCCCTCATGGCGCGCGCCCGCACCTTTGCGACGTGGTATCTGAAGGGTATGCCGCACGCCGCCCAATGGCGTGGCCGCGTGGTGCAGTGCACCACGTACGAGGAGTTCATGGCACTCGTGGACGAGATCGAGGCGGACGTCGCGTAGCGTCCAGCCCGGTTTTGTTCCATGGGTCACGAACTCGGGGATAGGGGAGCGTCTGAGGGGAAGGTGGCTACAACGTCTGTTCGCGCGCTCTACATACACGTGCCGTTCTGCTCGTCTCGCTGCCTGTACTGTGATTTCGACTCCCGCGCATGTCGGGACGCCGCGCGTTTTGATGCGTACGTGGCGCACATGGTCGCGTGTATAAACCGGCTGCGGGAGGCAGGTGTTCTGGATGCCTGCCGCACAGCGTATATCGGCGGGGGAACGCCGAGTGTGCTGGGTGCGGGCTTAGTTTCTTTGGTCGAGAGCGTCAGGCGGGCTGCGCCGTGCATCGAGGAGTTCAGCTGCGAGGCTAATCCCGAATCGTTTACGAGCGACCTTGCTCTTGCCCTGCGCACGGCCGGCGCGACGCGCGTATCGCTTGGCGTGCAGAGCTTTGACAACGGGGAGCTCCATGCCTTGGGGCGCCTTCATGACGCCGAGCGCGCCCGATGTGCCGTGCGCGCAGCACAGGAGGCGGGGCTGGACGTATCGATCGACCTCATGTGCGGTATTCCGCTCCAGACCCAGGAAAGCTGGAACGCTACGCTAGGGGCAGCGCTTGCCCTTGGGGTGAAACACGTTTCGGTCTATCCGCTTGCGATCGAAGAAGGCACGCCCCTTGCGCGAAAGGTTGCGCGCGGTGCGATTCCCGAGCCCGATGAGGACGTTCAGGCCTGGTGTATGGAGACGGCGCGGTGCCGCCTGCGCGATGCCGGCCTTGTTCCCTATGAGGTTGCAAGCTACGCCGCGCCCGGCCACGCCTGTCGGCACAACATTGCGTATTGGACCGGTGTGTCCTATTTGGGGCTGGGGCGTTCGGCGGCAAGTATGCTCGACCGGGAAAGCTACGACGCCCTCGCGCGAGTCTTGGGTCTGCCGGCGGTCCCCGATGACGGCGCGGCACGCCTGCGCTTCGTGCAGACGACAGACGAGCTTCCGGGGACGGGGCAACCTCGCTACGAGCTTGAGGCGCTGTCGGAGCGCGAGGCCGTCGCGGAGGACCTCATGCTCGGCATGCGCATGTCGCGCGGCGTAGGCGAGGACCTGCTCGCGCAAGCTCGTACGATTGTCGGCGCGGGGCAGGTTGATCGCGCAGTCGATGAGGCGCTCTCACGCGGCCTGGCAAGATGGGTGGAAGCTGAGAGCGAGCGGCGCCTGGCGCCTACGCACGACGGGTGGCTCTTGGGAAATGAGCTCTACGGCCTCATGTGGGACCTGGGGGCGTGCTGATGCACAAGCTATCATAATTATGATAGCGATGAGCGTTTAGGGGGCCACCATGCAGAGCATTCGTCCCGTCTCTGATCTGCGAAACAAGTTTGCCGAGGTATCGCGCGATGTTCACGAAAGCGGTCAGCCTGTATTTCTCGCCAAAAACGGCGTGGGCGATATGGTTGTGATGAGCATGGAGGCGTTCGAGTCCTTGGAATTCGATAGCCGTGTCTACACGAAGCTGCAGGAAGCGGAGCGCGAGGCCGAAGTGACGGGCACGCGATACTCTTCAGATGAGGTGCTGGCGTCAATTCGGAGCGTCATCGCAGCGGCCGCCGAGCAAGACCGCGCCGTCGACCATGTATAGCGTATCGCATCTCGTCAGACGTTCGCGTTTCATCTTGTCTGCAGGTATCGTGGGGTGCGCATAAAGTCTGTGCAGTTCGGTACAATAGGACGACTACACAGAAACCCACTGGGAGGTACCGTCGCCTCATGGCAACGATGAACGAGAAAGACTACTACGCCATTCTCGGCGTTTCGAAAGACGCCTCGCGAAAGGAAATTCAGAAGGCGTTCCAGCAGAAGGCGCGCAAGCTGCACCCCGATGTCAACAAGGCGCCGGATGCTGAGGAGAAGTTCAAGGAAGTCTCCGAGGCGTACGCGGTGCTCTCCGACGAGCAGAAGCGCGCCCGCTACGATGCCATGCGCTCCGGTTCCCCCTTTGCGGGCGGGGCGTCCTCTTCGTACGGCGGATCCCCTGCGGGTGGATATGCTGGCGGCTACGGGTCTCCGTTTGGGGGTTCTCCGTTCGGCGGCTCGCCTTTTGGCGGATCGTGGTCCCAGCGTTCGAGTGCGGGCAGGGGCTCGGCATACAACCCCGAGGCCGGCTCCGACGTGGTGGTGGACGTGGACCTTACGCCCGACCAGGTGAAGCACGGCGCTCGCAAGGGCGTGAAGTATCGCCGCTACGAACCGTGTTCTCACTGCGGCGGCTCCGGCTCCGTCTCCTCCGAGCATGCTCACACCTGTCCGAGCTGCGGCGGCTCGGGCTCCATCGGCGTCGACATGTCGTTCCTGTTCGGCGGCGGCATGTTCCAGATGGTCTGTCCCGAGTGCAACGGCAGCGGCAAGGTCGTTGCCGACCCGTGCCCCGACTGCGGAGGGTCTGGTCGGCGCCAGGTCATGTCCGAGGCGGTCATTGAGTTTCCCGCCGGCGTCCACGACGGCGACACGGTTCGCATCAAGGGCATGGGCCACGCGGGTACGAACGGCGCCTCCTCGGGCGACCTCATCGGACGGGCCCATGTAGCAGCCGAGCGCCTTGAGGGGAGCGCCTATCGCGGCTTCTATATCATCGGTTTCGTGATTCCGTTCCTGCTGCTTTCTGCGGTGAGCGGCGTCATCTCGCTCTTCGCGCTCATATGCCTCGTGCCGTTCGTGGTCGGTGTGTACCAGGTGCTGAAAGACGACGTGCTGCACCGTTCGTCGCTCTGGTGGAAGCGGGGCTTTTCGCGGATGCTCACCGGTGTGGGCAACGCGCTGCTCTACGCGCTCATCGCCGTGATGTTCGTGAGCTGCTCGAGCGGCATGTTCTATCGTCCCTATCTATGGCTGTAAGGTGACGGGGCGTGGCCGCTCGCGCTGCGTCCCGATGGGCCTTTGGTCGGCGCGCCGCGTCAAGAGGACGCGCCGACGTGAAGCCCCAACGGATTACACCTGCGAGTCAAGGGGTACCATTCACACAGCCGGCCAGCGTGCCGGCACTTTTCCGTACAACGTCTATGGGGGAAGGTTCGAGAGGTGTCGGACAAGAGAGATTACTACGAGGTGTTGGGCGTCGACCATGATGCCGACCAGCGTACGATCAAGCGCGCGTTTTTGAAGAAGGCTCGCCAGGTGCATCCAGACGTCTCCGACGACCCCCATGCCGAAGAGAAGTTCAAGGAGCTGAACGAGGCCTACTCTGTCCTCTCCGATGAGCAGAAGCGCGCGAATTACGACCGCTTCGGAACGGCCGACGGTCCCGCCGGTGGCGGATACGTCGACTTTAGCGACATCTTTGGAGGCTCCGGCTTCGACGATATCTTCTCGTCGTTCTTTGGTGGCGGCGCAGGCGGCGGTGCGCGCGGACGCCAGGCACGCCGTCAGGGACGCGATATGTCCATCTCCATGACCATCACGCTTGAGGAGGCGGCGCAGGGCTGCACCAAGACTATCAGCTATGATCGCCTGGCTCCTTGCGAGGATTGCCACGGCACCGGCATGCCGGAGGGCGCTCAGGAAAAGCAGTGCCCCCGCTGCCACGGGACGGGTTTTGTCACTACGGTTCAGCGTTCGATCTTCGGCCAGGTTCAGTCGTCCTCTCCCTGCCCCGATTGTAACGGCGAGGGAACGATCGTCGACCATCCCTGCGAGATGTGCGGCGGTCAGGGCCGCACGCCTAACCATGAGCGCCTGGACATCCAGATTCCGGCGGGTATCTCTTCTGGTCGCAAGCTGCGCGTTACCGGCTACGGCGAGGCAGGCTATCGCGGCGCGACGGCGGGCGACCTCATCGTGAACGTGCAGGTGGCTCCACACGAGCGCTTCCGCCGCTCCGGCGACGACCTCTACTGCGAGGTCGAGGTCTCCATGGCGCAGGCCGCCCTCGGTTGCACCGTCGAGGTCGAGGGCATTCTTCCCGACGAGGTCATCACGTTTGCCATTCCCGCCGGGACGCAGTATGGCGACACCGTCGCGGTCGACGGCATGGGCATGCCGCGTACGGGCGGCGCCACGCGTGGCCGCGCGGTCGCCCAGGTGCGCGTCACCATTCCTACCAAGTTGACCGGAGAGGCCCGCGAGCTGCTCGAAAAGTTCGCCGACCTCCAGGGTGATGACTACACGCACGGCCGCAAGTCGGTTGGCGACCGCATCCGCGACGCCATCGATGACATCCTTGATTAAGGCGGGCCCGTGTCGAATCCATTCGTTTCCGTCGTCAATTTGGGCTGCCGGGTCAATCGCGTCGAGTCCGACCGCATGACTTGCGACCTCGACCAAGCCGGGTTCACCTTGGTAGACCCCGACGAGGCAGAGCTCATCGTCATCAACACCTGCGCTGTGACCGGCGAGGCCGAGGCGAAGACGCGCAAGGCGGTTCGCCATGCGCTCGGTCGCGCCAGGAAGCCGTGGGTGGTCGCAACTGGCTGCGCTGCCAACTTGCACGGGGAGATGCTCCGCGAGCTTTCGGACCGCGTGGTCGTCGAGCCCTCCAAGGTCCATGTGGTCGATCGCGCCTGCGAGCTTTTGGGCTTCGAGCAAGACGATGACGACGACGCGCCTGCGCCCGACCTGGCCGCGCTTGGCAGGGCACGCCTTGGCATCAAGGTTCAGGACGGATGCAACAACCGCTGCACGTATTGCATCGTGTGGAAGGCGCGCGGCGCCGAGCGCTCGGTCCCGGTGGAGGCCGTGCTGGAACAGGTGCGCGATGCCTGTGCTGCCCGGATTCCCGAAGTCGTCCTCACCGGCGTGAACCTGGGCGCCTACGACGGCGTTCGTCCGGGAGACGAGCACGTCGAGATCGACGAGTTGCTCGAGATCATCCTCGACCAGACCGACATCCCCCAGGTGAGGCTTTCTTCAATCGAACCCATGGATGTGAGTGATCGGCTGCTTGCCTGCATGGCGTCCCATAGCGATCGCATCACGCCGTTTTTGCACCTTCCCGTCCAGTCGGGCTGCACGGAGACGCTCCGGCGCATGGCCCGGCCCTATACGGCTGAGGAGTTCCTCGAGCTCACCTGTCGCATTCGTGAGTTTTTGCCCACCGCGTCGCTCTCATGCGACCTCATCGTCGGGTTTCCCGGCGAGAGCGAGGAGGAGTTCTGCGCCTCGCGGGAGCTCTGCGAGCGCGTCGGCTTTTCCCGCATGCACGTGTTTCGCTATAGCGCACGTCCGGGTACCCCGGCGGCGACCATGCCCGACCAGATTCCGCCCGAAGTGATGGCGGAGCGTTCCCGCGAGATGCGCGACCTTGCCGAGCGTATGGCGCTCGAGGACCGTAGGCGCCGCGTGGGTTCGCGTGAGCGCGTCGTCTTGGAGAGTGGACGTCATGGCACGACCGAGTCGTTCCATCGGGCAGCCGTGGCCGATGCGCCCATCGATGCCGCTCCGACGATCGTCGAGGCTGATATCATGGGAGTCGATGATTCCGGTGTGCTCGTGTGCCGCATGGCGCGTGACGAGCGCCCCTGACGACAAGGAGTTCGATGGACACGGCGAAGGTTCGGCTGAGCATTCCCGACACGGTTGATCCGGTGCGCATCACCGGCGGGGGAGACGCGCTGCTGCGTGCGATTGAGCGTCGCACGACAGGGGACGTCGTGGTGCGGGGCGGCACCATCTCGCTTTCGGGCACGCCGGACGAAGTTGAGCTGCTCACCAGGCTCTTCTCACATCTTATCAAGGAGGCCTCCGCAGGCGGCACCCCCTCTGAGGACGACGTCTGCCGCATGATGGCGGCGCTGCGCGAGAGCGCGGTCGACGCCGCAAGTTTTCGCGACGATATCCTGCTGACCTATCGCGGCAAGGCCATTCGGCCCAAGACGATCGGCCAAAAGCGCTATATCGACGCCATCCGCTCGAACACCGTGACGTTCTGCCTGGGACCTGCTGGCACGGGTAAGACCTATCTGGCCATGGCGATGGCAGTCGCAGCGTTGAAGCGCCACGAGGTGGGTCGAATCGTGCTGACCCGTCCGGTCGTCGAGGCGGGCGAGAACCTCGGTTTTCTTCCCGGCACGCTTCAGGAGAAGATCGATCCATACGTGCGGCCGCTCTTTGACGCGCTCTTCGACATGACCGACATGGAGCGCGGCAGCGAGCTGGTCGAGCAGGGAATCATCGAGATCGCCCCGCTCGCCTACATGCGCGGCCGTACGCTGAACGACGCGTTCGTGGTCCTCGATGAGGCTCAAAACACCACTCCCGAGCAGATGAAGATGTTCCTGACCCGCCTGGGATTCAACTCGACCTTCATCATTACGGGCGACACGACCCAGCGCGACTTGACGGGCCGCAGAGGCGGCCTCACCGACATCGAAGAGATTCTTGACGGCGTCGAGGACGTTGCCTTCATCCACCTCGATCGTACCGACGTGGTGCGCCATGCGCTCGTGGGACGCATCGTCGAGGCGTATGATGCGTTCGAGGAGCGCCAGGAGCGCGCCGCGAACAGCCGCCGTGGACGAAACGACAAGCGGGAAGGAGGCGCCTATGGGCGTCCTCATCAGCAATGACGGGTTCCTGGACACCCTGATCGGCACGGACGAGATCGAGGCTGCGGTCGCTGAGACCCTCGCGTCCGAAGGCGTCACGCGTCCCGTCGAGGTCTCGGTTTCGTTTGTTGACTCGGCGGAGATGCAGGGGCTCAACAAGGAGTGGCGCGGCATCGACGCCCCGACCGACGTCCTCTCCTTTGAGTGCGACTCTCCGTTTGATGCCGATCTTCCCGATGGGGAGGCGGTGGAGCTGGGGGATGTGATCCTTGCGCCCGAGGTGATTTCCGGGCAGGCGCCCGAGTTCGACGCGACGCCTGCAGAGGAATGCCGGCTCATGCTGGTCCATGGTCTGCTTCATCTGTTGGGACATGACCATATGGAAGACGATGAGGCGCGAGAGATGGAAGCCTGCGAGGAACGCATCCTGCGCGCGCTTGCCGTCCATCGCGGCGACGACCCGGATGCGGTGCGCATCGGCCCCACGACGCGGCATCGCGCTGACTGAGCGGAGCTGCCATGATTCCCGGATCGAACAAAGACCACCCGTCGTTTCTTCGCTCGTTCGGCTATGCCATCGAGGGGTTTTGCACGGCAGTCAAGACCGAGCGCAACATCAAGGTCATGATTACGATGGGCATCCTCGCCATCATCGCGGGCGTGGTGCTTCAGATCGACCTGCTCAGCTGGTGCTTGGTCGCGCTCTGTGTGGGCCTCGTGCTGTTCGCTGAACTTGTGAACACCGCGATTGAGGCCGTCGTCGACTTGGCGACGCAGGAGCTGCATCCGCTTGCCAAGCGAGCGAAGGACATCGCCGCGGCAAGCGTGTACACCCTGTCCATTACTGCGGCCATCGTGGGCATCATCGTGTTTGCCCGCG
Organism: Collinsella sp. An2; assembly: GCF_002160065.1. Classification (GTDB taxonomy): domain Bacteria; phylum Actinomycetota; class Coriobacteriia; order Coriobacteriales; family Coriobacteriaceae; genus Limicola. The sequence continues at coordinate 30,748 of NZ_NFJW01000012.1, read as the reverse complement.
CTCTCGGCCTGCTTGGTTGACCTGGTTTTCCGGTGGCTACGAGGCTGCCTGTAGAGGGACGTTTGAGATGGAGGATCCCGTGGAGGAATTCGATCCCTTTGAGAACATGACCGACGAAGAACTCGATGCCTTTGTGGACGAGCAGGGCGACAGCGCAGCGGCCATGCCCGTCGCAGACGTCCCCGAGGGGTTCCACAGCGGCTTTGTCGCCCTTGTGGGACGCCCGAACGCCGGCAAGTCGACGCTGCTCAACGCATGCCTTGGGGAAAAGGTGGCTATCACCTCGCCGGTAGCGCAGACCACGCGCCGTCGCATGCGCGGCGTCCTCAACCGCGAGGACTGCCAGATCGTATTCGTGGACACGCCGGGCCTGCATAAGCCTCAGGACTCGCTCGGCGGCGAGCTCAACCGAAGCGCGCTCATGGAGCTCGACGACGTCGATGTCGTCGCGATGCTCATCGATGCCACAAAGCCCGTGGGGCGTGGCGACGCCTGGGTCGCGGAGCGTGTGAAGAAGAGCCATGCCAAGAAGGTGCTCGTCTTGACGAAGCTCGATTTGGCGTCGCCCGAAGCCGTCGCGACGCAGCTTGAGGGCGCACATGCCCTCATGGACTTCGATGACGAGATCGTGGTGTCGGCGACGAGCGGCTTCAACGTGGATGGGTTCTGCTCGCTTGTTGCGAGCTACCTGCCGGAAGGGCCGCGCTGGTTCCCCGAGGGCATGACCACCGATGAGAGCGACGAGATGCTTGTGGCCGAGTTCGTGCGCGAGAAGGTCTTGCTGCGCACGAATCAGGAGGTGCCGCACGCCGTCGGCGTGGTCTGCGACTCGATCGAGTCCAAGAAGGGTGGCCGGGTTCTTGCCATTCACGCCACCATTCTGGTTGAGCGTGAGGGTCAGAAGGGCATCATCATCGGCAAGGGCGGCAGCATGGTCAAGCACATCGGCAGCGATGCCCGCCGCGACCTTGAGCGCGTCTTTGGGCGTCAGGTGTTCCTTGAGCTCGAGGTCAAGGTGAGCCCCGGCTGGCGCAGCGACGTGCGCGAGATTCATCGTATGGGATACGCGGCCGACGACTAGGCTTCTGGTAGCCGAGCGGCGGAGTGCCGTTGTAGGGGTAGACAAGGCGAGGTTGGGAAGGGAAGAGCAGTGCCGGGCGGCAAGACGTATCGAACGCGTGCGATCGTGCTGGACAAGACGAAGCTGCGCGAGACCGACCTCATCTTCACCCTGCTGGCACAGGACGGCCGCCAGATCCGCGCCGTCGGCAAAGGCGCGCGCAAGCCGGGAAGCCGCTTGGCCGCACGTTGCGAGCTCGGGTGCTCGGTCGACTTGCTTCTGGCGCATGGCCGCTCGCTCGACGTCGTGGCCGAGGCCGACCTCGTCTCCGCGCCGTTGGGGCCCGCGCCGAGCTTCGAGCTGCTGAGCGCCGCCAGTGCCATCGCCGAGGTCGCCCGCGTCTGCAGCTTCGAAGACGCCGAGGACCACTTCATTTTCCCTCTGACCGAGAAAGCCTTCGCCGTGCTTGGCGGGTTGTGCGGCGAGCTCGACGGCGCGCACTTGGACCTGTTGGTGGCCGCCTACGTGTTCAAGTTGCTCTCTCACGAGGGCTATTGGCCCGAGCTTTCGGGATGCGTGTCCTGTGGGGACGAGGCCGTCTCGTACTTCTCGGCGGCGGCAGGCGGCGCGCTCTGTGCGTCCTGCGCCTCGTCCGTTCCCGGGGCCGAGGAGGTGCCGGCCGGAATCGTGTCGTGGCTGCGTGCGCTCATGGCCCGTCGCTTCGACGAGCTTGCGGCGGACCCGATCGATGCCCCGTGCGCCGTCTATATCCTTGCGCTTGCACATGTGTGGGCGGCGACGCATCTCGATTGCCGCCTACGCGCCTTCGAGTTCCTTCTTGGCCGCTAAGCTGCCTCAGGAGGGGGCTGGCACCCTGCGGAACACGTGCAGTTCTGGTGAAGCGGGAGCCATGTGGTATCATTCGGACCTGTTGGTACCCCTGACTTGGATGCGCGCTGCACCGGCGGCCTCCCAGTTTGGGGCGAATGGTGGCGGAAGCGATTCCGCCCGGACGAAAGGTGAAACCATGACTGTTTCCAAGGAGCGCAAGGCCGAGCTCACCGCTGAGTTTGGCGCCACCCCGCAGGACACCGGCAACCCCCGCGTTCAGGTTGCCATCCTCACCGAGCGCATTCGTGAGCTCACCGAGCACATGAAGTCCCACCAGAAGGACTTCCACACCCGCCGCGGTCTGCTCATGCTCGTCGGTCGCCGTCGTCGTCTTCTGTCCTACATCAAGAAGAACGACATCCTGGAGTACCGTGAGCTCATCGCGAAGCTCGGCATTCGCGACAACATCCAGTAGCGTTGTGCATGCAGGAGCCTCTTCGGGGGCTCCTTTTCATGTAGGGGTCGCAAGGGCGACCCTACACCGTCGGCGGGTACCGGCCACGCCGACCAGAGAGGACCCGTGCGGAAGGGCCGCACGGAGATGAAGGAGAAAGATGTCACTCGTATCCAAGACTTTCGAACTGTATGGCAAGACCTACACGCTCGAATCCGGTGAGCTCGCCAAGCAGGCGACCGGCGCCGTCGTCGTCAAGCAGGGCGATACCACCATGCTCATGACGGTCGTCGTGTCCAAGGAGCGCAAGAACTACGATTTCTTCCCGCTGACGGTCGATTTCAACGAGAAGCTCTATTCCGTGGGCCGCATCCCCGGCGGCTACCTCAAGCGTGAGGGCCGTCCCACCGAGAAGGCTACCCTTACGGCTCGCATGATCGACCGCCCCATTCGCCCGAGCTTCCCGGATGGATTCCGCAACGAGGTCCAGATCGTGGCCACCTCGCTCGTGTGCGACCAGGTGAACCCCTTTGATGTCATCTGCACCATGGGCGCTTCGCTTGCCCTCACGCTCGGCGGCGTGCCCTTCGAGGGCCCGCTTGCGTGCGTGCGCATCGGCCGTAACAAGGAGACCGGCGAGTTCATCGTGAACCCCACCTACGAGGAGCGCGAGAACTCCGACCTCGATCTTGAGCTCGCGGGTACCCGTGACTTCATCTCGATGCTCGAGGCGTCGGCCGAGGAGGTCTCGGAAGAGGACATGCTCGCCGCCATGGCGTTCGGCCAGGAGGCCATCGGCGCGTTCTGTGACGCCCAGCTGGCGTTCGTTAAGGAGTGGGAGCAGGTCAACGGCCCCATCGTGCCCAAGGAGTATCCGCTCGACGAGCCGGTCCCCGAGGTTCACGAGCGCGTCTTTGCGCACTACGACGAGATGTACGCCGCCCTGGACGACGCCGACAAGCTGAGCCGCATCGCCAAGGTCGAGGACCTCAAGGAGCGCATCAAGGCCGAGTTCACCGAGGACGAGCAGCTCGAGTGGGAGCGCGAGATCCCGGTCGAGCTCAAGGCGCTCGAGAAGAAGGCCATGCGCACGATGGTCGTCGAGACCGGCGAGCGCGTTGACGGTCGTCGCGCCGACGAGATCCGTCCGATCATGGTGAAGGGCAACTACCTTCCCCTCGTGCACGGCTCCGGCCTCTTCCAGCGCGGTCAGACGCAGGTGCTTTCGGTCCTTACGCTCGGCATGCTCAACGAGGCCCAGCGTCTCGACACCATCGAGCCCGTCGACGGCAAGCGCTATATGCACCAGTACAACTTCCCGCCGTACTGCACCGGTGAGACGGGCCGTATCGGCTCGCCTAAGCGCCGCGAGATCGGCCACGGCAACCTTGCCGAGCGCGCACTCTTGCCTGTGCTGCCCGACGAGAACGAGTTCCCCTACGCCATTCGCGTCGTCTCCGAGGTCATGGAGTCCAACGGCTCTTCGTCCATGGCGTCTACCTGCGCAAGCTGCCTGGCTCTGATGGACGGCGGCGTGCCCATCAAGCGCCCCGTCTCCGGCATCGCCATGGGCCTCATCCAGGAGGAGGGCAAGACCGTGGTCCTGTCCGACATCCAGGGCCTCGAGGACTTCCTGGGCGACATGGACTTCAAGGTGACGGGTACCGAGCGCGGCATCACCGCCATGCAGATGGACAACAAGGCCACCGGCCTCACGCCCGAGATCCTTACCCAGGCTCTTGAGCAGGCCAAGCAGGGCCGCGCCTTCATCCTGGGCAAGATGCTCGACGTCGTCTCCGGCCCGCGTACGGAGACCCGCCCCACCGCTCCGCGTATCACCTCGATCACGATTCCTACGGACAAGATTCGCGAGGTCATCGGCAAGGGTGGCGAGACCATCCGCGGCATCCAGGACGACACCGGCGCCTCGGTGGACATCCAGGAAGACGGCACCGTCTACGTTGGCGGCGTCGGCGAGTCGGTCGAGCAGGCCATCGACCGCATCAAGCTTATCGTGCATGTGCCCGAGCCGGGCGAGGAGTACACGGGCCGCGTCGTCTCCATCCAGCCGTTTGGCGCTTTCGTGTCGCTTACCCCGGGCAAGGACGGTCTGCTGCATATCTCGCGCGTGGCCAAGGGCCGCGTCGAGAAGGTCGAGGATGTCCTCAATGTGGGCGATGAGGTCAAGGTCGTCGTCCTCGAGGTCGATGACCGTGGCAAGATTTCGCTCGATCGCCTCGACAAGCCCGAGGCTCCCGCGCCGACCGGGGGCGAGGGCGAGGGTCGCCAGCGCCGTGAGTCCCGCGACCACGGCCATGGACACGGTCGTTCCCGCGAGGATCGTCCGCGTCGTGCTCCGGGCGATAACGGTGGCCGCAGGCCCCGTCGCCACCACGATGGCGAGTAGGAGTTGACGTTCACGAGATAGATTTCTCGTACATCATGCGTACCTGAAAGGCGGGCTGCCCACGGGCGGCTCGCCTTTTGTGTGCAAGGCAGCTTCCGCATGTTGTTTTGTAGCATTTCGCACGCTTGCCCTCTCAATTGTGGCAATCCACACGCTCAGGGTGCCTCTACAGGGGTCTGAGCGTGTGATTTGCCGCACTTTAGAATCTGAGCGTGTGGATTGCCACACTATAGGATCCGAGCGTGTGATTTGCCGCAATTCCCGGTTCCGCTGGGCGGCATATCGACACTCTACATTCGGCTGACTATACGTTGCCCCTCCATCCAATCACGCTCAATCGGTGGAATCGCCCTCTGGGGGCATGGCGGTGTTGCCGTCGGTATACAATACTTAAATCTGTGTGTTCGGCGTATGGACCTACCTGCTCCCTCGATCCTCGTCGAACAATTCCATGGCATGTGTTTGCGGTATATCCGCGCGTTATAGATCGAATACGAGAAAGGAACCATCTCAAACATGGCAAAAAAGAAACCGCCCCTGCGCGTCATTCCCCTCGGCGGCCTTGACGGCATCGGCAAGAACATGACGGTCATCGAGTGCGGTCCGGACATGGTCCTTATCGATGCCGGTCTCATGTTCCCCGACGACTCCCAGCCGGGCATCGATCTGGTGCTGCCCGACTATACCTACGTTCTGGAAAACGAGGACAAGCTCCGCGGCATCGTGGTCACCCACGGTCACGAGGACCATACCGGCGCGCTTCCGTATCTTCTTCAGGACCTCAACAACAAGGTGCCGATCTTCTCGAGCAAGCTTACCCTGGGCTTCATCGAGGGTAAGCTGGCCGAGTTCCGCATTCGCGCCCCGAAGTTCCGCGAGGTGCAGGGCGGCTCGCACATTCAGCTGGGCTGCATCTCCATCGATTTCTTCTCCATGACGCACTCCATCCCCGGCGCTCTTGGCGTCTACATCCGCACGCCGCAGGGCACCGTCATGCACACGGGCGACTTCAAGCTCGACCAGACGCCCATCGACGGAGTCACACCCGACTACGCGTCCATCAACAAGTTTGCGAAATCCGGCGTCGACCTGTTGCTTTCCGACTCCACCAACGCCACCATTCCTGGCTTCACGAAGTCCGAGGCCGAGGTCGGTCCGTCTCTGCTCCACGCCATCAAGAACGCTCCGGGACGTGTGTTCGTCGCTTCGTTCTCGAGCCACATCCATCGTCTGCAGCAGATCTGCGACGCCGCTCGCGCCTGCAACCGCAAGATCGTGGTAACGGGCCGCTCCATGCTCACGAATACGCGCGTCGCGCGTGAGCTTGGCTACCTCAAGATCGACGAGCAGGACCTCATCGACGCCTACGAGATCAACAACATCCCCGAGAACCAGATCGTCGTCATGTGCACCGGGTCGCAGGGCGAGCCGCTCTCGGCGCTTTCGCGCATGGCCAACGGCGAGCACAAGACGCTCTCCATTCACGAGGGCGATACCGTGATCATCTCCGCGACGCCTGTTCCGGGCAACGAGAAGGCGGTACAGCAGGTCATCAACAGCCTGGCCAAGCTGGGCTGCGATGTCTACGACAAGAGCCGCACACTCGTGCACGTGTCGGGCCACGGCAGCCAGGAGGAGCTCAAGCTCATGCTCGCCATGGCCAAGCCCACCTACTTCATGCCGGTTCACGGCGAGGCCGTTCATCTTCGCGCGCACGCTAGCCTGGCACGCAAGATGGGCATCCCGGAGGATCACATCTTTATCCTGGACAACGGCGAGTCGCTCGAGATGCGCGGCGGCGTCGTCACGACCGGTCCCTCGGTCGAGTCCGGAATCGTCTACGTCGACGGCCTGCGTATCGGCGATACCAACCCCATCGTCCTGCGCGACCGTCAGAAGCTCGCGAATGACGGCATGGTCACCGCTGTGGCAATCGTTTCGCTTAAACGCAAGCGCATCGACGCGGTGGAGTTCTCCAGCCGTGGCGTCTCGTTCACGATCGACGACGAGTTCTCCTCGCAGGCTACGGCCGCCATCATGAAGATGGTCGAGAAGGGCTCCTTCAACTTCACCAGCAGCGGCACCGATGCCCTGCGCAAGGCGCTGCGCGACTCGGTCTCCAACTACATCTGGAACCACACGCACACCCGCCCGATGATCATCCCGGTCGTCATGGAGGTCTAAAGGAGTGGCACGTCGCGCAGCTGCATCCGCATCCTCCGGATCGAAACAAAAGAAGGCCGCATCCAAGACCGCCTCGAAGGGCGGCAAGGCCAAGCTTCGTGCCAACGGAAGCCGTCCGGCGGCCAAGGCTGCTCCCGAGGAGTCGCCCGAGCCGCTCATGACGGCCTCCGCAGGCCGCGACATCGCAGGCGTGGTCGTTGCCGTCTTCGCCGTGGCGTCCTTTATCGCCGTGCTTTCTCCGGGCACCGCGCCGGTCACGCGCGCGTTGGCCACGTTCTACCACCTGGGTTTCGGCCTGGGTGGCTACGTGCTGCCACTCGGTCTGCTGGTGCTCTCGGCCTCACTGTTTTTGCGCGACCGCTCCTTTATCGACGTTCGCACGCTTGCGGGCGTCTGCGTGATCTTTCTTTCCGTCATATCGATTCTCGTGCTCGCCTTAACGCCCGACCCTATGGTCTGGGGCGTTACGGTGGGGGAGTACGAACTGGCTGCAAGCGGTGGCTACGTTGGGTACGCGATCGCGTCGGTGTTGGCAGGGGCCCTTGGTAAGACTATTGCCATGGTGGTGCTCGTGGGCGTTCTGGTCATGGGGTTTGTGCTCATCGGCTTCTCGGTGGGCGGTGTTGTACGCGCCGCGGCAGAGCGTGCCGAGCGCCTTGCCGAGCGTCGCCATGTGGATGTGAACGAGCGTCCCTGGGGCGACGAGGCGCCGGCTGCCCCTGCGGCCCGTCCGGCTGCGGCCAAGGTCGCTCGGGGAGCACAGGCCAGCCTCTTCGATGAAGATGGAACGGCCGAGACTACGTTTTTGGGTAGTCGTGAGACGACTGTTCTCGAAGACGGCCAGGAGGAGGACGAGGACCCCTTCGTCGACCTCTCCGAGCAGCTTGCCGCCGAGCGCGCCGAGACGACGCTTATCCCGCCGGCTGTCGGCCGCGGTGCCCGCAAGGGGCGTCGTTCTCGTGCAGCGCAGAGCGCCGTTGCGGACAAGGCCCCAGAGCCGGTTGCGGACGTTTCTTCCGATGAGGCGGCAGTACAGGAGGCCCCTGCCGCGACCGTGTCCACTGCTACTTCGAACCAGAGCGTCGATGAGGACGATCTTCCGCCTTTCGACATGCCCGATACAGCGGCGTCTTCAAACGGGAGCGCCGCAGCCACGGACCAGCCCATTCCGTCGTTTTTGCTGCATCCTAAGTCGAACGGTTCCGCGGAAACCGCTAAGACCGTCGTCTTGCCGCAGCCTAACGAGGAGGCGTCTTCCAAGTCGGACGACGGCTCTGCGACCCGCGTGATCGACCGTGCGCCTGCGCGCGGTATCCAGCCCGCTGATGGCGTCACCGGTGAGGAGGAGGGGCGCAAGCTCCCTCCGGCCTCCATGTTGCGTCACAATCCCAATTCGGCGAGCGCGACCTCGTCCAACAAGGAGCTCGAGCAGACGGCCGAGGGCCTGCAGTCCACCCTGCAGGAGTTCGGCCTGCATTCGCGCGTTGTCGGCTGGATCGCCGGCCCTACCGTCACCACGTTCAAGGTGCAGCCGGGCGAGGGCGAGCGCGTGAGCCGCATCACCAACCTCGAGGACGACATCGCCCTGTCGCTCGCGACCGACTCGGTGCGTATTTTCGCGCCCATCCCGGGCACCTCGCTCGTAGGTATTGAGATTCCTAACCGCACCCGCCAGACGGTCGCGTTCGGCGACATCCTGCCCTACGTCACCGGCGGCCCGCTCGAATTCGCGCTCGGCCGCGACGCCGAGGGGCAGCCCATGGTGGCCGACCTCGCCAAGATGCCGCACCTGCTCATCGCCGGTACCACCGGCTCGGGTAAGTCGGTGGTCATCAGCTCCATCCTCATGAGCCTGCTCATGCGCACCTTCCCCGAGGACGTGCGCCTCATCATGATCGACCCCAAGCGCGTGGAGTTCGCTCCCTACGACGGGCTGCCCCATCTCTACGTGCCGGTCGTCACCGAGCCCAAGCAGGCCGCGAGCGCCCTGCAGTGGGCGGTCTCCGAGATGGAGCGGCGCCTCAAAGTCTTCGAGCGCATCGGCGTTCGTAAGATCTCGACGTTCAACGAGAAGCAAGCCGCCGGCGAGTTCGAGAAGTACGACAACCCCCCGGCCAAGATGCCCTACCTCGTCATCGTCATCGACGAGCTTTCCGACCTCATGATGGTCGCGGGCAAGGACGTCGAGGCGTCGATCGTACGCATTGCGCAGCTCGGCCGCGCGGCGGGCATCCATATGATCGTCGCCACGCAGCGCCCGAGCTCCAACGTCGTGACCGGTCTCATCAAGGCGAACATCACGAACCGTATCGGACTTACGGTCGCGACGGGCATCGACAGTCGCGTCATCCTGGACCAGACGGGCGCCGAGAAGCTCATCGGCCAGGGCGACATGCTGTTCTCCCGCGTCGACTGGGGCAAGCCCAAGCGCATCCAGGGCTGCTACGTCTCTGACGAGGAGATCTTCTCGGTCGTCGCCTTTGTGAAGGAGCAGAGCCCGGCCGAATACCACACCGAGATCCTGTCGGCCGTCTCTCCGGCCGCACTTGGTGGCGGGGGAGGAGGACACGATTCCTCCGACGACGACCCGCTGCTGTGGGAGGCGGCGCGCATCGTGGTCGAGTCGCAGCTTGGTTCTACCTCGGGTCTTCAGCGACGACTGAAGGTGGGATATGCCCGCGCGGGTAGAATCATGGACATGCTCGAGGAGAAGGGCATCGTGGGTCCGCCCGACGGTTCCAAGCCGCGCGAGGTGCTGCTTGACGAGGAGGGCCTGCAAGAGCTTGAGTCCCTTGAGGCGCGTATGGGCGAAGATGATGGAATGGGAGGCTTCTGATGGCTGCACGGTTTGGCGAGATGCTCATGAACAGGCGTCGTCATATGGGCATGTCCATCCAGCAGGTCGCCAACGTCATCAAGATTCGCCCGCAGATCATCGAGTACTTCGAGATGGGCGACTTCGCCTCCATGCCTCCTCGGGGCTATGCCCAGGGCATGATTTCAAGCTATGCACGCTATCTGGGGCTCAACCCGCGCGAAGTCGTGAACACCTACTTTGACGAGCTCTATGAGTACGAGCGCCAGACGGCACATGCCGGAGGTCGTTTTCAGGACGCTGCGGGGTATGTGAGCCCGCGGTCGGCTACGGCGACGGGCCGCTTCATGATCGTGGACAACTCGCGCATCAGCTCGCGCTATGCCCAACGGCCTCCGCAGGCAGGCTATGTCTCCGACGCCACGTCGGGGCATGAGCCTGTGCGTATTACTGATACGCGCCAGCCTGGTCGCACGCTTGCCTCGGGCAGCCCTGCTCGCCGAGGGTACCAGGATACCCGCGTGATGTCGGGCGGCGACCTTGATCGCACGAGGGTTCAGCCGCGTGCCCGCACGTCGTCGTATCGCTCTGACGCCTCTTCCTCCCGCGGGCAGATGGCGTCTCGCCGCTCGGGCGCGGGTGCGCCGCCCCGTGGTCCTCGTTCCTCGGGAGGATCGGGCAATAGGGGAGGACGCCGTCCTTCGGGCGGCGGCATCGACCCGCGGCTTTTGATCGGCGGCGTCATCGCTGCGCTGGCCATCGTTGCCGCGTTGGTGTTCTTGCTCGTACGAAGCTGTGCCTCGACACCCGAGACCTCCGATGTCTCGGCGGCCACCTCTCCGGTGAGCCAGGCGGCGACGACTCCTGCGAGCACGACCTCGCCAGAGTCGCCTACGACGCCCGAGACCGATACGGATGAGGACGGCGCCGCTTCAACCGATAATCCTGAGTCCCCGGAGACCGCTCAGGAGCCGCAGCAGACCGTCATCGCCATCACGGTGGAGGATGGGGCTCAGTCCTGGCTCGAGATCAAGCTCAACGGTCAGTCCATTTTCGCCAACAATGTGGTCGGACCGCTTACGCAGGAGTACACGGTGACATCGTCTATCGAGATCACGGTGAACGAGCCGGGGAACGTCCGGGTCACGCAAAACGGCGAGGATGTCCGTTGGGATACCTCGATTGCCGGCGTCGCGCGTGTGAGCATCACCGCGCCGCAGACGCCCGCGGCTGCGACGACCGATACCACGGGCGATGACGGCTCCGACGATAGCGCCTCGGCGACAGAGTAACGACCAACACATCCCAGGGTGAAAGGGGAGTAGTTCTATGGCTAAAGATTCCAGCTTTGACGTTGTTTCGCAGGTCGACTTGCAGGAGGTCGACAACGCCTATCAGCAGACCGTCCGCGAGATCTCTCAGCGCTACGACTTGAAGGACTCCGGCTCGTCCATCGAGTTCTCGCGCTCCGACGGCGTCTTCACGGTGCTTGCGCCCGCCGACTTTGTGGCAAAGCAGATCGCCGACGTGCTGAATTCAAAGCTCATCAAGCGTGGCATCGACATCAAGGCGCTCTCCTGGGATGCGCCGCAGGCTGCCTCGGGCGGCAAGGTCCGCGTCGTGGGGCACGTCGTGCAGGGCATCGACCAGCCGACGGCCAAAAAGATCAACAAGGACGTGAAGGACCTCAAGCTCAAGGTCAAGGTCACGATTGAGTCCGACAAGCTTCGCGTGGCGTCCGCCTCGAAGGATGCGCTGCAGGAGGTCATCCAGTTCCTGCACGGCCAGGACTACGGCCAGCCGCTACAGTTCACCAACTATCGCTAAGCTGCGCGACGGGACGCTTGGCTCTTGCTGCTGACGTCCCCTCCTGTCCATGTCACATGAGGCTGATCCATGCCTCGTATCTTCAAGGATGTGTCCATGTCCCAACAGTTCGAAGATGCTTTCGGCTCCATTTACTACATCACGCTGGGCTGCGCGAAAAACGAGGTCGATACCGACCGTATGCGCTCGCTGCTTCTGGCTGCCGGCTATGAGGTCGCCGACGAGGTCTCCGAGGCCGACCTTGCCATCGTGAACACCTGCTCGTTTTTGGCATCTGCTACCGAGGAGAGCATCGAGGCAACGCTGTCGCTTGCCGAAGAGGTCGCTGACGGCGTCCGGTCGGTGCCGATCGTCATGTGTGGCTGCGTTCCCTCCCGCTACGGGGCAGACCTGCCAGCCGAACTTCCCGAGGTCGCCGCATTTGTGCGCACCGATGAGGAGGATGGGATCGTGAGCGTCGTCGATGGCCTTCTGGGCGTTCATCGCGGCGCGCCGGTGTTCGTGCCCGAGGTGAAGCGCACGGTTGAGGGCGCCGTTGCATACGTGAAGATCTCCGACGGTTGTGACCGGTTCTGCAGCTTCTGTGCAATCCCCTATATCCGTGGGCGCTATCGTAGCCGTCCCTGGTCCGAGATTCGTGAAGAGGTTCGTGACCTCGTTGACTCCGGTGTTCGCGAGCTCGTGCTCATCGGCCAGGATACCGGTATCTGGGGCGAGGACCTTCCGCAGGAGGGCCCCGGGCCGCACAATCTGGCCCAGCTGCTCGTGGCCGTTTCCGAGACCGCGCGTCCCGAGCACGTGTGGGTGCGCGTTCTCTACTTGCAGCCCGAAGGCATGACCGACGAGCTCATTGCAGCCATCCGTGACACGCCCGAGGTGCTGCCCTATATCGATATCCCGGTACAGCACTGCTGCGGCCGTGTGCTTAAGGCCATGAACCGCAGCGGCTCCGAGGAAGAGCTCGACGCGCTGTTCGCCCGCCTGCGCCGCGAGATTCCCGGCATGATCATTCGCACGACCTATCTGGTCGGGTTCCCCGGAGAGACCGAGGAAGAGCACGAGCGCATGCTGGCGTTCATGGACCGCACCGGGTTTGACTACACCAGCGTGTTCGCGTTCTCGCCCGAAGATGGGACGCGTGCGGCTCGCATGGAGGGTCAGCTCGACGAGGACGAGAAGCTTGAGCGTACCCAGGCGGCTATGGATCTGGCCGAGTCGCTTGGATTCGCCGCCACTGCAGCGCATGTGGGCGAGCAGGCCGAGGTGATCGTCGACGGCGTCGAGGAGACCGATGATGGTCCCGAGCTCATCGGGCACGCATGGTTCCAGGCTCCCGACTGCGACGGCGCCGTGCATCTTGATGTCAAGGAGGCTGCGGTCGGTGATATCCTGCAGGTTGAGTTCACCGACAGCTTCTGCTATGAGCTTGTCGGACATGTGATTGGTTAGGGGAGAGCGATGGCTCGAAACGAGCAAGGGGAACTAACGAGTATTTGGACGCCTGCGAACATTATCACGGTTGTTCGCATCGTCTTCATCCCCTGTTTCATGGGGCTCGCGATAGCCGCCCGCGATGCGGCCGGCGCACTGGTGAGTCCTGAATGCGCAATCGGTGCCTGCGTGCTGTATATCCTGTTGAGCTTGACCGACAAGCTCGACGGGTCGCTTGCGCGCAAGCGCAACGAGATCACCGACTTCGGCAAGTTCCTCGATCCCATCGCCGACAAGCTGCTCGTGTTCTCGGCGCTGCTTCTGCTGCTTGACCAGGGCTATGTGAGCGTGTGGGTCGTCTTCATCATCCTGTTCCGCGAGTTTTTGGTGAGCGCGCTCCGTATGGTGGCGAGCGCAGCCGGCGAGGTGATTGCTGCGGACAGCCTTGGCAAGGCAAAGACGGCGGTCACCATGGTCTCTCTTTGTGGGTTCAACATCGCGTTTGCGCTCGAATCGGTCGGCGTGGTCGAGCTCACTGGCTGGTTTTTGGGTATTTCTCAGGCGCTTATGATCGCTGCGGTGGTGCTCACGGTCATCTCGGGCCTGCAGTATTTCTGGAACGCGCGCAAGATCGTCTTTCGCGTGTAGGGAGGCATACGTATGGAGTCCTCTGAGCTTGAAGGCCGCCTTGGTGCTACGGCTGTCGAGGTCGTCGAGGCAGGCCGGCGCCTGCACTGTACGGTAAGCACGGCGGAATCGTGCACGGCAGGCATGGTGAGTGCAGCCGTGGCGTCTGTTCCGGGCGCGTCGGAGGTGCTCCAGGGAGGCGCTGCCACCTATACAGAGGCGATTAAGCAGCGCGTGCTCGGCGTCTCGGCGAAGACCCTCGAGGAGCACACCGCTGTCTCCCACGAGACGGCTTGCGAAATGGCCCAGGGTTCGCGCGAGCTCTTTCAGAGCGATGTCGCGGTGAGCGTAACCGGGTATGCCGGCCCCGGCGGGGGCACAGAAGACGACCCGGTGGGCACGGTATACATCGGTGTAGCCTCCGCCCGCGGCGTCCGGTCCGAGCGCCATGTGTTTCCCGGCGCGCGCCAAGAGGTTCGTCTAGCTGCTGCTTTGTGCGCCTTGGAGCTTGCGCGCGACGAGCTTGTGTAGAGCCTGTGCTGTCTTGTTGGCCCGCTCATCGCGAGTGCTGATCTTTGTACGCACCGACAGGTACGAGGCGTGTCAATAGGTGCGTACGTACCGTCTCTGACCAGGGTATATGCAGTGCGAGGTGCTTCCGCATCGCCTGATGCGCCCGCGTGAAAGATTCCGGAGAGATTGCGGGAAGGCTCATGCGAGATTCCTGTAAGAATTCGTTCAGACAGCCTCGGTACGATAAGGACGAGCCGCTTGACCGCGAACAGCTGTTCGCCTATGATGAGGTCGGTCAATTCAAGGAGGATTCGCATGGCTAAGAGCTCAGGGCCGGCGCGCGTCATTCATGAGCGCACCACCGGCGAGGAACGCGACAAGATGATCGATGTTACCACCGCCGAGATCGAGAAGAAGTTCGGCAAGGGTTCCATCATGCGCTTCGGAGACGGTGGTCCCGAGCTCGAAATCGAGGCGATTCCCACGGGCGCGCTCTCGCTCGATGCCGCCCTCGGCATCGGCGGCGTTCCCCGAGGCCGCATCGTCGAAATTTATGGTCCCGAATCCTCGGGTAAGACGACCCTGTCACTCGAGATTCTGGCGGAAGCCCAGGCGGCCGGCGGCGTCGTCGCGTTCATCGACGCCGAGCACGCGCTTGACCCCGCCTATGCGGCACGCATCGGCGTCGACATCGACGAGGTGCTGATCTCGCAGCCCGACACGGGCGAGCAGGCCCTCGAGATCTGCGACATGCTCGTGCGCTCGGGTGCGATCGATGCCGTCGTCATCGACTCGGTCGCCGCACTCGTCCCGCGTGCCGAGATCGAGGGCGAGATCGGTGACACGACGGTCGGCCTCCAGGCCCGCCTCATGAGTCAGGCGCTCCGTAAGCTTGCGGGTTCGCTTTCGAAGTCGAACACCACCTGCATCTTCATCAACCAGCTGCGCGAGAAGATCGGCGTCATGTTCGGCAACCCCGAGACGACGACCGGTGGCCGTGCGCTTAAATTCTTCTCGACGGTTCGTATCGACATTCGCCGTATCGACAGCATCAAGCAGGGTTCCGAGATCGTCGGCAGCCGCGTGCGCTGCAAGGTGGTCAAGAACAAGGTGGCAGCTCCGTTTAAGGCCGCCGAGTTCGACATCATGTACGGTACCGGTATTTCAAAGGAAGGCTCGATTCTGGACATGGGTGTCGAGTACGGCATCGTGACCAAGTCTGGTGCCTGGTATACCTATGAGTCCGAACGTTTGGGGCAGGGCCGCGAGGCGGCAAAGGAGTTCCTGCGCATGAACCCAGATTTGTCCGACGAGATCGAGCATCGCGTTCGTGTCGCTTGCGGCCTCGAGCTTTCCGATGAGCCCACAGGCGATGTCGTAAACCTTGACGACGCCGCGCCTCTGGCCTAGCCATGGACGACTCCGTCGTCGACATCCTCATCACGCTTCCTAACCGCCGTGCGTCAGGGTTTACCCAAGGTCCCTCCGCACGGCGGCCTCAGGCTCAGGTGACGTTTACCTGCGAGCAGGGGCGCTCTCGAACCTTTCAGGTGCCTACGCGTGTTGCGAAGGCCTTTCAGAAGGACGAGCCTGATCTTCCCGTATCCTTTGACCGAGCGCGCGATGCCTTGTTCGCGCTTGAGCGGCGTTGTTGCCTTGCCCATCTTGTCGAGATGCTTTCGCGTCGCGAACACGCCGAAGCTGAGGTTCGCCGCAAGCTTGCCACCTATGGATATCATGCGGACGCGATCGATGCGGCCGTGGAGCGTGCCCGCGACCTCAGATTCCTTGACGACCGCCGCTTTGTCTCAAGCTTTGTTGAGGAGCGTAAGCGTCGGGGCTGGGGGCGTAGAAAGATTGAGCGCGAGCTTGCCCAGCGTGGCGTACGCTCCGAGGAACTTCTCGATGAGGCGGCCGAACACCTCTCTGAGGATGCCGAACGCGAGCGGGCCCGACAGGTGATCGCGCGCCGGCGCATTCCCGATGAGCGAGCATACGAGAAACTCGTTCGGCATCTGATGTCCAAGGGGTTCAGCTATGGGGTTGCAAGCGAGGTGGTAAAGGAACGCCTCAAGGGCGATGAGGACTTATAGACCCTCTGGAAACTTTGCTGACAAAGCGAGCAGACCTCTCGGCGTCGCCGACGTGACATCATGCAGCTTTCTTGCTACAACCTGCGGAGTTATTCATACCGTTCCCTTACGCGATCCTTCCTTGCAATTGACAGTATCCCGGCTTCCACGTAGGATGAAACCGTCATTTGTACTGTGATATGCGCTCATCATCGATGAGATTGATAGGTTCGTTGTATTCATTTTCATAGGAGTGTGACCATACCACGCAAATGTCTGGCGCTGCTTCCGCGGCGTCACCCTACCTGCTGATGAAATGACAAGGAGTGCCTATGGAGGTAGTATTCGGTATCCTCGGCCTGATTATCGGTGCCGTCGCCGCCGTCATCGCCATGCGCTCGGCAAAGCAGGGTAGCCTGCGTGAGGCGGACTCTCAGCTCGAGTCTGCTCGCGCCCAGGCTGGCCAGGTGCTTGAGGACGCACAGCGTCAAGCCGAGACCATGAAGAAGGAGGCCTTGCTCGAGGCCAAAGAGGAGATCATCCAGAACAAGCAGGCCGCAGAGGCGGAAGAGAAGCAGCGCAAGCGCGAGCTTCGTGCGCTTGAGAACCGCGTCATGCAGCGCGAGGAATCGCTCGACCGCCGCAACGACGCCCTCGACAAGCGTGAGCACCAGCTGTCCAGCCAGGCCGGCCAGGTCGAGAAGCGCAGCCGCGAACTCGAGGAGCTCTACGCCAAGCAGACCTCCGAGCTCGAGCGCATCTCTGAGCTTTCGCGTGACGATGCCCATCAGGAGCTTCTGGACAAGGTCCGCGGGGATGTTACCCACGAGGCCGCCGGCATCATTCGCGAGTCCGAGCAGCGTGTGAAGAGCGAGTGCCAGAAGACCGCTCAGAAGATCATCTCCCTTGCGATTCAGCGTTGCGCGGCCGACCACACCGCCGAGGTCACGGTCACGTCCGTGCATATCCCTTCGGATGACCTCAAGGGTCGCATCATCGGTCGCGAAGGCCGCAACATCCGCACCTTCGAACAGGTCTCTGGCGTGAACCTGGTTATCGATGACACGCCCGAGACGGTCGTGCTCTCGAGTTTCGACCCGGTTCGCCGCGAGACGGCGCGCGTAGCGCTCGAGAACCTCATCGCGGACGGTCGCATCCATCCCGCCCGCATCGAGGAGATGTATCAGAAGGCATCGAACCTCGTTCAGCAGCGCGTGCGCGAGGCTGGCGAGCAGGCCGCCTTCGATACCGGCATCCATGACCTGCATCCCGAGCTCATCAAGACCCTCGGTGCGCTTCGCTATCGCACGTCGTTCGGTCAGAACGTGCTTCAGCACTCCATCGAGGTGGCCGATCTCTGCGGCATCATGGCCTCCGAGCTTGGTCTGGATCCGGTGATCGCACGTCGTGCCGGCCTGTTGCATGACCTGGGCAAGGCCATCGACCACGAGGTCGAGGGCCCGCATGCCGTCATCGGCGCCGACCTTGCCCGCCGCTATGGTGAGAAGCCCGCTATCGTTCATGCCATCGAGGCGCATCACGGCGACGTCGATCCGTCGTCCGTCCTTGCCGTGCTCGTCATGGCTGGCGATGCCATCTCGGCGTCGCGTCCGGGTGCTCGTCGTGAGTCGGCTGAGAACTACATCAAGCGCCTTGAGAAGCTTGAGGAGATCGCGAACTCGCACGAGGGCGTCGAGCGCACCTACGCCATGCAGGCCGGCCGCGAGGTCCACGTCATGGTCCAGCCCGAGAAGATCTCCGATGCCGAAGCGACCGTGCTCGCCCACGACATCGCTCACCAGATCGAGGAGGAGATGGAGTATCCCGGTCAGGTGCGCGTCGTCGTGATCCGCGAGAGCCGTGCCGTGGATATCGCCAAGTAAGGATTTCTGTCCATGAACGACGCGAACGACCTCATCTCCTTTATCGCCTCTATGTCCGGCGAGGGGAACCTGCGAGTCGAGGAGAACCTCGGCGAGGGCTTTGTGCGCCTGCGGGTCTCTGAGGCCGAGCGTCGTCAGGCAAAGCACGATATCCAGCATGTCGAGGATATCGTCATCGAGATGCTCCGCAACGCCCGCGATGCAGGCGCCGCGCACATCTATCTTGCTACCAGCAAAGAGGAGGGTGTTCGCACCCTCCTCTTCCTCGATGACGGCTGCGGTATTCCGACCGACATGCATGAGCGCGTCTTCGATGCTCGCGTCACCTCGAAGCTCGAGTCCATGAAGATGGACCGCTGGGGCGTTCACGGGCGTGGCATGGCCCTGTTCTCGATCAAGCAGAACGTGCGCGAGGCTTCGGTTCTTACGTCGGCGCCGGGCCTGGGTTCGGTCTTTCGGGTTGTCGTCGACCTCTCGGAGCTTCCAGAGCGCGCCGACCAATCCACCTGGCCTCAGGCGGCTAAGGACGAGGACGGCGTATTCGTGTGCGTCAAGGGACCGCATAACATCATTCGCGCCGCATGCGAGTTCTCGCTTGAGGAGCGCAGGGGGTGCAGCGTCTACGTAGGCACGCCGACCGAGATCGCCGCGACCATGTATGCGCAGGCGGTTTCTCACCTGGATGCCTCGCGCCTGCTGTTCATCGACTCGCAGCAAGAGCTCCCCGTCGTGGACCGCCTTGGCTATGCGAGCGACGCTGCCGATTTCATCGAGATTGCATCCGAGATGGGCATTGTCATATCCGAGCGCACTGCACACCGCATCCTTGCCGGCTCGATCGCTCCGTTGCGCAGCGTGGCAGAGCGCCTGCTTCGCACACGTGGCCCTGCACGTTCTTCGGGTAAGGTCGACCTTTCGCGCGACCACCGCGGTCTCAAGATCTCGAAAGACGACCTACAGGCGTTTTCGCGCAGCATGGAGCGCGGGTTTGCAGAGCTCGCATCGCACTACTACCTTACGCTGTCGGGAGAGCCCAAGATTCGCGTCTCGGGCGACAAGATCACCGTGACGTTCCCCGTTGGCAAGGAAGAGTGACCTGCTTGCCGCAGGTATTTTCTTACGCTAAAGTCAAAGGGCTGCAACATTATCATCTGTACCATACACGCAGGAGAAACGTCGATGGACTGTCTCAAGGTTTCTAGCAAATCATCGCCCGCGTCGGTTGCGGGCGCCATCGCAGGCATGGTGAAGGACGGCGTGCCCGTCAACCTGCAATGCGTTGGCGCCGGAGCCGTTAACCAAGCGATCAAGGCCATCGCCATCGCGCGCGGCTTCCTCATTCCAACCGGCTGCGATATCTCCTGTGCACCGGTCTTTTCCGATATTTTGATCAACGGTGAATCCCGTACGGCAATTCGGCTTTCGGTTTATGTCCACCATCTTTCTCCGTTCAACGCCGACATTCCCGAGCGTCCCGATTCCCTGTGATAACGAGAGGTACCTGTGGAACAGCTTGACATTCGTGCCGCGCTCGCCGGCAAAACGTATTTCATTCGCACCTTCGGCTGCCAGATGAACCTTCACGATGCAGAGCGTGTGAGCGGTCTGCTCGATTCGTGTGGCTGCCTTGAGGCTTCGGGCCCCGAGGACGCCGATATCGTCGTCTTCATGACGTGCTGCGTTCGCGAGGCGGCCGATCAGCGACTTTATGGTCAGTGCTCGTCCATGAAAAGCCTTCCGACCCCTCCGGGCGGCAAGCGCGTCATTGCGGTGGGCGGCTGCATCGCTCAGCGCGATGGCGAAGGCCTGCTTACTAATGTCGACAATGTGGACGTCATCTTTGGTACACACTCGCTGACGCACGTCTCCGAGCTCATTGCCCGTGCGTTTTTGGACGGCACGCGGCAGGTGCTTACACCCGAGGAAGGTGAGGATGCCGCGACCTCGATGCCGTGGCATCGCGCTGTCTCGTATCACGCCTGGGTACCCATCATGACCGGATGCAACAACTTCTGCAGCTACTGCATCGTTCCTTATGTGCGCGGCCGGGAGAAGAGCCGTTCCATAGAAGAGGTTGTCGACGAGGTGCAGGGCCTCGTTCGCGCCGGTGTCCGTGAGGTAACCCTCTTGGGCCAGAACGTGAACTCTTTCGGACGCGACCGCTATGGCTCGCCCCGCTTCGCGGAGCTGCTGCGTCTGGTGGGAGAGACGGGCATCGAGCGCATCCGCTTCACCTCGTCGCATCCCAAAGACCTCCTGCCCGAGACCATCGACGCCATGGCCGAGGTGCCTGCCGTCATGCCTCATCTGCATCTGGCGGTTCAGTCCGGTTCGAGCCGTATCCTGAAGGAGATGAACCGTCGCTATACGCGCGAGCAGTACCTCGATCTGATTTCGCGGATTCGCGACCGCATTCCCGGCATCGCGCTTTCCACCGACATCATCGTCGGCTTCCCGGGCGAGACCGAGGAGGACTTCCTTGAGACCCTTTCGCTCGCACAGGAGGTGGGATACGCCCAGGCGTTCACCTTCATCTATTCGCGCCGCGAGGGCACCCCTGCGGCTCGCATCGAGGACCCGACGCCCCGCTCGGTTATCCAGGACCGCTTCGATCGTCTGGTAAAGGTGATCGAGCAGACTGCGCATGACTTTAATCAGCAGGCGCTGGGCCGCACGATCCCTGTACTTGTTGAAGGGGTTTCCAAGAAGGACCAGCACAAGCTTCAGGGCAAGAGCCCCAAGAACCAGACCGTTCACGCTCCGCTTCCCGAAGGTTGGACCGAGCAGGACGTCGTTGGCCGCATCGTCGACGTCAAGGTTGACACCGCACGCACCTGGTATCTTTCCGGCTCTGTGGTCGGCGAGCCTCGATGACACAGGCCATTGCGATCGTTGGGCCTACGGCGGTAGGAAAAAGCGACGTTGCCGACCGCCTTGCGGAGCGCCTGGGCACGTCGGTTATTTCTGCCGATGCCATGCAGATCTATCGCCATATGGACATCGGGACGGGCAAGATGCGCCCCGAGGAGTGTCATGCCCCGCTTCTCCTGATCGATATGGTCGACCCCGACATTTCGTATTCTGCGGCGCTCTATCAGCGTGACGCCCGCGCGGCCATCGGCGCGCTTTGCCACGAAGGCAAGGTGCCCGTTATCTGTGGCGGAACCGGGCTCTATGTGCGTGCCGCCCTCGACGACATGACGTTTCCGCGTGGAGAGGTCGGCGATGACCGTCGAGCTCGCTACACGGAGTACCTCGAGCAGCATGGTGCCGACGGGCTGTATGCCCTGCTGTCCGAACGGGATCCTGAGAGTGCTGCCTGCATTCACCC
Organism: Collinsella sp. An2; assembly: GCF_002160065.1. GTDB lineage: Bacteria > Actinomycetota > Coriobacteriia > Coriobacteriales > Coriobacteriaceae > Limicola. The sequence continues at coordinate 9,313 of NZ_NFJW01000012.1, read as the reverse complement.
ACATAACGTCAAGCGTGTCATCCGTGCGCTTGAGATGTGTGACGAGGGCGTGTCATACGCTCGGCAGCAGGAGCGGTTCTCGCACGTTCCCGCGTGGATCGAGACGTCCTATTTCGGCCTCACGCGAGATCGCGCCAATCTGTATCGTCGCATCGAGAGGCGTGTTGACGGCATGATGCAGGCCGGGCTGCTCGATGAGGTGAAGCGTCTCAAGGAAGCGGGGTATGCGGACGCCATTACGTCGCGTCAGGCTATCGGCTACAAGGAGCTCTTCGACTACCTTGATGGTTCCTGCACACTTGAGGAGGCCGTCGAGCTTATCAAGATGCGCTCGCGCCGCTATGCCAAGCGCCAGCTTTCCTGGTTTAGGCGCGATATGCGCATTGCCTGGCTGGACATGGATGAGTTGGACGTGGACGGAGCGGTCGACGCGATTCTGTCTTCGGTAGGTGATCGATAATGCCGCGGTTTCCCTTGGTTCCGACAGCGCCCGAGCCAGAGCGTGCAGTGCTCGTTGGCGTAGAGTGGCGCGAAGGCGGCTGGCCGGTGGAGCGGTCTTTAGACGAGCTCGAGCGTCTCGTCGACACTGCAGGTGCGCAGACGGTCGCCCGTCTGACACAGCGACTTGATCGCCCCAACCCCCGCACGTTCATCGGGTCGGGAAAGGTCGAGGAGGTCTGTGGCTTCGTGCGGCGCCTTGATGCGGACGTCGTGGTCTTCGACGATGATCTGACACCGTCTCAGCAGGCTAATCTTGAGCGAGCTGTCGGTGAGCCGGTCAAGATTATCGACCGTACCGCGCTGATTCTCGATATATTCGGCCTGCACGCGCGCACGCGTGAGGGCAGGCTGCAGGTCCAGCTCGCACAGCTTCAATACCTGCTGCCCCGCCTGCGCGGCATGTGGAGTCACCTTGCCAAGGAGCAGACGCGCGGCGGCATCGGTTCGAGGTTTGGCCAGGGCGAAAGCCAGCTTGAGGTCGACCGCCGTCTGATTCGAAAGCGCATCTCGACCCTTCGGCGCGAGCTTGAGGGCATCGAGCGCAGGCGTGGCGTTCAGTCGAAGGAGCGCATCTCTTCGCCTGCGTACCGTGTGGCGCTCGCCGGCTATACCAATGCGGGCAAGTCGACACTGCTCAACCGCCTGACTGGTGCTGATGTGCTTGCAGAGGATAAGTTGTTTGCGACGCTTGACCCCACCACGCGCAGCTGGCGTCTTCCCGGCGGCCGCACCATGACCATTACCGACACCGTCGGTTTCATCCAGAAGCTTCCCCACGGCCTGGTCGACGCGTTCAAGTCCACACTTTCGGAGGTGCGTGAGGCCGATCTTATTCTGAACGTAGTAGACGCGTCCGATGAGGATTATCGTCGTCACATTCGCGCCGTGGATGATGTGCTGGAAGAGATCGGCGCGGGCGAAGTCCCGACTATGATCGTGCTCAACAAGATCGACCAAGTCGACGAGGTCGGTCGGCGAGACCTATGGCGCCAATTCCCTGAAGGCGTCCAGTTCTCCGCGCGCACCGGCGAGGGGCTCGACGATCTTGTTGAGCATATTTCCCGAGAGGCCTCTGCGGGCGACCGACTGCTCGAAGTGCTTGTGCCCTATCGAGAGGCCGCTTTGGTCAAGATGCTCCACGACCAAGGCTCGGTTCTGGCCGAGGACTTTGAGGATCGTGGAGTACACATTGTTGCAAAAGTGCCCCTTCGTATTGCACGTCGGTTGGAGCGCAAGGGCTATCTTGCGTCTACTGAGGACGGCTCAGCCGAGAAGCAGCGTGAAGAGGACGATGAGTAGCGGTTGGTGTGCAAGGTAGATGACGAGGCTGTGCCTGCCAATCGCGCTTAGGGGCGGGCACCAGTCGCGTCGCATCCACGTCGGATATCCTTCGTGGATATAAGTTTGGAAAACCCGTGCGCCGAATGCCCCTGCTAGATACATGAACAGGTAGGGGAGCAGGGGGTAGTAGTCTCCCGACGTGAAGGTCGGCGACGGAAAGCCAAGCCAGGCCAGACCTTCGATGGCATAGTCGTGACGAGGAATGCCATAGGTAAGTGCAAACAGGGCAAGCGCGGCAAGGACTCCGAGAACTGGGTTGATCCTGTTTATGAGTGGTCGCAGCGCGGTGTAGATAAACGTGCAGCCGGCCATGCAGAACAGGATGCCAAAATTGACCGCCGTGTCGACAGAGGCCACGGTCGTCGCTACAAAGACAAGAAGCGCTGCCGCCGCATAGACGGCACCGCGTTTGAGATTGTTGCGCGACAAGCTGGTCATCCAGCCTGCGAGGGCCAAAAAGGTCCAGCTGATAGAGCAACGCCATATGTCCTGGAACGGTCCCGTAGTGAACCAGGGTAGCGACACGCCATAGATGTAGGCGATGTCATAGGTGGCATGGAAGAGCACCATAGATATAATGGTGAGCCCTCGAAGCGTGTCAAAGACCGCAATGCGGCCACCGGTGTTCTCTGACATGGCTAGAAGCGTCTCATCAGGGCGACGACCTTACCCAAAATCGTCGGGTTCTCGGCGTAGATGGGCTCCATGGCAGGGTTTTCGGGCTGCAGGCGCACGCGGCCCTGTTCTTTGTAAAAGGTCTTGACCGTCGCCTCGCCATCGATGAGGGCGACGACAATCTCTCCGTTCATGGCGCTCTTCTGCTCGCGCACGATGATGTAGTCGCCATTAAAGATGCCGACGCCGATCATCGAGTCGCCATGGACCTCAAGCACGAACGAGCTGGAGTCCGTCGCTATCTCGGTGGGGACGGTAAAGGAGTCTTCCACGTTCTGCTCGGCAAGAATGGGCAGGCCGGCGGCGACGCGTCCTACGAGCGGCAAGGTAATAGTTCCGCGATCGGGCGATTCCTTGACGGCGGCAAGGGAAGCGGACGAACCGTCCTCATTGAAGACCTCAAGGGCGCGGGGCTTCGTAGCGTCACGCTTGATGAGCCCATGTTCCTCAAGGACGCTCAGGTGGGCGTGGACCGTGGAGGGTGATGACAATCCAACGGCTGCGGCCATCTCGCGAACGCTGGGCGGATAGCCCTTCTCAAGCTGATAGGAACGAATGAAGTCATAGATTTGCTGCTGGCGCTTTGAGATCTTTCGTGCCATGGCGTTCCCTTTCTGAACCAAACAATTGTTCGATTTCTTCTTGACAGGAACAACTGTTCGAACATAATAATAGACGAACATCCGTTCTTGAGCCAGAACTTTTTGTCCCCACGGCGCGATATAACTCTGGACACCGAACGAAGAGAGGAGTTCAGATGTCCCCGATCAGCATGTATATGGATGGTAACGCCGCCCTCGACCTGTCCTGCAATACCCGTCCCGCGTTTACGGTCATCCGCGGAGGTCGTCAGGCTGCCTCCGCGCCTCAGCAGGAAACACGCCCGAGCATTGCCGTTGTACTCGCCGCCGTCGCGGTTGCTCTCATGTTCGTGGTCTTCGTTGCGGTTGGAAGCTCTGCCATGGGTGCTCAGGATGTGGCCTTGCAAGACGCCATCGCCTCCGCCGATCGTATGGAGGTGCGTGTTCAGCCAGGAGATTCGCTCTGGTCGCTGGCACAGGAGCATGCGGTCGACGGCCTTACCTCCGAGCAGACAAGCGACCTTATCGCTTCGTGGAACGGCCTCGATGGCGCCATGCTCCAGCCGGGCGACACGCTGCTTGTTCCTGCGGCATAGCGATAACGAGAAACCTCGGTGCGGTAACGCTCCGAGGTTTCCACTTTACTACATCTAGTATCCAGCGCGTTCCGTTCCTCAAACTGTGGTATTCTGGACCGGTTCCTAAACCTGAGGAGGTTGGATGCGCTGTCCTAAATGCGGTGGTGAGGACACGCGGGTCGTCGATTCGCGCATGCAGGATGCAACCAATGCTATCAAGCGGCGCCGTGAGTGCCGTTCATGCGGATATCGTTTTACGACATTCGAACGCTGCGAAGACCCTATCGAGGTCATCAAGAGCGATGGCTCTACGCAACCTTTTGACCGGAACAAGCTGCTCGTGGGCCTCATGCGGGCCACTTCCAAGCGTGATATCGATCTTGCGCAGCTCAATGGCCTTATCGACGATATAGAGCTAGAGCTTCGGGGCCGTACGCTTACGGCTGTCACCTCCCACGAGATCGGTGACATGGTGCTCAAGCGTCTTGAAAAGCTCGATAAGGTTGCCTATATCCGGTTCGCCTCGGTCTACCGCGATTTCAAAGATATCGATGAGTTTCTAGAAGAGTTGGACAAGCTGAGGTGACCTCCATGTCTATCACCGTTCCGATCAAACGTCTCGACCCCTCGGTTGAGCTGCCGAGCTATGCGTATCCTGGTGACGCGGGCCTCGACCTTCGCGCGAATGCGACGGTCGATATCGCGCCGTTTGAGCGTGTGCTCATTCCTACCGGCTTGGCGATCGCTTTGCCCGACGGGTACGCCGGCTTCGTGCAGCCCCGTAGCGGCATGGCGCTGAAGCGCGGTCTTTCCATTGTGAACACCCCCGGTCTCATCGATGCCCGCTATCGCGGCGAGCTCAAGGTCATCGCTATCAATCTCGATGCCCATGAGACCATCCATATCGAGCGCGGCGAGCGCATCGCCCAGCTTGTCATTCAGCAGGTCCCGCTCGTCAACCTCCTTGAGGTCGATGAGCTCGACGAGACAGAACGCGGAAGCGGCGGATTTGGCTCTAGCGGTGCCCAATAGGCATCCGAGCACATATAGAAGAAGGGTAAACATCTGAAGGAAAAGGGGAGTAGATGGATACGTTCTTCAAATTGTCCGAACGCGGGTCGAGCTCTGCTACGGAGGTGCGCGCCGGTCTGACCACCTTCCTGGCCATGGCGTACATCATCGTGGTGAACCCGAGCATCCTGTCGGCCGGTGGCGTTCCTGCCGCTGCTGCCGTCACGGCGACTTGCCTCGGCGCCGGCATTATGACCATTGCGATGGGCCTGTTCTCCAACCGTCCTCTTGCGTGCGCGTCCGGCATGGGCATTAACTCGATCGTCGCGTTCACGCTCTGCGGCGCCATGGGTTACGGCTGGCCGACCGCTATGGCCGTGATCTTCATCGAAGGCATTGCGATTCTTATTCTCGTGCTTTGTGGCCTGCGTGAGGCCATCATGGACGCCATTCCGGTCTCGCTGCGTCACGGCATCTCGATCGGCCTTGGCCTCTTCATCGCTATGATCGGCCTGAAGGACGGCGGCGTGATCGTTGCTAACGAGTCCACTATGGTTGCGCTTGGCGATGTGACCTCTGCTACGTTCATCGTCGGCATCATCTCAATCGTGCTCACGGTCATCCTGTATTCCATGAACGTCAAGGGCTCGCTTCTGTGGGGCATCCTGATTGCCGCCATCATCGGCATTCCTCTTGGTGTCACCCCCATCCCGACCGGCATCGTGGCTCCGCTTGACTTCACGACCATGGCTGCCCCGTTCCAGACCAGCCCTGACGGCGTTATGGGTATCGTTGAGGCCATCACCACGCCTTCGCTGCTGCTCTTTGCTTTCTCGCTCATGATGAGCGACTTCTTCGACACCATGGGCACCGCTATGGCCGTCGCTAAGCAGGGCAACTTCCTGACCGAGGACGGCAAGGTCGAGGACATCCGCCCGATCCTTATCGTCGACTCCATCGCAGCTGCTGTCGGTGGCTTCTTTGGCGCTTCTTCGGTCACCACGTTCGTCGAGTCTGCCTCCGGCGCCGCTGACGGCGGCCGCTCTGGCCTGACCTCCATCGTCGCTGGCGTTCTGTTCATCCTTGCGGCGTTCTTCTCGCCGATCATCAGCTGCATTCCGTCGGCTGCGACCTGCGGCGCGCTCGTGTTCGTCGGCTTCCTCATGATGAGCGACGTTGTGGACATCGATTGGTCCGACGTGCTCGAGGGCTTCCCGACGTTCATGATCATCGCGGGCATTCCTATGACCTACTCGATCTCCAACGGCATCGGCCTCGGCTTCATCACCTATGTGATCGTCGCCATCGTGACCGGCAAGGTCAAGCAGATCCGTCCGCTCATGTGGGTTGCCGCCGTGGCATTCCTGCTGTACTTCCTGCTTCTCTAAACCTCTGCGTTTACAGCAACAGGTTTCAAGAAAAGGCTCCGACCGCTCTGGCCGGAGCCTTATTTATGGTTCGGATATTCGTTGCAGGAATCGTTCTTTGAACGAGTGCGTGGTAGGGATAAAGAGTCCAAGCCGCTCAAGGCGGTAAGAACACTATCGGGTGTGAGCAGGCTTGTGTCCCCAGTAGAACTCGGCAAAGTGCATATGGCGCTTCTTAGGAACGCCGACGAGCTTCATCGTTGCGGCCACGATATCTTCGGCAGCGTTGGGTCGCCTCAGCGCATCGCCGTTGATGACCAGGGCCTCGAGCGAAGCTGGGTTGTTATGTAGATGCCGAAGCGTCATGATGAGCTCGCGTGCGGTCGTCACGTGCATGCCGGCACCCCAAGAGGTCAGCAAGATGGTGTTGACCTTTTCCTGGCCATAGGACTTTCCTAAAAGGATCATGGGTAGGTGCGCACAGAGGCATTCAGTGACCGTAAGACCACCGGACTTAAGAATTGCCAAGTCGGCCGCATGCATGAGCGCCGGCATGTCGTCGACATAGTCAAGAACGCCCACGTTTTCAAGCTTCATACCCGAGAACACGGCGCGCAGATGGCTGGCGTATTCGGCGTCTTTGCCCGGCAGAAAGATAAAGTGAGCATCCTCGAATCCACGCAGATAGGGGATAGTCTGCTCAATGGCTGCCCGAAAGCGAACGTACGGCTGGGGGAGACTTGCCCCCGCCATAACAAGAACCGCGATCTTGTCCTGCGGTATGCCGTAGAGAGCGCGGGTCGAGGCGGCGTCGGAGGTCTCGGTGAATCCCCAGCGAATGGGGATGCCGGTAATGGCGATTCGCGACTCTTCGACGCGTCGCGCACGTAACGTCTCCGCCATGGATTCGGTGGCCACGCAAAACAGGTCTGCTTCGTGGTGAGGCCACCAGCCCTCGGTCTCGTAGTCGGTGGGGACGCACACGATGGGATATTCGACACCGGTGATCATGCGCGCTCCAACGGCGACGTTGGCTGCAGTGATGTGTGTGGCAATGATAGCCAGTGGTCGCTTTTGCTCGACGTAGGCGTTGAAGCTGGGGAACATGATGCGCGACCAGCCGGAGCCACCGCCCCAGAGCAGACGTCCCGTGAGTGTATATCGCCAGGTGATGTCATAGAGCGGTCGGGTGGCGCCGGTAAACGAGGCCGCCGTCTTGTTGCCGTCGAAGTGGATGCGCCCGTAATCGAGCACGTCGAGCACGTCGATTTCAACATCCTCGGGGATGTTATGCGTGCCGCGCATATGGTCGATGGCCTGTGCAATGGCGTTCGCTGCGGCCTTGTGGCCGGATCCCACCGATGCGTGCATGACCGTGATGACTGGGCAAACACGCTGTTCCAGCTCTTGATGAGGTACCTCAACAATAGTTGTGGTGGGGGAGTCTGGTGAAAGCGGCGTGAGTTCTGTGTGCTCTTCGACGGTCACCATGCCTCCTGTTCTGTGAGCCTCCAGCGTGCCTATTTTACGTCACCCGGTGAACGAGATGGGTTGTTTTGGGTAGGAGCAGATAGAAACCAATATAGGCGCTCGGCATGCGTGCCTGGACTGAAAGGATAGACGATGACGGATACGATGGATTATCCCGATGTGATTATCGTTGGCGGAGGACCTGCAGGATATGCCGCCGCGGTATACGCTGCACGCGCGAGCCTTCGCGTGCTTGTGGTCGAACAGGGTATGCCAGGCGGGCAAATCGCCACAACCGATGAGGTGGAGAACTATCCGGCCATCGCAAAGATTTCCGGTGCCGAGCTGGGCCAGCGTTTCCAGGAGCATGCCGAGGCGCTCGGCGCTACGACATGCTATGCCATGGTGACCGAGATTCGTCGGGAAGACGACGGTACGTTCACCGTGGTGACCGACCAGGACGAGCTGAAGGCTCCGTCCCTCATCGTGGCCACCGGGGCCACGCCGCGCACCGTGGGCTTCGAGGGCGAGGATACGTATCGTGGTCGTGGCGTCTCGTACTGCGCCACTTGTGACGGGATGTTCTATCGCGGCAAGAAGGTCTTTGTGATTGGCGGCGGCAACGCGGCCTGCGAGGAGGCCATGTTCTTGACGAACTTTGCCAGCGAGGTCGTCGTGGTGGTCCGGCGCGACCAATTCAGGGCTCCTAAGGGCGTCGTAGACCGGATGCTCGCAAACCCGAAGATTTCCGTGAAATATGCCACCTCGGTGGTGAAGGCAGAGGGCGGCTCGCTTTTGGGGCACGTGACGTTTCGGAACAATGCAACGGGTGAGACCTACGAAGAGGACTATCCGGAAGGCTCGTTTGGCATCTTCGTCTTTGCAGGCACAAAACCCGAGACGGACCTCATTGCCGATCTGGTAGATCTGGGTCCCGACGGCGGTGTGCTCACCGATGAGAACATGGCTACAAAGACTCCGGGGCTGTTCTGCGCAGGTGATGTTCGTACGAAGGCGCTGCGCCAGGTTATTACGGCTGCGGCAGACGGCGCCATTGCGGGCAATGCGGCGTATCAGTATGTGAGCGCACGGTAGGCTTACGTAAGGCTCCGTTGCTCGCCATAGAATTCGAGCTCCTAACTTAGAATATGACGATTCCTGATAATATATCTTATGTAAAGTTGTTAGGAAATGACAAAGGGGCTGTCCGATTTTTGCTTCGGGCAGCCCCTCCTCTTTCATGTGTCGAAATTCATTAGCCTTCGATCGTAAAATACTTCTCGTCCTGTACGGCCGGCCAGCCGTACCCGATGATGAACCCGTCGCGCTCCGCGTAGTACGAGCACAGGCCACCGCATGGCAGCACCCGCACCTCGGCCTCGGGCCATGCGGCAAGGATGCGGTCCTTCAGGGCCTCAGCACCCTTTTCGTTGGCAACATGGTCGATATACACGATGCCGCCCGTAAAGCCGTCGGCCTTCATGGCTGCAACGATCTTCTCGAAGGTCTTCTTCTGTCCGCGCGTGGGTCCGACGATCTTGATCGTTCCCTCGTTGCTCGCGGTACCGAGCATGCGAATGTTGAGCTTGTTAGCAAGGATGCCTGCCATCTTGGGCATGCGTCCCGATTTGGTCAGGTTCTCATAGCTGCTGAGCGAGAACAGCACCGTCGAATTCTGCTCGATCTTCGTGATATAGGCACAGGCTTCCGAGAAGCTCGGCTGGTTATTAGTTAGGTACCTATCGAGCTCTTCGACAAGCAGCTCAAGCTTGCCGCCGGCTGCCCGTGA
>NZ_NFJW01000011.1 GCF_002160065.1 Collinsella sp. An2 | reverse complement strand
ACCCGGAAGCTAAGCCCCCTCGCGCCGAGAGTACTGCGGGGACAGCCCGTGGGAGGGCAGGGCGCCGCTGGCCGTCGGGCGGCGCAGGGCCCGCGAGGCCCGCGCAGGGGGGAGGGGCTCTGAGCCCCCCCCCTTCTTTCGTATACATGCGGAGGTTCCCGCCACGCGGCCCGCGCGGCCCTCCGTCATGCGGGACGGCCCGCCCGGCCTGCGCCGGGGCCGCTTCGTGCCGGCCGCCATGTCGTGCCGAAGCGGAGTGGGGGTCATTCCATTAAGTCGTGAATAGGACGCCGGCGCATTCTTTGACCCTATTGGCTCGCCCGCGCGGGCCTGTTTTTTTATGGCGACGGCCAAGGGCCTGGTGCGCCGATGTAAGCTGCTTACGTAACGCTAACCTGTCGTTAGGAAGACATGTACGCTGCTTTCGTCATAGGCAATATTGCTTCGGGTAAGTCCACGGCGACGCGGTATCTCGAGTCCCGAGGAGCTCATCGAATCGACCTGGATCAATGGGCCAAAGACCTCTATGTTCCGGGTTCGGATGTGGTTCAGGAGATTGCTGAGACCTTTGGCTATGACGTGCTCGATGCTGAGGGTGGTATTCAGCGGCGGCTGCTTGCCGAGCGTGCTTTTTCAACGCCTGAGTCCATTGCGTCTCTTAACGCCATCGTTCATCCTCGTTTGAAGCAGCGGTTGTCTGAGATTCTGTTGCCGTCGCTTTGCTGTTCGGTGAGCCTTCCTGACTATGGGCTGCTTGTCATCGAGGTCTCCGTTCCTCGTGCGTTCCAAGATATCTTTCCGCTTGCTGATGCTGTGCTTGCGATTACGGCGCCACTGGAGGTGCGCCGGGAGCGAGCAATTGAGCGCGGTATGGATTCTGATGACTTTGATGCGCGCTCGGCGTGTCAGCCCTCTGAGGACGAGCTTCGTTCCATGGCTACGGTTGTTATCGACAATACCTCCGCTGACAATTCGCTGTTTGCTCAGCTCGATAGATGGCTTGAAACGCTTCCAGAGGCCGATTGTGGCCATGTAGCCTCGATGCGCAACATGGACACCGACCGTTTGACTCACGCCGTCTCAGCTGCGCCTGAGCCTTCGCAGGACACTTCCTTGAAAGGCGATGTCCATGGCTAGGCCTCGTCTGTTTGCGTGGTATCGTACACTGCCGCTCCTTGTGGTTGCCGTTTTCGGTATCGCGGCAGCGCTGTTCTCATATGCACCGTCGTTGCTTTTCGGGGCCATGTACCCTCTCGAGCACGAGGAGTACATCGTGGAATCTGCCCGTGCGCACGGCGTGGATCCCTATCTGGTCGCTGCGGTCATCAAGACAGAATCGAATTGGGACGAGGATGCCCGCTCAAACAAGGGCGCCGAGGGTCTTATGCAGCTCATGCCTGAAACTGCTCAGGATATGATCGACAAGGGCATCGTCGATGGCTCGCGATATTCGGCCGACGACCTGTTTGACGCGCGCACGAACATCGAGTTTGGCTGCGCGTATCTGTCGTATCTGCTCCAGTACTTCAACGGTGCCACAGATCGCGCCATCGCTGCCTATAACGCCGGCATGGGCAACGTTGATGATTGGGCCGAGGAGGATACGGCGCTGCACAACGCCATCACCTTCCCCGAGACCCAGGCGTATCTCTTCAGGGTCACCACGGCCCAAGAGCGCTATGAGGACCTGTATCCCAACAGCTTTCTTTCCTAGGCTTCGCCCGTCCTCTCGTTCGAGGGCGGGCGATTTTGTTGCGCGGCGTATGCGCCTGCAATGCGTCATAGCTGTGTCGGCGTGTTGCGAGATGGGTATATCGCTGTATGCTGTTGTGCCGATTTCCGGATTGTAGGAGGTGCCATGGAGGCTTTTGAGGTTGAGCGCGTCGGCGGCGAGCTTCGACGCTTTGGCGTCTCGGGCGAGCCTGCGCACTTTGAGGTCGTAAGCCCCTATGAACCTGCTGGAGACCAGCCGCAGGCCATCGCGTCACTCGTGAAGGGGGTCCAGGACGGCGACCGGTATCAGGTCCTGCTGGGCGTTACCGGCTCGGGTAAGACCTATACCATGGCTAAGACCATTGAAGCCCTTGGCAAGCCGACGCTGGTCATGGCACCCAACAAGACCCTTGCCGCCCAGCTGGCGAGCGAGCTCAAGGAGTTCTTCCCCCATAACGCCGTCGTGTACTTCGTCTCGTACTACGACTACTATCAGCCCGAGGCCTATGTGCCGCAGAGCGACACCTATATCGAAAAAGACGCCTCCATCAACGAGGAGGTGGAGATGCTGCGCCACCAGGCGACCGCCCAGCTGCTAAGCCGTCGCGACGTCATCGTGGTGGCGAGCGTCTCGTGCATCTACGGTATCGGCTCGCCCGAGGACTACGCGGGCCTTGCGCCCAACGTCGACAAGAAGGAGCCGCTTGAGCGCGACGACTTCATCCATGCGCTCATCGACATCCAATACGACCGCAACGACTTCGACCTTGCGCGCGGCACGTTCCGCGTGCGCGGTGACGTGGTCGATGTGTTCCCGCCCTATGCCGAGCATCCGCTGCGGTTTGAATTCTTTGGCGACGAGGTCGAGCTCATCGCCGAGATCGACGAGGTGACCGGAGAGATCCTGCGCGAGTACGACGCCATTCCCGTGTGGCCCGCATCGCACTACGTGACCGAAAAGCCAAAGGTCACCAAGGCGTTGAAGACGATCGAAGAAGAGCTTGAACACCGCGTTGCCGAGCTCAAGGAGAACGACAAGCTGCTCGAGGCCCAGCGCCTGCAGCAGCGTACGGACTACGACCTCGAGATGCTCGAGACCATGGGTTACTGCAACGGCATCGAGAACTACTCGCGCCACCTCGACGGACGCAAGCCGGGTGAGCCGCCCTTCACGCTCATCGACTATTTCCCGAAGGACATGCTCTGCATCATCGACGAGAGCCACGTCACGGTGCCGCAGATTCGCGGCATGCATGAAGGCGATCGTTCGCGCAAGGTGACGCTCGTGGAGCACGGCTTCCGTCTGCCGTCGGCGCTCGACAACCGCCCGCTGCGTTTCGACGAGTTTGAAGCGCGCATTCCGCAGTTCATCTATGTCTCTGCAACCCCGGGTGACTACGAGCTGCGCGTGAGCCAGAACAACGTAGAACAGATCATTCGTCCCACGGGCCTGCTCGATCCAAAGATCGATGTGCGCCCGGTGCGCGGGCAGATCGACGACCTGCTGGACGAGATTCGAACGCGTGTGGCGCGCCACGAGCGCGTGCTGGTGACCACGCTTACCAAGCGCATGGCCGAAGACCTGACCGATCACCTGCTCGACGCGGGCATCAAGGTCAACTACATGCATTCGGATACGGCGACCATGGACCGCGTAGAGATTCTGCGCGACCTGCGTCAGGGGAAGATCGACGTGCTCGTGGGCATCAACCTGCTGCGCGAGGGCCTCGACTTGCCCGAAGTCTCCCTCGTGGCGATTCTCGATGCGGACAAAGAGGGGTTCCTTCGCAACCGGCGCTCGCTCATCCAGACGATCGGCCGCGCCGCGCGCAACGCCGACGGTGAGGTCATCATGTATGCCGACGTCATCACGGATTCCATGCGCGAGGCCATCGATGAGACGAACCGACGCCGCGCCATCCAGATGAAGTTCAACGAGGACCATGGCATCGAGCCCAAGACGGTGCGCAAGGCCATCAACGATATCTCGAGTTTTATCGCCGAGGCGGAGGACAACGTGGGACGCCGCGATCGGTCGCGCGGAGACTCGCTGGGGCATGGCGAGTTCTTCACGCCGGCGGGGGACGGCGCCGATGCAGCGCCCGGCGTTGCAGCGTCGGCCGGCCAGCAGCTTGCCGAGGAGCTCTCGAATCTGCCCAAAGACGAGCTGCTGCGCATTATCGCCACCATGGAGGACGACATGCGCACCGCGTCGCAGGCCATGGACTTCGAAGAGGCCGCGCGTCTGCGCGACAACATCGTGCACCTCAAGGCTATCGTCGAGGGCGGAACCGAGGAAGAGATCATGGAGCGTCTGCGTCGCGACGCGCGCAAGGGCAGCGTTTTCGGCGGCGGTCGCAAGCGCCAAGGCTGGAAGAGCAAGCACTAACGGCTCGAGCAAACCTCGACAAAAAACGGCCCCCGATTCGGGGGCCGCTGCGTTTCGCGTATCAGCGCGGCTATAGAGGCTGGAGCGTGCGTTAGAAGGACCATGCCAGGCCCATGGATCCAACGCCGATGTTCACGGCGAGCACCGGGCCGCCGTCCTTCACATGCACGGTGGCATGTGGGAAGCGGTCGCGCAGGGCGAGCATGAGGTGCTGGATCTCGAGGCCACGCATCCCAAAGTGGGAGATGATGAACTGGGTGGCACCTTCGGGTACGGCGTCCACCATGGCGCGCGCGACCCCGCGCGTGCCGCGGGCGCGGCAAAGGGGTTCCACGGCGCCCTCGGACAGGTGCATGACGGGATAACGGTTGAGTACGGTTCCGAGCGACCTGCGGACCGCGCCGAGGCGGCCGCTGCTGCGCAGGATGGCCATATCCGGCACGCTGAAGACGACATCCTGGGCGGCGCGGCTTGCCAGCAGGTCGGCGACGACTGCCGAGAGGGGCTGTCCCTCGCGAGCGAGCCGGCAGGCGCGGCGCACCAGGAACTCAAGCGCTCCCGCGGTGCACCACGAATCGACGACCTCCACGCGTACGTCGCCCTCGCCGCGCGGCCCGTTGCAGATCTTGGCTGCCTCGACCGCGCTGCGGTAGGTTCCCGAAAGACGGGATGAGATGGTAAGGCACAAAACGTCGTTTCCGGCCTTCAGCTGGCGCTGAAAGGCCTTTGCGAAGGCGAGGGTACGCACGGCCTCGGTTGAGGCTGAAGAGGCCTTCTGGAGCATCTCAGCGTATTCTCCGTTTTCGCCAAGAGGCTGTTCGCGCAGCCGGCGTCCATCGACGATGTAGGTCATGGGGATGACTTCTACCCCCAGAAGCTCCGCCTCGTGGCGCGTGAGCGCGCAGGTGGAGTCGGTCACGATAGCGAGCATATGACCCCCGTTCCCATGGCGCGGAACTTCTGCTGGCGCGTTTCGACCAGCTCGTCCGCGGTCTTGGTATCGAGCTCGTCGAGTTCGCGCTCGATACGGTGCCATACGCGGTCGGCCAGCTCTGCAGCGTCGAGGTCGGCATCCTCGATCACGCCGTCGACGACGCCGAGGCTCGAGAGCGTGTCGGCGGTAAGGCCCAGGGCCTCCGCAGCGTCGGGTGCGCGGTTGGTCTTCTTCCAGAGGATGGAGGCGCATCCCTCGGGGCTTACGACGGAGTAGGCGGCATTGCCCAGCATGAGGACGCGGTCCGCCACGGCGAGCGCGAGCGCGCCGCCGCTGCCGCCCTCGCCCACGACGACGCTCACGATAGGCGTGCGCAGGCCGGACATGGTGACGAGGTTGGTCGCGATGGCCTCGCCCTGCCCGCGCTCTTCGGCACCGATGCCGCAGTAGGCGCCCGAGGTGTCGACGAGGCATACCATGGGCAGGCCGAAGCGCTCGGCGAGCAGCATGATGCGGCGTGCCTTGCGATAGCCCTCGGGGTTTGCCGATCCGAAGTTGCGGTCCACGCGCTCCTTGGTGCTGCGGCCGCGCTCGGTGCAGGCGATGGCGACCACGCGCCCGTCGACCCAGCCCAGGCCGGCCACGATGGCGTGGTCGTCGCCAAAGCGGCGGTCGCCGTGGAGCTCGATGAAGCCGTCGAGCGAGCGCTCGATGATCTCAAGGCAGGTGGGGCGGTCGGCGGAGCGGGCGTTGCGCACCACGTCCCAGGGCGTCTTCGGGGCGGGCAGGCGCTTGTGGCGACTACCGCGCTTGCCGTGGCCGCCCGGCAGGTGTGCAAGGCTGTGGAGAGAGCCTGCAGCCGGCGTTTCGCCCGAGAGTAGGTGGAGCAGCTCGGAGAGCACCGACGGCACGTTGGGGCGGTCGACGACCATGTCGACAAACCCGTGGTCGAGCAGGAACTCGGCGCGCTGGAAGCCTGCGGGCAGGCGCTTATGGGTGGTCTGCTCCACCACGCGCGGGCCTGCGAAAGCGACAAGCGCGTCGTGCTCGGCGATGATGACGTCACCCTCCATGGCGAAGCTCGCCGTGACGCCGCCGGTGGTGGGGTCGGTGAGCATGACCAGGTAGGGGAGGCCTGCCTCGCGATGGCGCAGCACCGCGCCGGAGACCTTGGCCATCTGCATGAGCGAGGTGGTGCCCTCCTGCATGCGGGCGCCGCCCGAGACGGTGAAGCCCACCACAGGCAGGCGTAGGTCGATCGCGCGCTCGAAGGCACGGCAGATCTTCTCGCCCACGACGGCTCCCATGGAGCCCATCATGAAGTCGCCGTTCATGACGAAGATCACGCAGGGCGCACCACCGATGGAGGCGCGGCCGCACACGACGGCGTCGCTCTCGCCGGTCTTGGCACGCGCGGCAGCGAGCTTCTCGGCGTAGCCGGGGAAGGACAGGAAGTCGGTTGCCGCGAGGTCGGCATCCCATTCTTCGAAGCTGCCGGCGTCCACGGTGAGCGCGATGCGCTTGCGGGCGCCGATGCGCATGTGGTGTCCGCAGCGCGGGCATACGTCGAGGCCGGCGTCGAGCTGCTCCTGGTCGATGATGCGGCGGCAGCTGGGGCATTTCACGTATAGATGGCGGGGCGGCAGCTCCACGGGGACGTCAGTCACGGGCCCCTCGAGCTTGTTCACGCCGTTTCGCTTAGCTCTCATAGAGGTGCTCCATCAAATCGGTGTGGTAGATACCCGAGAGGAACTCGGGATTGGAGAGGATGTCCAGCTGCAGGTCGCTGTTTTCCTGAACGCCCTCGACCATGAGCTCGGAGAGCGCGGAGCGCATCTTGCGAATGGCCTCTTCACGGGTGGGGGAGCATACGATGAGCTTGCCGAGCATCGAATCGTAGTAGGGTGGCACGACGGCGCCGGGGTAGAGCGCGGAGTCGAAGCGGACCCACGGGCCGTTGGGCACGTGCAGCATGTGCACGGTGCCGCAGGAAGGGCGGAACTGCGCGTCCTCGGCGTTGATGCGGCACTCGATGGCGTGTTTCGTGATGTGGATATCGTCTTGGGTGAAGGGCAGCTCGGCACCAGCGGCCACGCGCAGCTGCCACTTCACGAGGTCGACGTCGGTCACGAACTCGGTGACGGGGTGCTCGACCTGCAGACGCGTGTTCATTTCCATGAAGTAGAAGTTGCCGTCATCGGCGTAGAGGTACTCGATGGTGCCGGCGCCAACGTATCCGGTCGCACGTGCCAGGTCGCAGGCGGCCTGATACATGTGACGGCGAATGTCGTCGCGGCCTTCAAGGCAGGGCGCGGGGCTCTCCTCGAGAAGTTTCTGGTTGCGGCGCTGCACGGAGCATTCGCGTTCGCCGAGCGCCACGACGTTGCCATGGGTATCCGCAAGGATCTGTACCTCGACGTGGTGGGCGGGGTGTACGAACTTCTCCATGTAGCACTCGCCGTCGCCGAAAGCGGCCTCGGCCTCGAGCTTGGCCTCCATGAAGGCGGCGCCGGCATCTTCGGGGCGCTCGACGCGGCGGATGCCACGCCCGCCGCCGCCGGCACGCGCCTTGATGAGCACGGGGCAGCCGATGCGGCCAGCTTCCTCTATGGCGTCCTCGGGGCTTGCGAGCAGGTCGCAGCCGGGCACGATGGGCACGCCGGCGTCGCGGGCACAACGGCGTGCGGCGTCCTTGTCACCCATGCGTTCGATGACCTCGGGCGAGGGCCCGATGAACACCAGGCCGCACTCGCGGCATTTGCGGGCGAACGACGCGTTCTCGGAGAGGAACCCGTAGCCGGGATGAATGGCCGCGGCACCGCTCGCGACGGCGCAGGTGAGAATGGCCTCCTCGTTGAGGTAGCTCTCCTGGGGACGGGGCCCGCCGATGCAATAGGCTTCGTCGGCGAGGGCGACGTGCAGCGCGTCCGCGTCTGCAGTGGAGTAGACGGCGACGGTCTCGACGCCCATCTCCTTGCAGGCACGGATCACGCGCACGGCGATCTCGCCGCGGTTCGCGATGAGGATCTTCTTAAACATGGAACGGCTCCGATCAGGCGGTGGCGCCGGTCTCGGGCGGCATGAGCGCGAAGGACATCTCTGCCTGCACGCACAGGGTGCCGTTTACGCGCCCTTCGCCGGTGGCGAAGCGGAACGGTCCGCGCGCACGGGTGAGACGGCAGGTGAGCTCCAGGGTATCGCCCGGGCGAACGGGGTGCTTGAAGCGCACCTTGTCCAAGCTCGTGTAGAGGGGCGTGGCGCCCTTGAGCGCCGGGTCGTCGCCCATGAGGACGCAGCAGTTCTGGGCGAGCATCTCGCACAGGATCACGCCGGGAACGACGGGGTTGCCCGGGAAGTGGCCCTGGACAAAGAACTCGTCTCCGGTAATGGTGATCTTGCCGTGGGCCTCGCCGTCGACGACCTCGGCCTCGTCCAGCAGGAGCATGGGCTCGCGGTGCGGCAGGATCTGCTTCAGCTCTTCGCGGTTCATGCGGCCGCCTCCTCGTTGATCTTCATGAGGCATGCGCCGTACTCGACGAGCTCGCCGTCTTTCACGCAGATGTCGACGACCTCGCCGTCGCATTCGGCGACGACCTCGTTCATGAGCTTCATAGCTTCGATCACGCAGAGCGTGTCGCCGCGGCGCACCTTCGAGCCCACCTTCACGAAAGGTTCGGCTCCGGGGGAGGGAGCGGCGTAGAACACGCCGACCATGGGCGCGGCGACCTCGTGGGTGCTCGCCATGTCAAGCGGTGCCTCGTCCGCGGGCTCGGCGTCGGTGGCGACTGCCGGAGCGGCGGGGGCAGGCACGGCAGCAGGGGCAGCAGGAGCGGCTGCGGGCGCGGCCATCATCACCGGGGCGACGGGCGCGGCCGGCGCAGGCTGCGGGGCGGTACGCTCAAGCTCTACGACGCGACCGTCTTCTTCGGCAATCCGCACGCGCGAGAGGCCATGGCGCTCCATGAGCGCGGCGACCTCGTCAAGTTTCTTAGAATCGATGTGCATAGTTAGTCCTCGTATGCTTTGAACGCCAGCGCCGCGTTGTGTCCGCCGAACCCAAGGTTCGTGGAGAGCGCCCAGCGCACCTGGGCATGTACGGCCTGGTTGGGGGTGTAATCAAGATCGCAGTCCGGATCGGGCTCGGCGTAATGGATCGTCGGCGGGATGGCTCCCTCGCGAATCGCATCGATGCAGGCGATGGCCTCGACGGCGCCCGTCGCGCCAAGCATGTGGCCGGTCATCGACTTGGTCGACGAGATATGGGCCTTGCGCGCGGCCTCCTCGCCCAGGGCAAGCTTGAAGCCGCGGGTCTCGGATGCATCGTTGAGCTTGGTCGAGGTGCCGTGGGCATTGATGTAGAGGCCCTCGGCCGCATCGAGGCCGGTGCCTTCGATAGCCTCGGCGATGGCGCGGGTGATGCCGCGCGACTCGGGGTCGGGGCTCGTGATGTGGTAGCCGTCGCAGGTGTTGCCGTAGCCTACGACCTCGGCCAGGATCTGCGCGCCACGGGCACGGGCGTGCTCGAGCTCCTCGAGCACCACGATGCCTGCACCCTCGCCCATGACGAAGCCGTCGCGGCCTGCGTCAAACGGACGGCAGGCGGTCTGGGGGTCGGGGTTTTTGGTGAGCGCCTTGGCGTTGGTGAAGCCTGCCACGGCCTCGGGCACGAGCGCGCCCTCGGCGCCGCCTGCGAGGATGGCGTCGGCATAGCCGTGCTTGATGGCACGGAAGGCCTCGCCGATGGTGTGGGCGGAGGTGGCACAGGCGGTCACCACGGGCAGGGTGGGGCCGTAAAGCTTCTGGCGGATGGCGATCTCGCCGGCTGCCATGTTCGCGATCATCATGGGGATCATGAAGGGCGAGACGCGACGTGCGCCGCGGGCGCGCATGGTGTCGACGTTTTCGGTGTACGAGCGCATGCCGCCGATGCCCGACCCCACGTAGACGCCCACGCGGTCGCGGTCGAAGGCGCCCTCGACGTCAAGGCCTGCCTGTGCGGCGGCCTCGTCGGCGGCAACGAGCGCGTACTGGACGAAGAGATCCATGTGGCGCGTGTTGCAGCCCAGGCGCTCGGCGCAGTCGAGGTCCTTGACCTCGCCGGCGACGGTGACCTTGAGGTCCGACGTGTCGAAGCGCGTGATGGTATCGATGCCGTTCTTGCCGGCAACGAACGCCTCCCAGGTCTCGGGAGCACTGTTGCCCACGGGCGTGACGGCGCCCATGCCGGTGACGACCACTCTGTGTTCCATGTTCAATCTCCTTTAGGAGCGCCTGACAATGGGGACGGGTCCATTTGTCAGACCGTTCGTTCCGTGACGGGAGCATGCGCGTCTGACAAATGGACCCGTCCCCATTGTCAGACAGGGGTGGCCGGAGCCTGCTACATCGCCATGCCGCCGTCGACGCGGATGACCTCGCCGGTGATGTAAGCGGCGGCGTCGCTCGCCAAAAAGCCTACGAGGGCGGCCACCTCATCGGCGCTTGCCAGGCGGCCGAGCGGAATCTGGTGCTCGTACTGCTCGCGGGCGGCCTCGGGGAGGTTGGCGGTCATGTCGGTCTCCACGAAGCCGGGAGCCACGGCGTTGACCGTGACGTTGCGGCCGGCGAGCTCGCGGGCGACGGACTTGGTGAGGCCGATCACACCCGCCTTGGAAGCGGCGTAGTTGACCTGGCCCGCGTTGCCCATAAGGCCCACGACGGAGCTCATGTTGATGATGCGGCCGCCGCGCTGGCGCATGAACTGCCGCGTGAGGGCGCGCACCATGTGGTAGGTGCCCTTGAGGTTGACGTCGAGCACGCGGTCGAAGTCCTCTTCCTTCATGCGGGCGAGGAGCGTGTCGCGCGTGACGCCGGCGTTGTTGACGAGTGTCCACACGCCGCCGAAATCGGCGATGACCTGCTTGACCGTGGCATCGACCTCGTCGGCGGAGCTCACGTCGCAGCGGTAGGCGCGCGCGGTCGAACCCAGCTCCTCAACGGCGGCGACGGTGGCCTGGGCGGCCTCCTCGTTGCCGGCGTAGATGACGGCGATGTCCATGCCGGCGCGCGCAAGCTCAAGGCAGACGGCGCGGCCGATGCCGCGGGAGCCGCCCGTCACGAGCGCACAGCGGCGCGCCTCGGTGTTCTCGGTGGTAGCCATGGGCTAGGCCTCCTTCTGCGTGTCGATGCCCAGCTCTGCGAGGACCGCGTCAAGCTGCTCGGGGGTCTCGCAGGTAAGCGCCGTCACGTCCTTGAGAGTGCGCTTCACCAGGCCGGTGAGGGTCTTGCCCGGGCCCACCTCGACGAAGGTGTCGATGCCGCGCTGCTCGAGCTCCTGGAGGGTGCGCACCCACTGGACGGGGTGGGATACCTGTTCGGAGAGCAGCTCGGCGCGTGCGGCGGCATCCTCAGCGGCGTCGCCGGCGGGGTAGGCTTCTGCCGTGCGGTTGGCGATCACGGGGATGCGCGGCGCCGCGGGGGCATGATCGGCCAGGTAGGTGGCCAAGCCCTCAGAGGCCTCGGCCATATACGGGCTGTGGAACGCGCCGGAGACGGCCACGGGCATCGAGCGGCCCTTGGCGCCGCGGACGAGCGCGTCAAGCTTCTCGAGGGCCTCGGGCGCGCCGGCGACCACGGTCTGCTGCGGGCTGTTGTAGTTGACGGGCCAGGCCTCGCCGGCCTGCTCGGCCAGGTTCTCGACCGTCGGCGCGTCAAGCTTGAGGATGGCTCGCATGGCGCCGGGATGCTTGGCGGCCGCGTCGGACATGAGTTCGGCGCGGTGGCAGACGAGCGCGAAGCCGTCGGTGTCGGTATAGGCGCCGGCGAAGGTGAGCGCGGCCACCTCGCCGAGCGAGAAGCCGGCGACCGCAGCCGGCGTCACACCGCGGGCCTCGAGCGCGCGGGCGCAGGCAAGGTCGGCGGCGAAGACGCAGGGCTGGGTGTTGGCGGTCTCGTTGAGCTCCTCCTGGGTGCCTTCGAAGCACTGGGCGCTCGTGCCGGGGCGGGCCGCATCGGCCGCGTCGAAGACGGCGCGGGCCGCAGGCTCGCGCTCAGCGAGCGCGGCGCACATGCCGGGATGCTGGGCGCCCTGGCCGGCAAAGAGGAAGGCTACTTGACCCATGCGGGGGCCTCCTTCAGGAGCTTCTCGGCACCGTTGACCAAATCGTCGACAATCTCGAGGGCGGTCTGACGCTCATGCACCATGCCGGCGATCTGGCCGCACATGAACGAGCCCTCGTCGTAGTTGCCATCCTTGGCGGCCTTGCGCAGCGCGCCGGCGCCCATCTGCTCGAGCTCCTCAATGGGAGCGCCGTCGTTTTCCTTCTTGGCGTAGGTGGTGGTGAAGGGGGTCTTGAGGCAGCGGACGGCATGGCCGGTGCGACGGCCAGTGACGATGGTCGAGATGTCCTTGGCCTTGAGCACGCGCTCCTTGTACTCCTCGGAGACCGTGCACTCGTCGGCCACCAGGAATCGGGTGCCCACCTGGACGCCCTGGGCGCCCAGCATGAGGGCAGCAGCCACACCGCGGCCGTCGCCGATGCCGCCGGCGGCGATGACGGGGATCTTCACCGCGTCGACGACCTGCGGGACGAGCGCCATGGTCGAGGCCTCGCCCACGTGTCCGCCGGACTCGCCGCCCTCGGCCACCACGGCGGTGGCGCCGGCGCGCTCGACGAGACGCGCAAGACCCACGGAAGCGACGACGGGAATCACCTTGATACCCGCAGCCTCCCAGGCCTTCATGTACTTGGTGGGGTTGCCGGCGCCCGTGACCACGACGGGGACATGCTCGTCGATGACCACCTGGGCGACCTCGTCGGCGAACGGGCTCATGAGCATCACGTTCACACCGAAGGGCTTGTCGGTCTTCTTGCGCAGCTCGTGGATCTCGTTGCGCAGCCAATCGGCGTTGGCGTTCATGGCGGCGATGATGCCGAGGCCACCGGCCTCGGAGACCGCCGACGCGAGGCTCGCGTCGGCGATCCAGGCCATGCCACCCTGAAACACGGGCTTTTCAATGCCCAGAATGTCACAGATAGCAGTATGCAGCATGTTATTTCTCCATCAGGGAGTCGACGAGCTCGACGAACTCACCCACGGTGGTGGGGTTCTGCTCGGTCTCGATCTCGATGCCGAACTCGTCCTCGCAGGCGATGACGGCCTCAACGGTGGAGAGGCTGTCCAGGCCGGCGTCGGCCAGCTTGGTGTCAAGCGTGAGCTCGATGTCGCCGGCGCCGCCGTTCTCGCGGATGATGTCGCAGACGCGGTCGAAGGTGGTGGATTCTGCCATGATGGTTCTCCTTTTTGTATCGTCCAGGCGCCCTTTGGCGCATGGGGGCAATGGTTGCGCGGCTCGACCCGCCGCGAGGGCCGCCCGAAGGGGCGAAGAGGGGCTGCGCCGGTTCCTATGCCCAGCGCAGGAGGCACGAGCCGGTGTCGAGGCCGGCGCCGAAGCCCACGATGGCGACGAGGTCGCCGGACGCAAGCGCGCCCGACCGTGCAAGGTTGTCCAGCGTGAGCGGGATGCAGGCGCTTGAGATGTTGCCGCAGGTCTCGAGCGTGCGGCCCACCTTGGCGTCATCGAGCCCCAGCCGCGAGACGGCGGCGGAGAGAATGCGCTCGTTAGCTTGATGGAACACGAAATGATCGATGTCGGCGACTTCGATGCCGGCTTCCATGCAGAGGCGCTTCACGGCGCTGCAGATGGTGGTGACGCCGAACTTGAACACGCGCTGGCCCTCCATGGCAAGTACGCTTGCCGGGCGCTCGCCCTCCTTGAAGGGGGAGTTGCCGCCGATGCCGGGGACGGCGAGGGCGCGCATATCGGGCGAGGTGGCAAGGTCCATGGCGAGCAGCCCGTCTTCGGCCGCCTCGACCACGCATGCCGCCGCGCCGTCGCCAAAGAGCACGCATGTGGCGCGGTCCTCCCAGTCGATGAGACGCGACATCTCCTCGGCGGCGATGATGAGCACGCGCTTGGCGCGTCCGCGGGCGAACCAACCGTCAGCCACGTCGAGCGCGAAGACGAAGCCTGCGCAGGCTGCGGACAGGTCGAACGCCGGGCAGGTGGCGCCGATCTGAGCGGCGACCGCACAGCCCTGGCCGGGCATGATATGATCAGAGGTGGTGGTGGAGCATACGATGAGGTCCAGGTCGGACGCTTCGATTCCGGCTGCCTCGAGGGCGCGTTGGCTCGCGGCGACGGCGAGGTCGTCGAGCGATTCGGTGCTTATGACGCGGCGCTCGCGGATGCCCGTACGGGTACGGATCCATTCGTCGCTCGTGTCGAGGAACGTCGAGAGCTCGTCGTTGGTGACGATGCGCTCGGGCAGGGCGGAACCCGTTCCGATGATACGAAAGGACATGAAAGCCCCTCCTTCTCCCCTCGATTCCGCCGGCAGCAGCTTGCCGGTCGGCCTTGCTCGCCTCCAGGTTTCCCCTGGTCTGTTGACGATAAATCAATTAATGTCAACCGTTGATACGGTATCAAACAGTTGGCCGCCGCGAATGCGCGAGGGTACAATTACGCCGAATCGTCATAGTCGCTTCACAAGCGCCTGGAGGTCACAGGCGGTGTGAGCGTCAGGGAAGGACGCAGTTATGACAACGATGAATTCGCACGAGACCGCCCGCGTCGCGGTGTGTGTGGCGCTGCTTGCGGTGAGCGCCTGGGTGAGCATTCCGCTGGGGCCGGTTCCCTTTACGCTGCAGACCATGGTTCTCGCCATGCTGCCCGTGGTGCTTTCGGGCCATCTTGCCGCATGGGCGGTCGGGATCTATCTGCTGCTGGGCGCTATCGGGCTACCGGTGTTTGCCGGGCTTGCGGCTGGCGTGGGCGTGCTTGGCGGCCCTACGGGCGGCTACCTGATCGGTTTTCTTGTCGGCGAGATTTTGGCAACGCTTGTGCGCGATGCGCGGGCTTTGCCGCATGCTGTTCGCCTGCCGCTCGCCCTCGTGCTGCTGCTGGCAGCCTCGTACGGGCTGGGTACCGCGTGGTTCGTGGTGTCGTCCGGCTCTGACGTCGCGGCGGCGCTTGCGCTGTGCGTCGTGCCGTTTGTGGTTCCCGACGTGGTGAAGCTCGCCTGCGGTGCCGCGCTGGGAACTGCGGTGCGCCATGCGCTTTCGGCGTCGCGCGGGGCGACCGCCTGAGCAAGCGCTGGCGACCGCCTGAGCAGGCGCTGGTCTGCGTGCATGCCGCCGATGATATAATGGCGCCCATGGAGGGAAGGAGCGGCGCCTGCAGGCGTCGCCCGTATAGCAGAGGGGTTTGCAATGCCTGACGAATACGAGCTTGAATACAAGGAGTTTGACGTCAAAGCGTTCTGCACGCGGCTGTGGGATGTCAAATGGAGCCTGGTGGCCATGGCGGTGTTCTGCTTCTTCATGGCGTTCTATGTGTTTGTGACGCCTCCGCAGGGCGGGCGCGGCCTGTTTCTGATTACGCCGACGAGCGGCGCCGAGGGCCTGCTCGCTGCAGTCCCGTGGTGCGGTATCGTCATGGGCCTGCTCGTGTTCTTCGGCTCCCTTGCCTCGAAGTCCCCGTGGGTGCTGGGTTGGACCGAGCCCATCGTGGGCATCGTGATGCTGCTGGTGGGCCTGTGGGCGCTCAATTTCCCGACGAGCGTCGCGCCCTTCGCGATCACCTATGGCGTTATGGGCATCGTCGTGGCGCTCTACCTGCTGCTGGTGGCGCTTGATATGTATGTGCGCGACGCGGGCCAGTGGCTTGCCGTGCTTGCCGTTGCCGGCGCGACGTGGGTGCTCGGCTTCCTGAGCCTGCTGGGTGTCGCTGGTTTTGACGGCCAGCTGGCCATCGCGGCGCTTACGTTCTTCGTGGCCGCCTGGGGCTTTGTATACGGAGCGCTCGAGCTTACGAAGAAGCCTGTCGAGGCGTAAAGGCCGCTGCGGCGTCCTAGCTGTCGTTGACGGCGGGTGAGCGTCGTGTGAGGGTCCATACAGTTCAGTTTCAAACGAGACGGGGCGTCGGAGAAGAATCCGGCGCCCCGTTTGCTATCGATGTGAAGCGATTGCCTCGCCCCGCGCACCGACGACGCAAGATGTCCCTGTCCCCATCCCTCGCCGGACCGGACAAAGTCGGTTCGCCAGCCGCATGCCCCCTCGTCCGCTCCGCCAAGGTAAGTTTACTGGTTTCATGCCTCTGCCAGCCCCTGCCAAAGTTAGTTCAACGGTTGCACGTTTCCGTCGGCCTGCCCCAAAGTTAGTCCAGCAACTACGTTTGACTAAAAATAGGGTCAAATTTGAGGCATTTTTTAGTCAATTGTAGTTGCTGGACTAAAAAACCAATGCGGTTTATGCGTCTCGCAGGCTGGCGACGACCGCTTCGGCACAGCGGATGCCGTCGGTCGCTGCGCTCATGATGCCACCGGCATATCCGGCGCCCTCTCCGCAGGGGTAGAGTCCGGGCGTGCCTTCTGCCTGACAGTCGCGGCCGCGCACCACGGTTACGGGCGAGCTCGAGCGCGTCTCGACGCCGGTGAGCACTGCTTCGGGATTCGAGAACCCGCGCAGTCTGCGTTCGAGCGCAGGAATGCCGGCGCGCAGGGTGTCGATAACATGAGGGGGGAGCGCGCTGTCTAACTCGCACCAAGTAACGCCCAGCGGATAGGTGGGCTCGATGGAGCCGCAGCCCGTGCTGGGGCGCCTCGCCAAAAAGTCCCCGACCAGCTGGGCGGGCGCACGATACGCCCCTCCTCCCAGCTCAAAGGCTCGATGCTCGCAGGAGCGCTGCAGCGCGACGCCGGCGAGCACGTCTTTGCCAGGGAGGTCGTCGGGATTGATGTTGACCAGCAGCGCCGAGTTCGCATTGACGCCGTCACGCGCATAGAGGCTTGCGCCGTTGGTGACCACGCCACCCGCCTCGGACGCGGCTGCGACCACCTGGCCGCCCGGGCACATGCAGAACGAGAACAGGCTTCGGCCGTTGGGAAGATGCGCCACGAGCTTATAGGGGGCAGCGCCGAGCGCCTTGTGGCCGGCGGCAGGTCCGTACTGCGCCCGATCGATATCGGCTTGCAGGTGCTCGATGCGCACGCCCATGGCAAACGTCTTGCGGCGCAGGAGGACTCCTCGCTGCCGCAGCAGCTCAAATACATCGCGGGCCGAATGTCCGCAGGCAAGTACGAGGCGGTCGCAGGCAATGCGTTCGGTTTGCACCGCGCCCGGGTTGCCAGCGTGCGGGTCGCGAGTTTCCACCACGATGCCTGTCACCTGCCCGGATGTTCCGCCGCTGCGCTCGATGTCCACGAGGCGCGTGCGATGGCGAATCTCGCCGCCCAGGTTTCGGATGCGCTGCGCAATGGTCTCGACCACCTGCGGAAGCACGTCCGATCCAACGTGGGGCTTGGCGTCCCAAAGAATCTCGCGCGGGGCTCCGGCCTCTACGAGCGTCTCGAGAATCAACCGGTGAGCGGGATTTTTGGTTCCGGTGGTGAGCTTGCCGTCCGAGAACGTGCCGGCGCCTCCTAGGCCAAACTGAATGTTGCTCTCGGTGTCCAGTTCCGCCGTGGAGGTGAAGTGGTCTATGGCCTCTGTGCGGCGCGTCGCGTCGTCTCCGCGCTCGATGAGCAGCGGTTCAAGACCCGCCTCGGCAAGGGAGAGCGCGCAGAATAATCCGGCGCAGCCCGCGCCGACGACGACCGGCCGGCGCGTCGGGGGGCAGGGGAGCGGGGCGGGAAAGCTCGGCTTGACGTTCTCGATGATACGAATGCGCCGTTGCTCCGAGGCGGAGGCGCGCTTGACGATCTCGTGCTCGTCGAGGCTATCGATGAGCTGAAGGCGGATACTCAGCACGAAGTGGACGTGGTCTTTCTTGCGTGCATCGATCGATTTGCGATGGAGCTCGATAGAGGCGATTTCGTGCGGCAAACATTTGAAAAGGCCCACCACGTCGCGCAGCCCTACCGCCAGGCAGCTGTGCTTACCTAGACCTTGTGCGAGGGTGGCGGGGATGTCGGTGACTTCGATCACGGCGGTCCTTTCGTGGCGAGGCGGCAGAAGACGGGCCGGGCGGCCCCTGTCCAAAGCGGCATACGTCTCCCGTCCTTCTGACGAAGGCCAGAAGATGAGACGCTGCAAGTGTTCCTCTGGTTGTACCCAGTTTGACAGCGCCGCCCTCTCGTAGCCGGGCACTTGTGTATGAGCGGCGGCTACAGCGGGCTGGACGGTGCTTTGGGCCAGCCTTAGCCCCGCGTGGCCGCCTGCGCTGCCGACTCGCCGGCGCGTTTGCCAGAAAGCCATGCCCAGGCGAGGTTGAAGCCGCCGCAGTCGGCGTCCATGTCAAGTGCCTCGCCGCACGCAAAGAGGTAAGGCGCGGCGCTGGAGCTTATGCGAAGCGAAGGAACGTCGACGGCTTCGAAGGGGATGCCGCCCGCGCGCACCTGGGCGACGCGCTCGTCGGCGGTCCCCTGGACGCGCAGCCGTATCGTCGTCGTGCCGAGTTCGGTGAGAAGCTCGGCGAGGGGGCGGGCGAGAAAGCCGTCGTACCAGGAAGGGTTGCCAGGCGTCAAAGGCGCGAGCGCGCTGGCACGCCGGGACATCAGGCTGTCAAGCTCCTCGGGGCTGAACGTGTAGAACGGGTCAAGGACCACCTCGTCGCCGGGAAGCGCCCGTCGCGACAGGTCGAAGGCGACGATGCCCGAGACACCGTAGGGGCGGAAAAGCACCTCGCCTGCCTCGCGCCATGTCTCGATGCCGTCGTGCAGCAGGGTGAGGCGTGCGTCGACGCGCAAGCCGTCGAGTGCGGCAAGGGCGCGGCTGCGGTCGTCGATCGAGCAAGCCACCGGACAGAGGACGGGGCGCTCCTCGATATGGGGCAACCCGAAGCAAGAAGCCATCGCCAACGACGATCCGCCGCAAGCGATGATGACCGACCGTGCGGCGACGGTGTGGCGTACGCGTGGCGTCTGCTTGAGGTCGCGGCGGCGGGCGCGCAGGTCGGCATGGAAGTCGCCGCCGCGCTTGCCCCGCAGGGGCCGCTCCGGACCCTCAACGACAAGATTCCAGGCGCCCTGTCCTTCGGCTCCTCCGGCCGCGCGTTCATATGAAGCCTCGACGAGGTCGAGTCCACAGCAGAGCTCGACGCCCTGGCGTGCACAGGCCGCGAGCAGCGCGTCGCGCACCGATTCGGCGCGGCGGCTGAAGGGGTAGAGACGGTCGTCTATGCTGCAGGTCACGATGCCCCAGGCATCGGTGAGGTCTGCGACCTCGCGCTCGGGGTCGGGACCCATGACGGCGCGGGCGACGTCGGGATGACGATACCGCGCCGGGTCGAGGTTCGTATTGGAGAGATTGCACCGGCCGTTGCCGGTGGCAAGGATCGGCAGCCCACAGAACACGTCGCGCTCGAGCACGGCGACCCGGGCACCCGCTCGCGCCGCACAGAAGGCGGCGGCGAGGCCCGAGGCCCCGCCGCCAATCACTGCGACGTCGTACGTCGCAGACACATCGATGGGAATGTCGCGGCGCCCCACCGCTACGCCTTCGTGGCGTCGGCCGTGTCGTCTGCGGCGGGGGTGAACCCGTCGGCGACCTCATGCGGCTCGATGGCCTCGCAGGCAGCGATGGCGTCGGGCAGCAAGTCGGACGGAAGCGCGCTCTCGATCTGGCCGGCGTCGCATGCCGCGGCAAGCGACGGGTCGATCGGCAGACGACCGAGCACCTTGACGCCGTAGCCCTCGGCTACCTGGTCGAGCTTGCTCGTTCCAAAGACCTCGATCTTGCGGCCGCAGTCGGGGCAGGTGATGTAGCTCATGTTCTCGATGACACCCAGGATGGGCACGTTCATCTTGTCGGCCATGTTGACAGCCTTCGCGACGATCATGCTCACCAGGTCCTGCGGGCTCGTGACCACCACGATGCCGTCCACGGGCAGCGACTGGAACACGGTGAGTGCGACGTCGCCCGTTCCCGGAGGCATGTCCACAAGCAGGTAGTCGAGCGGACCCCACGAGGTGTCGCTCCAGAACTGGCGAATGGCGCCGGCGATGACTGGTCCGCGCCACAGCACGGGGTCGGTCTCGTTTTCAAGCAGCAGGTTCGACGACATGACCTTGATGCCCGTCGAGGAGACCTCGGGCAGCAACAGCTTGCCCAGGCCGCTTGCCCGGCGTCCGCTCATGCCCACCATCTTGGGGATGGACGGACCCGTGATGTCGGCGTCCAGGATGCCGACCGAATTGCCGCGACGCGAGAGCTCCACCGCGAGGGCGCCCGTGACGAAGGACTTGCCCACGCCGCCCTTGCCAGAGAGTACCGCGATGACGCGCTTTACCTCGGAGAGGCTGTTCTCTTCGAACTGCTGCGGAGACGCGGGGCCTCCCGCAGCCTGTGCATGCTCACATCCCATGAGGATCCCTTCTATGCCGGCCCCGATGCCAGGGCGGGTTTGTACGGCCCTTATTGTACCCACAAGCCGTGTGCCGCCGGCGGGGTCTGCTGACAATATCGTTGAGGCGCGGCGGCGCCCGACAGCGCTACTGAACCTTCTCGGCGAAGTTGAGGTATTGCATCTTGCGCAGGTCGTCGATGGTGCTGCTGTAGAAGCTGTTTGCATCGAGTGCCTGGCAGATGCCGTCGGCGCCGCGGTAGCCCAGCGCGTTGAGCGACGTTACCGAGGCACGCGTTGCAAGGGTCGCCTTCTGCTGGTCGGAAAGCGGAGCGCCAATGTCATACAGCAGTTGGGCACCGAGTGCGTTGGCCCCCAGCTCGTCCCAGGCGCTCACCTGGTCGTTGCCGGCGACATCGTAGTTCGCCCATATGATGTAGGTGGACACGAACTCGCGCCACGAGTGAGAGAAAGCGTCCTCCCCGGGATAGAGGGCCTCGTTGAGAGTGGGCCCGACGCTTGGCTGATGATCGCCGAAGAACACGAGCACCACGGGGCGGCCGATGGTGCGCAGCTCGTTGATGAAGTACTCAAGGTCGCGATCGGACGCCTGGATGCAGGCGAGATAGGTGTTGAGGCTGCTCAGGGTATCCGGGTCTGTGATGCCTTCGGGAGCAATGCCAAGCAGGTCCTCCTCGAGTACGGTGCCGGCGTCGTAGCCGCCGTGGTTCTGCATGGTCACGTTGAAGATGAACTGCGGATCGGGGTCTTCGCGAAGCATCTGGAGGATGCGGTCATAGCAGGTGCGGTCCGAGGGGCCGTAGTGGTACCACGTGGCGTCGGGGAAGTCGTCGATGGTGAGGAAGGTGTCGAAGCCCATCTGGTTGTACACGTTGCTGCGGTTCCAGTTGCTGCCCAGCTGGGGATGGATGGCGGTCGTCTTGTAGCCCAGCTCGTCGAATTGCTGCGCGAGGTTGCTCACGTCGGAGAAGTCATAGAGCTGGTAGGGATATTTGCCACTGCCGACAAAGGCCATGGAATTGCCGGTGAGAAACTCGAACTCGGTGTTGCAGGTGCCGCCGCCCACCACCGACGACATGAGCGCGCCGCGCTGCAGCGTGTCCCCGAGCGAGTTGTAGAAGGCGGGGCCGGTATAGCCTGCGGCGCGCAGTCCCTCGTAGATCGACAGGTCCGAGAAGCTTTCGTTCATGATGGCAACCACGGCGGGTTTCATCTCGTTGAATTGGGCTTCGGCCGCCAGGCGGGCCTCCGTCGCGCCTGCGGTAAGGTCGAAGCTCTGCACATAGGCGTCCTCGATGTCCTGTGCCTCGTCGGCGTCGTAGCCCTCGGACTCCTCGATGGGGAGGTCCTGGAGCACCGCGAGAAAGCTTGGGATAACACCTTTCTGCATATACGTGAACTGCGGCATCCAGACGTCGTAGGTAAAGTCGAGCGCCTCTTCGACGTCGACGCTGTTGTACAGGCCGAGCGCTCCGGCGACGACCAGGCCGCACGCACAGAGGTTGCCCGCGATGTTCGCGCCAAGGACGCGTCGGTTGCGCGGACGGCCGGGATGGATGAAGGAGAGCAGGCACAGGGCGAGCGCGAACAGTGCGAGGGCGAAGATGATGTGGCGACTCAGCTCGTAGGTGTAGTTGCCGCTCACCGCCGCCGCGGTGCCGATCGCCAGCAGGTCGCTCGGAAGGATCGCCGCAGACTTGAAGCGCAGCACGAAGTGCGAGGCAATGCCAAACGCAATGCAAGCAAATGCGACCAGGCAGGGAAGGACCCCGGTTCGCTGCCCCAGGAAATAGAGGGCGACCATGGCGGCGAGCACCACGCCGACCGCAAAGAGGATGAAGCTCACGGGAATCTGGGCCCCGACGCGGTTCCAGGAGCCCTCGAGCGCCGCGACCGAGAGCGCCGCGGCCAGCACGAGCAGCACCGCGTCGCGTCCCGCGCGCAGCAGGTGTGAGGCGACGCCGGCAAGCTCGTCGATGCGATGGAACACCCGTCTGCGTGCGAGGGTGATGGCCCCACAGCCGCCCACGGCGACCGAGTAGGCGACAAGGTCCGCCGCGCTGCAGGTGTCCATGACGAGCCCCATGGCGCACCAGACGCCCACAAAGCCAAGAAGGGCCGCAAACGGCAGCGGCCACAAGATCATGCCCGGCGTAATGCCGCGCCCGGTAAGGTGTGAGCGCACAGCGACCGCCGCGACAAGGGCGACGAGCAGGACAAGCGCGGTGAAGGGGATGGCGGCGTATATCGTGGGTGCAGCGTCGGTCATAGCTACCTGGTCTTCAATGGGGGCAAGGGCGTCGACGTGTCGGCGGGCAACGCGCCTTACCGTTGGGTTACCAATATAGTGAAAAAGCCTAACACAAGGGGGTCCATGAGACCTGCGAGCCCGTTGTGCGGAAGGCGAGCATACCGTGCAAAACCCATGGTGGACGCTCGGAATTCGAACACGTGTCCGCATGGCGCGGTAACGTTGCGCTAGACTACAGGATTGCGAGAATCGACCTTTTCAAACCCTTTTTCAAGGAGCATCCATGTCAGATTCCTCAATCGTCATCCGCGGCGCACGCGAGCACAACCTGCGCGATGTCGACGTCGAGATACCCCGCGACAAGCTCGTCGTGATCACCGGCCTTTCCGGTTCGGGCAAGTCGAGCCTCGCCTTCGACACCATCTACGCCGAGGGTCAGCGCCGCTATGTGGAAAGCCTTTCCAGCTACGCGCGGCAGTTCCTGGGTCAGATGGACAAGCCCGACCTGGACTCCATCGACGGTCTGTCGCCGGCGGTGTCCATCGACCAGAAGACGACCTCTAAAAATCCGCGCTCCACGGTGGGCACGGTCACCGAGATCTACGACTATCTGCGCCTTCTGTTCGCGCGCATCGGCACGCCGCACTGCCCCGAGTGCGGCCGCGAGATCGAACGCCAGACCACCGACCAGGTGGCCGACAAGATTCTAGAGGCCGGACAGGGGAGGCGCGCCTTCGTGCTTGCCCCCGTGGTCACCGACCGCAAGGGCGAGTTCGCCAAGCTTTTGGACGACCTGCGCAGCGAAGGCTTCTCCCGCGTACGCATCGATGGCGAGGTGCGCTCGCTCGACGACCCCATCGAGCTCGACAAGAAGTTCCGCCACACCATCGAGGTCGTGGTCGACCGCATCGTGATTCGCGAGAATTCGGTGGGCCGTGTGGCCGAGGCCGTAGAGCGGGCCACGCAGCTTGCGAACGGCCGCGTCGGCGTGTACCTGCTGCCCGACCGCGAGGCTCCCGAGGGCACCGAGGGCGAGCTGCTCATGTATTCGCTTGCGCTCGCCTGCCCGGAGCACGGCCATTCCATCGACGACCTGCAGCCGCGCGACTTTTCGTTCAACGCGCCCTACGGCGCCTGCCCGGAGTGCGACGGTTTGGGCTTCAAGAAGGTCGTGGACGCCGAGGCCCTCATCGAGGACCCGAGCCTTTCGATCGAGGATGGCGTGTTTGGCAGCTTCTTTGGCAAGTCGAACTACTATCCGCAGATCTTCCGCGCGCTGTGCAAGCACCTGAAGGTGGACCCGAAAACCCCGTGGCGCGACCTGCCCGCCCGCGTGCGCAAGGTCTTCCTGGATGGCTTGGGCGACAAGAAGATGCGCGTGGACTACCACACCCAGGACGGGCGTGACACGCATTGGTTCACCAAGTACTCCGGCGTGCGCAACATCCTGTTCGAGCGCTACACCGAGACCACGAACGAGAACACGAAGGCCCGTCTGGAGAAGTTCATCCGCGAGGAGCCCTGTCGCGCCTGCCACGGCGCACGCCTGCGCCCCGAGATGCTCGCCGTCACGGTGGGCGGCAAGTCCATCTACGAGGTATGCTGCCTCAGCTGCCGCGATTCGCTCGACTTCTTCGAACATCTGGAGCTCACCGAGCGTCAGGAGTTCATCGGCGGTCGCATCGTGAAAGAGATCGTCGAGCGTCTGCGCTTTCTTGTGGACGTGGGCTTGGACTACCTCACGCTCGATCGCGCCTCGGCGACGCTCTCGGGCGGCGAGGCCCAGCGCATCCGCCTGGCAACGCAGATCGGTGCCGGCCTCATGGGCGTGCTCTACATCCTGGACGAGCCGTCTATCGGCCTGCATCAGCGCGACAACGAGCGCCTTATTGCGACGCTCGAGCGCCTGCGCGACATCGGCAACACGGTCATCGTGGTCGAGCATGACGAGGACACCATCCACGCGGCCGACTACGTGATCGACATGGGACCCGGCGCCGGCGAGCACGGTGGCAAGGTGGTGTGCGCGGGCACCCCCGAGGAGATCATGGCCTGCCCGGATTCGCTTACGGGCGCCTACCTCACCGGGGCGCGCATGGTGCGCCTGCCCGACGAGCGTCGCCGGCCCGGCCGGGGATGTCTCACCATCAAGGGGTGCCGCGCAAACAATCTGAAGAACGTGACGGCCAAGATCGAGTTCGGTACGTTCACCGTGGTGACCGGTGTTTCCGGGTCCGGCAAGAGCTCCCTGGTGACCGACACGATCGCGCCGGCGCTCACCAACGCCATCCATCATTCCACCCGTCCGGTGGGTCCGTACCGCTCGATTGAGGGGCTGGAGCAGATCGACAAGGTGATCGATATCGACCAGACGCCGATCGGCCGCACGCCTCGTTCCAATCCTGCAACCTACATCGGTCTGTGGGACGACCTGCGGGCACTCTTCGCCTCGACGCCGGAGTCCAAGGCGCGCGGCTACAGCCCGGGACGCTTTAGCTTCAACGTGAGCGGCGGCCGCTGCGAGGCGTGCAAGGGTGACGGCCAGATCAAGATCGAGATGCACTTCCTGCCCGACATCTACGTGCCGTGCGAAGTGTGCGGCGGCAAGCGCTACAACCGCGAGACGCTTGAGGTCACCTACCGCGGCAAGAACATCTCCGACGTGCTTGACATGAGCGTCACCGAAGCGCTGGCATTCTTCAACAACATCCCCCAGATCAAGCGCAAGCTGCAGACGCTCTACGACGTGGGCCTGGGCTATGTGCGCCTGGGCCAGCCGGCGACGACGCTTTCTGGCGGCGAGGCGCAGCGCGTGAAGCTCGCCAAGGAGCTGCATCGCAAGCAGACGGGCAAGACGTTCTACATTCTGGACGAGCCCACCACGGGACTGCACTTCGAGGATGTGCGCCAGCTCATTGACGTGCTTCAGCGCCTGGTCGATGCTGGCAACACGGTGCTCGTCATCGAGCATAACCTCGATGTGATCAAGGTCGCCGATCGCATCATCGACCTGGGGCCTGAAGGCGGCGACGGCGGCGGACGCATCGTGGTCGCGGGCACCCCCGAGCAGGTGGCCGCTTGCCCCGAGAGCTATACGGGCCGCTTCCTGGGACCCATCCTTGAACGAGACCGCGCACGGCAGGCGAACTAACCGGGGCGGTATCCCGTAGCACCCGACCTTGCCCTTCGCTTGTCGGGCGCCGCACTCGGCCTTCCCAGGCACCGCATCTCGTCCCTCAAGTCTTAGGGCGCCGCGCGCCAGGCGTGCGCCCTCGGCCTTCCGTAGCACCCGATCTTGCCGTTCAATCGTCGGTCGCCGCACGCAAGGCGTGCCCCTCCTCTTTCACGGCAATCTCGGGCACTGCGGAAGGCCGATTTCTTTGTAGGGGGTCGTTCCGGCGGCCTCTCTAGATGCCGCATGTCAGGTGTGTCCCACGAAGCGTGGGCTCCTGGCGGAGCGGGAAGCAGCGCCATGCGATACGTGTGGAGCAAAACTGAGCGTCGGCGACCCTATGTTTCGCCGACGCTCAGTTTTGTTTCAGATTCGAGGCTGATTCCGGGACATTACTGAGCGTTGACGAATCGTCGGCAAGCGCGCGCCGGGGGTGAACCGGACTCATCGTGGGTCACGCTGTTCTGCTGTGGGGCAGCTGTCTTGCGGACGCGTGCTCGGGATCGATCATGCCTGGTAGGTGCCTCCGCAGCGCACGATGGATTCGTGCACCAGGACGTCCATGGCATCGATGGTGCCGTCGGGCATGGTGCGGTAGCGGTTGAGCACCGAGAGCTCGGTACAGGCAAGGATGATGCGGTCGCAGCGGGCGCTCTCAAAGAAGCTCAGCACGCGCTCGAGCTTGTCGAGGCGCGGCGTGCGTCCCGCTTTCACGTCGTCGTAGATGAGCGACATGACATCCGCCTGTCGCTCGGGCGAGGGGTTGACCGCCTCGACACCTGTGCGCTCGCATTCGCGCGCGTACACGCCCGCCTGCACGGTCCCGTCGGTGCCCATGATGCCGATGCGGCACACGTCTCCGCCTTGCACGGCAAAGCGCACCGTCTCGCGTGGCATGTGGATGATGGGAATCTGGGTGAAGCCCTGGATGGTGTCGTAGTAGTAGTGAGACGTGTTGCAGGGGATGGCGATGACGCTGGCCCCGCAGGCTTCCAGCCGACGCACGCAGTCGTGCATGCAGGCAAGGATGGGCTCATGGTCGCCCGACTGGATGGAGGCGGTGCGATCGGGCATCGAGGCGCATGAGAGAATCACCATGTCCAGGTGTTCTTGGTCCGATGCCGCGCGCGTATGTTGAATGACCTGCTCGTAGAAATAGGCGGTGGCTTCGGGGCCCATGCCGCCGATTACGCCGAGTGTCTGTTTTTCCATGCGGAATGCTCCGTTCACCGGGCGGTTGCGTACCATCAAATACTACCAGCAACGCCGTCGACGGCTGTGCCGAGGTTGTGAAATGCCACGTGGAGAGGGGAGTGCCGTGGGCGCGAAGGATACCAAGAAGACCAACGCGATGCGCGAACTCGAGCGAGCCGGCGTCGCCTATACCGAGCACGTTTACGAGGTTGACGAGAGCGACCTTTCAGGCGTTCACGTGTGCGCCCAGCTGGGCGAAGACCCGGGCGCGGTGTTCAAGACGCTCGTGTGCTCGACATCCTCTGGCAGCCATGTGGTGTGCTGCATTCCCGTCGCCGAGGAACTCGACCTCAAGGCCGCGGCCCGCGTGCTCGGCGAGAAGTCGCTCTCGATGGTTCACGTGCGCGACCTCGTGGGGCTTACGGGCTACGTGCGCGGCGGCTGCTCTCCCGTGGGAATGAAGAAGTCCTTTCCCACGGTGATCGACGAGACGTGCATCCTCTATGACACCATCTACGTGTCGGGTGGCCGCCGAGGCCTGCAGGTGGAGCTCGCACCCGACGACCTCGTTCGCGTGACGGGTGCCCAGGTGGCGGCCATCACGCGGGAGTAGCGTCTTCTGGGGCGCTGCTGCATTGCGACGCGGTTGCCCTATCGCCGCCGCGCTATCCTGTTTGTGTGGCGTTTGGCGCATCCCTGCGCTCATTTACTACAATGCTTCCCTGTTAACATGCCAGCTCACGCGGGGGACAGAGCCTGGCTTGCCCCGCGTTATTCGAGAATCGAGACGCTCATGCTACCTGCTGCTCCTGACGAGCGCGACCTTCCGCGCCTGCTTCAGCCGGTGATCGTTGGATCGGACTTTAGCTGCTACGCCTTTGTGCGCTGCTTCCAAGAGGCGTATGGGGTTCGCTCCATCGTGCTGGGCTCCGCCGACGTGAAGTCGGTGTCGCGCAGCCGTTTCGTCGACTACCGCGTGGTGCCCGACCTCGACCAGGCCGACGCCATGGTGCCGCTGCTCATGGACATGGGCGCGCACCTTATCGACCAGGGCAAGATTCCGTTCCTGGTGGGCTGCGGCGATCACTACGCACGCCTCATCTCGCAGCACAAGGGGACGCTTCAGGAGCGGTTCCATGTGCCATACATCGACTTCGACCTGCTCGACGAGATCACGCAGAAAGAGAACTTCTACAAGATCTGCGACGAGGTGGGCATCCCGTATCCCCGTACGGTCTTTTTGGACTGCGCCGACCCCGCCGCCACGGTTGACGACGGTGGATTCTCCTACCCGCTTATTGCCAAGCCGTCCAACTCGGCCGCGTATCACTATGCGGAGATTCCCGACAAGAAGAAGGTCTTTCTGGTCCATGACCGCGACGAGCTCACGCGCATCTTCGAGAGCCTGCAGGCCTCGACCTACGATCGGTCGCTCATCGTGCAGGAGTTCGTGCCGGGCGACGACACGCAGATTCGCATCCTCTCGGCATATACCGACGCCCAGGGCAACCCGGTTTTCATGTGCGGCGGCCGCGTGATCCTGGAGGACCATGCGCCGGGAGCCATCGGTAACCCGGCGATCATCATCCCGGAGCGCAATCGTAAAGTCATGGAGGATGCTCTGCGCTTCATGCGCCATGTGGGCTATCACGGCATGGCCAACTTCGACGTGAAGTTCGACGAGCGCGACGGGTCGTACCGCTTCTTCGAGATCAACACGCGCCCCGGCCGCAGTTCGGCATTCGTGCGCCAGGCGGGCGTGAATTTTGCCAAGGTCATGGTGGACGACCTGGTGCTGGGCAAGTCCCAGGGCGAGCTTTCCGCCGACGAGCCCTTCGTGTACACCACGGTTCCGCCCTACGTGGTGCGCCGCTCCGTGGCCGATGACGCTCTGCGCACCCAGGTGCTCGGCGCGTTTCGCGATGGCACCGCGGCCTTCCCGCTGTATTGGAAGCGCGACAGCGCGGTGCAGCATTTCTGGGCGAGCCTGACGTATTACCATCAGATCTCAAAGTTCAAGAAGTACGTGTGGGGGCCGGAGGCTAAAAACTACGCCTAAAAGCCGGGATGAGGCCGCCAGGGGAGACGCCCTGCGGCAGATGGGCCCTGGACGAAGCGGAGCGAGGTGCCGCCGCGTCGCGGCGACGAGGAAGGAGCGCAGATATGGACGTGGACGAGCGGCCCCAGGGATCGCATTTCGCGCCCCGTGCACGCAAGGAGGCCCCGCGCCCCGATGAAACCGCGGTGTTCATCGCTGCGGCTCAGTCCTACCGGCACGACCGTTCAAAGCAGCGTCCCGACGAGACGAGCGTCTTTTTGGACGCCGCCCTGCGCGCGGGTGTGGGCAGCCCGGCTCCGACATCGTCGCGGATGGGCAAGCACGCTGCGGCCGCGCCGGCGGCGGGGCAGCAGGCCGCGGCCGGCGCGGTGAGCACGGACGACGACGTCTGGGCGGAGCACGCCTTCGGGATGGCCGCGCATGCCGGCCACGCCGCGCCGGCAGCCGAGACATCCGCGCCGCACGGCATGGCTCCTGACGAGCCCGCGGGTCAGACGGGTCGCCTCGCCGTCGAGGGCGACGCCGCTCCCGCTGCCCGCACCGATGCGCTGGCACACGATGCCGACACCGACGCCACGGCGCGCACCTCCCGTGCGGACGAGGCGTCTGACGATGACTTCGAGGCCGCGGGCGACTACGAGAGCGTCGGCCGCTCGGCGGGCCTCATGACGCTACTCATCGTGATCTCCCGCCTCACCGGCTTTGCCCGCACCTGGTTCATGGGCATCGCCTTTGGCGTGTCGCTGCTCGCATCGTCCTACAACATCGCCAACAACCTGCCCAACATGCTCTACGAGCTCGTTATGGGCGGCATGCTGGTGACGGCGTTCTTGCCGGTCTACATGGATGCACGGCGCCTGGGCGGCAAGGAGGGCGCCAACGATTACGTGGGGAACCTCCTGTCGATCCTGCTCGTTGTGCTCGGCGTGGCGTCCGTGGCTGCTTGCATCTTTGCCCCTGGCCTTATCTGGACGCAGTCGTTCATGAGCGACGGCGCCGAGATGGAGACCGCGGTCTACTTCTTCCGCATCTTTGCGTTCCAGATTCTCTTCTACGGGCTCGGTTCGGTGTTCTCGGGCGTGCTCAACGCGCATCGAGACTATTTCTGGAGCAACGTCGGCCCCATCCTCAACAACGTGGTGGTCATCGCGAGCTTCGTGGCCTTCCCCTTTATCCAGCAGGTGAGCGACGCGCTTGCCATCACGGTCCTCGCCGTGGGAACCACAGCGGGTGTCTTCGTGCAGATGGCCTGCCAGATTCCGGCGCTCGCCCGCCACGGCATCCATCCGCGCCTGCACATCAACCTGCATGATCCGCTGCTGCGCAAGACGGTCTCCCTCGGGGTGCCCACCATCATCGCGACCCTGTGCACCCTGGTCACGAGCTCCGTCATGAACTCGACGGCCCTTGCCGTGCAGCCCGGCACCGGTTCGTCAGTCATCGCGTACGCACGCCTGTGGTACACGCTGCCCTATGCGCTGCTCGCTGTCTCGCTCAACACGGCGCTCTACACCGAGCTCGCGCGCGACGCGACGCGTGGCGACGACGACGCGGTGCGCGACGGCCTGTCCCGCGGCATCGCCCAGCAGTTCTTCGTGCTCATTCCCTTCGCGCTCTATCTCATGGTGTTCAGCTTCCCGCTCAACATGATCTACTGTGCGGGCAAGTTCGACCTGGGGGGCGTGGAACTCGTGAGTGAGTACCTGCGCTTCCTCGCGCCGTCGCTGCCGCTCTACGGCGTGTGCATGCTCATGCAGAAGGGCTGCTCGGCCCTGCGCAACATGCATCCCTACGCCGCCTTCATTCTGGCGGGCGCCGTGGCCGAGATCGCCTGGTCGCTCACGTTCGCGCTCGGGCTCGGCGGCGGCATGCCGTTTATCGCGCTGTCCATGACGGCGAGCTACCTCGTGTCCGATATCGGCGCGTTTTGGTGGATGCGCCGTCGTCTGCACGGCCTGCGTGTGAAGAAGATTCTCCATGGCGTCGTTGCCGGCCTTGTGCTCGGTGGCCTGGGCGCTGCGGCGGGAGCCGGCATGCTGTGGGTCCTGGAGACGTTTGTGGGCCCGCTCGTCACCTATCTGGCCGACGGCACCGCGCAGACGGCCGGCATGCTTCAGACCATCGCTTACATTGCGGTGGCGGGCGTGACGTCGCTTCTGGTGACGTTTATCCCCGCGATCGTGCTCAAGTTCCCCGAGGCGGACATGTTCCGCTCCATCCTGAGCCGCGTGAAGCGGTAGGTATCCATGGCCGATAAACAGTGGCATGACGCCCCGGCCGGCCCCGTGCCGGCAGGGTTGCCCGGACAGTTTCATCGCGTCGGCTCCATGACGCCAGGGTCCGCGGATGCCGCAGACGCCGTGCCGCAGGGCTCCGACGCGCCCGGCGCTGCGCATCGGGACCTCGCCGAGAGCACCGAGCACATCGACGAAGGCCTCGTCGTGCCCGCACCGGGCATCGCCCCGAGCCTTGCCGAGCAGGTCGCGCGCGTCCCCACAAGTCCGGGGTGCTACCTGTGGAAGGATGCTTCCGGCGAGGTCATCTACGTGGGCAAGGCCAAGAACCTGCGCGCCCGCATGAAGCAGTACGTGCAGCTGACCGACGACCGAGCCAAGATTCCGCTCATGATGCAGCTCGTGAAGAGCTTCGACTACATCGTCGTGGGCAGCGAGCACGAGGCGCTCGTCCTGGAGCGCAACCTCATCGGGCAGTACCATCCGTATTTCAACGTCGACTTCAAGGATGACAAGAGCTATCCATTCATCGCCATCACGAAGAGCGATGTATATCCCGCCATCAAGTACACGCGCGAGAAGCACAAGCCCGGAACGCGGTACTTTGGTCCCTATACCGATAGCCGGGCCGCCCGTGACACCATCGATACGCTGCGCAAGGTGATTCCCATCTGCAGCGGCACCTGCGCCGAATGGCGCCGGACGCGTCGGCTCATCGCGGCCCATGGCGACGATGCGGACATCATCAACCTCATCTGCGCCCAAAACGGACGTCCCTGCTTCGACTATCACGTGGGGCGTGGCCCCGGCGCCTGCGTGGGCGCCATCACGCCCGAGGATTACGCCAAGAACGTGCGCCGTGTCGAGCGGTTCCTCTCGGGCCGCCGGCGCGAGGTCACCGACGAGCTGACTGCCGAGATGGCCCAGGCAGCCCAGGAGCTCGACTTCGAGCGCGCCGCCCGCGTGAAGCGCCGCCTCGAGGTGATCTCGGGACTCGATGACCGCCAGCAGGTGGTCTTTCCGTCGAGCGTGGACATCGACCTCATCGGGTTCTACCGCGAGGAGACGATCGCCGGCGCCTGCGTGTTCGTGGTGCGCGAGGGGCGCACGGTGCGCACCTGTGAGTTCATCTTGGACAAGGGGCTCGACGTGGATGAGGAGGAGCTCGTCTCGGGCTTCATCAAGCGCTACTACGACGAGACCGCGGACATCCCCCACGAGGTGGACGTCGCGGTGGACCTCGCCGACGCTGAGGTGGTGGGGGAGTGGCTCACCGAGAAGCGCGGCCACATCTGCCGCGTGCACCGTCCTCAGCGTGGCGAGAAGCGACGCCTGCTGGAGACCGCCGAGCGCAACGCCCGCCATGCCCTCATGCGCTACATGATGCGCACGGGATACGCCGACGACCGCACGAACCAGGCGTTGTTGCAGCTGGAGAGCGCCCTTGCGCTGCCCGCGCCGCCGATGCGCATCGAGTGCTTCGACATCTCGACCATCCATGGCCGGTTCACCGTGGCATCCATGGTGGTCTTCACCAACGGCCGTGCCGACAAAAGCCAGTATCGCCGCTTCAAGGTGCGCTCCGTGACAGGGGAGGCCAACGACTTCCTCTCCATGCAAGA
This sequence comes from Collinsella sp. An2, assembly GCF_002160065.1. Taxonomy (GTDB): domain Bacteria; phylum Actinomycetota; class Coriobacteriia; order Coriobacteriales; family Coriobacteriaceae; genus Limicola. The sequence continues at coordinate 55,230 of NZ_NFJW01000011.1, read as the reverse complement.
GGTGCTCGGCCGCCGCTATGCGCCTGAGCGCATGGCGGACGAGCGCTTTGGCAGCAAGCCCGACCTGCTGGTGGTCGACGGCGGCAAGCCTCAGCTCACCGCGGCGCTGACGCAGCTGGAAGAGCTGGGGCTCGACATTCCCGTCTGCGGCCTTGCCAAGGCGGACGAGGAGGTCTTCGTACCTTGGGACGACACCCCCGTGGTGTTGCCAAACGGTTCGGCCTCGCTATACCTCATCAAGCAGGTGCGTGACGAGGCGCACCGCTTTGCCATCACCTTCCATCGCGAGCTGCGCGACAAGGCCATGACCGTGAGCGTGCTCGACGAGGTCGAAGGTGTGGGCCCCACGCGCAAGAAGGCCATCATGCGGCACTTCGGGTCCATGAAGAAGCTGCGCGCCGCGAGTGTGGACGATATCGCCGCCGTGAAGGGCGTGCCGCGACAGGTCGCACAGGCCGTCTTCGATACGCTGCGCGCTTGGGAGGACGCCACCCACTAGGGCTGTTGCCGGGCCTGCGCTTTTGAGCCGCGCAAGTCCGGAGCCGCGCACGTTCGGCAAGACCACCATGGTACGCGTGTTTGCGACGCCGCTTTCGAGCCGCGCGGCCTTGCGCGCGTCGCATCAAAGGAGAGGGGCCGGCCGCAACAGCGGCGGCCCTTGAACATGCGCCGTGCCCCTGTGCTGCATAGGGGGGACAGTTGAAGACTTGCATAGAATCTTTTTGAAGTGGCACGTAGGTGGTCTGCCCCTAGAAAGCCTACTGGTATTAATTGCTATTTGATATAAACTATTACAAAATACCTGATAACGCAGGAATAGCATGCATAATACGTCATAAATGAGGGGTAAATAATTAAACTGGTATGCTTGGTATCACCACCAGTCCAGCATGTCAACAAAAAACAAAAAAGGGGCTAGCAATAACCGTCTGCGTGCGCTAGCGCCCGTTCACCGAGAAACCGGGAGGAAGCGGCGCCAGGCTCGGTATGTTAGTGATGTCCACAAATGCATCCCCTTTCCTGCGTGAGGGAGGGGATGCCAAAAGATTGGAGACATCATGCGTGACATGACCAGGCGTACCTTCCTTGGCGTCGCAGGCGGCGCCGCGGCAGTCGCTGGCCTCGGCCTCGTGGGCTGCGGCGGCGACACCTCTGCCCCGGCTGGCAGCACGACCGGTGGCGGCACCGAGGGCGGCGGCACCATCACCGCTGGTTCCGCCTATGCTCCGTCCGACTACAACCCCACCTCTACGTCGTCGGCGTTCTGCCTGGGCGCTAACTGGCACGTGCTCGAGGGCCTCTATGGCACCGATCCGCACGACTACAGCACCTTCACCGAGCTCGCCACGGGCGACCCCGAACAGGTCGACGAGACCCACTTCACCATCACCGTTCGTGACGGCGCCAAGTTCTCCACCGGCGACGCGGTGACCACCGACGACATCGTCGAGTCCTTCGACCGCACCAAGGCCAACGCGACCTACGCCGCGTTCCTGACCCCGATCGACTCGCTCGAGGCCACCGACGACACCACCATCACCGTCACCACGTCCGTGCCGAACTTCTCGCTGCTCAAGGAGCGCCTGGCGCTCGTCCGCGTGTTCCCTGCTGGCACCACCGACGACGAGCTCGCCGACACGCCCGTCGGCTCCGGCCCCTGGATGTACGACAGCATCACCGACAACGCCGTCGACCTCGTGCCGAACCCCAACTACAACGGCGACCACGCCGCCGAGGACTCTGCGCTGCACTATGACATCCTGACCGATGCCACCGCGCGTATGACCGCTCAGCAGCAGGGCACCACGCTCGTCATGGAGTCCGTCACCTCCGACGCCATCGACACCCTCGAGGGCGATGGCTGCAAGATCGACCAGGTCCAGGGCTTCGGCACCCGCTTCATCATGTTCAACACCACCAAGGCCCCGTGGGACAACGTGACCGCCCGTAAGGCGATTATGTATGCGCTGAACACCGAGCAGATGATCGACAACATCTTCAACGGTCTCGCCGCCACGGCGAAGTCCTACATTCCGCAGGACTTCCCCAACTATCAGGAGGCCTCCACGGTCTACACCTATGACCAGGACCAGGCAAAGTCCCTGCTCTCCGAGGCCGGCGTGACCCCGGGCAACCTCATCATCCGTACCACGGACAACACCCAAGCCGAGCAGATGGGCATCCAGGCCCAGCAGGATCTCGAGGCCCTCGGCTTCACCGTCGAGATCAAGACCGAGACCTCGCAGGCCACCTATGCGGCCATCGACGGCGGCTCGGATGACTTCGACATCCTCATCGCCCCGGGCGATCCGTCCTGCTGGGGCGCCGACCCCGACCTGCTTCTCAACTGGTGGTACGGCGACAACGTCTGGCAGCAGACCCGTACCGGCTGGAGCGGCTCGGCCGAGTTCGCGCAGATCCGCGAGCTCATGAACACCGCGCTTGGCCAGTCCGGCGACGAGCAGCAGGCTACCTGGAAGCAGGTCTACGACATCATCGCCGACAACTGCGTCCTGTACCCGCTCGTTCACGTCCAGACGGTCACCGCTTCTTGGGACGACGCATCCAAGAGCCCGAGCGGCACCGCCATCGAGGGCTTCAAGGGCATCGGCACCACGGGCATGAGCTTCATCGATTGCAAGACCGTCAGCGCGTAGAACCCTAGCCCATCTCTCGTCTTCCCAACATCTTGAGGGGGAGACAGTAAGGACGTTCGGAGGGCCCGGGCAGTCGTTGCTCGGGCTCTCCTTATAACACTGTTGGTAAGAAGAGAGAGGAGAGGGTATGAACAACCTTCTGCGCCTCATCGGTCGACGTATCATCGCGTTGCCGATCATGGCCCTCGGTGTCACCCTGTTGGTGTTCTTCCTCATGTCCTTTACCGACCCGTCGATTCCGGCACGTACCGTCCTCGGTGAGGGCGCATCCCCGGAGCAGGTCGAGCAGTACATGGACGAGCACGGCATGAACGATCCGTGGCCCGTCCGTTACGTTGATTACATTGCGGGCCTTGTTCAGGGCGACCTGGGCACCTATGGCAGCCGCCAGACGCCGGTAGCCACGGCCATCGCGTCGGCGCTGCCCGTCACCATGCAGCTTACGTTCTTCGGCCTCATCATCGCCGCCGTCGTTTCGTTTACCCTGGGCGTGATATCGGCAATATATAGAGACCGATGGCCCGACCAGATCATACGTGTGATATCCATCGCAGGCATCGCAACGCCGTCGTTCTGGCTCGCGGTCCTGCTCATCCTTGCGGTCTCTATCGGCCATCTTACGCGCGTCTTCCCGTCCTCGGGCGCGCTTCCCAACCTGTTTACCAACCCGGCGGGCTACTTTGGACGCATGATCATGCCCGCCATCGCTCTGGCCTTCCCGGTCATCGGCCAGATGACGCGTATCGTGCGTACGGCCATGGTCGAGGAGCTCGATAAGGACTACGTGCAGACGGCCCGCGGCGGCGGCATCCCCGAGAACGTCGTCATCGCCAAGAACGTGCTGCGCAACGCCCTCATCACGCCCGTCACCACGCTCGGCCTCAAGATCGGCTACCTCATGGGCGGTGCCGTGGTCATCGAGGTCATCTTTGCCCTCCCCGGCATGGGTACGCTCATCCAGCAGGGCATCACCGGCGGCGAGATCATGCTCGTTCAGGGCGTCGTCGTTGTGGTGGCCTTGGCCTTCGTCATCATCAACATCGTGGTTGACATGCTGTACCTGCTCATCAACCCGCGCATTAGGACGGTGTAGGCCTCATGGTAAAGATTAGAGAGAAAAAGACCGCCCAGCTCGAGGAGGCGGCATCTCGGAGTGCCAAGTTCCATGGCATCAAGAACATGAGCCTGTCGAGCAAGATCTCGCTCGTGCTCCTCATCCTTGTGGCGCTCTCTGCCATTCTGGCTCCGCTCATCGCGCCGCATAACCCGCTCGAGATCACCAAGGCATATCAGCCGCCGAGCGCCGACCATATCTTTGGTACCGACAACGCGGGCCGCGACATTCTGTCGCGTATGCTGTACGGCGGTCGCTACTCGCTCGTGATCGGCTTTGGTGCGACGCTGTTCGCCCTCATCTGCGGCTCCGTCATCGGCGCCCTTGCAGCCGTCTCGCGCAAGGCGGTCTCCGAGGTCATCATGCGCGTGCTCGACGTCGTCATGTCCATCCCGGGCATCGCCCTCGCAGCCATTCTCGTGCTGATTCTCGGTAACTCCGTGCCGGCCATCATCTTCTCGATCGGCTTTATGTACACCCCGCAGATCGCGCGTATCGTGCGCGCCAACGTGGTCTCCGAGTACGGCGAGGACTATGTTCGCGCCGTGATCGTGTCCGGCGCCCGCGCCCCGTGGATTCTCATGAAGCATGTGCTGCGCAACTGCATCGCGCCCATCATGGTCTTCACCGTGACGCTCGTCGCCGACGCCATCATCTTCGAGGCGTCGCTGACCTTCATCGGCGCCGGCATTGCCGAGCCGACCGCCACCTGGGGCAACATCCTGTCTTCGGCGCGCGACGGCGTGCTGCTTGGCCGCTGGTGGCAGGCGCTCTTCCCGGGCATCGCCATCATGGTCACCTGCCTGGCGCTCAATATCCTCTCCGAGGGCCTGACCGACGCCATGGCAGCCGCTCCGTCCGCTCCCGTGAGCAACGAGAACGCCGAGAGCCGCCGCGAAGCCGACCTGTTGGTCGCCGACCCGGTGCGCGCCTACAAGGAGCAGGCCGAGACCCTGGCCTCCCGCCTGGCAGCGCTGCGCAAGGTCGAGCTTGCCCGTACCGATCGTCACGTGCCCGACTATTCGGTCGAGCCGATCCTGCAGGTGAAGAACCTCTCCATCGGCTTCCCGCGCCACGGCGACGTCAACGTGGTCGACAACGTCTCGTTCGACGTGCGTCCCGGCCAGTGCATGGCGCTCGTGGGCGAGTCCGGCTGCGGCAAGTCCATCACCACCAAGACCATCATGAACCTGCTGCCCGACAACGCCCGCATCACCGGCGAGGTGCTCTATAAGGGCCAGGACCTGCTCAAGCTCTCCAAGGAAGAGCACCGCAAGCTGCTCGGCCACGAGCTCGCGATGGTCTATCAGGACTCGCTTTCGGCCCTCAACCCCTCCATGCTCATCTCCGCTCAGATGAAGCAGCTCACCAGCCGCGGCGGCACCCGTACCGCCGAGGAGCTCCTCGAGCTCGTGGGTCTCGACCCCAAGCGTACGCTTGAGTCCTATCCGCACGAGCTGTCCGGCGGCCAGTGCCAGCGCGTCATCATCGCCATGGCGCTTACGCGCGACCCGTCGCTCATCATTTGCGACGAGCCCACCACGGCCCTCGACGTGACCGTCCAGAAGCAGGTCATCAAGCTTTTGAACGACCTGCAGCGCAAGCTCGGCTTCGCCATGATCTTCGTCTCGCACGACCTGGCGCTCGTCGCCGAGGTCGCCTCCGAGATCACCGTCATGTACGCCGGCCAGGTGGTCGAGTCCGCCCCCACCAAGGAGCTGCTCACCAACCCGATCCACGAGTACACCCAGGGCCTTCTTGGCTCCGTGCTCTCCATCGAGGCGCACGATGGCAAACGTCTGCACCAGGTGCCCGGTTCCGTGCCGAGCCCGGCGGACTTCCCCAAGGGCGACCGTTTCGCGCCGCGTTCGAGCCACCCCACGGTCGGCCTCGACGTCCATCCCATCCTCAAGCCCGTGCCCGGCGTGGAGCATCACTTCGTCGCCGAGATTCCGGACGAGGAGCTTGCAAAGAACGGTCTCGTTTCCCGACTGGAGGTGAGGTAGATGGCTGAGAACAGCTCGACGCAGACGCCCATCATCTTCCTGGACAACATCTCGGTCACGTTCAAGACCCGTACGGGCTCGCTGCTGCATCCCAACCTCGTGCATGCCGTCAACGGACTCACGATCAAGCTCATGCCGGGCGAGACCATCGGTCTGGTAGGCGAGTCCGGCTGCGGCAAGTCCACGACCGCCAACGTCATGTGCGGCCTGCAGTCGCCCACCTCGGGCCACGTGTACTTCAAGGGCGAGGACGTCACGAAGCGCACCGCTGAGCTTCGCAAGAAGATCGGCCGTGTGGTCTCCGTGGTGTTCCAGAACCCGGCCACCGCTCTGAACCCGCGCATGTCCGTCCACGACCAGCTGCTCGACCCCTTGATCGTGCACAAGGTCGGCACCGAGGACGAGCGCGAGGAGCGCGCCAAGGAGCTCGTGAGCCTCGTCGGCCTGCCGTCGTCGGCCATGTACGCGCTTCCCGGTCAGCTCTCCGGCGGCCAGCGCCAGCGCGTCGCCATCGCCCGTGCGCTCTCGCTGCGCCCGGACGTCATCATCGCCGACGAGCCCACCTCGGCCCTTGACGTGTCTGTGCGTGCACAGATCCTGAACCTGCTTACGGACCTCAAGAAGGAGCTCGGTCTCGCCATGGTCTTCATCAGCCATGACATCCAGACGGAGCGCTACATCTCCGACCGCATCATCGTCATGAACCACGGTCAGATCATGGAGCAGGGTCCTGCCAAGCAGGTCTTCGAGGACCCGCAGGATCCCTACACCAAGCTGCTGCTGGGGGCGGCGCCTTCGCTGCTGCATCCAAAGCTTGGGCAGTCCGCGTAGGGCATCGTATCGTTTTCGTGGCGCGCGCCTGCTTTGTCGGGCGCGCGCCCGTGAGTAAGGGAAGGGCGTTCGAAAGAGTTCTCAAACACCCTTCCTTCGCGCTGTCGCCCCGCTATCATGGGGCGGGGGTCTTTGGATCCCGACACCAGCGTCTCGGCAGGAGGTCGAGACGCGCAACACTAAGGAGTCACCTGTGACCACCAAGAAGTTTACCGGCGTCATCCCGCCCGTCGTCGTCCCGCTTACGCAGGACCGCCACCTCGACGTCGCGTCGCTCGAGCGCAACATCAACCGCATGATCGAGGCGGGCGTGGACGGCCTGTTCATCCTGGGTTCCTCGAGTGAGGTCGTGTTCTCGACCGACCATCGTCGCGAGCACATCATCGAGACCACGGTGAAGGCGGTCGACGGCCGCGTGCCCGTGCTCGCCGGTATCATCGACACCGAGACCGAGCGCATGATCGAGCACGGCAAGCGTGCCGAGCAGATGGGTGTCGACGCCCTCGTGGCCACCTGCCCGTTCTATGCGCTGCAGGGTATCGACGAGATCGAGTGGAGCTTCCGCTGCCTGCATGACGCGCTCGGCCTGCCCATCTTTGCCTACGACATTCCCGTGTGCGTGCACAACAAGCTCGACACCGACATGCTGATTCGTCTGGGCAAGGACGGTGTGCTCGCCGGCGTGAAGGACTCCTCGGGCGACGACATCTCGTTCCGCTATCTCGTCATGGGCAACGAGGAGGCCGGGCATCCCATGTCCATCCTCACCGGCCATGAGGTCGTCGTGGACGGCGCGTACCTCTCCGGTGCCGACGGCTCGGTGCCGGGTCTTGCGAACGTCGAGCCCTACGGCTATGTGCGCCAGTGGAAGGCGGCTCAGGCCGGCGACTGGGAGACGGTCAAGAAGGAGCAGGATCGCCTGGCGCGCATCATGCGCATCACCGCGGTGACCAAGGGCGTCCAGGGCTTCGGCGCGGGCGTCGGCGCCTTCAAGACGGCGCTGCAGCTTATGGGTATCTTCGAGACCAACCAGATGCCGCGCCCGGTTCACTCTCTCAAGGGCGATAACGTCGAGGCCATTCGCAAGGTCCTCGAGGAGAACGGGCTTCTGTAACAGGCCGAGTGCCGTCTGCGAGACGGCCTGCCGACAACGGGTTGTGCGCGCCCGCCTGCGTTTGCGGGCGGGCGCGCTTGTATGATGCGCGCGGAGCGATCCGCGGCGCGAAAGGGGTTGCCATGGACACGAAGACCATCGTTTCGGTTGATATCGGCGGCACGAAGATTGCGTGCGGCCTCGTGACGCTCGGCGGGGACGCTCCCGTCATCGAAAAGGTCGAGAAGGTGCCGACCGACGCCATGAAGGGCGGAGAGCACGTGTTGGCCACCGTCATCGAGCAGGTGAAGACTGCGATCGAGCGCGCCGATGGAGAGGTTGCCGGCGTGGGCATCTCGTCGGCCGGCGTGGTGAACCCGCGCACCGGCGACATCACCTTTGCCAATGAGCTCATGCCCGGCTGGGGCGGCACCGCGCTTGCGACCGAGGTTACCAAGGCGACGGGTTTTGCCTGCCGTGTGCTCAACGACGTTCACGCGCACGCACTCGGCGAGGCGCGTTGGGGCGGCGGCCGCGGCAAGGAGAGCTGCCTGGTGGCGGCCGTGGGTACCGGCATCGGCGGCGCCTTCGTGGAGCACGGGCACATCATGCTCGGCGCGCATGACGAGGCGGGCCATATCGGTCACGTGTGCTGCCCGGCAGCGGCCGGCGTGCCGTGCTCCTGCGGCGCGACGGGGCACCTCGAGCCCATCGCCGCGGGTCCCGGTATCATCGCAGAGTACATTCGCCTCGGCGGCGACGAGACGTTTGACGGCAAGCCCATGGACGGCGCCGAGATCGATCGCCGTGCCGCCGCGGGCGACGAGGCCGCGAAGGCTGCCGAGGCCCGTGCTGGCCGCGCGCTTGGCGAAGTGCTGGGCAGCATGTGCAACATGCTCGACCCCGCCTGCGTGATCCTTTCCGGCTCGGTCGCACAGTGCGGACCGGATTGGTCGGACGCCATGAAGGAGGCCTTCAAGGGCCAGGCCATGCCGCCGGTTGCGACGACGCCCGTCGTCGATGGCGAGCTGGGTGGAGATGCGCCGCTTATCGGTGCGGCGGAGAACTTTGTGCTCTCAGGCTACGCTGAATGCTAGGTTCGGCTTCCCCAAGCACCGCATCTTCGCGCTCACTCGTCGGTCGCCGCACGCAAGGCGTGCTCCCTCCTCGTTCGCACGAACCTGCGGCACTTGGGAAACCCGGCGATTGATGGGGCATCGCACCTTCGTTTTACTGGCGGTCGCCGTGCGTACGGCCGTCCGGCCTCGGAGTTGAACCATTTCGTAACATGCTGAAAGGAGACGGATCCTATGGCAATCGATCCGCTGATTCAATCTCTCAAGGGCAAGCTCATCGTGAGCGTGCAGGCCTATATGGGTGAGCCGCTGCGCAATCCCGAGACCATGGCCCAAATGGCTCGCGCCTGCGAGCTGGGCGGCGCCGCCGCCATCCGTTGCCAGGGCCTCTCCGACATCGCGGCCATCAAGGGCCGCACGGAGGTCCCGGTCATCGGTCTGTGGAAAGAGGGGCACGAGGGCGTCTACATCACCCCGACGCTCCGCCATGCGCGTGCCTGCGTCGCCGCCGGCGCCGACATCGTGGCCATCGACGCTACCGACCGCCCCCGTCCGGACGGCAAGACCGTTGCCGACACCCTGATTCCGCTCAAGGAGGAGGGCGTCCTCACCATGGCTGACTGCATGACCATCGATGACATCCGTCGCGCGGTAGACATGGGCTTTGACATCGTTTCGACCACGCTCTCGCACGGCGTGGCGGCAATCGACTGCACCATGGCCGACGGTCCCGATCTGCCGCTGCTGCGTCAGGCGGCCGAGGAGTTCCCCGGCTTCCCCGTGGTGTGCGAGGGGCGTGTACATACGCCCGAGGAGGCCCGCGCCGCCATCGACGCCGGCGCCTGGGCCGTCGTGGTGGGAACCGCCATCACGCACCCCACGAGCCTGACCTCCTGGTTCAAGGCCGCGCTCGAGGCGTAGCGCACGACTTACAGATCGATTGGCAGCGTGTCGACGGGCCCGTCTCCCATGGGGGAGGCGGGCCCGTTTTGGCTGCGGGGCATCATGCGGCCGCGGTTGTGCAGCAATATACACGCGCGGGCTCTATATTGCTGCAATCCACACGCTCAGACCCCTTCTAGAGGCCCTTGAGCGTGTGGATTGCCACAATCCAGGCATGATGCGTGTGGATTGCCGCAATATAGCTCCGCATCGCATCCCCTCACGGCATCCTGGGACGCGGCGCCCTCGCATCCATATCTGTACGACTTGTTTCTGATGTCGAGGGGTGCTCCGGTGTTCGTCGTCTCGAAAGTCGGGTGGATGTGCGTCGTGTCCAGTAAGCCACGACATGGACGGGCCGGGTATACTGGTGAGCAGTTTTTTCTATTGCAACGTTGCTCGTCGAAAGAGGCTTCCCATGGCAGATGCGGACCAGAATTCCATCACCGCGGCCGAGCTCGCCGATCGCGTGCCGGATATTGTGATCATCACGGGCATGTCGGGCTCGGGACGCACCCAGGCCATGCATGTCTTCGAAGACATGGGCTATTTCTGCATCGACAACCTTCCGCCGCGTCTCATCTTGCAGCTGGCCCAGCTCGTGGGCATCAACACCGGTGTGGGACGTCACCTTGCCGTGACCTGCGACCTGCGCAGCCAAGGCCTGTTCGACGAGCTGCTGGATACCATCACCTCGCTTGAAGAACATGAGATGTCCTGCAAGATCGTTTTTTTGGAAGCAAGCGACGAAGTGCTCATGCGTCGCTATAGCGAAAACCGCAGGCGTCATCCGCTGGCCAAGCCGGGGGAGACCACGGCCGACGCCATCCAGCGAGAGCGTACGCAGCTGGCAAGCGTGCGGGCCCGCGCCGACATGATCATCGACACGAGCCGCATGCGTACCTCGGCCCTTCGCGCGAAGCTCCGCATGGCGTTTTCCGAGCTCACCGACCAGCAGCTAATGGACGTCCAGGTATTCTCGTTTGGCTTCAAGCACGGCATGCCCGTGGAGGCCGACATCATGATCGACGTGCGCTTCCTACCCAATCCCTTCTATGACCCCGACATGCGCAGTCTCACCGGCCTCGATGAGAAGGTCTCGAGCTTCGTGCTCGACCACCCTAAGACCAAGGAGTTTTTGGACGCTTGGTTCCGGTTGCTCGATGCCGTCATGCCGGGCTACGTCGCCGAGGGCAAGCCGCAGCTCTCCATCGCCATCGGCTGCACGGGTGGCCAGCATCGCAGCGTGGCGATTGCGGAGGCGACGGCGCGCTATCTGGAGCGTCAGCACTACCACGTGAGCATCTCGCATCGCGACTTGCCGCGCGCCAACATGACCGCGACGGGCGAGGCTCATTAGTTGCCGACGGGCCTGCCATTGGGGACGGGTACGGTTGGCAGATGCCCGGCGGCCGGGCCGTCTGCCAACCGTACCCGTCCCCAATGGCAGGCGGCAATGATGGAAGCCCGATGCTTATTATCAGGAACCATGCTTAAGAGGGAGGAGATGAGATGTCGTTTACCGCCGAGGTGCGTGACGAGCTCGCGCGCTGCGAGCCGACCTGCGAGTACTGCGGGCTCGCGACGCTGGCGGCGCTCACTCGCGTGTGCGGCACGCTTTCCATTGCAGGGCCGGGAAGCTACCGGCTTGCCGTCGCGACCGAGACCGGTGCCGTGGCGCGCACGATGATCGCGCTCACGCACTCGGTGCTCAAGCTCAAGACGGAGTTCACGGTGCGGCGCTCCGTCCTGCACAAGGTGCGCAACTATCTCATCACACTGCCCGACCAGCCCGGGCTCGATAAAGCGCTCGTCTTGCTGGGAATCCTCGACCGGCGGGGCGGCTTGGTTACAGGCATACCGCGGCATGTCGTGTCGCGTCCCTGCTGCCGGCTGTCCTACATACGCGGCGCGCTCATCGCAGGTGGATTCGTCGCGGACCCGCGCGGCGACTTTCATCTGGAAATCGCGGTGCAGGGCGAGGAATTCGCCCAGGCGCTCGCCGCGCTCATTGCGCAGGAAGGGGTTAAGGCGCGCGTCAACCGTCGCAGGGCCGCATATGCCGTCTATATCAAGAGCGCCGAGGACATCTGCCGGTTGCTTCAGGCGGTGGGGGCAAGCCGAAGCGTGGGGGACATCCAAGAGGCGCGTGCCATGAAGTCGGTGAAAAACGACGTGAACCGACGCGTGAATGCCGAGGTCGCTAACCAGACCAGGAGTGCGGGAGCCGCCCAGCATCAGCTTGAGCTCATAGCCGAGCTGCGGGCACGCGGGCTGCGCGACACGCTTCCGCGGGCGCTGGCAGACTTCTGCGACCTGCGTGAGGCCTACCCAGATCTGTCTTTGCGCGACCTGGGGCAGATGGCCGAGCCGCCGCTTTCGAAGTCGGCGCTCTACCACCGTGTTCTTCGGTTGGAAAAACTGCTGGAAGAAGGCTGAGCACGCTCGCCCTTCGTGGGGACCGGCTTGTCCTTGGGGTGCGCGGAAGGTGCCCCCAGAGATAATTGAAGCGTTTAAACCTATCTTTGAGCTGGTGTTTTAAAACGTTTTTATACCGAACCTTTACTCAAAAAGTCCCCAATGACGCGAATGAGATTTCCAAAAAAAGGTATATTGAGTGAGTGGTTAGTTTGTGGGTTCCGACAGCGGACAACCAGCCCGCGGGATCCCTACGAAAGGAGACACACATGGCAGTAAAGGTTGCTATCAACGGCTTCGGCCGCATTGGCCGTCTGGCATTCCGTCAGATGTTCGGTCACGAGGGCTCCGAGATCGTCGCCATCAACGACCTCACCTCTCCCGACATGCTCGCTTACCTTCTGAAGTATGACTCCACGCAGGGCAACTATGCTCGCGAGCACGAGATCACCGCTGGTGAGAGCTCCATCACCGTTGACGGCAAGGAGATCACCATCTACAAGGAGGCCGACGCCAACAACCTGCCGTGGGGCGAGCTCGGCGTCGACGTCGTGCTTGAGTGCACCGGCTTCTACACCTCCAAGGCCAAGGCCCAGGCTCACATCAACGCTGGCGCCAAGAAGGTTGTCATCTCCGCTCCTGCGGGCAACGACCTCCCGACCATCGTGTACAACGTCAACCACGAGCAGCTGACCGCTGAGGACGACATCATCTCCGCCGCCTCCTGCACCACCAACTGCCTCGCCCCGATGGCCAAGGGTCTGAACGACTTCGCGCCCATCGTTTCCGGCATCATGACCACCATTCACGCCTACACCGGCGACCAGATGCCGCTCGACGGCCCGCAGCGCAAGGGCAACAAGCGTCGTTCCCGCGCCTGCGCTTGCAACATCGTGCCGAACAGCACCGGTGCTGCTAAGGCCATCGGCCTGGTGCTCCCCGAGCTCAACGGCAAGCTGATCGGCGCCGCTCAGCGCGTCCCGACCCCGACCGGCTCCATCACCAACCTCTACGCCGTCGTTGACAAGAAGGTCACCGCCGACGAGGTCAACGCCGCTATGAAGGCCTACGCCGAGACCATCCCCGAGACCTTCGCCTACAACGAGGACGACATCGTCTCCTCCGACATCATCGGCGAGACCCACGGCTCGATCTTCGACGCCACCCAGACCATGGCTTCTGACCTCGGCAACGGCCAGACCCTCGTCCAGGTCACCTCTTGGTACGACAACGAGAACTCCTACACCTCTCAGATGGTCCGCACCATCAAGTACTTCGAGAAGTTCGTCGGCTAGGCTTGCCGCTTCACACGAGCTTTCGTTAGCGTCTTGAGATGAGAGGGCGCGGCCTCAAGGCTTTATGCCCTAAGGTCGCGCCCTTTTGTTTTGGACCGGCTGCAGCGCCGGGCGCCAAGACCGCCTTCGTGCGGGGATGGCGGTGCGCTGCCCGATTAATAGAAAGGTAGATTGCATATGGCTTTCACCAAGAAGACCGTCCGCGACATCGATGTCGACGGCAAGCGCGTCCTTATGCGCGTTGACTTCAACGTGCCGCTGAAGGATGGCGTCGTAACCGACGACACCCGCGTGCGCGCGGCCATCCCCACCATCAAGTACCTCAAGGAGCACAACGCCAAGATCATCCTCATGAGCCACCTTGGCCGCCCCAAGGGCGACGGCCCCGAGCCCGAGCTCTCGCTCAAGCCGGCTGCCGACAAGCTCGCCGAGCTCACGGGCTATGAGGTCAAGTTTGTCGACGACACCTACGGCGAGAAGGCCAAGGCTGCCGTCGACGCGCTCGAGCCGGGCGACATCCTGGTGCTCGAGAACGTCCGCTTCGACAAGCGCGAGAAGAAGAACGACCCCGAGATCGCCAAGATCCTCGCTTCTTATGGCGACATCTTCGTGCTCGACGCCTTCGGCACCGCGCACCGCGCTCAGGGCTCCGTGGTGGGCCCGGCCCAGTACCTGCCCGCCGTCGCCGGCTTCCTGCTTGAGAAGGAGGTCGACACCCTGACCGGCATCTTCGCCGAGCCCGAGCGTCCCTTCGTCGCTATCGTCGGCGGCTCCAAGGTGTCCTCGAAGATCGGTGTGCTCGATCACCTCATCGACTCCGCTGACACCCTGATCATCGGTGGCGGCATGGCTTACACCTTCTTCCTGGCCAAGGGCTACACCGTCGGCACCTCCCTGCAGGAGCCCGACTGGGTCGAGCGCGCTGGCGAGATGCTCAAGAAGGCCGAGGACAAGGGCGTCAAGATCCTGCTGCCCGTCGACAACGTCGTGACCGATCACTTCGGTGAGGACGCTGTGGGCGAGGTCGTCGACTCCGACAAGATCCCTGAGGACCGCATGGGCATGGACATCGGCCCCAAGACTGAGAAGCTCTATGCCGACGCCATCGCCGAGGCCAAGACCATCTTCTGGAACGGCCCCATGGGCGTCTTCGAGATGGATCAGTTCGCGCACGGCACCCAGGCCGTTGCCGAGGCTGTTGCTGCTAACGAGGGCTGCACCTCGATCATCGGTGGCGGCGACTCCGTCGCGGCTGTGAACAAGTTCAACCTGGCCGACAAGATGTCCTGGATCTCCACGGGTGGCGGCGCCTCCATGGAGCTCGTCGAGGGCAAGGCCCTTCCGGGAGTGGAGGCTCTCAATGACGCAGAGTAAGCGCACCCGCCTCATCGCAGGCAACTGGAAAATGAACAACGACGTCCCGGCTGCCAAGGAGCTTGCCGAGGCGCTCGTGGAGAAGGTCCCCGCGACCGACTCCGTCGAGGTCGTCATCTGCCCGCCGACCATCGATCTTGCCTGCACCTCGCACAAGATCGCCGGCAGCGCCATCAAGCTGGGCGGCCAGAACGTGCACTGGGAGGCCAAGGGCGCCTATACCGGCGAGACCTCCTGCGACATGCTGAAGAGCGTTGACGCCACCTACTGCATCATCGGCCACTCCGAGCGTCGTGACTACTTCCACGAGACCGACGAGGAGATCAACAAGAAGGCCAAGGCGCTCATGGCTGCTGGCATCACCCCCATCAGCTGCTGCGGCGAGTCCCTTGAGGTCCGCGAGGCCGGCAAGCACGTCGAGTTCGTCGTCGACCAGATCAAGAAGGACACCGAGGGCCTCGAGATCACCGATCCGTCCAAGTACGTCGTCGCCTATGAGCCCATCTGGGCCATCGGCACCGGCAAGACCGCTACTGCGGCTGACGCCCAGGAGGTCTGCGGCGCGATCCGCAAGACCCTCGTCGAGATCTTTGGCGAGGAGACCGCGGCCGGCATCCGCATCCTGTACGGCGGTTCCGCCAAGCCCGAGAACATCGCTGGCTTCCTGGCCGAGGAGGACGTTGACGGCGCGCTCGTCGGCGGCGCTTCCCTCGTTGCCGAGAGCTTCGCGGCTATGGTTGAGAAGGCGGCTGAGTAATGGCTGAGAACAAGCGTCATCTTCCGGCGCTCCTCGTCATCATGGACGGCTTTGGCCTGGCTCCTGCGGGCGACAACAACGCCGTCTACAAGGCGAACAAGCCCTTCCTGGACGAGCTGTGGGAGAAGTATCCTCACACCACGCTCGGCGCGTCCGGCGAGGACGTTGGCCTGCCTGCGGGCCAGATGGGCAACTCCGAGGTCGGCCACCTGAACATCGGCGCGGGCCGCATCGTGTTCCAGGAGCTCTCGCGCATCAACAACGCGATTGTCGATGGCTCCATCGAGGAGAACCCCACGCTCGTGTCCGCTATGGACGACGTTGCCAAGAGCGGCAAGACCCTGCATCTGCTGGGTCTCGTCTCCCCGGGCGGCGTGCACTCCATGCAGCGCCACGGCGAGAACCTTGCTGCCATCGCCGCCATCCATGGTGTGAAGCACATCCGCTTCCACTGCTTCATGGACGGCCGCGATGTCGACCCGCACTCCGGTGCCGGCTATATCGAGACGCTGAAGCAGAACCTCGAGGCGCTCTCCACGTACGCCGAGGTCGACGCTCGCATCGCTACCGTGTCCGGTCGTTACTGGGCCATGGACCGCGACAACCGTTGGGAGCGCGTCGAGCGCGCCTACGATGTCGTGACCCTTCCGTCCGACGTTGACACCGACCCGGTCGAGGGCGTCAAGGCGTACTACGAGAAGGACGAGCGCGGCGACGAGTTCATCGAGCCGTTCGCATGCCACAACGAGGGCGTGCAGGATGGCGACGCCATGGTGTTCTTCAACTTCCGTCCCGACCGTGCTCGTGAGATGACGCGCGCCTTCACCGAGGAGGATTTCGACGGCTTCGAGCGCAAGGTTGCGCCTAAGCTTTCGCACTTCGTCACCATGACCGAGTACGATGACACGTTCAAGAACGTCGAGGTGGCCTTCCCCAAGACCTTCCCCGAGAACGTGTTTGCCGATGTCATCGCGCAGAACGGCTTGAAGCAGCTGCACACCGCCGAGACCGAGAAGTACGCTCACGTGACGTTCTTCCTAAACGGCGGCGTGGAGGAGCCCAAGGAGGGGGAGGAGCGTGTGCTCGTTCCTTCGCCGAAGGTTGCTACCTATGACCTGCAGCCCGAGATGTCGGAGCCCGAGGTTACCGAGAAGCTCGTCCAGGCCATCAACGAGGACCGCGCGGACTTCTACATTGTGAACTACGCCAACTGCGACATGGTTGGTCACACGGGCGTCTTCGACGCCGCCGTCAAGGCTGTTCAGGCTGTTGATGACGGTCTGTCGAAGGTCATTCCGGCGATTCTTGCCAAGGGCGGCTTTGCGCTGATCACTGCCGACCACGGCAACGCCGACCACATGTATGACGTGGACGACGCCGGTGAGAAGCATCCGTTTACAGCGCATACCACCAACCGCGTGCCGTTTATCGTGGTCGACCCGAACGCGAAGCTCACGGGTATCGAGGACGGTCGTCTGTCCGATATCGCCCCGACGATGCTCACCCTGGCTGGTCTCGAGCCTTCCGCCGAGATGACCGGTCGCGTGCTCGCCACCGAGGAGTAGCCTGATTCGTATTGGGTTGAGGTTATCTTCGATCGAGTAAAGGGCCGCTGCAGCACACAGCCTGCAGCGGCCCTTTCGCCATTGGGGACGGGTACAAATGACAGATTCGGTATCTGGCGCGATCTAGCGCGTCTGCCATTTGCTCCCGCCACTCAATGGAGCGCTGAATCAGCCATTTGTACCCGTCCCCAATGGCGAAATGGGGCGCGTTCATAATCGTGCATACTACCTGCAAAGATTTCGGGTATGAATATCCCATTATCCAAATGGGAAATCGCTGCGGAGAGATGTCGCCGGTGCTTGCTATAGCGACGCCTGATTCGGGTGGCACATCATCCACATAAGCGGGCTGCCATAAAGGACGCAGGACGTGAGGGCTATGGTACGACAGGCGCGCGTTAAATCCGAATCGGGGTTCTACCATGTGGTGCTGAGGGGCAATGGTAGACAGACGATTTTCTACGACGACGAAGATCGGCGCGAGTTTCTGCGTTTGCTCAGGCGGGCGGCTGATATCGATTCGATTCAGATCGTCGCGTGGTGCCTGATGGACAACCACGTTCATCTACTGTTGTCCGACGTATCGGATCATTTATCCTCCATGATGCACCGGTTTTCCAGTATGTATGCACGGTATATCAATGCGAAGACCGGCCACGTGGGCGCTCTCTTTGAAGGTAGATTCAAGAGCAAAGCCCTCGAGACCGAGGCGTATCTGCTGCAGGCGGTCCGCTACATCCACGATAATCCGCAGGCGTTTGGCTGCGCGCGTGATTCCTACAAGTGGAGCAGCTATCGTGAATATACAGGGGATGCCAAAATCGCAGATACTGGCATGCTGCTTGACCTGCTGGGTGGAAAGGACGCGTTTACGCGGTTCAGTGTGAATTATGGTGACGATGACTACGCTTTTGAAGGCAGACCTGGTCGACAGGATGAGGATGCTGCAAACGAGGCGGTATTTGTGTTGCGGGGAATCAGGCCGGACAAGGTGAAAGAGCTGCCCGCTGCCGAACGTGATCGGTGCCTGAAGAGGCTTCGAGCTGCGGGATTCTCGATACGAACGATAGAGCGCCTGACTGGAGTGGGTCGGTATCACATCGGCAAAATGACAGGGGGAGCGTAAGGGGGCGCATCGAAAGCGACGTATCTGTCATTTGTACCCGTCCCCAATGGCGCGTGGTAAGGTGAAGGAGGAATGGCGAGGGTGGGGAGAGTGTGATACAGTGTTGAACGTTTCTACGACAGGGTAGGTTAGGAGTTTATCCCCATGGGACCGCTTCAGATCGTCATCTTTATCGTGTGGGCGCTTTCCGCCATCGCGCTCATCGCGCTCGTGCTTATGCATTCCGGCAAGGGCACCGGCGTGTCCGATATGATTGCTAGCTCGCTCTATAACGCGAGCGCCGCTACGGGCATTATGGAGAAGAACCTCGACAAGCTCACGGTCATCGTGACCGCGGTGTTCGTCGTGTGCATCGTGCTGTGCATGTTCTTCTTCCCGCAGGGCATCGTCGGTATCTAAGGGATACAGGTTCGCGCGAGGCAGCCCGCTTCAAACGCACCGCCACCTCTCGCAACCAGGCGAACGAATAGCGAACATGTCGATGTGACATCGGCATCACCCGGTTAACCACGCACCACCCCTCGAAACATGTGGGGGAGGGCACGGTCACTCTCCGGGTCAAGCCGCGGCAAGGATTACGTCGCAGCGGCTCAAGCGGCGCCACAACGAAAACGTTTCCAGACAGCCGGGAGGTTCCACAATGGGTGGAGCCTCCCGGCTGCTTTGCTAAAGACGGTATATACAAGTGTTTATACGGGTGAAAGATGCATATAACAGCAACCTGCATATGCGTGCGGCACGAGCACCCGTGACATGACGCAGCGAATGTTTCGAATGTGCTACGCGTCCATGGAGTATGCACATGTTGCAAAACCGCATATGACGCCCTGTAAATTGCCATTTCGCTGCGCTCAGATAAAGTAAATCTAAGGCGTTAGCGGAAAGAGCGAACAAAATATACAGAAACTGAGGTAAAGTTTACAAGCAAACGTCTGACTGTCGCCGCTGTGGCAACGGGAAGACGTTTCGGGATTCAGCACAATGGTACCGGGGAGATAGGGCTTCTCGGGGCTGGGTCTCGAAAGGTATCCACTAGAAGGAGGATGGCATGGCAGATTCGAAGATCAACCAGCCGGTGGTGGGTCGTCGCGCCTTCGTTGGCGGCACCCTTGCTGCGAGCTCGCTCGCGTTCCTGGCTGCTTGCTCCAACAACAACGCGAGCAACGCTGGCAGCAGCACCGGTGGCGACTCCGCTCCCGCAGCTGGCAACACGCTCAACTACTACATCAACAACCCGGTGTGCATCGACCCGTACAACGCCCAGGAGGACCAGGGCATTCAGGTCGTCTTCCAGCTGTTCGACACGCTGACCGAGTATGACTTCGAGAAGGGCGAGATCGTCGGTCTTGCCGCCGAGTCCTTCGAGTCCAACGACGACGCCACCCAGTTCACCTTCCATCTGAAGGAGGCCACGTTCCACAACGGCGAGGCCGTCACCTCTCAGAGCTTCAAGCGCGCTTGGGAGCGCATCGTCAACCCCTCGTCCGCTGTTGCCTCTATCTACGGCCCGTCCGAGATTTCCTACCACCTCTCCGTCGTGAAGGGTTATCAGGAGCTCCTCGACGGTTCTGCGACCGAGCTGACCGGCGTTACCTGCCCCGACGACCAGACCCTCGTCGTGGACCTCAACAACCCCTACGCTGACTTCGCCTACGTCGTCTCTCACCCGGCCCTTTCGCCGGTGCCCGAGGCTGCCGACACCGATGCCGAGAACTACTACCTCGCGCCCATCGGCAACGGCCCGTTCAAGATGGACGGCAAGTGGGAGGACGGCCAGGAGATCAACGTCGTCCGCTATGACGACTACTATGGCACCACTGCCAAGCTCGACGGCGTGCACTTCTCCATCCAGCGTGACCAGGAGACCGCTTACCGCGAGTTCCAGGCCGGCAACCTCGACGTCTGCGATGTCCCGGTCGCTCAGATCGATGCCGCCAAGTCCGACCGCGGCGTCTCCGAGGACGGCTACACCATGAGCGACGGCCAGCACATGCTGCTTGGCTCTGAGCCCTCCACCTATTACCTCACCTGCAACAACACCGCGGAGCCGTTCAACAACGCCGACTTCCGTCGTGCCATCTCCATGGCCATCAACCGTGAGGCCATCTGCGACAGCATCTTCTCCGGCACCCGTACGCCCGCCGACGGCATCGTTCCTCCGGGCATCGACGGCTACCAGGAGGGCATGTGGCCCTACTGCAAGTATGACCAGGCTGCTGCTATCGAGCTGCTCGACCAGCTCTATCCTGCGGATGGCGACGGCAAGCGTGGCATCACCCTGCAGCTCTCCTACAACCTCGACGGTGGTCACCAGGCCATCATGGAGTCGGTCATCTCCGACCTCGAGGCTGTCGGCATCACCTGCACCTCCGACACCCAGGAGTGGGCTGCCATTCTGACCGAGTATCAGGACCTCAACTACCAGTTCGGTCGTCTGGGCTGGATCGCGGACTACCCGATCTACGACAACTTCCTGTATCCGCTGTTCCACAGCGACTCCCTCGGTGGCGACAACCGCTCCGGTTACAGCAACCCCGAGGTCGACGAGCTCATCAACCAGGCTCGCGCCACCGTCGATACCGACCAGCGTATCGACCTCATGCATCAGGCCGACGCCATCATCGGTGAGGACAACCCGGTCATCCCGCTGAACTTCTACACGCATCAGATCGCTGGCTCCGACCGCATCGCTCACCTCTACATCGACCCGCTGAAGAAGGCCGATCTGTCCGAGGCTGAGCTTGCCTAATCGCAGCCTTCGTGAGGCAAGGATTGTAATGTAGTAGCCAGTTTGGCATACTGAACATTCGTCATACGGGATGTCAGTCTTACCCAAGAGTGGCATCCCGTACCTTGTTTCAGCCACATGACTGGAGAGTTTTATCTATGGGAAAGTACATCCTAAAGCGTGTGCTGCAGTTCATCCCGGTGTTCTTCGGCGTGACGCTCATTCTGTTCTTGCTGCAGAACGTTGTACCGGGCGACCCGATCAAGATGATCGCTGGTGACAAGGTGCTCGACCCGGCCGTCGAGCTCCAGATGCGTGTCAGCTATGATCTTGTTCAGGTTGATGAGAACGGCGATCCCATCCTCGACGAGAATGGCGACCCCGTTCCGGTTCCGCTTCCCGAGCGGTATGTGAACTACATCGTCGATCTGTTCCATGGTGATCTGGGACGGTCGTACCAGCGCAAGCTTCCGGTGACCGACATCTTTGCCGATAAGTTCCCCTACACGGCGCGTCTTGCCGTGTGCGCCATTATCCTTGAGGCAATCATGGGTATCGGTGCGGGCATCATCTCGGCAATCAAGCGATATTCCTTCTGGGATATCCTCGTGACCCTCGTCACGTCGATTATGGTGTCGTTGCCGGCATTCTGGCTGGGCATGTTGCTCCAGCTGTTCTTCGGCGTCTATCTGCACGTGCTCCCGTTGTCGGGAGCAGGCGGCGGCGTCGCTTCCGCATATCCCGAGTGGATGTATTACATTTTGCCGGCCTTCACCCTGGCGTCGGTGTCCATGGCGTACTCCGCGCGCATCATGCGTTCGCAGCTGCTTGACGTCATGAACCAGGACTACATCCGCACCGCGCGCGCCAAGGGCCTCTCCAACCGGTCGGTCATTGTGCATCATGCGCTTAAGAATGCACTTATCCCCGTCGTCACCTACATTGGCGTCGACTTCGGCTCCATGCTTTCCGGCGCCATCCTCACCGAGACGGTCTTTAACTGGCCAGGCATCGGTTACGAGATCTACCGTGCCATCACCCAGCGTGACTGGCCCATCGTTATGGGCGGCGTCACCATCATCATCGTGGTGGTCATGGTTATCAACCTGTTGGTCGACATCAGCTACGGCTTCCTGGATCCGCGCATTCGCTTTGGCGCGCCCAAGGACAAGTCGTAAGGGGAGGGAAGCATGCAAGAACCTAGTTCGACCCAGCGCGGAGGCATGGCTGCCAAGGCCGAGACCAAAGCTAAGGTCTCGGGTGCCAAGTCCCGTACCCTGTGGGGCGACGCCTTCAAGCGTCTTCGTAAGAACAAGCTCGCGGTGATCGCCGTCGTGTGGATCATCTTCGTCATCCTTGTTGCCGTGACGGCAGACCTCTGGGCCCAGCAGTGGCTTGGCTCGCCGACCGCAAGTGACACGACGCAGCTCGCGACCACCTCGCTGCTGCCGCCGTCGCCCGAGCATCCTTTCGGCACCGACCTGAACGGCCGCGACATTCTCGTGCGCGTCATCTATGGTGCTCGCGTCTCGCTCACCGTCGGTGTTGTCGCGACCTCCATCTCGACGGTCATCGGTCTGGTCATGGGCGCGCTCGCTGCATTCTACGGCGGTATCTGGGACACCATTATCATGCGTCTCGCCGACGTGTTCCTGGCCTTCCCGTACGTGCTCTTCGTCGTTGCGATGATCGCTGCTTTGGGTAACGGTCTTATGAACGTGTTCATCGCCATCGGTATTCTTGGCTGGCCATCGATTGCCCGCGTCTTCCGTTCGGCGATCCTCACCGTCAAGGAGAACGATTACGTTGACGCCGCGCGCGCCATGGGAGCCTCCGACTTCCGCATCATCGTGCGCCACATCTTCCCCAACTCCGTCGCCTCCATCGTGGTCTACGCGACCATGAACATCGGCAGCGCCATTCTTACCGAGTCCTCGCTGTCGTTCCTGGGCCTCGGCGTGACCCCGCCGACCCCCACCTGGGGCTCGATGATCCAGGCGGGCCAGTCGTATCTGCAGACCGCCCCGTGGATGATGATCATGCCTGGTCTTGCCATCCTCACCACGGTGCTCGCCTTCACCCTGCTGGGTGACGGCCTGCGCGACGCCCTCGACGTGAAGATGAAGGATGCATAAGCATGAAGAAGAACGATAAGAACTACGTCGATCTGAAGACGCAGCCCATTCCTGAGGGGCAGCATCTTCTGGAGGTCGATGACCTTAAGATGTACTTCCACACCGAAGACGGCGTCGTGCACGCGGTCGACGGTGTGTCCTACACGCTCGACCGCGGCGAGACCCTCGGCGTGGTTGGCGAATCCGGCTCGGGCAAGTCGGTCACGCATATGACCATCATGGGCCTCATCCCCATGCCTCCCGGAAAGATCGAGGGCGGCTCGGTCAAGTACCGCGGCCATTCGCTGCTCGATATGTCCGAGGAAGAGATGCAGCATGTTCGTGGCAACGACATCGCCATGATCTTCCAGGACCCTATGACGTCGCTGAACCCGGTCTATAAGATCGGCAAGCAGGTGGGCGAGGGCCTTCGTCTGCATCGTGGATACTCCAAGCAGGAGGCGCTCAAGCGCGCCACCGAGCTTTTGGACCTGGTTGGCATTCCCCAGCCCGAGAAGCGCGTGAACGAGTATCCGCACCAGTTCTCTGGCGGTATGCGTCAGCGCGTCATGATCGCCATGGCGCTCGCGTGCGATCCGGACATTCTGATCGCTGACGAGCCCACGACGGCGCTTGACGTGACCATTCAGGCTCAGATCATCGAGCTCATGCAGGAGATGCAGCAGAAGAACGGCAACGCGATCGTTATGATTACGCACGACCTTGGTGTTGTGGCCGACATGGCCGACAAGATCATGGTCATGTACGCCGGTCGCCCGGTCGAGTTTGGTACCGCCGACGAGATCTTCTATGAGAGCCGCCATCCTTACACGTGGGGCCTCATTCGTTCCATCCCTGAGCAGGCGGTGGACGAGAAGAAGCCGCTGACCCCGATTCACGGCAACCCGCCGTCGCTCGTGAACCTTCCTGCCGGCTGCCCCTTTGCGCCGCGTTGCCCCTATGCGCAGGACATCTGCCATACCGAGCGTCCGGTGCATCACACCCGCCCTTCCGGTCACTATTCGGCGTGCCACTTCGCCGACGACGACGAGTTCGTGAAGAAGAATGCTCCCGACACCTCGCGCTCGCGTGGCAAGATTGCCACCGGCACCCCCGATACCCTTGATTCCACCTCGAAGGGAGGTGAGGCATAATGGCCCAGAGCACCGATAGGACGCCTCTGCTGAAGGTCGAGCACCTGTCCAAGGAGTTCCCCGCTGAGTCCGGAGTCTTCGGCGGCCGTTTTGCCAAGCGCGTCGTTTCCGCTGTGAACGACGTCTCCTTCGAGATCTATCCTGGCGAGACCTTTGGTCTGGTTGGCGAGTCTGGCTGCGGTAAGTCCACGACTGGCCGCACCATCATGCGCCTCACCAACCCCACGTCGGGCAAGGTCTTCTTTGAAGGTCGCGACGTGGCCGCGATGAACAAAAAAGAGCTCAAGGCGATGCGTCGCAACATGCAGTTCATCTTCCAGGATCCCTACGCGAGCCTGAATCCCCGCATGACCATCGGCGAGATCGTTTCGGAGCCCATGACCATCCATGGTGTGGGCACCAAAGAAGAGCGCATGCGCCGCGTTCGCGAGCTGCTTGATGTCGTCGGCCTTAACCCCGAGCACATCAATCGCTACCCGCATGAGTTCTCCGGAGGCCAGCGTCAGCGCATCGGCATCGCCCGCGCCTTCGCTCTGCGTCCGAAGCTCATCATTTGCGACGAGCCGGTCTCTGCACTCGACGTGTCCATTCAGGCTCAGGTCCTTAACCTGCTGAAGGACCTGCAGGATCAGTTTGGTACGGCGTATCTGTTCATTGCGCACGACCTGTCTGTTGTTCAGCACATCTCTGACCGCGTGGCCGTGATGTACCTGGGCAAGATGGTCGAGGTCTCTGACTGGAGGACGCTCTACACCGAGCCGCATCATCCGTACACCCAGTCCCTGCTGTCGGCCGTGCCGGTGCCTGACCCGGACATCCAGAAGACGCGCAAGCGCATCATTCTGGCCGGCGATCCGCCTTCGCCGATCGATCCTCCGTCCGGATGCCGTTTCCACACCCGTTGCCCCATCGCGCAGGAGATTTGCTCGAAGGAGCAGCCTGAGTGGAAAGAGGTCGCTGACGGTCACTACTGCGCTTGCCACTTTGCGCAGAAGTTCCCCATCAAGGAGTCGCACATCGACCTGTAAGGGTCTGAGAGGCTGCGATTCGGCGCTTGGTAGTTTGATTGCGACTTCGTGACATTGGTTGAAACCGTTCTATAGCGTGTCCCGTGCCTGCTGGTATGGGGCACGTTTTTGTATGCGTATTTGCTTGCGGACTGAGGGCTTGTCTGGGTTCGCCTCTGGTGGGTGGCTCTTTTGCTGGCGCCTGTGGTCTTGGTCATTTTCCATCTCTGCTGGGCAGCTTGTTTGTTGGTGGTGCGTACGTCTGGTCATTTGGGCTGCCCGCTGGGTAGGGACTAGGTTGTGGGTATGGGTGCGTGGTCAATGTGGTTGTCCTCTGGGTATGGGTGATTCGTTGGGGGAGGGCCAGTTGGTCAATATATGTGAGCGCTGGGCATGAATTCCATCCCCAGGCCTTTCGTGACTCGGAATTTGATTCCCCATGTACCCAGCGGACGGTCGTTTTGACCACGGGCATTCCTTTCACGTGGCGCCGGTACCCATTGGGCGCACCTTTTGACCACAGCGTTCCATGGCAAGTGATTCGTTGCCCAACGGGCAGAAGAGTTGACCAGGTTCATTTTCAAAACAAGCCATCATTCAGCTGCGTAGAGCGAATAAAACTTAGGTAAAGCGTCCAGCTGGGGAACGAGTACCGGGCGACGTCGGCTGGCATGAAAGCGGCGAGACGGTTGATTGAGCGCGTCGATAAGGACTGAACTGTGAGTTTCAGCGGAGATATGTTTGTAAACCTACAGGTCAATGGCTGTATTTCACATAAAACGGGACACTCGAAAAACTTTCTCAAATTTTCTCTTGCGTCCCAGCGCGACTTTAGGCTATTATCTTCCTTGCTGAAACCACGTCGGAGTGGCGGAATTGGCAGACGCGCTAGCTTGAGGTGCTAGTGACCACTTTACGGTCATGCGGGTTCAAGTCCCGCCTCCGACACCACGCAATTGATACCCAAACCCTCGACGGTTTGGGTTTTTTCATATCTGGGCCACTCGAGCTCATGCGGCGCACGCTAGGATGCAAGCAGGAGATGCGATAGGGTTTCGGCCGCCCGGCGTACGTTGCAGGAACAGGGGCGTGCGCATGGAGACCATGGGGCGTAACGAGTCGACGCTGCTTACTCAGCTGGTTGAGCTGACAAGCGATGCCGTGGCCATCTGCGACGCAGCGGGAACGGTCCTTCATGTCAATCGACAGCTCGTAGCTATCTCTAAGATGTCGCGTGACGCCCTTGTGGGTCGCGACATCAAAGACCTTATCTTTAGTGAGTCGTTTGAACGCGCGTCCGACCACCGTCTGCCGTTTGCGCTCGACGGC
Organism: Collinsella sp. An2; assembly: GCF_002160065.1. GTDB lineage: Bacteria > Actinomycetota > Coriobacteriia > Coriobacteriales > Coriobacteriaceae > Limicola. The sequence goes on along the minus strand of NZ_NFJW01000011.1, from coordinate 28,644 downwards.
TCGGACTGCACGCTCATGCTCAAATTGGCGGACGGCTCTTTTATCCCGGTGCTTGCCCGCGCCATTGCCCTTTCGCCGCTGCGCACCGACGAGCGCTCGAGTTTCATCAAGCGCCTGCTGCCCAAAGGCCGCGTGCTCGTGGTCATGCGCAGCCTCGAGGAGCAATACGCCCACAATCGCCAGATGCAGCGGGTGCTCTCGGAGCTTCAGGCCGCCAACAAGCGCCTGTCGGGAACCCTGTCGGTCATTATGTCCACCGTGGGCGCCGAGGACCTTCCCTCGCTGCTGGACAGCGTCCTAAACCGTTTGGTCGACGCGTTGGATGCCGACGGTGCCACGATTTACTTCTCCGAGAGCGGCGGCTTCCGTCTACGCGGGGCCTCGCACGGTCTGGAGCATGATTATGTTCCCGAGTTCATTCCCTACGGCGCGGGTATTCCCACCTACGTGCTCAGGCAGTCGCGGTCTTGCCGGTTCAGTGTGGTGCCCGCAGGGGAGGGTCCAGGCTACGAGTCCGGCTCGTTCTACGATTTGGACGTGCGCCGAAGCCACAAGCTTCGCGTGCAGGACATGCCTCCCTTCAAGACGCTCATCGATGTTCCGGTGTTCTTCGGCACCCAGGTTATGGGCGTGCTCGAGCTGGGATGGAAGCGCTTCACGATGCCGCGCTCGTCGGACGTCAACGTACTCGAGGTCATCTGCGACTATCTGTCGATCGAGCTGGTGAGCCTGAGCACCGCGCTGCGTTCGCGCCGTACGACAGAGCTCAATCGCTCGCTCAACCATCTGCGCGATATGCTCTATGCCTTCGAGGATGACCAGACGGTTGCCTGGAATGAGCTCACCGGCGAAGTGCGCCGGGTGCTTGCCTGTCATGTGTGCCCCGTTGTCTACGACGAGCGGTCTGGCGGCTACCTGATTGATTACGAGGGCGGAAGCCAGGTGATGCTCCCGGCAGATATCGACAGCCTGTTCTTTTCGACCACGGCGCCCGCCGCCCGTGTCGGCGCATCGCTGCGCGACCGCTTTACCACGCCGTTGGGCAGATCGTCTTCTACAGAAGATGAACTCAAGGCGTTTCGTCTCACGCGTGTGGACCGGACCTCGCGGGCGGGGGAGTGGCTCTACTCCCACGGATTGCCCAACCAGGGCGTGTTTCTTGACCTGCGCCGTCGTCCCGCTAATCCCCAGGAGATGCGTCCGGTGGAGCCGGCCTCCGAAGAAGAGGGGCTGGTACTGTTTGACACGTCGCGTCCGCCGATGATGCTGCTGCTTTTGCGCGATAGCTCGCAAGAGCCCATCGACGATGCCGAGTTTGACTATCTGGTTCGGTTGACGCACGACGTCGAGCTCTTCGCTCAAAACATGGTACGGCGCAAGGAAACCACCCACATTGCTCAGACGCTGCAGATCGGCATGCGCAATTCGCTGGGGACGGTGCCGGGCATCATCAGCGACTCGCTCTATTCTTCGGCTACGCAGCAGGCGCTGGTGGGTGGTGACTTCTATACGCTCATCCGGCTACCGGACGATCACGCCGTCATGATCCTGGGCGATGTCTCGGGCAAGGGTATCGAGGCCGCCTCCATGTCGGCGCTCGTGAAGACGGCGTTGTCGGCCTATGCCTGGGAGGGGACGAGCCCGGTGCAGATGGTGCGCTCGCTCAATGCCATGCTCATGAGCTTCTCGCGCGTTGAGACGTTCGCGACGATGTTTGTGGCAAACATCGACCTGCGCAGCCGTTCGGCGCTCTATTGCTCGGCGGGGCATCCGCCCACCATGCTCATTCACCCCCTTGCGGACGATCCAGCGCATGACGGGGCTCATGCGGGCGAGATTGAGCTCCTGAGCACGCAGTCGGGCGTGGTCGGGGCGTTCGAGGACATGACGTTTCGCAGCGGCTCGTTCACCTTTGACCCGGGCGACATCCTGTTTATGTATACCGACGGAGCCATCGAGGCGCGCAACGCCCAGGGCGAGTTCTTTGGGGAGCAGCGCCTGCGCGACATCCTGCTCTCGCAGGCCGGTCACGGCGTCGAAGGGCTGTGCGAGCGTGTGCTCGACGAGCTTGATCGCTTCACCGACTCGTCGCTTGAGGACGACATTGCCATGGTTGCCCTTCGGCTCGATTGCCAGGGTGTTGAATAGTCGCGCGACATCGAGGGAACCATAGCCGTATGCGTGAATGGAACGACATAGCCGTTATTGCTCCGAGCAGAGACATCGACATCGCGTCGGTGCCCCTGCTGCGTGAAGAGGTCGACGGCCTCATTGCCGATGGTACCCGAAGGATTCTGGTGAACTGTCGCGACGTGGGGTTCATCGATTCCACGGGGCTGGCGTTCCTGCTTTCTCGCGCTCGCCGCCTCATGCAGCACGACGGGTTGCTTTCGCTGGTGAACGCCTCGCAGGCCGTGGTGCGCTTTTTGCAGATTGCCCGGCTGTTGGACGTACTGCATGTGACGCCGGCCGACCGTCCGCCTGTTCCCGTGTTGTCGCCGGGGGAGTCGCCCCTGTGGAGCAAGAGTATCTCCATTCGCGCGGGGGTTGAGAACCTGGGGAGCTACAGGCACCGTCTGCTGGAGCTTCTGCAGACCTTGCCCATGGATCGCGATGCCTGCTATGACACAGCGCTTGCTGCGGGCGAGGCGCTTGGCAATGCCTATGACCATACCTCGGGCGTGGGATGCGTTATGAACGTGCGCGCCTATCACGATCGCGTGGTGATCGAGGTGTGCGATTGCGGCGAAGGGTACGAGATTGCAGCCGATGAGGAGCCGCGTGAGACCGAGGAACGCGGTCGCGGCATCAAGCTTATGAGGCTGCTGGTCGACTCTGTCGAGGTGCGCCGCCGCGGCGACGTGCAGGGTACCGTGGTGCGTCTCGTGAAGCTGCTCGCCGCCTGAGGCCATATGGCTGCGACGTGGGGTGGCCATTTCTTTCCATACATGTATATCCTGCGGGGGTGGCCATCGTGTCGGCCTCTGGCTTGTACTGCCCGGCCTTCCAGCCCGCGAGAGCATCTGTAACAAAAGGGCACCCGAAGGTGCCCTGAACAGTTCTGGAGGCGACGCCCAGATTCGAACTGGGGGTAAAGGCTTTGCAGGCCTCTGCCTTACCACTTGGCCACGTCGCCGATGAAAAAGGCCGAATGCATAGTTCATCCGGCCTCTCACATGCAATGGAGCGGACAACGGGGCTCGAACCCGCGACCCCAACCTTGGCAAGGTTGTGCTCTACCAACTGAGCCATGTCCGCTTGACAGGGAGATAATATACACGGGTTCCCGGGGGCGTGCAAGCATGTTTTTCAAAAAAGTTTGGATTTGTGGGCAAAACCGAGGTGTCAGATAACATCTCCGCAGGTAAACGGTATCAATTGGTGCTAGAAAAACTTTTTGGGAGATGTGGGGCGGACCTTCCGTCATCCCTAACGCCGTTGACAGAGCGGCATCGCCGCCCACCCTAACGCCGCTGACAGCGCATCCCTGCCACCCACCCTCGCCGTCCCCATTTCTTAAGGTAGGCTCAAGTTCCTTCCACCCTCTTCTTTCCGTTTAGGCCGATAGGTAGAATAGGCAGCGTGCGTCGGCTGACACGACGCCTAGTCATACACGGTGGCAGCATTGTTTCGACGAGGGGTTCCATGATCCGAATCTCGCTACTCATCCTGCTGGTGTTTCTGCTTGCGCGCGTCGTCTCCGGAGTGGTGCAGCGGTACCAGGACAAGCACGCGGCTGGCGCATCCTTTAAGAAGATGCTTCGTCAGGGACGTCTTGATGCGGGCGTATACGAAGATGCCGTATGGTCCGAGGTCGGCACCGGCCGCAGGAAGCATCTGCGTTCGCGCGTGTCGCGTGAGCAGCAGCGTGTCATCCGGGCGGCACGCCTGCAGATGCGCGAGGATTTCCTTGACGATTCGGCTCCCGGCTTTTATCAGTACATCATTCTGTTCCTGGTTGCCTCGGTGCTTGGATTGGTGCTCGAGACGGTCTACACGTTGGTGACGTTTGGCATTCTTGAAAGCCGCGTAGGCCTTGTCTGGGGCCCGTTCTCGCCTCTGTATGGCGTTGGCGCCGTGGTGCTTACCATGGTGCTGTGGCCGCTTCGCAAGCGCCCCGCCTGGCAGCTCTTCCTGCTTTCTGCCGCGCTGGGCGGCACGCTCGAACAGGTTGCGGGTTGGAGCATGGAGCACTTCGCGCACCTGCAATCGTGGACGTACCTTGGCCTGCCCGACCACATAACGCAGTGGGTCGCCTGGCGCTTCCTCGTTATGTGGGGATTGCTGGGTGTGGTGTGGTGCCGCGTCATCATGCCCGAGATGATCTATCGCATAGGTGAGCCGACCTCGCGTCGACAGAAGGTGGTCGTGGCGCTGCTGACGGCGTTCATCTCGCTGGACATCGTGATGACGGTGGCATGTTTTTGGCGAGCCGGTCAGCGTGTGGAGGGCATTCCGCCGCGCAATCCCTTTGAGGCCTATGTGGACACGCACTTTAACGACAGCTTCATGGAGCGGACGTTCGAGAACATGAAGATAGGGGAGGACCTTCCCGTTTCGGATAAGTGATGCCTGTTGATATCGGCGAAGAAAATCTTTTTTAAAAAACTGCTTTACAGGTTTGGAACGGTCCGGTATATTATCACCTGCGCTGAAGAGCGCACCCTGAACGGGCGTTTAGCTCAGGGGGAGAGCGCTTCCCTGACACGGAAGAGGTCAGAAGTTCAAATCTTCTAACGCCCACCACAAAGTCACAGGCCAGAGGCTTTCGTCTCTGGCCTGTTTTCGTTTGGTCCACTGGCAGTCCACCAATGTTTCGCGGGCTCTAGAAATAGCGGTGGGCGGTGTGAGAGCTGTCGGAATTATGTAGACGATCAGCCAACAATGCTTGGCGCGGCTGCCGCCTTATCCGTAGAGCGCCCCGAGCAGGGGAAGGCTGTAATGCGCACAGAAAAAGCCAATTGCGGCGGCGAGGATGACCATGCCAATTGCGCGCCCGGCGCGCGGCCTACGCTCGCCGGACCGGCAGCCGCACCTCGAACGTGGAGCCTGCGCCGGGCGCGCTCTGCACCTCGACCGTGCCGCGGTGCAGCTCCACGATCCGCTGTACGAGCGCCAGGCCCAGGCCGCTGCCCTCGCTCGCGTGCGAGGTGTCGCCCTGGTAGAAGCGGTCAAAGAGGTGGGTGCGCGTCCGCTCGTCCATGCCGCAGCCTTCGTCCGAGATCCAGCAGATGATCTCGTCAGCTGCTTCATTGCGGCCCTCCTCGCCCTGGCGACCGCCGTAAAGGGCTACGCTCACGCGCCCGCCCTCCGGCGAGAACTTCACCGCGTTGTCTATAAGGTTGGTCCAGACCTGCATGAGATAATCGGCGTTGCCGTCGATGACGCAGGGGTCGGCGACCACGTTTACGGTCACACCGCGTCCCGACCACTTGGGCTCGAGCATCAACACGGCTCGACGCAGCTGCTCGGCCACGTCTACGGGACCCACGTCGGGCAGAATCTGCATGTGCTCGATCTTGGAGAGCGCGAGCACCCGCTCGGAGAGGCTGGCCAGGCGTTGCGACTCCTCGATGATGATGTCCAGGTACTCGGCACGCTCCTCGGGTGCGAGGTCGTCCTCGCGCAGCAGCTGCGCAAAGCCGCATAACGAGTTGATTGGCGTGCGGAACTCGTGGGAGAAGTCGCTCACAAAGCTCTCGCGCATCATCTTGGTGCTCGCGAGCTCGGTGGCTGCGGTGTTGAAGCTGTTCACGAATTCGTCGGCCTCGCGCAGGCGGGTGCGAGGGCGCTCCAGCCGGAACGAGAAGTTGCCGCGTGCCAGCTCGCCGAGCGCCGCAGTGAAGACGCGCAGCGGCGTCACGAGGGTCCAGTTGATGCCCAGTGCCAGCACCACGGCGATGATCGTGCTGACCAGAAACGTCATGGTCACGACGTTGCCGATGCTCGTGAGCCGCTCGAAGCTTAGAAGGCCGGCGTTCACCAGCGCGCCGCCCACGAACCCCGCTGCGATCACACACAGCAGGATGACCGCCATCACGGCCAGCACGAGCAGCCCCACCAGGACCGCCGTGCGCACCCGCGAGAGCGTGCCCGGCGTGCGGACGCCCCGCGCCGGGTCCTTCTCGCCCCGTCGCCCGTTGTAGCTCTGAGCCATGTGACCTCCTCGCCTTGTGTGGGGCCATGGTAGCGGGCGTGCGTCACGGGAATGTTAACGAGCCCGTTTGCTCGCGCGTGAGCTTCGTTCATGAACGCTTTGTCACCGTATGTGTAACGGCCCCGTTCACGTGGCGTTGACCGTGCGTTGATGTCCGGCACGTACGTTCTTCTTGCACGCAAGGTCTCGGAAGGGCGAAAGGAGTGATTGCATTGGAAGAAATCGAGGTCAAAAGCCTCACCAAGGACTACGGGCACGGGCGCGGCATCTACGACGTCTCCTTCACGGTGCACAAAGGAGAGGTCTTCGGTTTTTTGGGGCCCAACGGTGCTGGGAAAAGCACCACCATGCGCCATCTGATGGGCTTTTCCAAACCCCAGTCCGGGGAGGCGTTCATCCACGGGCTATCCTGTTGGAAAGATCATGCGAGGGTCATGCGTGAGGTAGGCTACATTCCCGGCGAGGTGGCCCTGCCGGAGGGGCTCAACGGCGCCGGTTTTTTACAGATGATGCAGGGCCTTCGCAAAAGCCCGAGCAGCCGCATCACAGAGCTGCTGGACCTGTTTGAGATGGATCCCAGCGGCTCCATGAAGCGGATGAGCATCGGCGAGAAACGGAAGCTGGCCATCGTCGCGGCCTTCATGGGCGATCCGGACACTCTGCTTCTGGACGAACCTACCAGCGGCCTGGATCCCGTGATGCAGGAGGTCTTCATAGACTTTGTGAAGGGTGAGAAGGAGAAGGGCAAGACTGTGCTGCTCTCCAGCCACATCTTCAGCGAGGTTGAGGCTCTGTGCGACCGTATCGCCATCATCAAAGAAGGAAAGATCATCTCCACGGTCAACGCGGACGATGTAAAGCACTTCAAACGGAAGACCTTCGACATCACCTTCGCAGATGAAGACAGCTATCGGCGGTTTCCCGCGGAGGGCTTTGAGATTCGGCAGGCTTTTCCCGAGGAGCGGAAGGTGTCCGTTGCCGTTGACGACTCCCAAAGCGATGCGTTTATCAAACGCATTGTGAACTATACGGTCAAGAGCTTTGTGGAGAACCCGCAGACGCTGGAGGACTACTTCATGCACTTCTACAAAAGCGACCGGAGCTTTGGAGACATCGCACATGGAAAAAGAAAACGTCATTGAGGTAGAACACCTTACCAAAGACTACAAACGCGGCCGCGGGATATTCGACTTCACCTTTCAGGTTAAGAAGGGCTCCGTCTTCGGACTCATCGGCACCAACGGCAGCGGAAAGACCACGACCATCCGCCATATGATGGGCTTCATCAAGGGGGACTCCGGCTCCGTGAGAATCGTCGGCATGGATGCGTGGAGGGACGCGGCGAAGGTCAAAAAGTTGGTGGGATATGTCCCCGGCCAGATCGACTTCCCGGATGTGGGAACCGGCACCTCCTTTTTGAGGATTCAGGCGGAGTTGTTGGGGCTGAAAGACTTTAGCTACATGAATAGCTTGATCGACCGGTTCAAAATCGACATCACGGCTCCCCTTAACCGGATGAGCAAGGGCATGAAGCAGAAGATGGCCGTTGTGGCGGCCTTTATGGCACAGCCGGACATCTATCTATTGGATGAGCCCTCCACCGGCCTTGACCCCCTGATGCGGGACACCCTGATCGAGCTCATTTTGGAGCAGAAGGCCGAGGGCAAGACCGTGTTCATGTCCAGTCACGTGTTCAAGGAGCTGGAGGACACCTGCGACGAGGTCATGTTCATCCACAACGGACATATCGTGAACCAGGTCAAACGCAGCCAGTACGAATCCGATCCCCATGAGACATACAGCTTTATCGTTGCCAGCGAGGAAGAGTATCTCTTGTGCCGGGAAGCTATAGACCGCTTTATCCAGCGCTATCAGGACGGCCACATGGAGTGCTGGCGCAGGCACAGGCATCATCAGTTCACGGTGGCGCTGCCCACCACGCGGCTCAACGAGTTCTTTGCCCTGCTGTCCCAGTTTACGGTGAGCAAGCTGGGCAGCGAGCAATATTCGCTGGAGAAATACTATACGACGATTATCGAGCGTCGGGAGGTAGCATAGCATGTTCAGTTTTCCCTTATTCAAGCAGACGGTCAAAGCCAACGGGCTGATCTGGGTCGTGCTTACCGCTGTGACGGCCATCCTGCTGGTGCAGTTTGCCGTGCTGGAAATGACCCAGAATCTTCTGTTCCTCATTTTCTACGGCGTGATGGCCATGCTCCTGCCGGCGGTGTTCATCCTCATAAGCTCAAACAAGCTGTTTGCCAGCCAGGTGGATCGAGGGTCCATGGCCTATGTGCTGTCCACCCCTATCCGCCGCAGCAAAGTAGCCCTGACCCAGATGGCGTTTTCCGTGCTGACCATCGCGCTGATGTTCGTCATTACCACCATCGCCCATATTGCCGTGAACGCCAACGATCCTCTGAGCCTGGAGCTGGCGGGTTCCGGGGCCGGCATCACCGGCCTTACCGGCGACCTTACCACCGAGATGATCGTGAAGGTTAATCTCTCCGCCATGGTGGTGTGCTTGGCCATGTCTGGCGTCTGCTATATGTTCTCCGCCATCTTCAACCAGTCCAAGTATTCTCTGGGCTTCAGCGGCACGTTCGTGGGTGTCAGCGTCCTGGCCAACATGTTGGCCATGTTCGGCTCCCTGGGAGTGGAAGCGCTGGAAAACTTCAAGTATGTCTCCATCTGCACCCTGTATGACTACCAATCCATTCTGACGGGCGGCGATGATTGGATCATCAAGGGGGCTGTCGCCCTGGCTATTGCAGTGGTTACCTACGTGGTGGGCAGTGTGTGGTTCTGCAAGAAGGACCTGCCGCTGTAAGTAACTGCTCGCCGGCAAAAACAGCAAGACGGGAAGTGCCGCGATTGGGCGCTTCCCGTCTTTCATTGCCGGACGCATCGGGAGTTCGCTTTGCACGTGCGAGCCTCTCCTGCTTCTCCTAGCTGTGGACATGGTGCGGTCCTGGTAGCCTCGGTTTCGTAATGCTGGTTGTGGGCTGGCGGCGGCAGACGAACGGGCCGGCGAGCACGGGGTTCGATGCAAAAGGCGGGCGAGTCCTTCTGGAGCTCGCCCGCCGCTGCCGCGTTTGTAGGGGATGGCGTTCTGTTGCGCCCCTCCCGGCCCTACTTTTTGAGCAACCGCGAGGCGGCGAAGACCACAACGAGGATGACTACGGCAATGACGATAACGACGGGATCCATGGTGTCCTTCTTTCTCAAATGGTTGACTGGCCACAGCTCGCTTACGCGAACAGGTCGCCGGTGTCTCGGTAGTTGTCCGCGAGGCGCGTTCCCACGACCCCGAGCGCGAGTCCGGCTGCGATGGCGAGGGCAAAGCGTACGATGGTTCCGAGCATGATGGCGTCCTTTCTCTCGGTGGGCTGCTCGTCCGCTCCCAACTAGCATCACCCATGCTGCACCGTCCGCGTGAACACACCGTTCACCTGTGATGAACAGCCTCGTTTACGCGCCGTTTACGAGCGTGATGCATCATCATGGGCGCAATGAGGTCGTCGAGGGGGGCGCCATGGCCAACATCTTGGTGGCGGAGGACAACAAGAACGCGAACAAGCTCATCTGTGCGGTGCTGCGCCGGCAGGGGCATGAGCCCATTGCTGTCTACGACGGTCGTGCGGCGCTTGAAGCATTTGACGAGCACCACATTGACCTGTTGATCGCTGACGTCATGATGCCGCGCCTGGATGGCATAGAGCTCGTTCGTCAGCTGCGTGACGCCGACTATGACCTGCCGATCCTCATGCTCACAGCCAAGAGCTCGCAGGAGGACAAGAACGCCGGGCTCATGGCCGGCGCGGACGACTACCTGACAAAGCCTGCCAACAAGCAGGAACTCGTGCTGCGTGTGCGGTCCCTCTTGCGCCGCGCCGGCGTGCGCGACGAGCGGCGCATGGAGGTGGGTCGCGTGGTGCTCGACTCCGACGCGCTCGTCGTGGTGCGCGGCACCGAGGAGGTCCGCCTGCCGCCCAAGGAGTTCCGTCTGCTGCAGTTTCTGCTGCAGAGCCCCGGTCATACCTACACGCGCCTGCAGCTTCTGGACGAAGTCTGGGGCTGGGACACCGAGAGCTCTGAGCGAACCGTGGACGTGCACATCAACCGCCTGCGCAGCCGCTTCGCGGACTGGGACGACTTTCGCATCGAGACGATCCGCGGCCTGGGCTACCGTGCCGTGGTGCCGGGCGCATAGAGAGGGGCTTCGGCTGCCTTCATGAACGTTGTACACCGAGAAGAATTGATGGACAGAATTGCTCGACACGGAAGAGGTCAGAAGTTCAAATCTTCTAACGCCCACCACAAAGTCACAGGCCAGAGGCTTTCGTCTCTGGCCTGTTTTCGTATGTAAACCAGCCGTGAGTCAAACGTGGATCAAATACAGATTCGTGTTCCCTGCCATATTGCAGTTTTCTTGGGGATGCAGCATGGGCTTGGCTTAACCCGGGTGCGTCTCCGGAAAAGTCGTTAGTAGCTTGAGGGCCCGGCGAGCAGCCTCGCCCGCCAGTCGGATGACATGTGAAAAAGGCGCAGAAGCGTAACGGTGTGCGCTCTCTCGTCGACGACGTAGATGGCTTCGTAGCGCTCGATCGCTGTCCATCGGTATGGGAGTCCTCCACGCGCCCTCCCATAAGCGGGAAGGTTTCGAGCGACGCGATTGTAGAGAGGTACGCGTCGTAGAGCTTGACGGCGCTCGAGCGGCCGACTTCCTGCAGTCTCCACTCTAGCGCTGTATCCAAATCGTCCTCGAAGCGTCCGGCAACACGGACCTCGTAGCTAGGCAAGGCCGTACCTTGCACCCAGGTCGCGCGCAACGTCACCGGCATCCCTCACGTGCCCGGCGGCGACGTCGGCTTCCGCCGCGGCAAGCCGGGCACGGAAGTCGTCTTCACCGGTTACTTCGAGTGGGTCTCCCGGCGCGGCGGAGATCCAGGCGCGATGGCCGTCGAACGACCAGTACACGCGTGCACCATCCGCGATGCCGAGCGCCGTCCGCACCTCCTTGGGCACGGTCGTTTGTCCGCCCTTCGTGAGCTTTGTGCTCATCATCGTGACCATGTGCGCCCTCCATTCATTGATTTCAATGTTTTCAATGATTTTAACATGATAGTCATTGAGCCTCTCACGGCACCTCCCTACGGGCGCGAGGTCTTTGGACTGAGCATTGACGACCGCCATTTTCGCCGGCGCTCAGTTTTGCTCCAGAATCAGGGCCTAATCCGGGGAATAACTGAGCGTTGACGAGCCGTCAGTAAGCGCTCATGACGGGGGCAGACGCGACAGGGGCGGGCGAGACGGCGACGGCGGAGCATGCCGCGAGCGGCGTGGCGGCTCCCGCGAGCAGCATGGCGGCTCCCGCGAGCGACGCGGCGTGCGAGCGGACGGCGGAGGCTATGAGGCGCAAGGCGCGAAGCTCGGACCGCGTCATTTCAGCGCCTCCTCGGCGCGTAGACGCTCGGCTGCCGCGACGATCTCCCGATAGCGTGGGTCATCGCCCGCGAGTTCGCGCCATTCGGGCGACGCCACTCGCTCGGCTAGCTCCTGGCGCAGCGCGCGTTGCATCCCGTCTGCCTGGCGCGCCTTGTGCTCGGCCCACGCCGCGCCCGATTGCGCGGGGTCGAACCGTCCTGCCACACGGTCCCAGAGCGGGGAGGCAGGCACGCTCGCACTCTCAAACGCATGCCCTGCCGCGTCCACCGTCTGCGCGAGCGCCGCGAGCGCTCCATCCTTTTCACCAGCCCTTCGCAGGGCCTCGGCCACCTCAAGCGCCATCGTGACCGAGAAGAACGGGTTCATCGCGCCCATGTCCAGTGCATCGAAGACCGTCTTGGCGGCAGAGCCCGCCGCTTGTGCGAAGCCGGCGTCATCCTGCAAGCCCATCTCTTGCGTGAGCGACGAGAGCACGAGGTTTGCCGCTCGTAGCCGCTCCGTCTGTAAAAGGTCAAGGGCCTCGTCGTCGCGTCCAAGCTTGTGGTAGGCCGAGGCAAGGAGCATCGTTGGGGCGCCAGCATCCTGCCGTCGCACGAGCGGCTCCAGAAGGGCTGCCGCCTCCTCGTGCCGACCGATTTGGAAGAGCGTCGTCGCCTTCTGCTGCTGCGCGAGGAGGAGAATCGCTGGGTCTGTGGCAATCTCGAGCGCGCGATCGAGCAAGGCGAGCGCTTCGTCGGCGAGCGCGCCGACATCGGGCAGGACGCCTGCCGCACCGTCTTGCTCGGGTGACGGCGCCGGCGGTTCGGACGTGCCGGCAGCCCATACCGTGAGCAGCGACGCGAACATGAGCAGCAGGTTGGCGTCCGAGTAGTGCTCAGCGGCGAGCTCGCGCAGTCGCTCGTGCGCCGCCACAGGATCCTGCTCTCCCAGCGCGTAGACCTCGGCATAGAGTGCGGCGGATTCCGCCTCGGAAAGCTCGTCGCGCCAGTCGAAGAGCTCGTCTAGGGTGAGTGAGAAATACGCGGCGATGCGCGGCAGGAGGCTCACGTCCGGCAGGCTCTGCCCGAGTTCCCACTTTGAGACGGCGGCTTTCGAGACGCCCAGGTGTGCAGCGAGTCCCTCCTGCGTGACGCCGACGCGGCGGCGCTCGCGCGCAATCGTGCGACCTATGTTGATGCGTTCGCTCATGATATGCTCCTTCGACGCGATCGACTGAGGTGGCCGGCCATCGTCTCCAGTATGCGGTCGAATACTGGTGGAATCAAAGGAGCGTTGGTTGATGTTTTGCGCCGGGAATCAACTGACTTTCGACGCCATGCTTGGAAGGTTCGCGTGGGAGCACGGCATCGGGCTCCGGTTCATCGGCGGAGAAGCAGCCGAACCCGAAGAAGGCGGCATCGAACCCGGCCCGAGCTCGCCGTCTTGTCACATGCGCTCATCGTGCATTCGCCGATAGTCCTCAGGGGTGTTGCAGTTATCAAGCAGCGCCTCGGGTCCGCGGTAAGGCACATGCTTCCAGGGAACTTCCTCCTGCAGAAACCTGATGGACGCGGCGCCGCCAACGATTCTCCGCTCAATGATGGCCGCCAGCGCGCGGTCGTAGACGGCGATCAGCGGTTCGAGCTTGCCATGGTCGTGTTCGACCACGGTCACGCCTCCGTCGTGCTCCTCACAGAGCCTCACAAGCAGGTCTAGGGGAACGAGCGGCGTGTCTACGGCAAGGACGAGACAGTAGGGCCGGGAGGCTGCTGCGAGGCACGCCTGAAGCCCGCCGAGCGGTCCGCATCCGGAATAGATGTCCTCCACGCACGTCGTGCCCGGCAGGCTCAGGTCGTGCGGCCCCGAGATAAGGATCTCGTCCAGTCCGAGCTGGCGAAGCTTTTGCACCTGCCACGCAAGCAGCGTCGTGCCGCGAAACGGCAGCAGCGCTTTGCGGCGGCCCATCCGGCTGGAGTTGCCGCCCGCCAGCACGATGCCGGCAAATGCCTCGTGGTCAAAACTCGTATACACTGGTTCATGCGTCCTCTACGTACGGGGGTTCCTATGACCTCGCCTCATACGACTGAAGAAAAGCTTACCCGGTCCCTCGCGCTGCTTCTGGAAAAGAAGCCGTTCGAGAAGATCACCGTTGCCGAGCTTGTCTCAACCAGCAATATAGCAAAGCGCACGTTTTACTATCATTTCAAGGATAAGTACGACCTTGCGCCGTGGTTCTACGTTCACGAGCTCGATGAGTTCTTTGAGGCGCATGACACGTACACGTTCGAGGAGTTCCTTGCACATTCCGTTGAGGTGGTATGGAAGGACCGGTCGGTACTGAAGAGCATCGTGCGCTACACCGGCCAGAACAACGTCCCCGACGCGCTTTTGGAGCCGCTGCTGGAGCGCTATCTCTCGGTAATCACGCAGGTGACGCATGCTGCTGTGCCCGAGCGAATCATCAGGCTCACCCGGTTCTTCGTTGGCGGGACCATAACGTATGCCGTGGAGGAGGTCAGCAAGGAACAGCCGGAGTCGCCCGCGGCTGCAATTCCGTTTCTCCTTGCGTGTCTGCCCGCCGAGCTCAAAACATACCTCGGAATCTAGGGCGGAACGCGCTTTCGCTCCGCGTGCCCGCCCTCGCGCCCGCTTGCTGACAAAAGAGCGTAACAACGTTTTGACCAGGTGTTTTGCACGATTTGGCCATTCCGTATACATCTCACAGAATCAACTCCTTCTACACTTTTATCAAGGGATAAAACAGGCGGAATTGCGCCTTGGAAAAGCACCTTGTGCCGCGATGCCGCCTGTCGGTCATGGACAGATCCCGAGACATGGCAAAGGAGTGAGGCAACGGTATGGGAGTGTGGAAGAAGACCTGTTGTTACAACTGCGGCGTCTGCTGCGGTCTCGATGTCGAGGTCGAGGACAACAAGGTCGTCAACGTGCGGCCCGACAAGAACAGCATGCGCTCGCTGGGCGGGTATTGCTGCCGCAAGGGTCGGTCGCTCAAGTACTTTCAGGACAACGGCAACCGTCTGAACCACCCGCTGAAGCGCGTGGGCGACGAGTTCGTCGAGATTTCCTGGGAGCAGGCGCTCAGCGAGATCGGCGCCAAGATCAACGAGATTCGTGCCCAGTACGGCCCCAAGGCCTTCGGCTGCTACGGCGTGGGCCTGGCGGTCGACCAGGTGGAGATGTACCCTCTGCATGACCTGGGGAACTTCCTCGGCACGCAGTGGTGGTTCAATCCGCTGTCGGTCGAGTTCATGGCGCCGTGGTGGAGCAACGGCAAGTTCGTCGGTCGCCAGTTCCCGCCCATCGAGGGCGAGACCTCGGGCAACGACGTCTTCATGATCTGGGGCGCCAACACCTATGTGAGCCATAACGTGGGCAACGCTCGCCAGGTCATTCGCGAGTGCTCCGAAGACCCCAACCGCATGTTCATCGTCGTCGACCCGTGCCTGACCGAGACGGCGCGCATGGCCGATATGCACATCAAGCCGCGTCCGGGTTCGGATGCGCTGCTGGTTCGCGCCCTCATCTCGATCATCGTCAAGAACGGCTGGCAGGACCAGGAGTATCTCGATGCCTACACCACAGGGTGGGACCAGGCCAAGGCATGGTTCGAGGACTTCGATATCGACGGCGCGCTCGAGGTCTGCGGCGTCCCGCGCGAGCAGGCCGAGGAGTTCGCGAAGATCTTGAGCTCCAAGACCTGGGGCGTCCACGTGGACCTGGGCATCTTCTTCGGGCGCAACAGCACGCTGTCGTGCTACCTCATCAACATGCTCGCGGCGGTTACCGGCAACCTCATGCGACCCGGTACCAACGTGATCGCCAACGGGTATCTGGCCTGGGGTCCCTATACCGACGAGCACACGTCCGAGTGCTGGCGCACGTGGAAAACGAACAGCTTCCCCACGCTCGGCTACTATCCGGGCGGCTGCTTGCAGGAATGCATGGAAGATCCTAACGAGGCGGATCGCCTGCGCTGCCTGTTTGTCACGGCGGGCAACCCGGCTCGCTCCTTCCCGGATTCCAGCAGCCTTGTTCGCGATTTCAAGAACCTCGACCTTTTGGTCGTGGTGGACGTCGAGATGTCCGAGACCTGTCGCTGCGCCGATTACGTGCTGCCCGGCACCACGGGCTATGAGCGGTTCGGCGCGACGATCTTCACGGGCGGCTACCCGTACTCGACGCTCACGTTCAAGCATCCCATCCTGGAGGTTGCAGGCGAGCGCCGCGACGATTCGGAGATCTGGGTGGACATCATGGATGCCGCGGGCTTCATTCCCACCATCCCCGACGAGCTGTACGTCGCGGCGCAGGCCGCCGTGGACGCGGACGACCGCCTGGCGATCCTGCAGCCGGTGAAGGATTATCTGACGGGCATCGGTCGCATGGATGCGCTCATGCCGGTGCTCTACAAGGTCATGGGCCGTGCCATGGGCTCCGTTGGCAGGGCGGTGTTCTGGGCTCAGTTCATCTACGGCGAGCTCAACGTCAAGAACGCCGTGCGCGTGGGATACGCGCTGCCGCATAAGCATCCCGAGCTCGAGGACGACCCCGAGACCATGCCGCTCGTTATCCGCGACCAGGTCTTCGCCGCTGTCGACGCAAGCCCGAGCGGTACGGTCATCGCGGGTGCCGACGGCACCATTGAGGGGGCGCTTGAGGACCAGGTGATGTACCCCGACAAGAAGATTCATCTCTTTGACGAGACCGTCGACGAGCATATCGTCCACATCACGCCCGAGGAGGAGGGTGCCAAGCTGGCCATGCCCAAGGAGTATCCGTTCCTTGTCTCGGCGGGCACGCACTCCGAAGAGGGCGTCAACACCATCATGCGCAACCCGGCGTCGTACCGCTATCGCCAGCCCTACATCTTCCGCATGAACCCCGAGGACGCGCGCGATATGGGGCTTGCCGACGGCCAGTGGGTCCGCGTGACCTCGAAGGCGGGATCCATCACGGTGCCGGTCAAGTACTCGCGCCAGACCGCGCGCGGCTACGGAAACATTCCGCACCACTTCGGTCTCTATGACGAGCACGGCAAGGCCTATGGCGACGCGGTCAACAAGCTCACGTCGGGCGAGGACGTCGACGAGATCACGGGCGACCCGTTCTACCGCTATGTTCCCTGCCGTGTCGAGGCGTTGAAGGAAGGAGAGGTCCAGGATGTCTGGAACTATGCAAAGTAGTTGCGATCAGGGTGTCCTTGACCGGGCACTCGAGCGCCAGCGCGATCACGGCTGGGTGACCGAAGACGACGTGTGTGCCATTGCGGACGAGACGGGTATGCCGCCGTCAAAGGTGTATGAGACGCTCAGCTTCTACTCGATGATTCATCTTGCTAAGCCCGTGACCGTCAAGGTCCAGGTGTGCCGCGGCACGAGCTGCTACACGCGCGGCGGCATGAACCTGCTGCACGAGATCGAGCGGCTGTGCGGTTGCGCGGTGGGGGAGACCTCGCCGGACGGTACGTATCAGGTCGATTACGTGGAGTGCATCGGGCATTGCGAGACCGCGCCCAACATCATCGTCAACGGCGTGCTCTACCAGGCGGTTACCCCCGATCAGCTCCCCGGCATCTTGAAGGAGGCGACGAGGTAATGGCGGTTCAGGAAACGCGGCTTGCGCTGCGCAACATGGGCAAGATCGACCCGATGTCCATCGATGACTACATCGCGCAGGGCGGTTACGAAGCGCTTGCGAAGGCTCGCCAGATGGACCGCGACGAGCTCATCTCCGAGGTGGAGAACGCCTCGAAGCTTCGTGGACGCGGCGGCGCGGGCTTTAACACCGGCTTCAAGTGGTCGGGTGCCAAGGCAAGCGAGGGCGACCAGAAGTTCATCGTGTGCAACGCGGACGAGGGCGAGCCGGGCACGTTCAAGGACCGTGTCATCTTGGAGAATGACCCGCATACGGTTCTTGAAGGCATGCTGATCGCCGCCTATGCGGTGGGCGCTACCGAGGCGATTGTCTACTGCCGCGGCGAGTACGAGCATCAGATTGCGCTTCTGCGCCATGCCGTGGAGCAGGCCGAGGAGCACGGCCTTACCGGGGATGTCCACATGCACGTCTTCTCGGGCGCTGGCTCCTACGTGTGCGGCGAGGAGACCGCGCTGCTCAACTCGATCGAAGGCCAGCGCGCCGAGCCGCGCCTGAAGCCGCCGTACCCCACGGTGGCGGGCGCCTTCGGCAAGCCGACCGTGGTGAACAACGTCGAGACCTTCGCCAACGTGCCGGTCATCGTCGGGAAGGGCGCTGCGTGGTACGCGGGCATCGGCGCTGCGGAGTACCCGGGCACCAAGGTGTTCTCCATCTCGGGCGACGTCAAGAACCCGGGTTGCTACGAGGTGGCTACCGACGCTTCGCTCAACGACGTCATCGAGCTTGCGGGTGGGGTGACCGAGGGTCACAAGATCAAGGCCGTACAGCTTGGCGGATCGTCCTGCGGCTACATCAAGGGCTCCGAGCTCGACCAGTCGGTCGACTTCGATTCGTTGCGTCGCAACGGTAAATCGCTGGGTTCCGGCGCGGTTCTGGTGCTCAATGAGACCCACAACCTCGTGGACCAGGTCCAGCAGATCGTGCACTTCCTCGGTCACGAGTCCTGCGGCAAGTGCACGCCGTGCCGCGAGGGGCTCTGCCAGGCCGGCGTCATCCTCGACCGCTTTGCCGCGGGCAAGGGTACCCAGGCCGACCTCGACATGCTTCAGGCGCTTCATGACCTCATGGCGACCGACTGCTTCTGCGCGCTCGGACAGGGGGCCCTCACGGCCTTCGTGAGCGCTTACGAGATCTTCCCGGAGGACTTCCGTGAAAGGATGGTGAACTAAGATGGCAAACGTGCACGTGACGATCGACGACCGCGCGCTCGAAGTGCCCGAGGGTAGCACCATCCTCGAGGCCGCCCGGCAAAACGATATCCATATTCCGACGCTCTGCTATCTCAAGGAACTCGACCCGCGCGCTTCCTTCCGCATGTGCATCGTCGAGGTCGAGGGCGCGCGCACCTTTATGCCGTCGTGCGCCACGAAGGTGCGCGAGGGCATGGTCGTGCACACCAATACCGACGCCGTTCGCGCCAAGCGCAAGCTCACGCTCGAGCTCATCATGGCGCACCATCCGGTCGACTGCCACCATTGCCTGCGCATCGGCAACACCAAGGAGCAAGACCTTGATCTCTGGTTCTGCGAGATGTGCTTCTTCTGCGACTGCGTGCGCGACGGCATCTGCGAGCTCCAGGCACTCAATCGCGAATACCACGTGGATCAGCTGCCGTTCACGATCGAGGGCGACCGCTACGAGGAGGACTGCTCGCTCGGCTCGGTCACTCGCAACCCCGACAAGTGCATTAAGTGCCGTCGGTGTGTCGATGTATGTAACGACATCCAGACGGTCCATAACCTCGCCTACATCGGGCGCGGCCGGCAGGCGAGGGTAGCGTCGGCTCTGGACAAGCCCATGGCTGAGAGCCCCTGCGTGCGATGCGGACGTTGCGTAGACGTGTGCCCCACGGGCGCCGTCTACATGCAGGAGCACATCGACGATATGCTCGACGACGCGCACGCCTACGGGACCCATACCGTCGGCATGGTTTCGTCGTCGATCCTGCCCGACCTGGAGAAGCTCTGTCATCTCGAGAGCGGCTCGCTCGACATCCATCGTGTCATCGCCGGCCTTGTGAAGGAGGGCGTCGACTGCGTGGTGAGCGAGGAGCAGGTGATCGGTGAGAACCAGGCGCTCGCGGAGGACCTGATCGAGCAAGCCGATGGCGTGGCGATCATTAGCAACAGCTTTGCGGTCAAGAACTTCGTGCACGAATACTTTGCCGATATCGAGGACAAGGTCTCGTTCTACCCCTCGGTGCAGCAGACCTTTACCGACCTGGCGAAGCGCAAGCTTGCAGCAGAGTTTGGCTGGGATGCCGACAGCGTGAAGACCGTCGTCTTTACCGCGGGCAACGAGAACGGCGCCGAGGCGCACGAGCTCGGTAGCGCGGACTTTTCCATGAACGCGCGCGAGGTCTACCGCACCTTCAAGCGCACGGGCGTCGACCTTGGACGCATCAAGCCCACCGACGCGCTCAAGCAGACGCGCGACGTTGCGCGCACCTTTGGAGCTGCGACTGCCCCGGTAGCGTTCAATTTCGAGAAGGCTCCCGAGACCATGCGCATCGCGGGCAAGAAGGTTGCGATCGCGCACAACCTCGGACAGTGCCGCGCATTGCTTGAGGGCGTGAAAGAGGGCACCAACGAGTTCGACGTGATTCGTCTGTGCGCCTAGCGCTCCGGTGATGTGACGGGAGCCTGCATCATGATGCGGGCCCCGGCCGGGGAGCCGACGGTAGTGCGCCGAGCAAAGGGCCAGCGGCTGAGGCTGCTGGCCCTTTTGCGTCTGGACCCTACGCTGCCTGCCGCCTTCTGAACGAGATCGCCGACACAGGGGTCGCGATGAGCATCAGCGCACCGTAGACGACCATCACCATGCCGATGAGGTCGAGCACGACCGGGCCCAGTGGGTAGGAGTCGAGCGCCGTGAAAAGTGCGAAGCTGGAAAAGTTGATAGGGAAGACGGCGAGGATACGCTCGAGGACGCCGACGCCGCCTGAGGGAACCAGGCCCGTGAGCAGGACGAGCACCACATCCACCAGAAAGACCGTGAGCGTCGAGCGGGTGCGCGAGGATAGGGCAAGCGTGAGGCACGAGAACCCCAGGCACGCCACGTACATGAGTCCAACCAGGATGAGTGCCGCCTGGCCCGCGGTGAGCGGGTACGGCGTGGAGAGCGCCATGCTCTGGATTGAGAGCCCAAAGCCGTCTGCGCCGTAGAAGGCAAGCGAGACGCCCACGATGACGGCGGAGCAGAGGGCGAAGTAGACGGTGACATAGAGAAGCGCTGCCACGATTTTGGCGGCAATGAGCTGGGAGCGTCCGCGCCGGGTGGCGAGCACCACCGCGTCGGCGCCGGACTGGTACTCGAAGGAGAACGTGGGCGCAAGCGTGACGCAAGCCGCCAGGATGGTGAAGACGAGGAAGGCCGCGCAGTTGACGATGTTGTCCCAGCCGCCGGAGTAGCCGTATGCGATGGGCGTGGGCGCGGAGGCCTGCATGTCCGTCCAGTAGGCGCGCTCCGCTGCGGAGTACTCCCACATGCCGCCCTGTCCGTCATCGAGCGTGTTCATCGAGCGTGTTCTGGGTCAGCTGCGCGACGGCGCCGTACCAGTCCGCGGCCATCTCGGGCGTTACGCGGGCGGCGGTCTGCGCGGGCTCCTCGCCCGTGATGCGCCAGGGGCGCAGCAGGGTCGACCAATATGGGTTGTAGAGCTCGTAGACCTCCTCGTCCGAGAAGTTCTGGAACATGAGGTCGTACACGGCAGACCCGGTCATCGTGCTCACCGCGTCGCGGTCGATGCGCTCAAAGAGTCTGTCCTGGTACGCGGCGATATCCGCGGCGGCGCGCTCGGCGGTGATTGCGCCGGCATGCTCTTCGTCGTCGGCGCGATTCTGCGCGATCGCTGCGATACCCGAGATGATTTCGCCCTGGGCGTTCGTCGTCTGATTCTGCACCACGTTGAGCGCCATGATCCCGGCGAGGAATACGAGCACGCCCAGGTTCACCGCAAGCGCCACACGGCGCGTGAGCATCTTTTTAAGTTCGAAGAGAATGAGCCTAGCCATGACGCGCCTCCTTGAAGTGGGTTCCGCGGCCGGCAGGGGCACCGTCGCGGAATACGAACAGATACAGATCCTCCAGCGTGGGCGTTGCGGGCACCGAGCCCGGGACGGCAGGTGTGTCGGCGACGTAGCGCACGAGGGCGCGCCCGCCGTCGAGCAGACGAACGTTGCCTATCGTGAGCTCGGCTTCGAGCTCCTCGGCCTTTGCCGCCGGCACCGTCGCCTCCCAGACGCAGCCTTCGGCTTCGGCGACAAGCTTGGACGGAGGACCCGAAAGCACGATCGATCCGGCGCGCATCACGAGAATCTCGTCGGCGATGTGCTCGACGTCGGAGACGATATGCGTGGATAGCAGGACGATCTTGTCCTGCGAGAAGCCAGAGATGAGGTTTCGGAAGCGCACGCGCTCTTTGGGGTCGAGGCCGGCGGTGGGTTCGTCGAACACGAGGACCTCGGGATCGTTGAGGACCGCCTGCGCGATGCCCAGGCGCTGACGCATGCCTCCGGAGAAGGTTCGGATGCGTCGCCGCTCCTCGCCGCCAAGCCCCACGCGCTCGAGGAGTTCGAGCGAACGGTTGCGGGCATCGCGCCTGCCCAGGCCCTTGAGCGCCGCCATATATTCCATGAAGTCGAGTGCCGTGAATTCGGGATAGTAGCCAAAGTCCTGTGGCAGGTAGCCGAGCCGCGCGCGGTAGCCGTCGCCCAGGTGCGAGATCGGCGAGCCGTCGAAGCGCACCTCCCCGGAGGTGGGGCGAAGCACCCCGCATACCATCCGCATGAGCGTGGTCTTACCTGCGCCGTTGGCTCCCAGAAGGCCGTAGACGCCGGGGGAGAGCGTCGTGGTCACGCGGTCTACAGCGATTTTGGGGCCGAACTTTTTGGTGAGCCGGTCGAGCGTTAGTTCCATATCTCGTCATCCTCTCTCTGTTGGTTTGACCGCTAGCGCGCTGCCATGACGGCCGTCTCGACAAAGCCCGATGTCGACGCGCGGAGCCATGCACGCGCCTCGGCCGCCGCAAAGGCGAGCGCTCCCGCAGCGGCTGCCCACCAGGCGAGCGTCGCCGCGGAGCCAAACGCGGAGGGGCAGGCGGTGCGCGCCAGGATGCAGGTGGCGACCACGAGACCCGCCGCAGCCGCTGCCGCTGCGGTCGCGTCCGGGGTGGCGACCCTGCGCGCGGCGAGCAAGCCCGCGCCGAGAGCGCCAAGGTAGGGCGCGAGCCCCTGGGCGAATACGAGCCATGGGGCAGATGCATGTCCCGCGCCCACGGCAAGAAGGGTGATGGCGAGTGCGTCAAAGCAGCTGAGAACCAGGGCACGGGCACACGTTGTTGCCTGGGAGTTCACGGGGCAGGCGGCTTCGAGCTCGGCCATCCCGCAGGAGCGGGTGCGAGTGATGCCGATAAGCGTTGCGAGCGCAAGCGTGGAGCCGAGAACCGCGGTGACCGTGCCGGGGCCGATGCCCGAGAGAGTGGACGGCACGGCGGCGGCGACGAGCGCCGCATGGAGCACCCATGGGCCCACGCCGATGTAGCGGGCCTGGCTTGCGAGCACCTCGGCGAAGCCGGGCCGGGTCGGACGAGACAGCTCCGCCGCGACGGCCTTCACAAGCGCGCGTGGTGCCGCGCCGGGGACCTCGTCCTTGGATGCGCTATCGCTTCGGTAGTGATTTCTGAGCGCCGCTTCGAGTGCGCGCCTCTCCGATGTCTTCATCGTCTGCCTCCCTGCTGTACGCCCGACGCCGCGCCCAAGTCTGCGCGAAGGGCTTCGAGTGCGGACCGTATCGTTCGCGCTGCGGCGAACCTGCTTATGCCGAGTGCTTGTCCAACGTCTCCAACCTTGAGGTTCTCGCCAAACCTGAGCTCAAGTGCCTCGCGCTGGAGGCGGGGGAGTCGGGCGAGCGCCGCGGCGAGGTCGCGTGCATCGTCGGCATCTTCCGGGCTGTCCTCGCCGGATAGCGTCTCGGGGAGCTCCTCCCATCCGACAGCCCGCCCGCGGGCCATGTCGATGCAGACGTTGCGAGCAATCGTGACGAGATAGGCGCGGACGCGCCCCTGTTCCCGGTAGCGCGTGCGAGTGCGGATGAAGCGCAAGAACGTCTCCTGAACGGCGTCCTCGGCAAGGCCTGCGGGCGCGTGTCTGCGGCAGTACCGCAGCACGTCCGCGTAGTGCTCGTCCACAAGCCGCTCCGCCTCGTGGATATGTGTATCGTCCTCGTCCACGGCTTCACCTCCCTCTATTACTAATAACGGGGTTATCCGCGGGAGCGAGCGGTCTTATTGGGATTTTTCTTGCGGAGGTTTGCAGGCGGGCGCCGTGGTTGGGTTGTGGGACGTGGGTGGCGGTGTGGAAACCATGGTGCCTGTAGAAGGCGAGGCGTAGAAGGCGAGGGCCGCATCGTTGCCCTCGGAGGCCGTGAGTTCAATCTCGCGAATGCCCCGTGCGGCAACGGTGCGGCGCTCCCAGCCCATGAGCTGCGGAGCTGCGACCTCGATGTCCTGTCCATGAGCGTCGGTGCTTACGCCGAGAGGGATGATGCATCGGCCTTACGTCAGGGGCGACTACGCTCCAGGGGCCTTCGGCGCGGCGGGCGCGCTCGGAGCGGAGACGTTCACGTCGTCCAGCTCGGCGAACTGTTCGAGGAGCGGCAGACCACGCGGGTCGTCGACCGCGACACCACCGAGCATGATCTCCCGGCTGCGCATGTCGATAGTGGTTGTGAAGACATTCGTGTCGAACCCGGACAGCGCGAACCCGAGTGCGACGAGAACGATGCCAAAGGCGACGAGGCCGCCGCTTACGGCAAGCAGGATTTTCTTTACTGACGTCATTGGTGGGCTTCCTTTCAAAATGCACTGGACGCGCGGGTGCGTACCCGGTCTTGTCTATCGAGCGGCGACGGCGGAAAGGCGTGCGGTGCCAGCGTCGTTGGATTGCGCGCCTGGGGCAGGCGTGCCCCACGGGCCGTGCGGGCGTCCCGCCGTTGTGCCCGAGTTCCCGTTGCCGCCGCGGTCCTTACGAAACGGCGACAGCGCCTTTTTCACCCAGAGCGCCGAGAGACGCGCGATCTGCTTGGAAACCGCCCAGGCGGCTGTGCCCACGAGCAGACCGAGCCCGAGGAATCCAAGCGCCCAACCAAGCGAGACAATGACGAAGGGGACGTGTCCGATCATGAAGCCGTCGTAGGCGAGCACGAGCATGACCGGCGCGATGCCGACGAGCGCGGCGGCGACGATCCAGACGCAGATGGCCAGCGTCCAGATGCAGACGTAGACGGTGAACGCGACCGCAGCGAACGCGAGCAGCAGCGGCACCCATACCGGCGAGCCCACGATTGCGAGAACCCACAGCAGTACGGTGCTACGCCGGCGCGTCTTGGCGATTGCGCGCGGCACGGCGGGCAGGTCGTCGAGGATCGCTTCAGCCACCTCGCCCGGCGTGCCCATGGCGGCCACGGCCTCCTCCTCGCCCATACCGTCTTCCATGCGGTCGGCAATCGCCTCGGCATAGAACTCCTTCGACTCCTCGACTTGGTCTGCGGGCAGGCAGGCGAGCAGGTCTCCCAGCCGGTCCAAGAATTCATTCTTTTTCATGACCTCGCTCCCTCCACGTAGCGATAGATCTCCTGAACGGCCGGCCACTCGGCCAAAAACTCCTCGATGCGCGCGCGACCGGCGTCCGTGATGCGGTAGTACTTCCTCAGGCGGCCGTTGTGCTCGGCGGAGCGCACCGTGATGCATCCGGCCTTCTCCAGCCGTTTGAGCAGAGGGTAGAGGGTGGATTCTGTGAGTCCCATCGATGCTGGCACGTCTTTGACGATCCGGTAGCCATAGGACTCTTCGCCGCTCACCGCTGCGAGCACGCACGCTTCCAGAAAGCCGCGCTTCATCTGAGCCTCCATCGCACACCTTCTTTCGTCTTATATTATGTGTCACATACTATATATCACATATTATTAGACGGCACAAGGGAAGAAGATGCGAAGAGATGGCGCGTATTAGAGCCGGTGGGCGGATGTCGAAGCCGTCGTAAGCAGCTCGAAATGGTTCTTTCTGAAGTCGATGATCCCTTCGTGCCTCATGCGACCGAGCTCTTTCGAGAGCGCCGTGCGGTCGAGGTTGAGGTAGTCGGCCATCTGCTGGCGGTCGAAGGGAATGTTGAAGGTGCGGTTGTGCTGCGTGAGGGCTACGGAGTTGAGGTAGGCCATGATCCGGGCACGCGCTGTTTTCGGGGCGGTGTGAAACGCGCGGTCGGAGAGGGCGAGGTTCTTGTGTGCGGTTATTTCAAGCAGGTTGTAGATGAACGCGCCCACCCACGACGCGGCCTGTGCCGTCCGGCTTGCGGCCGCGTCGCGCTGCTTCATTTCGCCGACGAGCACCCCGATGCGCAGCGAGATGAGCTCGCACCGCTCGCTCGCCACGACGTCCACCAGCAAGGGCTCGTGGCTCAGGACGGCATAGGTTTCGGCGAAGAATCCTCCCGCGCCCACGATGTTCAGGATGCTGCGGTTGCCCCAGACGTCGGTGTTTTCTATCGTGACGCTACCAGCGGAAACAAGAAAGAGCCGGTCCGTGGTGTCCCCGGCGCGCAGGATCATCTCGCCTTTCTCAAAAGTATGGCGACGCACGTGGAGCGCCTGAGCCGCGGCGTCGACCTCTTGGGTGCTCATGCCGCGGAAGAGCTTGCTGTGGTAAAGCGGTTGGTTGTCCATGGCGTACCGGTCTTTTCTCAAAATGTGGTCATAGCAACATACTGTACCAGCGCGTCCGGCTAGACTCGGCTCAAACCGACCTAAGGAGTTGATAGCCATGGCAAGGGAGATGCGCAAGATCATCCGCATCGACGAGGAGAAGTGCGACGGCTGCGGGCTTTGCGCCACCGCCTGTCATGAGGGTGCGATCGAGATTGTCGACGGCAAGGCCAAGCTTGTCCGTGAGCATTTTTGCGACGGCCTGGGCGATTGCCTGCCGAGCTGTCCGGTGGGGGCCATCGCCTTTGAGGAGCGCGAGGCGGAGTCGTATGACGAGGCCGCTGTGCTGGCGCACCAGGGGAAGGCGGGGACCGTTGCGCCCGCCGGCGCCGTGCCGTCTCACAGCCATGCTGCTGGGGCTACGGGCGCTTCGGCGGGGCAAGCTCAGAGCGGGGCTCCGCATCGTGGGCGTCATGTCCATCACGGGCACGGCGGCTGTCCCGGATCGCGCGTGCGCATGATGGCAGACGGAGCAGGCGCGGCTGCCGGCGCCTTCGCTTCGGCCCCTTCTGCCGCGCCCGTCTCTCGCCTGATGCAGTGGCCGGTGCAGATTAAGCTGGTGCCCACGCGGGCGCCGTTCTTCGACGGGGCCAAGCTGCTCATCGCGGCCGACTGCACCGCATTCGCCTACGCCAACATGCACGAGGAGTTCATGCGCGGACACGTGACGCTCATCGGCTGCCCTAAGCTCGACAACGTCGATTACACGGACAAGCTGACGGAGATCATAGCCGGCAACGACATTCGCTCGATCACGATTGTCCGCATGGAGGTGCCCTGCTGCGGGGGTATTCAGGTGGCGGCACAGAACGCTCTGCGTGCAAGCGGCAAGTTCATTCCGTGGCAGGTGGTCACCATCTCTACCGACGGACGCAAGCTCGACTGACGCTGTTGCACACGCCGGACGGCGGGCGTTCAAATTCGGCTACTGCGCGCTTGGGAGGCGAGCGTGTCCATCCCGCTACCGTGAGCATAGGACGGCGAGCGCTCAGATCCGGCTATCGTGCGCTTGGGGAGGCGGACGTGCCAAGACCGTTACCGCACGCCTAGGTAAGCGGGCGTGCTCATCCCGCTAACGCGCGCACAGGACAGCAAGTGCGCCCATCCCACCGCTCATCATAAAACACGAGGTCAGAGACCCTGCCAAAATCTTTTGGCAGGGTCAATTCGTCTCTTTGCGTGGCTGCTGGGCTTCCTTGATGATATGGTGGCCGAGGTTTGCACCCCTGCATGTTGGAGGAGGCGGCGTGGAGCTCGCGCGGCGCATCAAGGAACATCGCGAACGCCTGGGCATGTCCCAGAGTGACCTGGCGAAGGCGGTTTTCGTAACGCGCCAGACCATATCGAATTGGGAAACCGCCCGTACGTATCCCGATGTGCAGAGCCTGGTACTACTCAGCGGCTTGTTTGGCGTCAGCGTGGATGCGTTGGTGCGGGAGGATACCCAGGAGATGCGCGATGCGCTGGCCGCCGCGTCAAGGAGGCTGAATCGGCTGGGTCTCGTCATGGTGTCGTTTGGCGTTGCATGCGTGGTGTGGGTTGCGCTCGGCCTTGTTTTTGATCTCGATCTCGTGCCCATCGCGGTACCTGCTGCGATTCTGTTTATTCCGGCGGCAGCCGCGGCGTTTCTCGCCGATATAACGCGCCATGACAACCAGCTTTTTGCCTACCAGGCGGTCGATGCGCTGCTTGCGGGCGAGGATCCCGATGTGGGCCATCGCTATAACCAACGGGTCGGCGAGCACTGGGTCGCACGGAGGGTCGTTCAGACCATCCTTGCCGTGCTTATAGGTCTCTGCTGCGGATGGGGCGCCGCGAGTATTGTCATGCTGCTGCTGGGGAAATGAGGTTGCTGCGCGGCGGCTCATGATGCCGGCAATCATCACCAACGATATCAATCAAACATGTTTGAACGATACAACGTGCCCACCTACGACAGGAGAAAGGATGGCAATGGCACGCGAGCGATTTGTCGAGGTGTACTCGCAGGGGGTCACCAACGTACGAAAGGTCATCGTCGACACGCAGACGGGGGTGAACTACCTGCTTGCTTCGTCGAATATGACCAGTGGCTGCGGTGTTGCCGTGCTGGTAGATGCTGACGGCAAGCCTTTGGTTACGCCGATGAACGAGGAAGACGAGGTGGTCTTGGGCCAGCTTCTCAACCACGAATAATTTATCCCGGGACATGCTCTGGGGCAGGGACTGTTGCCGCTGCCGCCAACTTGAGTCGCCTCGGCCGGCGCCGCAGGCTGCGATGTCTCGGTTGGCGGCACTGGTTGATATGTCCCGGCCGGCGGCGCTGACCGTGCTATTTCGGCCGGCGGAGCTGGCCTCGGGGTCCCGGCCGGCGGCGCTGGCCTCGGTATCCCGGCTGGCTGCGTGGGTTGCGGTATCCCGGCCGAGAGCCTCGGCGGCGGCGTGTTGCCTGGGGCGGTCGGCAGGAGTTGCCGGCAGAACTTCTCGCAAAACAAAGTCCTCGATTTGGACGTTTCAGGGTTCAAAAACGGGCTATGTTAGACATTCTTGGAGGCTCGTGTCCGCACGCGGTGGGACCATCTTCCCGTCAACGAGAGACGGGAGGGGCGCCATGGGCTGCGCGGTCGAGGAAGTGGTGAGGGCGGCAC
>NZ_NFJW01000010.1 GCF_002160065.1 Collinsella sp. An2 | reverse complement strand
GATGAGAAAACCCAAGCCCCGAGAAGTTGTGCACCAACAGAAACGTCACTGAGAGCAAGGCCGTTTACCCAGCTCATGCATGGTAAACGATCTTTTCCAGCTGCAAAAGTCAGGTTATACCCAAATCGTCCTCTTGTGCCACCGCAAGGACGAAATCGTTGTTCGGGCTCCGCTGCAGCTACGTTGCGGCTCCGCCGTGCGCGGCTCTGCCGTGAATCCGCAGGTGTGCGGCTCCGCAGTGAATCCGCAGCGGTCTTGCAGCAAGCAGCTGCTCCAAGGGCGGCCAAGACGAGTTCTAAGCAGCGCGGGATGTCTCTCAAACTCGTGGCAAGGGAACGTCATTCGGAACGTCATTCGGAACGTCGAGACTCACCAGATATGCGTACCTGACATCTGTGGTGGTTGCCGCACTGCAAAGAGGGGCATACTTAGCTGGTATGTGAACGATCGCTTGCGCACGCGAGCCGAGGAGGGCCGATGGCATCGACGGAAGACGGGACGCGGGACACCCAGCCTGCGGCGGATAGCGGAGGCTATACAGCAGAGCCGCTTCACGGTTTGAGCTCTGAAGAGGTTGCCGAGCGCATCGCAGCGGGAAAGATCAACGTCAACATGGAGCTCAAGACCAAGTCGGTCCGAGAGCTCCTTCTTGAGAACCTGCTCACGCTGTTCAACCTCATCAACGTGATCCTTGCCGTGCTCGTGATCATTGCCGGTTCGTGGAAGAACCTTACGTTTTTGGCGATCGTGCTGCTCAACACGCTGATCGGCGTGGTTCAGTCCCTGCGCTCCAAACGCATGGTCGACAAGCTTACGCTGCTTGCCACCAAGAAGGCGGTCTGCATCCGCGACGGGGCGGAGGTCGAACTCGACCTTGACCAGATCGTTCTCGACGACCTCGTGAAGCTGGGACGAGGCGACCAGATTCCGGCCGACGCCGTCGTGGTCACCGGCGAGGCCCAGGTGAACGAGAGCCTGCTGACCGGCGAAAGTGACCTCATTCGCAAGCAGCCCGGCTCAGAGCTCATGAGCGGCAGCTTCATCGATTCGGGCGTGGTCTTTGCGCGCGTGGTACACGTCGGCGCCGACAACTACGTGGCCAAGATTAACAACGAGGCGAAGTACGTCAAGAAGGTCAACTCCGAAATCATGAACTCGCTCAACGCGATCGTGCGGTTTGCAAGCGTGGTCATGGTGCCGCTGGGACTTGCCCTGTTTATCTCGAGCCTCAACGAGTCGTATATAGATGCGGGTTCGCCGGGTTCCGGCCTGTTTGAGTGGGTCATTTCAGAGATCGGCCGCGGACATGTTCCCTCGGCAGAGCTCCTTACGACCGTCGGCGCCCTGCTTGGCATGATTCCGCAGGGGCTTGTTCTACTCACGTCTTCGGTGCTGGCGATCGCCACCATGCGCCTGGCGCGTCGTCGCGTGCTTGCCCAGCAGCTCTACTGTATCGAGACCCTGGCGCGCGTGGACGTCCTGTGTCTCGACAAGACGGGCACCATCACCTCCGGACGCATGGAGGTTGCGGGCACGTATCCCTTGCCGATCGAAGGGGGCACGGCGCAGGCCCTCGAGGGCGTTCCCTCAGACGTTCCGGTCCTGGATTTCGCCCTGGCCAACATCGCCCGCGCCACGTCCATGGATGCAAACGAGACCTGTAAAGCGTTGCTCGACCACTATGAAGTCCTGAACGTCCCGGTGGAGGACCCGCTTACCGTCGTGCCGTTCTCGTCGGCTAAGAAGTGGAGCGGCGCGTCGTTTCGCCAGGGTTCCTTTGTGATGGGTGCCGCCCAGTTTGTGCTTTCGCCCGAGGACTACGCCTCCATTGAGGGCGAGGTTTCGCGTCTTGCGGATACCTGCCGCGTGCTCGTGGTCGCCATGGTGGACGGCTTTACGGACGAGGGCGAGATGGTCGGGCGCGCTCGCCCGGTGGGCCTTGTCACCATTCGCGACGAGATCCGGTCCTCTGCGGCCGAGACCATCGGGTACTTCAACGAGCAGGGCGTGACGCTCAACGTCATCTCGGGCGACGACCCCCGCACGGTGTCTTCGATCGCCAAAGTCGTGGGCGTTCCGGGTGCCGACGCCTACGTGGACGCCACCACGCTCGATACGCCGGCCAAGATCGACGCGGCCGTCGAGCGCTACCACGTCTTCGGACGCGTGACCCCGCAGCAAAAGCGTGAGCTCGTGCAGGCGCTCCAGCGTCGCGGGCACACGGTGGCCATGACGGGCGACGGCGTAAACGACGTGCTCGCCCTCAAAGAGGCCGACTGCTCGGTCGCCATGGCGGCAGGTTCCGACGCCGCACGCAACGTGGCCGAGATCGTGCTCATCGACAACGACTTCGCCGCCATGCCGGCCGTCGTGGCGGAGGGGCGTCGGTCCATCAACAACCTGCAGCGCTCGGCGGCGCTCTTTCTCACCAAGACGCTGTTCTCCATGGGGCTGGCGGCTATCTGCATCGCGTTCCCGCCGTATCCCTTCCAGCCCATCCAGATGACCCTCATCAACTTCTTCTGCATCGGCTACCCGGGCTTCGTGCTGGGCCTCGAGGCCAATCGAGCCCGCGTCGAGGGAAGCTTCTTAGTCAACGTGATCAAGCGGGCGCTGCCGGCGTCGGTTGCGGTGGTGCTTGCCGCCTGCCTGAATATGGCCGGGGGAGCTTTCTTTGGCGTTGATGAGGCGACGCTGTCCACCATGTGCCTCATCTCGTCGAGCTTCGTGGGATGCTGCCTCATCTGGCGCATCTCGCAGCCCTTTACGCCGCTGCGCGCCGTGCTGCTCGCGTCGATTGTCGCGGGGCTTGTCGTAGGTATCTTCGGCTTTACGGAGTTCTTCTCGATCGCTCGGCTTGGCGTCGCTACAGCGGTGTGGGTCGTCGTGGTCGCCGCGATCGGCGCCTTGATCTTCTTCAAACTCGCTGCGGCCATGGACCGCCGCAATCCGAAGGGGACGCGTTCTGCCACCGGTTTCGGCCGTGGCGTGCGCGTGCGGCTTGGTCGCCGCGGTACTTCCAGCGTCACCTCGACCGGTTCGGCCCCGCGGCGCTTCCTGCGCCGTGTCCGCGACGGCGTGGCGGGCAAGCGTGAGCAGCGTGAGCTGCAGAAGTCGGCGATGCACGCCGCGCGCGCCGTCAAGGATGCGGGCTCGGGCAGCGCGCGCACGAAGAAGCGCGCCTCTGTTACGAAATCGGCCCAGGGCATCAAAGTCACGGTGCCGCGCCGCAAACGCGATAGGATGAGAGACCGCAACGCAAGCTCGTCGTGATGGGAGCGCCATGACAGAAGCGATTGAAACCGCGTCCACTCGAATGCTGGACGTCGACGGAACGACCTACCGTATCTATCCGCTTGATCAGGTGCCCGAGGCGCGCCGTCTACCGGTCTCGCTTCGCATCCTGCTTGAAAACGTCCTGCGCCGCCGCGGTCAAGACGCCGCGGGCTCCGAGCTCGTACACCGCGTCGTCGAGGCGGGGCTTGCCGGCACCGCTGGCGAAGAGATCGAGTTCATGCCCTCGCGCGTCCTCTTCCAGGACTTCACGGGCGTGCCCGTCTTCGTCGACTTTGCCGCGATGCGAGACGCTGCGGCCGATGAAGGTGCAGACCCCTCCTGCGTGAACCCGCAGATCCCGTGCGTCCTCGTTGTCGACCACTCCGTGACTGCCGACGTCTCGTCGTGCCCGGCGGCGGCGACCGAGAACGCCCGAATCGAGGCCGAGCGTAACGCCGAGCGCTTCGCCTTCCTGAAGTGGGCGTCTTCGAGCTTCCAGAACGTGCGCATCGTTCCGCCGGGAGTGGGCATCTGCCATCAGCTGAATATCGAGCGCTTCTGCGACGTCGTGATGACGGCCGACGGCGCGGACGGGGTGCGCGACCTGTACTTCGACTCGCTTGTGGGCACGGACTCGCATACGCCGACCGCCAACGGCATGGGCGTGCTCGGCTGGGGCGTCGGCGGCATCGAGGCTGAGGCGGCCGCGCTGGGGCAGCCGATCACCATGACGGTTCCACCGGTCGTGGGCATGCGTCTTACCGGCGAGCTTCAACCGGGCGTGACGGCCATGGACGTCGCGCTTTCATTTGCACAGACGCTGCGCGGCGTCGGCGTGGTCGGCTCGCTCGTCGAGTGCTTCGGCCCCGGTGTGGCCTCCCTGAGCGTCACCCAGCGTGCGACCATCTCCAACATGTCGCCCGAGTACGGGTGCACGGCGACCCTGTTCCCGCCCGATCGCCGCGTTCTGGACCAGATGGGCCTCTTTGGGCGAGAGCCCGGGGTGCGCAAGCTTGCCGAGGCCTACCTCGAGGCCCAGGGCATCCTGGACGTCGACGCCGACGACATCGTCTATTCCCAGGTCATCGATTTTGACCTCTCGGCGGTCCAACCGTCCCTTGCCGGCCCTTCGCGCCCGCACGACCGGGTTGCCATCGCAGGCCTCAAAGAGCGGTTCCGCAGCGGACTTGCCGCCCACGGCCGCGAGCCGGGTGCCGCCTTTACCGTCGAGGTCGACGGCGGCTCGCACGAGGTTTCTCACGGCGCGGTGGCCATCGCCGCGATCACGAGCTGCACGACAGCGACCGACCCTGCCATGATGCTTGCCGCGGGCCTTGTGGCACGTCGCGCGGTACAGCTGGGTTGCCGTCCTAAGCCCTGGGTGAAGCGCATCTTTGCCCCCGGCTCCCACGCCACCACGCTCATCCTTGAGCACGCCGGCCTTCTGGAGCCGCTGGCGGACCTCGGCTTCGACGTATGCGGTTGGGGCTGCATGAGCTGCATCGGCAACTCCGGCCCTGTGCTGCCCGGCATGCACGAGGTGGCGGGGGACTGCGAGCTTACCAGCGTGCTCTCGGGCAACCGCAACTTCGAGGGCCGCATCTCGCCCGACGTTGCCCAGAACTTCCTTTGCGCTCCTGCCCTTGTGGTGTGCTATGCGCTTGCGGGCTCGATGGACGTCGACCTGACCTCAGAGCCGGTTTGCGACGGCGCGGACGGCCCCGTATACCTTTCGGACCTGCTGCCTCAGGCCGGCGAGGTCGACGAGCTGCTTGCCAGCGTCGTTACCTCGGAGGTCTACGCTGAGGGCGGCCGAGGCCTGTTCGAGGGCAGCGACGCCTGGAAGGCCTTGGAGGCGCCCGAGGGCGAGCGCTTTGCCTGGGACGAGGCCTCGACCTACGTCCGTCGTGCCCCGTACTTCGACCACGTCCAGGGCGTGAGCGCCGAGGGCATCTCGGGGGCGCGGGCGCTGGCGGTGCTCGGCGACTTCATCACCACCGACCACATCTCGCCCGCAGGCGCCATACCTGCGGATTCGCCGGCTGCGGCCTACCTGCGCGAGCATGGCGTCGCCGACGCCGACTTCAACTCGTTCGGGTCGCGCCGCGGCAACCACGAGGTCATGATGCGCGGTACTTTTGCCAACGTGAGACTGCAGAACCGTCTTGCGCCCGGTACGTCCGGCGGCTGGACGCTCGACCCCACAAGCGGCCAGGTGACTTCGATCTTCGAGGCGGCGTGCAATGCCCGCGTGGCGGGTCTGCCGCTCATCGTCCTTGCCGGCAAGATGTATGGCTCCGGTTCGTCGCGCGACTGGGCGGCGAAGGGACCGGCGCTTCTGGGGGTCCGCGCCGTCATTGCCGAGAGCTTCGAGCGCATTCATCGGTCCAACCTCATCGGTATGGGCGTGCTGCCGCTCGAGTTCATGCCGGGGGAGAGCGTCGAGTCGCTGGGCCTTACCGGCACCGAGTCCTTTGATATCGAACCCGTGGATTTTTCCGCCGGCATGCCCAGTCCGTCGTATGCTCGGGTATGTGCCCGTGCTGCGGACGGACGCGTCATCGAGTTCACCGTCAAGGTGCGCGTCGATACGCCGACGGAGGGACTGTATCTTCTTCACGGCGGCATCCTTCCGCATGTCCTGGGCACCTTGATCGAATCGACCGACTAGAACATGTGAGAAAGCTGCGCCTGTGATCTGTCCTCATTGCCTTGAGACCATCGACGACGACTGCACCGTATGCCCCAACTGCGGAGGCCTGACGAGCTCGGGTTCGACCGTCGGCTTCGTGTTTTGCGACGGCTGTGGAGCTCGTCTGTCGCCCCACGACCGCACGTGCCCCAAGTGCGGTCGCCCCGCCCCCGGGATCCTTTCCACGGAGGCTTCGGCCTCGGACCTTGCTGCCGGACGCACAGCCAGCTTTCCCAAGCTCACGGTGGATGCCATCGAAACCGAACGCCCCCAGCCGAACGCCTCGGCGCAATCGGTTCTCTCCGATTCGCTCGATCCTTCCGCCACGACGGTCATCCCCGTCGCGGCAGACGAGAAGCATCCCGATCCCTATCACAGGGGCTTCAAGCTTTCGCGCGGCATGGTCGCGGCCATCCTCACGGTCGCGATCATCGCCGGCGGTACCTATTTCGTGACGCAGGATCCCCTGAACGTCATGCCGGGGTTCTACGAATGGGTGAGGGTCTCTGCTCGCGAGGCGTTCCCGAGCCGTCAGCTGCCCGACAGCGGTGCGGCGACCGAAGACGATGCTTCCGAGGACGACGGGCAGAGTGCGGACGGCGATGACGCTGGCGTGCTCACGGACTCGACCTTAAGCGACGCGGAGGCTCTCAACCGGCTCGAGCGGCTTTACGACGAGGTCGTCTCCTTTACCGACGAGGACGAGCTCGGCGACGTCATCGATACGTTCAACGGTGCGTACCTGCGTTCCGACCGCTCGACTCGCGAGACCGCGGCAAAGACCGCATATAACCTGCGGGACAAGGTCCAAGACATCATCGACGAGCTCGACGACATGAAGCTTGCAGACGGTTCTGCCTACACTGAGGACCTTGACCACGTGCATCAGCTCGCGGAGTGGATGTACGAGCGGGTGGACGTCATCTGCAGGTGCTGGGACATCTCCCTTGAGTACGACGGGGGCTCCGAGCTTCGCGAGCACCAAAACGACATCCTTCAACCGCTGCGTGAAGCGGGGTCGACGGCGCGCGAGCTCTTTGACCAATACGCGTCGAGCTGGGCGCCGCGCGAACATAGCTAACGATGAGGGCTCCCTGTGGGGCCTCATGTCTTACCGCGGGGTTTGAGTGGTGCATCCTGCCTGTTCTTGCTAGAATTGTTGCGATTGCACATTTGAGGAAGGATGCCCATGTTTGGATTTACCCCCGAACTATATACGCCTGAATTCCCTGTTCAGGGTGATGAGGTCGCGGTCATTGACACCACGAAGGGCACGATCCGCGTCAAGCTTGATGCCGACGGCGCCCCGATTCATGTCGCCAACTTCTGCGAGCTTGCCACCATGGGCTTCTATGACGGCATCAAGTTCCATCGGTATGTTCCCGGATTCGTGATTCAGGGAGGCGATCCCAACACGCGCGATATGTCTCCGGAGGACGTCATTGCCGGCAAGCCCGGCCCCGACGGCATGCCCGGCACGGGAGGTCCTGGATATCGCATCAAGGCGGAGTTTGCCACCAATCCTCGCAACAGCCATGTTGACGGCGCGCTTGCCATGGCCCGCTCGCAGCACCCCGACTCGGCTGGTTCGCAGTTCTATTTCTGCCTGGGTCCGCAGCACGCGCTTGACTCGGGATATACCGTTTTCGGCACGACCGTAGAGGGTCTCGACGTTATCGGCGCGCTGCGTGTGGGCGATGAGATTCGCCACATCGACATCGTGCACGAGGCGTAACGAGAGTGAGTTGGAGGACACGTGAACGCACAGCTGCTTGATCAAGCCCGCGCCGCCTATCGTGCGGGAGACTACAGCACCGCCGCGCAGATGTTTGCAGCGGTGAAGGATCCTTCCGAGGTAAGGGGAGAGGTCGACCACCTGCGGGGCAACGCACTTATGAAGCTCGGCATGTGGAGCGATGCCGCGGCAGCCTATTCCCTTGCCCTGCAGGATGCCTCTTACGGCAAGAAGGGCGCGCTGCTCACCAACCAGGGCAAGGCCTACGCCGCCGCCGGCGACCAGGAGGCCGCTGCGCGTTGCTTCACCGAGGCTACGAAGGACACCACCTATGCCACGCCCTATAAGGCCTATCTGGGACTGGGCGGGGCTCTGCTCGCGCTTGGCCGCGTGGCCGAGGCCGGCACGGCCTATCGTCAGGCCGCCATCGACGGCGCGAATCCCGCTCCCGCCGGCGCCCTGGCCCAGCTCGGTGCGTGTTTTGTGAAGCTTGGTCGTCCTGGCGACGCCATCGAGTCCTACCGCACGGCCCTCGACTTCGCCACGCCGCGCGACGACACCCGCTCCATCAATGCCGGCATGGGCGAGGCGCTGTGCGCCGCCAACCGCTACAGCGATGCCGTGGACGCCTTCACGGCTGCCACCTCCGACGGCATCTATCAGCTCACGCCCGAGCAGCAGACGAGCCTTACCCAGGCCCAGGACGCCCTCGACAAGGCGTCGGCTCAGCGTGCCATGGCTCCTACGGCTGCCCAGGGCGTGCCCGACAAGGTTGATCCGCTCGATCCTTTGGGCAAGTCGGGCGCCTTCATGCCCGATCCCTCGGACACCGGCTTCTTCACCCTTACCGAGTCCGAGATGATTCAGCAGGACAAGCGCGAGATGAAGGTGCGTCGTCGTCATCGCCACCTGGGTCTCAAGATCTTCCTCGTCATCCTGCTGCTGCTCATCATTGCTGCCGGCGGCCTCGGCTTCGCCTATACGCGTGGCTTCGGCTTCCCGTCCCAGCAGGACACCCTGACGAGCCTCTTCCAGGCGGTCACCGACGACGCTGACACCGATGCATACCTCGCTTCGGGCCTCTCCGACGACGCCAAGGCCATCCTGGTGTCGAGCATCCCCGCAGATGCCACGCCCGTCATCGAGGCCATGGACCAGTCCATGACCGAGTCGACGGCGCAGGTCACGGTCCAGCTGTCCCGCGGCGGCACCATGACCTATGAGGTGTCCTTCGTGCGCTCCGACAACCACATCGGCTGGGTCGTGAGCAACATCGCGATGGACCTCGGTGGCGACTCGACCTCTACCGATGATGACACCGACGCGGCGACCCTCGACGATGAGGACACGCTCACGAGCGACGACTCCAACAGCTCTTCTACGAGCGATCTTTTGACGTCGTCGACCGATGACGAGGCCACCGAGTAGCTCGGGAAGCATATGGAGTTTGCGGCAAGTCCCCGGATGTGACCCGCCGGGGACTTGCCGTACACTACACTGAGGTCAATTAAGCCTCTCTACAGCAGGTCCGATTCGTGAATTCTGGGAGCTGTCTTGTTTTCTTTGATGGATATGTTGTTCGGTCAGTATGATGGAGACCTCGCCATCGACCTGGGCACTGCGAACACGCTGGTATCGGTGCGCGGAAAAGGCATCGTTATCCGCGAACCCTCCGTGGTCGCGATCGATAAAAA
Source organism: Collinsella sp. An2 (assembly GCF_002160065.1). Taxonomy (GTDB): domain Bacteria; phylum Actinomycetota; class Coriobacteriia; order Coriobacteriales; family Coriobacteriaceae; genus Limicola. Next base: position 80,254 of record NZ_NFJW01000010.1, on the reverse strand, counting down.
CGATGAGCGCATTCTTGCCGTGGGCATCGAGGCCAAGCGCATGCTGGGCCGCACGCCCGGCAACATCGTGGCTGTGCGACCGCTGAAGGACGGCGTCATCGCCGACTTCGACGTTACCGAGGCCATGCTTCGCTACTTCATCGACAAGGCGTCGGAGAAGCGTTATCCCTGGACGCCGCGTCCTCGCGTCGTGGTGTGCGTGCCTTCGGGCGTCACGTCCGTCGAGAAGCGCGCCGTCTTCGAGGCGACGATCCAGGCCGGCGCACGTCAGGCCTACCTCATCGAGGAGCCTATGGCTGCCGCAATCGGCGCAGATCTTCCTGTCGAGGAGCCCACGGGTTCCATGGTCGTCGACATTGGCGGCGGCACCACCGAGGTCGCTGTCATCGCCATGGGCGGTATCGTGGTCTCGCAGTCCATCCGCATTGCGGGCGACGAGTTCGACCAGGCCATTCTGGCGCACGTTCGCGATGCCTATAACCTCGCCATCGGCGAGCGTACGGCCGAGGACATCAAGATCAAGGTCGGCTCTGCCGTGCCGCTTAAAGACGAGCTTGACGTCGAGGTCAACGGCCGCGACGTTATAACCGGTCTGCCAAAGACGGTCCGCATCGAGAGCGAGGAGATTCGTCGCGCCCTGCAGAAGCCGCTCGACGAGATGACCAAGGCCGTAAAGGACGCTCTCGACGCCACGCCGCCCGATCTTGCCTCGGACCTCATGTATTACGGCATCCTGCTCACCGGAGGCGGCGCGCTTCTGCGCGGTCTCGACGTGCGCCTGCGTGATGAGACCGGCGTGTCGGTCAACGTGAGCCCCACCGCGCTCGATAACGTGGTGAACGGATGCGCGCGCGTCCTCGAGGCCAACGCCTTTGACGGCGGATTCGTCCAAAGCAACGCGTAAAGGTAGGTCATGACCCTTGCCGCGGTCACAGAATAAGTACTCCATGGGGTATAACAATCGAACGCAATCAACGGGTTTCCGCCCGTTGATTGTTTTATGCATCGTGTCGGTGCTGCTGCTCACCTTCTACATTCGTGAGGGCGAGTCCGGCCCCATCCACACGGTGCGTGCCGGCGTGTCGACCGTCACGAGCCCCGTGCGCATGCTCGGCTCTATCGTGGCGACGCCGTTCGACGGGTTGGGCAACATTTTCTCGAATCTCACCGCTTCTCAGGAGACACTCGACGAGCTTCGTTCGCAAAACCAGGAGCTTACCGCGCAGGTGGCCGAGCTCTCTGAGGCCAAGGAGACCGCGACGCGCCTCGAAGGGCTTCTGGACCTCCGTTCGACGTATAACCTGCAGTCTACGGCTGCGCGCATCATCGGCATGTCGAGCGATGCGTGGTCCCGTACGGTGACGATCGACAAAGGGTCGCTCGACGGTCTTGCGCTCAACATGCCGGTGACGAACTCGGCCGGCGTCATCGGCCAGATCATCGAGGTCGCGCCGAATACCGCTACGGTTCGTCTGGCAACCGACGAGTCCTCGGGCATCTCGGCTATGGTGCAGAGCACGCGTGCGCAGGGCATGCTGCAGGGCCAGCCCGATGGCACCCTTCGCCTTGAGTACGTCTCGACCGACTCCGACGTCAAAGAGGGCGACATCATCGTTACCTCGGGCATCGGCGGCGTCTACCCCAAGGGGCTTCCCTTGGGTACGGTCACTACGGTCGAGCGCGATTCCAACTCGGTGTACTACACCATCGTCGTTCGCTCTGCCGTCACGACCGAGAACAACGAGGAGGTCCTGGTGATCACCTCGCTTACCGACGAGCAGACGGCCTCGGACGAAGATGTCGCAGCCGCCAACGACACGCCGCAGGGCGGCGCTCGCGATGATGGCTCGGCGGAGACCGGGTCTGATGCCGGCAACGATGGAACCACGGATGAGGAGTAGGGAGGACGTCCATGGAACTGCACGAATCTTCACGTTCACAGACCTCGCTCCTTGCGATCACCATTGTCGCGCTTCTTCTGCAGGTTGGCTTGGCGCCGCAGATTTCCATCTTTGGCGGATGCGTCAACTTCATGATGATCCTCGCTGCGGTGTACGCCTTTTCGGGCAATGCCTCGCGGGCCGTCATCGCCGGCTTTCTGTGCGGTCTGTTCTACGACCTCACGGCTTCGGTTCCGGTTGGCCTCATGACGCTTCTGCTTACGATCGGTAATTTCATCCTTTCGAATTCCTCGGCGGCAGCCATCGGCGCATCGCCAGCTAACACATACCGCTTGGTCGCGGTCTATTGCCTCGTGGTATCGATGCTCTACGGGCTCATCCTCTTCATCATGGGTTCGCAGACAGATATCATTACCTCTCTGTTTGGCCATGGGCTTGCGACGGCGGTGCTGAGCGCCATCGTTGCGATTCCGTTTTTCCTGGTTGCCGGCGTTTCTGATTCTTCGCGCCGCGGGTTTTCCGTCAAGGGCAAGGGCTCGCGGTATAAAGGCATCCGCTAAGGAGGCAGCATGGACGCACAGCTTGTCGTCGTCGTTGCCGGCGTGATCCTTTTCGTGGCGATCATCGGGTCGCTCCTGTTTTTGCGGGGTTACTCCGGACGCTTTACCTACGACACAAAAAACGGCACCACCCCCAAGGCGTCGGAAGGGGAGGGCAACACCCCGGGCGTTGCTTTCAAGGGGCGCTTTACGCTGCTCACCGTAGGAATCGGAGCCATGTTCACCGCGCTTGTGGCCAAGCTCTGGAGCATGCAGATGGTGAGCTCCGACTATTACGAGAACCTGGCGCAGACCAACCAGACGCGCACCGTCACCACGGCGGCACCGCGCGGGCGCATCCTCGACCGCAACGGTGTGGCGCTCGTCACCAACCGTGCCTCGCTTGCCGTCACGGCCTATCGCGATCTTGCATCCGACACGCTGCTCGTTCGTCATCTCGCAAACGTGCTCGGCATGCCCTACGTCGCCGTCTTGCGCAACATCCAGGACAACACCGAAGGTGCCCAGGCTCGCCACACCATTGCGACCGACGTGCGCCGCTCTACGGTCGCCTACATCCAGGAGCATGCCGGCGAGTTCAGCGGCATCACTATCGATGAGCGAACCGAGCGCCAGTACCCTTACGGCACCACAGCCTGCCATGTGCTTGGCTACACGAGCACTATCACCCAGGAGCAGCTCCAGGCTCAGGATGAGAACGGCGATAACGCCGGCACGATTCAGTACCAGTCGGGCGACGTCGTGGGCCAGGCGGGTGTCGAGGCACGCTATGAGCAGCTGCTTCAGGGCATTCGCGGGGAGCAGAAGGTCACGGTCGACGCTCAGGGTAACGTCCTGGGGCAGGCGGGGTCGGTTCCGGCAAGCCCTGGCTCGGACATCAAGCTCACCCTTGACCTGAAGATTCAGCAGGCTTGCGAAAACGGCTTGCAGCACGCAATCGAGACGGCACGCAACTCGGGGTATTCACACGCCGGGAACGGCGCGTGCCTGTGCCTGGACTGCACTAATGGCGAGATCTTGGGCATGGCAAGTGCGCCCACTTTCGATCCGTCGGTCTTCGTGGGCGGCGTGTCCTCCGACGTGTGGTCTGAGCTCAATAGCGACGACGGCGGCCGGCCGCTGCTCAACCGTGCCATCGGCGGCCAGTACATGTCCGCCTCGACCATCAAGTCCCTCTCGGCCCTGGCGGGCCTTGAATACGGCACCTATACCTCGACCCAGACGACCGTCTGCACCGGCTACTGGACCGGCAACGGCGAGGCCTGGGGCAAGCATTGCTGGCTGCACAGCGGACACGGGACCATGACGTTGCAGTCGGGCATCGCGCATTCCTGTGACCCGGTGTTCTACGACATCGGCAACGCGTTTTATTACGACGAGCAGAACCCCGAAGGCCTTCAGGAGATGTTCCGCAGGTGGGGCCTCGGCTCCAAGACGGGCGTTGACCTCCCGAGCGAGGGCGAGGGCCGCGTGCCCGACGCCGCGTGGAAAGAATCCTACTTCCAGGACTGGTCCGACGCGGACCGCACCTGGAATCCGGGTGACATGACCAACATCGTCATCGGCCAGGGCGATATCCTCGTCACCCCGCTGCAGATGGCGACTGCCTATGCCGGCATCGCCATGGGCGGCGTTGAGTACACGCCTCACGTCTTTCTTTCGGCGGTCGCGCGCGACGGCGAGGGCGGAGACGCGTATCTCTACAACAACGGAGAGCCGCGCGAGCGCCTGCGTGCAGCCATCCATTCCGAGGACGACCTCAAGCTTGTGAAGGCCGGTCTGCACGATGTGATCTACGTTGCAGAGCCGGCGACCGCGGCACACTTCAACACCCTTCCGGTCGAGGTCGCGGGCAAGTCGGGAACGGGCGAGAAGACCGGCGAGGACGAGTACGCCTGGTTCATCGCCTACGCGCCCGCCGACGACCCCAAGTACGTCGTCGCTGCCGTACTCGAACAGGGCGGCGGCGGTTCTTCGACGGCACTCATCGCCGTGCGCGACGTGTTGGGCGCCATCTATGGTGTGGACGATACCGCGACCGGCTACGACAGCGGCGTGAGATAGGAGGCATCGATGGCAACGGCAGCACGCGGAGGCTCCTCAGCCGGGAGCCTCAAGCGCGTCAACAAAAAGATCTCGACGTCTCGCAGCACGTTCCGCCAGCTCATGAATCCGGGCGTGCTTGTGGCATGGATCGGTCTTCTGGCCTATGGCGCCCTTATCATCTGGTCGGCATCGCAGAGCATCGCCGACGCCTCGTTTCCGCGCCATCTGCTCGGCATCGGTCTGGGATGCGCGCTCATGCTCATCGTGTGGCGCATCGATCTCAGAAACCTTGCCAACCTGTCGACAGCTTTGCTGGTCATCGACCTTGTGCTGGTGTTTCTGCCCAACGTGCCAGGCCTTTCCTACAACGCCATGGGCATGACCGGCTGGATCAAGTTTCCGCTTATCAACCTCACATTTCAGCCGGTCGAGCTCGTGAAACTCGTGACGATCGCCTTCATCGCCTCGCTCGGCGCGCAGTATAACGGCCGCATCGATACCGTGCGCGACTACATCAAGCTCTGCTTCATGCTCTTCATCCCGTTTGCCGCCGTCATCATCCAGGGCGACCTTGGATCGGGCCTCGTCGTCTTCTTTTCGGGCGCCGTGGTAATCATGATGAGCGGCGCACGCAAGGAGTGGGTGCTCTCGACTATCGCGATTATCGTCGGTTTGGTGTCGTTGTTGCTTGCGACCGACTCCATCATCGACAGCATCTTCGGGGACAGCCACTCGCTTATCAAGAACTACCAGATGAACCGCCTGCTTGTCTTCATCGACCCGTCGGCGGATTCCAGCGATGCGGGCTATAACCTCCAGCAGTCGCTCATCGCTGTGGGGTCGGGCGGCTTTTTTGGCAAGGGTCTTGGCAACGCTACGCAGTCGACCTCGGGATTTCTGCCCGAGGCGCACACCGACTTCGTCTTCGCCTTTATCTGCGAGACCTTTGGTTTCGTAGGCGCCATCGTGCTGCTTGCGCTGTTTGCGCTTCTCATGATCTCGACGGTCCGCGTTGCCATCAAGCAGGATTCCCTCTTCTTAAAGCTCGTTGCGGTGGGTATCGTCGGCATGTGGATGTTCCAGATCTTCGAGAACGTCGGCATGTGCATCGGGCTCATGCCCATTACCGGCATTCCACTGCCGTTCATCAGCTTCGGTTCGTCGTCCATGCTCATCCAATGCCTTGCGGTCGGCGTCGTCCAGTCCATCTGGCGGCATCGCACCAAAGCTGCCTGACAGGGGAGGACACATGCAGTTTTCACTCGACACGCTTCTGAAGATGCTGAAGCTCGGTGCCGGCGCCAAGCGTGACGCGGGGGCATCGGTTCGTGTCTCTGTGTACGTCGACGCCACCGCGACGCCATTTTTGGTGCAGACCGTCCGTGAGGCGCTGGTCCCGCAAACCACGTCGGGCCTGGTGCGCGTCGAACGCCTGACCGCCACGCCGGCGACGCCGAAGCCCGATACCGACATCGTGCTCGTGTTGTCCTGCGGCTCCGACTACCTCCAGGCCGCGGTCCAGGGCCTGGTGGTCTCCGGTACCCCGGTGGTCGTCATCGCCGAGTCGAGCGTCGAGGTTCCCTTCATTACCGAAGACACGCCGCTGCTTGGCCTGGTCGCTGCAACCGATGCGGACTATCTGCTCTCGACGCTTGCGACGTGGATCGTATCCCACACCGAGAAGGCCGATGCGTTCGCAGCCAACTTCTCCTTCATCCGTCCGGTCGTCGTTCGCGACGTCGTCGAGCACGCGGCGCTTACCAACACGGTCACGGGCGCTCTGCTCTTTACCCCTGGTGCCGACTACCCGGTGCTCACCCTTACACAGGCCGGCATGGCGCTCCGTCTGGCGTCGGTCCATGGGTATCGGCTCTCGGCCGAGCGCGCCTACGAGGTGGCCACGGTTGCGGTGGCGGGTCTTGCGCTGAGGGGCTGCTCGCGAGTTCTGTGCCGACAGGTGCCGCGCGGAGCGTTTCTTGTCAAAGGCATTGTCGCCGGCGCAGGTACCTATGGCATGGGGCTTGCGCTCGACGCGCTCTATCGCCATGGTGTAGACTACTCCGCCGTAAACGCCGCGGTCTCCCGCGCGACGGGGCACGTCCGCGCCGCCGTGAGACCAACCGACCAGTCCCCACGATAAGGAGGACCCGTGCGTCCTACATACCAGGATCGCTTTTCAGAGCTCGAACCGCTGCTTTCGCGTGTCGAGAAGCCAAGCCGCTACATAGATCACGAGTGGGGCACCCTTGCTTCTCCCGAGGCCGAGCACCGCGTGTGCCTCATCTACCCCGACGTCTACGAAGTCGGCCTGCCCAACCAGGGCATCGCGATTCTCTATAACATCCTGAACCAGCAGGAGGGCGAGTCCTGCGAGCGCTCCTATGTGCCGTGGGTCGACATGGCAGACGCCATGCGTGAGGCCGGCGTGCCCCTGCTGTCTCTGGAGGGAGCGGCCCCGGTCGCGTCCTTCGATGTCGTGGGTTTCCATGTTCCGCACGAGATGGCTGCGACGAACTATCTCGAGGCGCTTGACCTTGCGGGCATTCCGCTGTTTGCCAGCGAGCGTGGCGAGGACGATCCGATTGTCATCGCCGGCGGGCCGTCGGTCTACAACCCCGAGCCCATCTGCGCTTTCTTCGATGCCATCCTCATCGGCGAGGGCGAGGAGTCCATCGTCGAGGTATGCCTTGAGCAGCGTCGCATGCGCGACGCCGGTGCCACTCGCGCCGAGACCCTTCGCGCGCTCGCGAAGATTCCCGGCACGTATGTGCCATCTCTCTACGAGGTGTCCCATGCCGAGCCGTGCACCCCGCATGGCTATACCGTTCCGCGCGCCGGCGAGGACGTTCCTTCGGTCATCTATAAGCGCGTCGTGCCCGATTTTGAGGCGACCGATCCCCTCAGCCAGTCCATCGTCCCGTTTGCCCAGCTTGTGCACGACCGCCTTTCCATTGAGATCCTGCGCGGCTGCGCCCGCGGCTGCCGCTTCTGCCAGGCGGGCATCACGTATCGTCCCGTGCGTGAACGCAGCGCCGACCAGGTGGTATCGGCTGTCACACGTGGCCTTGCGCGCACCGGCTACGATGAGGTGTCGCTCACCTCGCTCTCCACGACGGACCATTCGTGCTGCTCGCAGATTCTGTCGCGTCTGAATCGACGCCTCGACGACACCGGTATCTCCGTGTCCATTCCCTCGCAACGCCTTGACTCCTTCGGCGTCGACATGGCGCTTGAGGTGGCCGGCGAGAAGAAGGGCGGCCTCACCTTTGCACCAGAGGCGGGAAGCCAGCGGCTCCGCGACATCATCAACAAGAACGTGACCGAGGACGACCTTGAGCGTGCTGCCCGAGCTGCCTTCGAGGCCGGATGGCGACGCATGAAGCTCTACTTCATGATGGGCCTGCCGGGTGAGACCGACGAGGACATCGTCGCGATTGCCGAGCTCGCCGAGCGTGTGGTCGAGATCGCGCACGAGATCGTTCCCAAGGGTCAGCGTGGCGGCATCTCGGTGTCGGTCTCGGTATCCGTGTTCATTCCGAAGGCGCAGACGCCGTTCCAGTGGTGTGGCCAGCTTGACGACGATGAGGTCAAGCGCCGCCAGAAGCTTTTGGTCTCAAGCGTGAAGAGCCGTCAGGTGCGGGTCCATTATCACGACGCCGACACCTCGCTGATCGAGGCCGTCCTTTCCCGCGGCGGTCGCGACCTTACTCCTGTCATTGTGGGCGCCTGGAAGCGTGGGGCACGGTTCGACGCCTGGACAGAGCAGTTTGACCTTGCCCGCTGGGAGGATGCCGCGTGCGAAGCCGGCATCGACCTGCGTGCTGTTGCCCAGGAGCCGTTCGAGCTCGACCAGCACCTTCCGTGGGAACACGTGAGTCCGGGTGTCACGCCGGGATTCCTGAAGCGAGAGTGGAGGCGCGCCCTCATGGGCAAGACGACCGACGACTGCACCCGCACCTCTTGCACCGGTTGCGGCATCTGCCCCACGCTGGGCGTTGAGAATGTGCTGGCAGGTGAGCGCGCATGAGCGAGACCGGGCTCTTCCGTCTGCGGGTCAGCTATGGCAAGCGCGGACGCCTGCGCTATCTGGGACATCTAGAGGTGCTCCACACCATCGAGCGCGTCGTGCGCCGAGCCCGGCTGCCCTATGCCGTCACGCAGGGATTCTCGCCGCACATGCGCGTGGCGTTCTCGTCGGCGCTTCCCGTCGGCACGGCGTCGGGCTGTGAGTGGTTCGACCTCATCCTGACCGAGTACGTACCGGCACAGGACGCGCTGCAGGCGCTCCAGGCGGCCGCGCCGTCCGACCTTGCAGCCATCGACGCCGGGTATATCGACATGCGTGCCCCCTCGCTCACGGCGTTCATCGTACGTGCGACCTACGAGGCGCGCGTCCAATTTGTGCACGATATCGACCCGGATGCGTTCGACCGCGCAATCGCCACCGTCCGTGAACGCAACGGCATCGACTATCGCCGTGGACGCAAGACCAAGCGGCTCGACCTGGACCGTACGCTTTGTGCCGTCAAAACGTCCTGGGATGGTCCTCGCAGCGCGAAGATTGTTTTGGAGACGCGGCTCGACAACGACGGCGCCATGCGCCCGGAGCTGTTCCTTGCGGCGTGCGATCTGCTCCTAGCAGGGGAGGACTACCTCGGCGATCCCCCTCGTCTGGACATCGGCCCGTACGATTTCGCGTGTATCGACCGCGTCGTTGTGGAGCGTGTCTCCCAGGAGGGCGAAGACGCGGACGGCCACCCCATCGCCCCCTTGGCCGTTCGTTGCTAAATCGCCTTCAGCCGCCGCCATCGTCTGGCGGCCTCTGATGCGGCGCACCCTTTGGCCTTCTGCCCCGGGCTGGTCGTCCCCATCTGCGGCCTATCGCCCCTGTGATTTATGTCCAGCTACTGGGTTTGACTAAGATAAGCGAGATTTTTTAGCGAATTCTTAGACAAATCTAGTAGTTGGACTTACTCTATGTTCCGGCAGTATGCCCATGACTCGTCGTTTTCACCTCAGCGGCCCGCGGGTCTCGAATGGCGCTTTTCCCTCCGTTGTTCGAAGACCGTACGGAAGCGCGGGGGCGATACGTTGTGAACTTGTGTATATGCAGGGGATGTTCGTATCCTTTTCATTGACGGGCCAGGTGGTGGCTGCTACTATATTCGGCTGTTGCACTACCATATGCATGAAGGGTTTTAGAGAATGTACGCAATCGTTACCACGGGTGGCAAGCAGTACAAGGTTGCCGCCGATGACGTCCTCAACGTCGAGAAGATCGAGGGTGAGGTTGGTTCCAAGATCACCCTGCCCGTCATCTTCCTGAACGACGGCAAGAAGATCGTCACCGACCCCGCCAAGCTTGCCAAGGCCAAGGTCACTGCCGAGATCGTCGAGCAGTTCAAGGGTGAGAAGCAGCTCGTCTTCAAGTTCAAGAAGCGTAAGCGCTATCGTCGTCTGAAGGGCCACCGTCAGCAGCTCACCAGGATTAAGATCACCAAGGTTCAGGCCACCTCGCGCGCAACCAAGAAGGCTGTTGCCGACGCTGAGGCCCCGGCTGCCGAGTAGTTCGCACTCGTTGTTGAAAGAGCAGGTATAAGACATGGCACACAAAAAAGGACTCGGTTCCTCCCGTAATGGCCGTGACTCCCGCGGTCAGCGCCTGGGCTGCAAGCGCTTCGCCGGCCAGACCGTGACGACGGGCACCATTCTCGTTCGTCAGCACGGCACCCACATCCACCCGGGTGCTAACGTTGGTCGTGGCAAGGACGACACGCTGTTCGCGCTCGTCGATGGCACGGTCGAGTATACTCGTGGCATCAAGCACAGGGTCAACGTGCGCCCGTTCGCGAACGCGTAAGCAACCCTTCATAGAGCGTATATTCGGGAGGCCCTCAGATGCTGGGGGTCTCCCTTTTTTGAAAGGAGGCGTGCATGGGGCAGTTCACCGACATCTGCCGCATCAACGTGAAAGGCGGCGACGGCGGTGCTGGCTGCATGTCGTTCCGCCGCGAGGCGTTTGTTCCCAAGGGCGGGCCCGACGGGGGAGACGGCGGCCGGGGCGGCAATGTGATCATCCAGGCGGACGCCCAGCTCTCCTCGCTTATCGACTATCGCTACAAGCATCATTTCCGCGCTGAGCGCGGCACGCATGGACGTGGCGCCCGCAAGGATGGCAAGAATGGCGAGGACCTGGTTCTCAAGGTTCCCATGGGCACCGTGGTTCGCGAGCTCGATCCCGAGACGCAGGAGCCGCTCTATGACATCGCCGACCTCACCCACGACAAAGAGCGCGTTGTAGTGGCCCCTGGCGGGGCAGGCGGCTTGGGCAACACCCATTTTGTGACGTCGGTTCGTCGCGCGCCGGCGTTCGCCCAGCTGGGCGAGCCTGCCGAGGAGCACTGGATCGAGCTCGAGATGAAGCTTATGGCCGACGCCGCGCTCGTCGGTATGCCGAGCGTGGGCAAGTCGTCGCTCATCGCGCGCATGAGCGCGGCGCGTCCCAAGATCGCCGACTATCCCTTCACCACGCTCGTGCCCAACCTTGGCATGGTGCGTGCCGGCGAGTATTCCTACGTCGTCGCCGACGTCCCCGGCCTTATCGAAGGCGCAAGCGAGGGCAAGGGCCTGGGTCATCAGTTCCTGCGCCACATCGAGCGCACTGCGCTTATCCTGCATGTCGTCGACATCACCGGCGGCTTCGAGGGCCGCGACCCTGTTGAGGACTATCACATCATTAACGACGAGCTCAAGCGCTATGCGAGTGATCTCGCCGACCGTCCGCAGGTGGTTATCGCCAACAAATGCGACGTGTCCGGCATGACCGGTCGCGTCGAGGAGCTCAAGAAGGCGGCCCTTGCCGACGGCCATATGTTCTTTGCCGTCTCGGCGGTTACCGGCGCCGGCCTTAAGACCTTTATGCTCGCGTGCGGCGAGCAGGTGGCCAAGCTCCGAGCCGAGCTCGCGTCTACCGAGTCGCCTGTCCAATATGACGAGGTGTGGGAGCGCAAGCGCCAGGCCCGCGAGCGCAGCTTCCAGGTGGTCCAGGAAGAGCCCGGCGCCTTCAGGGTCATCGGTACGCAGGTCGAGCGTCTCGTGGTCCAGACCGACTGGGAAAACGAGGAGGCTGTCATCTACCTGCAGCATCGCTTCGCCAAGATCGGAGTCGACGATGCGCTTGAGGCTGCAGGCTGCCGCGCGGGCGACGAGGTCCGCATTGTAGGCAGGGCGTTCAACTATGAGGGCGCTGACGACTTCGAGGACGAGGTCACCTCTGTGGCAGCAGAGGATGAACCCGCCGAATCCGTTGAGGACATCGAGCCTGTCGATGCCTTGGCGGCGGCCGTTGACGAGTCGGCTCAGCAGGAGGGCTCCGCTGAGGGCGCCGAGGAGGTCAACTAAGATGGAGGGCGTCTCGCGTCAGTCGCTGCCCGAGCTCGGATCTGACCCGACTCGGACGTATCGGCTTGGCATCATGGGTGGCACCTTCGATCCCATCCATTACGGACATCTCGTCACGGCCGAGCAGGCTCGCGAGGCGCTCGACCTTGATCTGGTGCTCTTCATGCCGTCGGGCAACCCCGCCTTTAAGCAGGATAAACGGATTACAGGAGCCGAAGACCGCTATGCCATGACCGTCCTGGCGACCGCGGCCAACCCGGTGTTTTACGCCAGCCGCTTCGAGATCGACCGACCTGGGGTGACCTATACCGTCGACACCTTGCGGGCCCTGCGCGCGTACTATCCCTCGAACGTCGAGCTCTTCTTCATTACCGGGGCAGACGCCATCCTCGACATCCTGCTTTGGCATGATGCCTCCGAGATCGCCCAGCTCGCCACCTTGATTGCAGCGACACGCCCAGGGTATGACATCAACCAGGCGTGTGAGCGCATCGAGGGCTCGGGATATCCCTTTGACGTGCGCTATATCGAGATTCCCGCCATGGCGATCAGCTCGACGAACATTCGCTCGCGCGTCCGGGAGGGCAAGAGCGTGCGGTACCTCACCAGTGAATCTGTGATAGGGTTCATTCGAAAGAACGGTCTGTATCGAGAAGACGACCTTACGGGGCGCGTCGAGGAGGATGAGGCGTAATGGCTGCTGAATGGACCGCCGAGGTCGCGTTCGACGGCGAACAGGGTCAAGAAGTCGAGCGCATCAAGGAGCTTTTGGCCGTGCGCATGAAGGACGCGCGCAAGCGTCATATCCATTCGCTCGGCGTTGCCTCCTGCGCCGCCGCACTTGCCCAGGCCTACGGGGTCGACCCCTATCTTGCCACGGTCGCGGGACTCATCCACGACTGGGACAAGGTGATTTCGGACGAAGAGCTCGTTGCGCGCGCCCTGCACTATGGCATCGAGATCGCCGGACCTCCGGCGCTTGCGGCTCCGCTGCTGCACGGGATGGTCGCCGCCTACGAGCTTCCTGAGCTGTTTCCCGAGCTCCCGGCGGAAGTCTTTCAGGCGGTCGCTCGCCACACGGTCGGCTCCTGCGACATGACACCGCTCGACATGGTCGTCTTCATCGCCGACGCTATCGAGCCCGGTCGTCGCGGCGACTATGCGGACCGCCTGCGCTCCCAGGTGGGCGAGATATCGCTTGAAGAGCTGTTCTTCTCTTGTTTCTCGCAGGGTCTCGTGTATGTTCTGCAAACGGGACGCTATCTTTATCCCACAGCTACGGAAATCTACAACCACTATGCGCTTCAGCGCAGCGAAAAGAAAGGTCATGCATGACTTCTGAGATGATGGACGAGGTCACCTCGATCGACGAGTCTTCGGTTTCCGAGGATATCCAGGCCACCCCTGCGGGTGCCGAGGATACCGTCGAGGATCTTGAGGAGGAGCGTGCTCGCAGCTTCGGCTCCTCGGTCGATCGTACGGCCGCCTCGCTTTCGAGCTCCGGCGTCTCCGCCGAGCAGGTCGCCCGCACCGCCGCCCAGGCTGCCTATGATAAGAAGGGCGAGGACATCCGCGTGCTCGACCTTACCCAGCTGTCCGACGTGTGCGACTACTTCGTCATCGTGACGGGCATCAACAACCGTCTCGCCGACACCATTGTGGATGAGGTGGAGGAGAAGGTCGCCAAGGCATGCGGCGAGCACCCCTTCTCCATCGAGGGACGTGACGAACGCGCCTGGATTCTTATGGACTACGGCTCGGTCATCGTGCACGTGTTCACGCCCGAGCAGCGCGAGTACTATCGCCTCGAGAAGCTGTGGGGCGACGCGCCCGAGCTCGAGCTCGACCTGGTTTAGACTCTTGGCAAGCCTGCCAGCTTAATTGATGGCTTCAGCACGCCCGCTTCTCAGCCTCGAGGAGCGGGCGTGCACTTTCTCATATCGTCTAACTGAGCGTCGGCGGCCACGTATTTCGTCGAAGCTCAGTTTTGTTCCAGAATCGAGACAGATTCCGGGGAATAACTGAGCGTTGACGAATCGTCGGCACGTGAACATGGCGGAGATGGCTCCGACACACATGTTGTCCTATAACCCTGCTTGTATAGGGAGCATGGGCAGCGAGCCTGACAGGCGCCTCGCCACGACGATTCCAGGCGCGAAAGCCTTTAATCAGTGTTTCCCTAGCGTTGCTTATCCGAGCGAACGACCTCGTCATCGAAGCGCGCGGCGCGACCAAACGACACCGAGCCCGCTCCAAAGCGCTCACGCACATGGTCTACCGCAACGGATAGGTCGCGGCGATCGCTCGACATGGCGCCGCGGTCATCCACTTCGCAGAATAGATCGGTCTGGACGCCCTCGTCCAGGTTGAAGTCGCTGATACCCAGGCCGAGCAGTCTGATATGCGTCCCCGGGCCCCAGAGCTCATCCAACAGCTCGCGGCCCACCGGCACGAATACGTTCTCGTCGTCGGTGGGATGGGGAAGCTTGCGCTGGATGGTCCGCCCCGATCCGTAGGAGTACTTCACCTTGACCGTCACGGTCCTGCCGGCAAGGCCCTTTCTGCGAAGCCGCCTTCCTACCGACTCGCCGAGCAGCGCAAGGGCGGCATCGACATCTGCACGGTCGGTGAGGTCGCTGGCAAACGTGCGCTCGTTGCTGACGGACTTGACATCGTCGGGAGCGTCGACCGATTTCACGCGGCTGTGTTCCCCGCCGGCGGCGCGAATGCGCATGGCGTCGGCGTTGACTCCGAAGATGGGGGAGAGGCGCGAAAGCGGGGCGCGTGCAAGCTGTCCGAGGGTATGGATGCCCACGCGGGCGAGGGCGCGTTCTGCCGACGTTCCGATACCGCTCATGGCACGCACCGGCAGCGGGGCAAGAAAGTCGGCTTCGGTTCCCGGCATGATGACCGTGAGCCCACGCGGCTTGTCGCGCTCGCTGGCGATCTTGGCGACCGTCTTGTTGCAGCCAAGGCCGATCGAGCAGGTCACGCCAATCTCGGACACGCGTCGCTGGATGCGCTGCGCGATGACGACTGGATGCTCTCGCGAGAAGCGGCCGGGCGTGATGTCGAAAAACGCCTCGTCGATTGAAACCTGCTCGATATAGGGAGTCTCGTCCTGCAGAACCTGCATGACCTGCCCGCTCACCTCGCGATATCGATCGAAGTGCCCGCGCGTCCAGATGGCCTGGGGACAGAGCCGTGCCGCCTGGGCCGACGACATGGCCGAATGGACGCCGTACGGTCGCGCCTCATAGGAGGCCGTCGAGACCACGCCGCGTGCGTGGGGCGACCCGCCCACGATGACCGGCTTGCCGCGCCAGGCGGGATGGTCGAGCTGCTCCACACTCGCAAAGAAGGCATCGAGGTCCATGAGGCCCACGGCGGGTCCGGACCACGTGCCTAACAAATCGTATGTCTGTTCGCCCTGTGCCATAGATTCAGTATATCCGGGGTGGCACGCACCGCGAGTTCGAATCCGTTCGGCAGCCGTGAAGGGCCGTCACAATTCCCCCAAAACCGCATGATTTGGGCCGCAGAATGTTTGCAATTGGCCGATTCGTGCGTAGAATATGGATTTGCCTGCGGATATTCCGAAGAAGATGCCCCAGTGGACTTCACCTGCTCCATCCGTTGGCGTATCATTACCACCTGTTTGTCTGTAGTCGCAGCTGTCATGCTGCTTGGTAGGAGGAGTTTTCATTGGCAGTCAAGATTCGCCTCGCTCGTCACGGCTCTCATAAGCGTCCGTACTATCGTGTCGTCGTGGCTAACTCTCGTTCGCCCCGCGATGGTCGTTTCATCGAGGAGGTCGGCCGCTACAACCCGCTGACCAACCCCAAGACCATCAACCTCGACCTTGAGAAGATCGCCGAGTGGCAGTCCAAGGGCGCTCAGATCACCGACGCTGTCGCCGCGCTCATCAAGGCCGCCGAGGAGGGCCCGAAGACCGAGACCGCCGTCAAGAAGTCCAAGAAGCAGCTCGCCAAGGAGGCCGAGGCCGCCAAGGCTGCCGCAGAGGGCGCCGAGGAGTAACACGTGTCTGCCGAGCAGAATGACTCCTACGAGGACGAGGCCATGCTCTCCGACCAGATCGCCGATCTGGTCGAGTATCTTGTGGTCAACCTCGTCGATGATCCCGACGCGGTAAGCCTTGAGGTCATCGACGCCGATCGTTCTTCGACCATCGAGGTCTCCGTTGGAGCGGATGACGTCGCTAAGGTCATCGGTCGGCGTGGTCGTACCATCAAGGCCATCCGCACGCTTGCACGCGCGCTTGCCGCGCGCCTCGACACGTCTGTCGAGGTCGAGGTCTTAGGTTAGGATGCTTTGACGGTTCGGTATCGCAACATAGCCCGTGTGGTTCGCACACACGGAAGACGTGGGGAGGTCGTCGCAGAGGCGCTGCGCGGCCTTCCTTTCGTTGTTCGGACGGGGCTCGAAGTCGCTCTGACGCCGCCGGCGCTCAAGCGCGACCGCTTCATGACGGTCGAGTCGGTGCGCGATCAAGGTGACCAGTTCGTCGTCGCCTTTGCCGGCATCGACTCGCTTACCGCCGCCGTGGACATCGTGGGCTGCTATCTGCTTGCTCGCGAAGATGACCTTGACCTCGGCGCGCTCGAGGTCTCGCTGGACCGCCTGCGCGGCCGCGAGGTCATCGACGAACGCTTTGGTTCGCTGGGCGTGCTTTCAGACATCATGGAGACGCCCGCCAACGACGTCTGGGTGGTTGAAGGCGGACCGTATGGCGAGGTCCTCATCCCGGTCATCGACGACGCGATCGATGCCATTCCGGATGACGGTCCGCTGCCGGTGCATATCATGGACGGCCTCATCGATACGTCGTCTCGGGGCTAGGTGGTCTGCATGATTCTAGAGGCGCTCTCAGTGTTTCCCGAGATGTTCGAGCCCGTCATGTCCACCTCGATTCTGGGCCGTGCGCGCCGTGCGGGACTGTTTGAGTTTTCGGCCTATAACCTTCGTGACTGGACGCATGACCGGCATCGCACCGTGGACGATGAACCCTACGGCGGCGGCCAGGGCATGCTCATGAAGGTCGAGCCCATCTATGAGGCCGTCGAGTCCATTGCCGCGACCGGCCCCAAGCCCCATGTCGTCTTCTTCACGCCCTGCGGGGCGCCGTTTGATCAGACGTGCGCCGAGCGGCTGGCTACTTACGACCGCCTGTTATTTGTCTGCGGTCGCTATGAGGGCATGGACGAGCGCGCCTACACGCTTGCCGATGAATGCATCTCGATCGGTGACTACGTGCTTACGGGCGGCGAGCTTCCCGCCATGGTCGTTATGGACGCGGTCGTGCGTCTCATTCCCGGTGCGCTCGGCGATGAGCAGAGCAACAAGGACGAGTCCTTCGCTACGGGAGACGACGGCGGGCTTTTGGAGTACGAACAGTACACGCGTCCCGCTGAGTTTCGGGGCATGGGCGTGCCCGAGATTCTGCTCTCTGGCGATCACGCCAAGGTCGATGCCTGGCGCCGCGAGAACGCGCTCGATCGCACCTGCCGCTGGCGTCCCGACCTTATAGCGGATGCTCGCCTGAGTGAATCTGAACGCGCGCGGGCCGCCGAGCTGCTTGAGCGCTATCATGGTTCGTCGGACAAGGCATACGGATAGGAGACGAGAGCATGCAGACGCATCAGATGTCCGTCATCCGTGGCATTGTGGAGTGGATCGCCATCTTCTTGGTGACCTTTGCCCTCATGATGCTGGTACGGTTCTTTGTGATCGAGCCCTATGTGGTTCCGACAGGATCCATGGAGCCCACGATTCAGATCGGCGATACCATCATGGGTCAGAAGGTCACGCTTGAGCTGGGTATTGACGTGGCTCCTGGCGACATCGTCGTCTTCCGCAACCCACAGGCCGACAGCGAGCATGATATCCTCGTCAAGCGCGTCATCGCGACCGCGGGGCAGACGGTCGACCTTGAGGGCGGCCAGGTCGTCGTGGACGGCGAGCCGCTCGACGAGTCCTATACGCAGGGGGAGTCCTGGCCGCTTGCCACGCAGGCGCCCGGTGCGGACGTTTCCTTCCCGTTCACGGTTCCCGAGGGCTGTATCTGGGTGATGGGCGATAACCGTGAGGACTCGGCCGACTCGCGTTACTTCGGCGCCGTGCCCCGGGAGAACCTTGTGGCGGTCGCGCTCTTCAGGTTGTGGCCGCTCGACCGAATCGGTCCTGTCGTGTAGGGCAGGCAGAGTCCTCACGCGACGCAGCATCGGTAACCATGCGGCGCTCGGCTTAGGCCGGCGCCGTCGTCATGTCAATCAAGAGAGAGGGGAGACGGGGCATGGATACACAGGCCCTCACCTTTCAGGAGATCATCCTCGAGCTTCAGCGGTACTGGGGCTCCTACGGCTGCGTGATCATGCAGCCTTACGACTCTGAGGTCGGTGCCGGCACCTTCCACACCGCCACCACGCTGCGCTCTCTGGGTCCGTCTTCGTGGCGCACCTGCTATGCCCAGCCCTGCCGCCGCCCCGCCGACGGCCGCTATGGCGAGAACCCCAACCGCATGCAGCACTACTACCAGTTCCAGGTGCTCATCAAGCCGTCTCCCGCCAACTCGCAGGAGCTCTATCTCGATTCGCTCAAGGCCATCGGCCTCGACCCTGCCGACCATGACGTGCGCTTTGTCGAGGACGACTGGGAGAGCCCGACGCTCGGTGCCTGGGGCCTTGGCTGGGAGGTCTGGCTCAACGGCATGGAGGTGACTCAGTTCACCTACTTCCAGCAGGTCGGCGGCATCGAGGTCGATCCGGTGCCCGTGGAGATCACCTATGGTCTGGAGCGCCTTGCCATGTACATCCAGGGCGTCGACTCGGTGTACGACCTCGTGTGGAGCAAGCTCCCCGATGGTACGACCATGACCTACGGCGACGTCTTCCTGGAGAACGAGCGTGAATTCTCGGCGTACAACTTCGAGATTGCCAACGTCGAGATGATGCGCGGCAAGTTCGACGACTACGAGCGCGAGTGCCATAGCTGCCTCGACGCCAAGCTGCCGTTGCCCGCATACGACTGCGTCATGAAGTGCAGCCATGCCTTCAACCTGCTCGATGCCCGCGGCGCGCTGTCCGCGGTCGAGCGCGCCAACTACATCCTGCGCGTCCGCACGCTCGCGAAGGCCTGCTGCGAGGCCTATCTCGCCGAGGTGGTCACGCCCGATGACGCCGACACGAAGAAGGAGGTGGCCTAAGATGGCCGAGACTCGCGATTTTCTGTTTGAGATCGGCACCGAGGAGATGCCCTCGGCTCCGCTCATCAACGCCGTCAAGCAGTTCGGCCGCCTCGTTGACGAGGGCCTTACGGCCGCAGGGCTCGCGCACGGCGCCGTGCGTGTCATCTCATCCCCTCGTCGTCTTGCCGCCCTGGTAAACGACGTTGCCTGCGCGACCGATGAGGTTCACGAGATCAAGCGCGGACCTGCGGCAAACATCGCGTTCGATGCCGATGGCAACCCGACGAAGGCTGCCGAGGGCTTTGCCCGCAAGTGCGGCATCGCTGCCGCCGACCTCATCCGTCGTGAGGACACCGATGGGCGCGAGTACGTCTTCGCCGAGAAGAACATTCCGTCCGCCCCGGCGACGCCTATCCTGTCCGAGCTTTGCCGCAAGGTCATCTCCTCGCTGCAGTGGCCCAACTATCGCTCCCAGCGCTGGGGCACTACGCACGAGACGTTTGTGCGCCCCATCCGCTGGCTTTGCGTCCTTCTGGGGTCGGATGTCGTGCCGGTGAGCTACGCCGATGTCACAAGCGGCAACACCACACGCGGTCATCGCGTGCTGGGGCCGGGCGAGCATGTCGTCGCCGAGCCTGCCGTATATGAGCAGGTGCTCGAGGAGAACGGCGTGCTTTCTGAGGAGCGTCGACGCGAGGTGATCGCCGAGGGCATCGCGAAGGTCGAGGCTGAGCGCGGCGGAGCCCATGTGGACACCCCTAAGAAGGTCCTCGACGAGGTCGTGAACCTCTGCGAGTGGCCCACGGTGCTCGTTGGTATGTTCGACGAGGAGTTCCTCAAGGTCCCGCACGAGATCATCTGCGAGTCCATGCTGTCCAACCAGCGCTATTTCCCCATCTACGACGCCGAGGGCAACCTGACGCGTGAGTTCGTCGTCGTCTCCAACGGCCGTCCCGAGAATTCGGCGCGCATCATCGACGGCAACGAGCGTGTCGTCCGCGCCCGCCTCTATGACGCCAAGTTCTTCTATGACGAGGACCTCAAGGTCTCGCTCGAGGAGTTCCGCTCCCGTCTTGCCGAGGTGGGCTTCCAGAAGAGTCTGGGCAGCGTTCTGCAGAAGTCGGAGCGCATCGAGGACCTCTCGCTGGCAATCGCCCATGCCGCCCGCATCGGCGCCCAGACCGCTTCCGACGCCCAGCGCGCCGCTCACTTTGCCAAGGCCGACCTCGTGTCCTCCGCCGTGGTGGAGTTCACGAGCCAGCAGGGCGTTATGGGTGGCTACTACGCGCTTGCCGCTGGTGAATCCCCCGAGGTTGCGGCTGCGATTCGCGACCACTATCGTCCGCGCTTCGCCGGCGATGAGCTTCCCGAGGGAACCGCCGGCTGTATTGTCGCCGTTGCCGACAAGCTCGACACTATCGCCGGCATGTTTGCCATCGATGAGCCGCCCACCGGTTCGAAGGATCCCTTCGCGCTGCGCCGTAGCGCCATCGGCGTTGTGAACATTCTGCGCCAGCGCCTGGGCTGCGGCTACGCTGAGCTCGTGGGACCGGCGCTCGACGCCTATGCCGAGCAGGGACTGAGCTTTGACAAGGCTGCCGTCACCGAAGCGGTGTGTGCCTTCATCAAGGGTCGCATGGAGCAGATGGTGCGCGACGAGGGTGTTCCCGCCGACGTCGTTGCCGCCGTCTCCGCCGGGAAGATCTGCGCTCCTGCCGACTTCTTCGCGCTTGCCCACGCGCTTGCCGACGCTCGTCAGCGCGATCCGGAGACCTTCGAGAACCTCGCCGTGGCCTACGCACGTGCAAGCCACCTTGCCGATGCATCCCTTGGAACCGACGTCGACGAGGCGCTGCTGGGCGAGGCCGAGCACGACCTGCTGCTTGCGACCGACGCCGCGCACGATCTGGTGGCGACGGCTATCGAAAAGCGCGACTTCGAGGCGCTCATCTCTGGCCTTGCGGCGCTTCGTGCCCCGATTGACCGCTTCTTCGAGGACGTGCTCGTTATGGATGAGGACCAGGCAATTCGTGAGAACCGCCTGCGTCTGCTCAACCGCTTCGAGGCGGTCTTTGCCGACGTTGCCGACATGGGCGCTCTGGCAAAGAAGTAAGCGCTTCAACCAAGTATTGAACGAACGGCCCCGGTGCGCGCGTGATGAGCTGCGCACCGGGGCCGCTTCATGTGATGACTTCCAATGGTTTTGAACGTGATTTGCGATCCGTGACCCGTGCTAGGAGATGGCAGCAACAACGCGCCCATGGGCATCGAGCAGGGTGGGGTAGAGCCTTCTTGCTCCTTTTACATCGCCGGCACGTACCAAGGCGAGGGTCTCCACGGCCATCTGGCTTAGCGTCTCCATGGCAAGGTTTGACGAAACGCCTTTGAGCGCATGGGCCGCTCGTTCGGCGGCGTTCAGATCGCCCGTCTCAAGCGCGTCTCCAAGCTTTGTGACCGATTCGTCATGTAGGTATGCCGCAAACAGCCTCTCGACAACATCCTCGCGGCCAAGGACGCGCCCCAGCACCTCGTCGACATCGATGCCGGCAGCTTCGCATGCAGCCCTATCCACGGGTTTCCTCCTTCTGTCCGACATACATCGCGTTCAGGCGCGGCTCGATTGCGCGGAAGGTCGCGAGCAGCTTGGGATTGAACGTGCCGCAGGCGCCATCCTCGATCATGTTCAGTGCCTGTGAGCGTCCATAGGCATCCTTATAGACGCGCTTTGAGCGCAGCGCGTCGTAGACATCGGCAATCGAGACGACCTGTGCCCACATTGACAGTTCCGACCCGCCGATACCGTCGGGATACCCTCGTCCGTCCCAGCGCTCATGATGGTGTCGGGCAATATCGACCGCGTAGCGATAGACCTCGCTGCGGCGCATCTGCGGGATTTTCGCCAGCATCTCCGCGCCGACCACGGTATGCGTCTTCATGGTTTCGAATTCTTCGGGCGTGAGGCGGCCCGGTTTACACAGGATGGCGTCGGGGATGGCGATCTTGCCCACGTCGTGCATGATGGACGCAAGCGCGATGTTCGAGACGTCGTCAGAGGAAAGCCCGCTTCCCAGATCGGTATCGGTAAGCAGGGCATGCGTGATGTCGTGAATGCGGCGCACATGGTCGCCGCTCTCGCCGTCGCGAAACTCGATGGCGGCGGCAAGCGCCTCGATCATACCGCGGTTGAGCTCGATGATCGTTGTCGCTCGGCGCACGAGCTCGGTTTGTTGTTCCTGCACGACGGTACTCAGACGCCGGCGTGCCGAGAAGAGCTCGATGACGGACCCGACGCGCCTGTTGACGACGTAGGGGATGATTGGCTTCTCAACGACGTCCATGACGCCCAGCGCGTAGGCACGCTCGGTCACAGCATCGTCGACCTCAGCGCTGATGAGGAAGGTGGGGATGCGTTCGACTAATCTGACTCTTGCCAGGCCCTGCAGCACCTCGATTCCGTTCATGCCCTCCATTTGATAATCGAGGAGGATGGCGGCATAGCGTAGAGGGTCATTGAGCACCATGGCGAGCGCCTGGGTGCCGTCCTCAGCTTCGTCTATCTCGTAGTGGTCACCGAACAGGTTGGCAAGCACGAGACGATTGATCGCGTCGTCGTCGGCAATCAGGAGGGCGTGCGGGTCACGCGAGCGAGCAGGTATGGGACCGTAGTCGTCTGCAAGACCCCAGACGCGGTCGAACGCCTCGGCGGTCGAGGTCTCGAATTCACTTCGTGAGACGATGCCCATGGTCGCCCTCCCTACGATGGTTCTGCTCAGCTCCAGCTGCTTACATTATTGATGAGCCATGCGTCCTATCGGCTTCATCTCCGTTCGGAGACTGTCTGACGTTGGTGTCCACCGCCTCCACTCCGGCCGGAACGTAGTGGGCGATACGCGTACGGCTCTTTCCTTCGCGCTTGGCGGTATACAGCTGTGCATCCGCTTGGCCCACGAGTTCATCGAAATCTGCCGGCTCGTTGTTGAGATAAACGATGCCCACGCTGCAGCCGATCTCGTACCCCAGCTGCTTTTCACAGGCCTCGCGCAGGCGCGTACGCACCGCGTCAAAGCGGTGTCTTAGCAAGTCGATATCTGCCATACCCTCAACAAGCACCAGGAATTCATCGCCGCCGAAGCGCCCGATGATGTCGGTGGGGCGGAAGAGCTCGCTGAGGAGATGGCCCATGTCGATGAGCACCTCGTCACCTGCCGGATGTCCCAGCGTATCGTTTAACGCCTTGAAGTCATCGAGGTCCAAAAATGCCAGAGAACAGGTGCAGTGTGGGTTGACGCTCTCCAGATACGCACGTGCCTTTTCGACGAAGGCGCGCTTGTTATAGAGATTCGAAAGCGTGTCGCGCTTGCTCATGATCTCGTACTTCATGCGCATCTCATGGGCACTCAACCGATAGTTCATGGTGAGATGCGACACGCAGAGCGCGAACAGAAAGCCCGTGATCATCTCGAAGATGTCGTACTGGGCGATTCCTGGCTCCTTCAGCGTGATGACGCACACAAGGTAGACGACCTCGGCCGCGGTGAGCAAGCCGTAGGTTATGAAGTCGGGCATGATGAAGAGCGCGGGAAGGGCAATACATACGAGCTGCATGAAGGTGCTTGGTGAGTCGGGCTCTGCTGCGGTATCAAGGAAGATCATGAAGGCGTAGAGCACAATCTCAAAGGCGATGCACATGGGAAGGGCATGGCGGAGCATGCCGCGCCGATGGCCCATCCAGGCGATCGCGCAGAACACGATCATGACCGGGAGGAAGACGAGATGGAACACAGAGGGCTTCCAGCCATGAATCACCGCCGGTGCCAGCAGGAGCAGGAAGACAAGCAGAAGCAACGTCGCAATGCTCGCAAAGCGCAGAAACTTGAAGTTATCGGCTGCAATCTCGCGTACGCCGTCCTTGAAGTACGCCGCTGCGCGTGCTTGATAGGTACGATATGCATGCACGAGAGCCCTCACCGTGCATCTCCCTTCAACGCTTGGTTGTTCGACCACGAATATGCTGTCGCTGTACCAGCATAAAGGTAGCCGGAGAAAATCTGTACTCCCCCTCAAAGTTCTGACGGTATACTGATTATCTACAAATGTTCCTGCGTATAGGGATGTTTGTTTGGTGTTTAAGCATGAAATAGGGAGGGTGCCGGCACGTGCGGCAGGTGACGAGGCAGGAGAAGAAGTTCTTGGTCGATCCCACTGCGGCGGCCAAGCTTCAGCGCCGCCTTGCCGCTGTCATGCACGAGGATGACCACAACGGGCCGTGCGGCTATAGTATTCGCTCCCTGTATTTTGACACCGTCTCGGACCGTGATTTCGTCGAAAAGCTCTTCGGCACTGATCCGAGGCGCAAGCTGCGTCTTCGCCTCTATGACCCCACCGCAGACTTCGCCTTGCTCGAGATGAAGCAGAAAGAAGGGGAGCATCAGCTCAAGCGGTCGCTACCCCTGTGCCGCACAGAGGCAGAGCGACTTGTCGCAGGCGACCTCTCTTGGATGCTGGAACGTCCCGAGGCCTTTGCCGGCGAGCTCTACGCGTTTATCGCCTGCAACGGTTACCGCCCCAAGGCGGTGATCGAGTATCGACGACGCGCGTACGTGGCGAAGGAGAACCGGATTCGCATCACCTTCGATTCGGAGATACGGGCGACCGAGGCGAATGTGAACGTGTTTGACGAACATCTGCCTCTCCATCCGGTGCTCGACCCGTTCAACATCATCCTGGAGGTGAAGTACAACGGGTTTCTGTTGAGCTACATCAAAGATCAGCTCAACTCCGTTGAGAAACGAGCGCTTTCCGTGAGCAAGTATTGTCTGGGGCGCGACATCTCGATGGGTTATCAGTTCTAGCAACCATGCTATCGGCA
Source organism: Collinsella sp. An2 (assembly GCF_002160065.1). Lineage (GTDB taxonomy): Bacteria > Actinomycetota > Coriobacteriia > Coriobacteriales > Coriobacteriaceae > Limicola. Next base: position 55,273 of record NZ_NFJW01000010.1, on the reverse strand, counting down.
ACAAATCTTTCGCCGGGATGCAATGACGGAAAAGGGGTGGATTGTGAGACAAGAGCTCTATCAGCTTCTGCAAGGATCGGCATCGGTCGTAGGCCTCGAGGACGCGGTACTGCGCGTGGGTTGCGCCGTCATCCTGGGACTTGTGATCTTCGTCTCGTATTGGGAGAGCCATGCGGGAACCATCTATTCGCAGAAGTTCAACGTGAACCTCGTGACCCTCACCGTTCTCACGGCGACCGTCATGATGGTCATCGGCTCTTCGATCGCGCTGTCCCTCGGCATGGTGGGCGCTCTGTCCATCGTGCGTTTTCGTACCGCCATCAAGGACCCACGCGATACGACCTATATCTTTTGGGCGATCATCTGCGGCATCTGCTGTGGTGTGGCACAGTTCCTTGCTGCGGCTGTGGGCACCGTCGCCGTGTTCGTCACCATGCTGCTGCTCGGCCGTATCCGCAACGATGTGCGCACCCTCATCATCATCCGCGCCGCCCGTGCTCGCGAGCTTGAAATCGAGGGCAAGATCTTCGAGCTTCTCGGGTCCAAGGCGAGCCTGCGCGTCAAGAACACCACCGAGTCGAGCGTCGAGTTTATCTTCGAGGTGACCAAGGGCGCACTCGACCGTGCCCAGAAGGGAGCCGGCGTCGTGCTCACCGAGCGCATCTATGCCCTCGGTGACGTGGAGTATGTCAACATCGTCGCTCAAAACGATGAAATCGGCAGCTAAGCGGCGGTGTCTCCATGCGGTCGAAAGCAATTGCCATCATAGCGTGCGTCTGCGCTCTTATCGTTGCCGTGGCGGCGCATCTGGGAACCTGGGAGATTGAGAAGGAGACCGGGACCCAGCAGCGCTACATTCAGCATGAGCAGGCGGCCTCCTTGGACGACCTCTCAGAGGCCGACCGCGCCGCTGCGAGCTCGACGAGCATCGACCCCGAGACCTTTGCAAGCCATCTGCCGGTCGTGTCCATAGACACGCGCGGACAGGAGGTCCCGGGCGACGTGGTTACCGAGGAGGATGGAGACGCCAAACTTCGTCCTGACGGGCGATACTACGAAACGAAAACCGCAGAAGGCCTCGACTACATTATCGGAGATATCGACATCATCTACGATGAGGGAAGCGCTAACCAGCTGAGCGATGACCCGATCTTTTCATCTCAGACTCGTATCCGCTACCGAGGACACCGGTCGCGGGACTTTCCCAAACGAAACTACTCCCTTCATTTTATCGATGAGGAAGGCAACCCTGTGAACGAGGGCGTCCTGGGGATGCCGGCGGACAACGGTTGGATTCTTAACGGACCCTATCTCGATAAATCCCTTATTCGCAACTATCTTGCGTATAACGTCTTCGGAACCTTTTGCGAAGATACCCCGGAGGTTCGGTTCTGTGAGCTGTTCGTGAACGATGAGTATCGTGGCCTCTTTCTTTGTATGGAGGCGGTTGATGTTTCCGAAAGTCGCGTCAGCCTCACCGAAACAGAGCAGGGTGTGAATAGTGGACCGGAAACAAGCTATATGTTGAAGCTTGATCGATATGATATGAATGCCGTCACGCTCGACAATCTCGGTTCTCAGGTTGGCTTACTTGATTCATCTCTTGAAGTCTTGTATCCCAAAGCGGAAGAACTAACCGACGAGCAACTTCAATGGATAGAGGAAGATTTCAGTGCCTTTGAAAAGGCTCTCTATTCATATGACTATGACACTGCGGATTACGGATACTGGAACTATATCGATGTGGACTCGTTCGTCTCCTATTTCATAGCGAACGAGTTCAGCATGAATTACGATGCTGCTCTCTATTCGACATATTTGTCCCGCGACCTGCGCAGCGGTATATCACTTGGACCGATCTGGGATTTCAACAGCGCTTTCGATAACTATGCGGAAGCGGATTACTCTGACGCATCGGGGTTCACGATGGTCAATCGTCCTTGGTTCACCATGCTTGTCAAGGACGAGGATTTCATCGATGCCGTCATCGATCGTTATCGTCAGCTGCGTCAAGATGTTCTTTCGGACGAGTATCTAGGCAACTTTATCGATTCGGCACTCGACTTCTTGGGACCTGCAATCGAGCGCAATTGGAAGGTCTGGGGTTCCACCTTCGATCCCACTACCCTCAAGGCCGAACACCGCTTGATCCCTATTGAGAGAAATCCGACAAGCTATGAGGAGGCAATCGGAGAGCTCAGGGCGTTCATCGATAAACGAGGCACCTGGCTCGACACCCACATTGAAAGCTTGAAACAGTACTCACATGAGTCCGCAGTAAAGATGGATAACCACTGATTGTCGAGCACGCATTTCATGAGCTCTGAGGGGAGGACCATATGAAACGATTCATCTTGGCGATGTGTGCTGTGACACTGCTCGCATTCATTGCGTTTTATCTTGTCTGGAATCATGGAGTCGATTTGCTTCTCGATTCTCCTGAAGAAATCAGCTGCGAGTGGCGAACGCACGGCAAGGAGACTCAGGCCCTCTCTTCGGAAGGCTGGGAACCATTTACCATGCGTGGTGTAGACCTTGCAGGTTCCGTGCCGGGTGCTTTTGTAAGCGACTATGCGGTGGATGAAGAAACGTATACGCGTTGGTTCTCTGAGATTCAGGATATGGGCGCTAATACGATTCGTGTCTACATGCTGATGGGCGATGCGTTCTATCGGGCTTTGAGCGAATACAATGAGCAGGCAGATACGCCGCTCTATCTTCTGCAGGGAGTCTATCTTGATGATTACGCTGCATACTCTCACATGGATGCCTATGATGAGGGTTATTTCGGCTCGCTGCGGGATGGGGCCAAAAAGGTCATCGATGCCATCCATGGCCGACTTCCGTTAGAGCTTAGACAGGTATCCGGAACGGGTTCCTATACCGTAGATGTATCGAGCTGGGTCGTCGGATACGCCCTTGGCGTGCCGTGGGACACGCGCGCGGTTGCATATACCGACAGCGTTGATGCCGAAATGGCTCCGTACACCGGTCGGTACGCTTCTTCAACTCAAGACTCCTCGGCCTTCGAATCCATGCTCGCCCGCCTCGTCGACGAAACCGTTGCCTACGAGACGCAACGTTATGATGAGCAACGGCTCATAGGAATCGTCAACAGCCCGACGACCGATCCGTTTGAATATCCAGACCGTATCGCCGAAACGTTCAATAAATACGCTTCGGTCGATATCGAGCATCTTGTCGGAACCGATGAGCTTCATTCTGGAATCTTCGCTCTGTACCACGTGTATCCGTTTGAGCCTGATTACGCTCGATATCTTGAACCCGGTGAGGCGCCATTTTGCGCCGACGCCGACGGCAATTGCTATCGTCCGTATCTTACAGCTCTTGTTGAACATCATTCCTGTCCTGTGGTCATAGGGGAATACGGTCTTTCGTCCTCACGGGGAACCGGATACGCCGAAGACACAACGGGCCGTGACCAAGGAGGCCTCTCCGAACGCGAACAGGCTGAGCTTATGGTCCAGTGCTATCGCGACATCGTAGAAGCGCAATGTGCCGGTTCCTTTGCCTACGAGTGGAACGATGAGTGGGGAAGACGGACATGGAATACCGTTTTTGCAACCGATCAGCTGAGGACACCGTATTGGAGCGATGCTCAGACGGTCGATCAGGGATACGGAATTCTTGCGTTTGATCCTGGCGAGGAGCTTCCATGCTGCATCGTCGACGGATCGGACGAAGAGTGGGATGGAATCGACCCGATTATCTCGGCACATGGGTCTGAGCTCTTTGCACAATATGATGAACGCTACCTGTATCTCAAAATCTCTGGTGATGACGTTGCTGAAGGACAAAGGACTATTATCCCCATCGACGTAACCAGCATGAGCGGTTCGACAACTGCTTGCTATCTGCCCGATACAGAAGCGTTGAGCGGAATTCTCACATATGCCGAGTTGAAAGTGGATGCGACGACGCTTCCCCTTGTCTTTGAGCAGCCCGCCGACTTTATGATTCTCTTCGATGGGAACGATGCGTGCTTATATGTGCAGGAACGCTATGACGTCACGAGGGCAATGATGCTCATGACCGTCGAGGGCCGCGATCCGTATGTCTCCATCCCTGCAAAGGATTCTCCGTTATTCAAGCCTGTGACCATGGCTCGCACGACGCTTTCGTTGCTTGCCCTTGATCAGCCGCTTCCCACTTTGGATGATGGAACAATCGGTCTCGAGAAAATGGAGAACTTTCAATACGATCTCACCGACGCATATGCGTCGACGGGAAAGCTCCGTCAGGGCAATGCCGATCCGGACAGTCCCGACTACGACTCCCTAGCAGATTATTGTTACGGAGACGGTGTTTTGGAGGTGCGCATTCCCTGGCAGCTCCTAAACTTTAGCGATCCATCGACCATGCGTGTTCACCAAGATTATTACGAGCACTACGGCGTCGAAGATATGTCTATCGACGCTCTTTCGCTTGGTATTTCGGTAGGTGGCGACAATGCTCTATCACAAGATGTCGTAGAGATGTCCGAGCTGCTTTTGGACGGATGGGACACCGAAGTTACCACCCATGAACGCCTCAAGCCGGTCTTCTCTGCCTTACAAGAAGCGTGGACGGGTGATGCGGCATGACAGCATCTATCTTCATCGCGTTCTACGCAATCGTCAGCCTTGCCATGATCATATTCGACCTCGTTTTTCTGCAGTGGGAGACGGTTCGCGCATTTTTGCTCGAGCGGCGGTCGCGCCACATGGCGACCCTGTTGGAGACAGCGATTGCTCGCGGGCTCGACGGAACCGACGCCGAGCATCGCCAGCTTCTGAGCCGAAGGCTGCGCACGCTTTCGGGCATGGAGTCCTTCGACCGCACCATGGAGCGGCTCAGCTCAGAGATGCCCGATGAGGCCGAACACTATCTAGAAGACATCTCCGGCGTGTTCGATACGCTGCTGCCCTCGTTTACCGGTAGGGACTCGTTGCGCCGCGCCTACTTTGCGGCCATCGTCACGCGTTGGTACCGCGGGCGCCCCGCATCCTCGGCGCTCATAGCCGACCTGTTTGCGTGCCTCAGCGACAAAGCCCTCTATTCGCGTCAGAACGCCTTCGAGGCTCTGGTGCATATCAGCACGGCCACCGAGATCGCACGTGCCGTTCGGCTGCTCGATGCGGACGGTGCTAAGCGCGCACACCGCTTGATCTCGGAGACGCTGCTTGCCTATCCGGGGGACCGAAACGAGCTTGCCGACGCGCTCCTCGAAGGATTCAAACAGCGCACGCCCGAGATGCAGGTCTGCATCATCAACTTCCTGCGTCACGCAAGGACAGCCCGCTACGGATGCGAACCCGCGCCGATCGACCGCCATCAATTTCTGCTCGACCTCATGCAGGACGATCGCGCGAACCTCGAGGTCAGGCTTGCCTGCATGCGCTACTTCATGACCAATCCTTGGGAGTCCGCATTGGATCCCATCGTAGATTTCACCCGGGCCGACACGTCGGCTTCATGGGAGTACGCCGCCGTGGCCGCAACGGTCCTGGGCTCCTACCCATGCGACAAGACCGTGCAGGCACTGAAGCGCTGCCTTCACAGCCCCGTCTACCACGTTCGCTACAACGCAGCCGAGAGCCTCTTCCGCCTTGGAGCGACACCTGAGCGTGAGCTCGCCAACATCATGTGCGGCGACGATCGCTTCGCGCGAGATATGGTCGTCTTCCGCTGGAAGCTTGGCGGCGCCAGCGACGCGAACGATAAGACAGAAGTGCCTGTCCTGGGAGGCGATGCCGCATGACACCGCTTGCTGCCTCCGTGCAGGCTTTCCTTTGGGCCGTGGGCGTCTTCTTCATCATCTACCTCATCGGCTACGCCACGTTTCTGTTCCTTTCCGTGACGGTCGGCGCCTCCATCTTGAATCGCCGTTCGCGCGAAGCGCACTACCTAAGCCATATCGCGCCGGACTGCTACGTGCCGGTAAGCATCATCGTCCCCGCACACAACGAGGGCGTCACCATCGTCAGCTCCGTGCGGTCCCTGCTCGCCCTCGACTACCGCCTCTACGAGGTCGTGGTCGTTGACGACGGCTCCACCGACGACACCGCGCGCAAGGTAATCGACACCTTCTGCCTCGAGCGTACGGACCGCCCCGTGCAGATCCGCCTCGCGACCCAGCCCATCGAGAGCCTGTGGACGGCCGAGGTGTCGGGTGTCCACCTCACGCTCGTCCGCAAGGCGAACGGCGGGAAGTCCGACGCCTTGAACGCGGGCATCAACGTTTCGCGGTTTCCGTACTTCATCTGCATCGACGCCGACTCGGCACTGCAGCGGGATTCACTGCGCGAGATCGTCACGCCCGTGATCGAGGACGATACGGTGGTTGCCGTGGGAGGTCTGGTGCGTCCCGCCAACGGCATCGCCCTGCGCGACGGCTGGGTGCAGTCCTATTCGCTGCCCAAGAAGATTATCCCTGCCATGCAGGTCCTCGAGTACGACCGCTCGTTCTTGTCTGCCCGCATCCTGCTCGACCAGTTTAACGGCAACCTCATCATCTCGGGGGCGTTTGGGCTGTTCCGCAAAGATCTAGTGCTTGCGGTGGGCGGATACGACCCCCAGACGGTGGGGGAGGATATGGAGCTCGTCACACGGCTGCACGTGTTCTGCCGCGGCAACGACATTCCGTATCGCATCCGGTACGCTCCGGATGCCATCTGCTGGAGCCAAGCCCCCGAAACCCTGGGCGACCTCATGCGGCAGCGCCGGCGCTGGCACACGGGCCTGTTCGAATCCATGGTCAAGCACACGCGTCTGTTCGCCAACTTCCGCTTTGGTCCGGTCGCGGTTCTCTCCTATACATACTTTCTTGTCTACGAACTGCTGTCTCCGGTCATCGAGCTCTTCGGCATCGTAACGATGATCGTTGCGGCCATCTTCAACTTCATCAACGTTCCGTTCATGCTCATGTTCTTCGGAATCTACGCGGTCTTTGGGGCTGTCATGTCGCTTACCGCATTCTTCTCTCGCGTGCAGACACGTGATCTGCGGCTGACAGCCCTCGACATCGTGCGGGCCGTCTTGCTGTCGCTCTTCGAGGTGACGGTGTTGCGGTTCATCCTTGCGGTGACGCGCATGGCCGCACTCATTGGCTACCGCAAACGCGGACGCAGGTGGGAGACGGTGCAGCGGCATACGCTCGACGCCGAGTGAGGAAGCGCTCAGCGCACTATGAAAAAGGCGAGTTACGTCTCGTATGGGGACGGAAAGGATTGGAATATGGCACAACAAGTGGAACAGAGTACCGCAGAGCGCGGGCACAACCGTGGGCGCGCGCCGTTCGTCGTCGGCATCGGGGCGTCAGCGGGCGGGGTGGAGGCGCTGCAGGAGCTCTTTGCCTCGCTTCCAACGGAGAGTGGAGCGGTGTACGTCGTCATCCAACACCTGTCTCCCGACCATCGCAGCCTCATGTCCGAGATTCTTGGCAAACAGACCGATATGCCGGTCGTGCAGGCCGAGGACGGCTGCAAGGTGGAGGCCGACACGGTCTACCTGATTCCGCCCAAGAAAAACCTGACGATCGCCGGCGGTCGCCTACATCTTGCCGATTACGACCACCAGGTGCTGAATCACCCCATCGACATCTTCTTTTCATCGCTTGCCGAGGAGTGCCACGAGCGTGCGGTCGCCGTCGTGCTCTCGGGCACCGGCAGCGACGGCACCTCGGGCATCCGCGCCGTCAAGGAGGCGGGCGGCATCGCGATCGTGCAGAATCCCGAAAGCGCGAAGTTTGACGGCATGCCGCGCAGCGCCATCTCGACGGGCCTCGTGGACTGGGTCTTGCCGCCAGAGCAAATCGCCGCCGAGATCGTCAACTTCGCACGCTTCCATATGAACCTCGTTTCGAGCTCGGGAGAGGAGCTGTTCACCGACGAAGAAAGCCTGTCCCTCATCTATCGCGAGCTCAAAAAACGGCGCGATATCGACTTTACGCATTACAAGCGCTCGACGGTGATTCGTCGCATCGAGCGCCGCATCATGGTCACGCATGCGTCCAGCCTTGCCGACTATGCGCGTTCGCTCGACGAGAATCCCGATGAGGTCGCCGTGCTTGCAAAAGAGATTCTTATCGGCGTCACGAGCTTCTTCCGCGACGCGCCGTTCTTTGAAGTGCTGAAGAACACCGTCATCAATATTATCGTGCGTGCCAGTATCCCTGAGGACTCCATCCGTGTCTGGAGCGCCGGCTGCTCGACAGGGGAGGAGGCCTACTCCATCGCCATCCTCTTTAAAGAGGTACTTGACGAGCTGCAGGTGCGTCGCGACATCAAGATCTTCGCGACCGATATCGATGTGAGCGCGATTGAGCGTGCCGGCAAGGGCGTCTTCCCCGAAAGCATCATCGAGGACGTCTCTCCTGAGCGCTTGGCCCGATTCTTCGTGAAGCGCGGCGACACGTATGTCATCTCGAAAGAGATCCGCCAGATGGTCATCTTTGCGCCGCACAACATGCTCTCGGACCCTCCGTTTGGAAAGCTCGATCTCATCTGCTGCCGCAACGTCATGATCTATTTCCAGCCGGTGCTGCAGCGAAGTCTGTTCGCCATCTTCCATTCCGCGCTGAAAAACGGCGGCTACTTGTTCCTGGGAAAAAGCGAGACGGCTAACGAATACCCCAACATCTTCCAGCCGGCCTGCTCGACTGAGAAGATCTACATCCACAACGGGACCGGGAAGATGGAAGGGCCCTCACCTGCCACCTTCACCATTCCCGCTGTACCCTCCGTCGCGCCGCGCACCCAGCATATCGAGCGGCAACGCCAGACCGACTATGGCCTGGAGAACATCTACACGCAGTTCCTCGAGCGTTTCCTGCCTGCTTCTGTGATTGTCAACGAGGCAAACGACGTCATCCATTTCTTCGGGGACTACCTTGAGTACGTGGCCATCGCGCCGGGCAAGGCGACCTTCAACCTGTTCACCATCATCAATCCGGGGCTTTCCCTTGCGGCATCGACGGCGTTGTCCCGCAGCCGCAGCGAGAACACCGCGGTGACCTACCAGGACATCAGCGTGGACTGCCCCTCGGGAACCAGGGTCATCGACCTTATCGCACAGCCCATCCCCATGCCGGGAAACATCGAGGCTACCTTGACGGCGATGCTGTTCGTAGAACATCGGTTGAGCTCGCCTACGGGCGTTGTTGAGAAGTACGACATCGACAAGACCACCGCCCGCCGCATCGCGGACCTCGAAGCCGAGCTTCGCGATTCGCAGAGCAACCTGCAGTCGACGATCGGCGAGCTCGAGACGGTCAACGAGGAGCTTCAAGCCGCAAATGAAGAGCTGCTCACCGCGAACGAGGAGCTGCAAAGCTCCAACGAAGAACTTCAGTCGGTGAACGAAGAGCTTTACACCGTCAACTCCGAGTATCAGCAAAAGGTCGACGAGCTTACGATGACCACGAACGACCTTTCGAACTTCTTGTCTTCGACGATGATCGGCATCCTGTTTATCGATGAGAACTTCAATATTCGCAAGTTCACCGAGTACGTAGGGCGCGAGTTCCAGCTCATGGACCATGACGTGGGGCGCCCCATCCAGATCTTTGCCCATAGCTTCCCGAGAGAGGATATCGTGGGCGATGCTCAGCAGGTGTTGCGTGACTTGACGCCTATCGATCGCGAGGTCGAGGCCCTCAGCGGCAAGTGCTATACCGTTCGTATCGCGCCGTACCGTACAACGGAAAACAGCATCAAGGGGCTTGTCATCACCATAATCGACAGCCTGGGTGCCGGGGAACGAGCCCAAAGATAGGCACGTGGGCGGGCATCGCGCCGCACCGATGCCCGCCCACAGCTATCTTCGGGTCGCCGTGCAAAGCGCTGCATCACGGCAGGGAAGACGCATACTCTAGACGAGGTACTTCTCCTCGAAGAGATCGGGCGGCAGGGGCTTGTCGTAGTAGAACCCCTGACATATCGGGCATCCCGCATCAATGAGCATACGGGCCTGGGCCTTGGATTCAACGCCTTCGGCCACACACGCCATGCCTTGTTCGTGGCAGATCTCGGAGATGCTTCTCACCATGCTCGCCGACACGGGATTGTCGGGAAGGCCGTATACCAAGCTTCGGTCGAGCTTAATCGTGTCAAACGTCACGTTTGCCAGCACCGACATGCTTGAATAGTGGGAGCCGAAGTCGTCGAGGGCGATTCGCAGCCCAAGCGACCGGAAGCGGCTCACGAGCTCGTTGAGCGTTACGGTACCCAGGTCGAGCGCGCTTTCGGTAACTTCCATCTCCAGCGTATCGGGGGCGACGTTTGGATGACGGCTCATGATGGCCAGCACCGACGCAAGCGAGGTCGGACTGAGCAGCGTGGCGCGCGAGAAGTTGGTAGAAACCGGAATCGTGGAATAGCCCCGCTCTTTCCATTCGCTCATGAGCGACAGAGTCTCGTCGAATACGTAGTAGTCGAGCGCGGCAACCTCATCGCTGCGCTCAAGATGGTCGATCTGCGTGACGGGAGAGATTGGCCGTCCGTCGACATCAACATAGCGGGCAAGCGCCTCGGCCCCAACGATCTGACCGCTGCGCGCGTCGATCTTTGGCTGCAGGTACACGACGAATCGCTCGGCGATGTTCGCTCCAAGAGCGTGCTCGGCGCCCTCCTGCTCCACATCATCAAGACGCGTGACGTTGTTCGCAGCTCCAAGACCGTCATACGCCAGGCCGTTGTCGTGCTGCGCGATGGCGAGCGCCTCGTCCACAACGTTGCGCACCTCTGCCGGAATACCGGTCCAAGCGCTACCAACATGAATGGCCGACGGATGCGCTGTGACGAGCATGGTACGAATCTCCGCACACCGCTGAACAAACGTGCGATACGAGACGTCGGAGAAGAGCACCACGAACTCGGTGTCAGAGATCTGATAGGCTGCGTTCTCATCGTCAAGGGCGCTCAGTGCCCCCTTGATGGAAGCTACGACCTCTATGGCGTAGGTAAGTCCCTTTGCCTTGACAAGCTGGTCCGGATGAGGGACGCAGATCGCCAAAGCCCCGCACGAGCTCCATCCTTCTCCAAGCGCCTCGCCGATCGTACGCTCAAGGTCATGACGTCCCGGCAGCTCGCCGGCCGCCTGCAGCGAATGTTCCTGGTTGCCGTGCCGGCTATGCCGCAAGAGTCTCCACTCGCGGAAAACGCGTGCCGCAAGGGCGCGGTCAAGCTCCCAGCTATCGAAATGACGCGTTGGGTCATCGATGCAGATGGCAAGCGACACCTCATGGTCTGCCTCAACCGGCACGATGCAAAATCGCCAGGTATCGTTTTTAATCGTGCCCTCGTCTGCATAGGTCTGGATGCGAGGACGGCTCACATAGACCGGATGGGTCGCCCCGATGTTGCGCGCAATGAAGGGGAACCGCAGCGCCGGGGTATCCGACAGCCTGCCCTTGATCGACATCGTCCCAGCATCCGACCATTCGAACGGAATGTTGAGCAAGCCGTCATGAGCGTTCACCATCACGAGGTAGACACGACGCGCACCATGGTACATCCCAAGCCCACGCAGTGCTGCGGTGATAGCCTGACGCGTTGAGCCGGAATTCAACATGGTCGAAAGAATGAGCGCAAACGCCCGAATCTCTTCGTCGCTTAACGAGCCGAGTGCCATGGGGTTGTCGACCACACGGTCGCTCGTTGAAGAACCACCCTGTTCGAGCAGCTCGTATTGAGAAACCGGAGGCTGTACGAAGTCGGCTGCCAGGCCGTCCGGCGCCGTCGCGCGCCGCTCGCAGGCAGATCGGGCCATATCCGCCGCCGAAACGATATCAAGATAGTCGGGTGTGGCATAGATCGACTCGGCAATGATGCGAACGTTCGACAACCGCCGCGAATCCGCTTGATCGGCATCGACGAGACTTGCCCGTGCGGCCGCTATGGCGTCGGAAAGACGATGCCATAGCTCATCGTCGGAGCCCGCAGAGGGAACGAGCACGCCCACGGACTCTTCGTCAAATCGATAGGGAATGCAATCGACGCCAAGGAACACACCGATAGCGCATGCAAGGTCGGCCTTGAGACGTTTGGGCATAGGCTCGAGCTCGATGATCTGAATCACCGACAGCGAGCTGAGCGACCCGGCGTCAACCTCCCGCAAGACCGATGGTACGAGCACGCGTGCGTAGTCCCGACGATACAGAAGGCTCTCGGCATCGCGCATACAGGATAGGTCGGTCTGTGACTCCCAGTGGTCGCGCTTCTGCACGCAGCTGGTAAACGTTCTGGCGACCAGATTGCCACGGTTTCCTTTGCGCACGTTCACGGCGATGCGCATCGGTTTGACGACCCCGCCGTCTATCATGCGAAACCAGCCGACCGACCAGCGACGTCCCTCCTCGAAGCGTTTGGCAAGACGTTCGGGGTCGAGCAACTGGCGGTATGCCTCGAGAGCCACCGAACCGCAGAGGGAGACCTCGATGCGCCGCATACCCTCTTCGAGCGATATGTTGCGGAGCAGCTTCGCGCTGTCGTGATGTCGAACCAGGGCGGCGTCGATCATGCGGGTGGCAAGGTTGATCGTTCCCGTGCGAACCAGATCCGGCCAGAGGGCTTCAGGAAGCTCCCCATACCACGATTGGACGCCTTCATCGTTCTCGAGGTCACGCCGTAGCCCGACCGCTCGCACCGGCGTGCCGGCATCGTCATACTGCATATGAAACGAGATGTTCGACCATCCAAACGCATTGTTGCGCCTGCTCAGGAGCATGACGTTCTCCTGCACGCCGTCTTCACCGTTTTCTAGGCGCTGAAATATGTCGCAGAAGGTCGAGATGGAATCGGGATGCACGTGCCCCGCGTCGACGGCGACGCCTGGCATATGCACGTAGGATCGCGTCTGCATGATGCCGAGGTCATCAAGAAAATGAACGGTCAGCGTGGTCGTGGCGAGGTCATAGCTGCAAAGCTCGGCATCAAGCTCGCCCAGAAGCACATGGCACCACAGCGCGTAATCGGCAGGCGAAGTTGTACGGGACATTTCAGGCGCGTTCGTAGGGGCAGGAGCTTCGGCATGGGGATGCATCGCGGCAGACGCCGTGTGGCGCTGCGTCGCTTCTTCGACGCTGGTATGTCGAGATGCATGTTCTAGGCCCACGGCCGCCCCTTACGATCGGACGCGCCGCGGTGCAGGCTCATCGCGAATGCGTCTAGGGCGATTATAGTTGATTGTTGCGGAGGGGTACCTTTATTTTCGTCCTGTCAACTACAGGGACATGCAGGGAATACCGCCACGTCTATGTGTCAACGGCTTATACATGGTTGTTCTTGCGACGCCGGCGCAGCGCCTCCTCGATAGCGTGTTTGAGGCCGTCGAGCGAGAGCGGTTTGGTTGTAAACGAATCCATGCCCGCACGCATGGCTTGGGCCACGTCGTCGGCAAACGCGCTTGCAGTCACCGCCACCACGCCGACGGTCTTGGCGTCCGCGCGATCGAGCGCCCGGATTGCCCGCGTCGCCTCCGCGCCGTCCATGCGAGGCATTTGCATATCCATGAGGATGACGTCGAAGGCGCCTTCCTCCGATTCCGCAAACGTTTCGAGCGCGGCCTGTCCGTCCTCCACACAGACGACGGTCGCACCCAGCGACTCAAGAAGGGACTGCACGATAATCGTGTTGGCAACGTTGTCCTCGGCGACCAGGGCGGTGATGGGGGTGTCTGCCCGATTGTCGTCGCAGGCTGCGTTTACAGACGCAGCTGTGGTAGCACCGGCGTCGGTGGGGGCGCTTGTGTTCTCCACCGTTTCAAAGGGGATGTTCAGGTAGTATGTCGTGCCAACATCCGGCGTGCTTTCAACGTCGATCGTGCCGCCCATCTGCTCTACGAGGTTCTTGACGATGGGCATGCCAAGCCCCGTTCCCGTAATGCCGCGCGGCGCGAAGACCTCTTCTCGTGCATAGGGCTCGAAGAGGTGGGGGAGGAATTCCTCCGACATTCCAATGCCGGTGTCCGCAACGATGATGCGATACCCACGCGTGCGACGCGTATCGCTCTCGTCGCGCTCTTCGGCGTCCAGACGAATGGTCACGCGAGCGCCCGCGTAGCTGTATTTCAAGGCGTTGGAGATCAGGTTGTTGAGCACCTGCCGCAGGCGGCGGGCGTCGGCCTTGACGACGGTATGCGCCGTTTCAATCGACACGTCGATCTGTTTGTTCTCCGCTTGCGCACGATCGCGGAAGGGTGCGACAGCGCGTTCGATGACCTCCGCCAGGTCCGTTGTCTCCACGTGGAGCACGCCGCTGGCGACGTGCTCGCTGTGAGAGATATCAAGGACATCGCCCACAAGGCCGCTCAGCTGCTCGCCCGCATCCTCAACAAGCGATAGGTAGCGCTCGGCCTCCTGAGGTTCATCCATATGCTCGCGGAGCAGGCGCGTCAGCCCGATGATGGCGTTGAGCGGGGTGCGCATGTCGTGAGAGATATTGCTAAAGAAGATCTCCTTGCGCTTTGCCGACTCGCGCGCCGCAGCAAGTGAGCTCTCCAGGAGCTCGACGCTCTGGGCGCGCTCGCGCAACTCGTCGTCGACAAATCGAAAGCACAGGATGAACTCATGCTTCGAAAGGATGGGGTCCGCGATGAGTCGAATGCTGGTCCAGCGAGGTACCCCGTCTATGTAGCGTCGGTATTCTCCGCCGAACTGCTGCACGTTTTCGGCGGCTATGCGAGCCATGTTCTCAAGCGAAAAGCTTTCCTTGAAGCCCTCGAAGGTCTTCGGCTCCATAACGGTGCGCATCGTCTCTTGGAATCGACGGTAGCTGCCGCGCTTTCCCAGCTGTGCGGCGATCTCGGGGCGCGACTTGATCGAGGTATACGTGCCGCGCTTATAGTCTATGAGGTAGATTGCGTAGAAGGTATTTCCCAGGATCTGAAGCGTATGGGTGACCTTGCGCAGGCGTGCCGACCGCACCCGGTAGGCAACCAGCACGCCAACCATGACGATCGTGAGCACCAGGCAGATGCCCGCCAGCACGGTAAGGCTTTCATCCCAGCCGCTGCTGAGCACTTCCGAGGTCGGTATGGTTATGACCGACAACCATCCGTTTTCCAGCTCAGCATAGAAAATGCTGCGCTCTTCGCCGACCGTGCCCACATAGGTGGTCGATTCGTCATCAAGTCTGCCGGCAAGAACGCTCTCCCCCAGGCGGTCCATGTATTCATCGGACAGGCCGTCGCCCACATCGACCGACGTTTCGGCCGCCACGATCTCACCGGCGCCGTCGAACAGGAAATACGATGAGTTAGCAGGGAGCTCAAACCTGCTGTTGAGCGCCTCGAACTGTCCTGCGGGGACATCGATGCCCAGCACGTCCGCCTTCCCGTCGACAAGGGTCGCGATGGTAAGAAGCTCTGCGCCGCTTTCGCGTCCTTGGTAAGCGTCAGAGATCATGACCGGGTCGTTCTGCTCTCGAAGTTCCCGATACCACGCCTCTCGATCGACGTCGGCGTGGTCTGCCGCAGTTTCCGAGCTTGAAGTTATGATCGATCCGTCGACGATGAGAAACGGGCTGGTGCTCACCCCGTCAAGCACACGGGACGTGGAGGAGCCCAGCACGTCGAGGCGACGCTGAAAGTCCGCTTCGGTCGCGCCGAACGACATCAGGGTATCCAGGTCGTTTGCGCCGTTTACCACCATAAGGCTCATCGCCTCGAGCCTCACCTCCTCTTCGGCGGCAAAGCTTCGGGCAAGCTGGTCGCCGAATCCGCGGGCATTCGAGAGAATGGTGTTTCGCAACAGGTGATATCCGCCAAATCCCGTGAGCAGCGCAAGGACGATGGCGATGGCCGTCATCATCCTTCGGCCCGAGGAGGGTTCGTGGATCTGTGTTGCGTCCATAGCGTCCTCTCAAAGATGTGGGAGGGGTAAAAGTCTGTTCTATTGTAGTTGAGGTTGGCCGACGCCTCGTCAGACGCATTGCGGTACGATATCGGCAACGTCTGAGCAGGGGAGTAGAGCATGATGCACAACGTCGCTCACCATTGCTCCACATGCCTGTGGAGAAGGCAAATTCCTGCTTGCACCACCTGCGACCTTGCGTATAATATGTTCTCGTTTGTCAACCTACGTGCCGGCGCACGCGTGCGGCACCTCTAGAAGAGTGAGGAAACTATGGACTACATTCGCGCCATCGAGCGTCAGGACATCCGTGAGGACCTTCCGCAGGTTCGCGTCGGTGACAACGTCAAGGTGCACTATCGCATCAAGGAAGGTGACCGCGAGCGCATCCAGGTCTTCCAGGGTGACGTCATCCGCATGAGCGGCGGCTCCTCGCGTGAGACCTTCACCGTTCGTAAGATCTCCTTCGGCATCGGCGTCGAGCGCACCTTCCCGCTTCACAGCCCCAAGATCGCCAAGCTCGAGGTCGTGCGTCATGGTCGCGTGCGTCGCGCCAAGCTGTACTACCTGCGCAACAAGATTGGCAAGGCTGCTCGTATTCCCGAGAAGCGCTAAGTCGAGACTCACATCGCAAAGCCAAGGGCCGCCTTCGGGTGGCCCTTTTTCATAGCGCGTGCAACAATGCTCATACGCGTACGTTCCAAACCAGGCATAGGAATCAGGAGGGGAGACATGGCGAACATGACAAGCTCGGCTCCGGCCGCACAAATCTCCGCGGAGCTTGGAAGCGCGCCGCTTGAAGACCTTCCCGAATTGATCGAGCGATATCGTGAGGACCCCCGAGTGCAGGTCATGAAAGCCTGCGAGCGCGCGAAGCGCCGACTTGAGCGAGAACAGGCCGAGCATGAGCGCGTGCGCGGCCTTTATACCTCGATGAGGGAGCTCGGCGGCGAAGGTGTTGTGGTGGGCGTCGACGAGGTCGGCCGCGGCTCTGTGGCAGGTCCGCTTACCGTCTGCGCCGTCTGCCTTCCCGACGAGCCGCTCATTTGGGGTCTCGACGATTCCAAGCGTCTGAGTCCGGCACGCCGCGAGGTTCTGGCCGCACGCATCGCCGAGGTGGCACGCGCCGTCGGCATTTGCCATATTCCCGCCGCGCAGATCGATGAGATCGGTATGGCCGCCGCGCTGCGCCGTGCGGTGGCTGGCGCCGTCGCTGACACGGGCCTTGAGCCGGATTGCGTGCTCATGGACGGCAATCCGCTTCACGCCGTTGAGCACGAGCGCGACGTGGTACACGGTGACGCCACCGTCGCCTGCATCGCCGCGGCTTCCATCGTGGCTAAGGTGACCCGAGACGAGCTGATGGTCGAGCTTGACACCGAGTACCCCGCCTACCACTTCGCACAGTGTAAGGGATACGCATCGCCCGAACATATCGCCGCCATCCGCGAGCATGGGCTTACCGACCAGCACCGCGTGAGCTTCTGTGGAAACTTCCTGGAAACCGCACGGCTGTTTTAGCGCGCCGCCCCCCGTATCGTCGCACCGATCAGACGGAGTAGCTGCCGACAGTCCCCCGTGGTAAGAATCAATGCAGATCGAGGAGAAGTCTGTGTAAGAAAGACCGACGAATCCTGTAAGGGCCGGCCTGGATGATGAGGCCACCCCGTGGAAAGGAGCGGCCATGTCACAGGACCATCTCAAGCACTCCGAATCAAGGAGCTATGACGACTTTGCAGATGCAGGCGTGCATGCATTGGGAGACCTCGATCCCCAGGATGTCTCCACGCTGAGCTCTCGCGAGCTGGGGGCGTTAGGCGAGCTTCTGGCAGCAAGCTATCTCGAAGCCCGCGGATACGATGTGCTGGAGCACAGCTATCGGTGTCCCGAAGGCGAGGCCGACCTCATTGCCTACGACCCCGTAACGGAGGAGATCGTCCTTGTCGAGGTCAAGACGCGGCGCGCCCCCAAAGGTGACGGCACCTTTCCCGAAGAGGCGGTGAACTACAAGAAGCGCCAGCGTTATCGACGTATCGCAGCCTGCTACATCATGGACCATTTTCCTGTCATGTCGCTGCGCTTCGATGTGGTCGCGCTCACCATTCATGGCGGAAGCGATGCGGACATCGTGCACCACATCGATGTCTTTCAGTGGGAGGCCGAGCAATGACGGCCCAGGTCTACGCCGTGCATGCCGCCTGCATCCGAGGCGTAGAGGCTCAGCCGGTCACCGTCGAGGTGTCCATATCCGGCGGTCTGCCGAGCATCGTCCTCGTTGGCATGGCGGACAGCAGCGTCATGGATGCGCGGCATCGAATTCGCTGTGCGCTCAGGTCGGCAGGCTTCGAGGTGCCCCGTGCGAGCATCACGGTCAACCTTGCGCCAGGAGACGTTCGCAAGACCGGCTCGAGCCTTGATCTGCCGATAGCCATCGCTATCCTGGCGGCTTCTGGACAGATTCCCTTGAACGGCATCGATGAATGCCTCTTTGCCGGCGAGCTTGCGCTCAACGGGGATATAGCCCCTGTGAACGGCGAGGTGGCGTATCAGATTCTTGCACGCGACTCGGGCCTGGAGTTCATCGGGGCCTTCGGCGGCCAACACGTTGCACTCGACGGGGTCGCACATTCCTGCCTCGCCCGGCTTCATGGACTTTCGCACGGAATCCGGGACGCTGTCCGCGCAGTCCCCGAGCGCACCGCTGCGACCGACGAAGATGCCGCGATCGATTTCTCAGATGTCTTGGGCCAGGAGGTCGTCAAGCGAGCGCTTGCGATTGCTGCGGCAGGTGACCTTGGGGTCCTCATGATCGGAGCCCCGGGATCGGGAAAGACCATGCTTGCCCGGCGCTTGACCACGATCCTTCCTCCACTCGAATCCCATGAGCTTCAGGATGCCCTATGCATACACTCGGTCGCCGGTGAGCGCATCGAGGGACTTCTGGCGGGTCATCGGCCATTTCGCAGCCCGCACCACAGCGTATCGGCGGCGGGACTCGTTGGCGGAGGGCGGCCGGTGCGGCCCGGGGAGGTCTCGCTTGCCCATGGTGGCGTGCTCTTTCTGGATGAGCTTGCGGAGTTCCCGTCGCATGTGTTGCAGATGCTCAGGCAGCCCATGGAGGACCATGAGGTTCGGATCGTGCGCGCCGACGGGCTCTATCGCTTCCCGTGCCGATTCCGACTGCTCGCGGCGAGCAATCCCTGCCCGTGCGGCTACTTGGGCGACGACGAGATACCCTGCAGCTGCCCGCCCGCTGCGGTCGAACGCTATCGGTCGAAGTTGGGAGGGCCTCTCATGGACCGCATCGATATGGTGCTTGATGTCCATAGACCCGATCCCCAGGTGATCCTGGAAGGAGCCGAGGGCGCCACGTCGAACGACCTGGCCCGCCTCGTCGAGACTGGGCGCGCGTATCGTCACTGGCGGGAGGCGCGCTCGCAGGCGTCGGACCGCCTGGCCTGCGGAGGGCGCGCCGTCATGGATGCCGTGGCGCAGCGCTTCCAGCTTGCCGACGACGCCCAGGAGACCGTGCTCTCTATGGCGCGGGCCACACACCTGACCGGGCGCGGCATCATGCGGCTTGGACGCATCGCCCGCTCCATCGCCGACGTGCAGGAATCGGAACAGGTGACATCTCAGCATGTGCTGGAGGCGGCAGTTTACCAGGGGAGGAGAGAGCAATGACCGCAGCGTACGGACATGGTGACCGATGGGTGATCGAACGCGATTCCGAAGACTACCCGTCGTGTGTGCGGGAGCTTTCGGATGCTCCTCAGCGTATCTATGGGCGCGGAGACCCCACGCTCTTGGGACGGCCGGCGCTCGCCATCATAGGGTCGCGCGTGGCCACACCGTACGGCATCGCAGCCTCTCAGATGGCAGCGCGCTTCGCCGTCGAGGCTGACGTCCTGGTGGTTTCGGGAGGAGCGATCGGATGCGACCAAGCGGGCGGGCTCGAGTCGCTCGAGCGCGGCGGCAAGCACGTCATCGTGCTGGGATGCGGCGCCGATGTCGTCTATCCGCGGGCGAGCGCGGCGCTCTTCGAGCGTACCCTTGCCGCTGGCGGCGCCATCATCTCGCTAGACCCCTGGGGCACCGAGCCTCGACGGTGGGCCTTTCCACGCCGCAACCGCGTCATCGCCGCTTTATCCCTGGCCACCTTCATAGGCGAGGCGGGGCTTCCCTCGGGCACCTTTTCAACAGCAGAGACGGCTCTAGAGCTTGGCCGGGAGGTCCTTGCCGTCCCAGGCTCCATCTTCTCTGCCCAGTCGCGAGGCACGAACTACCTCATTTCTGAGGGCGCGTGCTGCATTGCCGATGAAGCGTCGCTTGATGTTGCGATTTCGCGTATCTTCGGTACGCTGCGACGAACAGCCGCGCACACCGGTGCGGTTCCGACGCGCGACCCCGCCGAGCGAGCAGTGCTTGAGGCCTTGACTGCGTCGCCGCTGCGCTCGGAGGACATCGCGCGCGTCGCCAAGCTCGACACGTTCTCAGGCTTACAACTCATAGGCTCCCTCGTCGTCAAGGGTCTGGTCGTTCAGCTGCCCGATGGCCGCTATGGTGCTTCCGAGACGACGCTTCACGCGCAGACGTCGTTCGGGCACAATGTGAGCAATCAAACGAAACGATGACACGAGGACGGATTTCATGGCAGAACAGACGGTGACCATCATCGGCGGAGGACTTGCCGGAAGCGAGTGTGCGCTGCAGCTCGCTCGGCGCGGCGTATCGGTAACCCTCTACGAAATGCGCCCCAAGGTTTCATCCCCGGCGCATCACACCGGCCACCTTGCCGAGCTCGTCTGTTCGAACTCCTTCAAGGCCACGCGGCTCGACTCGGCCGCCGGCCTGCTCAAAGAGGAGCTTCGCCGCATGGGTTCCTGCCTTCTTGCATGCGCCGAGCGCGCGTCCGTTCCTGCAGGCGGCGCGCTTGCCGTTGACCGCGAGCGTTTTTCCGCCGAGGTCGAGGCCCTCGTTTCCGCCGAGGATCGCATCGAGGTGCGCCACGAGGAGGTTCAAACGGTTCCCGCGGGCCCGGTCGTGATTGCAGCGGGCCCGCTCTGCTCGCCCGCCCTCAGCGAGGCGTTGCATGAGCTCGTGGGCGGCGAGTCCCTTGCCTTCTTTGATGCCGCGGCGCCCATCGTCGATGCCTCGACGCTTGATATGGATATTCTTTTCACCCAATCGCGCTATGACGAGGCAGGGGAGGGGGACTATCTCAACGCACCGCTCAATCGCGAAGAATATGAGTCCTTCATCGAGGCGCTCGTCGGCGCCGAGCGCGTGGTTCTCAAGGACTTCGAAAGCGGGGATCTCTTCCAGGCGTGCCAGCCGGCAGAGGAGGTCGCGCGAAAGGGCCTGGATGCCATTCGCTTTGGAGCCATGAAGCCGGTGGGTCTCACCGACCCCCGTACCGGCAGGCGGCCCTGGGCTGCAGTCCAGTTGCGCGCCGAAAACGCCGAGCGCACCGCATACAATCTCGTGGGATTCCAGACCAACCTGACCTTCCCCGAGCAACGCCGCGTCTTCCGCATGATCCCGGGTTTGGAAAACGCTGAGTTCTTCCGGTATGGCGTCATGCACCGCAACACCTTCGTAGACGCCCCGCACGTGCTTGACCGCACGTTTGCCGTCCCCGGCACCACGGTGCGCCTCGCCGGGCAGATCACCGGCACCGAAGGCTATATGGAGGCCGTGGCCTCTGGATTGCTCGCGGCGCTCAATACCTATGCCCAGCTTGAGGGATTGCCTGCCGTCGAGCTTCCCCGCACCGGCGCGCTCGGCTCGCTTGTCAACTATGCCACCGACCCCGAGACGCAGGACTATCAGCCCATGCACGTGAACTTCGGCCTGGTGCCGCCTCTTGTCGACAAACGCCGCCGCGGCAAGCGGGAGCGCTACGCCGCCTACGCGGAACGAGCCCTGCACGATCTGGACGGCTATCTCGCCACGCGCCAGGACCTGTTCCATGCATAAGGACCCTTCAGGTTCACCAGCGTGCGACGGCTCTGCCGCGACGTCGCCCTTCGAGGATGCTTCCGAGCGGTTCCTTGCCTATCTTGCACAGATGGAGGGCATGTCCCCCCAGACCGTGAGGGCCTACCGGGGTCACTTGGATGCGTTTGCAGCTTGGGCCCGCCGCCACGGCGTCGATGCGCTCCACGTGAGCGTACGTGAGCTCAGACGATACCTCGCCGAGCTCAAGGCGGCTCGCTATGCGCCGCGCACTGTGGCGGCACACCTTTCGGCCATTCGCTCCTTTTTCCGATGGGCGCTTGCCGAGGGGCTCGTGGACACCGATGTCGCGTCGACCATCCAGACCCCGAAGGTTCCTGGCTCTCTGCCCACGACCGTCACCCATGAGCAGATGGCGCGGCTCCTTAACGCTCCTGATCCCTCCACGGACGAGGGGGCACGCGACCTTGCCATGCTTGAGCTCTTCTATGCCACCGGTGCTCGTATCTCAGAGCTGTCCGGTCTTGATATCGAATCATTCGACCGCTCGGAGCACACGGTGCGCCTGTTCGGCAAGGGGTCGAAGGAGCGCATCGTTCCGGTCTATCGACGGGCATGGCAGGCGGTCGCGTCCTATCTGTCGGGTCCGCGTGGACGTCTCCTCGCGCAGGCAAAGGCAACCGAGGATGTTGCCGGCCACCATCCGTTGTTCATAGGCCGCCACGGAAAGCGGATGAGCGCCGACTCGCTCCGCTATCGCTTTCGCGTCCTCGCGCGCAAAGCGGGGCTTCCCCCCGACGTCACGCCCCATACGATGCGGCACACGTTTGCGACCGACCTGCTTGCCGGCGGCGCCGACCTGCGCAGCGTCCAGGAGCTGCTGGGACACGCAAGCCTTTCGACCACGCAGCTCTACACGCACCTCACCCCCGACCGCCTCAAGGCAGCCGTGCGGCAGGCGCACCCACGAGGGTAAGGAAGGGGGCAGAAGCGACCTGTTTCGGGGAGACGTCCGAAGAAAAGCAGCCCGCCGAGCAAGCAGACATCCCGGAGGTGCGCGGCGGGTAACCGGCGGGTAACCCCACAGGGGGATTTTGTATTTATGTCTTGGCCGGTTGCATTGCGGCCGGCAGCTGCTATTATGCATAAGGTTGCCGCACAGGCGGCAGCATGTTCATCACACACGCGCGGCTACTCCCACGTCGTGGTGCCCCGGACCGAGCCATATCCGGGGTGATCGCGGGAGGCCGACCCCGCGCGGAGGCAAACCACAGGAGGTTTACATGGCTACCAAGATCAACATCCGTACCCTGCTCGAGGCCGGCTGCCACTTCGGCCACCAGACCCGTCGCTGGAACCCCAAGATGAAGCCGTTCATCTTCGGTGAGCGCAACGGCATCTACATCCTTGACCTCAAGCAGACCATCGTCAACGCCGACGCTGCCTATACCTTCCTGCGCAACGCTGCCAAGGGTGGCAAGGTGCTGTTCGTTGGCACCAAGAAGCAGGCCCAGGAGCCGGTGAAGGCCGCAGCCGAGCGCGCTGGCATGCCCTACATCAACCAGCGTTGGCTGGGCGGCATGCTCACCAACTTCGTCACCATCCGCTCCCGCATCAACCGCATGGAGGAGCTCGAGGCCATGGTCGCCGACGGTCGTATGGCCGTGCTGCCCAAGAAGGAGCAGGCTGTCCTCGGCAAGGAGCTCACGAAGCTTCAGACCAACCTCGGTGGTGCCCGCGACCTCAAGGGTCTGCCCGCAGCTCTCTTCGTGATCGACACCAAGCGCGAGGAGAACGCCATCAAGGAGGCCCGTCGCCTCAACATCCCGGTCGTCGCCCTCATCGACACCAACTCCGATCCTGACGAGGTCACCTACGGCATCCCCTGCAACGACGACGCCATTTCCGCCGTCACCCTCATGTGCGAGCTCATGGCCGACGCCTGCCTGTCCGGCACGGGCCAGGAGCAGGTCACCGAGGCCGAGATGGTCGGCACCGCTCCCGCAGCCGAGGCCGAGGCCGCTGAGGCCCCCGCTGCCGAGTAGCACGTATCCGCATCTACACGAACGTTCGTCATAGATTGAAAGGATCACCCATGGCTCAGATCACCGCCGCAATGGTCAAGCAGCTCCGCGAGATGACCGACTCTCCGATGATGGAGTGCAAGAAGGCCCTCGTCGAGGCCGACGGCGACATGGACCTCGCCGTTGACGTTCTTCGCAAGAACGGCCTTGCCGCCGCTGCGAAGAAGGCCGGCCGTGCCACCAACGAGGGTGCCATCGGCGCCTATGTCTCCGAGGACGCCCACGCCGGCGCGCTCGTCGAGGTTGCCTGCGAGACCGACTTCGTCGGCTCCAACCCCAAGTTCACCGGCTTCGCTGCCCGCGTTGCCCAGCAGGTCGCCGACACCGAGCCCGCTGATGTCGAGACCCTGCTTGCTTCCGAGATGGACGGCGAGACCGTCGAGGCTGCACTCACCGAGCTCATCCACGTGATCGGCGAGAACATGAAGATCACCCGTTTTGCCGTGCGCAAGCCGCAGAACGGTGCCATCTCCAGCTACATTCACATGGGCGGCAAGATCGGCGTTCTCGTCGAGTTCGCTTTCGAGAAGCCCGAGACCGCTTCCGCCGAGACCTTCAAGACCTTCGCCCATGACGTTGCCATGCAGGTCGCTGCCACCGCGCCGATCTGCGCCGTGCGCGAGGATGTCCCGCAGGACGTCATCGATCACGAGGTTTCGATCTACAAGGCGCAGGCCGCTGAGTCCGGCAAGCCTGAGGCCATCCAGGAGAAGATGGCTGTTGGCCGCCTTGAGAAGTTCTACAAGGGCTGCGTCCTCACCGAGCAGGAGTTCATCAAGGATTCCAGCATGACCATCAACCAGTACGCTGCCCAGGTCAGCAAGGAGCTTGGCGACACCATCACCGTCGTTGGCTTCGACCGTCTCGAGCGTGGCGAGAACAACAACTAGCATCTCCTAGAGATGACATGCAAGCAGGCTATAGGTTTCCGCCTATAGCCTGCTTTTTCATGAGTGCTATCTGCTTCTTTGCTATGATGGTGCAAGCTTCGATGTAAGGAGGACCCTTGTCCACGTATCTCTACAAGCGCGTGCTGCTCAAACTCTCCGGTGAGGCCCTCATGGGAGATGGCGGTTACGGCATCGACCCGAAAGTCACCGATCGTCTTGCTCGTCAGGTCAAAGACCTTGTTGACGACGGCGTCGAGGTGGGAATCGTCGTTGGCGGGGGCAACATCTTCCGTGGCATGGCGGGTGCGGCTCAGGGCATGGATCGCGCTCAGGCAGACTACATGGGCATGCTCGCGACCGTTATGAACGCCCTCGCGCTTCAGGATGCGTTCGAACGCACCGGAAGCTCCTGCCGCGTCATGAGCGCCATTCAGATGAATGAGGTCTGCGAGCCGTACATCCGTCGTCGTGCGATGCGCCACCTGGAAAAGGGCGATATCGTGATCTTTGCCGCAGGCTCGGGCAACCCGTACTTCACGACCGACACCGCGGCCGCCCTGCGCGCCTGCGAAATCGGGGCCGACTGCCTGCTTAAGGCGACGAAGGTCGACGGCATCTACGACAAGGACCCCGTCTCGCATCCCGATGCGAAGCGTTTCGACAACATCAGCTATCACGAGGTGCTCGTGCGGGGGCTCCAGGTCATGGACTCCACCGCCGCCGCCCTCTGCCAGGACAACAGCATGCCGATTATCGTGCTCAACATCGAGGGCGAAGACAACATCAAGCGCGCCCTCAAGGGCGAACCCGTCGGTACCGTCGTCGTACAGGAGGATTAGACATGGCAGACATCACCGAACACATGGATAAGACCATCGAGGCTCTGAAGCACAACTTCTCGAAGGTCCGCACCGGCCGCGCCAACGCGAACATCCTCTCCGACATCACGGTCGACTATTACGGCGTGGCCACGCCCATCACGCAGGTCGCTGCCGTCAAGGTCCCCGAGGCCCATATGCTCATGGTCGAGCCGTGGGACAAGGCGCTTCTCAACGCCATCGTGAAGGCCATCGCTGCCTCCGACCTGGGCATCACCCCCAGCTCCGACGGCAACGTCGTTCGTCTGCCGTTCCCGGCGCCCACCGAGGAGCGTCGTCGCGAGCTGGTCAAGGAATGCCGCGAGCTTGCTGAGCAGGCGCGCGTGTCCATCCGTAACATTCGCCGCGACTTCAACAACCGCCTCGACCGCGACGAGGAGCTCACCGAGGACGAGATTCGTCGTGAGCAGGCTAAGGTGCAGAAGCACACCGACGCCTACATTGCGAAGATTGAGGAGCTTCTGAAGGCTAAAGAAGCTGAGGTCATGGAGATCTAGGTGGACGATTCGACCTTCGAGACATTCTTTGCGAATCCGCCGAGCACGATCGACATGTCTCTGCTCGATCGCGCTCGGATTCCGCATCATATCTCCTGCATCATGGATGGAAACGGCCGCTGGGCGACGTCTCGCGGCCTTTCCCGTGGTGAAGGCCATAAAGCTGGCATCGTATCTCTGCGCGAGATCATTACGGCGTGCGTCCGCCTGGGCGTCGACGTGCTTTCGGCATACGCGTTTTCTACCGAGAACTGGTCACGTCCTCAGGCCGAGGTCAACCTGCTCATGCACCTGTTTGCCAAGACCTTCATCGAGGAGCTTCCGCTTCTGCATCGCGAGAACGTCCGTGTTGTGTTCCTTGGCGATATCGAGGCCCTTCCGGACGAGACCCGTCGCGTGTTCGAATACGGACTTGAGCAGACGCGCGATCACACCGGCATGGTGCTCGCGCTTGCGGTGAACTATGGAGGCCGCGCCGAGATCACGCGTGCCGCGCGTCTCATCGCCCAGCGCGTCCAGGCGGGAACGCTTGACCCCGAGGACATCACCCAGGATGTCGTCGCCGACCACCTTTACACCGCTGGACTTCCCGACCCCGAGCTGGTCATTCGCACCTCTGGCGAGCTCCGCCTCTCCAACTATCTGCTGTGGCAAGTCGCCTACGCCGAGTTCTACGTCACCGATACCTACTGGCCCGACTTCGATCGCTGGGGGCTTGTCGACGCTATTCTGTCGTTCCAGCACCGCGACCGTCGGTTCGGCGGGCTTTCGGCAGCTAAGGGACGATGACCATGGAGTCTTCGGAACATCAGACCAATCGTCCCGAGCAGACCTCGGGGCAGCCGGCTGAAGCTGGAAAGGGGAGTGCCCTTGCGCGCTTCATGACGCGCGTCGTCTCCGGCCTCATCTATGTCGGCCTCTTCATCGGCTGCCTGCTGGGCGGCACGCTGAGCACTGCGATCTTCATGGCGGTTGTAAGCTGGATCTGCTGCAGCGAATTCTTCGACATGATGCGCCGCGACGGCAAGGTACCCAACGCCCCGCTGGGGCTGGTTGCCGCGGCGCTCTTTCCGCTTGCGGCGCTTGGCGACTCATACTTCTTGAGCGCCGCGCTCTTCCTGCTTGTCCTGTCGGTGGGGCTCTGGTATGTCTACTCGCCGCGCTGCCGCATCTCCGACGTCTCCGTAACGCTTATGGGACCCATCTACACAGGCTATATGCTTTCGTCGGTCGTACTTCTGCGTGACGCCATCCCCGGCTTCCCAGGAGCCCTGCTCACCGTGGGCGTCTGTGCCTCGCTGTGGGTTTCCGACTCCTTTGCATACCTCGTCGGAAGCAAGATCGGCCGCCACAAGCTCGTCCCCAAGATCTCTCCGCATAAGAGCTGGGAAGGCTTCTTCGGCGGAATTCTCGGTTCTGTCATTGTATGGTGCATCCTTTTCGCCACCGGTTTCTTCAGAATGGACCTCTGGTATGCCGTCCTTTGTGGCGTCGTCGTGTCCGTCCTGGGTGTATTCGGTGATCTTATCGAATCGCGCATCAAGCGCGGTGTGGGTGTCAAGGATTCGGGTACCCTGATACCCGGACATGGCGGCATGCTCGACCGAAACGATTCCCTCATTTTCGGCGCGATCACCGCTCAGCTTCTTTTGATCATCGGAGGCGTTATATGACGGATCGCGCTCGGATGCGCGTGGCGATCTTGGGATGCACGGGCTCTGTGGGCTCACAGGCGCTCGACGTCTGCCGCAAGCATTCCGACAGGCTCCAGGTTGTAGCCCTCTCTGCACACAGCCGTATCGAGTCGCTTGCTCGTGCTGCAGGCGAATTCGGAGTGCATCACGTCTGCGTAACCGACGAAGCTGCCGCGGCGCACGCCGCCAGCCTGCTTCCAGACGGCTGCACGCTTCACACCGGCACCGCAGGTCTCTGCGAACTCTCCACGCTTGACGAGGTCGACTGCGTACTTGTCTCGGTGGTCGGTGCCGCAGGCTTGCTGCCCAGCCTTGCCGCCCTCCGAAGCGGCAAGCGTCTGGCGCTCGCGAACAAGGAGGCGCTCGTCATCGGCGGCGACCTGCTGATGCCTCTTGTCGCGCCCGGCCAGCTGCTGCCGGTCGATTCCGAGCACTCCGCGCTGTTCCAGTGCATGCAGGCAGGAACCCGCAGCGAGGTCTACGCCATCTGGCTCACCTGCTCGGGTGGCCCGTTCTTTGGCATGACGCGCGACGAGCTGTCCCAGGTGACCGTAGAGCAGACGCTCAACCATCCCACGTGGAGCATGGGGCCAAAGATCACCGTCGATTCTGCGACCCTCATGAACAAGGGTCTTGAGTGCATTGAGGCCATGCATCTGTTTTCCTGCGGCATCGATGATATTCGTGTCCTCATCCACCGTCAGTCGAAAATCCATTCCATGGTCGAGTTCGCCGACGGTTCGGTTATCGCTCACCTGGGTGCCTCCGACATGCGCATACCCATCCAATACGCGCTGTCGTACCCCGAGCGTTGGGACACTCCGGCCGAGCGCCTTGACTTCCGCACCCTGGCCTCGCTCGAATTTGCCGCACCCGATACCGATGCCTTCCCGTGCCTTCGCCTCGCGCAGGACGCCGGTCGCACCGGCGGCACGGCGCCCTGCGTACTCAATGCGGCCAACGAGGTATCGGTACAGGCGTTTTTGTCGGGGGAGTGCGGTTTTATGGATATCCCCACAGTCGTCGAGGAATGCCTCGACGCGCATGACACCCAGCCGGTTGAGTCCGTCGAGCAGCTGCTTGACATTGACGCATGGGCTCGCGACACGGCTAAGCACCTGCTGCGAAGCCGCAGGCTCTGATTGATTGGACGTGTGTATGGACGCAGTGCTTGGCATCATCGGCCCCATCTTCTGGGGCCTTCTCATGCTTTCGGTACTCGTGGGCGTACACGAGGGCGGGCACTTTCTTGCTGCCCGCGCCTGCGGTGTGCGCGTCACCGAGTTCTTCCTTGGCCTGCCCTGTCGCTTCAACCTGCATCATGTGTCGCGCAAGGTCGGCACGAAATTTGGCGTGACCCCGCTGCTGCTGGGCGGCTATGCCATGATCTGCGGCATGGATCCCACGCCGGCAGCGCATGCCCCCGCCGTCCTCGGCCTTGTGCATCGGCGCGGATCTATGTCGGTCGAGGACATCGCCCATGAGCTCGACATCACAGAAGATGAAGCTATGGAGGCCTGTGTCCATCTGATGGGATGGGGGTCGCTGTCTCCTGTCTACGACGAGTCGAAAGGGGAGGGCCCCTCGAGCAAGTACTATCCGACGACGTACGCCTCTATGCCGCGCGACGCTGCGGGTAATACCATCTACGATGGACGGCTCTTCGACCGCGCGCACGCAACCTCGGAGGGCGACGTCTGGGAACCGACGCTTGACGACGAGGCGTTCTATGCGCAGGAGCGTTCCCGAACCTACCTCGGCAAGGGTTTTTGGAAGCGCGCCTTTATGCTCGTCGCCGGCATCGCTGTGAACATCCTCTCGGGATTTTTGCTGCTCATGAGCATCTACTCGATCGTAGGCGTGTCGGTTCCCACCGACTCCAATGTTATCGGCTCTATCCAGGCGGATTCTCCCGCCGAGGCCGCCGGCCTTGAAGCGGGCGACACGGTCATTGCCCTTGGCGATGCTCCGGTCGCTTCGTGGACCGACCTGGTCAACGCCGCACAGAGTGTCGATGCCGGCGAGGTCTCCATCACCTACGAGCGCGACGGCGCCCAGAATGTCGCGACCCTCGATGTCGCAGAAGGGGAGTCGCTCGGCATCACCGAAAGCACCACCGTGGTACACCTCAACCCCATCGATTCGGCGCGTGTTGCCGGGTCCTACGTGGTTATGACCGCAACGTCAGTCGCGCAGCTGCTCAACCCCTCGCGCACCCTCGATGTCCTGAACGGCTCCACTTCAATCGTCGGCATCTCGGTCATGTCTGCCGAGGCCGCCGCGGCAGGACCTGCGACGTTCCTCACCCTGGGCGCGCTCATTTCCTTCTCGCTTGGGTTCATGAACCTACTGCCCATTCCTCCGCTTGACGGCGGCAAGCTTGTCATCGAGATCATCCAGGCGATTATCCGCAGGCCGCTGCCGCTGCGCGTTCAAAACATCATCTCGTATGTCGGCGTCGGCATATTCGCCGTGCTCTTCATCTACCTGCTGCGCGGCGACATCCTTCGCTTCATCTTCTAGGAGGTTGTATGGACAAGCTTCCGCGCGAAAAGACCCGTCGCCTCTCAATTGGTGGTGTATCTCTGGGTGGTGGCGCGCCGGTGCGCGTCCAATCCATGACGTGCACACCGACCTCAGATGCCGAGGCAACACTCGCTCAGGTGCAAGCACTTGTCGATGCGGGATGTGACCTGGTGCGCGTCACCTTGCCGTCGCGCGAGGCGATTCCCAGCTTTACACGTGTCTGCGCGGAGAGCCCTGTTCCCATCATTGCCGACATTCATTTCGATTATCGCCTCGCCCTTGCTGCGATCGACGCCGGCGCGGCGAAACTGCGCATCAACCCAGGAAACATCGGCGACTGGTCACGTGTGGATACCGTCATCGATGCTGCCGGGTCTGCCGGAGCGGTCATCCGAATCGGCGTGAACGCTGGCTCGCTTGAGCAGGAGGTGGCCGAACGCGACGACCTCACGTTGCCAGAGAAGCTCGTTGCCTCGTCCATACGGTTTGTGCGGCATTTCGAGAAGCGCGGCTTCTCGGATATCGTGCTTTCCGCTAAGGCGCACGACGTGCCCACGACCATCGAGACCTATCGTTCCCTGTCGCGTGAACTTCCCGACATTCCGCTGCACCTTGGCGTGACCGAGGCGGGAACGGTGCAGCAGGGAACCATCAAGAGCGCCGTGGGCCTTGGCGTGCTGCTATCCGAGGGTATCGGCGACACCCTTAGGGTGTCGCTAACCGCCGATCCTGTTGAGGAGCCGCCCGTCGCCTGGGGCATTCTCTCGTGCCTGGGCATTCGGCGCCGTGGGCCCGAACTCGTCTCGTGTCCGACGTGCGGGCGCACGCAGGTGGACCTCATTCCCATCGCGAAGGCTGTGGAAGAGCGCCTGCAAAGCTGTACCAAACCGATCTCTGTCGCCGTCATGGGCTGCGTGGTCAACGGCCCGGGCGAAGCTTCGGACGCCGATGTCGGCGTTGCCTGCGGCCGCGGGACCGCCCTGCTCTTCAAGCATGGAGAGGTCGTTGGCAAGATCCGCGAGGATGAAATCGTCGATGCCCTCATGGCAGAAATCGACAAGCTGTAACCATCCGCCATTGTGCCATTGGGGACGGGTACGGTTTGCCATTGGGGACGGGTACAGTTGGCAGACAGGGCAGCTCCGCCGCTCCGTTTGCCAACTGTACCCGTCCCCAATGGCAAACCCGGTGGCACATGGCCAGACGCGCGCAAGATGCGCTACCATATCCCCCGTATGCGAACACGACAATCATGAGGAGAAGCAACACATGTCCCTCACCAACCGCGTCATGAAGATGTCGAATCTCTATGCGCCCACCCTGAAGGAGGATCCCGCCGAGGCCGAGCTCGCGAGCCATCGCTTGCTGCTGCGCGCCGGCATGATCCGCAAGCAGGCCGCCGGCCTCTACAGCTACCTGCCACTCGCCTGGCGCTCCCTGCGCAAGATCGAGGACATCGTGCGCGACGAGATGGACGCTGCCGGCGCCCAGGAGCTGCTCATGCCCATCCTCACCGACGCCGAACTGTGGCGCGACAGTGGTCGCTGGGACGCCTACGGCCCCGAGCTCATGCGCCTGCACGACCGCCACGACCGCGACTTCGTGCTCGGGCCCACGCACGAGGAGACCGTCACCTCGCTCATCACCAACGAGCTCAGAAGCTACAAGCAGCTCCCGGTGAACCTCTATCAGATCCAGGACAAGTTCCGCGACGAGATGCGCCCCCGCTTCGGCCTCATGCGCGGCCGCGAGTTCATCATGAAGGACGGCTACTCCTTCAACGCCACGCAGGAGAGCCTGCAGGAGACCTACGACGCCATGAAGCAGGCGTATGCGAACATCTGCGAGCGCTGCGGGCTGCACGCCCTGCCCGTCGTCGCGGACTCCGGCCAGATCGGCGGCGACACCTCCGTCGAGTTCATGGCGCTGGCCGACGCCGGCGAAGCGGCGCTCGTCTACTGCGACGAGTGCGGGTTCGCCGCCGACGAAGAGGCTGCCGCCACGACGGTCCCCGTCACCGAGGGCCCCGGCGACGGCACCCTGCAGAAGGTCCACACCCCCGGCCTTGGGACGATCGAGGCGGTCGCCGCGTTCTTCGGCTTCCCGGAGAACGGCACCCGCAAATCGCTCGCGCTCATCGCCGAGGACGGCACGCCGGTCGTATGCATCGTCCCGGGCGACCACGAGCTCAACGAGGTCAAAGCCGAGCACCTCTTCGGCGCCTACCACATGATGACCGACGAAGAGCTTGAGGCCAACGGCCTGTTCAAGGGCTTCATCGGGCCGGTGAACCTGCCCGCCGGCATCCGTCTGGTGGTGGACGAGAGCCTGCGCGAGTCCAAGAAGTGGGCCTGCGGTGCCAACGAGGTGGACTACCACTTCACGGGCGCCTGCCCGGACCGCGATTTCGAGGTCGACGAATGGGCCGACCTGGTGACTGTGAAGGCTGGCGACCCCTGCCCGCACTGCGGCCGTCCGCTGTCGGGCGCACGCGGCATCGAGGTTTCGCAGGTCTTCCAGCTTGGCACCAAGTACTCCGCCGCCATGGGCGCCACCTTCGCCGACGAGAACGGCGAGGAGAAGCCGTTCCTCATGGGATGCTACGGCGTGGGCGTGTCCCGTACGCTGGCCGCTATCGTTGAGCAGCACAACGACGAAAACGGCATCATCTGGCCCGTCTCGGTGGCTCCCTACGAGGTCTCGGTCATCGCGCTCGACAAGAAGGGCGAAGCATTCGAGGAGGCTGCGCGCATCGCCGATGAGCTGGCCGCTGCCGGTGTCGAGGTCGTGTTCGACGACCGCGCCGAGCGCCCGGGCGTGAAGTTCGCCGACAACGACCTCATGGGCTTCCCGTATCAGGTCATCGTAGGCAAGCGCGGCCTTGCAAATGGCACGGTCGAGTTCAAGGACCGTGCCACCGGGGAGCGCGAGGACATCGCCCTCGATACTGTCGTAGCCCAACTCGCCGAGCGCATTGCGGGGGAGTGCCGATAGCGCTTGGTCACCTGCGCGTGGCGCATAGCGGCTGGGGCTCTCGTCTGCCCGGCCATGAAACATCGTGGTATACGGGTCGTGCTGGGGATTTCATCTTTCGACACGGCCCGTGCGAGAACAAAGTTTGCGATTGCCTCAACTTTTCTCTTGCACACCCGATAC
This sequence comes from Collinsella sp. An2, assembly GCF_002160065.1. Classification (GTDB taxonomy): domain Bacteria; phylum Actinomycetota; class Coriobacteriia; order Coriobacteriales; family Coriobacteriaceae; genus Limicola. Next base: position 21,740 of record NZ_NFJW01000010.1, on the reverse strand, counting down.
GAATCCCGTATAGTATTTTCCGTTGCTTGGGGGCGTAGCTCAGCTGGGAGAGCGCTTGACTGGCAGTCAAGAGGTCAGGGGTTCGATCCCCCTCGTCTCCACCACTTGTAGCTGATAAGGACCTTGCTTCTGCGAGGTCCTTTTTGTTTAGCGCCTGTTCATCCTTGTGCCTTCCTATAGGCATGATCGGTACACATCCTTCGATACGCACCGAAGCCGATCGCCTAGCCTCTCCATAGATATTGATTGGTGGGGAGGTTGTAAGACAAATAATGAATCTGCGATAGGCTGCCACCTGTGTTTTGTGGCATATCACACGCTTGAGATTCAGCTATTGATTGTTCTGTAGCAATCCACACGCTCAAGGCCGTTTTTACCACCTCCAAGCGTGTGTATTGCTCCAATATAGAATTCAGCGTGTACATTGCCGCACAACCTGGATACCAGCTCTTTTGAACGTGCTGCAGCACATCCAACAGTCCACAAGCCGAGCAAGCTCTCAGAAAAAGTTTATTGAAAAGTTCTTGCATTCATTCGGAGCATCCCGTATAGTAATTCCCGCACCAGATGGGGGCGTAGCTCAGCTGGGAGAGCGCTTGACTGGCAGTCAAGAGGTCAGGGGTTCGATCCCCCTCGTCTCCACCATCGTATGATACACAGCCTCTCTACAGAGGCTGTTTTCATATACGGGCTCTTGGCGCAACGGTTAGCGCAGGGGACTCATAATCCCTGGGTTGAGGGTTCGAATCCCCCAGGGCCCACCAACTATTCAAAGCCTCGCGATTGCGGGGCTTTTTTGCTATGCGACCCAGGTATCGAGTGCAATGAAGGAAACAATCATTGGCATGACACAGATACCGCGTTGGTGAGACACCTGCCACTAAACTTCGTCCGCTCGGGACTACAACAGTCACCCCGCATTCCAAAGTGCAAAGAGGGACAAACGATAGAGATGGCTAGGGCATAGCGACGGCGAAGGACAATGGGCGATGCAAACCGACGGGAAGAGATGGGGGACGAAGCATACCGACCGACAGCGAGAAGCGAGGACGAGGCACACCGACGGCAATGTGCGGGGACGAGACATACAAAACTGAGCATTGACGACCCCGAATTTCGCCGACGCTCAGTTATGCTTCAAAATTGACTCCGATTCTTGAACATTACTGAGCGTTGACGTTAAGTGGACAAGCGTCAACGTCGGGAGCACTTCACATGTACGCTATCGAAGGAGTCTCCATAACTTTTCGTCTGAGAAAATTCTCGGTTGGCGCACTCATAGTTCTGTGTTAGTATTTCTCTCGCCGAAAGGCACAAGGGCGTTTGGCTCAGGGGTAGAGCACATCCTTCACACGGATGGGGTCACAAGTTCAAATCTTGTAACGCCCACCATCAACAGAACGGGGCCGGGGAGCAATCCTCGGCCTTTTTGTTATCTATCACGCTGCGACACCACACGCTGGTCGTTCTGGAGAGAGTTGCCATGATTCTGAACGTCGACAAGATCGAAAAGAGCTTTGGAGCCCGTACGCTCTTTACGGGAGCCTCCTTTCAGGTGAACCCCGGCGACCGATTCGCCCTCGTAGGCCCCAACGGCGCAGGCAAGACGACCCTTCTCAAGATCATCATGGGGATCGACGCCCCCGACGCCGGCACGATCACGTTTGCCAAAGATGTAAACGTGGGCTACCTGGAGCAGGAGACGAATCTCGCCAGCGACCGCGCCGTCATCGACGAGGTGACCGCCTCGGCGGTGGAGATCAAGGCCTTGGGCGAGCGCGCCGAGGAGCTTCAGCTCCAGATTGCCGAAGCGGGGGAGCGTGGCGATGTACCCGAATCCCTCATGAAAGAATACGGACAGGTCCAGGACCGCTTTGAGCGCCTGGGCGGCTATGAGCTCGACAGCAATGCCCGCCAGATCCTTGCCGGCCTCGGCTTTCCCGTCGACGAGTTCGACAAGCCCTGTCGCGAGTTCTCGGGCGGCTGGCAGATGCGCATCGCGTTGGCGAAGCTCTTCCTGCGCCATCCGGACCTGCTGCTGCTTGACGAGCCCACCAACCATCTCGACCTCGAGAGCGTCCAGTGGCTCCGCAGCTTCATTGCAAACTACGAGGGCGCCGTACTCATCGTCTCCCACGACCGCGCCTTCATGGACGCCTGCGTGGACCATGTGGCGGCAATCGAGAATCGCCGCGTGACGACCTACACCGGCAACTACAGCGCCTACCTCAAGCAGCGCGAAGACAACCTGGAGCAGATGCGCGCCAAGCGTGCTGCCCAGGAGCGCGAGATTGCACACATGCAGGTCTTCGTGGACAAGTTCCGCTACAAGCCCACCAAGGCCGCGCAGGCCCAGGAGCGCATGCGGCGCATCGAGCAGATTAAAAACGAGCTCGTGATTCTTCCCGAGGGCCACAAGCACGTCGACTTCAAGTTTCCCGACCCGCCGCGCTCGGGCGATACGGTTGTGAAGCTCGAAGGCGTGGTGAAAAGCTATGGCGACCACCATATCTACGACGGTATCGACCTCACGCTCTATCGTGGCGACCACGTGGCGCTCGTAGGCCCCAACGGCGCGGGCAAGTCGACGCTCATGAAGATTCTCGCCGGCATCGAGCAGCCCACGGCAGGCACGCGCGAGCTCGGCGTGAACGTCGGGGTGGCCTATTACGCCCAGCATCAGCTCGAAGGCCTGAAGGAGTCCAACACGGTCCTACAGGAGATCGACTCGGTTGCACCCACGTGGACCGTGCCCCAGCAGCGCAGCCTCCTCGGCGCCTTCCTGTTCTCGGGAGAGGACGTCGATAAGCGCGTCGGCGTGCTCTCGGGCGGTGAGAAGGCCCGTCTTGCACTCGCCAAGATGCTCGTGGCGCCCGAGGCGCTTTTGTGCCTGGACGAGCCCACGAACCACCTGGACATCGACTCGGTCGATATGCTCGAGAACGCGCTGCGCAATTTCCCGGGCACGATCGTGCTCATCAGCCACGACGAGCACCTTGTGCGCGCGGTCGCGAACCGCGTCGTGGACATCCGCGACGGCAAGATGACCGTGATCGATGGCGACTACGACTACTACCTGTTCAAGCGCGAGGACCTCGCTGCGCGTGCGGCCCAGGAGGCCGCCGGCCAGGCACAGGCGACGACCGCCGCGAGCACCCGCTCCAAGCAGGTGGCACAGTCGTCCGCGACGCCGCAGCATGAGGGCAAAAAGACCAAGGAGCAGCGCCGCGCCGAGGCCGAGGCCCGCGCTGAGCTCAACCGCAGGCTCAAGAAGACCCGCGACCGCCTAAAGAAGGTCGAAGCCGACCTCGAAAAGAAGCGCGCCCGCTACGACGAGCTCATGGCGCTCATGGCGTCCGAGGAGCTCTACGCCGACCAGGACCGCTTTGCCGAGGCGCTCTCCGAGTACAACGGCCTCAAGAAGACCATTTCGACCCTCGAGGACGAATGGCTCGAACTCTCCACGACTATCGAGGAGGAGACCGAACGTGGACGTGCGTAGAGCCGCCGCCGTGGCGCTCACTCTGATCTCATATGCCCTGCGCGTGCTCGCGATCGCCATGTGCGCCCTTGTGGTGGTGCTCTGCTTCTCGGGCCTTGCCGCACGCATCGGCATCGTGGGGCTCGTGACCGACCTGTCGCGCGCCATACCGCAGATCATCGCCGGCTACGGCGTCATCTCGTCGCCATTTGGAGGCGTGTTCCGCCTGGATTTCACCATCGTTGCCGTCATACTCTTTCTGCTTGACTACCTATGCGCCCGCATCGCGCGCGCCCTACGCTAGGAGTCCCCGTGAATCAGATCCAATATCTCATCATCAACGCCCTTGCCGTCATCGTGGGCATCGTGGTCCATGAGAGCGCACATGCCCTTGCCGCCTACGCCTTGGGCGACTCAACGGCGCGCAGCCGCGGCCGCGTCTCGCTGAACCCACTCAACCATATCGACCCCTTCGGCACCATCCTGCTGCCCCTCTTGATGATCCTTGCCGGCGGTCCCGTCTTCGCATTCGCGAAGCCCGTGCCGGTCTATCTGGGCAACCTCAAGCATCCCAAACGCGACGAGGTGATCGTCGCGCTCGCGGGGCCTGCCTCCAACATCCTGCTTGCCGCAGTGTTCGCCCTGCTGCTTCGCGCCCTCATGCCCGCCGCATCCTCCGGCGTGGTGAGCCTTGCTGTAGCAAACCTTGTAATGCAGCTCTGTGTCACAAGCATCGTCGTCAACCTGTCGTTGGCGTTTTTCAACCTCATCCCGCTGCCGCCGCTCGACGGCTCGTCTGTGCTCGTGCTCTTCTTGAAAGGCCAGGCGCTGCAGAGCTACTACCGTCTCCAGCAATACGCCATGCCCATCCTCATCGTGGTGCTCTATCTACTCCCCATGGTCTTGCACATCGATATCGTCGGCATCTATTTCGACTACACGGTTTACCCGCTTGCCAACCTGCTCCTCGATTTCGCCATGGCATGACGCGTGCCAAACGGCACATACGCTAAACTGTACGGTTGCGTCACACAGACGGTCGAGGAAAGGAGGGCGCGTTGTCGTATCGAGTGTCCACGCAAGCCTATTCCGGGCCGTTCGATCTGCTGTTGCAGCTGGTATCCCGCCAAAAGGTCGATATCGGGGCCATCTCCATCTCTGAGGTCGCCGAGCAGTACCTCCAAGAAGTTGAGCGACTCGAGGCCCTCGACCTGGACGTCGCTAGCGACTTTTTGCTTGTCGCCGCGACCCTGCTGGACATCAAGGCCGCCTCGCTCGTGCCGGATGACACCGACCGTCATCGCGACGACGAAGACGACGAGGAGCTCGACGAGCTCTCCAACCTCGATGGCGACGCCATGCGCGAGGTCCTGATCCAACGGCTGATCGCCTACAAACAGTTCAAAGGGGCCGCAGCCGCCCTTGGCGCGCGCATGGAGGCCGAAAGCCGCATGCACCCGCGCGTCGCCGGACCCGATCCGGAGTTCTTGAACCTCATGCCGGACTATCTTGCCGGCATCACGCTGCGCGGCCTTGCCGTGATCTGCGCCGACCTCGACAGCCGGCGCGAGACGTTTCTGCTCGAAGCCGAGCACGTGGCGCCGCATCGCGTCCCGCTCGAGCTCACGGTTGCCTCGGTCGACCGTCTCACCATCGCGCGTCCGCACCTTACCTTCCGCGACCTGCTCGACGACGGCTCCGACGTGAGCCAGGTGGTTGTCACCTTCCTGGCAATGCTGGAACTCGCCAAGCGCGGATCGGTGACATTGCGTCAAGACGAGCTCTTTGGCACCATCGATATCGATCGCGTCGAGGGTGCGCCGGAGTACCATCCCGGTGAGGACCTCTCTCTGGAGGAGGAGTAGATGGAAGATCTTGAGCGACTCGAACCCGACTCGCTAAAAGGCGCCCTCGAGGCCCTGCTGCTGGCCTCAAGCGACCCCGTGAGCGCAAGCGCCCTGGGGCAGGCCCTCTCGATCACGCCGGGCGAGGCCGCCTCACTCTTAGCCGAGCTGAGCGTCGAATACCGCGAGGCCAACCGCGGCTTCCAGCTGCGCGAGGTTGCCGGCGGATGGCGCCTCTTCACGCACCCCGCCTATCACGACCAGGTCGAGACCTACGTGCTTTCCTGGGATACCCAGAAGCTCTCCCAGGCCGCGCTCGAGACCCTTGCCGTGATCGCCTATCACCAGCCGGTCACCCGCGAGATGGTCAAGGGCGTGCGCGGCGTCAACTCCGACGGCGTTATCTCGTCGCTTGTGGATAAAGGGCTCGTCCGCGAGCTGGGTCGCGATGCACAGCACGGCCAGGCGATCCTCTACGGAACCACCAACGCCTTCCTCGAGAAGTTTGGCCTGCGCTCCACCAAGGACCTGCCCGACCTTGAGCAGTTCGCTCCGGACGAACAGTCCCGCCAGTTTATCCGCGAGCGCCTGTCGGGCCGCTCAATCCAATCGACGCTCGAGGAGACGGAGAGCGACCTCCAAGAAGAGCGCGACCTGCTTGAAGACGACTACGACGATGACGATGACCTCATGATCGTCGGCGATGCGACGGACGACGACCATGACGCCTGACACCGAACAAAACGACTATCCGCGCACCATGCGCCTGCAGCGCTTTCTCGCGCGGTCGGGCGTGGCGAGCAGGCGCGGGTCCGAAGACCTCATGACAGCCGGTCGCGTGACGGTGAACGGACAGGTCGCGACCGAGCTCGGTACGAAGGTCGACCCCGACCGCGACCATGTCGAGGTCGACGGCATACCGGTATCGTTTGCCGCGTCCCCGGTCTATCTCATGCTCAACAAGCCCGCGGGATTCCTCACCACCATGAGCGATCCGCAAGGAAGACCCTGCGTGGCAAGCCTTGTGCCGCGGGACGATTATCCCGGGCTCTTTCCGGTCGGCCGGCTCGACAAGGACACCACCGGCCTGTTGCTCTTTACGACGGACGGCGACCTTGCAAACGTGCTGCTTCACCCTTCAGGCCACGTCGAGAAGACCTATATCGCCCATGTGGACGGCAACGTCTCGGACAAGGAGCTCGAACCACTGAGGCGGGGCATCATGCTCGACGACGGTCCGTGCCAGCCGGCACGCTGCCGCCTTTTGCGTCCGTCCGCCACTCGCCCCGTTTGGCCGGACGGCGTGCCGAGCGGCACGAGCTGTGTCGAGGTCATCATTCGGGAAGGGCGGAAAAACCAGGTGAAGCGCATGCTCGGCGCCATCCATCATCCGGTGCTTCGCCTTCACAGGCCTCGGTTTGGCCCGCTCGAGCTCAAAGGTCTTCCCGAAGGAAGCTGGAGAAAACTCTCGGACGCCGAAATCCAGGCGCTTAAGCACGCGACTGTGGGTTCGGCCACCGATACGATTTGTGATCGGCGCGCGGCATCGGGCAGCGCGTCAGGAGGGGAGGGGCGTCGTGATCGTCGCCATTGATGGACCTGCAGGTTCTGGAAAATCGACCATTGCCCGCGAGATCGCCCGTCGGCACGGGTTCGAAAAGCTCGACACCGGGGCCATGTACCGGGCGGTGACGTTTGCCGCCTTGAGCCGCGGCATCGACCTTGCCGACGAGGACGGCGTCTGCCACCTTGCCCGTCTGGTCAACATCGTCTTTCAGCCCCAGCCGGGCGGCGTGACGCGTGTCTTTTTGGACGGCGAGGACGTCTCGAGCCAGATTCGCACGCCAGAGGTCGACGCCGGCGTCTCGAAGGTCTCTGCCTATCCCGACGTCCGTGTAGCGATGCTCGCTCCCCAGCGTGCAGTCGCACGCCAGCACGACGTGGTTGCGGAGGGCCGTGACATCGGCACGGTCGTGTTCCCCGATGCCGACGTCAAGGTGTTCCTCACCGCCGACCCACGCGAACGCGCACGCCGTCGCGTCCTCCAGCGCCATGAAGGCGAACAGGTCGACCTCTCCGCACTCGAACCAGAGATCGCGGAGACCCTCGCCTCCATCGAGCGGCGCGATGCCCTGGACGCCTCGCGCGACGTGGCGCCGCTCGTAGCCGCCGCAGACGCCGTGCGCATCGATTCAACCGCCTATTCCATCGAAGAGGTCGTGGATCAGATCTCTGCCCTTATCGAGGAGGCCCAGCGAGCATGATCAAGCTCTTCCAGACCGAGGACCACTATTACGACCAGGGCATGCGCGAAAACGCGCTGCCCATACGCATCCTCTACTACGTCGTCATCGCCGTCCTGTACATCTTCTCGAAGGTCATGTGGCGTTGGAAGGTTGACAACACCGAGAAGCTCGTCCCCAAAGGGAAGACCGGCTCGGTCATCATTTCCAACCACACCTCCATGGCCGAGGTCGTCGTCACGGTGACCCATATCGTGCGGCAAGGGAGGCGCGTGCGCCCCATCATGAAGTCCGAGTTCAACAAGAACCCCATCGTGCGCTGGTTCTTTGCCCGCGTCGGAGGCATTCCTGTCGAGCGTGACACGGCCGACATGAAGTCGCTTCGCCGCGCCCAGCACGCGCTCCAGCGCGGCGAGGACGTGCTCATCTATCCGGAGGGCACGCGCATCCGCACCGATGACCAAAAGGTCGAGGTCCACGGAGGCTTCGCCCTCATTGCGAGCATGGCCAAGGCCGACATCGTGCCGATGGCCGTCTGCGGCTTTCGCGACATCACCCGTGACGGACACCACCTCATGCGTCCCGTGAAGACGTGGCTTCGCGTCGGTGAGCCGGTGCATCTTGACGACGCCCCGCGCGACCTCAAGCGTAAGGAGCGCCTGCAGTGGGTCGAGGACGAGGCGATCCGGCGCATGTACGCCATCCGTGACGAGCTGCGCGTCGAGCATCCGGGGAGGCGATAGCGGTGGCAACCGTGCGCGTCGCTGCCTACGCCGGCGCCTGCTACGGCGTTGAGCGAGCGCTCGAGAAGGCGTTTGCCGCTGCGCGGGATGCCCAGGGACCCGTCCATACCCTGGGTCCGCTCATCCATAACCCTCTAGTCGTCTCCGACCTTGAAGCCTCGGGCGTCGACGTCGTCGAGAGCGTCGACGACGTCTCGGACGGCACGGTCATCGTCCGCACCCACGGCGTGGTTCCGCAGGTCATCGACGCGGCTCGCGCCAAGGGCCTGAACGTGATCGACGCCACCTGCCCCTACGTCAAGAAAGTGCACCACGCCGCGCGTCGCCTGGTTGCCGATGGCTGTCAGCTCATCGTTGTCGGCGAGGCAGGCCATCCCGAGGTCGAGGGCATCCTGGGCGCGGCCGGGGAGGGCGCCGTCGTGGTGCAGACCCCTGCCGACCTCACTCAGATCGACCTTGCCCAAAAAGTGGGCGTCGTGGTGCAGACCACTCAGACCGCATCCGCCTTGAGCGATGTCGTGGCAGCGATCGCGCCGCGTGTATCCGAGCTCCATGTGGTCAACACCATCTGCGAGGCAACGAGCGAACGGCAGCGCGCCGCGGCGGAGCTTGCCGACACCTGCGACTGCATGGTCGTCGTTGGCGGCAAGAATTCCGCCAACACCCGCCGGCTCGCCCAGATCTGCGCAGAGCGCTGCGACAACACGCATCACATCGAAGATGCAGACGAGCTTGAAGACGCCTGGTTTGCAACGTCTCAGAACATCGGCGTCACCGCCGGCGCGTCAACGCCTTCGTCCCATATCCACCGCACCTGCGAGCGCATCCAAGCCATTCTGGAGCGATCATGACCGCGAACACGCCCTATGCCAAGACGGGTGCCGACTACGGCAGGACCCGCGACGCCGACGCCTCGCGTGGCGCCCTCGTCGTGGCCGTGCGGCCCGATTCTCCGGCCTATGACGCCGGCATCGAGCCCGGCATGCGCGTTCTCACGGTTGCAGGCCGCCCGCTCACCGACATGACCGTATGGCTGTGGGAGGCCGATGACGAGACCGTTGAGCTTGAGGTCTTCGACCCGTCCGACGAAACGGTCTGCCCTTGCGAGCTTGAACGCATGCCGGGGGAGGACTGGGGCCTGGAGTTTGACGGCGCGGTCTTCGACGGCATGCGCACCTGCGTCAACGCCTGCGTGTTCTGCTTCATGACCATGCTGCCCAAGCATATGCGTGGAACTCTCTACATCCGCGACGACGACTACCGACTGAGCTTTTTACAGGGGAACTTCGTAACGCTCACGAACATGGACGACTCGGACGTGGCCGACGTCATCGACCACTGCCTGAGCCCTATGAACGTGTCGCTCCATGCGGTCACGCCCGAAGTTCGCCGTCGCCTTATGGGAAAGAACGCGGGGCGCGGCATGGAGGTGCTCGAGCAGATCATGGCCGCCGGCATCGAGGTCCACGCCCAGATCGTGCTCTGCCCCGGCATAAACGACGGCGAAGAGCTTGAGCGCACGCTTACCTACTGCGAGGAGCATCCCGCCATCACGAGCCTCGGCATCGTACCGCTTGGCTATACGCGCTTCCAGCATCGATTCACCTCGTCGTACTCGGACGACCCTGCCGCGGCACGCGCCGTCATCGCGCAGGTCGAACCGTACCAGGAGCGCATGCGTGCCGCGTGTGGACGCACCGTCTTTCAGCTCGCCGATGAGTTCTATCTGGACGCCGGCATCGAGCCGCCCGCCGCGGAGCACTACGACGGCTACCCGCAGTACTACGACGGCATCGGCATGGTGCGCACCTACCTTGACGAGACCCGCGCCGTGCAGGAAGCCGAGCAGGAGCGGCTTTCTGCGGTACGCTCTGAGCTCGACCGGCGCGGCATGCGGCTCGTCGTGGTCTCGGGCATGGCGGCACGGGACATCATCGCCGGCTTTGTCGAGGCCAAACCGCTCGAGGGGCGCGTCGCAGGCATCAAGAACAACTACTTCGGCGGCAACGTCGACGTGACCGGACTCATCTGCGGCGAAGACCTCCTTGCCCAGCTCGACGACGACCTGGGAGGGGTTATGCTCTTTGTGCCTGAGGTCATGTTCAACGCCGACGCCCTGACGCTTGACGGTTATCATCAAAAGCGGCTCGTCGCCGACCTCACCACACGCGGCGCAGAGACCCATATCGCCTCAACGATGCCTACCGACCTTCTGTGCGCCCTCGAAGGCGCCCTGGGGCTCGCTGCGCACGTACATACTGCCAAGGAGTGATGCATGAAACCCATCGTAGCCGTTGTCGGTCGCCCGAACGTGGGCAAGTCGACCCTGGTAAACAGGCTTGCCCAGACATCTGACGCCATCGTGCACGAGAGCCGCGGCGTCACGCGCGACCGCTCGTATCATGACGCCGACTGGAACGGACGCGAGTTCACCCTCGTGGACACCGGCGGCATCGAGCCGCTCAAGAGCGAGGACGTCTTCTCCACCTCCATTCGCGACCAGGCGCTGGCCGCCGCCGAGGAAGCCGACGTCATCCTGTTCGTCGTGGACGGCACCACCGGCGTCACCGAAGAGGACGAGACCGTCGCCCGCTTGCTCAAGCGCGTCCACAAGCCCACGTTCCTCCTGGTCAACAAGCTCGACAACCCCGCACGCGAGCAGGAGCTTCTTTGGGAGTTCTACTCGCTTGGCATCGGCGACCCCATGCCCATCTCGGCGCACCACGGTCACGGCACGGGCGACCTGCTCGACAAGATCGTGCCGCTGCTTCCCGAGGACACCGAAGAGGTCGATGAGTTCCCCGACGCGCTCGGCGTGGCCATCATCGGCCGCCCCAACGCAGGCAAGTCGTCGCTCTTCAACAAGGTCATCGGCTCCGACCGCTCCATCGTGTCCGACGTTGCCGGCACCACGCGCGATGCCATCGACACCATCGTTGAGCGCGACGGGCGCCACTACCGCATGGTTGACACTGCCGGCATCCGCAAGAAGAGCACCGTCTACGAGAACATCGAGTACTACTCCATGGTGCGCGGCCTGCGCGCCATCGACCGTGCCGACGTCGCGCTGCTCGTCGTGGACTCGACCGTGGGCGTCACCGAACAGGACCAGAAGGTCGCGAACCTCGCCATCGACCGCGGCTGCGCCCTCGTGGTGCTGCTCAACAAGTGGGACCTGCTCAAGGAGGAGCGGGAGCGTGAGCACGTCCTCGAGACCGTCGACCGCAGACTCACGTTTGCCACGTGGGCGCCGGTCCTGCGCATCTCGGCGCTGACGGGACGCTCGGTGGAAAAGATCTGGGCACTGGTCGACGACGCTGCCGCCAAGCGTGCCTCGAAGGTCTCGACCTCGAAGCTCAACCAGTTCCTGACTGACCTGCGCGAGTTTGGCCACACCATCGTGGACGGCAAACGCCGTCTGCGCATGCACTACGTCACCCAGACGGGCACAAAGCCGCCCACCTTCACGTTCTTTGTCAACCATCCCGACCTGGTGACCGACTCCTATCGCCGCTACGTCGAGAACCGCATGCGTGCGAGCTTTGACTTCAAGGGAACCCCGCTGCGCCTGCGCTTCCGTGCAAAGACCAAGGACGAGGGAAGTGAGCGGGCATGATGCCATTCAATCCCAGCATGCCCATCACCGTGGGCGTCACCGTCGGCTGCATGCTTGTGACCTATCTCATCTGCGGCATCCCCTTCGGATTCATCTTCGGCGAGCTTTTTGGCAAAGGAGACATCCGCAAGTCGGGCTCCGGCAACATCGGCACCACGAACGCCCTGCGCGTGGGCGGCGCCAAGATGGGCGCGCTCACCCTGTTGTGCGACGTGCTCAAGGGCGTCGTCTGCGTGCTTGCGTCGCGCACCGTCATGGCGATGTTCTGCGACCCCTCGCCGACGCTGCTCGATGCCGGCCAGCCCTGTGACTGGGCGCTGTCTCTCGTGTGTGTCGCGGCGCTCGCGGGCCATATGTTCACGCCGTACCTTCACTTCAAGGGCGGCAAGGGCATCGCAGTCGGCTTCGGCGTTTGTGTCACCTTCATCCCGCCGGTCGGCCTGTCGCTGTGGGTCCCGTTCCTTATCGGTGTCATCATCACCCGCTACGTCTCGGTTGGCTCCATGCTCGCGGCCATCTCCCTGCCGTTTCTTATCTGGTTCTGGTATCCCGCGTCCTCCATCGAGATGCGCGTAGCGTTTGCCGTGCTCGCTATCCTCGTCGTGTGGGCGCATCGTTCCAACATCAAGAAGCTTGTGCATGGCAACGAGTCCAAGCTCTCGTTTGGCAGCAAGAAGGAGGACGCTCGATGAACATCACCGTGATCGGAGCCGGTTCGTGGGGTACCGCGATCGCCGGCGTCGCCGCGGCGCGTGCCGACCGCGTAACGCTGTGGTCGCACGACGAAGAGTCCACGACGGGCATCAACGAACGCCACGTGAACCCGCTCTATCTGACCGACTACACGCTGCCTGACAACGTCTGCGCCAGCGGCTCCTATGAGGAGGCACTGGCCGAGGCGGACGGCATCATTGTCGTCGTGCCTTCGCCCTTCCTGCGCTCCACGATTCGTGGGGCGGCCCCCTCTATTCCTGCCGACGTGCCCGTCCTCTGCCTGACGAAGGGCATCGAAGAGGGGACCGGCAAGCTTATGAGCGAGGTCGTGGCCGACGAGATCGGCCACCCCGAACGCGTCGCCGCACTCTCGGGCCCCAACCACGCCGAAGAGATCTGCAAGGGAAGCCTCTCGGCCGCCGTCGTGGCCTCGGAAGACCCGCAGGTCGCTGAGTTCTTCCGCACGCTGCTCATCTCGCCGGAATTCCGCATCTATGTCACGCGCGACATGGTGGGCATCGAGACCTGCGCTGCGGTGAAAAACGTCATCGCCATCGTCTGCGGCATCGCTGCCGGCGCCGGCTATGGCGACAACACACTCGCCCTCATCATGACCCGCGGCCTGGCCGAGATCAGCCGCATCGTCAACGCCCGAGGTGGTGAGCCCATCACCTGCATGGGACTTGCCGGCATGGGCGACCTCGTGGCCACCTGCACCTCGCCGCATTCGCGCAACCGCTCCTTCGGCGTCGCGTTTGCCCACGGCGAGAGCCTAGAGGACTATCAGCGCCGTACGCACATGGTCGTCGAGGGCGCCGCCGCTGCCCGCAGCACCGCCCAGCTCGCCCGCTCGCTGGGCGTCGACGCTCCCATCACGTTCGCGCTCGAGTCGGCGCTCTATCAAGGCGTCGGACTTGAAGAGGCCCTGCGGCTCTTGCTGGACCGCATCCCGAACGAAGAGTTCTACGGCCTCGACCGCTAATTCCCGCACCACCGTCGCCCGCGAAAGGAGCATCCATGGCAGACCACGTCGTCCGCATCGCACCGTCCATCTTGTCCGCTGACCTGCTGCATCTTGGTCGCGACCTCGACGCCATCTCCGGCGCCGACTTCATCCACATCGATGTTATGGACGGGCATTTCACGACCAACCTCACCTTTGGCGTCGACACGGTGCGCGCCTGCAAGCGCGCAAGCTCGGTTCCGCTCGATGTGCACATGATGGTCACTAACCCCGACGAGACCGTCGGCTGGTACCTTGATGCCGGCGCCGACATGGTCACGGTTCACTACGAGGCTGCGCGCCACCTGCACCGCATCGTCTCGCAGGTGCACGCACATGGCGCGCAGGCGGGCGTGGTGCTCAATCCCGGCACCCCCGCCTGCGTCCTCGAGAGCATCATCGAGGACGTGGATATGGTCCTCCTCATGAGCGTCGACCCCGGTTTCGGCGGTCAGTCCTTCATCGAGACCACCCTCTCCAAGATTCGCCAGGTGCGCGCCATGGCGCGCGAGCACGGCGTCGAGCCCCTCATCGAGGTCGACGGCGGGGTATCCGCTGCCAACGTCGAGACCGTCGTGGCAGCCGGCGCAGACGTCATCGTAGCCGGCTCGGCCGTCTTCAAGTCGGATGACCCCGCCTCCGAGGTCACGCGCCTACGCACCCTCGGCACGCCCGGCCTTGCAGCATGGAACGTGCAGTGAGCACCGTGCCCGACCATCTCGTTCTGCTTGACTACGCCGCCTCGACGCCCATGCGCCCCGAGGCGATCGAGGCCCAGCGCGTCTACGATGCCTCGCCGATCGCCGGCGCGAACCCCAACTCGCTCCACACGCTCGGCAGGCAGGCGGCACAAGAGCTCGAGCGCTGCCGCCGCGTCATCGCAAAGACCCTCGGCGGTCGCGTTCGCCCCAGCGAGGTCATTTTCACGGGCGGCGGCACCGAGTCCGATCAGCTCGCCCTCCTCGGTATCTCTGAAGGCGTTCGGGCACGCGACCGCAAGCGCACGCGCGTGATCACCTCGTCCATCGAGCACGATGCGATTCTCGACAACCTGCCGCTGTTGCGCGAGGCCGGCTTTTCCGTCACGGTCGTCGACCCCGATCGCGACGGCACGGTTCGATCCGAAAGACTGGCGGATGCCCTCGATACGGACGTCGCGCTCGTCTCGATCATGGTTGCCAACAACGAGACCGGCGTCGTGCAGCCCACCCAAGAGCTTGCCACGCTCGCCCATGGTGTCGGAGCCTTCTTTCATGCCGACGCGATTCAGGGATACCTCCATATGCCTATCGATGTCTGCAGCCTTGGCATCGACGCCCTGTCTGTCGCCGGGCACAAGATCGGCGGACCGGTTGCCTCGGGCTTTCTCTACCTAAAAGGCCGCACGCCCCTGCGTCCCCGCGTTTTCGGCGGGGGACAGGAGGCGGGACGCCGAGCGGGCACGCAGGACCTCCGAGGCATCGTCGCGCTCGCCGCGGCTGCCGATACTCTCGCCAAGCGGCTTCCAAAAGACCATGCACGCCTCATGGAGCTTTCCGCCAGCCTCTATCGCACGCTCTGCGCGCATCCCAAGATTCATCCAACGGTGCCGGACATCCTCTCTCAAGACCGCCTGCCCGGAATCGTTTCCATCTACGTAGACGGCTGGGACTCCGAGACCCTGGTGCTTCGGCTTGACGCTGCCGGGTTCGAAGTATCGGCAGGCTCCGCCTGTTCGAGCGGCAGTACCGCAGCGAGCCACGTACTCACTGCCATGGGTATGGATGCGGCGGCCGCCCAGGGGTCGCTGCGCATCTCGTTCGACGACCGCGTGCGCTCGGACGACCTCGATGCGTTTGCCGATGCCCTGGCCAAGCTCATTGGATAGGAGACGATCGTGAACGTCGCAACACTTCTGGAACGCCTGCTCGAGCGCTTTCCAGCCGATACGGCCGAGTCGTGGGACCACATAGGCCTCTCGGTGGGAGATCCGGCTCAGGAGGTGGGCCGCATCGCCGTCGCGCTAGACCCCACGCTCGCCAACGTCGAGGCCGCCGCGGCCATGGGTGCCAACGTCCTGCTCACGCATCACCCTGTCTACATAAAGGCGCCGGCAAGCTTCGAGCCGGCTCCTTCGGCAACAAATGTCGCCTGCTCGTCTGCCGTCTTTGCGGCAGCACGCCTCGGTGTCTCGGTGATCTCGCTTCATACGAACCTCGATCGCTCCCGCGAGGCCCGCGCCCACCTTGCTACACTCGCGGGCGTGACGCCGGAAGGTTCGCTTGAGCATCCCGACGACGACACGCTTGCCGGGCTTGGCGCCGTGGGCACGCTTGAGCCGTGCGCCCTCGAAACGCTTGCCCAGCGCTGCGCGACGGCCTTTGGAACCACGCCTCGCGTGTGGGGAGACCCCGCGCAGCAGATCGAGCGTGCCGCGGTTCTCGGTGGCTCACTTGGAGACTTAGGCGAGCTCGCCCTTGCCGCGGGCGCGCAGGTGGTCGTGACCGGCGAGGCCGGCTATCACGTCTGCCAGGACCTTGCGCTTCGCGGCTGCAGCGTCGTGCTGCTGGGGCACGATCGCTCCGAGCAGCCGTTTGTAGATATCCTTTCTGTGGCCGCCGAGTCGGCCGGCATCGAAGCCGCCAGCATCGCTACAATGGATTGCCCCCGCCAATGGTGGACGACGAACGAAGGAGTGCGCTCATGAGCGTTGGAACAGACCTGCTTGATCTGCAAGAGCTTGATCTCGCGCTGGCCCGTAGCCGGGCAGATCTTGCCGACCTGCCCGAAATCAAGGCACTTGCGCGCAAGCGCAAGGCGTATCTCAAGGTCAAGGACGATACCCTGCGCATCGTAGGCCGTCGCAAAGACCTCGAGACGGAACTCGCAGAGCTCGAGGAAGACGAACGCGACTGCAAGCAGGCCGTCGAAGACGTCCAGCGCGGATGCGTCGACCCTTCCGACTACGACGCTGTCCAGCAGCTCGAGATCGACCTGTCCAACCTTGCCAAGGAGCTCGACAAGATCGCCTTTGCCCGCGAGGAGCATCTGCGCAACCTCGCCGAGGTCAAAGAGCAGGAGGCCCAGGCATCCGACTTCCTCTCCCGCTGCGAGCGCGCCATCAAGGCCGACGCCCAGGCAGCTCGTAACAAGGCCCAATCCATCCAGGCGGACATTGACCAGGCGGAGCGTCGCCAGACCGCCCTTCGTGCGCGGATTCCCGAAGACATCCTTGCCGAGTATGACCGCTGCCTCAAGCGCTTCAACGGCCTTGCGGTCGAGCGTCTGGTGGGCGCCGTGCCCTCCACCTGCCGCATGACGCTTACCGAGTCCTCGCTCGCCGACCTTTCGCGCGTCGAAGGCATCACGCATTGCCCGTACTGCCATCGCATGCTCATCGTGACCGAGGAGGCCTAAGATGTCCGATCGGACGGATGAGCCCTGCGTCCTGGTATGTGTGACGGGATGCATCGCCGCGTATAAGGCATGCGAGATCGTTCGCCTGCTGCAGAAGCGTGGATGCCGCGCCAAGGTGCTCATGACCGAGCATGCGACAAAATTCGTGGGGCCTACGACCTTCCGGTCGCTCACGCACGAGAAGGTCGCGGTCGGCCTCTTCGACGACCCCGAGGACCCCATTCATCACATCTCGCTCGCCCAAGAGGCGGACGTCGTACTTGTTGCGCCAGCCACGGCCAACATCCTTGCCAAGATGGCCCACGGCATCGCCGATGACCTCATGTCGACGACGTTGCTCGCCACCCCGTCTCCCATCGTGGTAACACCGGCCATGAACGTAGGGATGTGGGAGGCCCCGGCCACCCAGGAGAACCTTGAGACCCTCCGTCGTCGAGGCGTCAACGTGGTCGAGCCTGGCGAGGGCTATCTGGCATGTGGCGACGTCGCCAAAGGCCGCCTTGCCGAGCCCGAGCAGATCGTCGAGGCGACCCTTGACGTTCTTGCCCGCTCCTCATCGCCAGACGCCAAGCTTCTGGCAGGGGAGCGCGTGCTCATCACGGCTGGCCCCACGCATGAGCCCATCGATCCGGTGCGCTACATCGGCAATCGCTCTTCAGGCAAGATGGGCATCGCCCTTGCCGAGGCGGCACGGGACATGGGCGCCCAGGTAACCCTGGTGCTTGGCCCTACCTCGCTTGAGCCTCCGCGCGGCGTGACCTGCATTCCGGTCGAGACCGCACAGCAGATGCACGACGCTGTGATCGACGCCTTTGACGCGAGCACCATCGTCATCTGCGCCGCCGCCGTCGCGGACTATACCCCGGCTCACCCCGCAGACCACAAGCTCAAGAAGTCTGCCGAGCCGCTCGATTCCGTGGAGCTCGTCCAAACCCCCGACATCCTAGGCGAGATCTCTGCCCATAAAGGGGGCCGACGCGTCATCGGGTTTGCCGCCGAGACCGACCGCCTCCTGGAGCACGCCCAAGCCAAACTTGAGCGCAAGGGATGCGACGCGATCGTTGCCAACGATGTCTCGCGCGCGGACTCCGGATTCGGCTCGGATACCGACAAGGCATGGTGGGTTACCAGCGACGGAGCGGAGGAGCTGCCGACGCTTGCCAAGGCGGACCTTGCCCGCGCCGTCCTGCGCCGCGCATACGATTTGTAAGATTGCGCAAAAAAGTCCTTGCATCGAGCGGACGAGTTGAGTAAAGTATCTTTTGCTGTTCAGGACAACAGCGTTTGCTTCGGGACGTGGCGCAGCTTGGTAGCGCACTTGACTGGGGGTCAAGGGGTCGCTGGTTCGAATCCAGTCGTCCCGACCAGAAGCTTGCAGGGCGCCTTTATGGCGCCCTTTTCGTATACAGCATTCGTCGCTGTTCGTCCCTACGCAGTGGGTATAGTAGCCCTAGTGTGTACATGCCCTAGCGTGCACGAAACGAGCGACAGGGGAGTAGCGTGGGTCTCAAGAAGAAGATCAGACGGGAGCTCATCGGCACCTCCGACTATCCCTCCAATAAGATTTTCACCATTTCGAACTGCATCACCGCGATACGGCTTGTCCTTACCGTGGTGTTCCTGTACCTGTTCGTCACCGACTTCAACCGCTACGTAGCACTTGCCATCTATGCCGTCGCCGCCTCCACCGACTGGCTGGACGGCCAGATCGCCCGCATGACGAAGACCGTCAGCTGGCTTGGCAAGATGATGGACCCCATCGTCGACCGCGCCTTGCTTTTCACCGGCGTGCTGGGCCTTGTTGCCCGCGGCGAGCTTCCCCTGTGGATGTGCATTCTTGTCATCGGGCGTGACGTCTACCTTGCCTGCGGCAACCTGGTTGTCCGCCACTTCCACAAGCGCCCCATCGACGTCGTCTACACCGGCAAGGCCGCCACGGCGCTCCTCATGACGGGATTCTCGCTCATGCTGCTGGGTCTGCCCGTGGTTGACGGCCTCTCGTGGTTCCCCGGCGTCTCCGCCCTTCCCGGCCTCAACGGCAGCTCGGCTCCGCTGGGCATCTTCTTTATCTACCTCGGTATCATCTGCTCCCTGCTCACCGCGGTTATCTACACCATCAAGGGAGCGATAGCCATCAAGCATGCCATCGACCACCCCGAAGACGAGGACATCGACTTCCTCAACCCCGAAATCGTGGAGTCGGAGGAGACCTCCTAAGCCTTGCAGCCGGCCTGTGATGCCTTTGGGGTAGAATGGAACGTAAAGCTTTCCGCCCGGATGTCGCCGGGTATGTTCGATAGGGGTAGCAATGTCCAACCAGACTGATTCCACGCGTGTCTTTCGCATGCCCATAGACGATGCCACCGCACCCGACCTCATGAGGAGCGCCCGCATTTCCAATCCCGTGCTCTCCATCATCAAGGGGCCGCAGACCGGCAACACCTTTGAGCTTGTCGACACCGAGACCACGATTGGGCGCGACCCCGCGAACGCCATCTTCTTGAACGACATGACCGTCTCCCGCAGCCATGCCAAGATTCTCCGCACGCCGAGCGGCGCGGTGATCGAAGACCTCGGCTCGCTCAACGGCACGTGGGTCGACGGCGCCATCGTCAACTCGGCACCGCTCCATGACGGTTCGTCCGTGCAGATCGGCACCTTCACGCTGATCTACCATGAAAGCAAGCCGGAGCGCATCGAAACGGGTGAATAGGCTTGGCCGAACGCAACTACTACAGCATCGGCCAGGTCGTCAATCTGTTGCGTGGATCGTATCCAGACCTTTCGAACTCTAAGATTCGCTTTTTGGAAGACGAGGGCTTGATAACCCCGCATCGCACCCCCAAGGGATACCGCCAGTATTCCAAGGAGGATATCGACCGGCTCGAAGTCATCCTACATCTCCAAAAGACGCGCTACATGCCCCTGAATGTCATCAAGCAGCGACTGGATAGCGCCACGGACCTCAGCACCCTGCAGTACGAGGTCGGGCTCCTTTCGGACGTTCCCATCAAGGAGCAGCCCAAGGAGACGAAGCAGAAGCTGCACCCTATCGAGGACATCCCCGACCTTCTGGGCGTTAGCATCTCCTTCGTCCGCTCGCTGGCCGAAAACGACCTCGTGCGCATCGTAAAGAGCCCCAAGAACCGCGAGCTCATCGACGGCCGCGACTTCGAGATCATCCGCTACTGCTCCGAGCTGTCACGCTTCCATATCGAGCCCAGGAACCTTCGCCAGTACGTGCTTGCCGCCAACCGCGAGTCGACGATGTTCGAGCAGGTGCTGATCGGCATGCTGGGCATGGACACGAGCGATGAGGACCGCGACGCCAAGCTTGAGCGCGCGTTCAAAAAACTCCACGACCTTACCGACGGCGTCCAGACAGCGCTTCTGAAGAACCGTGTCTTCGAATCGCTGCATGCCGTCGTCGAGGATGCCGACGTCGACCAGATCGATGACGAGATCACCCGGTCCGAGGCGGCTCGCGACGCCGCGCGTGACGCGCAGAAGCCGCCAAGCGGAGGCATCGAACCCCTGAGCAAGCGCCAGCGAACCACGTCTGGCACTACGCGTCGCAGCCGGTAGCAAATTCAGACGACCTGAGACCAAGGGAGTATGAACAAGATGGTAGATATCGCATCACGGATCGTGGACATTCCCGACTACCCGGAGCCTGGCGTGATCTTTAAGGACATCACGCCGCTCTTCGCCGATCCCGAGGCGCTTCGTGCTACGGTCGACGCACTTGCCGATCATTTCCGTGAGCTTGGCGTGACGAAGGTCATCGGCCCCGAGGCGCGCGGCTTTATGGTTGGCGTTCCGGTCGCCCTTGAGCTTGGTGCCGGCTTTGTACCGGCCCGCAAGCCTGGCAAGCTGCCTCGCAAGACCATCTCCATGAGCTACGAGCTCGAGTACGGCACCGACACGCTTGAGAT
This sequence comes from Collinsella sp. An2, assembly GCF_002160065.1. Classification (GTDB taxonomy): domain Bacteria; phylum Actinomycetota; class Coriobacteriia; order Coriobacteriales; family Coriobacteriaceae; genus Limicola. The sequence continues at coordinate 765 of NZ_NFJW01000010.1, read as the reverse complement.
TCACGCCGATGCCTTGACCCCCGAGGACCGCGTGCTCGTGATCGATGACCTTATCGCTACCGGCGGCACCCTTGCCGCCGTCGGCAAGCTTGTCCAGGAGACCGGAGCGACGCTGCTTGGCTACGGGTGCATCCTCGAACTTTCCTTCCTGCACCCGCGCAACGTTCTTGAGACCGAAGGACACGAGGTCTTTAGCCTCGTTTCGGTCGACTAGCAGCCGTTTTATCGCATGCTTTGCCCCGCCCCGGCGGGGCTTTTCTTTGACGTCATGGCTGTGTTAACCCTCTATTTGTATTTTCGTCCGCACGGCGGAGTAGCCTCTCCCCTGAAGGTGTTCCCGGGGAGAGAGGGGTCCGCGATGTCCGCGATGGGCTGGGAGAGCATGTTCAGGGCGATGAGGGGCGACGACAGGCGGTCGGCGCTCGAGGCCCTGCTCGCCGTCATGGAGGAGGACGCGGCGGGGGGCGGGGAGGAGGCCCCGTGCTGCCCGAGGTGCGGGTGCCCGCGCGTGGTGAGGCGCGGCCGCGACGCCGACGGCGCCCAGCGCTGGCTGTGCCGCGGGTGCGGCAGGACCTTCCGCGGGACGACCGGCAGCGTGCTCGCGTCGAGCAAGCTCGAGGCCCCGACCTGGGCGGAGTACGCCGCGCTCATGGTCTCGGGCGCCACGCTCAGGGACTGCGCGGCGGCCTGCGGCGTGTCGCTGCGGACGAGCTTCTCGATGCGCCACCGGCTCCTCGAGGTCATGGAGCGGTCGCTGCCCGCCTT
>NZ_NFJW01000001.1 GCF_002160065.1 Collinsella sp. An2 | reverse complement strand
GAGGCGCGAGGGCAAGTGCCACCGGGTGGCGGTGACCGCCGTGGCGCGGAAGCTCTGCCACATAGTCTTCGCGGTGATGCGGGACGGGGTCCCGTACGACCCGGCGAGGCCGGGGAGGGGCCCGTCAAAGCATCCGGTATCCGGTTCTCAAGGTGCAACGGTCCAAACTGAAGATTCCTGAAAGTTCTCAGCGTCTTGGTCTTGACTTCATATAGCTGGTCTCCTTGTCCGCCTGCTCGACGAGCCCATCCACAGCGTCACGCCTTTGCGCGACGCAACGCCTTGTCACGACCCCGCATCGTCTCGCGATGCTGCCCCGTTCTAGGAGCCGTATCCTCCAGCACTCCCTCGGCACCATTGCTCGTTCGATGGTAGCCCAAGTAGCGTGCAGAAATGAAACCTCGGTGCATTTTTAGAAAACGCGTGCAGCCTCGCACGGAATTCCCACCCTAAGGGGCCTTTTTCGTGCAACGTTGCACCCATATTCCGCTTTTGCACCGAGGTTTCATTTCTGCACTAAACTCGAACATCATCAGCGCCTCCCGCATGCACCACGGGAGGCGCGATAGCTTCCTAGTTCAGTATGTCACGATGAAAGACCGCGACCATGGTTGCCAGCTGACAGCGCTGAGCGGTATCTTTCGGCTTCAACTCACGGTAGCCCTTGCTCACCTCCACGCCGCTCATGATGCCCTCGTCAAGCGCCCAGCCCATAGCCTCTTGTGACCAGCTGGCCACCTTTCCCCAGTCGGGCATGCTCGACGCCTTCGTCATGGTTGACGAAACATCAAGCCCGGCGATGCGACTTGCATAGTTGGCAAGCATCACGCATAGCTGCTCACGCGTCACCGCATCATCGGGTCCAAAGGTGTTCGTGTCGCCATAGCCACTCACCACGCCGGTCGCTCGCGCCCAGCGAATTGCCTTGCCATAGAACTCCCCATAGTTCACGTCGCTAAAGTCGGCGGACGAAACAATCGGCTCGCCTGCCATGCGCCACAAGATCGTAGCCACCTGCCCGCGCGTCACCGAGTCATAGGGACCAAATGCCGGGCGATTGCCATAGCCGCTCATGAGGCCCGTATTGATAACGTAGCAGAAGTTCTCGCCACCGTCGTTGGAGACGTACCAATCGTTCGGATTCACGTCCTCGTAGATGAGTGGCAAAAACGCCACCTGAGCATCGGTGGTCACCACATAGGTGCCGTCGAGCGCCGTCGTATTGAAGCCGGTTCCCTGCGTGGCACCGAAAAACTCGACCCAGCACCACCAGCCGTTCATCTCAAACGCTGCCACGCCAAACGAGGTGAAGTTGGGATTGACCATGTTCCGGTAGTGGCCGGCAGAGTTGGTCCATTGCTGGTTGGTGGCCGCGGCGTTGCTGTACCCTGCGGCGATGTTTTCGCCCATGGTCCATCCGGTATTGACGCCAAGCTGGTCGGCCGCGGTAAAGCAATCCCAGCCGTTCGGGCGCGTGTGGCTAAAACTCATCTGGCACTCGGCAGCCCGCAGCATGGCCACATCCTCAAGGTTGGTGTCATACGCAAGCGGTCGCACGCCCTCGCGGGCGCGGGCCTGGTTCACCAGGTCGAGCAGCTTGCGCGCCTCAGTTTGATGGAAATTGCCGATGGCATTGATGATGAAGGTGGGTGCATAGCTGCTCGACTGAGCAGCAATGGCACCGTTTCCGTCCGAGGCTTGCAGGGCTTCGCCGAGCATGGGTTCATGGGTTGCCTCAGGCACCGAAAGCGACTCGTAAAGCGTCGCGCCCTCGGACGCACTGCGCGAAAGAGGCGCCTCCGCTCCCCATGCCAATGCGGGCGAGAAGAGCAGTGCTGCGGAGGCCGCAAGGACAACGCATATCCGGCAGGCCGTCTTTCGCAGGTTCCGTCTTCTCAGCGCTTTCCAACCAACCATGGTCATCGCCATATCCACCGCCCCGCTTCAGTGTATCCAGGCCGTTCACAGGGGGACGAAGCCCCCACTTGTATCGTAGCGCGACCACAGGTACGGCGCAGATACGAATCTGCCCCGCAACTGACACAATCCCTGGAGATGCGCCGCCGACACGCCCCCCAGAGACCGCTGGGGATACGCCGCCAGCATGCCCCCAGGGAAACCCTAGCCCCGCCAACGATTCAGCGCGGCGAAGAGCTCTTGTGGGCGCGGCAGGGCAAGGCCGCAGGCGACCTCCCCGCGCTCAGCAAGCGCCTCCCAGCCTTGATCGTCCAGAAGATCATAGATGTCATCCACCACGTCGCTCATCTTGCGGGAACCGCTCGCCTGGCCGTGCTGCAACACAAGGCGAACCATCTGGGCCAGCGCCGCGGTCTGCTCGGCATCTATCAGCTGCTCGACCTGACGCATGTCGACCAACCCACCTCCGACCTCGAACCCTTCGAGGCCGCGGACCCTCACCTTGATGCGGTCGTCGTCGCGGCCGCGCGCAGCGCCGTGGGCTCCACGACGGCCATGGTCCCGTTTGCCAACCGGCAGCACAAGCGCCCGAGGAGACGCAGGCTCGATACCAGCAACATGACGCTCGACGTCCAGCCCATGTTCGCGACAGACTGCACGCACGCGCTCGGTGATGTCATGAGCCTCGTAGCGGTCCATCTGTATCACCACGTCGGCCGCAGGGAAAAACGCTCCTGAGCTTCCCACAACCAGCACGGTGCTCACGCCCGCGTCCTCCCAAAGCCCGCGAACCCGCTCGACGAACGGCGTGATCGGCTCATGGTCCGCCGCGACGACCTCCTCCATCAGGCGGTCGCGAACCATGAAGTTGGTAGCCGAGGTGTCCTCGTCGATAAGCAGCACGCGTGCGCCAGCCTCGAGCGCCTCCACCGTAGACGCGGCCTGCGACGTGCTGCCGCTTGCGTCCTCGGTGGAAAAGGAGGCGGTGTCGCGGCCATCCGGCAGGTTATCGATAAACGGCGAGATGTCGACCGACCGCACGGCGCGCCCGTCCTCGGCGCGCAGCTTCATGGCGGTGGCGTCGGTGATCACAAGCTCGCGCCCGTCGCCGGCGACGTGGTCGTATACGCCTTCCTGCAAAGCCTTGAGCAGCGTCGACTTGCCGTGATAGCCGCCTCCTACGATAAGCGTCACCCCACGCGGGATGCCCATACCCGCCGTGGGACCGCGATGGGGCAGGTCGAGCACCACGCACAGCTCCGACGGAGCCGCGAAGGGACGCGCGCCAGACAGCGGACGCGACGAGACACCGCTTGCGCGCGGCAGAATCGACCCGTCTGCCACAAAGGCGACCAGGTCACGCTCTTTCAGCTGGCAACGCACCTCGCGCTGGTCGTCCGCAAGCTCCACCGCCTGCCGAGCTGCGCGCAAGGCAGCCTCGTCGCACACGATCGCCCGCTCAATGCATCGCGGCAGCAACTCGAACAGGATGCGAGCGAGCGCACGGGCATCGACCGTGCGACCATGTGCCGGAAACCCGATCTCCAGGCGAACAATCACCCCATCGGGACCCACCTCGCATGCCGAGCGCGGCAATACCTCGGGGCCCGGCCTGCTCGTCGCAACCAAACCGCTCTTTCCCGAACCGCCCGCGGCAAAGCTGACCTTCGCCGCTTCGGACGAGAACCGCCGCACCAAAAAGTCCTCAAGCGCGATACGCCGATGCGGCATATCAAACAGCTCGGGGGGAATCCCCACGCGCTCGGCAGGAACCCACACGCTCACCTTGGACGGCGCGGCAAACGGGTCGCCCTGCACGTGGTCGATCGACAGGTCGAAGCCGTCGAGTTGCCACACGCCGCGCAGCGACTTGTAAGCGGGGTACCCCCGGCGATCGATTGATTCCAGCTGCCGCGTGAGCTCGCGCCCCGTCTTCATGCCTGCCGCCTCCGTTATCTAGAATCCGTTATCTAGAACCGTGCCCGCAGTTATGCGAGCCAGTGACGTGGTTACGTTGTCTGTTCTGCACCACTATGTAACCACATCGCCCAGCAAAAGCAGCAAGACGATTATCAATGCCGCCAGATGGCCCTAAGCCTGGACCTTGCGACCAACGGCCTCTCCCCCGGTAAGCACCGGCAAACGGTAAAGCACGCGAGCAACCGCGCGAACGGCAGGACCAGCAACGAAGAGCTGCCACAGAAGCGCCATGGGGAAATTGAACGCGACCGTCTGCAGCCAGGTGGCAACAAACTGCCCCAGCGGCGGCTGCTTGAACACGATCGTCGCGACCAGGCTCATCATGGGGCACATGCTCCAGCAGGTAAACGCGCCCATAAAAACGGTGCAGAGCAAAGCGGGGCTCTTTGCTGGGTCGAGCAACTTTGCGGTGAGATGGTGGGCGATCTTTCCGCCTATAAGGCTTTCCAGCACAATGACCGCCACCATGAGCGGAATGATGTCGGCGAACGGCGTGAGAAACAGCTCGGTGGCAAGGCCACCCGCCATAAGCGCCTGGTTATACAGCTCCATGCCGTAGACCATCGCAAATGCCATGAGAATAGAGAACACGATACGCTGTGCGCGATTGGTAGGCATCGCGTGAACCTCCTGTCCGCCCAGCCCCCACGTGCACAAAAACGCGCTGCAGAAGGCAACTGGACTTATGCCTTCTGCAGCGCGTTGCAATTCTAAAATGATACGCTCCGCGCAGATGTCGCTCAGAAAAACGTCACAGAAGCCAGGGCGGGGGCGTGGAGTTCCGGGAGCGGATACGAGATCTCGGAGGGACGCGTCGGGACGCCGGAGACGCGAGGCCGGCGGCGCGGGACGATGCCGCGACATCAACCATCATGCCAGCGCACGAGGAAGAAGCGCCCGCACGCAGGTGCGCGCCGTCACCGCGTAGTAGAGTGCAAACGTCACCGCCGTGAAGGCGAGCGTCCCCGCAGCAAAGGACATGAACCCCACGGCTCCGCTCATCAAGGTAAGCATGCCGATGAGCGTGAAGCCGAAGATGCAGTGTACGCAGGACAGAGCACCGGGAACCGCGAAGCTCACCACGACCTGCGCGAGAATCGAGCTGCGAACCATGCCGCGCCGGACACCCAACACATCGAGCGTACGGTACGCGGCGGCGGTATCGGATGCCTGTGAGAGCTGTTGCAACGCCAACACCGCCGCCGCGCTTACCAAAAACGCTGCGCCGTAAAAGATGCAGGCGAACGCAATCGGTTCGAGCCCCGTCGTCACCGACCCAAAGAGCGACCCCTCGCGCACGCCCACGCTGAAGGCAAGGCCCGCGACGACCATGCACATACCCGCTGCCATAAGAACGCACACCGCGGAAAGCGCGGCGCATCCGCTCTCGACCCTGCTCTCAACCTGACGAACCGTAAACAGATGCAGGCCGCTCCAATAACGGTCGGGTCGCTGCCGCAACCATTCGGGAATGCGCGCGCCCAACACGCGCAGTAGCAGATAGGTGCCACCCAGCGCAATAAAGCCCATGGGCACGATGAACACAATGAAATACCCCGGGTTCAGCAGGCACGTTCCCCACACCACCGCCAACAGAGCCGCGGCAACGACGAGCTCCCCGCGCACGGAGCGCACGCCGGCAAGCCTGCGCCGCTCCGGCACGCGGCCGCTTCGCATGAGCTCGACAAGTGAGCGTCGCCGAACACTCCACACCGCCCTGAGCGCGGCAAGCGCCGTAATGACGGCAAACGCCACAAGACATTGCACAGCGCCCGAAACCGAGAATGTGGCGACCGGCCTCCAAGGCACGCCGAACACGAACGCGGCCACCAGTCCGAACGCAGGAGAGAGCAGCGCCCCAAGGCCGACTCCCGCCACAAAAGAGGCCGCCCCCACTACGCCGCTCTCGAGGGCAAGCACCGTCGCCACCCGCATCTGCCCCATGCCAAGCAGGACGTAGATGCCAAATTCTCGGCGACGTCGACGCAGCAGAAAGACGTTGGCATAGCCAACCAGAAACGCAAAGATCACCACGACGAATACGGCGAAGGCCTGCAGAACGCCTCCCGCCTGAGCAAAATGCGCGCGCTGTTCGGCCGTAAGATCAAGCGCAAGCAAATAGTCTGTCGACGCGAGAAACGAATACAGCAGGCATGCCGCCAGCGCAAGCGTTAAAAAGTAGACCGAAAAATCGTGGACGCTGCGGCGTACATTGCCCAGCGCAAGCTTGACGAGCATGACGCACCTCCAACAAATAAGCCCTGCCGCCGCGGCCGCTCCGCGACGACAGGACCTATCTTGGCACGTCGATGCCTACCTATTCTTACCCGTGGCTTACAGTTGGGGACCTCATGCGAACGATTCTGTAAGGTCCATGTAACCCCTGGAACCTTGAGGCTCCACGCCGCGGCCGACGTCTAGAACGTCACGTTGCCGAACTCGGAAAGCTTGAGCTCGGGGTTATGCTCCATCGCCCAGTCGATATTCCACGGGCTGGTGAACAGCAGCAGCTTGGAACCACGCATGTCCTCGACGCGCAGCGTGTCGCGCGTGAGGTTGAGCTTCTGCACGTCGAGCTCGTCCTCGCCGTTGGCAATCCAGCGGATATCGGTATAGGCGAGCGGCTGGCGGCGCACCTCGACGCGATACTCGCTCTTGAGGCGCTGCTCGAGCACCTCGAACTGCAGCACGCCGACCACGCCCACGATGACGCTTTCCATACCGGCACCGATCTCGCGGAAGATCTGCACGGCGCCCTCCTGGGCAAGCTCCTCCATACCCTTCACGAACTGCTTGCGCTTGAGCGTGTCGACCTGCGAGATGCGCGCGAAATGTTCCGGCGCGAACGTGGGGATACCCGCAAACTGCACGCGCCGCTTGCCCGCATACAGCGTGTCGCCGATGGAGAAGATGCCCGGGTCAAAGAGGCCCACGATGTCGCCCGCATAGGCCTCGTCGACGATGGCGCGGTCGTCGGCCATCATGGCCGTGCCCGTGGCAAGCTTGAGCTTGCGGTTGCCCTGGACGTGGAACGCCTCCATGCCGCGCTCGAACTTGCCCGAGCAGATGCGCAGAAACGCAATGCGGTCGCGATGGTTCTTATCCATGTTGGCCTGGATCTTGAACACGAAGCCCGAGAAATCGTCCTTAACGGGGTCGATCAGCTCGCCCGAAATGGCGTCCTTGTGCGGCGCCGGGGCGGGAGCCAGGCGCAGGAAGTCGCGCAGAAACGGCTCGACGCCGAAGTTCGTGAGCGCCGAGCCAAAGAAGACCGGCGAGAGCTTGCCCGCACGCACCGCCTCGAGGTCGAATTCGTCGGCGGCGCCGTCCAGAAGCTCGATGTCGTCCATCAGGGTACGGTGATTCTCGGCTCCGATGAGCTCGTCGAGCTCCGGGTCACCAAGCGACGCCTCGATCTCGCCCACCTTCTTCGTGGCGTTTGCGCGACCGTCGCCCTCGAACGCCAGCACGTGACGGCTCGCACGGTCGAAGACGCCGCGGAAGTTCTGGCCGCATCCGATGGGCCAGTTCATGGGGTAGGTCGCGATGCCAAGCACGTTCTCAATCTCTTCGATGAGGTCAAAGGGGTCGCGAATCTCGTGGTCGAGCTTATTGACGAAGGTGAAGATGGGGATGCCGCGCAGAGCGCACACCTTGAAGAGCTTCACGGTCTGTGCCTCGACGCCCTTGGCGCCGTCGATGACCATGACCGCGGCGTCGGCGGCCATGAGCGTGCGGTAGGTGTCCTCGGAGAAGTCCTGGTGGCCGGGGGTGTCGAGGATGTTCACGCAGCAGCCGCCGTAAGTGAACTGCAGCACCGACGACGTGACGGAGATGCCGCGCTGCTTCTCGATGTCCATCCAGTCGGACACCGCATGCTTGGCGCTGCTCTTGCCCTTCACCGATCCTGCAGACTGGATGGTGCCGGTGTAGAGCAGCAGCTTCTCGGTGAGCGTGGTCTTGCCCGCGTCGGGGTGCGAGATGATGGCGAACGTTCGGCGCGAAGCGATCTCGTCGGCAATGCTTGGCATGAACTTCCCTTCCCGCCGCGCAAAACACGCCCTGGCGGGTAGGGCCCGCAGGCATAGGGATGCGCGACGATGATGCATGATTGACGCTGGTATTGTAGCGGCAAGTGGGAACGTGCGCAGGGTGGAAGCGCGCCGTCGACCAGACTCCACGAACCGCCGAGAGGACCCGGGTTAGCATGATCCTCGAACGGATATCATAAGGAGCATTGTCTAATCATTCCCGCGGCAACGCGCTCGTATCTCCGGGAGGCTCCATGGAGTACGCTTCCATCGCGCTTGGCATCGGCGCCATCATCATCTCGTTTGTCCCCATCGTCCCGCTGCAGCTCGTGGGGCTTGCCATGGCCATAGCGGGCGTCGTGCTTTCGCGACGCGCCCGCAAGCAGGACTATCGCAAGGACCTGCCTTGCACCATCGGACTTGTGAGCTCTATTGCGGGCATCGTTGTCTGTGCGGCGACGCCCGTGCTATGGGTCGTCTTCGCGGTCGCTCGCACGGTTCTTGGATAGGAGCCCTAACGGGGGCTGGAGCTGCTCGCGCGATGCCTACTGTTTGCGCCTGGCCCTCGGTGGCATGCGACCTGGCGTCGACGGGTCCGCGCTTTGCCTGCAGATCCCACTTGCCCGCTGCACGCTAGGGCCGTGGCGGCACTTGCCCGCTGCGCGCTAGGACCGCGGCGGCACGATGCAGTCGTAGCGAACCGCCTTGCCCGCAATGACGTGACTCGGTTTGACACCAGCGAGACCGGGACCTTTCACCGGCCGCTTCACCACGACCTTGCGCGGATGCGCCGCCAGGGCGGCTCGAAGCAGCTCTTCCTGGTTCGCGCATGGACGCTCCAGCCGATGTAACAGCTGAAACTTCTTCTTGACCGCAGCGCTTTTCTTACGCTCGGGGAACATGGGGTCCAGATACACCACATCGGGCGTTGGCGACACGTGCGGCAGCGCCTCTACGCTGTCGCCTACAACCAGATGCATGCGGCGCACGATATCGGTCAGGTTGGGATGAAAAGATGCCCGGCGCAGAGCGTCTTCCAGCAGTGCCGCTATCACAGGATTACTTTCGAACATGCAGACCTCGAACCCCGATGCGGCAAGCAGCAGCGAGTCGCTTCCCAATCCCGCCGTCGCGTCCACGGCATGCAGCGGCTGCCCTTCCGATGCCGCCCCCTTGATGCGCGCCGCGCGCACCAACAGCTCGCGCCGCAGGTTTGCCGGTGCGAGGCGCGGAAGCATGTCCGCAAGGTCCGCCCGGAGCTCGAGCCCTCCACCGATAAGAGACAGGCCCTCGTCGTCGCAGCTCAAAGCCAGCACTGAGCCCTCCGGCGGCGTTGTCGCGATCGGAACTCCCAGCCGATCGGCAAGTTCGTTCGCACGGGCACGCGCCGCCTGAGAGGTATCTTCGGCGACCATGATCGCGACCAGCGGCCAGCTGCCGCTATCCGTGTCTGCCATAGCTCCCCCTTCGACCCCTGTAAGCGGCAACTGTCCGTACGACCGGAATCCGTGTGCCTCATCATGCGCGTCCGCCGCTCATTGTAGCAGCCTCCCAGGTATCGCTCGTAACGGCGGGTCATGAACCCGCACGGGCGTCCTGGGCCGGCCGCGCGCTCACCTCCGCAAGCCCTGGCAACCCGCCACCGCGGGTTAATCGAACTTGCACAGTGGCTCGAAGATGCCGCACAGAAAACTCGTTTCGGTTTTATGCAGTTACTTCGCGACAAGCCAAGTAGACCCCGGTTTTAGCGCTCAAAACGGCATCAAAGCCCCAGTTGAGCACTTTAGTATAGTAAAGTGTACTTTCTATCTTTAAAACAAACTGCATAAAACCGAAACGAGTTTGTTGCGCGGGGCGTAATCGGAGCATTTTCAGTCCTCTACACTTCGAAAGAGGCCGCGACCCACATCGCCGCCTCAAAACCAGGCACGCTTTTGTCCTATAACCCGGGTTATAGGACGAGATGTGTGTCCGAGCCATCCCCGTCATGTTCACATACTTCGAGTCGTCTCCGTCATATTCACGTGTTGACGATTCGTCAACGCTCAGTAATTCCCCGGAATCTGCCCCTATTCTGGAGCAAAACTGAGCTTCGGCGAAATATGCGGCCGCCGACGCTCACTTTTTGTCCTATAACCCCTCAGTTCGGTCCGCCCCGCTCTCGCGTGGGCACCGGATCAAAACGGGACACAAAAACAGGGGCGGAGCCCCTTTGCTCCGCCCCGCCTCTTTGTACTTTGGAATCGCCTCATCACTCAAACTCGGGGAACGTGCGATTCTATTGTTGAGCTTTTAGGCCCGCTGGCGCACCTCAACGGTTCTATCCGAACCAGCTCCGGAAAGCTTTGGGCGAGTTCGCTCGCCCCCACGTGCTAAAGGACCTCGGTGACGTGGAGAGCGGGCCCAAAAGCTACTATATCCTCTGTGCCCATTGGACTCGCCTCCTCTCACTACCTGTCGCTGTTGTACCTTGGCGACTGATCTTGTGTACACCGCTGTTATGCCCTGCTTGCATCGAAACTATCCATGGAAAACCGGGGCACTGCGAACGGTCGATTCTGTCGGTAAACGGCAAAGACCCAGGAGGCTCGCGCAAACCGAGGCAGGCCTGCCCCATCAGAGTCAAAAGGGGCACGCGAGCGAGCCGATTGAGGCGGAACGTATCCCCGCGCGGCCCTAAGACCAGCGGCTCCTACAGCATGTCATACGGCATGCGGCGAGCAACGAGGAAGAACAGGGCCAGCAGCGGCCACGCGATTGGGAACAGCAGCCACGATCCGCCCAACACGGCCAGTCGAACGACATAGAACACAAGCCGGAGCGCCCCGGTCCGCTCACGTGTCTCGAACGTCATGCGCACAAAACCGCCTCCGGGCGTCGAACCTCCATGCTTCCAGGGCAGCACCCCCTCGACCAGCACGAACGCCGCAACAGACACCACCATGACCCAAGGAACCTCCTCAAGACGGTCGGCGTTGGGAAGGCCATTGAACAAGAAGAACAGCGCGGTGGTCACCACGATAATCAGGAGCCCCACCAGCAGCGTATCCAACCAAAACGCCACGCAGCGGCGCACGAATCCCGGCTCGCGCGTAACTTCGCCCTCGCGTGCCAGCGCGCCCGGCGGCAGCACGCGTGCCAGCAGGACGGTCGACCACCATCCCACGGCGGCCCCAAGGGTGTTGTAGATGAGGTCGTCGACATCCGCCGTGCGATAGGAAAATGCGTAGATGCCAAAAAGCCCCGTGCCCTGGGCAGCCTCGATGAGGAAGGATACGGCGAGGCCCAACAGCGTCGAGCTCCAAAACGAAAGCCGCAGCAAGCGACCTGCGATGAAGCCCAGCGGCACGAACAGGATGACGTTGAACACGATCTGGGGAACGGCGGAGATACCCTCACGGGCCAGGTCCCCTACGAAGGCGAACGGATTGAGCTGCCAGGGGATGCCTCGCGTAATGCCAAGACCCGAGGTGCCGCTTGGTAGCGGATAGAGCGTAAAGCAACCCAGTCCCAAGACATAGAGCACCGCAAGGTACGTCGACACCACCGACACGAATTTCAAGCGCCCGTCACGATGATACAGATAGGCCAGAATGGGCAGCGTGAGCACGAACGACGCGAGCGGCCACAGGCCAAGCGCCGCGGCAAAGTTGTCGCCATAGCCACCCAAGAACCGCTTCAAGAGATCCATAGGGTAATACCTCCTTATCCTGAGTCATTGTCCCGCCAGGGGCCATGCCGTGCCATCGATTTACCTTACGCGGGGGTTACAAAACGGTAAGGCTCGGAACCAACGAGGCCAGAGGCAGGCGGTGCCCCGTGCGACACCCTAAGCTCGCAGCAAGCCGATGTCCGTGCGGCGTCCGAAGCTCGCGGCCTTGCGCCGATACCCGCGCAACACCCGGGGCCCGCTCCCGTCGCGATGCGGCGCCGCCCGCCCGCTTGACGAGGAAAGATGCAGGTGACAGCATGCAGGCATACGAACCGTCGGGCCCTGACGACGCGACATGCCGAGAAAAGGAGACCTTATGCCCAGCTTCTCCCCTACCACGGTGACCAAGACGGCATCCGGTGCCACCGACGAGCTCCTCTGCGAAGCCGCGGGTCTTCGCTGGCTCGCCGAGGCAGAGCCGGCAGGAGGCATCCGCGTTGCACGGGTGCGCGAGGCATCTCGGACACGTCTCGTTGAAGAACGCATCGTCACCGGAAGCCCCACGCAAGCAGCTGCGCGGCGCATTGGCGAGGCCCTCGCGCGCACCCACGCCGCCGGCGGCGACTGGTTCGGCTGCCCGCCCCCGGAGTGCCCCGCGGCCACCGGCATCGGCCGGGCTGGAACGCCCTATGTACCCCGCGAGCAGGCAACCACCAGCTGGGGCGCGTTCTTTGCCGAACATCGCATCATGTACTACGTGCGGCTTCTGCGTGACGACGGCTCCTTCGGACGCCGCGAGGTCGAGCTCTTCGAACAGGTTGCGCGCCGCGTCGCGCGTGGAGACTTCGACGTTCCGCAACCCCAGCTTGTCGAGGAGGCCGGCGTTGCCTGCGCGCGCCTTCATGGCGACCTCTGGGCGGGCAACGTGCTGTATCTGGCAGACGTCTCCTCCCCGACCGGCGGCGCGCTCATCGACCCCATGGCCTACGGAGGCCACGCCGAAACAGACCTCGCGATGCTACAGCTCTTTGGCTACCCCTATCTGGAAGACGTCCTTGCCGGCTACGATGCGGCGTCGCCTCTTGCCGATGGGTGGCGTGAACGGGTTGGCCTCCATCAGCTCGCACCCCTGTTACTTCACTGCGTGCTCTTTGGCGGCGGGTATCTCGGTGAGGCAATCGCCGTAGCCAGGCAGTATCGCTAGCAGGCGATATGCTGGGATGAAGGCCGAGGTGTCGCAGCCTTTGAATGCTCTAGAGACACCTCGGTGGGGCGCCTTGCAGCCCGGCGTCATTTGCGCTACACTTTCCGCGCCGACCGGGTTGGGCATACTGCCCCGCAGTGCGTGTGGCGACGCCATCGGATTCGGCGGAAAGGACGCAACAGGTGCGCATTCGCTAGACATTTCCCATTGACCGAACGCAGGGGGCCGCTGCCCGAGCCGCAGCCGCTTCGACCGCCCCTGCCGTCACAAGGAGCATGTCATGCAGATTGCGCTTTCCGGTGTGTCCTACACCTATCCTTCGGCTATCGAGCCCATCCTCTCCAACGTATCCATCACCTTCCCCGTCGGCTGGACCGCTCTGTTGGGCGACAACGGCTGCGGAAAGACCACACTTGTCCGCATCGCCTGCGGGCAGCTCGAACCGGATAGCGGTTCGGTCACGCGCGGTCCATTTTGCACCCTGTGCGCGCAGGAAACCGCGACTCCGCCCGACGCCCTCTATGACTTCGCCGCCGCCTACGATCGCGAAGCGCGCGAACTGAGGCGCATCTTCCGCATCGGTGACGACATGCCATGGCGCTATGGCGACCTGTCGTGCGGCGAGCAGAAGAAGCTGCAGGTGGCCTGCGCCCTCTGGCAGCGCCCCGACGTGCTTGCACTTGACGAGCCGAGCAACCACCTGGACGCAGATGCACGCGAGCAGCTCGTCTCGGCGCTTGCGCGCTACCAGGGCATCGGCATCCTCGTCAGCCATGACCGAGCGCTCATCGATACGCTGGCAGACCGCTGTGCTTCCTTCGAGCCCAAGGGAATCGTGGTACGCCCCGGCGGCTACACCGCGGCCCACGCGCAAGCGGCGCGCGAGCGCGAGGCCCTCGTGCGCGAGCGCGCGGCGGCAAAAGACCAGCTTGCTCGCCTATCGGCCGAGAAGGAGCGCCGTGCCCGCGAGGCGACGCGCGCAGACGCCCGGCGCAGCAAGCGGCACATCGACCCCAAGGACAAATCGGCGAAGGCGAAGATCGACCTCGCGGTGTTCACGGGGCAAGACGGAGCCCGCGGCAGACTATCGGCCCAGATGGACGCCCAAGTCGATGCCGCCCGCGCCCGCGTCGACGCCGCCTTCGTGCACAAGCGCTACGACGGCGACCTGTGGATCGATGCACACCCGAGTCCCCGCAAAACCCTGCTGCGCATCCCGGCCACGCACATTCCCTGCGGCACGGAACAGCTCGAGATCCCCGAGCTATACGTTGGGAACACCGACCGCATCGGCATCGTGGGCCCCAACGGAGCAGGCAAGTCCACCTTGCTCGCGCACATGCGCACGCTGCTCGCCGACGACCTCACGATGCTTGACATCCCGCAGGAGGTCGACACACGACGGCGCGATGACCTGCTCGAACGCATCGATGACCTCTCCTCCGCCGAACGCGGACGGGTGCTCTCCTGCGTGGCACAGCTGAACTCGGACCCCGACCGCATCCTGGAGGGAGGCAGGACGAGCCCCGGCGAGCTGCGCAAGCTCATACTCGCCGCCGGCCTGCTCGATCACCCCGTCCTGATCATCATGGATGAGCCGACGAATCATTTGGACCTGCACTCCACGCGGGCCCTCGAGCGCGCGCTCGCCAGCTACCCCGGCGCGCTGCTGCTCGTTAGCCATGATGTCGCCTTTCTGGACGCCTGCACCACACGGGTCTGGGAGGTCCGGGGCGGCACCGTGATAGCCCGATAGAGACACGGGAAGGGCCTCGAGGGACACATGGTTCCGAGGCATTCGCCTGCGTCCCTAAAGACGCCCGTCCCTTTGGAACGCAGGCGTTACCATGATGGGTCATAATCGGACATACGTTCAACGTTGGACATGTCTCGAGGAGGTCATATGAACCAGATAGGCACCACGCTGCTTGGCATGGTGAATACCACGTCGCACCTTTCCACCAACCATCAGATCGCCATCTGGGTCCTCTCGAACCTCGAGCACCTCGACTACATCTCCGAACCCGAGATGGCCAAAGCCTGTAACGTCTCCAAGAGCTCTATCAACCGGTTCTGCAAGGAGCTGGGATTCCAGAACTTCCAGCAGTTCCAGACCGCGGTGCTCAAGTTTCGCCGCCCCTACGGCCTGAAATACGACCTGGCCCAGGAGGAGGGCTACGACCCCGACCGGACCATGCTTGGCAACTACACCGAACTGGTGGCAAGCAACGCCCGCGCGCTCGCGGAGCATGTCGATGACGCTCTGCTGGAGAGCATCGCGCGCGATATCGACGCCTACGATCAGGTGGTCATCCTAGGCGAAATGCAGTCCGGAGCGGTGGCGTTCAGTCTGCAGCACAACCTGTTCAGCTCTGGCAAGGCGGTCACCGCCTACATCTACTCCCCTGAGCAGCGAGAGGTTCTGCGCACGCTGCAGCCCGGCACCTTGCTCATCATCTTCTCGCTCTTCGGCAACTTCTTTCAGCGCATCGTGGACGAGGCGGGCACCTTCACGCATCCGGAGGGGACCAAGGTGGTCTGGATCACGTCGCGACCGGTTCTTCCGCCCACCATCCCCGTCGATGTCGTCATCGATTGTAAGCTCGACAAGACGCTGGCTGCGGGCAACCTCTCCATGGAGCTCGTCGCCAACGCCATCGTCCTGCATTACTGGCGGATGCATCACACAGAAGAGGCGTAACCCCTCCAGCCTCCTTGCCACGTGCGCTCCCCGGCGTGCGCATCCTCCCGGCCACCCGCCGGCATGCGCGCGCCGTTCGCGGGCGAAATCCTGCCGTTCGCCCGATATCGACGCATCCCCTCTGATCCGGCCCAAATTCCAGACTATGCCCTTTAGCTGCGGTTCCATGTTGTGATACCGGGTTCCGGGTTGTGGAACCAAATCAGAGCGGAGTCCGCTCGAATCCTCCGTAGGATGTCTATCGATGGTCAAGCCGCACGACCCGGGCGCGGCGTCATCGCTGATAGATAGCGACATCAAGGAGGAGAACATGGACAACGTTCAGTTGGCCAAAGACTGCGTGCGCCTGGTGGGCGGCAAGGAAAACGTCGCCACGGTCACGCACTGCTTCACGCGCCTGCGCTTCCAGCTCAAGGACAAGTCGAAGGCCGACATCGCGGCCTTGAAGGAACTCGACGGCACGCTCGACGCCCTCGAGGTGGGCGACCAGACTCAGGTCATCATCGGCCCGCAGGTCAACGAGGTCTTCAAGGAGGTCGAGAAGGTCGTCGGCAAGAGCGTGGCAGACCCCACGCCCGTACAGGACGACGCGGCCGCCGCAGCGGACGGGGCCACGGAGAAGAAGGGCTTCACCGTCGGCAGGCTCCTCGACACGGTGGCGGGCATCTTCGCTCCGGTCATCACCGCCATCACCGCCGGCGGTATGGTGAAGGCCGCCCTGCTCATCATGGGGCTCTTCGGCCTGCCGACCGACTCGCAGGAGTACTACATCCTAAACTTCATCGCCGACGCGGTCTTCTACTTCCTGCCGATTCTTTTGGCCTTCTCGAGCGCTAACAAGCTCGGCTGCAACCCCTACATCGCAGCCATCGTGGGCGGCGTGCTGCTGCACCCCAACTGGACGGCGCTCGTGAGCGCGAACGAGCCGGTGAGCTTCTTCGGCCTGCCGGTCACGCTCTATAACTACTCGTCGAGCGTGCTGCCCATCATCCTGACGGTACTCTTCATGTCGTTCGTCGAGCGCTTTGCCGAGAAGGTCTCTCCCAATGTGGTGAAGGCCGTCCTGCAGCCGCTGCTGACCCTCGGCATCACCGCGCCCGTGGCGCTCATCGTCATCGGTCCGCTCGGTTCTATCATCGGCGGCTTCCTTGCCTCGATCCTCTCGTTCCTCGACACCAACGTACCCATCCTCGTTCCCACCATCGTCGGCGCCGTCTGCCCGCTGCTCGTGTTCGCCGGCATGCACCTCGCCATCTTCCCGTCCCTGCAGACCATCCAGCTCGCCGACATGGGCTATGAGACTGTGTGCGGGCCCGGCATGCTCGCCGCGAACATGGCTATCGCCGGCTCGACCCTGGCCACCGCATTCCGCGTAAAGAAGGCCAAGAACCGCGAGATGAGCATCTCCACTGGCATCACGGCGCTCTGCGGCATCACCGAGCCCGCTCTCTACGGCGTGGTCTTCAAGTTCCATCGCCCGCTCGTCGCAGGCATGATCGGAGGCGCGGTGGGCGGCCTGTTCGCCGGCATCATGCACCTCAAGCGCTACGCCTTCGCAACCCCCGGCATCCCGGCGCTCCCGACCTTCATGGGCGACGACCCGATGAATATCGTGATCGCTGTCGCCACGGTCGTCATCGCCTTCGTGGTCGCCTTCATCGCCTCCCTCATCCTGGGCGTCGATGAGGACGGCGCCGAGAAGCAGAAGGCCTAGAACGCATCCATGAACCGGGCCGCGTCAAGCCGACGACGGCAAGCGTGCGCGGCCCGGCTCGTCCCAAACAGACGTGCTTAAGGAGGCACCATGTCTTTTAGAGACGACTTCCTGTGGGGCGGCGCCACGGCCGCCAACCAGCTCGAGGGGGCCTGGGACGCGGACGGCCGCGGTCCCTCGATCGCCGACGTCATGACGGGCGGCAGCGCGCACAAGACCCGTACGCTCACCTATTTGGACGCCGACGGCAAACCGGGCAAGATCGAGTTCTTCGGCGACCTGCACGAGCCGCCGGCGGGTTCCACCTTCGCGCCGATCGAGGGTGAGTGGTACCCCAACCACGACGGCATCGACTTCTACCACACCTATCCGGAGGACATCGCGCTTCTGGCGGAGATGGGCTTCAAGGCGCTGCGCCTGTCCATTTCCTGGAGCCGTATCTTCCCCACCGGCATGGAGGAAGAGCCGTGCGAGGCCGGCCTGGCGTTTTACGACCGCGTCTTCGACTGCCTGCGTGAGCATGACATCGAGCCCGTCGTGACGCTCAGCCACTACGAGACGCCCCTGGGACTCGTCAACGCCTGGAACGGCTGGATGGATCGGCGTACCATCGAGTGCTTCGAGCGCTACGTGCGGACCGTCTTCACCCGCTACCGCGGCAAGGTGCGCTACTGGATGACCTTCAACGAGATCAACGTCATGAACACCAACGCCTGGCTGGGAGCGGGACTGGCCTCCTCCGATCCGAAAGAGACCATGGTGGCGACGCACCACATGCTTGTGGCATCGGCGCGCGCCGTGAAGATTGGGCACGAGATCGACCCCGAGAACCAGATTGGCTGCATGCTCACCTTCAGCCAGGGCATGGTCTACCCCTACAGCTGCCGCCCCGAGGACGTGCACGCCGCCTGGGAGCTCGCGAACCGCTGCTATTTCTTCTCCGACGTGCAGGTGCGCGGCTATTACCCCTCCTACCAGCTCAAGCGCTACGAGCGCGAGGGCATCGTCATCGATATGACCGAGCAGGACAAGCGCGACCTCGCCGAGGGCTGCGTGGACTACGTGGGCTTCAGCTACTACCGTTCCACCACGGTCTCGACCGACCCCTCCGTGCCGCTCGTGGACCCTGCCTCGCCACTCGCCAAGATTCTCGGTGTCAAGAACCCCTATCTGTCGGTTTCCGACTGGGGCTGGACGATTGACCCGGTGGGCCTGCGCAACTCCCTCGACGCGCTTTACGACCGCTACCAGAAGCCGCTGTTCATCGTGGAGAACGGCTTGGGCGCGATCGACGAGCTGGTCGACGGGACGGTGGACGACTCCTACCGTATCGCGTACCTGAAGGCGCACATCGAGGCCATGCGCGCGGCGGTGGACGAGGACGGCGTGGACCTCATGGGCTATCTCAGCTGGGGTCCGATCGACGTCATTTCGGCCTCGACGGGCGAGATGAAGAAGCGCTACGGCTACATCTACGTCGACCGCAACGACGACAACACCGGTTCGCTCAAGCGCTTCAAGAAGCGTAGCTTCGACTGGTATCGCCAGGTGATTGCCACCAACGGCGAGGATTTGGGCTAGGCGCGCGATGAACGTGCTGCTGCTTGGTGCGGCGCTTGCAGCCGCTGCTGCCGGCGGCTTCGTGCAGGGCATCACGGGGTTCGGCGCGGGCATCGTAGTGATGCTCGTGCTGCCCTTCGCCCTTTCCGTTCCCGAGGCTGCCGGCGTGACGGGCGTGGCATCGCTTGCGCTCACCATCTCGATGGTGCTGAGGTATCGACACTATGCCCACCTGCGTGCCATCGCCCTGCCCGCAGCAGGCTACATCGCCGTAAGCTGGGCCTCGATTCTTATTGGCCGCGATGCGGACCCAGCTGTCATGAAGGGCGCGCTCGGCATCTTCCTCATCGCGCTTGCGGCCTACTTCCTCTCGGGCAAGGGGGACGGGTTTGAACCCAAGGGGGCAGCCGCCGTCGCATGCGTGCTCGTATCCGGCGTGTGCGACGGGCTGTTTGGCATCGGCGGCCCCCTTATGGTGGTCTACTACCTCGCACGCATCAAAGACGTGAAGGAGTATCTAGGCACCATCCAGGCCTTCTTCATGATCACGCTGGCGGCAGCCACGGTCATGCGCCTGGCGAGCGGCGTCCTCTCGGTCGCAGACGCGCCGCTAGGCGCCGCGAGCATCATCGGCATGCTGGCCGGGGCCTCTATGGCATCGCGCCTGGTAGGCAAGCTCGACGGCGAACTCGTGCGCAAAGCGACCTACGTCGTGATCGGATTCGCCGGAGTTGTCAGCGTCGCGGGGGCGCTCCCGCTGTAGACAAGCCGCCAAGCGCTACCGCGACCACAGAGGCCACAAACGCACGCAGGCCGATACATAAAATCGCAGAAACCGAACTACAGGCGCCCCTTCGCGGGGCATCACAGAAAGGAAGCATCACCATGGGACTGTTCGACATGTTCAAGAAGAAGGGCGAGGCGACCAAGGCAGCCGAGCCCGCCGCGCCCACGCGTCCTGCGGCCGTCGCCGCACAGGAAGGGGCAGATGTGCTCTGCGCCCCGGTCGCGGGTCGCGTGATCGCGATGGCCGATGTGCCTGATCCGGTGTTCTCGGCCAACACGCTCGGCAAGGGCTGCGCCATTTGGCCCGACGAGGAGACGGTCTACGCCCCGATCTCTGGCACGGTCACCGTGGTCATGGGACACGCCGTGGGCATCGCCGGCAGCAACGGCATCGAGGCTCTCGTGCATGTGGGCATCGACACTGTCGCGATGAACGGCGAGGGCTTTACGGGCTATGTGGCGCAGGGCGATACCGTGCACGCCGGCGAGCCGATCATCGGCATCGACCGCGCAGCGATCAAGGCAGCCGGACATCCCGACTGCGTCGTGCTCGCCGTTTCCAATACGGCCGAGTTCGCCGATGTCACCCTCACGGCCGAGGCGGAGAGCACGGTCGCTGCCGGAGCTGCCGTCCTGCAGGTCAGCAGGGCGTAGATGTCAACGTGCCCCAAAAGGTGCCTGGCATCTTTTGGGGCGCATGCGGTGAGCTACCCGAGCAGCTGCTGATATATGGCGCGGTCGGCATCGAGGAAGGTATTGAAGACGACGCGCATGTCCGCGCCGGGATGGGCATCGAGCCAGGCGCGAACCGTCTTGACGGCGATTTGTGCCGCTTCATGCTGCGGAAACCCGAATACGCCGGTAGAGATGCAGCAGAACGCGACCGTATGAAGCCCCTCGGCAGCGGCTGCGTCAAGACAGGACCGATAACACTGGGCGAGCTCGCGCCGGTGCTGCCCGGTGGGGCGTCCCGCCGCGATGGGGCCCACCGTATGGATGACCCGGCGCGCCGGCAGGTTGTAGGCGCCCGTGACCTTCGCCTGCGCCGTGGGCTCCGGGTGGCCCTGCGCCTCCATGAGACGCGCGCACTCCAGTCGAAGCTGCACGCCCGCAAATGTGTGGATCGCGTTGTCGATGCACGAATGGAGCGGCTGCCAGCAACCGGTCATACCGGAGTTCGCCGCATTCACGATAGCGTCCGCGGCGAGCGTGGTGATGTCGCCCTGCCAGACGGACAGGCGATGATCGGCCGACGCGGGCGCGATTTCGTCCACAGGCGTGATGCCCGCATCGGCGATCATGCCGCGCAGCAGCTCATCCTGTACGGCGAGAAACGCGGGGTCGGCAGGAAACGGTTCGCGCGTGTTCACTAGTGCCCGGAAGGCTCGCCACTTCTCCTCGAAGGAGGCCGAGGCATCGGGCTCGCCGTCGGGCAGCATCCAACCACCGGTCCTGCGCCGTTCATCCACCAGCCACGCGACCGTGCGGCTCACCAACTCGTTCTTACGCTTCTCATCCATCGTGTCTCCCCTTCCCGCCGTCGCGCGGCCCACGCAACACTCCCGTCATACCACCATATCGTTCGATTCGGCCCCGACGGGCGCACCCCTCGGGATGTGTCGAGACGCTAGCGGCGGACGACCGAAATGCGCTGCTGGATATGCGCGTCTGTCGTACGCTCGGCCTCGTCGACCATGGCGATTGCGTAGTCCGCATAGGAAATAATAGACTCGCCGGCATCGTTTACACGCAGCTCCTCACCCGCCAGGATATAGGCGCCGGTACGCTCGCCATCGGCCTGGAAGTCGGCCGCTGGGGAGAGATAGGTCCAGCGCACGTCGGCGCGCTTACGCAGCTCGTCCAAAGCTTGAGCCATGGCGGCAGCAAGCGGCTTGAACGCGTCGGGAAACTCGGGGCCCTCGGACACGGTGACGGTGTGCTCGGGGTTCACGTAGAGGCTGCCTGCACCACCGACGACGAGCAGGCGCGCGTCGGAGCCGGACAGAATGTCGCACAGGTGCCTCAGCGAGGTGCTGTGCTGCGGCAGGGTCTCCGGAGTCCAGGCGCCGAAGGCGTCAATGACGGCATCGAAACCGGCGAGGTCGTCGGAGGTCAGGTCAAACAGATCCTTGACCAGCACATTCTGGGCGACGGTCTTGTTTTCGCCGCGCACGACGGCGGTGACCTCGTGGCCACGCTCGACGGCCTCCTTGACGATGAGACGACCGGCCTTGCCATTGGCGCACACGACTGCGATCTTCATGATGGGTCCTTTCTCTTGACCGAATCCCTTCGGCTTGCTTGATGTAAGTGTTTTGCTTACACCTCTTGACGACTCCCAGTAAACCGTCGTTTCGTTGTACTGTCAACTGTTACAGCTAAGTCGTGTGTGTCTCCACGGTATCTTCATGTTGTAACAGTTGCTATTACATTAACGAACGCCCATCACATATGAAGAAATGGCCGGTCAGGAACCAATCCCAACCGGCCAAAGCCGATGTCACTCGCTGAAATGTAAAGAGCTTACCGAAAGAGACTCCATCCCGATCGGACATCTAAGCGGTGAGGGTAGAGATAACGGAGGCGATGTCGGCGTTAATGAGAATCGACTGGCGTTCGATGTCGACCGGCGCTGCGGCCTCTCCCCTGTTCACGCAAACATACGTCGCCAACGGATTGTTTGCCGTCGCCCGCCAGAAGGGAAACTTGATGATGGCCGGCGTGTTATACCCCACGCCAAGCTCCAGGTACAGCGTGCGCGTCCTCTCGTGCCGCCGCTGAAAGTCAGCCCAACGTTCCGCCGCGCGATGCCAGCCCTCATCCTCCACGAACGTGTTGTCGATACGCAGATTCGTGCTCATCGGCTTACCACAGACCGGACAGTGCGGCACCAGGTCGCTCGGCACCTCCATGAGCGGACGGACCCCTTCGGGAAGCTCGTACGCCCCATCGGCCCCCTTGACGTATCCTTGCGCCTTGAGCATCGCGCATACCGCAGCCTCGTTATCGTAGGTCTTCGCATGGCACGGTTCGCTGCATTGGAACAGGCCGTAATCGCCCTGGGTGTAGAACAGCCGGTGCTTATCGAACCCTGCAATCTGGAACTGATGGTCTACGTTAGTCGTGAGCACGAAATAGTCCCGGTTGCGCACAACGCCGAACAGATCAGCATAGACGCTGCCCGGCGCCGGCAGATAGCGGTTGCAGTAGATGTTGCGACTCCAGAACGCCCAGTACTCCTCGAATGTATCGAAGGGATAGAACCCGCCCGAATACATGTCGGTGAACCCGTACCTATCTGCAAAGTCGCCGAACCACTTGGTAAAACGATCTCCGCCGTAGGTGAACCCAGCGGCGGTCGAAAGCCCGGCGCCCGCGCCGATCACAACCGCATCGGCTTCATCCAGCGCACGGCGCAGCCGTTCAACCTGCTCGGACAGGCTTCCCTCCCTTGGTGCGCTCACCAAACGCAACGTTCCTTCCATAATGCCCTCCTCATGTAAACATGCGATTCGAGCCGCAGCTCCGCGGCCTACACCCGCGACATTCGGTGTTTTTGCACAGAGCTACCCTGCCGCGCGGCGCGGTCTATCGACACACTCTGTAATTGCTTTGGATGCGACGCAGCGGACGACGTGCGTCACCGCGCCCTACATCGGGCGCGCCTAGGAGTTCAGCTGCTCCACACGGCCCTCGAGATCGGCCAGGGTCGACTGAGCCAAGCGGTCCTCGAGCGCGCGCTGTGCGTCGGCCAGCTCGCCATCGAGTACAGCATGGATGCTGTGGCCCACCGGGCACTCGGGGTTGGGATCGGCATGGAAGTTAAACAGGTCGCCATCCACGCTCTCCACTGCTCGAAACACGTCGAGCAGCGTGATCGTATCGGCAGGACGCGCAAGCTTCGCTCCGCCGATACCCATCTCCACCGTGATGAGGCCGGCCTCCTTGAGCTGCCCGAAGACGCGT
Source organism: Collinsella sp. An2 (assembly GCF_002160065.1). Taxonomy (GTDB): domain Bacteria; phylum Actinomycetota; class Coriobacteriia; order Coriobacteriales; family Coriobacteriaceae; genus Limicola. The sequence goes on along the minus strand of NZ_NFJW01000001.1, from coordinate 395,742 downwards.
CGAATGACCACAGGATTCGCGTTCACGCTCTGCGCCACAAACGATGAGGTCACCCGCTCCTTTGGCGTGAAATACGCAATGCACAGCAGTGTATGCACCGCCATGGAAAACCGCGTCGAGATCTGCATGTAGTCCCTACCTTCCACAGTCGCTTTCCAGCAGCATACTCCCTTGACACCTATGTTGTAAACATCTTTGTTACATCATGGAGGACCTGTGGCGGCTTCTTTCCGCCTGGTCCCCTGCGGCATCACAGGGCAGAAAGACGCTGCTGGTAGCGGTTATAGGCGTCGTTCCAAGCATCGAAGGCAGCATCCTGCCTATGGTCAGGCATGTCGTACACCTCGCTCAGCAGCGCACCCACGGCGCTCGTCACCTTCTTGGCACCAGCAAGGTTCAAATGGTCTCCTCCGTCATAGGTCTCGCACGACCAATCGATCGGCACCTCGTGCTCACCCAGGTTGAAGTCGTAGTAATCGACACCCATTTCGCGGGCAAACTGCTCGATGCCCCGATGCCGCGCCATGTTCCAATTGACCGTGCTGGGCGTGCTCACCAAAACAAGCTTTGCACCGTGTTCCGTGCACATGCGATGGATCTCGTTGAGGTGAAGCCGATTGAGCCGCGACACTTTCGCAACCTTGTCGGTCTCCGCCATGTGCGAGGAGTCGTCGGCGGCCTTGATATCCATGGCGTGGTCCAGACGGAATCCCTTGAGCTCGTCCGTCCAGGTTTGGCGCACGCTGCCGGCGATATCCTCCGGGCGCAGGTGTTTCCATCGGTCATGGTACTCAAAGATGGGAAACACGTCGGAAAGCAACCGAAAGGCCGCATCGCCCAGCGTCAGGCGTGCATAGACGCAATCCGTCTCGAGCATCACCACGCGCGGTCGCTGCCGCTTGAGGGCGCGCGCAAGCAGCGTACGTGTGTAGCTCAGGCGCTGAGCGCTCGTTGCGCAGGTGTAGGATGTAATGCCCCGCTCGCCCCACAGCTGCAGCGGCGAAAACGAGCTGAACGCCTCGCTGTCGCCCAAAAACAGCACGTCGATGGAGTTGGCAGGCTCGCCCATGACGCCGTGAGCGGCGGCATCGACCTGACCGAACTCGGCTTGATTATTCTTGGGCATCACCACGTAGGACGCGCCCGCCAACAGCGCGACAGCAACCGCCATCACCGTGAGCGCGATCGCTGTGGAACGGATATGACGAACGACTCGCACCATGCGATGTCTCCTCTCAGAACTGTGCATACATGGGGTCAATCGGAACATAGGAGGCCCCATAGGCGCCAAAGACGACGCTCACCATAGCAAGCGCAAGCAGCAGGGCAGCACGCGCCGGCCACGGGCAGGACCACATGCGGCGCAGCGGATGCATGCCGCGCTCACGCAGATGGCCCACGACGAGTAGGACGACGACCGCCACGCTGACCACCGCAACATCTGCGGCATCCATGCCGAGCGTCAACACGGTCCCATCCGCAAACGAGGCAAAAGAGAAGGTCGTCACCAGACGCCATACCATGGACAGGGCGTCCTCCGCACTCGCAGCGCGAAAGATGAGCTCGCCCACGACGATCACCGCAAGGGTCCGCAGGTGCTGCCATGCATGCCAGGCACGGCCGTCACGGTCGATCCCCATATGCAAGCACAGCCGCTCTGCCAAAGGGACCACCAGGCCGCCCGTCCATATGAGCACGAAATAGTACGCGCCAAAGAGCAGGTACTGACCTCCCGCGCCGTGCCACAGCCCGTTTCCCAGCCATACGCAGGCGAGCGCGACGCCACTTGCGGCAACGGGACCCACACGGCTACCCAGCGCGCGGCGCGCAGCTGCAGAGAGGCGTTTGACCGGGGCAGAGAGCGACACCGGATAGAACACGTAGTCGCGAAACCACGAGCCCAGCGTCACATGCCAGCGCTGCCAAAACTCCGATGCCGTGCGCGAAGCAAACGGCTGTCGAAAGTTCTCTGGCTCGGACACGCCGAAGATGCGTCCCGCTCCCACGGCGATGTCCATCGCGCCGGAGAAATCGAAGTACAGCTGCGCCGTATAGAGCACTGCGGCCAGCGCGATCACGCCGCCGTCGTAGGAACCATAGTCATCAAAGACAGCCTTTACGAGCGCGTTCACGCGATCGGCTACCACGAGCTTCTTCGCCAGGCCCCACAGAATGCGCGCCGATCCACCAAAGAGCGCCTCTGCCGTAACGGGCCGTCCCTCCCACAGGCGGGCAGCCGTCTGGCCATAGCGAGCGATGGGCCCTTCCATGATCTGCGGAAAGAATGCGAGAAAGAGCGCCAGTCGCACGGGATTGCGATCGGCGGAAATGGTGCCGCGGTAGACATCCGCCAGATAGGAGATGGCCTGCAGCGTATAGAACGATATGCCGATTGGCACGCCGATGCCGAGCCCGGCCGTAGGCGCCGCAACACCCACAGCGGCGAGCAGCGGTTTGGCAAGCCCCGCAAAGAAGGGCAGGTACTTGAGCGCGGCGAGCACGCCAAGGTTCGCCGCCGCACCAGTCGCGAGCATGCAGCGCATGAGGCGCTGATACCGCTGCTTCACCGCACGGCGCGACGCCCCCGGCTCGGCAAGCTCCGCCGCACGTCGGCTACGCAGGGCATCCAGCACCATGCCTGTCGCCCAAATGCTCGCCGTCGAAAACAGCAAAAACGTCAGCAGCGCTCCGCTCAGCATCCAAACGTACCCATAGCTTGCCGCGAGGAGCACGACAGGACGCATCCGGCGCGGCGCGAGCTGGTAGAGCATCACGGCCGCAATCAGCACCAGTCCCAGCACGGCAAGCGAGATATATGACTTCATGGGGTCGCCGCCTCGCGTCGCCTACAGGTCCTCGTCGCGCAGGCGACTCACCATGGCCCACATGCCGGCAAGAGAGTTGAAGTTGTCGGCGACGATCTCGACCGCGGGAATGGAAATGTCGAAGGTGTCTTCGAGCTCGGAGACGAGCGCAAGAATGGTCAGCGAATCGAGCACGCGCGCGTCCACCAAATCGGTGCGCGAGCGATAGTCCTCGCCGGGCCTGAGGTCTTCGAGAATGTCGAGCAGAGCGTCCATAATCGGTTCCTTTCGAATCGGGGCACGCACGTGCCCATGAAACATGAGACAAAAACTTCCGAAGGGTGCGGGAACGCGGGCCGCTGCAGGAAGCGGGGAGGTGGCCCGCGCTCCCGCTATCGGAAAGAGGAGGGGGTGTTGAGCGGGTCGGTACGCAGCGCATCGCGAACCACATGGGGCTCTCCGGCGCGATCGAGCACGACGACACGCGGCAGATCGCGACTGAGGAAGAGCGCGATGCCCTCCGTCGCGCAGTAGGCACCCGCGTTCGAAAACGCAAGCACGTCTTGTTCCCGCAGTCCGCAAAGCGGCATCTGCTTGGCCAGCACGTCATTCACGGTGCACAGCGACCCGAAGACGTTCCAAAGCTCCCGTTCGCTGTCCGGAGCGGACGCGAGGCCGTCGCAAGTGGCGGGGGTATCGGCGGCAGGGTCACCGGCGGCATGATCACAGGTGGTGCGGGCATCGGCGGCAGGGCTGCCGGCGACACGCTCGCAGGCGGCGTGGTCGCGATCGGCACCCGCCTCCCCCGGCGTGCCAGGGCGCAGAAGCCGGCACGACGGCTGCCGCATGGCCATCGACTGGCCAAAATACACCAGCTGATGCGTGCCGCCGTCCACGATGGCGTAGCGCTGGCCGCGGTTGCACTTGGTATCGACTACGCTCGTAAGATACGTTCCACAGCTTGCCACGAGGCTTCTCCCCACCTCCAGGACGATGTCTCCCGTAAACGACATCTCCTGCAGGTGACGGCCAATCTGCACCAACAGGCTCCGCTCGTCGAAGGCATCGGCCTCGAAGTAGGCGACAGGCAGCCCGGGGCCGTACTCGAACTCAGGTGCACGCCAGCCACATTCCTGCTCAAGGCTTGCCAGGAACCGGTCCAGCTTCTCGATCTCTCGACCGATGCGCTTGGCCGAGGTCTTCTGCGTGCCGGAGAAATACTGGACGCCACGCAGCTCGATGTGGGTGGCTCGCAGGTAGCGACCCGCCAGTTCGCGCACCTTGCACGCATCCAGACCGAACTGGTTGGCGCTCGTCAGGCGCAGCAGCACCGGCACACGCAGGCCGAACCGTTGCGCCAGCTGGTCGACGAGCCGCATCTGGGCCTCGGACTCAATCGTCACGGTCGCCGGCTGTGCCGCGTCGGCCAGCGCGGCGGCAACGGTCGCCTCGTCTTTATGGACGCCCGATATCACGAGCCTCCCCTGGGGCACCCCGACCGTACGGCAGATGCGATACTCGCCGGGCGAGCACACCTCCACGCGGTCAACGAGCGGCGACAGCTGCGGAAGCACGAAGGTGTTGGCTTTCATGGCATAGCAGAGCCCTACACCCTGAGGCAGCGAGGCGCGCAGGAACGCCGTGCGCTCGGCAAGCGCCCGCTCGTCGAATACGTAGAGCGGCGTGCCAAAGCGCTGGGCCACGTCGCCGAGGACACCGTCGGAAAGCCCGGCTGTCGGGCGCGCAGAAGGCGCGTTCATGGCGGCGCGTGACGCCTGTTCGACTTTCACGAGAGCGGAGGGACCGGTCATGACGAGCTCCTTTCTAAGGCAAGAGGGTGGGTGTGGTGAGCGGACGATTTGACGGGCTGGCGGACGGCTGACTTCACAGACGCGCCCTTGTTTGCAGTCGCCGTTACAGACCGCCGATGCACGTTCTCATCGAGCTCGAGCAGGCGCAGGCGGTCGACCTTGCCGTTCTTGGTGAGCGGCATGGCCTCGACGCGCACGATGCGACCGGGAACCAGGGCGGCCGGCAGATACCGCTCCACGCCGCGGCGCAGGTCGCCTATAGCTGCCGAGCCCTCGAAGAAGGCACACAGCCGCTCGCGGCGTGCGTCGTAGACCGTCCGGCAGCGCTCGACGTCCGGCTGGCGTTCGAATGCCGCATCGATCTCTTCCAGCTCGACCCTATGTCCCAGATGCTTCACCTGGTTGTCCACACGACCGCAGAAAAACAGCTCACCCTCCGTGCCCACGCGCGCACGGTCCCCCGTGCGATAGAGCGTCTCGGGCACCAAGGAGCGAAGCGGACTGGATACAAAGGCGGCGCGCGTACGCTCCGTGTCTCCCACGTAGCCGAGCGCAAGGGCCGACCCGCCTACATAGAGCTCGCCCACCTCACCGGGCTCCGTCACAAGCCGTCCCGCCTCGTCGAGCAGCAGAACCCGCCTGTTTGGGAATGGCCTCCCCAGCGGCACTCCCTCGTCGTACGACCGGCCAGGAGCAAGCACTTGATAGGTGCAGTTGCACGTGACCTCGGTCGGTCCGTACAGGTTTACGAAGCGTACGCGTGGCAAGCGCTCTCGCCACCGGCGCAGATGCTCGAGCGGCATGACCTCGCCGCTGAACATCACCGTGCGCAGACACGGAAGCTCCGCATGCTCCAAGCCGTGCAGGCGCGAAAGCAAGCAGAGGGCGGCAACCGCCCAGATGAGCGTCGTCACCCGATGGGCGGCGAGCGCATCCATGAGCTCTGCAGGGCTCGAAAAGAGCCGCCGCGGCAGAATGACAAGCGTGGCACCTGCCGCCATGGCCCCATAGATATCCTTGACCGAGACGTCGAAGTCGAACGGCGCTTGGTTGCCCAACACCTCGTCCGAACCGATCTCGAGCGTACGCACGAACGTCGAGATGAACTCGACGATGGCGCGGTGACTCACCGCAACGCCTTTCGGGGCGCCCGTGGAGCCAGAGGTAAAGAGCACGTATGCCGGGTCGGTGTCGACGACCTGCCGTGCGATGCGATCGAGATTGTCCGCCGCGATTGGGGCAGCCGTGAGCTCGTCCAGAGGAGCGAGCTCGGCGCCTGGAAACACCATGCGTGCGCGGTCGCGCGTGCGCCAGTCGACAATCACCACGGGCTGCTCGAGCGTCTCGTAGATGCTCCGCGCCCGTTCGGCGGGAACGGCGGGGTCTACCGGCACGTAATACCCGCCCGCCGCGAGCACGCCGAGCATGGCCGCAAGCGTCTCAGCGCTCTTTTCGGCGCATACGATTACCGCCCGACCCGTACAGCCACGAGCGGCCAGCGCGGAACCCACCCGCCGAACAAGACCGTACAGCTGCCCGTATGTGCATGAGCCAAGCTCATCCACGACGGCGGTCTTTGCCGGATGCAAGAGGGCCCCGCGCTCGAGAAAGCAAAGGGCGGTGTAGCGATATCTTTGATGCGTGCCAATCCTCAGGTCAATGACCCGTGCGGCCTCCATCGGTCCGGCTGGGCGCATGTGCTCCTCCTGTCCTTTGCTTTGCGGTACGAGCATCAGTCTGGAGGAGCCACCTTCAGGACGGCTGAAGGCGTGCTAAGGATTCGTTTATAAAGGTTTATTTAGATAGTCGCGGGAACGGGGCGGGACGGGCGAACGCAGACGGTCGCGGATGGGGCGACGACGGGCCGCGGGTCCAAGGCGGGGCGACAGGTCGCGGGCCTGATGAGTGCGTGCAGGGCGACAGGTCGTGGACCGGGTGAATGCGGGTAGAGCAGCGCGGCGCACGCACGTGAAGCGGCGGCGCGGCGCAGGCTAGCCGCGTGCTGCAGGCTAGCCGCGTGCTGCAGGAGCGACGCCTATGCTCGCGGCAGCTCGACCACCAGCACGGCGCCCCATGGAGCAGCGGGGTGCTCATCCACGCGGATGCTGCCGGCCATGAGCTCCACGGCGCGTCGGGCTATAGAGAGCCCCAACCCCGTGCCACCTTCTGCCGCGCGCGCCACGTTCTCGGTCACGAAAGGTTCAAACGCCCGCGCCGCAAGCTCGGGCGGAAAGCCCTTGCCGGTATCGGCGACCGTCACGACCACCACACCGCGCACATCATCGATGCAGCACGATACGCGAATACGTATGCCGGCGTCGTTGTGTGCCCAAGCGTTGTCGATGAGGTTGGCGAGCATGCGCCGAAACAGCTGGTCGTCGATGAGGGCGGACGCCTCACCGGAAGCGTCCACCTCAAGCGTATCGCCCGCCTGCTCCACCGCGGGTTCTGCACTCGACGCCACCGAACGCACGAGCGCGGCGACGTCGCGCCGAACGAGCTCGGGCTCGAACGAGGGGTGCTCCATCTGGGCATAGCTGGAAAGAGCGTCGATCAGCTCGCTTGCCGCCACCGCGCGTTCCGCGATAGCACGATGGTAGGCCTCCTGCTTCTCCGGAGGCACCAGTCCCTCACAAAATGCTTGGGCATAGCCGCGAATCACCGTGAGCGGCGTCTTCAGGTCGTGCGAGACGTCAGCGATAATGCGCTGCCGTTCGAGCCGAGAGGCGCGCAACTCATCCATGAGGGCGGTGAAGTTGTCGTAGGTATGCACAAGCTCGCTGGGAACCCGAGAGCGCGTCGAGGCATCCTCGTCTCCCCGACGATACGCATCGATGGCATCGTCAAGCGGGCGTGCCGCCCTGCGCGCCATGCGCACGAGCGCCCACGCGGCGGCGGCTGTCACCACCAGTACGATGGGAACGCCCAGCAGCGCAAGACGTCCCGCGCTGTCGAGCACGCTCTGATACCGCGCACCGCTGACAAGCGGAGCCAGCAGCACCAGCGAGCGGAAGTCGCCGACATCCGTGACGTAGTCGTAGCGCTCCACGCTGAGCTGGGCGTCGTAGACACCTTTGATCAGATCGAACTCGCGCTGCGTGAGCGCAGAGCGTCCCGGAAAGAGGTCTCCCGCCACAATATGCAGGCCCTCGTCGAGTTCGCACCACGAAATCACGGTCTTGCTGGAGCCGTCCTGGTCGTCGTAGACGCACCACAGGATTCGGTATCGCAGCCCGTCCTCCGCATACTCCTGGAATACCTCGTAGAACGTGCTCTCGTCATAATCGCTGATAAACGAGAGGTCGGAAGCGAAGACCCACGTCGCAACCTTCTCGCTTGAGGCATATAGGCGCGCTCCGTCGGCATCGAAGACGATGATCTGGCTGTTGTGCAACTCCGGAGACTGCAGCGCGGCGAAGTCGTCCTGCTTGAGGGCATCGTCGTATTCAATCACCGTGTCCATAGAGGGAAACGCGTTGGTGAACAGGGCATCCCCCGCGCGCCCGAGGACGGCCATGGCCGCCGTGAGCACAAGCGCATAGGCAACCACCACAGCAAGACAGCGTGCAGCGAGGCTGGTGCGCACCGCGCGGCCGGCGTTGGCGAGTGCTCCGCGCATGCGAGACAAACCGGGCCGAAATGGGGCGGCGTTTTCCTGTGGCTTCTGCTTATCCATCGATTCGATACCCCAGGCCGCGAACCGTCTTGATGTAGCGAGGCTGCAGCGGGTCATCCTCGAGCTTGGCGCGGATATTCGAGATGTGCACCATCACGCTGCTCGCCCCGCCAAACGCCGGCTCACCGTTTACCGCTGCGTACAGCCGGTCCTTGCTGAGCACGCGTCCCGGCGCGGCCATGAGGGCAGCCATGATCTTGAGCTCGGCCGCCGTGAGGGAAACGGGCTGTCCCTGTTTGAAAAGCATCAACCTGCCGGGGTCGAACACAAGGTCTCCGCAGACCATGGCGTCGGGCGAGATGGGGGTTGTGTCGGATGCCGATTGCGCTAGAGCGGCGTCGATGACGTCCGGATCGTGCCTTGCAGGACCGGTGCCTTGCCCCGATGCCGCACCAGACGCCTCTGCGGCGCGGTTTGCGTTGCGGCGGCGCAGCATCGCACGAATATACGCCGTGACCTCTAGCGGATCGAACGGCTTGGTGATATAGCCATCGGCACCTGCGTCGAGACCCACGATCTTGTCCGCGGGCATGCTGCGCGCCGAAACAATGACGATCGGCACGTCGCTTACCGCACGCGCCGCCTTGATGAAATCGTAGCCGTTCATGCGCGGCATCATGATGTCCACGAGAGCGACATCGACGTCGCGCTCTTGAAGCAGTTCGAGTGCGCGAACACCGTCCGGTGCTGCCAGCACCTCGTATCCACTGCCTGACAGATAGAGCGTGAGTAGCTCTACGATGTCGTTATCGTCCTCGGCGATCAAAACGGTCTGAGACATGGGCCGCCTCCTCGTCTGGGGGGTTAGCGGCATCCTATCAGGTGACGTCGGGTACACGCCGCCGCAGGAGCATTCCCCGCAGAACGTACAAGGGTGCTTGCCATTGGGGACGGGTACATTTCAAGGGTGCCTGCCATTGGGGACGGGTACGGTTGGCAGACGGGATGGCATGGTCACCCCGTCTGCCAACTGTACCCGTCCCCAATGGCAAACAATGGCACTTCATCCCCAACGACAATCCCGCCTGCCAACCGTACCCGTCCCCAATGGCGAATGTTGGGGCACATTTACGAATCGTTTATCTCGCCTCGCTAAGCTTGCCGCGTACGATATCGGACAGCAACATGGGAGCAATATGGACACAGGACGGGCTCACAACTGGGCCGAACACGCGCGGCAATGCGGGCTTCGGCTGCTCTTTCCACCATTGCCTCTAGTATTGGCTGTGACAATCATCGGGTTTTCCCTGCTCATTGGAGCGTTTGCGGAAATCGGCATGCCCCATGTCCTCGTCTACTTCTCCTATGTCCTCTCGGCATGGGCGCTCGTGATTTGGGTCGCACGCCTTGTTCGGGCAAATCCTGTGGCCAGCGTACGCAGAGCAGCCGAGCATAACAACGTTCTTGCCCGCATCCTTAACGATACGCACCTTCGACTTGGACTCACCACAACGCTATCATTTGCCATCGATGTCCTGTGGACGGCAAGCAACGCAATCGCCGCGGCGGCCAACTCGTCAGCATGGTTTTCCACGCTCGCCGCCTATTACGCCGCGCTCGCCGTCATGCGTGCACCGCTGTCGTTCAGCATATTGCGTCATAGCGACGGGCGGCAAACCGCGCAGCAGCTTCACCATGAGCAGCGCATCTGCCGCGCGTGTGGCGCATTGCTTCTGCTGTGCACGCCGGTGTTTGCCGGTTTAATCGTTCTTGCACTTCACCGCGAATCGGCAATCTCCCATTCGGGATACTTAATCTACGGCATTGCGCTCTATGCGTTCTACTCGCTCATCGGCGGTATTGTGAAATTCGTACGCGAGCGGCACTCTCCGCATCCGGCGGCACGGGCGGCAAACGCCCTGTACCTGGTAGTTGCCAGCGTCTCGATGCTTTCGCTTGAAATCTCGATGATTGACACGTTTAGCACTGCAAACAACGAGGGCTTCCGCTCCCCCATGATCATGCTGACCGGTGCCGCTGTGTGCGTCTTTGCCGTCATCGTCGCCATCTGGATAGTACGCGATGCGCGCCCCGGAACGCATGCAGCCCAAAGATGATGTCGGCCCGATAGTTGGTCTTCTGATGGCCGGCATCTCCTAATAGCCGGCATTGGATGAGCGCATGCCGTCTGGCCCCGCATCGTCGCGGACTTCGGACATGGAGCTTGGACGTCGCTTGTTGTGCGGCAGTCCACACGGACGCGAGCTAAATTGTGGCAATCCACACGAAAACCGGCCCCATATGAGCCTCAAGCGTGTGGATTACCACAGAACAGAAGACGTGCGTGTGAAATGCCACAGAACAGCAGGCGCGTAAGGCATGTCGCGCGCCCGTATGCCATTCGCTGCCATTGGGGACGGGTACATTTGGCAAATGTGTCATTGGGGACGGGTACGGTTGGCAGACGGGATGGCATGGTCGCCCCGTCTGCCAAATGTACCCGTCCCCAATGGCAGATGGCAGCAGCTATGGCACCCTGCGAAACACAACAGCGCAACTTACGACAGCCACCAGCAAGCCCAACACGTCTCCCACGCTCATGGTGATCACCCGCTACACGCGCCAGCTGAGTGCGAGGTCACCAAACACGTCATGCTTGATGCAGTAAGCGATGGCCACACCCGCCGCGACCAGAACCACGATGCCAAGACCCATACCGAACTTGCCCATGATCAATTCCTTTCTTGCGTATCGGTTTTGCCTGCAGACCTGTTATCACCCCGCCTGACAGGCGCCTGTTGCTAAGCGACTCGATTAAGTCGCCCTGTCGTCTGCTACGCCGTAGCGAGCACGGATTGGGCCTCTTCGCACACGGTTGCCAGCTGGTCGTAAGCGGCCTCGATGCGCGGAGCCAGGCGCGCGGTGTCCCTGCGCACCGTCGCACGGTAGAGCAGCCAGGCCCCAACACAGCCGGCAATGCCCACAAGGCCGACGATGATGCCGAGCACCATAAACTGCGTCCACACCATGGTGCAGCACATGCCCACGCCGAGCACCAGCGCCGAGACAACGCCCGTTGTGATGGCCTTCATGGTCGCACCGCGCGTCTTCTCGCCCTCAAGCATCGCAAGCTGAGCAATAAGATCGTCGGCCGTGCGCTGGAGCTTGGCAAGCTGCGCCTTGCCGCGCACTTTGCGACTGCGGCGAAAGGCGAGCACCGTGCTGCCGCCTGTCTGCGAGCTCTTAGCACTCGTGAGCTCGAAGCCAAGGCTCTGATAGCAGTCGGTCGCAACCGTCGCCAAGTCGCTTGCCACCGTGGTGCGGGCATACTCGTAGGAATCGTGACGAACGGGCGCATCGGCCGCACCCGCGGCGTCCGCCACCCCGACACCGCCGACCTTCGTTCCACACGCCGGGCATACCTTGGCGGCATCGGGCATCTCGTGACCACAGTTCATTCAATACATGGTTAACTCCTTTCGTCGGATGCGGTCGTGCATCCTCCCGCTTGACGAGCCCCATGATGAGCGGACCGGATAAACAATCCCTTAACAGCCGATAACCGAGGAGTTTATGAAGCGAGATGCGGCGGCACGGCGCCGAGAAGTCCCGGCCCCGCAGAAGTCCCCATACGAATCCACAGCGGCATCGGAACACAACGAAGCCGCGACAGGGGCAGGTATAGGCGGGGCGAATACCCAAGATGCACCGCGAATGCCAGGCGCTGAGCGAGCCCCGCCGTTTATGCTCCGTTTATCCTCTTGGTATGTACTTGTGGTATAGGCGTGCGACCCGGGAGAAGACCATGGCGATGATTCTCGTTGCGGAAGATGACCGCAATACCAACAAGCTCATCTGCGCCGTAATGCGCAAGATGGGACACGAGACGCTCTCGGCACGCGACGGACGGGAGGCGCTTGCCCTCATGGACGCTGCTCGCCCCGACCTTCTCATCACCGATCTAATGATGCCGCACCTCGACGGTAGCGAATTGGTACGCCAACTGCGCGACGCCGACTATGGCCTGCCCGTTCTCATGCTCACCGCCAAAAGCGCCCAAGCCGACATAAACCAGGGGTTCATCGTGGGCGCGGACGACTACCTCACCAAGCCCGCCGACCTCAAGGAGCTCGCCCTGCGCGTGCGCGCCCTGCTGCGGCGCGCACGCGTTGCCGGCGACGACAGGCTGCGGGCGGGCGCGGCCACGCTCGACCCCGGCGCGCTCACCGTCGCCGGCACAGAAGGCAAAGCCGTCACCCTGCCCAAGCGCGAGTTCGAGCTGTTGTTCAAGCTCCTCTCTAACCCGGGGCATACCTATACCCGCATGCAGCTGCTCGATGAGGTATGGGGATGGGATACCGAAAGCTCCGAGAGCACGGTGAACGTACACGTCAATCGCCTGCGCACACGCTTTGCGGACTGGGACGAGTTCCAGATCGTCACCGTGCGCGGCGTGGGCTATCGCGGGGAGGTGAGCGACCGTGGATAAGAGTCGGGGCAACGAGTCCATCTTTGACGACCCCATGCTCTCCCCTATGCGCACGGTTGCTTTGGTGTCGGCCCTCACCGCTATCATCGCCACCATCATCATTGCCTTCGTAAGCTGCGTTGGAATGCTGGGGTCACACCTCGTGGACGCGGGACTCGTCTCGTTCGAGCGCCTGACCAGCATCTCCTCGGTCGTTTTCGTGGTCATCGCAGGCAGCCTCATCATCGCGGCGCTCATCTGCCTTCTCGTGAATCGCACGTTCGTAAACCCGCTCCGCCGCATGACCGCAGCCATGAAGGAACTTGCGCGCGGCAATTTTGACTTCAGGATTGCCAACACCGAGCGGCTCTCCGTGCGTGAAGTCGACGAGTTCGTGAAGAGCTTCAACACCGCGGCGCAGGAACTTGGCAGCACCGAGATGATGCGCGCAAGCTTTATCAGCGACTTCAGCCACGAGTTTCGCACACCCATCAACGCGCTGCGCGGATTTGCCCAGCTTTTGCGGGATAGCGACGACCTAACCCGCAGCGAGCAGCGCGAATACCTTGACATCATCGTTGAGGAATCGGAGCGCCTTGCCGGCCTCTCCGAGCGCATCTTGTCGCTATCCAAAATGGAGGCGCTGGCGATTCTTCCCGATGTGGGGCGCGTCGATGTGGCCGAGACCATCCGTCGCGCGGTGGCGCTTGAGGAGCACCGCGCTGCAGAGCGCGGCATCGAGATTACCCTGGCGCTCGACCCGTGCACGTGTAGCGGCAACACCGACTACCTTGTGCAGCTGTGGACGAACCTGCTGAACAACGCCGTGAAGTTCTCCGAGCCGGGCGGACATATAGACGTTGCGCTCTACGGCGGGCGCGCCGGCGAAGAGGGGCGAGACAGCACCGCGGACGAGCTGGTCTGCTGGATCTCGGACGAGGGATGCGGCATGGACGCCGAGACGCGCGAGCATCTCTTTGACCGGTTCTACCAGGGGGATACGAGCCATGCGGGCGAGGGCAGCGGGCTGGGCCTGGCACTTTGCCGGCGCATTGTCGAGCTTCACGACGGCTGCATCTCGGTCGAGAGCTCACCGGGCAAGGGCTCTACCTTCGAGGTGCGTCTACCCCTACGGTAACCGCCCGTCCTCTATCTGCCACTGGGGACGGGTACAGATGGCGGACGGACGCGATTGGCCCGCCCCGTCTGTCATTTGTACCCGTCCCCTATGACACGTCGAGCACATGCTTGTCAGGCTGCTTCATAGAGGGGCACCTTCTTTCCGATGACCAAGAGAGCGCCTTCCGGCAAAGGGTCTTGCACCAAATCGACCGAGACGCCAAGCCCCTGCTCCATAGCCTCAAGCGCCCTAGCAAGCGTAAAGAAGCTCACCGTGGACGAGCTGAAGGTCACCAGTAGGTCCACATCGGAGTCGTCGCGAGCTCGCCCCTCGGCATAACTGCCAAAAAGCGACACCGAGCTGATTCGTGCATCGGAATCCGATGAGGCGTTATAGACGGCGACCGCATTGTTCACGCGATCCCTGATCTCTTCGACCGTATAGCACATAACCCCTCCTCACCATAGCCTCAGTGTACCCGCTTCTCCTCCCGCAGGATCGCTCCTTGGCCCCATCACTCGCCACCGGGGACGGGTGCAACTGGCGGACGGACGCGATCGGCCCGCCCCGTCTGCCATTTGTACCCGTCCCCAATGGCAGGGTTTATGGTAGGGACGCGCCGAACCACTCTTCGATGAGGTGGCGCGCAATCGATGCCCGTCCAGGCAGCTCGACCTCGCCCGAAGCCACCGCTTGGACAAGCTCGTCGCGTGAGAACCATCGGGCAGAGGCGACCTCGTTGTGATCCACCCGAATATCCGTCGTGCACGCATGCGCGCGGAAGCCCAGCATGATGCTAGCCGGAAACGGCCACGGCTGAGAGCCGCGATAGCCCACCGTATCCAGCTCGACACCCACCTCTTCGTGCGCCTCCCGACGCACCGCGTGCTCCAAACTCTCGCCCGCCTCCACGAATCCGGCGGAAACCGAGAAGAACCGCTCGCGCCACGCGCTGTTGTTTTGCAGCAAGATGCGGTCAGCGTCATCGACAATCGCCGTGATGATGGCCGGCTCGATCCGCGGGAACAGGAGACGGTCGGCATCGTCGGGATTCGTGCAGGTCTGAGCCCATCCACCAAGCGTCGGCGAGACCGGAGCGCCGCAAAACGGGCAGCAGCGCTGCTGGTCGTGCCACATGGCCACCGCGACCGCGCTTGTGGCAAGGCCGGCATCGCGGGCGGACGCGCACGGCGCAAACGACCGGAGCTCAACCCAGCCAAATGCATCGCGCGAGACCCCCAGATCGACGCTCGCCCGGAACGCACGGGAAACGTCGAGCGCCACGTAAGAGGCCGCCGCATCGCCTATTTCCGCCCCCGCACATGAGCCCGCGTTACCGACAGAAGCGCGCTCGGTACCCAGATAGATCACATAGGGCGCGAGGCGATCAACGTCGCCGTGCAACGCGACAACAGAGAGCGTGGCAAGCTCCAACATATCCTGCGGGGCCACGGCGTCGGGACGAGGAGCGGCCGGATCATCGGCACAGTCCAGGGCGGCAGGCGCCGCCGTGACTTCCTGGCGAGGTACGGCGACCGCGCCACGATCAACAAACATCACGCGCGTCGCGGAATCATGCAGCAGACGTGCCAGCAGGCCCGGCTCTCCGCGACGCTCCACATCGAGGTCGACCGTCGTCTGTGCCAGCGGCAGCCGAGCCATGAAGTCATCCAGCAACAGCTCGCCGTTCCACACATTTCCCGCCACGTCGACCGCCCTTTCACACCTGCTGCTTTACCAGCCTCTCGATAAATCCCGGCAATTATACAATCCTGTAGACCCACCCAACAGACTGCACAGCCCGCGCGACCGCCTGCCCACAAGCGTTTCTGGACCTTTGAGCTGGCTGTGAACTACTATCGCCAGGTCATGACCAACTACATTGGCTACCACGACCGCGGTATGCTGCTTGCCGTCGGCGGGTGCTGCGAATGGCAAATGGGGCGACCGCGCCGATCGTCTGCCAAATGTACCCGTCCCCAATGGCAGAATGGCAGATCGTCTGCCATATGTACCCGTCCCCAATGGCAAATGGCAGCGTCCCCAATGGCAGATAGGTCTACCCTATGTGATATTTCCTGGGTCCTATTTTCACAACTGAAACACGCGTGCCTGCAGCTGGAAACACGCGGCTCCTACGATGAGCCTCATGCATCGCCCGCATGAGGGGAGTCACCATGGATATCGAAACCACCGCACGCCAGCTTGCCGCCAGCCTGGCATCGCATCAGAAGGAAATCGGCCAGGAGCTCGCGCGCAACGGCGTGCGCTTTGGCATCTACCGGAACGGCACGTATGAAGACCGTCTCTTTCCCTACGACCCCATTCCACGCATCATTCCCTCCGACGAGTTCGACCGGCTCGAAGCCGGCCTCAGGCAACGCGTAGATGCCCTCAACGCCTACCTGCGCGACATCTACTCGGCCAAGCAGATCGTGCACGACGGCGTCGTGCCCGAAGAGTACGTCTACACCTCGGCCGGCTACCTTCCGCAGGTCAACGGCGTCACGCCGCCGGGCGGCATCTACGCGCACATCGCCGGCGAAGACCTTGTCCAGGGCAAAGACGGCCACTGGTGGGTGCTTGAGGACAACCTGCGCATCCCCTCGGGCGCGAGCTACCCGCTTTTTGTGCGCGAGATCGAGCGACGTATCAATCCACGCACCTTCCGCACCATGAACCTGCGCGACAACCGCGACTATCCGCGCCTGCTGCGCAAGACCATGGACTTCGTCTCGTGCGAGGGCCTGGCCGTGGTGCTCACCCCCGGCCGCTACAACTCGGCGTTCTTCGAGCACGCCTACCTGGCCGAGACCACCGGCGCCGAGCTCGCCTTCCCGGATGACCTAGAGGTCATCGACAACAAGGTCTACCTGCTCGACTACACAGGCACGCGGCACCGCGTGGGCGTGGTGTACCGGCGCCTCTCCGACGAGTTCCTCGACCCCTTCGCTTTCAACCCCGACTCGGTCATCGGCGTACCGGGGCTGCTCGGTGCCTATCGGGCAGGAAACGTCGCCATCGTCAACGCGCCGGGCAACGGCGTCGCCGACGACAAGGCCATCTACTACTTCGTGCCCCAGATGATTCGCTACTACCTGGGCGAGGAGCCCATTTTGGACAACGCCCCCACCTACATGCCCCTCTTCGAGAAGGACCGACGCGAGGTGCTCAACCGCCTGGGCGAGCTCGTCATCAAGGACGTCGCCGAGGCCGGCGGCTACGGCGTGGTCTTTGGCTCGAGCCTGTCGGCCAGCGAGCGCGCCGAACTTGCCGAGCGTATCAAGGCGGAGCCGCGCCGCTTTATCGCGCAGGAGGTCATCGACTTCCGCGACATCGACGTCATCGACCCAGAGACCGGCGAACACAGCCCCCGCAAGTGCGACCTGCGCGCCTTCGTGCTCACCGGCAAGAACACGCACGTTTGGTACTCGGGCCTTACGCGGTACTCGTCTGTCCCCGGCCAGATGATCGTGAACTCGTCGCAGGGCGGCGGCTTCAAAGACACGTGGGTACTTTCGTCAAAGCAGGGCGTCGGCGGAGAAGACGTGCATGCCCGCATCGAGCACGCACTCGACCAGGCGCGTCGCCGTCCGCTCGCGCTTGTCACGGCGTCAAAAGCCGAAAACCTCTACTGGCTTGGACGCTACACCGAGCGTATCTTCACCACGCTCAACGTGTTTTATCCGTTCTACGACCGCGTGATGGACACCGACGTGGAGGCGTTCCGACCGTTTGCCCGCGCTCTCGACGTGCCCGAGGACTTCACCGATTTCGATGGCTTCATCTGGTCGCTGCTCTACGACGCACAGGAGCCCAACTCGGTGCGAAGCGCGGCCGACGCGGCGTTCTACAACGCCGTCATCCTGCGTCCCGAGCTGAGTTCGCGCCTGTTGCAACATATCGAGCTCGCTCTGCGCGACCTGGACGACGCGGCCCGCACCTGCGGCAAGGGCGGCAGCATGCTGAGCCAGCGCGATGTGGCGGATGCCCTCCTCGCCTTCTGGGGCGGCATTGAGAACTCCGCTGCCGACCCCGCCTTCAAAGCTCTCATCTTCCTGGGCAAGTACCTCGAGCGCCTTGATTTGTACAGCCGCTTCGAGCTGCCTGCCGAACTTATGAAGGCGGCGCTTGGCAAGCTCGACAGCTATGCCAAGCAGCTGGGAGACCACCCGCTGCCGTACTGTTATGCCGAAGGCACGCGCATCCTGGCAAGTGACCTGGCCCATCGTGGATATGCCGAGGCCGCCGAGCGCACCGCGCAGCTGCTTGCGCGATTTGAGGGACGTATCGTGACCTCGGATACCAAAGACGCGGGCTCTCTGAGCTCCATGAACATGGATGCGCCGCACGCGTAGACGCAACATGTAGACGATGCACGGACCGTCGGCGCACGGTTCACAGCGAGCGGGTTGGGGTACTATTCCTGCAGGCAAAAAGGCATGAGCAGGAGGCACGCATGAAGAAGCTGTCGTTCGACTACCAGATGCGACTGACGTTCAGCGCACCGGTGACCGACCACAGGTTTCAGCTGCGATGCATTCCTGCAACAGGGCCACGTCAACAGATTGTCGATGTGGAGTTCACGCTCGAGCCGGACGTGCCGTACGAGACTTCGACCGATTCCTTTGATTCCGTCGTGGTGACGGGCTTTATCCCGCAGGAACACGATACCTTTGGCTACCGCGTGACCGGCATCGCTTTCGTGGACAACGAGCACATCAAGCCTGAGCCTCCCAAGCCACTCTATCGCTTTACCTCTGCGCTCACCGAGCCAGGCCCCGTTGTCTCGGCACTTGTAGCTCGCTGCGAGGAGCTGCTTCGCCCGCTTCCCGGCGGCGCGACCCCTGTCGAGCGAGCCCAGGTCATCATGAACGAGGTGTATCGGGCGTTTACCTATACGCCGGGGAGCACCACCGTTCGCACCACCGCCGAGGAAGCGCTTGCACAAGGCAAGGGCGTGTGCCAGGACTATGCGCACGTCATGCTTGCCGTATGCCGAAGCTGCGGAATCGTTGCGCGCTACATCGCTGGGATGCTCGCCGGCGAGGGCGCGACGCACGCGTGGGTCGAGGTATACCACGGGGACCGATGGATCGGCCTCGACCCCACGCACAACCGTCTCGTGAACGACGACTACATCACCATTGCACACGGGCGGGACTATCGCGACTGCATGCTCGACATCGGCATCTTCTCGGGCGTGAACGTGCAGCAGACGCAATGGGTCAACGCCGCCGTCCATGAGCGGGCCTGATACGCTGCGAGCACGTGGCGCACGGAACCGATGCGCGATGCGTGACGCCCGGAACCAAAACGCCTAGGAGCGCTGATGGCTAGCAGCCAAAAAGCCGCGCGGCCTGGGACATCTTATCGGCGACCTTTACACCAAAGGGACAGCGGCTTTCGCATGCATGGCAGGCGATACACGCGCCGGCGGTCACGCCGAGTGCGCGATAGTGCTCGCGCACCGAATCCGGCACCGAGGGCTGCATGGCGGCGAGATCGTAGAACTTGTTGACGGTGGGGATATCGATGCCCACGGGGCACGGCGCACAGTGTCCGCAGTAGGTGCACTGGCCATAGTAGGCATGGCGCGGGGCACCGGCAAGCACGGCCGCATAGTCCCGCGCGGCGTCGTCTGCCGTCTCGTAGGCCACCGCCTCGGCCACGTGCTCAGGCGTGGTGTAGCCGACCATGATGCTCGCCACTGCCGGACGGGTGAGCGCGTAATGGATGCACTGCACCGGGGCGAGCGCCACGCCAAAGGGCGACGCCGAGGCGTCGAGCAGACGGCCGCCCGCATAGCCCTTCATGACGGTGATGCCCGTGCCGGTTTCCTCGGCAAGCGCGTACAGCTCGGCGCGGTCGGGGTTCACGCCGTCGAGCGCATCGCGGTCGAAGGTCACGTGCTCGCCCAGCACATCGTCGAGGTTCTCGCTTGCCGGCATCATATCGAATGCCGGATTAACGCTGAAGAGGATCATCTCGATGTCGGAGCTCTCCACAGCCAGACGGGCGACGGCGGGATTATGCGTGGAAAGGCCCACATGACGAATGGTTCCCGCAGCGTGAAGCTCGCGCACGTAGTCGTAGAACGGACCGGCCATAATCTGGTGGAACTCATCGACCTTGTCGATGTAGTGAATCATACCAAGGTCCATATAGTCGGTGTGAAAGCGCGCAAGTAGGTCCTCGAACGCCGGCTTGACCTGGTCCAGGTCGCGGTCGCGCACGTATTGCTCGTTCTGCCAGGTGGAGCCCAAATGGCCCTGGATAATCCAGCGATCGCGGCTGCCAAGCTCCTGGAGCGCGTCGCCCAAGTTTGAACGGCGCGTGGGGTCGGGCATCCAGCAGTCGAGGATATTGATGCCCGCATCCTCGCACGCACGCACCACGGCAAGCGTATCTTCGAGCGTGCCGTCCATCCACTCGCCGCCAAAGCCGATCTCGCTGACCTTGAGCCCCGTGTTGCCAAGCGTGCGATACTGCATGATCATCCTCCCCTATGTGGCGAACCGCATGTCGCAGCAGCCGCTGGACGGGCTTTTCCGCCCCCAATCGAGCCGTGCCGGCATACCGCTCGCACCTTCCTCCTGCCCTCCAGTATAGAGGCACGTTGTAGGATCTGCCCTCACTCGAGCTTTAGCCAGGCACGACCTCTGCGCGGCGTTCGTATTTGGGTCTTATGCTCGCGGTGAGGCGACCGAATCTTCTGACATTGACCTTCTTGTCGACGGAGACCCCCACGTTAAGCCGCTCTCAATCTACGCTCTTGGTGAACAAGTCCGCGAATCGACAGGCAAAGATGTTGGCATTTATGAACTGTCTGAACTCAACGACGGCATTTTTCAACATCGACGAGCAGGCGATTACGGTGTCATGTACGTGAAAAGCGCCCGTCGTTCTGCTGAGGCGAAACGGGAACAGGGGCATTTTTACGTAAACTAGCTTGAATAGCGCTCCCAGCGCTCGAGGGCGATGTCGTAGACCTCATCATCGGCGCGGGCGCCAACAACCACGATAACCATCTCTTCGTCACGTCGCTCGAGCGCATAGACGATGCGGATCCCCGCGCCGCGCAGCTTCACCTTGAACAGGCCGGTAAGGTTTCGGCCACCCTTATTTCCAAGCGGTTTACCATACCCGCCCTCTTGCTGCGGAAGCGGATTCTGGCTGACCTTGTTGATGGCCTTTGCATATTCTTTTTGCTGGGACCCATCGAGGCGAGCAACGTCCTTCGCCGCCTCAGGAGTGTACGTTACCTGCCAGCTCATTCGAACTCGACCTCCGGCATCGCATCGACTTCCTCCTGCGAAATGCCCAGCTCTTCCATGAGCTCCTCATGCGTTTTGAGCTTGCTCGTATCGCCGTTCCACCGCGCGAGACGCTCCTCCGCCAGGGCAAGATCGGCCGCGTCCTCCCGCGCTTCGCGCAGACGCTCGTATTCGCGATATTCCTCGGGCGTGATGACCACCGCCGTGGGGACGCTCCGCTTCACGATGATGACAGGGCTTCCCACCTGAACTCGGTTGATGATCTGCGCCGCTTTCCCGTGGTTGAGGTCGCTTGCGGGAACGATGTAATCAAGAACGCTGCTCGCTGCCTGTGCCATGATGCCCTCCTTATGCATGCGTGAACGCATTATATAAATATACCCATCCGCGACACACCAACATGAAACGGGGCCAGAGGAAATTTCACGTTAAGCGATTCACGCACTCTTGCGAATCGAATCAACAGCGGCAAGAAACTCCGCAACGTGATCAGAAGGGCTGGGACTGTGCAGGAGGCCGTAGGAGACCTCGCATCCCCAGTCGGTTGGAATGGTGCGCAGCAGCGGGTGAACGTCGCGCCAGATGGGCAGCGTCGCCAAAGCAAGCCCCTCGTTTGCGGCACGGTTGAACACCTCGGCGGTGTACTGGGGAAAGTCGATGAGGGTAATGTCAGGATAGTCAGTGCGAATGGTTGCTCGCAGCCTGTCGATATCTTCGTTCCAGCCGCGCTGGCTCAGCAACAGCGCATGCCCACGCAGCGCATCGAGTGGAATGACGTCGCGGTCGGCCAAGTCGCTTTCAGCCGGCACGGCACACCACAGGGGCTTGCGGGCAAGCACCAGGCCCTCGCAGCAATGCTCCTCAAGGTAGTTGTCATCAAACACGCCGAGCACAACGTCGATGTCTCGCCCGAGCGTAGCGAGCAGGCGCGCTGTCTCGGGACCGTTCTCGAAGGTGACCACCTGCATGCTCATGCCCGGGCAGAGCTCGCGCACCCGATTCCACAGCTCGGTAAGCGGAGCCACCGGCGTCATAAGAGACACGCCTACACGCACGATGCGCTTCTCGGCACGCTCCGCCATGCGGGCGCGGGCGACGGACTCCTGAGAGTACTGAACGATATGACGCGCGTCGGCGAGCAGACTCTCCCCCGCCTTGGTGAGCGTGAGACCCTGGTGAGAACGGTGAAACAGCGTGAGACCCAGGCGCGACTCCAAAAGGTTCATCTGCTTGATGACGGCTGTCGGCGTGATGAACGATTCCTGCGCAGCCTTGGAGAAGCTGCCAGCTTCCGCCACGCGAATAAAGGTGTCAAGCTGCGGATTGTACATGGCTTCCTCTCTCGTGCGCTCTGCCGGTATGTACCCCAAAGTTATAACGTCTACTCCAACGAAAACTTCCCCTGCGTTGCGGTCGTCCATAGCATGAAACGTGGATACCTGTAAAAACAGTCAACATGACAGGAGGATCATCATGCGTGAAAGCAGCGTAATGAGCAGGCGAGGATTCCTTGCAGGGGCGGCACTTTTTGCGGGAGCGTTGGCAGGCTGTGACGCCAACAACAACCCAAGCGGAGCCGAGAACGATCAGCAGGCAGGAAACAGCCAACCCACTACCAGTAGCAGCGGCACCTCATCTGTCACATCAGCGAATGGCAATGTCCTGGTTGCCTACTACTCGGCGCAGGGGCACACCGAGGCCGTGGCGCAAGTAATCGCCGACGAATTGGGGACTGACCTCTTTGAAATCATGCCCGCGGAGCCCTACTCCGACGACGACCTCAACTGGACCGACGACAGCAGCCGCGTCACGCGCGAGCACGAGGATGAAAGTCTGCGCGACGTGGAGCTCACCCAGGTCACGCCCGACGGCTGGGACGGCTACGATACGGTGCTCGTAGGCTACCCCATCTGGTGGGGCATCGCCGCATGGCCCGTCAACAACTTCATCACGGGCAACGACTGGGACGGCAAGACGGTTATCCCGTTCTGCACGTCCGCGAGCTCTGGCTTGGGGCAAAGCGGCGATTTGCTTGCCGAGGCAGCGGGCTCCGGCGACTGGCAGGAGGGCCGGCGCTTCTCGCAGAACGCCGACGAAGACGAGGTGCGCAGCTGGGCGGCAGGCCTGTCTTGAACTGACGAGCCGCGTGCGGTGGCGGGCTACACGCTGACCGCGGGATCGCAGGTTGACCGCGGATTCGTGGTGGACAACGCGCTGACGACTCCCGACGGGCGGACCCTCCACTTCTCCTCCCACGTTCCCAATACCTACGACGGACGGACGGCGTTCGCCCTCTACGTCTCCTGTCCCGGCTGGGAGGGTCTCTACTTCCAGGGCGTGGGCGCGAACCTCCAGGAGGACTACCCGTTCGTGGCCAACGGCTACGTCCCGGACATGATCGTACTGTCCCCGCAGCTCGATGATTGGGGCGAGCAGTCCGCCGCCGATGTTATCGCGCTCACCGAATGGGCGCTTACCGCCTATCGCATCGACCGGTCGCACGTCTATCTCTCCGGCTGTTCGGGCGGCGGGGAGACCATCTCGCTCGTGCTGGGCATGCGGCCCGACCTCTACCGCCGCGCGCTCCACACCATATCGCGCTGGGACGGTGACATCGCTGTACTCGCAGCGGCCGAGGTCCCGGTGTATATGGCCATCGGCGAGCACGACGAATATTACGGCCCCGAGCCGGCGCGCGAGGCGGCCGAACAGATGAGAGAAGCCTATCGAACCCGCGGGCTCAGCGAGAGCCGCATCGACGAGCTCGTAACACTCGACGTGAAGCCGACGAGCTACTTTGTCGAGCACGGCTTCAGCGAAGACGCCGGCCAGCACGGGGCGGGCGGATACCTGTTCGCGCATGACGAGGAAATCATGGGGTGGCTCTTCACGTGACCAAGAATCAAACAACCCGGCGACGCATGGTGCGGCGGGCGCTCGATCAGACGCTTGCCGCACTTCTTGCGCTGCAAATGTGCTATCAGCTGCTCCCCGACGACCTGCACGCGCTGCTTGGACTCGCCATGGTGGCATGCGCGATTGCGCACCTTGCTCTCAATGCCAAGGGGGCGCGGGCACTGGGGCGCGGGCGCATGAACCCGACGCGGTTCCTTCTTGCTGCCGGCGCATGCGCATCGGCAGCATTGATGATCATCCTTGGCTTAAGCGGTCTGGTGCTCTCGGGCATCTTGCCCGTTTCGCGCGGCTTGGACTCCGTTGCCCGTGCTGCGCACCTGAGCGTCTCGTACCTCGCCTTGCTCATCATGCCATTTCACGCAGGGTTTCACATGCCGTTCCCGCTCAAAAGGAAGAAGGGCGCCCGCTCGCGCGTAGCGCCCTCGTCGATACTATGGATGCTGCTCGCCTGCGGCGGCATCTACGAATTTACGGCGCTGCACATTCTGGACTACATACTGCTCCGCATGCCCTTCGTGCTGCCCGCCACTGTGCCACTTCCCATCTACCTGTTTGAACACGCCGCCGTGATGGCGCTGTTCGCGTTGCTCGGCTCGCTGGCCATGCGCGCGGCGCAAGCCGTCGGCCGCAAGAGCAGGGCTCACGCATAGCCGCAATGGCGCAGCGCAGGCTTCTCGCGATCGTCAACGGGGAGCACCGTTGCGCCCGGACCCGTCCGGCCGGGCAAACCAGACGTCAAGGGGAACGCCGCTCGCTGAGGGAAACGCTGATTATCGGCTTCCGCGCCCGGGGACGCAGCGGCGGGGTGGATGCAGCGGAAGGCGAGAAGGGGCGGCGGCGCTGCGCCGATGCGCCCTCAGGCAACAAGAGCCCAGCACGTCGGTACCGGGCTCGGAATGATTCGACCGGTCTTTCTCCAGGTGAACCTCTACGCCTCCATGCTCGGGCGCACCACCAGGTCGCACACGTCCACGTTGTCCGGCTGCGAGAGGACGTAGAGCACCGCGTTGGCGATCGCATCCGGTTCGAGCCCGACGTTCTCGTAGAACTGCTCGACCATCGTCTTGGTCTCGGACGGGGCGACGGTGTTCAGCAGCTCCGTCTTGATGGCCCCGGGATAGATCGTCGTGGTGCGGATGCCGGACTGCTCGGCCACCGCCTCCTGGCGAAACGAATCGAGCATCGCGCGGACGAAGTGCTTCGTGCCACAGTACACGGCGTTGCCCGGCACCGAGCGGGTCCCCGCGCACGAGGACGTCACGACGATATGTCCGCGCCTCTGCTCGAGAAAGACCGGCAGCACCGCCGCCATGGCGTTGAGCACGCCCTTAATGTTGATGTCGACCATGTTCATCCAACCGGTCACGTCGAGCTCGCTCATGTTGCCGCCCGGCATGATGCCCGCGTTGGCGAAGAGCGCGTCGACCTTGCCAAAGCGCTCCTGTGCGAGCGCCGCGACCGCCTGCATGTCCTTAAGCGCGGTCACGTCGGAGGCAAGATACGCCGCGTGATCGCTCCCCAGCTCCCCGGCAAGCGCCTTCAGGCGCTCCTCGCGCCGGGCGGACAGCACAACCTTGGCGCCGTTCGCCGCGAGCACGCGCGCGGTCTCTGCGCCGATGCCCGAGCTCGCGCCGGTGATGATTACGACCTTGCCGTCTACGTTCTGCATGTTATCGCTCCCTTGCATGCGTGCCCGTCGCACGCGATCTGTGCCCGCGGCCTGCGCGCCCATATGCCTGCGTGCCCTTCCATTGTCCTCATCCATGCAAAGGCGGGATTACGTGTGACCGAAATCCTCCCGTATGAAGCGTCCGTGCTGACTCGTCATCTGCATCCTCCCGTAGAGCGAGCGCGAGGGGACGCGGCCGCCAAAAAGGCCGCCCCCGTTTCGTCTACCAGTATAAGGGGCCGTCCGATCCCTCCGGTATGCGCGCTCTGCATGCCGGTATGCGCCAAGCGGGCACCTAACGGATAGATAGCCCACCCGCCTGGCGCAGCCCCTCGGCCCCGCCGGGGCACGCCGGGCTACCGCACGAGACGAAGGACCGCGGCTCCGGCGGCGACCTGCGACCCGGAGTCCGCGGAAAGCTCCACGGACGAGAAGCTCCCGCCGTTGGTCACCGCCGTTACCACGATATCCCGGTAACCGGCGTCCGCGATCGCATGGCGCGAGAAGCCCAGGATGGGCTGGCCCGCCTCGACGTGATCGCCCTTCTCGACATAGGCGGTGAACCCCCTGCCGTCCATCTCCACCGTGTCGATACCCACATGGACGATGAGCTCGACGCCGTCATCCGACGTGATTCCGACCGCATGGCCCATCGTGACGCTCACGGTCCCCGATACGGGAGCGTACGCCGTCTCCCCCGTCGGCCAGATACCGCATCCCGGGCCCATCACCTCGCCCGCGAAGACCGAGTCGGGCACCTCTGCCATGGGGACCACGCGCCCGTCGACCGGGGCGCAGACGACGCCCGCCCCCGTCTGCGCGTCCACGGCGGCCGGCCTCGCGCTTCCGCCCGCCCCCGTCGCCTTCTTGAATCTGTCAAACAGTCCCACTTCTTGCCTCCTAGGAAAGATCGGCGCCGTTGCTCGCGATGATCCGCTGATATGCGTAGAAGCTGTCCTTGCGGCTGCGCGCGAGCGTTCCCGTGCCGTCGTCGTGCTTGTCCACATAGATGAAGCCGTAGCGCTTGGCGAGCTCACCCGTGCCGGCGCTCACGATGTCGATCGGCCCCCACCAGGTGTAGCCGATGAGGTCGACGCCGTCGTCGACGGCCTCGCGCATGGCCTCGACGTGCCGCCGCAGATAGTCGATTCGATAGGGATCGTGGACGAGGCCGTCCTCGGAGACCTCGTCACGAGCCCCCATGCCGTTCTCCACGATCATGATTGGAATCTCGTAGCGGTCGTAAATCTCGTTCAGAGCGAAGCGGAGACCCGCCGGGTCGATCTGCCAGCCCCATTCCGTGGCGGGCAGATAGGGGTTCTTGCCCCCGAACGTCATGTTGCCCTGCGCCATCTCGAGGTCACCGTGCGTCCCGACGATGTTCGACATGTAGTACGAGAGGGTGTAGAAGTCAACCGTCCCCGCCGCGAGATCCGCAAGGTCGCCCGGCTCCATGTGAAGCTCGATTCCATTCTCACGGAAGTAGCGCCGGGCGTATGAGGGGTAGTGGCCACGAACTTGCACGTCCGAGCAGAACCAGTTGGAGCGGCGCATCTCCGCCTGGTTGGCGAGCACGTCGGCCGGGTCGCACGTGGCGGGGTAGCTCAGGATGAAGCAGTCCATGTTGCCAATCTTGAACTGCGGGTACTTCTCATGCGCGAGCCTCACCGCGAGGGCTGAGGCGACGAGCTGATGGTGCAGGGCCTGATAGCGCTCCTGCGGCGTGCGCTTAAGCTCGGAGACCGGGCCCTCGAAGCCCCGCACGAGGCTCGTCGAGAGCAGGTTGCCGTGGTCGGAGGCGCCGTTGTTGATCTCGTTGAACGTGAGCCACCAGTGCACCTTATCCCGGTAGCGCGCAAAGACGGTCGAGCAGTACCGCACGAAGCAGTCGATGACCTCGCGCGAGGCCCAGCCGTTATAGCGCTCGGCGAGCGACCAGGGCATCTCGTAGTGCGAAAGGGTCACGATCGGCTCGATGCCGTGCTCACGGCAGCATTCGAAGACGCGGTCGTAGAACGCGAGGCCCGCCTCGTTGGGCTCCGCGTCGTCGCCGTTCGGGAAGATGCGGCTCCAGGAGATTGAGAGGCGCAGCATCGTGAAGCCCATCTCGGCAAAGAGGGCTATGTCCTCCTCGTAGCGGCGGTAGAAGTCGATACCGTCGTGGTTGGGGTAGAACGCCTGCGGATCGATCGCGGCGGTGATTTCGCGCGGTCGCTCGAAGCTGCCCCCCGTCACATGGTCGTCCACGCTCGGGCCGCGTCCGTCGACGTCCCAGGCGCCCTCGCACTGGTTGGCGGCAAGGGCGCCGCCCCAGAAGAAGCCCTCCGAAAAGCGTTTTTCCATATCTCACCCTTTCTGGCAACGGGGCGGGGCCCGCGAAGGAAGCACGGACCCCGCCAGGGGAGGGAATGCGATACCTAAGCAGCCAGCTTGTTGGGCTCGTCCCGGTACGTAACCATGGTCGCGGCGAATGCGATGACCATGGCGATAACGACGCCGATGGCCGCGTACACCACGTTGGTCATGCCCATGTCGCCAACGGTGTCAATGAACGTGGGAAAGCCGATGATGCCCGAGAAACCCGTGGTGAACGAACGGGTGCCCATGGCGCCGATGAAGGTGCCGCCGAAGGCGCTCGCGACGCAGGAGATCACGAACGGCTTGACCTTGGGCAGCGTGATGCCGTAGATGGCGGGCTCGGTGGTGCCGAAGAAGCCGGTCACGATGCAAGGAATGGCGACCTCGCGGGTCCGAACGTCCTTGGTCTTGATGGCGATGGCGATGATGACGGCGGTCTGGGCGAAGACGCAGCAGAAGTCAGGAGACATCACGACGTCATAGGCCTGCAGGCCGTAGTTGGCGAACATGATGGGGACGATGGCCCAGTGCAGACCGAAGATGACGAGTACCTGCCAGAGCGCTCCGAGCACGGCACCGGCGACAAGCCCGCCCACGGTGGGAATCGCGTAGAGCGTGTTGAACAGCAGCGTCACAAGACTCGTCAGGATGCTTGCAATGGGGCCGATGACGAGGTACGTGAGCGAGACGGTCACGACGAGCGTAACGAAGGGGACGGTGAAGAAGCGAACCGTTGCCGGAACGTGCTTCTTGAGCGGCCGCTCGATGAGCGAGGCCACCCACACAGCGAGGATGACGGGCACCACCGTGCTCGTGTATCCCGAGGCGGGCATGATGACGGGGATGCCGAGGAAGGTCATCGAGTACGCCATCTCGAAGGGCGTGCCCGTGAACACCGTCCCTATCGCCTCGGCCGTGGAACCGAGGGCGGAGGGGTTGGCGTTGACCATCTGCGGGAAGCAGAGCGCCGCGCCCACGGCGATGCCGATGAACTCGTTGCAGCCGAACTTCTTGGCAGCGCTGTAGCCGAGCACGATGGGCAGGAAGTAGAAGAAGCCGTTGCCCACCGCATAGAGCACTTGATAGGCACCGTCAGTCTGCGACAGCACCCCCAGGAAGGCGAGAAGGGCGAGGATCCCCTGGATGAGGCCGGAGGCAGCGAGCACGCCCAGGCACGGCTGGATGATGCCGGAGATGAGGTCAATTACGACCCCGATGGGACCACCCTTGGCGGGCTCGACGCCGTCGGCCTCCCTTGCATCATCGGCCGCGACCTCTCCGGCGCCCTGGATGCCGCCCACGGCGAGGACGGCATCGTAGACGTTGGCCACGTCCGGTCCGATGACCACCTGGTACTGACCGCCCGCCTGCATGACGGCAAGCACGCCGTCGGTCGCCTTGAGGGCCTCGGTATCGGCCTTGGACTCGTTTTTCAGCTTGAAGCGCAGGCGGGTGATGCAGTGCGCCGCGGAGATGATGTTGTCCCGTCCGCCCACGTTGTCGATGATGGTGCGTGCGAGACCGTCGTAGTCTTTTGCCATAGCACAGCTTCCCTTCGTGAAGAGGGGTGTAACCTCGATTGGATTTGGACAGCCAGCCCGAGCGTCGACGAAGGAAGTGGCTTTGAGTACGATTTCAGTGTAGTGAAGGGCGCCTGCCCGGTGAACGCCTCAAAGAGTGAGTTGGTTATAAGCTTTGCGTTATAACGATGCGCGCGCAAACGCATCCTGCATGAAATCGTCGAACTCGGGAATCCAGTCACCGAGTGCGCCGAAGCCGTGCGGCCAGCCCTCGAGTACGCGCGCATGGACCGTGTAGCCCAAGTCGGCCATGAGCCAGACCTGCTCCTCGAACTGGTCGTAGAACGGGTCGCGCGTACCGTAGCAGTAAAACGTCGGCGGCAGGTCCGCGCCCGCCAGCAGGTCGGCGTCGAGCGAGGCGACCGAGAGGCGCCCGTAGAAGGAGTAAATCATCGCATCTGCCGCGACATCTGCCGACACCCGGTCGAGATCGTCGGGCCCATACGAGGGGTCGAGCGCGTACGGGGTCACGTCGCCCCGCCAGTTGATCAGTTCCTCGCCGCACAGGATGCCGCCCGCCGAGTAGCCACCGACGGCGATGCAGCGCTCATTGGGCAGGTCGTACTCATCCGCATGCGCGCGCACGAAGCGCACGGCGCGCGCCAGGTCGAGCGCCCCCTCCTGCTGCGAATACGGCCGCAGGCGGTAGTCCACGACAAAGCACTGGTAGCCGCGGCGGGAAAGTTCCGCTACCGTGGGGTAGCAGTCGGCGTTATCGCCGCGGAAGATAAAAGCCCCGCCGGCGCACAGGAGCACGGCTCCCTTGACCACAGTACCCGCGGGCACGGGGACGCTTGTTATCGTGGGACGAAATCCGTCTGGGTCGCTCCCGCCCGCTCCCTCCTCGGTCACCGCGGGAGCGCGCCCCTCCTCCCAGAGGAAGAAGCGCTGCCGCTCGAGCGGCCGCACATCCGCCGCGAGCACCGTTCCCTCGACGGTGGAGGGATCGGGGCTCACATGGCTGTCGTCCAGGCGCGTAAGCCCCTCCTCGTCAACATCGAGGTCAACAAGCTCGCGGACACCTCCGAGGTCATCATCGGAAACATCGTCGGGCGCGGCGTCGGTCGAAACACCAACGAGCGAGTCCCGCTCCCGGTCAGTTTGTTGACTCTCGTCGTGCGCGCCGAGGTCGCACCCGGCAAGCAGGGCGGAGGCTGCGCCGACCGCCGTCGCAAAGAAGGTACGTCTCGTCATCCTCATCGCTGTGCCTCCCAAAACGCGCGGGCATCGTCAATCCAGCCCTCTGCCACGGTATCGATACCCAGGCCGAACCCGTGGCTCAGGCCTTCGTAAACATGAAACTCCGTGGGCACGCCCGTCGCGCCGAGCGCGTCGATGCGGTCCTGCATCGTGCGCCAGCTGGCGATGCCGTCGCGATCGCCCACGCAGGCGTAGGTCGCGGGGTCGGTGCCCGTCAGCTCGCTCATGCCGGTGTACTGCATGATGACCGTCGCGGGTCGGGGCGTCGCCGCCGGCGCGCCAAAGGCAGCCGGGCCGTAGCCGCCGACCCATGCCGCCATGCGCGCACCGGCCGAGCCGCCCCACAGCGAATAGCCCGACGTGTCCACGCCGAGCTCGTCGGCGTGCTCGAAGATGAAGGAGACGGCGCGAGCCAGGTCCTCGCAGGCGAGCTGCGCATCCGGGCGGTAGATGACCGCGAACCCGTTGATGCCGGCGTGGGACAGGTGCAGGCAGTGCGGGAAGGAGTCGTGCATGGCCGCGACGTAGGCGAAGCCTCCGCCCGCGCTTACCACAGCAAACGGCGCGGGTGCGCCGCCCGCCCCCTCGGCAGCGAAGCGGAAGAGCCCCGTGTAGGCGAGCGATGGGTCGGCTGTCTTCTCGGCATCCGTGTAGATGTCGTAGAAGACCGTCCGTCCCGCCGCGCGCTCTGATAGCAGATAGCCGACGACATCGACCGTGGTGCCCGTATGGATCTCCGAGTACCACGGCAGGCATGCGGGAAGGTCGTCGAGCGTCATGTCCTCCGTCGGCGGGTGGAGCGTCGTGGGAAAGAGCAGGCGGCCGCAGTCCTCAAACAGAGGATTGTCGATAACATCGTAGATGAGAGTCGAGCCCGAGACCTGCACCTGCTCGGATACAGATTCGGAGTGGGAACCCAATCCATGCCCCGTCCGACCGTTCGCAGCGCAGCCGCCGAGCGCTACCCCAGAAACACCAAGGATTGCGGCCAAGAACGTGCGACGCGACATCATCGCAGCACCTTATAGACGAGATGCAGTCCATTGCCCCCAACGCGCTCCATGCGTTTGAGCTCGAACGCGTGCGAGCGCACTGCCGCGCCGGGCATCTCATCAAAGACGGAAGCCACTCCGGGCTCTCCCGAAACCGTCGGGGCAAGAACAAGGCTCAGCTCGTCGAGCACACCCGCGGCAAGAAACGACATATCCGTCTTGCCACCACCGCATACCAGCAAGCGCTCGATGCCAAACAGCGAGCGCAGCTTTTCCAGCGCAAGCGGAAGGTCAAGCGTGTCCTTGCCGGCAAGCACGTACGAGGTCCCACGATCACGCAAATAGGCACGATACCCACGGGGCGTAGACGCGGTAAGCACCTCGATAACGTGCGCATCGTCATGGCCCGTCCGGCGATACGTTGCCGACCGCCACGCAATCTCACCAGCAGGATCAATGGAAATATAGAACCTATCTTCGCGATGCGGCGCCACGTAATCTCCCGTGGGAACATCGGCGGTCGCATCAACCTCTGGAACGTCTGCGCCCTCAAACCCCTTTGTGGTCATCGCACCATATGCGATGGCGTCAGCACCAAACGAGCCCTGCAACCGGGCATACTCTGCGCGGGGTGATGCAGCGGCGGGGTCAAACATGTATGCTCCATCAATATGCCCGTTGAGTCCGGCAAAGACGTGGCAGATGACATACGGTCTTTCGGACATGAAGCCCTCCTTGCGAAAAAAGCTCGGGCGATGAAGCACCGAGCCCTGACAAACCAGTAGGCGCTCGCTAACGGATGAAGTTGGTATAGGCAGTTGCTTCCTGAGCGGGCAGCTCGATGCCAGCCTCGCGCGCCACGCGAATGGCCTTGACGAGGAACGCCATGTTGCCGCCAAGGAAGCGCATTGCCTGCAGCCCCTCGGCGTCGCGCTCGACCTCCTCGGCAGTGGCGCCGTGCACGATGTTCCAGTAGCGCGAGGTGGCGATGGGCATCTGCAGCAGCTGGAAGTACCGGTTGAGCTGGTCGATCGTCGCGGTGTTGCCCGCCCGACGGCAGCTGGCCACCGCGGCGCCCACCTTCATGCGGAACCCGTCGTCGCCCGCGGCCCGGCGCAGGCTGTAGAACGCGCGGTCGAAGAACGACGTCGCCGCACCCGTGGCGGCGCCGAAGTGCACGGGCGACCCTAGCACGATGCCGTCGTAGTCCCGGACGATCTCGGTAAACTCGTTCACGCGATCGTCGAAGACGCATTTTCCAAGCTCATCGCAGCGCTTGCAGGCAATGCAGCTCGCGAGCGGCTTGGTGCCTACCCAGAAGATGTCGGCGGCGACACCGTTATCTTCAAGAGCGGCAGCGACCTCTCGCAGCGCCCGGTCCGTGCAGCCGTGCGCATGAGGACCAGCGTTAACCAGGATGACGTTGGGGCGGTTGGTATCGGTCATGAACTCCTCCTGTTGATGACTTGCGCTCTCTTACCGCCAAGCGTACGGCCGCGGAGCGGAGTGCGGAAGCTCCTCTTGGTGCGGTGACCTGAACCCGCGGGTTATAGCCCTGCGCGCACCCCAGCGTTATAGGGGTCTCACCAACGGAGACTTCTGCGGGCGAGGCGCTCCCCGTACGGTGGATGCATCAACAGACACGTGAAAGGAGAACATCATGGACTACATCGCCCTCAACAACGGCGTCAGGATGCCGCAGCTCGGCTTCGGCGTGTACCAGATCCCGGACGCCGCCGAGTGCCAGCGCGCCGTGGAGGACGCGCTCTCGGTGGGCTACCGGCTGCTCGACACGGCCGCGAGCTACGGCAACGAAGAAGCGGTCGGGGCGGCCGTGCGCGAGAGCGGCCTGCCGCGCGACGAGGTGTTCGTGACGACCAAGCTGTGGATGTCGGACGCGAGCTACGAGGGCGCTAAGCGCGGCTTCGACGCGTCGCTCAAGCGGCTGGGACTCGACTACGTCGACCTCTACCTCATCCACCAGCCGTTCGGCGACGTCTTCGGCGCGTGGCGCGCCATGGAGGAGCTCTACGAGCAGGGCGTGATTCGCGCCATCGGCACGGCGAACTTCTACCCCGACCACCTCGCGAACCTCATCTCGTTCAACCGCATCGCCCCCGCCGTGAACCAGGTGGAGTGCAATGTGTTCTTCCAGCAGCGCGAGGCGCAGGAGTACATGGCCGGCAAGGACGTGGCCATGGAGGGCTGGGCTCCCTTCGCGGAAGGACGCAACGACCTCTTCCACAACGAGGCCCTCGCCCGCATCGGCGAGGCACACGGCAAGACGGTCGCCCAGGTCGTGCTGCGTTGGCTGCTGCAGCGCGGCGTGGTCTGCATCCCCAAGAGCACGCACCGCGAGCGCATGGAGCAGAACTTCGACGTCTTCGACTTCGCGCTGGGCGACAACGAGATGGCCGCCATCGCCGCGCTCGACACCGGGCGCAGCGCGTTCTTCGACCACCACGACCCCGCCACCGTCGAGATGATGGCCGGGCTCGTGCGCAACGTGTAGACGAGCGGTCAGACCGCACTGATAACTTACTAGGAGGAATTGCCATGAACTCATTCACGTACGACTACCCGGTCAGGAACTACTTTGGCGAAGGGGCCATGGACCAGGCGCTCGACGCCGAGCTCGCGCGCATGGGAGAGACCGTGATGCTCGCCTACGGCGGAGGCTCGGTCAAGCGCACCGGCGTCTACGACCGCGTGGTCGAGAAGCTCACGGGTGCCGGCAAGCGCGTGGTGGACTTCGGTGGAATCATGTCCAACCCGACCTACGAGAAGTGCCAGGAAGGCGCTGCGCTCGCGCGCGAGGAGCAGGTCGATTTCATCCTCGCCGTGGGCGGTGGCTCGGTCTTCGACTGCTGCAAGGTCGTCTCCGCGCAGGCCATGCTCGATGAGGACATCGAGGGCTACGAGCACGTCCAGGGCAAGGTGCCGAGCTCGTTCATCCCCATGGGCTGCATCGTGACGCTCTCCGGCACGGGCGCCGAGCAGAACAACGGCGCCGTCATCACCAACGAGGAGACGCACGTGAAGGGCGCCTTCGTCGGCGCGCTGCCCACGTGGGCGGCGCTCGACCCGGCGCTCACGCTCACCGTCCCCCACGCGCAGTTCATGAGCGGCGCGTTCGACACGCTCTCGCACTGCATGGAGAGCTACTTCGGGAGCCCGCGCGGGCGCAACGTCACCGACGACATCAATCTCGCCATTCAGAAGAACGTCATCCGCAACATGCGGGTCGTCGCGGAGGACGACCAGAGCCTCGAGGCGCGCAGCGAGCTCGTATACGACTCCGCCATGGCCGAGAACGGCGTGCTCAAGATCGGCAAGGCCACGGACTTCCAAGCGCACATGATCCAGCACCAGTACGGCGCATACACCCACACCAACCACGGCATGGGCCTCGCGGTCATCCACCCGGCGCTCTACCGCCACCTTGCCCCCGAGGCGCCCGAGCAGTTCGCCCGCTGGGCGAGCGAGGTGTGGGGCGTCGACGCCGCGGGCAAGGGCGACCTCGCCGTCGCGCTCGAGGGCATCGACCGCCTGCAGGCGTTCATCGGCGAGATGGGCCTGCCCACGAGCTTCGCCGAGATGGGCTCCGACGCGTCCGACGAGACGCTCCGCAAGGTAGCCGACACCTGCGTGCTCACCGGCGGCTGCGCCAAGAAGCTGAAGCGCGACGAGGTGTTCCAGATCCTGATCGAGTGCCGGTAACCACAGCGCACTTGGCGTGAAATGGGGACAGGGGCAATTTCACGCTGGCGGAGGGCGACGCAAACTGCGGGCGGATTTCACGTGTATAACTCGCCAGGCATATTGCCTGTCAAAAGGGTTCAAAACTGCCCACTCCGATGTTGAATTGCCTGGCATCTCGGGACTTCGCCATCGTCCCGTTCATGACTACGGGGGGACAAACTGGAGCATGGTTGCCTCAATCATTCTTGATGACCTACCCACCTTTCTAGAGCAAGTCGACGTCATTCTCGCCACCCTGACCAGCAATAGCTCGCAAGCAGATGGTCGGGTTCCCCAGGATTAAATTACGGGCATAACTGGCCGTTGCCGCAA
Source organism: Collinsella sp. An2 (assembly GCF_002160065.1). Taxonomy (GTDB): domain Bacteria; phylum Actinomycetota; class Coriobacteriia; order Coriobacteriales; family Coriobacteriaceae; genus Limicola. Next base: position 359,857 of record NZ_NFJW01000001.1, on the reverse strand, counting down.
TCATGTAGAACCAGAGAGGACGCGCCAGAGCCTGTTTCCCCATAGCCGAAAACACCACGCACACTCCCCAGCCGGGGTTATTTGGTAAGCGAGAAGTCGTATGCTGCGCAGACCCAGGACATGAGCTCGTCATCGATGTCCTCGGGGCAGGTCATGAGCACATGATGTGTCCAGCGATGGGGATATGGCTCCGTCGCCACCACAATGCGCGGGTTATCAAGCCGATATTCCAGACCAAATGTAATCATGAGACATGGGTTGGGCCACCCCTTTTTGCGACGAATGGGCAGCGACGCACACGCGAAGTTATACCTATTCGAGAAGGTGATCTGCGTCTTCTGCACGCGAATGATCAACGGTCCACGCGCGGCGCAAAGCTCGACCACGCGATCTTCGAACACGCGGTACACCGGGAGCATCTCCGGCGCTGCCGCAAAGTACCGTTCGAGCTCGTCATCATGTTCCATAGAGTCCACCTCCACTGCATGACCCCAACAGGACGCCTAATTTATAGGGTGGGTGCCCGGCCCTTCAGGCAAGGCGCTCAGCTCTATATTCTCCCTGCATAGGACCCTCGTCCAGCGGAAATAGATTAACGACGCATTCACGGCAACGTTCTGCCGCGCTGCAGTGGTGCTCGATATCGTCGACGCGGTGCGGCGCTAACGCCAAAGGCAGGGCGAGCATGGCCAAGACATGACGTTTTGATGAGAGCTCCTGTTGCACGCGGTATGCTTATCGCTTGTGCCCACCGCGGTTGAGCGAAAAGCCAGGCGATGGCGTGAGGCGCCGCGGACGGCGAGTTGCCGTCCGCCGTTCTCGAGCCTCGCCACCGCGCATGCCTAAGCACTGTACAAGCCACGGCCGCCGCCGGAGCGGGCTCCCGTTTGGGAGGCTGATCTATGGCAGAACAACAGGAAATGCAACAACCACACACCAATGCAGCTGTGGACATCCGCAAACAGGAGAACAACGCGTCTGGCGCGGCGACATCCGCTCCGGCGCCCATGGCCTTTGAACGCCGCATGGACGCACGCCTCATCTGCTCATTTGCCGCAGTAGGACTCGCCGCCGCCGCGGGCATCGTAGTGGAAACGGCTATGAACGTCACGCTTCCCGTGCTCAGCCAGGAATTCGGTGTGAGCACTGGAGACGTGCAGTGGGTCACCACAGCCTACCTGCTTACCATCGCCTGCGTCATCTCCGCCTTTTCATATCTACAGCGACGATTCACAGCACGAACATTGTTCGCGGCGCTTCTTACCTCGTTCGCCGTTGGCATTGTGCTTGCAGCCGCCGCACCCACGTTTGAGGTGCTTCTTGCCGGACGTATTGTGCAGGGCATCGCGGGCGGCATAGCGTTACCGCTTCTATTCAACATCGTGCTTACTCAGGTGCCATACAACCGCATGGGATTCCTCATGGGCTTTGGCACGCTCATCGCATCGGTCGCCCCAGGAGTTGGACCGTTTATCGGCGGTGTCGTGCTCTCCGCGTTTGGCTGGCGCGCCATCTTCCTTGTGCTGTTACCCGTGCTTGTTATCTCCGCGCTGCTTGGTCTTCCCACCATGCGCCAGGCAACGCCCACAGAGCGTACGCGCTTCAACACGCCGGACTTCATTCTTCTCGCCGTCTGTTACGTCTGTCTCGTCTTGGGCGTAAACCAAGCGTCGGCGGGCGGCTGGGGCTCGCCGACGGTCATCGCGCCCATCCTCACCGCCGTCGTGCTGGCTCTAATCTTCTATAAGCGCTCGATGAGCTCCCAGAATCCGCTTATCCGCGTCGAGGTGCTGCGAACAGCGCCCTTCACCCTAACTCTCGTGGTCATCCTTCTCGTGCAGTTCACCACCCTGAGTCTCGGCTATCTCGTGCCCAACTACGCGCAGCTTTCGCTGGGGGCAGGCGCCTCGCTTGCCGGATGCCTGCTCCTACCGGGATGCATCGTGGGCTCGTGCTTCTCGCCCATCTCCGGGCGCATCGCAGACCGCATCGGCTTTACCAAGCCCATCCTGCTCGGCAACGTCTTCATCATTGCGGCGACAGCAGGCATGGCGCTGCTCGGTGTGCATCTGCCCGTGTGGGGTGTAGCTGCTCTATACGCGATCTACGCACTTGGCCAAGGCTTCACCATGGGCAACTCGATGACAAATGGCCTCAGCTGTCTGTCACATGAGCTCTCGGCCGACGGAAATGCCGTCATCAACACGCTGCAGCAGCTCTCGGGTGCGGTGGGCACGGCGGTGACCTCGAGCATCGTCGCCGGAGCTCAAGCCGCAGCCGGCTCTAACACCGCCGCCGGAACCGCCGCGGGGGCCCAGATGGCATTTGTCCTCTTCCTCGTGCTCGCCTGCGTCATCATCGCCTGCACCATCGCAGCAAACCTGCTCAGGCGGCAAGCACGGAGGGAAGCCCGGCACCCGGCGGCGCGGTAGAGAAGGGCGCCGCAGCCTACACGGCCCGCGGCGCCCTCGGACGCGGGAAGCAGCACTCCTATCGATGCCTGTCGGTACCGTGCTGTCCGCGGCGCTTCCTGCGCGACATCCCAAAGCTCAACCAACCCCGCCTATGAAAGAACACGATTTCGGCCACGGCAAGCGCCACACACAATGCCGCGGCGACGGCATAGCCCCATGGCACGTTAATGAGCAGCATGTTGGGGAAGTTCATGCCAAACCATCCGGTGATAAACGTAAGCGGCAGCGCGATCGTAGCCACAACGGTAAGCCACTGCATCACGTTGTTCTGCCGCACGTCGATGCTCTCCTGGTAAAGGCTATGTACCTGCAAGCTGTAATCCTGGAGCGACTCCAAGCGCATTCCCAAGCGATCAAGCTGTCGTGAAAGCGCGGCAAACCGTTCGCAATCGGCCGGGAAAAGAAGGGCCTCATCCTCCGAAAGGTCGTCGGCAAGGTCGGACAGGCCCTGGTAAAAAGTATCGAACCCAAGAAGCCTGCGAGCATCGGCCATCATGTCGCCGCGGTCGATGCGCGTGCGACCCTCCAAGATCAGAGCCTCGAAGCGCTCAAAGTCCTCACGCACACGAGAAAGCGTCGCAGGGTGTTCGCGCAGCAACAGCCGAAGCATCGCACAAAGCACCCCTGCAGGGCTTTCAACCGGCACCCTCTCCTCGGCAAGCTGGCCAAGCAACGTCGTGCAAACGTCGCCGTCATCCACCAGCACCAGCTCGCTGCGGCTCAGAAGCACGCCAAACCGACCCTGTCGGCGCGAAAGGCGCTCGCCCGCCGGCGCGACGACAATGCCCGCCGCGCGCTCGCCGATATGCTCGACAAACGAAAGCTCGGCATGAGGGAGCTGGGAAAGCAGATCGCGGGTGGCATGGTCCGAAGCAATGCCCGCCGCCTCGTCCGTGTCCAGAACCAAGACATCAGGGGCTTGGGCATCGTGCCCCTCACCCCTCGAAACCAACACGTTGCCCGCAATCGACCATTCCCGCTGCATGCCCTGCCCCCTCAAACGCAATCCTATGCGGAAGGATACCCAACACGCAGCCGCTTGCTATAGATGCACGTCATCGGGTCGTTGCCCAACAATGGGACGCACCAAATCCGTCAATGTCCCTCTGACACCAGCTTAAGCCCGATGATGCAGACGATGAGACCTGCGATAAAGACCATCTTGGCGGCGTTTACCGGTTCGGTGCCGGTAGCCATGCCGATGCACACGGTGAGCGTGGCTCCAATGCCCACCCAAACGGCATAGGCCGTGCCGGCCGGCAGCGTACGCATGGCATAGGCGAGCCCTGCCATGCTCAGCAGCAGCCCTACAACGAATACGACGGACGGCCCAAGTTTCGAGAACCCCTCGGAGCGACTGAGCGCCGTCGCCCAGACAGACTCCGTAACGCCGGAAACAATCAACACGAGCCAATTCATGAGGCACCTCCCCGATCGATGCGCCGTCTTTTCGAACCTGGTACGGCTGCCCTCGTCAGGGACCCTCTGGTCGTGCCCACTATATCACGCGCGCAAGCCAGTCGCAAGACGTCAGCCTCTCGGGGGTGGCTACAGGGCGGCCTCGCCACGCTCACCCGTGCGAATGCGCACAGCCTCCTCGACGGGGTCGACGAAGATCTTGCCGTCACCCACCTCGCCGGTCTTTGCAACCGAACATATCGTGTCGATAAGGCCTTCGACCTCGCCGTCTGCCACAACAAGCTCGACGCGGACCTTAGGCACCATGTTGAGCAGCACCTCGGTTCCGCGGTAGTACTCCTTCCAGCCATGCTGCTTGCCAAAGCCCTGAATCTCCGAAACAGACATGCCATGCACGCCCGCCTCAATGAGCGCGTCCTTCATCGGTTCGAGCATCTCGGGTCGAATAATTGCCGTGATTCGTTTCATGGGATTCCCCTTCTCTCTGTGTTGACCTCATGCGTCTATCCTGGAGGACCGGCTACCCGCGCCGTTCAGACGCCTGGTAGGACCACATCGGTCGCGCCCCCTGGGAGCCGCCCGCCGCAGCACAGAAACCGGCAGGCGACTCCAACCTCTCGCCTGCAGCCGGGATTACGCGTCGAGACCGGTGTATGCCGGATAGGCGCTCTCGCCGTGCTGCGAGACATCCAGGCCAAGCGCTTCCTCGCCATCGGTCACACGCAGACGCCCATGGAAGACCGCCTTCACCACCAGCGCAATCACCACATCACAAACCAAAACAAGCGCGACCGTAACAACGATGCCCAGCACCTGGTCGATCAGCAGCGCCGGGTCCCCCGTATAGATGAGGCCGCCAAGACCTGTCCACGAAAGCTCGGGCACGCAGAAGATGCCGGTGAGGATACCGCCCAGGATGCCGCCGATACCGTGGCACCCAAACGCGTCGAGCGCGTCATCGTACCCCAGGCGCGCCTTGAGGTACGAGATGGCGAAATAGCAGACAGGTGACACGATAAGCCCCATGACGACCGCGACCCAGGGCTCGACGAAACCGGCCGAAGGGGTCACCACCACAAGACCGGCCACCAAACCGGTGCAGGCGCCCACGAGCGTGGGTTTGCCCGTCGCGATGCGCTCGACAATCATCCACGACGCCATGCCCGCAGCGCTGGATACCACAGTGTTAAGGATGGCGAGCGCTGCCACATCGTCCGCTGCAAACGCAGAGCCTCCGTTGAATCCAAACCATCCAAACCACAGCAGGCCGGCACCGAGCGCAACAAACGGCACGTTGTGCGGCCGGTAGGTCTTAAGCCCAAAGCCCTTGCGGCCGCCGAGGAACAGGCAGAGCACCAGGCCGGTCAGGCCGGAGCTGATGTGAACGACGTCGCCGCCGGCAAAGTCGAGTGCGCCGATGATGCCACCAATCAGACTGCCGTCGCCTCCCCATACCATATGGGCAAGCGGAGCATATACGACCACCGACCAGATGCCAATGAAGAGCGCGATCGCACCAAACCGCATGCGACCGGCCACCGCGCCCGTCACAATGCCCGCCGTGATGAGGGCGAAGGCCATCTGGAATGCGATATCGAGAACAGAAGGATAGGTGACGCCGTCGGGCACCGACGCCGCCTCGGACAGCATGCCCGAGACCGTGCCGGAAAGGCCGATCTGGTCGAACCCTCCGATTATCGGGCTCGACCCGTCACCGCCATAGGCAAGCGACCAGCCAATGAGGACCCAGGTCAGGCCAACGATGCCAATTACCATCAGCGACATGAACATGGTGTTGATGACATTCTTGCGCCGCGACAGGCCGCCGTAGAAAAACGCAAGACCGGGCGTCATGAGCAGCACCAGCATCGTACAGATGAGCATAAAAGCCGTTGAGCCGGTATCGTACATATGCATCCCCTCCCCGAGCACACGAGGCGGCGCCCGCGAGAAGCCGCGAGCAGCGCCTCGTCTTTAGATGCGCCCATCATAGGGAGGGTGTTTCGTGATTGTTGCCACATAATGGCAGTTAACAGGCCCACAACCGACTCGAAACACGCGCAACGAACCTGCAACACGCCGATAAACAGGTACACATCGTCGAGAAACAACCGAGCAATGCTCCGGAAACATCGGCGTGGCAGCAAGCAGCCGGGGCGAAGTGGCCCCGGTACGTCGACGCCGTCGCCCATATGCGGTGCGACGCCGTGCGTCTCACAACGTATATGTGAATGTGGCCCCCTTCGCGCGCTACCGCGACCAGCGGCGAGCATGTGGGTACATAGGGGAAAAGCGCATCAGAACGTAAGGAGCTGGCATGAGCACCATGAACCTCGACCGCGTCCGCGTACTCACCCACAGCAGCATCCGCATTCAGACCGCCGCGGGGACCGTCGTGTATTTCGACCCGTACAACATGCGCGACGCCGCTCACGATGCAGACATCATCTGCATCACCCACGCCCACTACGATCATTTCTCGCCTAAGGACATCGCACGTGCGGCACGACAGGACACGCAGCTCGTCGTGCCAGCATCGATGGCAGGCGAGGCCCCACAAGCTGGGCTTGCCGCCATCCACACCATGCAGCCGGGAGATTCCTTGCGCCTCGCCGACGTTGAACTCGATGCGGTTCCCGCCTACAACGTCCAGCCCGAGCGCCTGGGGTTCCATCCCAAGTCCAACGCGTGGCTTGGCTATGTGCTCGCGGCAGACGACATGCGGTACTACGTTGCCGGCGATACCGACCAGAACCCGGACAACATGCAAATCCCCTGCGACGTTACCCTTGTTCCCATCGGCGGCACCTTTACGATGGACCCCGCACAGGCGGCCGCGTTCGTCAATGTACTGCAGCCCCGAGCAGCCATTCCTACGCACTACGGCAGCGTGGCCGGCAAACCCGAGGACGCCGAAGCGTTTGCCGCGTTGGTCGACCCATCTATCCAGGTCGCTATCAAGACGGAGCAGCTGTAACGAGCACGGGCAGCCGGATGCAAACAGCGCCCGGGCGCACGCGCGCTGTCAGACGCGAATGCGCAGCCGGACACAAGCGGGCAGCCGGGCGCGGCCAATCGGCGCTACTGCGCCAGGAGCTCACGACCAAACGCATCGGCGTCTTTGATCGCCTGGATGAAACGCGCCGACTCGATGGGCTCGGGCTTCTGCTGCTTCCACTCGTTGCTGTGCTCTGCGTACTGCTCAAGCTGAGGCAGCGTATCCTCGCCCAGGCCGATCTCGGCTAAGGTCACCGGCAGCCCAAGCTTCTTGTTGAAGGCAGCATAGCGCTCAAGGTTCGCCCGGTCGTTCGCATAGGCAAACAGTACCAGCACGCCGAAGGAAACAATCTGCCCATGCAGGTAGGAACCCTCGCGATGGATGCCGGTCGTACCGTTATAGAACGCATGCGCGATGGTTGAGTTGTAATAGAAGTCCGGCTGGTTGGTGAGGTTCGACACATAGCCGGTGTTGATGACGATGTCAAGAGCGATGCGCTTCACCGCTTCGCTCGAACGGTTGGCACGCACGTCGTCAAGTCCCTGCTCGCCCCAGCAGAACAGCGGCTCGGAGCACGTATGGGCCAGCGAGAGGCCCAGCTCGGCCGTCACGTCGAGCTCGTCCTTGCTCGTCGCATACTCGACTTCCGGCTGCTTGGAAAGCGCATCGCCAATGCCCGCCCAGAAGTATTCCTCGGGAGCCTCGGCAATGACCTGCGGATTAATGAAGATGTGCACAGGGCACGGCGGATAGGCGTAGTGGCTCATGCTGCCGTCGTTGTTGTATACCACCGCGATAGCCGTCGCAGCAGAGCAGTTAGAGCAGATGGTCGGCACCGAGAAGACGATCTTGTTGAGCTCGTGTGCCGCGGTCTTCACCGTGTCGATGGCCTTGCCGCCGCCGATGGCAAACGCCACGTCGGCATCGCGGAACGCAGGGTTGTTCACCAGGCGGTCGATGTTATCCTGCGTGCACTCGGTGCCGTATACGATGGTGTCGGTCACCTCGATGTCCGTCTGCGCCACCGCCGCCTTGATACCAGGGGCCGCCGCCGCAAGCGCGCGCTTACCTCCGGCAAGCACGATTTTCTTCACGCCAAACGTGGCCAAGGTCTCGGGAATCGCATCGAACGCATCGTCGCCAACGGTAAAGTCGCTCATGTCTACTGTACGCATAACACACCCTGATTTCTTACGCTTGATTCCAATGAGATCGCTGAAGCTGTTGTTGCCAACACCGTTGTAAAGTTTAGCCATTATACGAGGACCATGCCGGCAATGCGCGAGCAACGTCGATGACATGCAGCGGTAACAATCGCTCTCGGCCGGATGCTCCCTTCGGACGCGCGCGATGCCTTGGCATGTTGATGCAGCGGATATTCGCGCGAGTCGCCTTGGCGTGCCGACATGCCAGCATGGAAGCTATTCGCGAGGTCACCCCGGCGTGTCGGCATGACGCCATTTGCACGCAGGGCCTTGGTGCGCCGGCTACTCGCACCTGCCACATCGAGCGCAACCGTTGCAAATGATCTGTTGTCCGCACTGCGAACAACGCTCAATCCATTGCGGGCGGTAAAGCTCGTCGTTGGGGATCTCCATACCCAAGGGGTCGGTGAGGTGCCACTCGATGGGCCTGCCGCGAAAACTCACCCCGGACTTGCGTGCCTGCTCGCTCTGTAAGCGATGGCTGGGCATGCGATATGTCCGGCCATCTTTTACAAACACGCTGCCCGTCTCGATAAAGGCGAAGGTGATATGGTGATCGCGACACTGCCCGGCCAAGAGCTGTACCCAGGCAAAGTCGCACGGACGCGCACCCTCGTAGTTCTCGCCACCGCAGATTACCTGCTCAATGCCACAGCTGCGAACGATTACGTCATCGACGCCTTCCGCGCTGCCGTCCGCTTTGTATGGCCCGCGCGCCTCGTACGCCCTGTCTGCAGAGCCGGTCGCGAGGGTTGCGGGCATCTCGGGGGTCGCGGTCACCGTGCCTTGCCGATCCGCTTGGCACGACATGCGATACGCATCGCCGGCGGCAAGATAGCGCTCTATGTCCACCTGCCCGATGAACGGGGCGCACATGATGCCCTTATGACGCGCAGGCGTCGCCAGCAACATGGGAATGCGCTCGTCGGCGCGGCGCTGGTTTTCGCAGGTCACATTGAGCATCACGTTTTCCCAGCCGTCGCCCCAGTCCTTGGGAAGACACGTAACAAATCGTTCGGGCCGTTTGGTGAGCAGCCAAAACCGCACGTCGGGCCGCTCGCGCGTGATGTCCCATGCCTCGTCGCGCCAAGGGTCGGCCTCATCCACAAAGAAGTCCGAGGTCATGCATACGCGGATGAGCTCGCCCGCGCGCACTTTGGGCAGCCCGTCGCGGGTGCGCGAAAGCGGGTACCGGAAGCCCGCCTTGTTGCGACGGACCTGTCCGCCGTCGAGGCCGCGCCAGCGGTCCATGGTAAACATGTAGCAGTTGTCGCAGCCCTCGCTGGCCTTGCGACATCCGTGCCAGGGGTTCCAGATATCGTGCATGCGGTATCCCACCCCCTATTCTGAGCCCGACCTTTGCTGGGAACACTGTACGCCATTGGCCCCGAGCTTTGCGCGAAGACTGGGTGAGCCCACGCCGCGGGACGGGGCGAGCGATGGTCGAAAAGGACGCCTCCTGGGCACGAGTGGCGTAGCGCCGCTTGCTCTGCGGTCAAAAAGGCGGTCCGCTGGGCAGGAGCGATGCGACGTCGCATGTTCCGTGGTCAAAAGCGGCGCCGCCTGGGCAGGCCGATGAGACCGCGGGCGCGCCAACTCGGCCGAATCTCACAATTCGTACCCAAACGACATGGCTTTTGACCAGCCAGAGCTCCTCACCGCAAACCCCGTACCCAGCGGAGGACTCTTTTGACCACTCAACCCGCGCAAGTAGACGCGAGCTACCCAGAGGACGAACCTTTTGACCATTCAAGCCACAAAGACAGGCATAGCCTGCCCAGGAGGCGGACTTTCTGACCATCTGCCGACAAGGCCGCGGTAGGAAGCACGCCGGGCCACCCGCGCTCATGCGGCAAGCCAGCACAAGCCGCCCGTCCCTCGAAGCAATGCGAACGAGCTCGATGCGCCGGGGAAACACCGATTAAAGGCTTTCACGCCCGGGGCCGCCGCGGCGAGGCGGATGCGGCCGAAGGCGAGGAAGGCACGATGGGGCTGCGCCGACGCAGCCTGAGGCCGCAGGCGCCCGGCACGGCGGGATCGGGCGCGGAATGGTTTGATCAGTGTTTCCCTAAAGGTAAAGCTCCGGCTCTTTGCGCGTGGAGCACGCCTTCTTGAGCGCGAGCGATGCGGCGGCAAGCATGGCACCGTTGAGTGCACGCGCCTCGTGCGGGCAGACCGACACACACCGCATGCAGCCGATGCACGCGTCGCTCTTCACCTTCTTCGGATCGCTGGGGTCGATGGCCTGAACCGGGCAACGGCGAGCGCACAGGCCGCAAGCGACGCACGCCGAGGACGCCTTGGGCACCATGCCCTTACCCGCCTTCTTGTACGGACGGTTGCCGGGAATGTTCGTCGGCTCTTCGTCTGCGTGCTCATCCTGAAGCTTCTGAGCAATCGCAGCCACCATGTCCTCGAGAGCCTCGCGGTCTTTATCGTCGGGACGGCCGGCGGCATATTGATGCATCATCGAATGCTCGGCGATGGCGGCCATTGCCGCGACGACCTTAAACCCTGCCGCATGAGCTGCGTCTTCCATCTCAACAAGCGTATCTTCATAGGCTCGGTTTCCATAGACACACACCAACACGCAGCGCGCGCCGGCACCCTTGACCTTCGCCAGGCGCTCGGTTGCAGGCGCGGGAACACGTCCGCCGAACGACGGCATGGCAATAACGGCCACATCGCCCGCGTCCAGCGTCATCGCCGAGAAATCCGCATGTGGATTGGACAAATCGATAGCCGAGGCGTTGTCTCCAACACCGTGCTTAACCAGCGCATCGGAAACGATGTCTGCAACGCGCTGAGTTCCACCCGTAGGACTAAAAACGATCTGCCGTACTGCCATAACGCCCCTCCTGTCGTCGTGCATGTCGAGCGTGGCGCCCTCTAACGCCACCGGCATGTAAAGTTTAGATTTACATCAGTGTATGCCCTGTCATGTTGTAGTGTCAATAATGACAGCTGCAGGTTTTTGACCAGTGGGGAGGAACGTATGCATATTAGTGTGAAATGCTCCGTCGCCCTCCACTGCCTGATCTTTATCTCCGAATACGGCGAGCAGAGACGCGTCACGAGCCAGCTTCTCGCCAAATCGACCGGGGTGAATCCTGTCACCATCCGCACCATCCTAAGCGCCCTTAAAAAAGCCGGCATCGTCGAGGTGCGCCCCGGCACCGGGGGCGCCACGCTCGCTCTCCCGCCCGAGCAGATCGACGTCTTCACCGTGACCAAAGCGCTTGAACCCGATTTTCTCTCCAAGCTTATTGGCGTTCACGCCTCGCCGTCCGATCTCTGCCCGGTGGGGCGCAACATCCACGAGGTGCTCGACGACACGTATGAGACCGTGCGCGAAGACCTCTGCCACAGCTTGAAAGGCATTACGCTCGCAGACGTGCTCGCCCGGTATCAGGAGACGCTTGTGCAAGAAGCACAGGGTGAGCGTGATGGGTCGTCAGCGGAGGCCGGCTCCTGTGTATCGTCCGATGTCGGAGACATGTCCGCGACAGTTTGACGGCAGCCTGCCGGGTATCGAGCCAAGCCGTGAGGTCAAGCAGCTGCGACCGGCGGCCTCCTAACCTGCACGGGACTCGCCTCGTGTTAGCTACATCCCGCAGGAATCAAGAGCGGAAAGACCAGCAGCAAGGCGCTCGGTGTGATGCTGCATGTGGTTGCCAGGGCCCAGCACATAGTCGACCGCGCATCCATGCTCGCGACACATCTCGGCACAGGCCTCCATGTTGTCCTGCACACTTCGCATAATGTGCGGACCAGCCTTACATTCCTTCTTGCCCAGCGAGAAATACACGTAGCGCCCCGTGCCCTCGAACGACTGCGCCCGAAGATAATCGAGCCAGCCCTCGTACCACAGCGAACCGGAAAGGCATGCGCAAGCATCGAAGCGGGCGTCGCACGTAAACGCATAGAGCGCAAAGAGCCCACCGAGCGAATACCCGCAGATGGCGCGCCGGGTGGGAGTCAGGCGGAAGCGTGTCTCCAACAGGGGAATCGCTTCACTCGCAAGTTCGGCAAGCGTCGTTGCCGCTTTGCCGCCAAAATCGGCATCGCCTGCATGCAGACCCGGTGCGGGCCACGGCGTCAAGCTGTCGTTCCAGGAGTGCACCGGCACACGCACGACATGCGCCGCAAGCCCCTTCGCCGCCGTCGCCACGTCAAAAGGATGCTCTGGCAGATCGATCACATACGTGACCTGCTCATCGTGCCCACCCGTGCCTGCGACCAGCTCGGCATGTTCTACATCGACATAATCCATAGCGCTCCGACCTCCGATAAAAATGATATCGGCATCTGTCGATACTTCAAGGCTGTTATACTTGATTCAACAGCAACGCATCGCGTTATGTAAACATCGTTAGAAAGCTGCAAGGGGAAGATTCATGGCGTACTCGACCAAATTGAGCGATGCCCTGCACGTGCTTGCCTACGTCGCGATGCAGCAGGGCGAAAACCTCTCAAGCGAGACAATCGCCAGAAGCCTCGCCTGCAATCCTTCGAGCGTGCGCCAACTCATGGGCAAACTCAGGCGCGCAGGACTTATCGCCAGCACCACGGGACACCCTCGCCCCCGCTTGGCGCGCGCTGTCGACGCTATCACCATGCTCGACGTCTATCGCGCTGTTGAGGGCGAAAAGCCGCTGCTCCACCTGGACACGCACACCAACCCCGCCTGCGGCATCGGTGTGAACGTTCAGTTGGTGATCGGCGAGCGCTTTGCCGCCGTTCAGCACGCCGCCGAGAAGGCCATGGTGACGGTGACCCTCGCCGAGATTATCGAAGCCTATCGGCAACGGACCTCGGAGCTTGCCCCTCCCCCGGCACAGTAGGTTCACGCGACACGGAGCATGCGGCGGCTGTAATGACGCGCCGCGCCGCATGCGCCACATTCATCTTAGGAGCACTATCATGTTCGAGCAAAACGAGCCGGCAACGGCCATGTCCCCCGACGCGACGTTTTCCTTCGACGCGCGCGTTCGCTATAGCGAGGTCGACCACCGAGGCCTCCTCACACCGGCCGCGCTCATCAACTACCTGCAGGATTGCACCATCTTCCACTCCGAGCATGTCGGATTGGGCCTTGGCCAGCTTAGGGAGCGGGAACGCGCGTGGGTGCTCTCGCATTGGCAAATCGTGGTCGACCGCTATCCATCGTTTTGCGAGCCTATCACGGTCTCTACGTTTGCTAGCAAGTTCAGTGGACTGACCGCCACGCGCTACTTTACCGTCTGCAACGCCCAGGGCTCCTATCTTGCGCGGGCGAAGTCGACTTGGGCATTTATCGACGTTGCTAAGGGACGTCCCACGCGTCTGACGCCCGAATACACCGAGCCGTACGGCACGCGTGAGCCAATCGACATGCCCACCGAGGCGCGAAAGGTCGCGCTGCCCGAGCACCTTGAGGACGGCGCCCCCATTACTGTGTGCCGGCACCACATAGATACCAACGAGCACGTCAACAACAGCCAGTACGTCCAGATGGCACTTGAGATGCTGCCGCGCGAGGTGTCGCCTGCGCAGATCCGCGTCGACTACCGCCGCGCCGCCGTTCTGGGAGACGTCGTCTACCCACATCTTGGCCGTGACGAGAGCCGCGTCGTCGTGGACCTCACCGATGCGGACGGCGCATCGTACGCCACCGTCGAGCTGCAGTAACCTGCCTTTGGGGACGCGCCTTCGCCATTGGGGACGGATACAAATCGCCATTGGGGACGGGTACGAATGACAGCTAGCAGCTGCTTCGATAGCGACAGGGCAGAGCCGGCTGCCTGGAGTGACAGGTCCATATTGGGAGGCGCCTTGAGCGAAAGCTGTCATTTGTACCCGTCCCCAATGGCAGAATGGCCCCAATGGAACAGGTCCGCCGTGTCACGCTGTCCGTTTTCTTGGACGAACGTTCTCATGAATCGATGCAATAAACGTCCGCCGGGCGGAGTGCCGTGGGAAGTCGCACGCACCCGAGCGGCAAACGTCGCCCGCTACCATCTGCGCCCAGCGAACGCTCTGGTTATCCCCTGTTACTCCATGAGCGTGCGGCCGACCTTCCACGCGCCACCGACTTCCTCGCCCACCACGCGGTAGGTCATGTGCGCGGCATCGTAGACGAGCGGCTTGAACTTGCCGAAGTCCACCTTGCCGTCCTCGTCCAGGATTGACTCGTCGACCAGCGTATTCACGATCTTACCGGTGATGCGAGCGCCGTTTTCGTCGCCCTGCACGTCGGTGACCTCGCACTCCATGGTGAGCGGGTACTCCTCGATCACGGGCGCGTCCACGTGCTCTGATTTCGTGAAGGTGAGGCCGCTCTGCTCGGCCTTGTTGACCTTGTTGCCCGTCGCGATACCGAAGTAGTCGGCGCTGACCACGTTCGCCAGGTCGGCCGGCGCCACGGTAAAGGCGCCCTTCTTGACGATGTTGGCCGTGGTCTTGTGGCTGCCGATGTTGAAGCAGATCTCGTGGCGGCTGCACTCGCCCGCCCATGCCGCGTTCATAGCGTTGGGCACGCCGTTTTCGTCGTAGCTCGCAATGATGAACACCGACTGCGGGAACAGCTCGCCCGCGTTACCCAGGCTCTTTTTCATGGAAGCTCCTCTCTCTAACCCGGGTTTTCGCCCGGGCTGGTCTACCACGCCTTGAGTATCGTATGCATGCGCGCGTGACGCTAGTACGGTCTTTTAGGTGAGGTACTTACCTTGACGTTAGTGTTCTTGTCCGCTCGCGGCTTGAGGTCGTTGCGGGCTTTAGGTCGTCGAGAGCTTTAGGTCGTCGAGAGCTTGAGGTCGTCGCGGTGCTGTTCACCCCAATCGCACATGCTGTCCAAAATCGGCATAAGCGACTGCCCGCGCTCGGTCAAGCTGTACTCCACCTTGGGCGGAATCTGCGGGTACTCCTCGCGATGCACCAGGCCGTCCGCCTCCAGCTCCTTGAGCGTGGCGCTCAGCGTTTTGTATGAAATGGTCTTGATGTAGCGTTTGAGCTCGTTAAACCGCACCACTCCATACCCCGCCAGCGCGTACAGGATGAACATCTTGTACTTCCCCTGGATGAGCGACATGGTGTACATGAAGCCGGTGTCCTCAAGGTTAGCATCGTCGATGCAGCAGGGCTCCATAGCGCACTCCCCCATGTAAGCACTTGCCTTTTGGATAGTATCGTACTTAATTGTACGTACTTGTCTCTATGATAACGCTCTCGTTCAGTCCATTGAGTCCATTGGGGACGGGTACAAATGACAGATTGTTCATCTAAATCAGCCATTTGTACCCGTCCCCAATGACGAATGCAGTCTTGCCGAACGAGGCCCGCAGGCGATAGCGGCAACGCGCGCACCCAGGGAGCCGGTCAGCGTAATGCGCCAGCCGGCTCCTGCAGGTATTAGTAGAGCGTTGCACCGCCGAGCTGTTGCTGACGCACGAGGTCGCCGAGCAGCCACTTGATGGTGGATACGTCGAAGTGATCGAAGATGCGCGGGAACGACGGGTCCTCGAGCGTCGCCACCTGTGCCATATCCTCATCCGTGAGCTCAAAATCGAAAACGTCGAAGTTCTGCTCCATGCGGTCGCGATGGGTGGACTTGGGAATGACGATTACGCCCTGCTGCAAGAGCGCGCGCAGCACCACCTGCGCGGGCGTCTTGCCATAGCGCTCGCCCACAGCGGCGAGCACCGGGTTCTGGAAGATGCCGTTTCTCCCCTCGGCAAACGGTGCCCAGGCCTCGTGGGCTACGCCGAGGTCGTCCATATTGGCATGTGCCTCGTGCTCCGGGCGGAGCGGATGCGTCTCGATCTGGTTCACCGCCGGCTGTACCTCGGCAAGCGTGCAGAGGTCTACCAAACGCTCCGGATAGCAGTTGGAGACGCCGATAGCACGGATCTTGCCCGCATGGTAGGCCTCCTCCAACGCCCGCCATGCGCCGGGGTAGTCGCCCATGATCTGATGCAGAAGCATGAGGTCAAGATAGTCGGTGCCGAGTGCGCGTAGGCTCTCGTCGATGGAGGCCTTGGCGCGCTCGTAGTTCATGTTTGAGACCCAAACCTTGCTGGTGATGAACACCTCGTCGCGCGGAATGCCGCTCTTGGCCACCGCGGCGCCCACGCCCGCCTCGTTGCCATAGGCCTGGGCAGTATCGATGAGGCGATAGCCCACCTCGAGCGCCTCGGCCACGCAGCGCTCCGTGTCCTCGGGCGGGGTCTGGTAGACGCCGTAGCCGAGCATCGGCATCTCGACGCCGTTGTTGAGGGTCTTGAACATCATGGCAATCACTCCTAGATCTGCTTCGAATAATCGTTCTGCGCGAGCACGAATGCCGGCGCCTCCTCGGGCACCACGTAGTAGGGGTGCTGCGGGAGGGCGTTCACGCGCGCCATCTCGTCCGCCGTGAGCTCGAAGTCAAAAACGTCCATGTTCTGGCGCAGATGCTCGGCACTCAGCGTCTTGGGGAAGACCACGTCGCCCTCTTGCAGCGCCCAGCGGAGGATGACCTGCGCCACGGACTTGCCGTGAGCCTGCGCGATGTCCACGAGCACCGGTTCCTCCATGATGCCCTTGTCACCGTGACCAAAGGGGTACCAGCCCTCGAGCGTCACATCGCCGAGCCCCATCTCGGCCAGCTGGTGCTTGAGCTCGTGCTGATTCCAGTAGGGGTTGATCTCCACCTGCAGAACGGCCGGCTTGATGGTTGCGACCTTCATGACCTCCTTAATCTTGTGGACGGGGAAGTTGGAGAGGCCGATGGAGCGAACCTTTCCCGCCTTAACGGCCTCCTCGAGCGCAGGCCATGCCTCGGCGTAGGCGCCGTACGGCTGGTGGAGCAGCAACAGGTCGAGATAGTCGATACCCAAGCGCTTCAGCGTGGCGTCGATGTCGGAACCGCACTGCGCGGTGGTGTAGCTCTGCGGAAAGAGCTTGGACGTGATGAAGAGCTCCTCGCGCGGGGTGCCCGTCGCCTTGAGGGCTTCGCCGAGCGCGACCTCGTTGAAGTAGGCGTTTGCCGTATCGAAATGGCGATAGCCCGCCTCGATGGCCTCCGGGACCATGTGGCGAATCTCATCGCCGGTCATCATGTACACGCCGAATCCCAGTTGCGGAATGGTGTGCCCGTCGTTCATGGTGATGTACTGCATCGTGTATCCTCCTTTGATTATTTGCATCTCATGCATAGTTTCTGTCGATATTCAGCTGATGTAAAATGCAATTTGATACAGTCTTTATGCGTTGCATGCATATGCTACAGGCGAGCGGGGTCGGCGGAACGCATGCGGCACCGTGCGCGGCACCCGGGCACCCGCAGGAGGAAACGAAACCCATGGAACTTGAACAGATGCGGCAGCTGGACGCCATCGAGCGCGCCGGTACTCTGTCCGGGGCAGCCGCGCAGCTTCATATATCCCAGCCGGCCCTGAGCCGGTCGGTCCAGCGCCTGGAAGCCGAGCTTGGCCTCGAGCTCTTTGATCGCGATGGCCGTCGCATGGTCTTGAATGATGTGGGGCGTGTTGCCGTTGATTGGGCGCGCCAGATCCTGCGCGACGAGCACCTCATGCGCGAAGTGATCGCCGCCGCGGGCGCGCGAGCCCGCACGCTCCACGTGGGCGCGGTTGCCCCGGCTCCTCTCTGGCGGCTCACGAGCTTCATGGTGGAGCGCCTGCCCGAGGAGACGCTCACCTCGGAAATCATGCGGGATGAGGAGATTCGACGCGGCCTTGCGGACGGCACGCTCGACCTCGGTATCGTTGCCAGCGATCCCGCGACGCCAGGGGTGCTCTCCTGCGAGCTCATGCGCGAGAACCTCTCCGTGGCACTGCCGCCCAACCATCCGCTCGCCGCGCGGCGCGGCGTCACCGCGGCCGACCTCGACGGGCAGACATTTCTCATCCTCACCGACATTGGCGTCTGGCGCGATGCCGTAGATGCCGCGCTGCCTCATGCCACCTTGATCGATCAGCGGGACCGCGCGGTCTTCGCGCAGCTCGCACGCACGACGCCACACTGCCTGTTCACCACCGATGCTCCCTATCTTGAGGCTAGAATGCCCGGACGAGCCATCGCCCCCATCGACGAGCCGTGGGCGCACCTCACGTTCTGGCTCGTTGCACGCGCTGACGCAACGGGCGAGGTCCGCCAGCTCTTCGATTGGGCGCAGGGGCACGCGATGATGCCATCGCAACGCAGCGTGTAAGACCACACATGAGCGCAGCTCGGCACGCTGTCTTGTTGTTCACAGTCATACGGTCAATTGGGGACGAGTACAAATGGCAGCAATGGCCACATTCGATAGCAGTAGGGCTGTACCGGTGGCTTGAACCAGTAAGCCCTCCGATTTGGGAGGGGTCCGACGTGATTGAAATCTGTCATTTGTACCCGTCCCCAATGGCACAACATGCACCATTGGGGCCGTGCCATTCGCCATTGGCAGAAAAACTACGAC
Organism: Collinsella sp. An2; assembly: GCF_002160065.1. Lineage (GTDB taxonomy): Bacteria > Actinomycetota > Coriobacteriia > Coriobacteriales > Coriobacteriaceae > Limicola. The sequence goes on along the minus strand of NZ_NFJW01000001.1, from coordinate 341,323 downwards.
TTGCGAAAGCCCCTCTCGAAAAGTGAGCTCAGGGGCTTTTTTGCAGGTACGAGCTGTTCGCGTCTCAGATAACGACTCATCGTGCGAACAACTTCCGCCCCGTCATCAACCACAAACGAAAATGTGCGGCCATCATCCAGGCAAATCTCGACGCTGCGAACAAAGTTCCCGTACGCGTCCGCCCGCACCACCGAAATCGAGCCCCAGGGTACCTGGATGTATCCCCTGCCTCCTCGCTGACGGAATTCGACACCAGACCCGCCGAGCATCAGGAGACCGCGCTGTGGAAAGAACGGAGAGAGGAACGCGTGGGCTCGGACATATAACTCAACGCAGGCATTGAGCATTCCGGGATCTCGCATGGCACGCATGCTTCCACGTACGGACCCATGACCCTTATCGACCGCGCGGTGCTTAGGACAATGTGCATCCCCCGATACGCTGAGCTTCTCTGACATCCGCATGTTTGCTCCTGTTCGTCTTACTGTGCGCGTGCCGGGCGGCCTACAAACCGCCCGGCACGCGCTAAACCATCGCTAGAAGATGCCTACGAAAGCGCCGATGACGCCGACGACAAAAAGACCGCAGATGATTGCAATGGGATTAACCTTCTTACGCAGCAAGAACAGACACAGCATGGTGAGCGCCAGCGGCATAAGACCGGGCAGCAGGGAGTCACACACGCTCTGAAGCGTCGTGGTCTGCATGAGGCGCACGGGTGCGTCGGGATACGCGGCGGCATTCGTCAACGCGGTGTAACCATTGGACAGCATATCCTGGATACCGCTGAACCCATTGGTGAGCGCCTCGGCCGTCAACTGTCCGCCGCCGTTGATAAGGTCAAGCAGTGTCGTAAGGCCGGGGAATTTCTCGGCCACCGCTCCCATGTCGGTTGACGAGAAAACGATCTTCGAAAGATCAATCGACGTCCAGCGGGGAATGAGCACGCCCATAATAAACATGCCAAGAACCGACGCACCCATCGTGATCTTCTGCATGATGCCGCCCGACAGATCGGAGACGATGTTGCGCCCCTGCTTGTAGCCGAGTTCCTGTGTGTACCAGGTAAATGCCATACGCACGACGTTCCACACAACAAAGAACACCACGGCACCCATAATGCTGCCGGAAAGCGCAAGAGATGCAGCAAACGCGCCAATGATCGGGCGAAGCGTACCCCAGAATACCGGGTCGCCCACACCGGCCAGAGGACCCATCATGCCAATCTTCACGCCCTGGATCGAAGCGTCGTCGATATCGGCGCCATTGGCACGCTCTTCCTCAAGTGCCATCGTAACGCCCAAGATAGGCGAGGCGAGGTACGGATGCGTGTTGAAGAACTCGAGGTGACGCTTAAGGAACGCCGAGCGATCGGCCTGATTGGGATAAAGACGCTTGACGACAGGAATCATACTAAACGTGAATCCCATGGTGATGAGGCGCTCGTAATTGTTCGAGGCCTGCATAAAGGTGCTTCTAAGCCACACGGCGATTCGGTCGCGCTTGGTGAGATGAAGCTGCCCTGCCTGTCCCGTGACAGGCGCAGTCTGAGTAGTTGACATCGTATCCTCCCCTTCCTATTCGTAATCGTTGATAATCGCGTCGAGGTCGTCGCCCGCGGCTCCCGTCGCCTGCACACTCTGCTGATTGAACTCGGGTGCGAGCTGGATATAGATGAAGGCGATGCACAGACCGATAATGCCGAGCACGATGAGATTAAGCTGGGAAAGCGCCGCAAAAGCAAAGCCCAGGAAGAAGAACGGCCAAAGCTTGGGAGTTGCCATCATGTTGATGACCATGGCATAGCCCACAGCGACGATGAAGCCACCTGCGGTCGAAAGACCCGTCGTCACCCAGCTGGGAATAGCGTCGAGAGCTCCCTGCACGACGTCGACAGGAACAGCGATGATGAGCGCCGCAGGAATGACGACGCGCAGGCCCTGAAGCAGCAGCGCCGTAAGATGCGCCGCCTCGACGCCTCGGATGCTACCTTTGTCCGCTGCAGAGTCGGCAGCATGGATAAGACCAACGGTGATGGTGCGCACAATGATGGTGAGGCCCAGGCCAGCGACGGCAAGCGCCATAGCGGCCGAGATGCCCACGCCCATGTCGACGCCCTTCATGCAGACGAGGATGGCTGAGGCAACCGAGCACAGCGCGGCATCGGGTGCAACGGCGGGACCGATATTCATCCAACCGAGTGCCACGAGCTGCAGCGAGCCGCCCAACGCGATGCCCTCGGCCGGATGACCTGTCACCACGCCAATAAGCGTACAGGCCACAATGGGCTGGTGGAACTCAAAGGCGTCGAGAATACCCTCAAAGCCGGCGAGCAGCGCCACCAACAGGACCAGAATGATTTCCATGGATTACTCCCTTCTTATATGCAACATCTGCTTCTAAGACAGCAGGCCACTCTTCTCTACCAGCGGCCAAACAGGCTCTTCATGGTCGGCAGGGACTTTCTGCCAGCCAAGCCTGCATCCTCGGTCGTGCAGCTGCTTAAACGCCTCGGCGTCCTGCGCATCAATAGATACCGTGTCGTTGATGGCAATCTTTCCGGCAGAATGCGCCATAGAGCCCACGTTGATATGCTCGAGCGGCACGCCGCCCTCAATGACGCGAACAACATCCTGCGGCGTTTCGAAGAGCAGCAGCGCCGTCGTGCGCGCAAATCGGGAATCGTGTGCGATTTGGATGAGCTTAGAAACCGGGCACACATTTGCTTTGATTCCCGGAGGGGCAGCCTGCGTAATAAGGTTCTTGCGCAGCTCGTCGTGGGCAACGTTATCGGACACCACGATGATGCGGTCGGGGCGAATCTCCTTCGACCACGCCATAGCCACCTGGCCATGGAGCAGACGCGAGTCGATGCGCGTCCACTTGATCTGTAGACCGCCCTCCCCCGCCGGCGCCGGCGCAGCATGCGCAGCCGTCGAAGCTGCGGAAACACGCTTGGGCTGAGGCGCGAGGTCCTCAGGCAAAACACGAACGCCGCGCCTGCCCTCTACCATCAACTGTCCGGCCAGATCGCGGGCACTCTTCGCCGCGCCACGTGAGGCGCATGCCTCAATTGCCATCGGCAGATTCAAACCCGTTACAAGCGCCCACCCCGAATGGTCGGCAAGCGCTGCGGACGTTTGGTTGAAGGGCGTGCCACCCCACAAGTCAATAAGCACAAGCACATTTTCGGGTTCGGACAGGCCTGCAACAGCACTATCAAGCGCCGCCCGAAAATTCTCAGGTGCCATACTTGGCAGAAGCGAGACTGCCGTCACATCCGGCTGGTCACCGAACACCATCGAGACGGAGTCTTTCACCCCCTCCGCAAGACCACCATGGCTCGCAAAAACGATTCCTACCATGCCATCTCCTCCTCTTCCGAAATTCCGTCGCTCAATGACAGCTCTCTATCTGACGTATGCGGCATGAATACGCTGTACAGAGCTAGGAGCGCGGAACCTCCTACCCTTCCGTCGTGTTCGAATGGGTACAGCAGACCCGCAGAGCGGCTACTTCCCCTCTTCCATGAGCTTGAGCACTACCGGATCGGTCACGTGCTCGCCCGCCGCTTTGAGCTTTGCAATGGCGTCGGCAAACTGCGGCAGGTACTTCTCGTGCGCCAACAGCAGGTGGTTGAGTACAACGCGCGCCTCGGGATTCTTAGCCACGAGCGGATTGATGGTGAACGCTTCAAGCGCCGTCCCGTAGTCACCGGTAAGGGCGGCTTTGATCGTGAGCTCCTCCATGGCTTTCATCACGCGCAGCCAACCCTTTTCCGCCGACGGGAGCGGACCCCATGCAATGGGTTCAGGTCCGTGCGCGCCCACCAAACAAGAAACTTCGACAATCGAAGTGGGGTCGAGATCGGGCAGGGCACCGTTATTCTGAGTCGAAACCACCATGTGCTCGTGTTTGTCGTTGTAGATGGCGCAAATGCATTCGCACGCAGCATCGGAGTAATATGCGCCGCCGCGCTCGGCAAGCTGGGCGGGCTTGTGGTCGAGATTCGGATCGCGGTATAACTCGAAGAGTTCGTCCTCGACCTCTTTCACATGCTCAGCGCGGGTGTCGTTAATCTTGTAGTCATCCACACAATGGCCAAGCATCTCGTCTGCCATGTAGTAGTAACGGTGATAGCCGCAGGGCATGAGATGCATAGAGTGCAGCAGGTCGGAGGGGAACTCCGCGGCAAAGATGTTCGCGGGGAACGGGCCGTCTGGGTCGTTGACGTGCTCGATCATCTCGTCGGTCAGATCGTTGCCGTGATTGTCATAAACCTTGTGCCAGTGGAAATGGTTGATGCCTGCGAAACGGAACGTAAGGTCCCGTGGATCGCGGCCGATGAGCGCCGGCTCCTTCATCATTGAGATGACGGGGATGTTGCACAGGCCAACGGTTTTCTTCCACCCAAAATGCTTGATGGCAGCCTCGGTGACCATACCGGAAGGATTGGTGAAGTTGATAAGCCAAGCATCCGGGCAGAGCTCGCGCATGTCGGCGATAATCTGACCAATAACCGGAATGGTGCGGAACGCTTTGAACATGCCGCCGGCACCGTTGGTCTCCTGGCCGAGCATGCCGTGTGCAAGTGGAATACGCTCGTCCTTGATGCGAGCGTAGAGAAAGCCCACACGGAACTGCGTGGTCACGAAATCGGCGCCTGGCAAAGCCTCGCGGCGGTCGAGCGTCACATGGATGTCGACGTCGTGTCCCGCGGCCTTCCACTGGCGACGCGCCATCGCAGCAATGATGTCGACCTTTTCCTTTCCCTCTTCGACGTCCACGAGCCAGATCTCGCGAACGGGCAGCTCGTCATACCGCTTGATAAACCCTTCCATCAGCTCGGGCGTATAGCTCGAACCGCCTCCGATGGTAACGATCTTGATGCCCCGCTGGGTGTTCGAGGCATCTTGTGCTGTGGCGGCCATTCCTGCTCCTTTCATACGCTGACCTTGTCTAGCAAGCAGTATCGGAGCAGGCAGAAGCACCCTGGCGGCGCACGAGCAAGGTGGGAAATTCTTTTCAGGATTACCCGTGCCGAGCGTCTGAAAAGCTGACATGTTTTGAAAACGCGAAGGTCAGTCGTCGTTCATAGCCTCATAAAAACGAGCAGGCGCGCTAGACTGGACAATGATCTTGAGCGGAAAGGAGCGCTATGGACATCGTGCATCGCATTCAATCGTGCGACAACCTCACGCCAGCGGACCGCACGCTCATCAAAACCGTATTCAAGATGCAAGACCGCATCGATGGATGCACGATCGAAGACCTTGCGCGCAAGGCGCATATGTCGCCGGCCAGTATCAGTCGCTTCTGCAAGAAAATTGGACTCAAGGGGTTCAAGGAGTTTAAAACCGAGCTCACCCGCTATGGAGAACAGCGCCTAGAGACCGCGGCGGTCAATATCGACTACCCGTTTAGCAAGGGCGATTCGCCGCGAACCATCGCCTATGGCCTCAAAGCGCTCTACGAGCTGACTCTATCCGACGCCATCGCATGCATGGACTTTGCCCAGCTCTCTCGCGCAGCACGACTGGCCAATGGAGCGCAACAAATTGGTGTATTCACGCATTCTCACAACGCCCAGGTTGCTGAGTCGTTCCGCGACCGCCTACATCGTCTTGGCAAGACAGCCCTCGTGCCCCAATCTGACGAAGACCAGCGAATCACCGCGGCGGAGCTTACCTCGCACTGCGTAGCCATTGTTATCTCGTATTCCGGACGGGCCACGTTCCTGGCAAGCGTCATGCGTATATTGCACATCAGGCGCGTGCCCATCATCTTTATTGGCACCGAAGAGGCCATTAAGTTGCATCCCGACATTGATCTTGGCCTACAGATCAGCGATCGCGAGCATCCGCAGCTGCGCATCTCGCAGTTCGCTTCGCACATCGCGTTGCAGTTTGTGCTCGACGTGCTCTTTGGCTGCGTCTTTACCATGAACTATGACCAGAACATGCAGCACCTTGCCGAAACCGCGCCGCTTGTCGACGACCGTTCTTTTCCCCAATCCGCCCCCACTGTAGAAACAGGGTTATTCTGACCGAAAGCATCCCCTTTGCCATTGGGGACGGGTACAAATGACAGAAATAGCTGCTTCCGGTAGCAGCAGAGCGGCAACGGAGGCCTGGAGTGACAGGTCCTCAATGGAAGACGCCTTGAGCGAAAGCTGTCATTTGTACCCGTCCCCAATGGCACAATGGCAGATTCTCCCATGCGTTGCTGCTGTAGTATGAATACGTCGGTTTCCGCAGGATAGCGGCTATAGCGTTCAGTCGGCGAGGAGGGACGGATGCGCGTTTCGTCGAGATTCACCATGGCGGTGCACCTGCTGGCATGCGCCCACGTCTTTCGCAACCGCAAGGTGACCAGCGATTTCATAGCGAGCAGCATCGGCACCAATCCCGTCGTGGTGCGCCGGCTCCTTCAGAAGCTAAAGGCCGCGGGACTCATTGAGGTCACACGCGGGACGGGCGGCGTCACAATCACGCGTCCGCTCGCCGAGATCACCCTGCTCGACATCTACCGTGCCACCGAAGGCGATGACAGCACCGGCCTGTTCCACTTCCACGAGAACCCCAACGAGCTCTGCCCCGTAGGCCGCAACATCCACCGTGCGCTCGACGGCCGCCTGGAGCGCGCGCAGCAGGCGTTTGAGCATGAGCTCTCCCGGATGACGCTCGCCGAGGTGCTCGCCGATATCCCCCTTGATGGGACCGATGAGCAGCCGTAGCGCAGCCCTGTGTCCATAACGTCAAACCGTCTCATTTCGAGCCGAGGCTTCAAGCCGACTTCGATAGAAGTACTGTCTCAGCGCCGCCTCGTCACGCGCTGTCCCAGGGCGATGGAACTTCGACCATCACAAAATGTTGTTGTAACCGTTGACACTACACCTATAGGGACGTATAGTCTCTCTTGTAGACGTAACCGTTTTGGATACATCATCCACCGGCAAACAAGGAGCAGCCATGAGCAACTTCAAAACTACCCACATAGACGACAGCCCCCGCACTGAGCTTCATGACGCGCTGGGCCTGACCGGCGCTGAGATCAGCATCAACCACCTGCCCGCCGGCGGCAGCGTGCCGTTCGCCCACGCCCACAAGGATAACGAGGAAATCTATGGAATCCTCTCCGGTAAGGGCAAGGTCGTCATCGACGGCGAGACCGTCGAACTCACCGCGGGCGATTGGCTGCGCATCGACCCCGCGGGCATGCGTCAGTTCTTCGCGGCCGACGACGAGGGCATCAGCTACCTCTGCATCCAGGTGAAGACCGGCTCCCTTGGGAACTTCACCGCAGATGACGCGGTGATGTAAGGGCACCCCCCTATCGACATCGGCCTTCGACATGCCGAGTTGCCCCTATCCCCTGGCCATGGAATCGAGGCCAGGGGATAGGGGCTTTTTTCATCCAATGGCCCACAGCACAGGCTGTCATTCGCAAGCTGTCATTTGTACCCGTCCCCAATGGCACTATGAGCGCATCAATATCAGCGACTGGTCACGCTATGCGTCGAGTTCCTGGATTTCTTCGTAACTCATGGTTTTGGGTTCAGGCTTGCCGTTCAGATGAACCGCCTTGTGCTCGCTCATATCCACATATAGCTGCATAACGCCAGGTGTAGAGTAGTGGCCCGCTGTATCGATGAAATATTTCACCGGGATGATATCCGCAAGATCGATATCCGCATAGCACACGCCCTCTTCATCGTGGGCGAGCTCGGAGAGCACGCAGCCGTTGGGGCCAAGAATACGGGTAAATCCGTGACCAAAGCCCATCATGGCACGCTGCTCGGGCGTATCGCACAGGCGGTCCGCTTGCTCCTCAGTCCAGATTTGCGAAGCCTGAAGGACGAAACACCCGTTGGTAAGCGCATAATAATCGGCCGCGTTCTTGCACTGCTGAACGGCGAACGGATGTGTGGGGTCGGGCAGACCGATCGGCCACGACGAAACGTGAATCTGCTCGTTTTGAGCAGCCATGGTGGCGATGTTCAGTGGAATGTAATGCTCCCAGCACTGAAGACCGCCCAACCGGCCATACTCGGTGTCGAGAACGGGCATCATGCATCCATCGCCGTCACCCCAGATGGTCATTTCGGCGTTGGTGGCCTTCATTTTGCGGTGTTTTCCTACCAGATTGCCCTGCGGATCAAACCAAAGCTGCGTGAGGTAGAGCGAGGCATCTTCTTTCTCGGTAACCGAAACGCATGCATATGCCCCAGCCTCACGCGCAGCGTCGCTCAGCTTGCGAACAGCATGGCTAGGAATCTCAACGGAATTCCGATAGAGGTCAACGTAGTGCTTCATGCCATCGCCAGGATTTTTCATCCAAATCCACCAGGGATACCCAGGAACAATGGCCTCAGGAAAGCCAATGACCTTGGCACCGGCCTCACCGGCTTCGCGGATAAAGCCACACACCTTGTAGACCGTGGCATCGAGGTCGAGCATCACCGGCGCCATTTGAACAGCGGCGACCTTGAGCTTGGGGTACGCAGACATATATGCCTCCTCATGATGGACGAAACTGCGGTCCCAAGGTACGAAAAACGCATTTCGTCACCATGACGAGAGCATTGCCGGCACGATACTATCCTGTTACGGTCCCGCGACTTCCCGTTTGGCCCCTCAGTAAGCCTGTCTTTCTTGGTTGAGGGCTGTCATTTGTACCCGTCCCCAATGGCGGATAGCAACGTGGTAGTATCCATGGGAAACTGCTTTATCCCGCCGCCTCGCGAAAGGAGTCGCCATGGTCTCGTCGCCGCTGCCCGCATGCCCTGTTGAGACGACGCTTACGCTGATCCGCGACAAATGGACCACGCTTATCCTGCGCGAGCTCTTAAGCGGTACCAAGCGATTCGGCGAACTCAAACGATCGCTCAGCGGCATTTCACAGAAGGTGCTCACGGCGCGCCTAAGAGAGATGGAAGAAAACGGCCTCGTCACTCGTACTATCTATCCTGAGATTCCACCTCGCGTGGAATACACGCTCACCCCGCTGGGCCTCAGCCTGAAGCCTGTCCTGAGCGCCATGTGGGACTGGGGCTGCGGCTATCAGCATATGGTCGAGCCCGAACGCCCGGATATGCTCCCCAAGCCGTGGGAATAGCAAGTCCCTCCCTCATACGTTGTTCTGCTCATGAGACGAGCGGTCCCTGCCTTGCACCTCGAGCACGTCTAAGGTGTCCAAACAGGTTCTTGCCAAGCGCCCAGGCTGACCGCGCTGCCACGCTCGCCCCTCGCCGATAGTTACTGCGCGGTAACTAGGCCACTTCAAAGTGCGTACTTCCCCTCCCCTTTGCCCTCCTCAACAATAAGGTTGTAATAGTTATTGATACACCTTAGCGTATCGGAGGCAAGACTATGGAAGAAGCGCCGTCGGACGGTCCGCTCAATATCACTGCACAAGACTGCATCAACCTGCTACGCCACATCCGCGATGCATCGTTTGCCACCGTGGACGAGACCGGCGCACCGCAGATCCGCATCATCGACGTCATGCTCGCCGAGCCGGGCGCCGTTATCTTCTGCACAGCGCGCGGCAAGAACTTCTACCGCCAGCTCATCGAGGATGGCCGCGTGGCGGTCACCGGCCTCACGCGGGACTTCAAGATGGTCCGCTTCCAGGGCCGGGCGCGCCGACTGCCGGATGCAGAGCAACACGCCTGGATCGACAAGATCTTCGACAACAACCCGTCTATGAACAACGTCTACCCCGGCGACGCTCGTTACGTACTGGAAGCCTTTGCGCTGGGCAACGGGGAGATAGAGCTCTTTGACCTGGGCGTAAGCCCCATCGACCGCCACAGCTTCACGCTGGGCGACGCCGTGCCGGCACCCCGCGGCTTCCAGATCACAGACGCCTGCATCGGCTGCGGCACTTGCCAGCGCGTCTGCCCGCAGCGGTGCGTTGTAGAGGCGGAACCCGGCAGCACGGACGCAAGCAGCGCCCCCTACCGCATCGACCAGGACCACTGCCTGCACTGCGGCCTTTGCGCCGAGAACTGCCCCGTACACGCCATCGAACGGAGGGACGCATAAATGATCAACGACGTCATCCAGCTCCTCGCCACCCGTAGCGACTTCTTCGCGGGCCTCCTTGTCGAGCACCTGCAGATCTCGTTTGCCGCCATCGCCATAGCCATCGTAATCGGCGGCATCGCGGGCATCCTCATCAGCGAGTTCACGCGCGCCGCCAAGCCCACGCTCGCCGTGGTGAACCTCCTCTACACCATCCCGTCCATCAGCATGCTGGGCTTCCTCATCCCGTTCACGGGCGTGGGCGACGCCACGGCGATCATCGCCCTTACGGTCTACGCGCTTTTGCCCATGGTCCGCAACACCCACACGGGACTTACCACCATTGACCCGGCCATCCTGGAGGCGGCGCGCGGCATGGGCAGCACGCGCTGGCAGATCCTCGTGAAGGTCAAGCTGCCGCTGGCACGGCCGGTCATCATGAACGGTATCCGTAGCATGGTCACCATGACCATCGCGCTCGCGGGCATTGCGTCGTTCATCGGCGCGGGCGGTCTGGGCGTGGCCATCTACCGCGGCATCACCACCAACAACGCGGCCATGACCATCGCCGGCAGCCTCATCATCGCCGTGCTTGCGCTCGTGGTGGACCTGGTCCTGGGCGTGGTCGAGAAGCGCATGCAGCTGCGCAGCGCTCAGGCGCGCCGCCATAACCGCATCGCCGCGATGGTCGCGGTGGCGGCCTGCGTCGTGGCCGCCGTGGTGTCACTCATGCCCGCGCCTGTCTCCGCCGTCATCCACGTGGCCACCAAGCCCATGACCGAGCAGTACATCATGGGCGAGGCCCTGAAGCTGCTCATCGAACAGGATACCGACCTTGATGTCGAGCTCACGGAGGGCGTGGGCGGCGGCACGTCCAACATCCAGCCCGCCATGGAGTCCGGCGAGTTCGACCTCTATCCCGAGTACACCGGCACTGCCTGGAACGAGGTGCTGGGCGAGTCGGGCGTCTACAGCGAGGACCAGTTCGGCACGCTGGAGCAGCGCTACGCCGACGACTACGACATGAGCTGGGTCGGCATGTACGGCTTCAACAACACCTACGGCCTCGTGGTGCGCCGCGAGGTGGCCGAGCAATACGGCATTGAGACCTACTCCGACCTCGCCGCCGTGGCGTCGCAGCTCACCTTTGGCGCCGAGTACGACTTCTTCGAGCGCGAGGACGGCTACGACGCGCTGTGCGCAACGTACGGCCTGAGCTTCGGCAACACCATGGACCTGGACATCGGCCTCAAGTACCAGGCGCTCGCGCAGGGCCAGATCGACGTCATGGTGATCTTCACTACCGACGGCCAGCTCTCCGCCGCCGACGCCGTGGTGCTCGAGGACGACAAGGGCTTCTTCCCGTCCTACCTCTGCGGCAACGTGGTCCGCAACGAGGTGCTGGAGGAGCACCCGGAGCTGCGCGCCGTGCTGGAGAAACTCGACGGCACCATCACCGACGCAGACATGGCGCAGATGAACTACGAGGTGGAGACCGAGGGCGCCGAGCCCGCCGACGTGGCGCGGGACTACCTCGAGCGCGCCGGGCTTCTCGACAACTAGGAAAGGAGAACGGCCATGGACACTGCCGTCGAATTCAAAGACATCAGCAAAGCATACGGGAACCACGTGGTTCTCAACCATTTCAACTTGAAGATTGAGAAGGGCGCGTTCGTGACGATCGTCGGCGCGTCGGGCGGCGGCAAGACCACTGCGCTCAAGATGGTGAACGGCCTCATCGCGCCGGATGCCGGGCGGATTCTGGTAAACGGCCGGGACATTGCCGAAATGGACCTGGTCGAGCTGCGGCGGTCCATTGGCTACGCCATCCAGGGCAGCGTGCTCTTCCCGCACATGACGGTCGAGCAAAACATTGCCTACGTACCCAACCTGCTCAACCGCCGTGACCGCGCGCGGACCAAGGCGGCCGTGGACAAGTGGATGGGCATCGTGGGGCTGGATCCGGCGCTGCGCGGCCGCTATCCCGACGAGCTCTCCGGTGGCCAGGCGCAGCGCGTGGGCATCGCGCGGGCGCTCGCAGCCTCCCCGGACATCCTGCTTATGGACGAGCCGTTCGGCGCGGTGGACGAGCTCACGCGCGCCCAGCTGCAGGAGGAAATCAAGCGCATCCACGAAGAGACAGGGATCACGGTGCTCTTTGTCACGCACGACGTCTCGGAGGCGCTCAGGCTTGGCACGCGCGTGTTAGTGCTGGACGGCGGGACCATCCAGCAGTACGCGGAGCCGGCCGAGCTCCTCGCCCACCCCGCAACCGACTTTGTGCGCAAGCTCGTGGCGCGCGAGCGCCGTGCGTGCCGTCTGCCCGACGACCAACTCGCGGGCTGCGAGTTCAGCGGCGTCGCGGCGCGACGGACGCAGGAGACGGGGGACGTGCGATGAACGCCGCGCGCTTCATCGTCAGCGATGCGTGCGTCGGATGCGGACGTTGCGTCAACGTCTGCCCCGGCGGAGTGCTCGAGATGGGTGACGACCGTCGCCCGCGCATGCGCGGTTTTGAGGAGTTTGGCTGGAACGGCTGCTGGAAGTGCGATCACTGCCTGGCCGTCTGCCCAATGGGCGCGGTGAGCGTATTGGACAAGCAGCCGGAAGACAGCTTGCCCGTGGCGCATTCCAGCGAAGCTGCGCCCGTCATGGACGCCCTCGTAGCGGGCCGGCGCTCCTGTCGCCGCTACCGGCGCCGCAACGTGCCGCGCGACGTAGTGGACCAGATGATTGACCTTCTCGCCAACGCGCCCAACGGCGGCAACAAGCAACAGGTCGAGTTCACGCTGGTCGATGACATGGACCGGATGGACCGACTGCGTGCCGTCGTGCGGAACAGGATGGGTCAGCTTGCCGAGCAGGGCATCTACCCGGAGGGCTTTGGTCGGGAAGCCTACGAGGACATGCGCGGCTGGGAGCAGACGGTCCGCCCCGATATGTTCTTCTGCGGCGCGCCTCACGTGTTCATTCCGCACGCGCCGCTCGGCAACGGCGAGCCGGTGCAGGACGTCATCATCGCGGGCACGTACTTTGAGCTACTGTGCGCCTCCCGCGGTCTTGGCGCCGTGATGATGACCTTCCCGCTTGCCGTGCTCGACCTCATGCCCGACGTCCGCGCGCTGCTGAGGATCCCAGAGAGCCACTACGTCGGCATGATTATCGGCTTCGGGTACCCGGAAATCCCCTACGTACGCGGAACGCAACGCTGTATGGACCCGCATCGCCTGCACCGCCTGGACTTGCCATTGGGGACGGGTACAAATGGCAGAAATGACCGCTTCCAGTAGCAGCGGAACAGCGCCGACGGCTTGGGGCAGCGCGTCTTCCGGCTGAGGGAGGGCTCCGACTTGAGTGAAAGCTGTCATTCGCACCCGTCCCCAATGACAGAAATCTGCCATTTGTACCCGTCCCCAATGGCACCATTTGTACCCGTCCCCAATGGCAGGGGGTGCGGCTTACGCGAGGGCGACGAGGAGGGTACCGGCAACCACGAGCACAAGGCCGAGCGCCGCGCGCGGTGTAAGGCGCTCGCCAAACACGATGCGCGAGAAGGCGATGGTCACGAGAATGCTCAGCTTATCGACCGGCACCACCACGCTCGCCGGCCCCTCCTGCAGCGCGCGGTAATAGCACAGCCACGCCGCACCCGTCGCAACGCCCGAAAGACATATGAATGTCAGCTCACGACGGGGCACCGCGCGCACCTGAGAGGTCTTGCCGGTTATCGCCACCATGAGCCACGCCATGACGAGCACCACCACCGTGCGGATGGCCGTACCCAGATTGGACTCCACACCCTGCATGCCCACTTTGCCGAGAATCGCGGTCAGCGCGGCAAAGACGGCCGAGAGCAGCGCGTACATGAGCCAGCCGGGACGCTCGCCCGTCCCGGCAGTCCCTTCCCCTAGAGCCTGCCCACGCCCTTCGCCGCTCGGTTGGATCATGGCGACGGTGCCCACGCCGATGAGTACCGTCGCCGCAAGCTGTGCGGGACCGAACGGCTCCCCGAGCAGCACCGCCGCGAGCACCATGGTCATGACCGTGCTCGACTTGTCGATGGGCGTGACGTGATTGACGCTCCCCAGCTGCAGGGCGCGGAAATAGCAAAGCCACGATGCTCCCGTGGCCAAGCCGGAGAGCACGAGGAACAGCCACGTCTTTGGATCCAGGTGCGTCATTTGCCCGGCGGAGCCCACCACCAGGACCATGAGCCACGAGCATGCCAGCACCACGATGGTCCGGATGGCCGTGGCGACCGTCGAATCCGTCTGGCGAATGCCACACTTGGCCAAGATTGCCGTCAACCCCGAAAACAGCGCGGACCCCGCCGCGAATGCGAGCCACATGGCATCATCACTTCCCTGCTTACACCATAGTCCTACGGGGAGAACGCGACACGGGAATGGCCGAGTAAGTTAAATCTGTCATTTGTACCCGTCCCCAATGGCAAATTGGGGACCGCCGAACGTGCCGTCATGCGTTCAGGATCTGCATGAACTCCTCGCCGGTAACGGTCTCTTTCTCGTAGAGATGCTGCGCGAGCTCGTCGAGCTTGTCGCGATGGTCCTCGAGGATCTTGCGCGCCCTCTCGTGCTCGCGGCGCACGAGCTCCACCACGCGCTGGTCCACCTTCGCTTGGGTCTCCGCCGAGCACGCGAGCGATGCGTCGCCGCCCAGGTAGCGGTTGGTGACGGTCTCGAGCGCCACCATGTCGAACTAGTCGGTCATGCCGTACTGGCAGATCATGGCGCGCGCCAGCTTGGTGGCCTGCTCGATGTCGTTGGAAGCGCCCGTCGTCACCATCCCGAAGACCACCTCCTCGGCCGCACGGCCGCCGGTGAGCGTGGCAATCTTGTTCTCCAGCTCCTCGCGCGAAAGCAGGTTCTTCTGCCCCGTGTCCACCTGCATGGTGTAGCCCAGCGCGCCCGAGGTGCGCGGCACGATGGTGATCTTGGTGACCGGCGCCGAGTGGGTCTGCTCGGCTGCCACGAGCGCGTGCCCTATCTCGTGGTAGGCCACGATGCGCTTCTCCTCGTCGGAGAGGATGGCGTTCTTCTTCTGGTAGCCGGCGATGACCGTCTCGATACTCTCCTCGAAGTCGTCCTGCCGCGCGCCCGGCCGTCCGTCGCGCACCGCGCGCAGCGCCGCCTCGTTCACGATGTTCGCGAGCTCCGCGCCCGAAGCGCCGCTCGCCATGCGAGCGATCTTGTTGAAGTCGATCGGGCCCTCGGTCTTGACCTTCTTCGCGTGGACCTTGAGGATGGCCTCGCGCCCCGCGAGATCGGGCAACTCCACGGGCACGCGCCTGTCGAAGCGTCCCGGACGGGTGAGCGCCGGGTCAAGCGAGTCGGGGCGGTTGGTGGCGGCCAGGATGATGACGCCGCTGTTCTCCTCGAAGCCGTCCATCTCGGTCAGGAGCTGGTTCAAGGTCTGCTCGCGTTCGTCGTTTCCGCTCACGCCCGCGGCGCCGCCGCGCTTCTCGCCCACTGCGTCGATCTCGTCGATGAAGACGATGCACGGCGCCTTCTCCTTGGCCTGCTTGAACAGGTCGCGCACCTTGGCGGCGCCAGCGCCCACGAACATCTCCACGAACTCCGAGCCCGAGATGGAGAAGAACGGCACGCCCGACTCGCCGGCGACGGCCTTGGCGAGCATGGTCTTGCCCGTCCCGGGAGGTCCCACCAGCAGGATGCCCTTGGGCATGGCCGCACCCACAGCCTTGTACTTGTCGGGATTGTGCAGGTAGTCCACGACCTCGGCCAGATTCTCCTTTGCCTCGTCCTCGCCCGCCACGTCGTCGAAGCGGATGCCCTCGGTGGACTGCACGTAAATCTTCGCATTGCTCTTGCCCAGGTTGAAGCCCATGGCGCCGGGCCCGCCGCCCGCGCGCTCCATGAGCTTTCGGCTCATGTAGTTACCGATCGCAATGAACACCACGATGGGCAGGATCCACGCTAGGATGCTCAACCACAGGGGCGTCTGCTGCACCACCTCGCCCGAGAAGTCGGCGCCCGCGTCGTAGAGGCGCTCGGTGAGGTCGGGGTCGCTCACCATGGCGGTCGAGTAGACGTTCTTATCGTCCTTGTCGGTGAAGCGGATCTCGTTCTGCTGCTCGTCAATCTCGACCTTGCCGATGTCGTGGTCCTCGGTCATGCGCATGAAGGTACCGTAATCGGTCTCCTGCACGGGCGTAGTCGTAATGCTCGGCATGACAAGCAGGTTGAACGCCAACAACAGGGCGAGTGCGATGAGATAGTAGTAGATGAGGGGCCGTTTGGGCTGCTTGACTTCGTTCATGGGGTCGCCTTTCGTAGTCCGGTCGAGGCGCGCGAGACGCGTCCGAACGTAGTCTTGCCGGACGCGAGCGGGTGTAATCCAGACAGATTGGGCGATGTGTCAGATGCAGCGACCGCCTGGTGCCCCGTACACGATGTCAACGATCTGGTGGGCGAGCGCGGCGCGGTCGAGGTCCGGCTGCAGGCAGCGCTCGAACAGCAGCCCCGTGATACCGTAGGCGTACAGGCTCAGCGCCGTATCGAGCGCGGGGCCCACGAGGTCCGGTCGGGGGTTCTCCACCCGGACGAGCTGCTCAAAGCAGGTGCGCAAACACCGCGCGGTGATGTGCTCGACATCGGCACGACGGGGCGACAGCACGAGGTGGTTGAGCAGCACGCGGTTCTCTGCCACCCGGTCCACGAACAGTTCCACCGTCGCGAGCGGGTCGCAGTTTCGCTCGCCCTGGGCGACGACGTCGCTGAAGGTCTGCTCGATGCACCACCCCGTGAGTTCATCCAGGTCGTGGAAGTAGTAGTAGAACGTCTGGCGCGCCATGCCGCACCGGCTGATGACGTCGGTGACGCTCAGCTTGTCGATCCCCCGCTCGCCGACCAGCTCGACGAACGCCCGCGCGATGGCCTCCTTCGTGCTCTTGGACATGGCACCTCCCCCGCCGGCGCGCCGGCGCCGCGCTGTCGCAGATAGCGTGTTGGATAGTAGCATTCCAACTATATGTTTCGCTCTGCCATTGGCCATTGGGGACGGGTACAAATGGCAGATTGCCGTTGGTTAGCCATTGGGGACGGGTACATATGGCAGAAATGGCTACTTGCGCTGGCAACAGAGCGGTACCGGCGGCTCGGAACGGCGCATCCCTCAATGTAGGAAAGCGCTCGCTTTGAATGTGACCTGCCATTTGTACCCGTCCCCAATGGCAGGGTGCTTGTACCCGTCCCCAATGGCAGGGCGCTTCTACTTCGCGCCGTGGCCGCCGAAGACAGCGAGGTCCATGCTGTCGAGCGCGGCGTCGATGCGCGCCACCTCGTTGGTAGTGAGCTCCACGCGCGCCGCGCCGAAGTTCTCGCGCAGACGCTCTGGCTTGCGGCTGCCCGGAATCGGGATGATCCACGGCTTCTTGCAGAGCATCCACGCCAGCGAAATCTGCGCCATCGTCGCGCCCTTCTCGCGCGCCAGGCCACCGATAAGGTCGAGTACCGCGCGGTCCTTCTCGTAGCCCTGCTCGGTGTACTGCGGCATGCCGTCGCGAAAGTCCTGCACACCCTCGAACTGCGTGGTCGGCGAGTACGCGCCGGTGAGGAAGCCGTTCGCCATGGGACTGAACGCCACAAGCGCCACGTTGAGTTCCTCGAGCACCGGGAAGAGCGGCTCATGCCAGCGCGCCAACATGGAGTAGCGATTCTGCACGGCCGCCACCGGGCAGACGGCATGTGCGCGGCGCAGATAATCCTCCGTGGCCTCGGAGATACCCCAGGCGCGAATCTTGCCCTCGCGGATGAGGTCGGCCATGACGCCGGCGACCTCCTCCGGCTCCACGTTGGGGTCGATGCGGTGCTGGTAGTAGAGGTCGATGTAGTCGATGCCCAGGCGGCGCAGACTGCCCTCCACGGAGGCGCGGATGGTCTCGGGGCGGCTGTCCATACGCAGCGTCTTGTCCGGGTTGTGCTGCACGCCGAACTTGGTGGCAATCACCACCTGATCACGCACGGGGCGCAGGGCCTCGCCCACCGCGACCTCGTTGTAGAGCTCGTTGCCCTCGGCATCCTCGCCCGCGTAGCATTCAGCTGTGTCGAAGAAGGTATAGCCCGCCTCGAACGCCTCGCGAATCACACGCGCCGCCTCATGCGTGGGCATCGCATCACCGCTTGCATGGGTGAGCCCCATACAGCCGAGCCCTACGGGCGATACCTCGATTCCGCTGTTGCCGAGCACGCGGCGCGCTGCTGAAATTGTCATGAAAAACCTCCCGGTTGTGATGCTCGTTGTCTTGTTACAAACCCCTCTTTGGCGCATTCTCCCGCCGTGTAAGAGCATATTCGCCGATGTTCCTCGCATATCGCTATGCAAACCATGCATAGCGCAAGCCTGTTGGACGCAGCGCCGGCATATCGTTTTGAACGAAAGCAGTCATTTGTGCCCGTCCCCAATGGCTACAAATGCAGAGCTACGGCCTAAGCGGGCCATAGAAGTAGCTCGCCGTGGCGCCGCCATCCACCAGGAAGTCCGCCCCGGTGATGAACGCACCCTTGTTGCTCATGAGCAGCTCGGCCACGTTGGCCACCTCATCGGCCGTGCCGGGGCGACCCGCCGGGCACTGAGCGAACATGTTTTTGTAGAAGTCGCCGCGCGGACCGTTGAACTCGTCGATGGCAAGCGGCGTCACGATGATGCCGGGGCTGATTGAGTTCACGCGAGCACCCTTCTGGCCCCAGCGCACAGACTCCATCATCACGCGCTTCTCGTTGCAGCGCTTGGCAAGCTGGTACGCGTGAAGTGTGTCGCGGATGTTCTCAGGCTGGAGCAACGGAAGGCTGAGAAGCTCCTCGGTGGGCGTGCAGGCGAGCTGCTCGTCCTCCTCGAGCGAAAGGGCGGGCATGCGGTGGCCGGACTGGCTTGAGATGGTCACGCCCACGCCACCCGGCTCGATGACGCGGCCGACCTCTTCCAGCAACACGGCCGTGCCGTAGAGATCAACGTTGAGAATGGCCTCGACGGGTGCCTGGCTGGGACTCACGCCCGCACCGTTCACGAGCATGGTAATGGGACCGAATTCCTGAGCCTTGGCAATCAGCTCTTTGATAGAGGCGCGGCTGGAAAGATCCATCTCGACCGGTGTCACGTCGAAACCGGCGTTGTTCATGGTGGTAGCGATGGTCTCGGCATTGGCCGGATTCTTGTCGCCCATGACGATCTTCATGCCGGCGCCCATGCGTCGCGCGATGGCCATGCTGATTTGGCCCGCACCTGTGACGATCATGACGTTCTTACTCATGGTGTATTTCCTTTCAGGTGTTCCAATTGCTAGGGGGTTAGTGCCGAGCGCCTTCAGTCAATTTGGGGTTGGTCGTCCGAAGCGTCGAAGCATGTGGGAGAGAACGAAGCGGGCTTGGAGGTTTGGCGGAGACGACTTTTCAAGTAGCCATTTGTACCCGTCCCCAATGGCGCGACGACGCATCCCCATTGGCATAATCTGTCATTTGTACCCGTCCCCAATGGCACGTCAAATCATTTGTACCCGTCCCCAATGGCAAGCGATGGGTTAGAAGCCGTTGTGCGCGAGCCATGCCTGCACCTGCGAGCGGGCGTGCGCGGCATCGGCACCGTGGATGGCAAGCCCGGCCACGACCTCCGCACCTGGGCAGGTGCGGGCGATGTCACGCTCGGTTCCGGAAAGGCCGCTGCCCTCATGTGTACAGAACGGCATGATTACCTTGTTCGTGAAATCGAACGACTCCAGGAAGGTATAGACCGCCATGGGCATGGTGCCCCACCAGTTGGGATAGCCGAGAATGACCGTGTCGTAATCGTCGATATTCTTGGGCAGGGCGCGAAGCTTAGGACGCGCCTTCAAGCGCTTCTCGTCTGCCGCCTCCTCCGTGCACTCCGTGTAATCGACGGCATACTCGTGTACTGTCTCGATGCGAAACAGATCGCCGCCGGTCTCCTCGGCAATCATGCGAGCAACGACTTCGGTGTTGCCCACGGCGAGTGCTCTCACCTGGCCGTTTACATAGTTCTGTCCAGCGCGCGAAAAATACGCAATCAGGGGTCTTGTCATTTGAATCTAACCTCTCCCACATCCGGTTGCCTGACACCGCTTACTATATGGATGGTTTTGCTTATCTTTTATTCAATTTGCCACGCTTGTTTATTAGAATTTCTAATATGTCTTGGAACGAGGAGGGCCTGTCGAGTTGCCTAAGTCGAGATAGGGCTGTTTTACGTCATTCAGGAGCAGGCGGACTTCGCAACAACGAATGGCCGAAAACGACCCATCCTCATCAAAGCCAGCAAAGGGGGTTGCATGCTTCTTCGCCAGCTTGAATACTTCCGCGCCGTGGCCGAATGCAACGGCTTCACGGCGGCCTCGCAGCGCTGCCACGTCTCACAGTCTGCCATCTCGCAGCAGATCAAGTCCCTCGAGCGCGAGCTGGGCTGCGAGTTGCTGCTTCGTTCTGGGCGTCATATCGAGCTTACTCCGGCCGGTGAACTCGCGCTTTCCGCCGCTCGAGAGGCAATCGACCGCATCGACCGCATGCGCTTCGAAATCGAGCATCTTGCCGATGGCGATGAGCGCGAACTTCGCGTGGGCTACCTGAGCCGATATGAAGGATGGGAGGTTCCCAGCGCGGTTGCGGCGTTCACCTTGCGCCACCCCGAGATCACCGTTACCGCCATGCCTGGCAGCCATGAAGAGCTGTATCAGCGCATGATTGACGACGATGTCGACCTGGCGTTCAGCGACCGGCGGCGAGAGCTTTCGGACGAGTTTGAAAACATACACCTCACCACCCGCTATACCGTCATTGAAGTCTCCGAAGCCAATGCACTTTCGGCACACGACCAGGTGAGCGTCTCCGAGCTGGCCGACTCGTCGTGCATTCTTGTGGCAACGGGCGAGACGCGCGCTGCCGAACGCGCTTACTATCGCGACACGCTCAACTTCCCCTGCCCCTTTGTCTTTGCAAACTCGCTTGAAGAAGCCCACCTCATGGTCGCGGGCAACCGTGGGTTCCTACCGCTAGAGGTGCGCGACCCCAACGTCTCCACCGGAAAGGTGATACGACATGTACCGCTTATCGCCGCCGAAGGCCAGCTCGTGCGCGAGTACTTCGCCTTCTGGCCCAAGCGACGCACCAACTGGCTTGTTCGAGAGTTCGCCCGCATACTGGGCGAACTCCTCGCCTGACTTGCCGCTGGGCTCTGTCACCGGAAACGTGCCATTGGGGACGGGTACAAATGGCAGCGATGGCCGCTTTCGATAGCGGTGGAGCGGTGTCGGCGGCCTAAAGCGGCGCGTCCACCAGCTGTCTGCCATTTGTACCCGTCCCCAATGGTGAAAGCTGCCATTTGTACCCGTCCCCAATGGCGAATGGGAGGTTCGCATGAATGATGACATCGCGAGAGAGCTCGCCGCACTGGCCGACCCTGCCTACCAGGCGTTTCAGGCCAAACTGGTTCCCACGGTCGACCCGACGCGCATCCTGGGCGTCCGCACGCCAGATCTCAGACGCTATGCGCGCTCGCTTGCCCGCACGCGCCCCGAAGAGGCGCGGTCTTTTCTCGCGTCTCCAGCACATGACCTCTACGAGGAAATGAGTCTCCACGGCGAGCTCATCGGCCTCATGTCCAAAACGCCCGAAGAAGCCTTTGAGCTGCTGGACGCCTTCCTCCCCCACGTGGACAACTGGGCTACCTGCGACCTCATTCGTGTGCCGGCCTTTAAGAAGAACCTGCCCGCCGTACTCGCCAAGATCCGCAGCTGGATTTCCGCAACGGGTCCTTGCACCGAGTACGTCGTGCGCTTTGGCGTGGTCCAGCTCATGGAGCTCTTTTTGGACGATGCCTTCGAACCGTCCCAGCTCGACCTCGTTGCGGCCATCAAGCGCGATGAGTACTACATCAACATGGCGCGCGCCTGGTACTTCTCGTTTGCGCTCATCAAGCAGCCCGGTGCCACGCTGCCGCTCTTTCAAGAGCGCCCGCCCCGATTGGACACATGGACCCACAACAAGGCGCTCCAGAAGGCACGCGAAAGCAGACGGATCACGGCGGAGCAAAAGGCGATGCTGCAAGAACTCAAGGTGGCCAGCGGCAAACGCGCCAAGAGATGACCGAAACAGTCTCCCAACTAAAAAGAACCCCGTCCCAACATGAGCGACCAGGGGTATAACCGCAGTAAGCGTCAAACCCAAGTGGGAGGAGCAGCCATGTTGTTCAAGAACGTGCTTGTCCCCTACGACGAATCGGAGCACGCCATCAGTGCCCTGCACGTCGCTTTGGGGATGGTCGGAGACGACCCCGACGCGGAGGTGCATGTGGTCACCGTGGTATCCATTGGCGCGGTACCCGGCCCCTCGATTGACAGCGACACATTTGGCGACCCGTTGGCAAGCACCACTCCCCTGGAATACGACAGCGTCATGGGAGCAATCCTTCACCGTGTACGCGCCGACATGCAGGGCGTCATCAACGACGCAAAAGATGGGGCGACCTGCACGGTGACGCCTACGGCCATCATCGCGGGGTCGCCCGTCGAAGGCATTGCCGAATATGTGACCAGCCACGACATCGACCTGGTGGTCATGGGGCGCCGCGGCCTCGGCGCCCTGCGCGGCATGTTGGGCAGCGTGAGCTACGGCGTCCTGCGCTCGGTAGACGTGCCGGTGCTTACCGTAAAGTAGCCTCGACAGATCGGCGGCGTCCTCCCATCGTGGCGCAGCACACCACAAGTGCCACGGCGGCGATGGCGCCGCCCACCAGCCCGACCGATCCGATACCGACCGAATCCGTCACCATGCCGCCGAACCACGTGCCGCAGCCGATTCCCAGGTTAAAAAGCCCCGAGAAGATCGACATGGCAACGGCCGAGGCATCCGGCGGCGTCGCATGAATGATCTCTGCCTGGAAGGCCACATTGAACGCCGTGGCGCTCAGGCCCCAGATAAAGCAGATGCCAAACACCGCCGCCGGTGAGACGCCCGTCGCGACCATAAGCAGCAGGGCAAGCGAAAGGCCGGCGATCATGATGCGCGAAAAGCCCACGCGGTGTCCGTCGTAGAAACGCGAAAACAAAAGACTGCCTACGATACCTGCGCAGCCAAACACCATGAGCGCAGCGGTGATGGTACCGTCCGCAAGGCCGGCAATCTGCTGCAAGAACGGCTCGATATAGCTGTAGCCCGTGTAATACCCCGTGGCCGCCAGAATCGTTACCGCATAGATTGCCATGAGCGACCGGTTTTGAAGCAAGCCGGGCAGCTGTGCGAGCGTAAACGGCTCACCCTTCTCCAGGCGGGGCATCACGGCCATCATGAGCAGCAGCACGCAGAGCGCGACCGCTCCCACGCAGGCAAACGTCATGCGCCAGCCCACGGCCAACCCGATAACGCGCCCCAGCGGCATACCGAAGATCATAGCTACCGACGACCCCGTGACCACCATGCTCATGGCAGTGGAGGCATGCTGGTCATCGGCGATGCGCGTCGCCAGAGGCGAGGCGATCGACCAAAACACGGCATGTGCTGCTGCGACGAGCAAACGGGCGGCAACAAGCAGCGGAAACGTTGGCGCTGCGGCGGAAGCGGCCTGACCGGTAAGAAAGACCGCGATCACCACGAGCAGCAGCGTGCGCATGGGCAACTTCGAGCCCAAGATCATGAGCGGCAGCGACAACGCCATGACCGCCCAGGCATAGATGGAAATCATCATGCCTGCCTGCGCCTCACTGAGCGCAAACGATCCGGCGATGTCGGTCAGCAGCCCCACCGGCATGAACTCCGAAGTGTTGAACATGAACGCGGCAAACGCAAGCCCCACCAGGGGCAGCCACATCCTCACATTATGCTGCAACAAGCGTTACACCAGCTTGCCTGCGAGGTGATCAAGACCGTGCTGGACGATCTCGGCGGTCCAACCCGTCAGCTGCTTGGTGCGGCGCACGAGCCCGCCGTTCGAGAGCACCTGATACGAGACGCGAATCATCTTGTAGCGCTTGACCTGGCTGGGTTCCTCACGCGAGACGCAGCCCTCAACAGTCTCATAGGGCTGAATGGACGCAATCATCTTCGGGTTGTACATCACCCAGATGCGGCCGGCGTCCTCGTAGGCGATGACGGCCTTCGTGGAACCGATCTGATTGGCTGCCAGGCACACGCAGTCATCAAGCGACTCCATGGTGTCGCGCAGGTCCTGACCGATTTCGGCGTCCTCCGCAGTCGCAGGCTCGGCCGGCTTGCTCAGGAACTCCTCGTCCTTCACGATCTCTTTGATCATGACGATCCCTTCTTGTCGAGTCGATGTCCCGACGCCTCTCCCCTGGGCGTCGGCGGTCATACGCCCGATATGCTATCAGGTTGCGTGAGCGTCGCGGCGAGGAAACCTCGTGTTGCGCGCTTTCCATCAGTGCTGCGTACGCTCCGCCGCTCGTTGCACGCCCCTTGTCGGAGTTGCGTGCGCCTTGTCAGAGTCACGTGCGTCCGATGCGAGTTGCGTGCGCCCCGTCGCCGTTACGTGCGCCCTATCAAAATTGATAGAGGGTTTTGTCCAAAAAACGCCTCCCGAGAAGCCAGAAATGGACGAATCGCGCCCGCAACTTTCGTTTGGCGCACGGAACTTGAAAACGCCGCACGCAACTCGTGCCGGACGCACGCATCTATCAGCACGAGCGCACATCACGCACAACCACATAACAGGATCAAGACCGGATGAGGACGCTCGAGAAACCCCTATGAGCGCCGCACCGTTACGACAGGAGAGCCCGCAAGAACCGAGACCTCACCCTCAACAGCGAGCTCAACGTCGGCGAACGAGTCCGTGTTTGAAACGGCGAGCACCACACAGTCAGGATGTCCCGCCGCCCTAATCGCCAAACGATCCATGCGAATCAGCGGCTGGCCCGCATCTACATGATCGCCCGTCTTTACAAAACCAGTGAAGCCGGCACCGTTCATATCGACGGTATCCACTCCAATATGCACCAACACCTCGGTGCCATCGTCGCCGCTAATTCCTACGGCATGCCCCATAACAACCGTAATCGATCCTGACAAGGGAGCGTAGACGATGTCTGTATCTGGCCATATCGCACAGCCCTTGCCCAGTACTTCTTGGGAGAAAACAGGGTCAGGGACATCGGCCATGCGAATCACGCGACCTGAAACCGGAGCGCAAAGCACATCCCTCATAGCCGAAGCCTTCACCGAAGCAGGAGCCGCAGAATCAGCCCCACTGTCGCCTTTACCGACGGAAGAACGAATGAACCTATCGAACAATCCCATATCAACCCCCAGTACCATTCAGGCCAAACACGCCAAGCCCCAGTCCACATCAACGACGGGAAGCGCTGCGTCTAATTACAGCGATAACCAGCCAGCATTCACTACATTTCGAAAATCCCAAGCAGGCCTATCTGGGTCATCGACCCTGTAAGTGAAGTACACCCATCCTGCGCACTCAGAAAAAGTCGCTTGCTGAACCTCAGCGATGGCACGCCAATATCGATACGCGCGTTCTGACGACATGGCATTGAGGTCTCCAGGCCGATGCGCCAAGGTCCACTCGCCAACAAGCACCGGATGGTGCTGCGCCGCCGCGTCGAGGGCGGGAGCGAAACGATCCCACGCAAAACCAAAATAGTTGCGACAGAGATTGCGCTCTCCCAGTTCGTAACGTGCGAAGTTGAGATACTGATGCGTGTCGATCATAACAGCCGGGTACGCCGCGGGCGGCATAACGTCATCCCACTCGCCTAAGCGAAAGCCATCCTGCAGCACCACATATCGATCCTCTCCCATAATCGGAACAAGTAGTCGATAGGCTCGCTCGTAAAAATCACGAAGAAACGTCGAGGGAACCGCAGTAGATTTTTCAAGACGGTCGTCGTAACGCCCGCGGTAGCCACGCACGGCGTTAGCTAGAAACGCTTTGCTGGCCGGCTCGTTCACAGGCTCGATGCCAAAGAGCGCCGAGGATTTCGCGTATCGACTCGCGAGGCGCTCGAGAACATCCAGGGTAACATCAACGTTCTTCTCATCCTGGTGCCACGTGCACAGACCGCATACACCACCGTTTTCAAGACCGTTTGCACAGCCGGGCACGGTATGGAGGTCGATCAGGATGTCCAGCCCGTACCGTTCTGCCCACTCAAAGGCGCGATCAACATACTCGATGCAGCCCAGCCTGCCTTCCACATCCCCAAAGACGCTGTAGGGGACAGGCAGACGAATGAGCGAACAGCCCGCCTCGTGGATAAAGGCGAAATCCTTCTCGTCGATGAAGCTCTCACGATGCCGTACAAGGCGGTCGCAAGCCTGTTGCCAGCCGAGCTCCTCGTAAAACTCCCGTTCGTCAGCCGCAGCAATCCCCTCAAATAGATTCGGCGTAATCCACCGCTCGAGCGCAAGCCATCCGCCGAGATTCACGCCGCGTATCATCACAGCTCCTCGCCATTCGTCTCTATCACATGCTGATACCAATAAAACGATTTCTTCCTGCGTCGCTCGAGCGTGCCATGCCCTTCGTTGTCGCGATCAACGTAAATCATGCCGTAGCGCTTCTCCATTTCGCCGGTGGTGAAGCTGACCACGTCAATGCATCCCCAAACGGTATACCCGATAACTTCGACCCCCTCATCTACAACAGCGCGCTCGAGAGCGGCAATATGTTTACGGAGGTAATCGATGCGGTAGTCGTCGGCGATGTAGCCGCTCTCATCTGGAATGTCGTACGCACCGAAACCGTTTTCCACCACAAAAAGCGGAACCTCGTAGCGCTCGTAGAGCGTCGCGAGGGTGTATGTGAGTCCCGTAGGATCAATGTTCCATCCCCATGCGCTCTTCTCGAGATAGGGGTTGGAAACCGACGATTCAAATCCCCGTTCGTCGGCATCTCCAGTAGCCCCCGCCCGTGACGCAGAGGACATGTAATAGCTCAACCCGATGAAATCGACGGTTCCCTCTCTAAGGGCCTCGAGATCGCCGTCGTGGATATCGATCTGAATGCCCTCGCGCTTCCACTGTTTACGTATGTACGCAGGATAATGCCCACGCAGATACACATCGGTAAACAAGAACCGGTCATGCATGGCATCGAGCGCGCTCATCTGGTCTGCAGGGTCAGCGCTTGCCGGATAAATCGGCACCCACGCCACCATACAACCGATCTTCATCTTCGGGTCGATTTGACGAGCCAGCTGGCGAGCCCGAGCGCCTGCAACGAGCTCGTTGTGCACCACCTGATACATCACCTGCCGTCGGTTATCGGCCGGCGTATAGGTGACGCCTGAATTGGTGAACGCGTAGATGTCGC
The DNA here is from genome assembly GCF_002160065.1 of Collinsella sp. An2. Classification (GTDB taxonomy): domain Bacteria; phylum Actinomycetota; class Coriobacteriia; order Coriobacteriales; family Coriobacteriaceae; genus Limicola. The sequence goes on along the minus strand of NZ_NFJW01000001.1, from coordinate 313,970 downwards.
GCGTCACATCGGTTTGATTGTTGATCTCGTTAAACAGCATCCACCAACGAACCTTATTGTGATAGCGCTTAAATATCACTTCACAGAAACGAAGGTAGAAGTCAATGAGGCGGCGATCACGGAAGCCTCCGTACTCTTTTGCCAGGTGATAGGGCATCTCGAAATGGCTAATGGTAACCACCGGCTCGATCCCCCGCGCATGCATTGCATCAAAGAGCTTGTCATAAAAGGCAAGACCAGCTTCGCTCGGCTCGTCCTCGTCTCCGCGCGGAAAGATGCGCGACCAAGAAATCGATGTGCGAAAGCAAGAGAAGCCCATCTCTTGAAAGAGGTCGAGATCATGCTCGTATGTATGGTAAAAATCGATACCATCGTGGTTGGGGTAATACTCGCCAGGAAGCACTCCGTTTGTGATACGCCGCGGACGATGGGGGCCACCAGCCGTCATGACATCGCATACGCTAGGCCCACGGTCATCAACGTTCCACGCCCCCTCAATCTGGTGCGCCGCAACGGCACCTCCCCAGAGAAACCCCTCGGGCATCTTCATCGGCATTTTGGCATCGGCCTTCCTCTTACCATTGCGCATCCACACGCACAATCTCTTGCTTTCTGAGGCGCTGCGCCGCCATCGGCGCCACGAGGCGCTGGCATGAACCGATGCCAGCGCCTCTTCACGCTACATTTCCTCGGCGATGGACTTGCCGCCGATGAACCATGCGGCGATAAACGACGCCACGATGGAAACGACCATGACAATCGCTGCGGCAACGATGTTGCCCACAGGATCGGTGCCGCCCAAGAACATCGCGATGGAAGCGAGACCCGGGCCGGAGATAGCGAACGCCTTAAGCGACAGCAAACCCGCTACGAGCGCGCCAATTCCTCCTCCGATCATAGCTGCGGCGAACGTTTTCTTTGACTTGATGGTGCAACCGAAAAGCGCCGGCTCGGTGATGCCCATAAGAGCCGTGAGGCTGCTCGACAGAAGCTGGCTGCGCTTGTTGGTATCCTTGACCCTCAAACCCACTGCAAGGGCGACGCCGCACTGACCCATGTTGCACGCAAGAGTCGCCGGGAACATGAGCGGATCATAGCCGAACTGCGTAAACATCGAGATGGTGATCGGGGTGAAGCTCTGATGGATGCCCGTCATGCCGATAAAGGGACCAAGCACTCCAATCAGAATGCATCCAAAGATGCGAGCGTTCGTCACAAGCCACTGCAGGCCAATGGCGATGATGTCGCCAACCCAAGCTCCAAGCGGTCCAAGCACCAAGATGCCGATGACGCCACAAATGAAGAGCGTGAGCAACGGAGCGATAAAGTACCGGATAGGCGCCCAAACATGCCTGTACATCCACTTCTCGATCGGGGCCTCGATCAGCGCAATCAAAATGATGGGAATGACGCTTGCCGAATAGGTAAATTTGGTAACCGGAAGCATGAAGAAGGAAACCGGGTCTTCACCAGAGAGCATCGTCATGAAATCCGGATACAGCAGAAGGCCCGCAAGTCCCAGCACAAGCGCAGGATTGCCGCCGAACTTCTTCGCCGACGTGAAGCCAATAATCATGGGCAGGAAGTAGAAAATCGCGTCGCCCATGGCATACAGGATGCGATACGTCGCGCCCGTCGTATCGAGCAGGTTGAACGCAACAACCGCCGCAAGCAGTGCCTTGAACATACCGGCACCCGTGATGGCGGGAAGCGCCGGTGCGAAGATCTCAGTAAGGGTACTGATGAGCCGGCTGCCCCAGCCGCCCTTCTTAGCTTCGGCACCTTCATCAGCCGCGACCTCGGGCTTGCGCTCGGCACCCGTGATGCCAATCACCTCGTCGTACACATCGGTGACTTCGTTGCCGATGATGACCTGGAATTGGCCACCTTGTCTCATGGTGCCGCGAACCCCATCGATGCCTTCAATCTTCTTGACGTCCGCCTTGTCGTCGTCAACAAGATTGAACCGCAGTCGGGTCGCACAGTGCACGACTTCGGAAATGTTTCCGACGCCGCCGACGGCATCAACGATGCTCTTCGCCGCATCCCGATAATCCATATGCTCTCCTCCCATTGAAAAAACTGTGCCTGGGTTGAAGCGTTGCACGTCGCTTTTCCCGGTGCATCTGTTATAGGCCTTAACCAGGCATTTTGTTGAGGTAAACGGATATTGGGTGACTTGTTTCCCATAAAAGCGACCTGTTTTTTACAGGCAACAGCCGTTATTTCCTCCCCGGGCGCGACCGGTTACAAACCCTCCGTGAGCGGTCAAAGCAAGCGAAAACACAAGGACGCAAGAGATCGCCCAACGTCAACAAAAAACATGGCATGCAAACCTTGACGGCCCAGGCATGAACAATGGAGCCGAGCCTTGTGAACACGGCAGGCGAAGCCAAGCATTTCAAGACTCGTCGGCATATCCCTGACGAAGCATCGACCTACTCTGAGGCCGGGGCGCCATCCTCGAGCATGCGATAACCGAGCTGCTCCACAAGATACAAAATGGGAACCTGCGTTGTAAGGTCAAGCGTGCCTTTCTTCACTTGCGTGAGATAGCAGCTCAAATGGTAATCGGCAAGCCGTGCCAACGTGCAGTTTTCACTCATCGTAATGCTCACGATGGGACAACCACGAAACTTGAACTTGTTTGCAATGTCCAACGTCTCAGTCGTCTCTCCTGAAACGGAAATCACCACTATGGTGACCGGAAGATCCTGGCTGATTTCTGCAGGATGGAATGGATCGGTAACGCTTAGGCTGAAGGCACCGGCATTCGAAAAATAGCGTGCGGCATATTGCGCTGTGAACGCCGAGTTTCCTACGCCTACAAAAATGATGCATGGAGCGGCCTTGAGCACCGATGCCACCTGATCGATTTCTGCCTGGTAGGAAGAATCACCTACGCGCTGGAAGAAATGCGTGATTTCACTCGCATCGTAACGCTGTCGATGCCCCGAAAGATATCGACGATAGTCTCGAAATCTCAGCCGAAACTCGGCAAAACCGTCGCAGCCCATCTTCTTGCAAAAATGAAGAACCGTCGTCGTAGACACATGGGCCGCCTCAGCAAGGTCGCGAATTTTCATATAGCAGGCATCTTCCTGATGCGTGGCAACATAGCGGTAGACACATAGCTCGAGTTCATTCAGACTCTTGATCTCATCGACGGTAAACACGCTGGCCTCCCTATATCGCGACCCCCTTCTTCACATCCTACCTGATACCTTGCCTAGAGACAGGTTGCGCGAACATCGCGGCAAGGAAACCCCGTGTTGCACGCTTTCCATCAGTGTTGCGTACGCTCCACCGCTCGTTGCGCGCCCCTTGTCGGAGTTGTGTGCGCCCGATGCGAGTTTCGTACGCCCCGTCGCCGTTGCGTGCGCCCAGCAAAAGTTGATGGAGGATTTCGTCCAAAAAACGCCTCCCAAGGGGCCCGAAATGGCTGAATTGCGCCCGCAACTTTCGTTTGGCGCACGTAACTTGAAAACGGGGCACGCAACTCGTGCCGGACGCACGCAACTATCAGCACGAACACGCATCAAGCGGACACATGACGGCATCGCGAGCCCGGCGCTGCTTACAGGCCAGGCTTTACGGCCTCAATTTTCCAGACCCGATTCTTCAGACCCAGTTTTATAACCCCAGCTCCTCGGCGATGTAGCTGCCGGTGATGCTATCGGAACATGCCGCGACCTCCTCGGGCGTTCCCGCACAGACAACACGTCCGCCGGCATTGCCGCCACCGGGCCCCATGTCGATCACGTAATCGGCGTTGGCAATCATGTCCAGGTCGTGCTCAATCACCACAACGGTCGCGCCGTTGTCAATCAAGCGCTGCAACACGCCAAGCAGCACCTCCACGTCAAGCGGATGCAGGCCGATCGTCGGCTCATCGAACACAAAGAGCGCGTCTGCCTGGTTGCGGGTGAGCTCGCTGGCGAGCTTGAGACGCTGCGCCTCGCCACCCGAGAGCGCCGGGGTCGCCTCGCCAAGCGTGAGATAGCCAAGACCCAGGTCGGAAAGAACCTGCAGCTTGGCCTTGGCCGACTTGAGCTTGGTTCCCGCAAGGATGGCGCGGGCCTCGTCCACCGTGCAGGTGAGCAAATCGGGAAGACTGACGCCCTCGGCGAGAGAGCGCTCGACGCGGTCGTCCCCCGCTTGGGCACCTCCGGAGGATGCCCCACGTGACGCCTGGCCTTCGTCGGGACAGATGAGCCGTATCTCGTAGGCCGCTCGTGCATATCGTCCCCCATCGCAATCCGGACAGGGAATGTCCACGTCGGGCAGAAACTGCACGTCGAGCGAGATCTGCCCTGTGCCGTCGCACGTAGGACAGCGGAGAGATCCCGTGTTATACGAGAACACCCCTGCCTTGTAACCCCGCTCGCGAGCATCGGGCAGCTTGGCGTAGGCGCGGCGCAGGTCGTCGAGCACGCCAGAATACGTGGCAACCGTCGAGCGCACGTTGGCACCAATAGGCGTCGCGTCGATGAGGTTCGCCCGAGCGATACCCGCAGCGCCCACAGACCGCACATGCGACGGCAACGCCTCCCCCGCCGCCTCCGCCTTGAGCGCGGGTATGAGGCTCTCGAGCACCAGTGTCGTCTTGCCCGAACCGGAAACACCCGTAACCGCAGTGAGGCGTCCGCGCGGAATCTCGACCGACAGCGGCTTCACCGTGTGGATGGCGTCCGTCTCCAGACGAATGGCCCCCTGCTCGAACACCTGGTTGGAAGCAGCGCGCTCACGCGTGCGAATACGTCGCTCGCCCGAGAGAAACGGCCCGATACGCGTGGCCGACGCCGCCTCGACCTCTTCGACCGTACCCTGCGCAATGACCTGCCCGCCTTCGGCGCCCGACCCGGGACCGATTTCGATGAGATGGTCCGCATGGCGCAGCACGCGCACGTCGTGGTCTACAAGCACCACCGAGTTGCCGTCGTCCAACAGGTCGTCCACCACCCCAAGCAGTCCCTCGACATTGGAGGGATGCAGGCCGATCGACGGCTCGTCCAGCACGTAGAGCACGCCGCAGGTGCGGTTGCGCACGGCACGCGCCAACTGCACGCGCTGACGCTCACCGGTGGAAAGCGTCGAGCTCGCGCGGTCGAGCGACAGATATCCCAACCCCAGCTGTTGCAAACGCTGAACAGGCTCCTCCATTTCGGCCACGATGGACTGAGCCATGGGGCGCAGCTTGGCGGGCATGAGGGCAGGCACGCCGGGCACCCAGCGACTCAGCTCGTCCAACGTCATCGCGGTCGCATCGGCAAGCGTCATGCCGTCAATCACGGGACCGCGCGCCGCCTCCGACAGGCGCGTGCCGCCACAGTCGGGGCACACGTCTTCGCGCAGGAATTTCGCCACGCGCGCGAGGCCCTTCTCGTCCTTGGCCTTCGCAAGGGCGTTTTTCACCGTGTTGACGGCGCTGTAGTAGGTGAAGTCCATCTCGGCGAACGCATCGCCCTTTTTAGCCTTATAGAGGATGTGCTTCTTCTCCATGGGTCCGTGGAACACGATCTCGCGCTCCTCGGGCGTAAGCTGGTTGAACGGCACGTTCGTGCGCACGCCCATGGCGCCGCAGACCTGCTTCATGAGGTCCCACATGAGGCTTCCCCACGGAAGGACTGCCCCGTCATCGATGCTGATGGACTCATCCGGCACAAGGCTCGCCTCGTCCACCGTGCGCACCACACCGGTGCCGCCGCACGTTGGACACGCACCGGCGCTGTTGAAGGCCAGGTCCTCCGCGCCGGGCCCAAAGAATTCGCGACCGCAGCTAGGACATGTGATGGGCTGCATGAGCGCCACGGCCATGGAAGGCTCGGCGTGCGCGCCGCAGTGCGGGCAGCGGTGGCTACCCAGGCGCGAGAACATAAGGCGCAGGTAGTTGAGGAGCTCGGTCGAGGTGCCAAAGGTGGAGTGCACGCTGCCGATGCCGGGGCGCTGTCGCAGGGCGAGTGCCGCTGGCACGTGGCGCACCTCGTCCACGGTGGCGCGGGCCGCCTGTGAAATGCGACGCCGCGTATAGGTGGAAAGCGCGTCCAGGTAGCGGCGGGAGCCCTCGGCGTAGAGCGTACCCAGAGCAAGCGAGCTCTTGCCCGAGCCCGACACGCCGGCGATGCCCACCAGCTTGCGCAAGGGAATGTCGACGTCGATGTCCTTCAGGTTGTGCACGCGCGCGCCACGCACCAAGATGGCGTCCGGCGCCTGACGGCGCACTCGCTTGCCGTTGCCCATGTGATTCTCCTCAAACCCACGACGATTGCAAATGCTCGGAATATCGATTGAGACCATCTTACGCCGCTTCAAGCGAGACTGAGTCTCCACGATGCAAGACGTGCATGAATGCCCCTGTTGCCCCTGCTACAATACGCGTTGCCCTCTGCCATACAGAACGTCTTCGGGAGCCATCATGTCCGATATCACCTCCGCGTCATCGAGCGCATCTGCCGACCGCGCCGAGCGCCTTACACCCCACGCCCTTGTCTGTGTGGCGCTGCTCACATTGCTGGGTTTTTCGCTCGGGTGCTCGGAATTCGTGGTCATCGGCATCGAGACCGAACTTGCCGAAACCTTTGGTGTGAGCATCGCTCGCGTAGGCGAGCTCATCAGCTTCTTCTCCATCACCTACGCGGTGTGCACCCCGCTGCTTGCAATCGCTACGGGGCGCTTCAAGCGTTTTCAGCTGCTTGCTGCCTATGCGGTTATCTTCATCCTTTCGAATATCGCCATGGCGTTCGCGCCCAGCTTCGAGCTTCTTCTGGCGGCCCGCGTGCTCTTGGGAGCGGTCTCGGGTGCCCTGCTGGCAGTTGGCGTCACCTTTATTCCCGAGCTTGTCGGCGTGCAGCGGACATCGATGATGATCTCTATCGTGTATGCTGCGTTCTCCGTAGCCATGGTGATCTCGACCTCGGCAGGCAAGATGATTGCCGAGACCATGGACTGGCATGTGGCCATGATGGGCGTTCTCGTACTTGCCGTGGTCACGAGCGTGGCGCTGCTGCTGGTGCTGCCACGATCCGGCAGCACCGACGAACCCGCCACCATGCGCGAGCAGGCGGTCCTTTTCTGCGAGCCCCAGATCCTGACTGGCATGGCTATCTTCATTTTTGGCGTGGGCTCGGTCTATGTGTTCTACGGGTACGTCACGCCGTATCTGGAAACCATTTTGGGCATGGACGCGCTCGGGGCCAGCACGGTCCTCATGGCATATGGCGTGGCTTGCTTCTTCTCGAACCTGCTCTCGGGGTGGTTCGATGCCCGCGTAGGCATGAAGGCGCTGCTGGCAAGCTTCCTTATCCAGGCAGCGCTGCTCTTTGCGCTTTTCCTGCTGGGGCCGACCATGCCGGCCGCGCTTGCGATCGTGCTGCTCATCGGCCTTTCGATGTATGTCGTCTCGGTGCCGTGCATCAGCCTGTTTATGAGGGTCGCGCGCCAGCGGCACCCCAAGGCGCTCACGCTGGCCAGCTCGCTTGAACCCATGTCGTTTAACACGGGGATTGCGTTTGGCACGGCCGTGGGTGGCGCAGTGGTATCCGGGCCCGGCATGGCGCAGGTGGGGCTTGTAGGCGGCGCGTTCTCGCTCGTTGCGCTCGCCCTTGTTGCAATCACGCTGCTGCTGGACCGCCGGACGCGCCGCCAGGCGGCCTAAAGGGGTCGCCGCCGACAAGTGGCATTGGCCTGCGCGGCGGCGTTCGCCGCGCAGCATCCGAGCAGCCATCCGCGCCGGTCTGCACGGTCGCCCTCGCCTTGCCGCAATCCGCACCGTGCCGCACGTAGCCTCGCATGAGAACCCGCCCCTCCATGGGTATCATGAGGGAAACCTTCCTCGCGAAAGGACGAAAGGACCTTCATGCCGCAGCTTCTTGTCGATATTGTCGACTTCCTACAGATTCCGCTCGTGCAGAGCGTCATATGGGCGTGCATTTTTGCCGCCATCACCCTCCTGGTTGCCCGCGTCGCCACCCGCGCGGTGCGACATCTGCTCCACCACGATAGCAACCCCCTACCGAGCTCGAGCATCATCATCAACATCGTTCGCGCCACCATCTACGTGGTGGGCGCATGCTTTATCCTGAGCACCTGCTTTCATCAAGACGTCAACGCCATCGTCACCGCCCTGGGCGTTGGAGGCATCGCGGTCTCCCTGGGTTTTCAGGACACGCTCTCCAACCTTATCGGCGGCTTGCAGGTCACGCTTATGGGCATTGTGAAGCCTGGTGACAACATCGAGGTCGGATCATCGTCGGGCGTAGTGCAGGACGTGAGCTGGCGGCACACCACCATCCGTGACAGCCTTGGGCAGACGGTCATCATCCCCAATTCGGTGATATCCAAGACGGCCTTAGTCCATCTTCTGCCGCCAAGCCGCGTGAGCGTGCCGTTCGCCGTGTCGCGAAACGTGAGCATCGGCGCGTCCATAAACGTTGACGAGAGCACCGGCGCACTGGACTCGGCACCCGCGGATCAGCCCACGCCTGGCCCCAGCGTGCAGGCCACCCAGGTTGCGCGCGACCTGGACCAGCTCTCCGCGACTATCGTCGACCAGGCACGCGAGGCCGCAGGCGATATCTCGCCCATCACCGACGGCCCCAAGGTCTTCTTCTCCGAGGTGAGTGAGCTTGGCATCAAGGGCAAGGTCATCTTTACGATCGAGGACGCCTCGAAGACCTCTGCCGCTGCCGATGCCGTCGTACGGGCTATTGCGCGCGAGCTGGAATAGCGACCAGACGACAGAGACGAGCGCATCATCGGCCAACCATCTGGCTGGCCGCATCGCTCCATGCAACCGCTCGCCAATTTTCTATTTTCGCTGGTACAAGCCCTTGTCTTTTGCATGTGGCTGCCTATAATCCCGTGGCAACGAATTACAGCCCCCGCATTTGAGGCGAGGTTCGGTTGAAGGAGTCGCTATGGGAAGCATCATCATTGGCTGCGGCATAGGCGTATGCGTGGCGCTTAGTGGCTTCTATATGCTGGTAAGCGGAAACTGCTCGCTGCTACACAGCTACCATTACGCCACCACTCCGGCTGCCGAGCGACCCATACTAGCACGCGAAGTCGGCGCGTCGCTCATTGCATGCGGTGTCTCCGTTGCGCTTATCGTCCCGACGGTTCTGCCCGGCTGGGTCTCTGTTATAGGCGTCGTGCTGCTCGTGGCGGGCCTGGTGGGCATGTTCGCCGCCATCGTTCGACACAATGGCGGGCTTGTGACCCTTGCTCCCAACAGCAGCTGGCCCCTCATAACCGGACAGAAACCGTGGGTCGTCATGCTGGCGTGCACGATCATCGGAATCGCCCTTTCGCTCATAGGTTTTGTCCCAGGCATCCATATGATCGCGACGGGAGATGTAAGCTCGCTGCACGATTATCACTACGTCAACGTCGCGCCCGCCGACATTCCGCTGCTCGCCCGCGCCGAAGGCATCTGCATGATCGGACTGGGCGTCAGTTTTCTGATATGCATGGTCGGCTTTGGCGGCGCGGCCCTTCGTCGACCCGCGCCGCGCTGGAGCAACGTAGTGCTTGTGGCGGGCGTCATCGTATTTGCGGCAAGCCTCGCCGGCGCCTTAGGAGCCATCGTGTACTACAACGGCTCGCTGATGGGGTAAGTGAGAACTGCAGCGTTATCGCGCGTCTTGCATCTCCGTTTTTTCACGGCGCCCAGCCCGCGCCTCACGCACCCTCTGGCCAGACTCTGCGATGACCTCTCGTCCGCCGCCCATACGGGCCATCCGTCCTGAAAGGAAGTTCTTGGGCGTCGAAACGTCAATTCCCAGCAGCATGTTCGCAACCCATAGATAAAAGACGAGCACGACGATAGGAATCACGCACGAAGTCACGATCATGACCGCCGCGCTCTCGATGAGGCTATTCACCTCATCGAGCATCTCGTTTGAAACGCTCGCAAGACCATCGGCAACCATGTTCGGAATAGAGGCGATGAAACTGAGCGGGTCGGAAGGTGCCTCGTCGGTGTCCTCTTCCTCCGCAGCTGCCTGATTTGCCTCTTGAATGCTCGCCGTTATGTCATAGGTTTCGTCGATCATATTGGTCACAGCCACACTGGTAGGCACTGTAAACATAAGCACAGCACCCAGCACGACAAGCTTCATGGCTAGACGCACCGCCGCCCTCGAAATCGCCGCTCGGTTCCACAATACAATTGCGGCGATTCCAAGCACACAAGCGACCGGCACTAAAATGGCAAAGGTCGCCATACCAAAAATGGTGAGCAGATATTTTTCCAAGTAAATAACCGCAAGGATAACCATGAGGTTGCTGCTGAGATCCATCAGTTTGTTGGCGATAGGCGTTCCCACATCGTCGGGAATGAGGGAAATGCCAGCAGATGCCGCAGTAGACATAGCGACGAGAGCGGTGACATTGCCCTTCTTCTCGTCAAGAGTCTGAATCTGCGCCTCATATGTTGCAGGATTCGTAAACGTCCCCCTCAGTGGAAACACCGATATGAGCGCCAAGGCGACAAGCAAGACTATGCCCACGATACGCGCCTTCGAAAGACCTCGCGACCTTCCGGAGAGGTCTGCCGACATTCCGCTGCCTACAGTTATCTCGTCGGACTCGGCCGATATGATTGCATCAATGTGCTCGTCCATATGAGAATCTCCTCTCTCTATCCCGAACAATCCCATTGTTCTATTGTATTGGCTCTCTATAGTGAGCCGACCCTTTTCCTTGCGCACGTACGCTAAGAGGCATGGACAACGTGCACGAAAAGAGGATGCTTGGATCGAGCATCCGCTCGGTGCGAGCGGAGCGCAACATCTCGCAACGCCAGCTCGCACTCATGACCGGCATCAGCCGTTCCTATCTCTGGAAAATCGAGACAGGAACGGCCGATGTAGGAATCGACGTGCTCATTAAAATCGCGAAGGCTCTCGATATCCCTGTTCATAGCCTCTTTGATTTCTAGCCGCTTATTCAGCAATTGTGTAGTAGTCAAGCGAGACTTTGATTTGGGCAGCATCTGTTTGAGACATCGCATCGAAAACGACCGTCTCCCCTGCCGCCCACGAAGAGCAGCTTGTAAACGTTTCGTCCGCCTTTACACCTGCGCTGTCATAGAGTCCCAGCGTGAGCGAGACATTTTCAAGATTGATGCCAGATGTGTTTTGCACAGTCGCAGTATAGGTATAGAACCCATATCCGTCGTCCTGTTTTTCAAACACAATGGTCGAAACAAGGGCATCAAGCGCCTTTTCCGTCTCACGCTGTTCAGTTACGGTGTTGGCGTTTCTCAACATGTCTTTCAATGTGTCCTCATGTGCAAAGTCGACCTCAAGCCCATAGTTGTCGACAAAGTTCTTCAGCATGACGGTCCGCTCGTTGTAGAGGTCGGTCCAAGCGTCATAAAACTCTTGGCTGTTGATGGGATATGTATCAACGGCAGCCATTGAGTCATCAAGCACATTGACATATGCCAAAATTCCCTCCTGAAGCTTGGAATCTTCGAAGGGACGCTTCTTGAGCGGCTCCACATAGTCCAGTTCCGCCTGGATTGCCTCGGCATACGATTCGCCTGTGGATTCCTCCCCCGACTCCTCGTGTTCATCGGCTACGTCGAACCTTGCCTCCAATCCATCTGCGACAACCGCCATGGCCTCATCGTCAGCATAGTCTGGTTCAACCGATCCACTTGATGCACCTGGAGAGCAGGCGGTCAGGCTCCCGGCCAACACCAATACCAACGCCGGCAACACCACATTGCTTCTAAAACTGTTCACGATGCCTCCTATCCGCTGTTTGTTGCTATTGAATGCCCAGAACGTCGACGTTGCCGTCTGGGTAATGCATGATTCCGTAAGCTTGGCATTTGATCGTTGCGTTGAACCCATTTTTGGCCGTGAAGTCCATGGTCAGCAGAACGTCATTCATGCTTGCAACTGCACTGCCGTTTTGCGAGAAGGAAGAGTTGACGCTGTCGAGCGTCTCGGCATCACGAATCGGCAGGTATTTCGTCTCCTCATGATGGAAGGAACGCTCATCGTTCAGCATCGACTTCACCGCATCGACAAAAGCATCGTTGCTGCCACTCCAGAAGCTAAACTGAGATGAAACCCAGTCGTTGTAATCCTCCTGCTCCTTACGAGCCGCATTCTCCGCATCGCGAGCGGCCGATTCAGCAGCTGTATCGCGTGCGTCTGCCACCAGCGCCGGGGATACCGTCAAATACGGCGCCGTTTCACTTGGCTGGAAGGTGTCTGTCCCAACGTTCTCTCCACCTGAGTCAATGGCGTCAAAGGAGTTCGCAGTCTTGGCTTCACCCGAAATGATGTAGTTCGCCCCATCGAACGTGACGTCTCCCTTGAATTCAATACGAAAATCGCCACCTGCAGCTTTGAGGCGAAGCCCTTCGACATGCCACGTCTGCGCGTCTTTAGGCCTCCATGTACCCGAGGACTCAACCGTAAGGTAATACCCTCCCATATCGGCATATGAATGAAACTTGGTCACATCGTAAGCGGACCCATCTGCTGTGAAAACGTCAGTTGCATAGCAGTTCGTCATGGCAACCACGGCTGCACGGGTAGCGGTCTCCTGATCAAACGAAACCTCAATATTCGTCACAAGGTGAAGCGTGATCGTCTTGCTGTCAGCATCGGTCTCGGCACTCTCGACGTTGTACTCTTCCGGATTAAAATCCTTCAGCCGCTCATCGCCGTCGAGGCAGATTAGCTCGAACCCTTCGTCGGCATAGCCCTCTTGCTCCAACTCAGCAATAATCTCATCTGCCCGGGTACCAGGTTTATTCGCAATCTCAAGATACTTTTTGGCGTTGTTTCGCGCTCTGATTTGCGCGATTTCATCCTGAGACGCCGACGCCACCTCGACGCCCGAACTCGTACACTTCGCATGGAAGTACAGCTCTTCATCCTCATCGACCTTGAACGCCAGTTCTCCCGCTACCTCGGGGTCATCCTCCTTTTCCAGTCGAAGCTGATGCTCTCCCTTCTCAAGCTCAAGGTCGTAATCCGCCGAATCGCCGTGCGCGAGTATTCCTTGCTCGTCATCATCAATAAGAACGCGCAAGTTGTAGGTGCTAAAGAAGAGATTCCGCTCACACTCAAGATGCAAAGCAACGTCGAACTCCTCAGCCGGCTCTGTCATGTCGGGCTCACTATCACTTGCACCTCCTTGGCCACCAGAACAAGCCACGGCGCCGATAGCAATTGCCGCGATAAGGGCTATGCTCACCCCCGCCGCTGCATACAGCCATTTCTTTTGGAGCTTTGGCGTCGCCCTCTTTTTCTGGGCGCTCTCTTGACGCGCGCTGCCTGCAACAGAATCAGGCTGGGACTCCTCAGCCTCCGCCGCCTCCGATACCTGCTCCGACGACGTGACGAACGGTTCATCTTCGTCTTCGTCAACATGAGGAAGCACCATTGTCTGTTTAGCCGGCGCCTCGTTATCATCCGCCTCGCTTCTGGATTCAAGGTCGGGCGTGGCAGCAGAGCAATCGACGACGCTTTCGCGAGGCTTCGCTCGACTCTCCTCCTGGCGTGAATTCGCCAGCGCCTCCTCCGCCAAGTCGCCAACGCTTTTTGCAGCGTTGCGGGCCAGAACCGCACCGCTTCGCTTCAGTTCTTCACCGATAGCCTTAACACTGCCCTTGAGACGCTCCTTGCTCTTTTCCAGCTTCTCGTCATCAAGACCAGCGCTTCGTTTGAATTCATCCATAAATCCCATTAGTATCCCCCCGTCGAGGTGCCGTCGTTTCAAAGCGATTGCCATACCCGGTGCAGAATGCCCGCCCAGCGCAATCGCCCGGCTTCGCCGTTCTCCCCTTCTCCTGAGATATGCTCTCTTTAGTGAGCCATGTTATAGCATGCAAGCGCACAGCCATCTCTAGGCATAAGGCTGCTGGATGAACGTGTGGGGATTCATCGGCAAACGGTGCGCTATGCATTCCAGTATCTCAGTCAGGCTCCGGTCGCCTTCAGTCCCCTTACGTGCACACGCTGGCAGCTACCTTGCTCAAATACGCACATGCCGCCCGTTTCAAAAATGCAAAGGACCCCTTTCCACAGGCAAGCTCGACGGGCACACCGTTCTCGGCCTGCGAGAAAAAGTGCACCAATGTCGTTGCAACGAGACATTCCAGGGCGGGGGTGTGCAAACGGAGGGGACTCGCAATACTTCGTGTCAGCGAACAGAAGCCATCGACGACATGTTGCACAAACCTCTGCCCGCTCGCATCATCGGATCTAGAGCAATCCTGTACCAACCTTGAAACATGCATCCTACATGCATCCAAAGCGTGTCTTATGCGCGTGTGGTCATCCTTACCAGCGGAGAGCGCGTCATTCTGAGCGCAATTGCGCGACCGCTCCCCAGCGGTATCCCATCCCATCACCTCAATTGCGATGGGAAACACGTAATTGATCGCGTTGCCAACAGCCTGATGCATCTCATCGTCCGCGCTGGTCTCCCGAGCTGCCCACGCCAATGAGCGGAATGCCCCAGCATGCAAGGCACGAGCGGCCATCACATAAGGTCGATCTTCCGGCGCTGCATCAGCTGCATCCTCCAATGTTGCAACCGCGCGAAGCTTAGCGTCGAGCTCCCTTCTGCGAGCAGCAAGCTCGAGCTGTTTCTGTTGAAGGCGCGCCTGAAACTCCCGGCCATCCTCAAGCATACTCTGTACAACCGGTTCAATCTCAATAAGCGCGAAGCCTGCTTTACTGAGCTGCTTGACCAGATAGAACATGAATAAATCGCCTTCATCGAACCGGGAGTATCCCGGCTTAGAGACCGCCGGCACCCAAAACGCCAGGCCATCGCCCGACGTGTTCTGGTTGCACAGGTCCTGAATCATGTGACGTGTGAGCCCCGTTAGCTGCTCAACCTCCGACCGCTTCCACATCGGCACCTCCTTCCCATCCCATCCTGTACCGCCCGGCAACCGGGCGGCAAGGAAGCAGCGAGATTCCCCCGCCAGCCGATGCGAGGCCGCCCCATGCGCTTTACCACCGCTGAACTGCCCGTTCTTCGTCTGCTTCATACATCGCCTTTCTCGTGAGGTCGACCGCTATGCGGCCCTTCCTCTATAGGCGGTGATATTTTCGCGAACGCTCTCGCAGATAACCTCAGTTGGCAACTGAAACCGATGGCCCGAACGCCTCGCTTCAGCGGCGTGTGCCCACCAGACCGAGAGCCCGCTCGTGACACCTAGGGGGAGCATTCGCACCCGATTCGATGGAAGCCGGCCTGATTTGCACAAAATCTAGATGGTGTCGCACCCCTTTATGGACGTGTCCAGCCTGTACCAATGACTGTTCGTTTCGTTTTTATGCAGTTATTTCACGACCTGCCGAGTAGACCCGGTTTTCGGGTCCCAAAATCCTGGGGCCTTGCCGACGAAATCGGCCGTCTACTCGAGAAGTTCGGAATTAACTGCATAAAAACGAAACGAGTTCTTCCAAGGCCCCTTCGCCACAATAAAAAGCAGGCAATAGGTCCCTACAATAGGCTCCTAAAAAGCGACGCATGCGACCACCGCCGGAACGGCGGCAGAACAGCGAGGCAGCCGAACCACATAATGGCCTACCACGGCTGGGCATAAATCTCAAATGAGCTATAACTCGGAAGGTCGTAGCAGAAAATTTCGAAAGGCGTCGCTGCCCCTTCTGCAGGCATCGTGATAAACGCATCGGCACCGTACACAATGCTGCCGCTGTCGTTGCGCGCAATCAGCGTCAGCTCAATATTGGACGCACCTTCCGCATCGTTTCCCTTCGATGTCATCGTGACCTCACCGGTTATGGACGTGCCACCAATACCATTGGAAACAGCAGACAGGTGGGCAATATCGAACGTACTCGGCCGCCCAGCAGCTGTTGAAACCGCCCATTCATACGGTGCAACGGTGGCAAATTCCACCGTCGCCGGAGCGTTACCATTCCCCGCAATAGAGCCAAAGTACCTTGTTTCCCCTGGATAGATGACAGAGAGCGCCTGCGTGTCGGAGTAGAGGATCGATCCATCCTCGCTTCGACCCGTAATCGTATAAGCAGGAAACTCGATGGTCAGGTCCTCGCTTGTGTTCTGAATAGCAACCCCATAATTGATGTAGCCGGCCGCGTCGACCGACCAGCCGGAATCGACGATCTTCAAGCATGCCTGTGCCTCTTCGGACGCAGGTTCGCTCGATTCGGGCAGCGCGCTGCCTCCCAGCTCATCGGGAGCGTCCGAGAATCCGGAAAGGTCATCCGTAGCGGTGGCCACAGGCGAAGCATCGTCGTGAGCATCCGTGCCGCTGTCTTGTGCACGCCCACCGAGCATCCAAAATCCAAGCGCTCCCAGCACAACCACGACCACGGCCAGGACCCCTACAAGCATTCGCCGCGTCGCAGATGACATATGGGAACTTTTCGATGAGGCATGCCCCGTCTCCGCGCCAGACAGCTCCGTACGCCCCGCATCATCCGTACTTAGCGGAGGCTTTTCCGCGACGTCCGCAGCATGCCGTGAGGTAGCCGCAGAGATCGAAGAAGGCATCTCCGACGAATCCTCGGGTCCCATATCGGAGGCCTCGCCCCTTACCGCGTCCGCAAATGCCGAAGCAAGCGCATCGGCCGTCTGAAACCGCGCGCTCGGCTCAAAGGCGCATGCCCGCCCCAAAACGGAGCACACTGCCTCGGGAACAAGCCCCGTGCAGCGCAGCGCAGCCTCGTACGTGCGCTCATCCAGAAGCGTGCCCACAAGCAGGTAGCCGGCCAACCGACCAATCGCATAGATATCGGACCGCGTGTCGATGGGAGCAAAACCGTGCTGCTCGGGCGCGGCAAAGCCATACGTACCCCACGTCTGCTCGCCCGATGCGGGCGCGTCATAGGTCATGCGAGCAATGTCAAAATCGATGAGATGTGCCCCGTCAGCAGCAACAATGATGTTCGAAGGGGCAATGTCGGCATGCACAACATGGTGCGCATGCAGATCCGACGCCGCATTGAACACGGCGGCAACGATGTCAGCAACCTCGTCGAGCGACAGCTTCCCGCGCCGATTCATGACATCGGACAAGGTCTCGCCGGCAACGAAGTCGTACACTGCCACGAACTCGTCAGGCATATCGTAGGTCGCCTGCACACGAGGCAGATACGGGGACGAGCATTCGGCAAGCGCCGCCCACACCATGCGGCGCGCAGCGGCATGCGGCATGCGCTTTCGCACAAAAGGCCCTGCGCCGTCGAGCGTCACGAGCTCGGTGATACCACGCTCGCCACGCGCCAGCACACGCTCGACCACATAGGCGTCGTCGATACTCATCGCATGTCGTACCTGCAGGTCGTCCATGGCCGCTATCCGAGCCCCTTCATGCGATGCCCCTCTATAGCAGCACCGCCCTTGTTCGCCGTTGGGTGTGCGCTCGTGCTTACGTTGTCCTTCTCGGGGTGAAAGAGCGTCCGCTCGCCCAGACGCGCAAGCTCATCGTCGCAAGCGGCGTAGGTCATGCCATGCTCTATGCACCAGATGATGATGGCGTCGCGCCGGCGCTTGGGCCAGAGCTCCGACACGCCCGCGAGACGCAGAAGCCGCTGTGTCTCGATCAGGCTGCATGAAAGACCAAACGCCAGCATGATGGAATTATCCCGGCGGGGAAGGCTCTTGCCGTTGAAGATGTCGTAAACAAAGGTTCCGTTGACGCCGGACCGACGCGCCAGCTCCGATCGGTTGATGCCTCGGTCGGCAAGCAACTCGCGTAGGTAATCCGCTAGGTCGCGGCCAAGCGTCTCGCCCTGGTCGAGGTAGGCCTCGGGCGTCTCGGCCTCGAGCAGCCGTTTGAGCAAGTCTTCGGTCAGCCGCTCCTCCGGCAACGCCATGGCCCCTCCTTCCCCTAAGCTATGTACCGGGACTCAAGTGTACGACTTAGACCGCTCGTAACACCACTACGACAGCGCGTGGCGCCCAGACCCTGTACTGGATCCAGGCGCCACGATAAACGTTCGTCCGTCACTCGAACGAACGATCAAAGGCCTCGCTACAGACGAGCAGCCACGGCATCGCCCATGGCCTCGGTGCCAAGCACGTGGTCGGCAGGCGTGGCGTCGTCGGCGATGTCACGCGTGCGCCAGCCCTCGTCGAGCACAGCGGTCACGGCGCGGCGGATGTCGTCGGCCGCATCGCCCATGTCAAAGCTGTAACGCAGCATCATCTCGACGGAGAGAATCTGCGCCAGCGGGTTGGCGATGCCCTGCCCTGCGATATCGGGCGCCGAACCGTGGCTCGGCTCGTAGAGCGCCACACCGTCACCCAGGCTCGCGGAGGCGAGCATGCCGAGCGAGCCGGTGATCTGCGCGGCCTCATCGGACAGGATGTCGCCGAACATGTTCTCGGTCACCACGACGTCGAACGTCGCGGGGCGATTGATGAGCTGCATGGCGGCGTTGTCCACCAGCACGTCCTCGAACTCGACGTCCGGGTACTCCTGCTCGCCGATACGATGCACGATCTCGCGCCACATGCGGCTTGTCTCGAGCACGTTGGCCTTGTCGACGCTCGACACCTTGCCACGGCGCTTGCGGGCAGCCTCAAATGCCTGGCGCGCGATGCGCTCAATCTCGTACTCGCGATACTCAAGCGTATCGTAGGCGCGCTGGCCGGGCTTGCCGTCCGTGCCGGCGCCCTCCTCGTCGTAGAAGCGCTCGCGACGACCGAAGTACAGGCCGCCGGTGAGCTCGCGGACGATCATCATGTCAACGCCGTCGATGACCTCGGGGCGCAACGTCGACGCATCGGAAAGCGCACCGAAGATCTGGACGGGGCGAAGGTTGCAATACAGCCCAAGCGCCTTGCGAATGCCAAGCAACCCCTGCTCGGGACGCGGCTTAGAGGGGTCGGTGGTGTCCCACTTGGGGCCACCCACCGCCGCAAGCAGCACGGCATCCGAGGCCTGGGCGGTCTCAAGCGTCTCGTCGGGCAGCGCCGTGCCCGTCGCATCGATTGCACATCCACCGATCAAAGCTTCGGCGCAATCAAACGACACGCCGTACTTCTTGCCCACGGCGTTCATGACCTTGACGCCCTCGGCGATGATCTCCGGGCCGATTCCATCGCCCGGCAGAAGGCAGATCTTATAGGTCTTCTTCACGTTACAACTCCAATCTTGCGAGCTTGGACCCGCAGCAAATGGATTATCGAGCGGCATGCGTCCTCCCCTTGAAATGGGACAAAGATATCTGGAGCGATTGTCCCACCATAGAACAGAGGCGAAGCTGGGCGAAACATTTGTCAAATGTACCCGTCCCCAATGGCGGAACATCTGCCAAATGTACCCGTCCCCAATGGCAGATGTTACTTGGCGGCAAGCTTGCGACGCGTGCGCTCGACCAGCCCGCCCGCCTCGATAATCTCGGCGATGAACGGCGGGAACGGCTCGGCCGTGAAGGTGGCGCCGGTGTCGAGGTTGGTGATGGTGCCAGTCTCAGTATCCACCGCCACGCGGGCGCCGCCCTCAATGGCATCGACGGCGTCGGGGCACTCCATGATGGGCAGGCCGACGTTGATGGCATTGCGGTAGAAGATGCGCGCGAAGCTCTTGGCGATGACGCAGGAAACACCCGCCGCCTTGAGCGCCACGGGCGCATGCTCGCGGCTCGACCCGCAGCCGAAGTTCTCTTCGGCGACGATGATGTCTCCCGGCTTCACCGTCGTGGCAAACGTGGGATCGATATCCTCCATGGCATGCGCCGCCAGGTGAGCGTGATCAGAGCTGTTGAGGTAACGGGCCGGAATGATGACGTCAGTATCGACATCGCGCCCATACTTAAAAACGGTTCCCTCGAACTTCATGTTAGATTTCCTTTCCTTCCCCGGGAGGCTTGGGCATATCATTCGCTGCTCAAACAGTCCTCGGCTTTCGGCCTGCGGAAACTGCGCGCATGCTCAGGACCTCGCGCTAGAGAGCCCCTTGCAACCCAAAGCCCCTCGCGTGATTTTGTCAGGCGAAGTAGATTTTGTAGCGCTGGCCTCGGCAGTATCGTCCGCCGCGAGTTCCGCAGCGAGCGTAGCGAGCGAGGACTGCCCGAGCAGCGGACGATGCTGCCGAGGCCTTTGGGGAGCTACAGGTCTGACGGAGCGCAAATGTGGCCGGCTACGGCGCTGGCTGCGGCGACGGCCGGGCTTGCCAGATAGACCTCAGAGGTCGTGTCGCCCATGCGGCCCACGAAGTTGCGATTCGTAGTCGACACGCAGCGCTCGCCGGCAGCGAGGATGCCCATGTAGCCGCCCAGGCACGGCCCGCAAGTCGGGGTCGAGAAGACGCAGTTCGCATCGATGAACACGTCGGCGAGACCCTCGGCCATGCACTGCTTGAAGACGGCCTGCGTGGCGGGAATCACGATGCAGCGAACGTTCTCGTTCACCTTGCGGCCACGCAGCACGTCCGCGGCGGCACGCATGTCTTCGATACGGCCGTTCGTGCACGAACCGATTACCGCCTGGTCAATCTGGATATGGGTGCTCTCGCTTACCGGATGGGTGTTGGAAGGAAGGTGCGGCCAGGACACGCAGGGCTTGATGTCGGCTGCATCGATCTTGATGACGCGCGCATACTCGGCGTCCGGGTCGGCATGGTACTCGACGTACGGACGCTGGCAGCGGCCCTCGAGCCAGGCGCGAGCAACGTCGTCGACCTCCATGATGCCCGCCTTGCCGCCGGCCTCAATGGCCATGTTGGAGATGGTCATACGACCCTCCATGGACAGGCTCTCGATGGTGGAGCCGGCAAATTCCATGGCCTGGTACAGAGCGCCGTCGACGCCGATAAGGCCGATGATGTGCAGGATGATGTCCTTGGCAGAGGCGCCATCGACCAGGTCGCCATCGATCTCAAAACGAATGGTGGGCGGGACCTTGAACCACGCACGGCCCGTGGCGAGACCCACGCCGGCATCGGTGGAGCCTACGCCCGTAGAGAACGCGCCGAGCGCGCCGTACGTGCAGGTGTGAGAGTCCGCACCGATCACCAGGTCGCCCGGCACCACGACGCCCTGCTCGGGCAGCAGGGCATGCTCAATGCCCGCGCAGCCCTGCTCCCAGTAATGGGTGATCTTCTGCTCGTGGGCGAAGTCGCGCATCTTCTTGGTCTGCTCGGCGCTCTTGATGTCCTTGTTTGGCGCATAGTGGTCGGGCACAAGGCACACGCGGTCGCGGTCGAAGACCTCTTTGGCCCCGAGCTCGTGAAACACGTCGATGGCGATAGGAGCGGTGATGTCGTTGGCGAGCACGAGATCCAGGTCGCACTCGACAAGCTGGCCGGGGCGCACCTCGTCGAGCCCGGCATGGGCTGCAAGAATCTTCTCTGCCACCGTCATGGGTCTAGGCATAGCTGTGCGTTCCTTTCTTATACCTCTCGGGAGCCCTGGAGCATCATCCCTCGCTGGTCCTCGCGCTACGCGCTGCGGAAGCGCTCGGGACGATGCTCCAGGGCTCTACGAACCGTTTCTTTCAGGTACTCCATCTAGCGCATTGATAGATGAAATAAAGTTGGTGCGAGGCTACGCCTCGCGTTTTGTTCAGGGCACCGCGAAGCGGTGCACCATCTTTATTTTAAGCCCCCGAGCACGTAGGCCGAATCAACGCGCCGCGGAGAACACTCGAGAGGGGTCCGGCCGTTTCGTCCTGAGCGATTCCGCAGCGCGAAGCGCGAGGACCAGCGAAGGATGAAACGGCCGGACCCCGTCCAATGGCTACTTCCCCGCCCGCTCGTTCTGGTCAGAGATCAGACGGTTGAGCGCGTTGATATAGGCCTTCGTCGAGGACACGATGATGTCGCCGTCGCTGCCGCGACCGATGTACACCTCACCGTTCTCGGCCGTCACACGTACCGTGACCTCGCCCAGAGCGTCGATACCACGCGTCACGGCCTTGACCGAGAACTCCTGCAGGTCGTTCGCCACGGCCACAATCTTGTCGACCGCCTTGAACGCCGCGTCGATCGGGCCCACGCCGTACTCGCACGCCGTGAAGACATTCCCGTCCACATCGGCGAGCTTGATGGTTGCCGTAGGCGTGAGCGGGAAGCCGCAGGAAACCTGCAGCGCGTCGAGGTTCCAGATAGCCGTGCTCACGCGCTCGCGCTCGTGAACGATGGACTCCAGGTCCTCGTCGTAGACTTCCTTCTTCTTGTCTGCGACCTCGAGGAACGCCTGGTAAATGCCCTCGAAATCCTCATCGGAGAAGGTGTAGCCCAGCTCGGACATGCGATGGCGCAGCGCTGCATGGCCACTGCGGGCAGAGAGGATGATCTGCGAGCCGGCGGCACCCACGTCTGCCGGGTCGATGATCTCGTAGGTGTCGCGCGCCTTGAGGACGCCGTCCTGATGAATGCCCGAAGAGTGAGCGAAGGCGTTGGCGCCCACGATGGCCTTGTTGGGCTGGACGTTAATACCGGTGATCGAGCTCACGAGCTTGCTCGCATGGGTGAGTTCCTGCGTCACGATGTCGGTATGCGCGTCGAGCTCCTTGCCATGCATCTTGATGGCCATAACGACCTCTTCGAGCGAGGTGTTGCCCGCGCGCTCGCCCAGGCCGTTGATGGTGCACTCGATCTGGGTAGCGCCGTTGCGCACGCTCTCGAGCGCCAGCGCCGTCGCCATGCCCAGGTCGTTGTGGGTGTGAACGGAGATGGTCACGTCTTCGATGCCGTCCACGCGCTCGCGCAGGTCGCGGATGCGCGCACCGAAGTGCCAGGGCAGGTTGTACCCGGTGGTATCGGGAATGTTGATGACAGTGGCGCCCGCCTTTACGGCCGCCTCGACGATGCGCACCAGGAAGTCCTGGTCGGCACGGCCGGCATCCTCGGCGTAGAACTCAACGTCGTCCACAAAATTGCGCGCGAGCTTCACGGCATGGATGGCGCGCTCGATGGCCTCGTCCTCGGTCATATGAAGCTTCTCGTGCAAATGCGACGGAGAAACGCCCAGACCGGTGTGGATGCGCGGGCGCTTGGCGGTCTTGAGCGCCTCGGCCGCGACCTCGATGTCTTTGTCCACCGCACGCGTGAGGCCGCAGACGGTGCACTTGTCGCCAGCGATGCGGCCGATCTCGGAGACGCTCTTGAAGTCGCCGGGGCTGGAAATGGGGAAACCCGCCTCGATAACGTCCACGTTCATGCGAATGAGCTGACGCGCGATGATGAGCTTCTCTTCGGTGTTCATACTCGCGCCGGGCGACTGCTCGCCGTCACGCAGCGTGGTGTCAAAGATGGCGATCTTACGGGTCATGGTTCCTCCTACACATTCGAGCCGTTGCATACAATCGAGCTCTGCAGGAGGATGACGTTCATGCCGCGCTTACGCAAAAGGCACCCGGACGGTCCGCCAAGCCCTGCAGGGCGATGGGCAGATACGCGTCGCGGGTGCCTCTGGTGAATTCTATCGTCCAGACGGGCCTTACAGGCTGGCCGACACCCTCGGCGCGCATGCACCTAGTAGTAGGGCGTCTAGGGATAGCGAGAGCATGGCGGCAGGAGCCGTTGCGGCCTGTGCTGCGATGTTCGACATGAACTCCATGCGGTGCTTCCCTTCGTCTCTCGCCGGCCTTGCGGACGTGGCGATGGTTTGTAGTGTAGCAAACTAAAGTAGCCACGCAAGCGACAATCCGGCGTACGGTCTATTCGCTCGTCCTTACAGCTAGTTGGTCTCGGCCCACTCAACCACATGATCGGCGAAATCCGGATAATCGAGGTAGCTTTTCACCTGGTTCCAAGCATCGGCGCTCTCGAAGAGCGAGCTGTTGAGCTGTGTGATCGCATTGTTGCTTGCAGCAGCAAGGCTCTGCTCCACCCTCGTGCGATCGAAGGAGTAGGTGTCGGCGTCCCATTGGCTGTCGTTGACCTCTTGCAGCGTAACGCGCAGGGTCGAGACCTCGGGATACACCGAGAAGATGGCGAGCGCGTTATAGGTAAGCGCGCGATCGATGGCATCCCCATCGATATCCTCGGACACGTTGGTGTAGTCGATGTAGGCCGTCGCAGCGACCGTATTGTCAAGACCGGCCTCACGACGGTTCGCACCGAGCGGAAGCTCAGAAGCAAGCTCGGACACCTCGGAGCTTGTCCCGCGGCCGGCATAGACCTGCAGCAGGCCAGCATCGCTGCTATCAATCTCCTGCAGGAGTGCCATGGTCGCCTCGTACTCACGCTGATCTTCCGGGTCGGTGAAGGTGGGCGTCTGCTGCTGTCCTGCTGAGGCGTTGCCGCCGGTGGTGCCGCCGTTTGTATTCGACGTACCGCCCTTGTTGGAATTGTTTTCCAGCACGTCTTCAACCGTGTCCTCCGCGTAGTCGAGCGCTGGCTCGACTACCACGTTGAACGCTACGACCACGACCGTCAGAACAACTAGTACAGCCGCGACGATGCCCACGACAAGCGGCCACTTCTTCTTTGGCGGAGTCGCAGCTTCTGTGCCATAGTCAGAAGGACGAGTCGGTGCACCCGCCACCGTCGAAGACACGGGCGCTGCGGACGCATCCTGCGCAGGCGCGGCAGTGGGAGCGGGTTGCCCCACGGCTTCAGTCTGGGGCGTCGGCACCGCAGCTGCCGCTTCTTCTGCCGAAGCGTCCCCGGCCGCATCCTCGCCGCGCAGCACGTCATCTACGCTTGGCACACTCGCCTTGGTCTTCTCAAGCGCCTCAGCTTCGGACATGCCACTCGCAACATAATCCTGGTACCGAGCAACCAGATTGCCGTAGATTTCTTCTTTTAGCTCGATGTTCTCGGAGGTGAGCACCTTGCCTTCGAAGAGATGCTCCACATACATACGAAGTTCATTCATCGGTCTCCCCCATTCTGGTTGAGCAGCTTGTCAATGATGTCGCGAACCCGAACCCATCGGTCGGTCGCCTCACGGAGTTCTTTTAGACCCGCGGGGGTGATTCGATAATACTTTCGACGTGCCCCCTGGGTCTCATCACCCCAGTAACTTTCTACGAACGCTTGATTTTCCAGCCGCTTCAGACAGGTGTAGAGCGAAGGCTCTTTCATCTCGTACTGACCCTGGCTGGTCTCGGCGACCTCTTTGAGAATCTCGTATCCATAGCTGTCGCCTCGGGAGAGCGTGCAGAGAATGATCGCGTCGATGTTTCCGCGAATCAAGTCGCTCACCGCATCTCGCGCTGCCATCGCGTCACCTCCTAGGTTGGCGCTTGTGTTGCTACGCTCAATCTATCACAGAGTACTATGTGTGTCGATATACTTTTTCTACTTAAGTGTTATTTCAGCTTTAGGTCTAGGCAGTGAGCTCATCGTTACGCCACACCTCACAGCAACTCCGGCAGCCCGATACAGACGATATGAGTCGAACATTGGGCCCCCCGCTTGCCGCGGCTCCGTGGGTCGGGCGACAATGGCAGTTCCAGCAAGCCGTGGCCGCGCGCCACATGCGACAAGGGAGGACCCATGTCCCAGTATGTCACCTCCATCGGCCTCGACGTCCATGCGCGCAGCATCTCCGCATTCGCCTTCAACCCGATGACCGGCGAGTGCGAGAGCGCCCGCTTCGGGTACGACCCCGTGTCCGTCGCGGAGTGGGCCCTCGGGTTCGAGGAGCCCAAGGCGGTCTACGAGAGCGGCGTCACGGGCTTCCACCTCTGCCGCGCGCTGCGGGCGCTCGGCGTCGACTGCGTCGTCGGCGCGGTCTCCAAGATGCAGCGGCCCGCCGCCGACAGGCGCAGGAAGACCGACAGGCGCGACGCCGAGTTCCTGGCGCGCCTGCTCGCCACCAGGAACGTCACCGAGGTGTGGGTCCCCGACGAGCGCACCGAGGCGGCCCGCGACCTCTCCCGCGCGCTGGCCGACGCGCGCGACGACCTCCGGCGCGCCAAGCAGCGCATGGGCAAGTTCCTGCTGAGGCACGGCCACGTCTTCGACGAGAGGACGCCGGCCGGCAGGCGCAGGGGCAACTGGACCGCCGCCTACTGCAGGTGGGTCGGCTCGATCTCGTTCGCGGAGGCCGACGACGCCTGCGTCCTCGAGTACTACCGCGACTGCGTGAGGCGCGCCGAGGAGGCGTGGAGGGACCTGGCGCGCAGGGTCGCCGAGGCGGCGGGGCGCCCCGAGTGGAAGCCCGTGTGCGACGCGCTGCGCTGCCTCAAGGGCGTCGAGTCGGCGACCGCCTTCTGCCTCGCCGCCGAGGCCGGCGACTTCGGCCGCTTCCCGACGGCGCCGTCCTTCGCGTCGTGGTGCGGGCTGACGCCCTCGGAGCGCTCGAGCGGGGAGACCGTGTCGCGCGGGGGCATCACGAGGGCCGGGAACGCCCACGCGAGGGCGGCCCTCGTGGAGGCCGCGTGGCACGTGCCCATGTCCGGCAGGGCGCCGAAGGCGCTGGCGAGCGGCCAGTCGGTGGCGCCGGCCGTCAGGCGGCACGCGACCAAGGGGAACAGGAGGCTGCAGGACAGGCGCGAGGCGATGCGCCTGTCCGGGAAGCGCCCCTGCGTGGCGAACTGCGCGACCGCGCGCGAGATGGCGTGCTGGGCGTGGGCGCTCGCCCGCATGGCCGGGTAGGCCCGGGCGCCGCATACCGTATCTCCACCGGCGACCCAGCGGATTCGAGGCAGCCGGGGGCCATTCGGGCGACTTTTTCTGGGCACCGGGGGACCGGCACGCCCGACACACAGACTGTCATACGACCGTAGGCCCCCAGCCGGACAGACGAAATGCGGTCCCGACCCGCGGATATTAAACTGACAGACACCACTGCGTCGACACACGCCTTTTAAAACGACGGGGAAGCCGGTTCAGATAGGGGGCCCCGACCGGTCGCGTTTGACCCGCGAGCGGTCGGGGCCGTATTGCCGCTTGACAATGTTCGACTCATATTAAAAAACGCCCGCCTGCCAAACGGCAGACGGGCGAATGCAAGCGCATATGGTACAGGCGCGCTACTCAGCCATGAAGTTGCGCTGAACGGCGGGGTCGACCTTGACGCCCGGGCCCATGGTGGAAGACAGCGAGATGCTCTTCACATAGCGGCCCTTAGCAGAAGACGGCTTGACACGCAGGATCTCGGTGTAGAGAGCAGCGTAGTTCTCAACGATCTTCTGGTCGTCGAAGGAGATGCGGCCCACCGGCACGTGGCAGATGCCGTAACGGTCGGCACGATACTCCACGCGGCCAGCCTTGAGCTCGGCAACCATCTTGGCGACGTCCATGGTCACAGTGCCCAGCTTGGGGTTGGGCATGAGGCCACGGGGACCAAGGATCTTACCGATGCGGCCAACCTTGGCCATCATGTTCGGGGTAGCGATCGCGGCGTCGAAGTTGATCTCGCCAGCCTGGATCTGAGCGACCAGGTCGTCGGCACCGATGACGTCAGCGCCAGCAGCCTCGGCCTCGCGAGCCTTCTCGCCCTCGGCGAACACGGCGACACGAACGGTCTTGCCGGTGCCGTGAGGCAGCGAGATGGAGCCACGAACGTTCTGGTCGGCCTTACGGGTATCGATGCCCAGACGGAAGTGAGCCTCGACGGTCTCGTCAAACTTGGCCGGAGCGATCTCCTTGACGAGCTTCACAGCCTCGAGCGGCGTGTAGAGCTTCAGAGAATCGACCTTCTCGGCAGCGGCGCGGTAGTTCTTTCCATGCTTCGGCATGTTACACCTCCTGTGGTAAACGGGCTCCTGCCCTCCCACATCGAACATGTGCGGTATTGCACATTAAACGGGTGCGCCCCTTTGACGCACCCGTTGATACCAAATGGTTACCCGGCGATAGTAACGCCCATGGAGCGGGCGGTACCAGCGACGATCTTCTTAGCGGCCTCGATGTCGTTGGCATTGAGGTCCGGCATCTTGATCTCGGCGATCTTGGTGAGCTGCTCCTGAGTGAGCTGGCCAACCTTGTCACGCTGCGGGACAGCAGAACCGCTCTTGAGCTTGAGCTCCTTCTTGATGAGGTGAGCCGCAGGCGGAGTGTGGCACTCGAAGGTGAACGAACGATCTTCGTACACGGTGATGACGACAGGGATAACGTCGCCCATCTTGTCCTGCGTAGCAGCGTTGAACGCCTGGCAGAACTGCATGATGTTCACCTGAGCGGCACCGAGGGCGGGGCCCACGGGAGGAGCCGGGTTGGCCTGGCCGGCAGGAATCTGAAGCTTGATGACGGTGGTGACTTTCTTCTCAGCCATCTTTCAAACCTTCCTGGAAAAATACTTGCAGAACATATCGTCAGCGTTCACGTGCTAGAAGCACCTGCGAGGTTGAGCGGACCTCGTGGAAACACGCGCTCGCGAACAAACGAATTAGCTGATAACGGCAACCTGATCGAAGCCAAGCTCCACAGGGGTCTCGCGACCGAAGATGAGGAGGTTGACCTTGACCTTGCCGGACTCGGCGTTGACCTCGGAAACCTGGCCATCGAAATCGGCAAGAGGACCAGAGGTGACCTTGACCGAGGTACCGACCTCAAGATTGACGGCCGTACGCTTAGGAGCATCGCCCTTCTTGGAACGACGCATCATCTTGTTGTACTCGTCGCGCGAAAGCGGAGAAGGCTTGCCGTTGGCGCCCAGGAATCCCGTGACGCCAGGCGTGTTGCGCACGCACGTCCAAGCATCGTCATCCATCTCCATTCGGACCAGCACATAACCCGGGAAGATCTTGACGTCCTTGGTCTCGCGCTTGCCGCCTTCCTTGATCTCGGTGACGGTCTCGGTGGGAATCTCGATATCGAAGATGCGATCCTGCATGCCCATCGTCTCGATACGATGCTCAAGATCGGTCTTGACGCTCTTCTCGTAGCCCGAGTAGGTGTGAACGACATACCAACGCTTCGACATGGCCTACCCCCTCAATCCTGCAAAGAGGGCCAGGCCCTCGCCGATAGCCATATCGAGCACGAAGATAACGACGCCGACGACCACCAGGGAGACGCAAACGGCGACGGAGTAATTAATGAGCTCCTTCTTGCTGGGCCACGTGACGCGGCGCATCTCGGAGCGAACCGAACCAAGATACTTCTTGGCGCGGGCGAACAGGCCGGGCTTGCCGCCCTTGTTCTTCTTGGCCTTTGCAGCCTTGGAGGTCTCCTTGGCAGGCTTGCCCTTCGCATCGGCCTTCTTGGCTACAGCCTTCTTCTCGACCTTAGCATCGGCCGCGGCAGCCGCAGCAGGCTGGCTGCTCTTCTGCTGTGCCTTCTTCTTGTTCTTCTTGTTGGCCATGATGCTGAACCTCCGGCGCAAAAGCGCTTGACAGTTAGAAACCGTAAGCCTCGTTTCCGAGGCTTACGGGATAGGTGCTGGCACGCCAGGAAGGACTCGAACCCTCAACACTCGGTTTTGGAGACCGATGCTCTACCAATTGAACTACTGGCGTATGTATGTGAGACTAGCGGGTCTCTTTGTGCACGGTGTGACGACGGCACCAGGGGCAATACTTCTTGATCTCCATACGATCAGGCATGTTCGCCTTGTTCTTGGTGGTCGTGTAGTTGCGACGCTTGCACTCAGTGCACGCAAGGGTGACTAATGTACGCATGAAACTCATTACCTCCAAATACCGCCCCGTACGGGCACGATGGAACACATTATCATCTGGAAACTGTCGCGTCAACGACAAAGTGGGTTTCGGCCGCTTTCCGCAGATTCGACACATAACCCAGACCAGCGTGGCACGTCACGCGCTAGTAAGAACATGCTACACGACGTTACACCGCGATAGAAGGCAACGTGCAACGTGCCTCGCTGGTCTCTCACAGAAAGAACCCGGCTCCCGTAACAGGAACCGGGTTCCAACAAATCAGCTCAGAGTATCTTAGAGACTAAGTTACTCGATGATGGTGCTGACGACGCCCGAGCCGACGGTGTGGCCACCCTCGCGGATAGCGAAGCGCAGGCCCTCCTCCATGGCGATCGGGTGGATGAGGTCGCCCTCAATGGTGATGTGGTCGCCAGGCATGGCCATCTCGGTGCCCTCAGGCAGCTTGACGGTGCCGGTAACGTCGGTCGTACGGAAGTAGAACTGCGGACGATAGCCGTTGAAGAACGGGGTGTGACGACCGCCCTCTTCCTTGGTCAGGACGTAGACCTCGCCGGTGAACTTGGTGTGCGGGTGCACCGAACCGGGCTTGCAGAGAACCTGGCCGCGCTCGATGTCCTCGCGCTTGATACCACGGAGCAGGATGCCGACGTTGTCGCCAGCCTCGCAGAAGTCCATGGTCTTACGGAACATCTCGATGCCGGTGGCGACGGAGGACTGGGTCTCCTTGATGCCGACGATCTCGACGGGCTCGTTGAGCTTGAGCACGCCACGCTCGACACGGCCGGTAGCAACGGTACCACGGCCGGAGATGGTCATGGTGTCCTCGATGGCCATCAGGAACGGCTTGGCGTCGTCACGCTCGGGGGTCGGGATGTAGGTGTCGACAGCGTGCATGAGCTCACGGATGGAGTCATACCACTTCTCGTCACCGTTGAGGGCGCCAAGAGCGGAGCCGCGGATGACGGGGATGTCGTCTCCCGGGAAGTCGTACTCGGAGAGGAGCTCACGGGTCTCCATCTCGACGAGGTCAATGAGCTCCTCGTCGTCGACCATGTCGCACTTGTTCAGGAACACGACGATGTAGGGCACGCCGACCTGACGGGCGAGCAGGATGTGCTCGCGGGTCTGAGCCATGGGGCCGTCGGTAGCAGCGATGACCAGGATAGCGCCGTCCATCTGAGCAGCACCGGAGATCATGTTCTTGATGTAGTCAGCGTGACCAGGGCAGTCGACGTGAGCATAGTGACGGGTCTCGGTCTCGTACTCGACGTGGGCGACGGAGATGGTAATGCCGCGCTCGCGCTCCTCGGGAGCCTTGTCGATGTTCTCGAAAGCGGTGAAGTCAGCCTTGCAGCCAGGGGTCTCGGAGAGAACCTTGGTGATGGCGGCGGTCAGCGTGGTCTTGCCGTGGTCCACGTGGCCGATGGTGCCGATGTTAACATGCGGCTTAGTACGCTCGAACTTTTCCTTGGCCATAAAGCCCTCCTCCTTAAGGTCGTCCCTGGCGGGACATGCCTTCTTAACCATAGTGGCCTCCCCATGATGGGAAAGCCACCGTGTTACCGTGGTAGCGGTGACTGGATTCGAACCAGTGACGCCACGGGTATGAACCGTGTGCTCTAACCAACTGAGCTACACCGCCGTACTGGAGCCTGCGACCGGACTTGAACCGGTGACCTCCTCGTTACCAACGAGGTGCTCTACCGACTGAGCTACACAGGCACTTGCTGGTGGGAGCGCAAGGATTCGAACCTTGGTAGGCAGAGCCAACGGGTTTACAGCCCGTCCCCATTAACCACTCGGGCACACTCCCATAAGTGCAAGTCCCGACGCTTTGCAAGCTCATGCATAAGCCCGCTCTCGCGTCGAGCAGGTGAATAGTACGACGTTCGCCGCGGGCATGTCAACCAAATTGCCTGAATACACGGTGCCGGGCGTATCTATATCCGTTGACCTGCGGTTTTATATTTCTATTTGATGAACACTTTATGAATGCCGCTGGTATTGGTTCAAACGTTCCGGTCGCCTCTTATGAGAAGGCCTTCCGGTTTTGCTCTGCCTGTGCAGCCGTTGGCCCGCGAGCGCTTTTCGGGTAAGATGTTCCCTGCGCCAGCGTGGCTCAACGGTAGAGCAAGTGATTTGTAATCACTGGGTTGCGGGTTCGATTCCTGTCGCTGGCTCCATTGTTCTTGAGGGCCTGTCATCCTTGCGGTGATGGGCCCTTCTTCTACACAGAGCCGGGAATCGAACCCGATTACGGGCGCGGAGCTGCGAAAACGCGCGGGCGTTTTCCAGCGAAGCGCGCAAGGGCGGCGAAAGCCGCCCGCAGCTGAGGGAGCGCACCAGCCCGAGGCGCATCCACTAGCACCCCTCACTCAAGATCTGCGGCATATCACACGCTCGAATTCTATATTGTGGCAATCCACACGCTCGGACCCCCAAAATGGGCCCTTGAGCGTGTGGATTGTTACAACATAGCTACCTGAGCGCATGTGAGCGTGTGAAATGCCGCAATTCGCTACCTGCGCATCGACGTTATGCGGCACGCCGCGATCCATCGGCCTCGCTTAGCGAACCCGGCCGCGCAGCGCATCGAGCTTTGCACGGGCCTCGGGCGACAGCCTACTTCCCAGCGTCATCTTCATAGGCGGAGCGTCCTCAGCCGCCGCCACATCGGCATCGATCTGTTTGATCTCGTCGACAAGCATACGTGCGGAGATGCGCGTAACGCCCTTCCCCATGACCGTAGCCTGGATCGTCCCATCGCTGGTGACGACCGAGCACGCCCTCCCCGCCTCACGGGCCTCGGTGCAGAGGCGCTGCACCACGGTATCGGCCGACACCCCCGTCGGAGAAAACTCGATGCGAACGCCCGCCTGCGGAATGTTGGGGCGATCGGCCGACACGTTGCCAGCGCCATCGAACACGATAACCGCCTCATAGCGCCTCTGTGCAAACGCCGCCACGTCACGGATGAGCGCCATGCGTGCCGATACGTAGACGTCGTTTGAGTAGGGGTCGTCTGAGCGGTCGTAGATGAGCTTTTCGTATCGCGGCGTCGCGTGGATGATGTTATAGCCGTCGACCACCAAGAGCTCGCGCTCGCCCGGCTTGCGACGTGCCGGAAGCGTGATGTCATAGCTCGGAGCCGCGAATGCGTTGCCCACGCCAAAGGTGCTGGCCGAGACGATGGGCTTGGCCGACCCTTCGCCAAATCGCTTGGCCTTGGCTTTTGCCCGGCTCTTCTTCGACATGCCTACATCGCCTCCCTGCCGCGTGCCCCTGAGAGGCTTTCGACGTTGCGGCGAAGCCATTCATAGCACAGCGCCGTGGTTGCCTGGGCCACATTGAGGCTCTCCGTGACGCCAAGCTGCGGCAGTTTGGTGAGGTCGTCACAACTCTCTAGGACCAGGCGCGAGATTCCGTCGCCCTCGGAGCCCATAACCAGCGCAATACGACCTTCAAAGCCGGTCTCCCAGCAGCTTGCCTGCGCATGCTCGCTTGCTCCGACAACCCAGAATCCCGCAGCTTTCAGCTCCTCGAGCGCTCGGGCGATGTTGGGTACGCGCGCAATGGGCAGATGCATGACAGCTCCGGCAGATGTCTTGTAGGCACCCACGTTGACCTCGGCAGCCCGCTTGTTGGCAATGACGACGCCCGCCGCACCGACCACCTCGGCAGAGCGCACGATGGCGCCGAAGTTGCCGGCGTCGGTCACATGGTCGAGCACGACCACCAACGCCGGGCCGTCCCCGGAACGCGAGACGATATCGGCAAGCTCGGCATAGGGGAACGCACCCACCTCGAGCACGATGCCCTGGTGTGCCCCATGGCTTGAGATCGCGTCGAGCTGGTCTTGCGAGACATACTCGACCGACACTCCGGCAGCACACAGGCCGGCTACCAGCTGCGACAGGCCTGCGTCGCGGGCGCGCTCGGCGTCTGCAACCAACGCCCGCTTGATGGGAAAGCCCGTACGCAGCGCCTCGGCCACCGCACGCCGTCCTTCGAGGTAGGACCCTGAAGCCACCGGTCGCGTCGACCGTTGCCGGGCCCCCTGACGCCCCGAAGACTCAAACCCGGTTGCTGGCCGCGATGCGCTTCGGCGCGAAGAGCCTTTACCCTGGCCCTTCGGTCGATTCCCCTCTTTTGACGAACGCTTCGAGCCCGCCCTTGTCTTATCTGCCACTCTCTATCCCTTCGATTCGTTTGACCGCACCTATTGTCACATCAAACGACCCGCGCCTTTACAGCATCGAGAAAAATCCCGACGACACCCGTTGTCCGGGCAGAAGCTGCAGAGGCGGCATTCCCTTGGATTGCACGGTCGCACACGGGGGCCTGACAACGATATGTGCCTATATGACCGTAGGCGCCCGATCCGCTATGGACCAGACGCCTACGGTCTACGAATGCATATTTCCTGTTCTGGGGTCTCGCAGACTGCCGTTCAATCCGAGGACATTAGCCTTGGGCCATACCCGAAGGCCTGGACAAGAAGGCGTGCTCCACTACGGCTCCTAGGCGCTGAGGCGTGCCAGGTTGCCGCGAAAGAGGAGGGAGCACGCCACGCGTGCGGCAGCCGACTACCCCGACGCAAGGGCTGGGCGCCCGGTCCACCTAGGCGCTGAGGTGCGCCAGGTTGCCGCGAAAGCCGAGGGCATTGGCCTTAGGGCCATGCCCGAAGGCTTGAGCGGCAAGATGGTGTGCCTCAGCACCTAGGAGTGCTTGAGGCGGGAGCCGGCAGCCGTATCCTCAATCACCAACCCCATATCGCGCAGCTGGTCGCGAATCGCGTCGGCCAGCTCCCAGTTCTTGGCGGCGCGGGCATCGGCGCGCGCCGTAAGAATCCGCTCGGCGGCCTCGTCCACGTCGTCTCCGGTATAGCCCACCAGACCGGCTGCGACTCCCAGCAGCCCCACCGGCAGCTCTTCTTTGGGCTCCGGCAGCTCGATACCAAGCGTCCCCAGCCAGTTGGCAAGCACGCCCGCAGCAGCAAGCGCAGCGCCCTCGTCCACGGCATCGCGCGCTTGTGTGTCCTCAAGATAGTGATTGGCGCGCGTCACGGCCTCGAAGACCGCCGCGATAGCTCCGGCCGTATTGAAGTCATCATCCATGCAGGACGTGTAGGTACGACCAAATGCCGCAAGGTCCTCGCCCAGCGCGTCGGCCGCGGCGACATCGGGGTTGCCCGCCGCGTGGCGAGCCGCCCAGCGCAGGTTTTCGACCGTGCCGGCAATACGCGCAAGCGAGCTCTCCGCACCGTCCAGGCGCTCCCACGAGAAGTCGAGCGGCGAGCGGTAGTGGGTCTGCAGCATGAGCAGGCGGAGCGCCGCGGCCGAATGCTTCTCGAGCACCTCTTCGAGCGTGAAGAAGTTGCCCAGGCTCTTGGACATCTTCTCGCCGTCCACGAGCAGCATGCCCGTGTGCATCCAAGTGTTCGCAAAGCCCTCGTGCCAGCAGCACGTGGCCTGAGCGCACTCGTTCTCGTGATGCGGGAACGCAAGGTCGGACCCGCCGCCGTGAATGTCGATGGGGCATCCAAGATAGCGGTGCACCATGGCGGCGCACTCGGTATGCCAGCCGGGACGTCCGTCTCCCCAGGGGCTCGGCCAGCTGGGCTCGCCGGGCTTGGCGGCCTTCCACAGCGCGAAGTCGAGCGGATCGCGCTTCTCTTCGCCCGCAGCGATGCGCGCACCCACCATGAGCTCGTCCACCTTGCGGCCGGAAACCTCACCGTAGGCGGGATCGCTGCGCACGGCAAAGTACACGTCGCCGTTGTCGGCGGCATAGGCATGCCCCTGCTCGATCAGGCTCTTGATCATGCCGATCATAGGCCCGATCTCCTTGGTGGCGCGCGGACGAATATCGGGGTCCATCACGTTCGCGCGGTGCATGACGTCGATGAACTTGGTCGAGAACTCCTCCGCGACCTCGGCGGCCGTGCGACCCTGCTCGTTGGCGCGGTTGATGATCTTGTCGTCCACGTCGGTGAGGTTCTGGGCGAACGTGACCTCGTAGCCACTCGCGATGAGCCAGCGGCGAATAACGTCGAAGCTGATGAACGTACGTGCATTGCCGATATGAATGTTGTCGTAGACGGTGGGCCCGCAAACATACATGCGAACCTTGCCCTCCTCGATGGGCTTGAACTCTTCTTTTTGATGCGTTGCGCTGTTATATATCTTCATGAGAATCCTCTCGAAGAGGTGCAATCGTCCACGCCGTATAAGTCGCTGTCGAAGCCAGATGGATCGCCAGCTCTGCGAAACGTCAACACCCCATTGATAGACCGTTCTTGAGCATATCCTACCTGAGCGGGAAGGAAGCACAAAGGGTGAGTTAACAACCCGCCATGCCGGTCGGATATTCATCACCATGCCGAATGCGTCCACGCCACCGGAAGCCATACTGGAATCCCAAACCGACCAGCGGCGTCCAGCAGCCCGGCCCTAGGCCTGATGCTTGATGACGCGACGTTCAAGCAGGCAAACCGCCCAGGCCCCAATGCCCTCGCCGGCGCCTTCCCAACCCAGCCGTTCGGTCGTGGTCGCCTTGACACCGACGTTCTCGACGGAAACGCCCAGCGCCCGGGCAAGGTTCTCGCGCATCTGGTCGCGATAGGGACTTATCTTCGGCTCCTGGCAGGCGATAGTACAGTCGGCATCCACAAGCTCGAAGCCCTCGCTTCGCGTATAGGCCATAACGGCTGCAAGCAGCTTCAGCGAGTCCGCGCCCTCGTAGGCAGGGTCCGTATCGGGGAAGAGTTTTCCGATGTCTCCCCCGCGCATGGCGCCCAAGATAGCGTCGGCGAGAGCATGCGCCAATACATCGGCATCGGAATGCCCCAGCAGCCCCTTATCGTGCGGGATGTCCACCCCGCCGATGATACAGCGCCTTCCTTCCACCAGTCGATGTACGTCATAGCCATGACCGATACGCAGCGACATGAAGAACTCCTTGTGCCTAAGCGGCGCCACGCGCCAGCACCGCGCGCCAGCAGTTAGATACCGAACCATGATAGCGCAGGGCCCGGCAGCCGCTTTGCGCCCCGCTGCTCGAACCACAACAGGCTCAAGGCGCGTCCGCTAGAGATCCCCTAGAGACGCGGCATGACTCCCGTATCCTGGGCACTTTCGGCGTCGCTCATGCGGCCAAGAAGGATCGCCGTCACCGGACGCAGATCCTCGGGCACGGTAACCTTCAGATTGTCGCGCGGGCTTGCAACGCAGTGAACCGTACCGCCCATGCGCTCCACCAGCGAGGCATCGTCGGTCCCTACAAACTGGTCGGCCACCGCGGCGGCGTGTGCGCGACGCATGACGTCGACGCTGAAGATCTGCGGCGTCTGCGCCGCCCAATACATGCTGCGCGGCGGCGTCTTTACGATCTGCTCGCCATCGACGATCTTGAGCGTGTCGATGGCCGGCTGGCCACACACCACCCCGTCGAGCGAGCGGTCGTGCAGCAGCACCTGGATGGCGTTGTCGATGGCCGCGGTCGTAATGAGCGGGCGGGCGCCGTCATGGATGGCAACGTACTCGAACCCCATGGGCACGGCGTCCACGCCCGACGCCGTAGAATCCTGGCGGGTCTCCCCCGCATCGGCAAAGGTGATGGGCGTCTTGAAGTCAAACGGGTCTATGGCCAGACGACGCATCTCGGCGCGCTTCGCCTGCGGACACACGACAACGATGTGCCCCACCAGGCATGACCGGTCAAACGCCATGATGGACCACGTCACCAGTGGACGTCCTGCCACGTTTACCAGCTGCTTGCCGCCTGGGTTCCCAAAGCGGGAGCCGCATCCGCCTGCAACGATAACCGCGCATACCGGCGGACGCGACGGCACTCTTTCCTGCAGCACCTTATGCCCCCCGCTTGCCCTGCATACGATAGAGCGAATCCGCCAGGATCGTGGGGTTGTTCACGCCGAAGTCACCCAGGCGCTCCGGGTCCTTGCGGATGTCGTCCATGAGGTCCTGCAGCGAGCCGTACTCGTCGACGATCTTTTCGGCAACGCCATCGCGCACGACCGACACCTGCGACAGGGTACGCAGGCCCAAAGGCGTCATGACGGAGTCCTCGTCCAGGTCGTCGTATCCAAGCACCTCGGCCACACGCTGCGGATTGGTAAGATCCCGCGGCGTCATGGACGAGAACTTGTCCCGAATGCGGCGCGCGTTCTCCTCTGAGGAGTCGCTTGCGTAGTCGCGAATCATCAGGGTGTACTCGGTATCGATGCTCGTGCCCGCCAGCTGCTCAAGCTGCATCTGGACAAGCTTGCCCTGCGTGCCGAGCTTCACGATGCAAAACTCCAGCTCGCCCTTGGCCTGCTGCAGAATCTCGAAGCTCGAGAAGATGTCGGTGATGTCGGCAAGCGTCACGTAGTCGTCCAGCTCAAGCGCGGTGAGACGCAGCAGGGCACGGTCGAGCGAGGTGCGCGTGGTCTGAAGCGTCGACACCAGCTGGTTCACGGAGCTCATGATGTCCGGAACGGGCTGGATGGTGTAGGACTTGCCATGCACGTAGACGTTCACCACGGCGCGGCGAGCCGAGACCGAGATGACGATGGCGTCGGTCAGCACGCTCATGCGCGCGGCGGTGCGGTGACGCATGCCCGTCTCGCTCGTGGCGAGCGAGGGGTCAGGATTCAGGTGGAAGTTCGCGCGCAGAATCTGGGTGACGTCGTCGTCGATGACGATGGCGCCGTCCATCTTGGAGAGCTCAAACAGGCGATTGCTTGTGAACGAGATGTTCAGCGGAAAACCGTCGTTGCCCGCCGCAAGCACATGCTCGGTGTCGCCCACGCAGATGAGGGCACCCAGGTGACCTGCGATAATCATGTCGAGGGCGGTGCGAATCGGCTGTCCTGGTGCGGTCAGTCGAATCGCCTCGTTCATACGCTTTTGGACCCGCTCTTTATCCAATGTGCTCCCCCATCCCATGCGCTCGCATATTGTTTGGCTCGTCAGTCACAGTCATACAGGTATTTTCGCACGCCCATCCATAAATCCACCCCCACAATCGCAGATTGAAACAGAAATAACCTCCTGCCCGTGGCGCCGCAGTACAGAGCGCATGTTGGAGGGGTCGCGAATCTGTAGCTCTATGTCCCACCGGACAGCACAATCCCACGACGGCAATCCCACGACGCATACCCACGACATATGCAAAAGCGGCGGACCCAAAGATCCGCCGCCTTCTCTTACCGCAATGAGTCGACGCTCATCTGCCCTGTTGTGGTGCGCCAGCTGCCGTTGTGGTATGCCCGCCGCTTGCGCAGGCAAACGGGGCTGCTACAGGTCGGTCGACCTAGCACGCCCCGGCGCCGGACTGCGCGACGCCACCGGGGCCGCTGCCCGTAAGCGCGGGAGCCCCACCACCCGAATGCGGAGCGGGCTCGAAGGAAGCGCCCAGCGCCCCCTGCGGCCGCGGAGCGGGAATCTCGCCCGTGGTGTGCGAGAACACAAACTCGCCGTCCACCACGTCGCACAAAACCGTATCGCCCTCGCTCCATTCGCCTGCCAGCAGCTCCTCGGAAAGCGGGTCTTCGATGAGCTTCTGGATGGCGCGGCGAAGCGGACGAGCGCCGTTGGTGAGGTCGGTGCCCTCGGCGACGATCTTCTCGATGGCTGCCGGCGTCGTCACAATGTTCATGCCGTTGGCAATGAGTCGCTGACGCAGGTCGTCGATGAGGAGCTCGGCAATCGAGGTAAGGCTCTCGCCCGAGAGCTTCTGGAAGACCACGATGTCGTCCACACGGTTCAGGAACTCCGGCCTAAACAGACGCTTGAGCTCGCCCATGGCGCGGCTCTTGATCTCCTTGGTGGACAGCCCCGACTCGCCCGTGGTTCCAAAGCCCACGCTGGACTCCTGCGAGATCTCGCGAGCGCCCACGTTGGAAGTCATGATGACCACGGTGTTGCGGAAGTCGACCGTCTTGCCCTGTCCGTCGGTGAGGCGACCCTCGTCGAGCACCTGCAGCAGGATGTTGAAGATGTCGGGATGCGCCTTTTCGATCTCGTCGAAGAGCACGACCGAGTAGGGATGTCGGCGAACCGCCTTGGTGAGCTGGCCGCCCTCCTCGTGGCCCACGTAGCCCGGGGGCGAACCGATGAGCTTCGAGACCTCGTACTGGCTTGCGAACTCGGACATGTCGAAGCTGATGAGCGCGTCCTTGCTGCCAAACAGGTACTCGGCAAGCGTCTTGGCAAGCTCGGTCTTACCCGTGCCGGTGGGGCCCAGGAAGATGAACGAGCCGCCGGGACGGCGCGGATCCTTGAGCGGCGAGCGCGAACGCCGGATGGCCTTGGCCACCAGCGACACGGCCTCGTCCTGACCGATGATGCGCGTCTTGAGCACGTCTTCGCAGGCCAGCAGGCGACGGGATTCGTCCTCGGTGAGCGACGACACCGGCACGCCCGACGTCACCGACACGATGTCGGCGATCTGGGGCACGTCGATGACGATGGGGCTTGCATCCATCTGGGCGTTCCAGGAGGCGCGGGCCTCGGAAAGCTCGATCTCGGCGGCGTGCTCCTGCTCCTTAAGCTCGGCGGCGCGATTCATGTCGTCGCGGTCCGTGGCGTCCTCGACCTGCTCCTTGAGCTCGGCCACGCGCGCCTCGGCGTCACGCACCGGCTGCGGGGCATGATTGGCCGCGATGCGCGCGCGAGCGCCCGACTCATCGATGAGGTCGATGGCCTTATCGGGCAGGTAGCGGTCCTGGATATAGCGCGCAGAGAGCTTCGCCGCGGCCTCGACGGCCTCGGGCGTGTAGTGCACGTGATGGTGCTCCTCATAGCGCGGCAGCAGGGCGTTCAGGATCTTCACCGTATCCTCGATGCTCGGTTCCTCGACATCGATGGACTGGAAGCGACGCTCGAACGCCGGATCCTTGGTGAGGTACTTGCGGAACTCCTCGGCGGTGGTAGCACCGATGATCTGGAAGGCGCCGCGGGCAAGCACCGGCTTGAGCATGGAGCTCGCGTCGATGGAGCCTTCGGCCGAGCCGGCGCCGATCAGCGTGTGCATCTCGTCGATGAACAGAATCACGTCGTCGGCATCGGTGGCCTCCTGGATTACGCCTTTCAGGCGCTCCTCGAACTCGCCGCGATACTTTGCACCGGCAACCAACCCGGGCAGGTCGAGCGACCAGATATTCTGGTTGATAAGGTTCTCCGGCACGTTGCCGGCAGCGATCTCCTGCGCCAGGCCCTCGACGATCGCCGTCTTGCCCACGCCCGGGTCGCCCAGAATAAGCGGGTTGTTCTTGGTGCGACGGGACAGAATCTCCATCATGCGGGAGATCTCTTTCTCGCGCCCGATGACCGGGTCGAGCTTGCCCTCGCGCGCCTCCTGCGTAAGGTTGGTCGCGAACTGCTTAAGAACGCTCGTCTCGCCGCCCTTGCTCTGCGCGGCCTCGCCCGAGAAGAACGGCAGACCTGCACCGGGACGCCCCGCGCCGGCGCCCGCCATGGGGCGCTTGCTGCTCTGATCTTTGGACGTGAGCTTCTCGACCGCCACGCGCACCGAAGCCGCGGTGACACCCAGGCGCATGAGCAGGTCGACACCCTTGCAGGAGGATTCGTCGACCACACCCAGCAGCAGGTGCTCCGTTGAAACGTAGGTCTGGTTGTTCTCGCGCGCCAAGCGGAAGGAGCGCTCCATAACCGAGATGACCGCCGGGGTGAAGGCGAGCTTGGCCTGCTCGGCATCGTCGTCGACGTCGCCCGGCTGGGTGGTGAGCGTCTCCTTGAGCTGAGTCAGAATGTCGTCGTAGGAGATATCCAGCGAACGCAGCGCCTCGGCAGCGATGCCCTCCTCCTCTTTGGCGAGGGCCAGCAGCAGGTGCTCCGTGCCCACCTTGGTGGACGAAAGCGCGACCGCCTCTTCTTTTGCCATCGCCATGACGCGACGGGCGCGGTCGGTAAATCTGTCTAGCATGCTCTACACCTCTTTTGCGTGTTGGTACCCCGGATGTGTACCCAGGGACGTACCATAATAGTCGAACAAATAGTCGTTCTACGTGAATACTGGCATAACGAGGGCGTATAGCCCCACCGACAAGGGCGCATTGCTGCGCCAACAAGGCCTATAGCCCCGCCCCGAAAACAACTCGTTTCGTTTTTATGCAGTTTATTCGCGATCTGCAAAGTAGAGCGAGTTATAGCACCTCGGAATCCTGGGCTTTCGTTGCCAAAATCAAGCGGCTACTCGGCGAGTTGCGAAATAACTGCATAAAACCGAAACGAGTTTCTGCTGACTGCCGCCGAAGGGCCTGTTGCTGCACTGTCCGGGCCAACACGTTCTGCGGCGCGCCCCGGTGCGCCTCGTCAGGCAGCTCTGCAGTGGAGGCGCTTCTTGACCTCCTCGGGCTGCATGCCCTGTGCCCTCGCCACGGCCTCGATGGTCGCGTGCGCCACCTGTCCCAGATACGCGCGGGCATCGGCATCCAGGGGAATGGCGCCGTCGGCGTTCAGCATGTAGGAGAAATACCCCAGCAGGCCGCCGACCATAAACTGAATCGCGAACGTCGCAGCCGGCGCCAAGTCGTCGCCTTCGTCGCACAGTAGCTCTTGCCACCGGGCGTGAACGGCCTCGCGCACCGCGACCTCGACTGTCCGCGTGGCACCGGCGCGCATGACCAACGAGATGCGCCGAATGCGCCGGGGAGAGAGCGACCGCATGAGCGCCTTGGCGTCCCCTCCCGCCAGAATCCCCGACATCGCGCGCGCAAGCGCGTCGTCGGCAAAGAGCTCCTCGCGGATGGCACTCGCAGCAAGCGCGTCCATGTCGGGAAAGTAATAGTAGAAGGTGCCGCGGTTGCAGCACGCCGTGTCGGCGACCGCCCCCACCACGATCTCGTGGATGGGGCGGTCTTGTAGCAGCTGCCAGAAGGCGTCGATGATGCGCTGCCTCGCGCAGACCCCCTCTGCGTCCTTACGCGGTCGTGCCATGATCGGCCCCCTCGTCGACCGCGCCCACACCGACGTTCGGAGCCTCCTCGGCGTGGGCGGCGGCGTTGCCGCGCTCGCGCGCGTTCATGATGAGCATCTGCAGGCGGTTCTCGACGTTTGCAAAGCTCACGTCGGGATCGTAGTCCAGCGGCAGAATCTGAGCGTCGGGATAGCGCTCCTTCAAAGCGCGCACCAATCCGCGTCCCACCACGTGGTTGGGAAGGCAACCGAAGGGTTGCAGGATCACGAAGGCGCGGCAGCCCCGCGCCGCGTTCTCCAAAATCTCGGCCGGAATCAGCACGCCCTCGCCTGCGTCGAAGGTATGGTGCAGCACGTCGTCGCTCACCTTCACGAGCTCGGGCATGCGCACAGGCGGCTCGTAGAGCGGGTGCGCCTTGGCAATGCGGTCGCAGCGGTCGTGCGCGATGTCGAACAGGTTGTCGGCCGTGGCGTACCACACCCGGTCTGCCAGCGGAATGTCGACGTGGTACTCGCGCGACTGGGCATGCTTGTAGAAGTAGCTCTTGCGAATGACGTCGGTCATGCGTGCCTCGATGATCTCCAGGCCGTTTTGCTCCAGGTAGCGCTCGATCTCGTGGTTGGCGCCAGGGTGGAAGTTGAGCAGGTACTCGCCCACGATGAGCACCGTCGGCCGTGGGTTCGAGCGGTCGTAGGGCACCTGTTTCATAATCTCGATGGCGCGCTTGAAGCCCTGCTCGGCACCGCGCAGGCCATGGTCCTCGATGCCGTGAATCACCTCGTCAAGCGCGGCGTCGAAGGCGCGGTCGGCCGCGCCCGGTTCGAGCTCGTAGGGACGCATGCGGCGCAGCAGCGCCTCAAGCGCATCGATCATGGGAAGGCCCCAGGCGATCTCGAGGCTCGCCGGAAGGCTCAGACGGAAGCCCGGATGCGCATCGTGCGCGTCCACGTCGTCGTTTGTGAGCACGGGCACGTTGGCGTAGCCCGCGTCGTCGAGCGCGCGGCGCAGCAGCGGCATATAGTGCGTCAGACGGCAGTCGCCAATATACTTGCCGGTCACGATGGCGACCTCGTCGGAGTCGTACTTGCCGCTCTCGAGCGCCGCAAGGGACTCGCCGATGGTGATCTGCGCCGGGAAGCAGATGTCGTTGTGCACGTAGCGCTTACCGAGACGAATCGCCTCCTCGCGGCCCACCGGCAGCGGGTCGGCGCGCACGCCTTCACGCCTCATGGCGGCCGTCATAAGGCGGCAGAAGGCGTGGCTCGTGTTGGGCACGAGCACCACCTTGCGCTTGCGATCCTCACGGACGTACTTGACCTCATAGGGGTCGGGCAGCTCGCGCGGGGCGCTCGACGCGGCAGGACTGCCCGCCTCGTCACGGCGGCGGCGCTCGGTGGTCTCGATGAAGGAGCGCACGCGGATGCGCAGCGGGCCGGTGGCATCGCTCTCGTCAATCTTTAGGATGAGCGGCGCCTTGCCCGAGATCTCGCGCATGAGGCGCACGATCTCGTCGGAAAGATAGGCGTCGTGGCCGCAGCCAAAGCTCACGAGCTGCACGTACTCGAGGTCGGGCGAGCTCGCGGCGATCACGGCCGCGGAGAGCATGCGCGCATGGAAGTTGTTCACGATGTCGAGGCGGCTCTTCGAGAGGTCCACGTCGCGCACGCCGGGCACGGCGTCGGGGGTGAGCACCGGAATCCCCTGGTTGCAGAAGAGCTTCGGCAGACCATGGTTCACCAGCGGGTCGTTGTGATAGGGGCGCGACGCCATGACCACGGCATAGGTCCCGGCAGCGTGCACCTGGTCCAGCACCTCCTGGCCGCGCTGCTGAATCCGGTCGGCAAAGGCGTGCTGCGCTTCGTCACCCTGTCGAATGGCTGCATGGGCTGCGTCTTCCGACACGCCGAAGGTCTCGCCGAGCCAATCTGTCAGCTGGCGCACGCGGTCGCGATCGGTGTACCAGTGGAACAGCGGCGCGTCGAAGGGCACGCCGTAGCGTTCCTCGGGGTTGTCGGAGTTCTTCATCACGTAGGGATAGCCCTTCACCACGGCGCACATCCACTCGCTTGTCTTGGCGGTGTTCTCCGTAGGCACGGTGGTGATGATGGGCATGAAGATGCGGTCCACATGCGCGTCCACGAGCTCACGCACGTGTCCGTGCACGAGCTTTGCCGGGAAGCAGATGGTGTCGGAGGTCACGTGAGCCAAACCGCGCTCAAAGGTGCGGCGCGTGCTGGGGCG
Organism: Collinsella sp. An2; assembly: GCF_002160065.1. Classification (GTDB taxonomy): domain Bacteria; phylum Actinomycetota; class Coriobacteriia; order Coriobacteriales; family Coriobacteriaceae; genus Limicola. The sequence continues at coordinate 269,285 of NZ_NFJW01000001.1, read as the reverse complement.
TGAAATGCGCACCGTGAAGCCGAGGGCGCGGAACATGGTCGACCAGAAGGGCATGTTGTCCCAGAACTCAAGGACGCGCGGAATGCCGATGGTCACGCCGCGGGCGGGGGCAACCGGCGTGCAGGGCCAGTTTTGGAAGAGCAGCCGTTCGCGCTCATCAAAGAGGTTCGCCGCAGGCTTCGGACGTGCGGACGCTTCCGCATCGTCGGCGGGAAGCCCACGGGTGCCGGGCGCGGGGTCGTCGCTGCCCTTGGGGTCCTGGACGGGTGCCACCGCATCGGGGACCTCACGCGTGAGCTCGGCCCAGTCAATCTCCTCGCCGCGCGGGCAGCGGTTGCCCGTCACATAGAGCGAACCGTCAGAGAACGCGATGACGGTGCGCGAGCAGTGGTTGCCGCAACGGCGGCAGGTGACGCCGGCGTACTCCTCGTGCGCAAAGCCCTCCATGGCGTCGAGGCCGATGAAGCTCGATGCGCAGGCCTCTCCTCCGCGCTCCTCCTGCCCCGTGGCATGCTCGGCCGCAAGCAGCGCGACGCCGATCGCTCCCATGAGGCCGGGGTGCGGCGCGCGCGTGACGGGACGGCCGAGATATTGCTCGAAGGCGCGCAGCACGGCGTCGTTGCGGAACGTACCGCCCTGGACCACGATGCGGTCGCCCAGGCGGTCGAGGTTGGATACGCGAATCACCTTCGTGAACACGTTTTCGATGATGGAACGGCAAAGGCCCGCCATGATGTCGTCGGGACCTTTGCCGCGGCGCTGCTCGGACACTACGCTTGAGTTCATGAACACCGTGCAGCGGCTGCCCAGGCTCGCCGGCTCTTCGGAACGGAAGGCGGCGCGAGCGATCTCGTCTACGGGGATGTGCAAGTTCGCGGCGAACCCCTCGAGGAAGGAGCCACAGCCGGCCGAGCACGCCTCGTTCACCACGATGTCGGTAAGCACTCCCTTGTCCAGCCAGATGGCCTTCATGTCCTGGCCGCCGATGTCGAGCACGAACGTGGCGTCCGGCACGCACATGGCGGCGGCGCGGGCGTGGGCGACGGTCTCGACGGTGTGATAGTCCGCATGGAGCGCGCGGGCGAAGAGCATCTCGCCGTAGCCCGTCGTGCCCACCGCGTCGATGGCGAGGGTGACGCCGGCCTCGTCCCAGCGGCGCTTAAGGTCCAGAAGACCCCGCCGCGCAACGTCGAGCGGCTTTCCCTCATTGGACGCGTAGAACGAGTCGATGAGGCCGCCCTCGGCGTCGACGAGCGCAAACTTGGTCGTGGTACTGCCCGAGTCGATGCCCAGATACGCATGGACCACCTCGCCGCGCCGATAGGCGGCAGGACCGGGCGCCGGCTGCTCGGCCGGATGGCGGCGCTCGAACTCTTCGCGTTCCTCATCGGTCGCGAAGAAGGGCGCCGCAGCGGCGATGTCAGGATCTTCTACGGGATGCGCCTGCAGCTCCTCGAGCGCGGCCACGCCGGCGACGGGGTCCACATCGTCCTGCTCGTCGGCAAACAGGCCGGCAAGCGAGAGCGCCGCGCCGCGGGCAATCATGACCTGCGGGTCCTGCGGCACCACCACATCGTCATCTGTAAGGTCAAGCTGCTCGCGGAACACCTTCACGAGCGTGGGATTGTAGGCGAGCGTGCCGCCCTCGAAGATGACCGGTGCCTCGATATCGATGCCCTGGGCGAGCCCTCCGATGGTCTGGCGCGCCACGGCATGCATGGCGGAAAGCGCGAGGTCGGCGCGCGAGACGCCCTGGTTGAGCAGCGGCTGGACGTCCGTCTTTGCGTAGACGCCGCAGCGGCCGGAGATCTCATACACCGTGGTGCCCTGCGCGGCGAGCTCCTCGAAGCCCTCGCTCGGCACGCCCAGGAGCTTTGCCATCTCATCGATGAAAGCGCCGGTACCGCCGGCGCAGCTGCCGTTCATGCGCATGTCCGAGACCGTAGGCGTGCCCGAGTCGTCGGCGTGGAAGAAGATCATCTTCGCGTCCTGACCGCCCAGCTCGATCGCGCAGCGGACCTGGGGATACAGCTCGCGGATGGCGATGGAGTTGGCCACGACCTCCTGAATGTAGGACGCGTTGAGCGCCTGGGCGATGTCGCGGGCGCCCGATCCCGTGACCGCCACACGCAGGCGCGCGCCCGGAAAGCGCTCGCCCACATCGCGCAGCGCCTCGGCGGCGCTGGCCGCCTGACGGGCGTTGTGGCGCTTGTAGCGCCAGAAGAGCGTTTCGTTGTTCGAGGGATCCAAAACAAACGCCTTCGTCGTGGTTGATCCGATGTCAAGACCAACGTGCAGAAGGCGGCCAGCATAGTCGGTTGTCTGCGCCATATGCTCCTCATCTATTTCCATGTTGCGGGCGCACCTCGGCGTGTCCGCGTTGCCCCCGATTGGGCCCGTGACCTGCACCGACCCCCGGGGGTGTTGCCGATTACATGACACGGCATCGAATTTGTCTCGCGTATATATACCACCAATGGAAATACAACAAACTGTTGAGTTTTATTTTTCCGCAGGCTTCTCGCAAGCCAGTGTGATAAACGCCCCGTCCGGCACGCCGTCCGTCCGGCACGCATGGCAGGTGCAGCCGTCCGCCCCGCCCGATGCGGCCATGCGAACTTCGTCCGGCACGCACGCCCGCACCGCGCCCGGTCAGTCTGTCCGGCACGCCGCCCGCGCGCCATCCGCCCCACCTGTACGCGCCGCACCTGGTCAGTCTGCCCCCCCTGTCCGGCACGCCTGTCACGGACCGCATCGGGCGCTCACCGATAAAACGCCGCCAACCCCTTGCGCGGCTCCTATAGTTGGGGGCAAGGCCGAGTCGGGTCATTCGGACCCAGCAAAGGAACACCATGAGAGGAGGCTGGCTTATGGCCGACAATCGTCTCCGCATTATGGACACCACCATCCGCGACGGCCAGCAGTCGCTTTGGGCGACGCGCATGACCACCGCAGAGATGCTGCCCATTCTGCCAAAAATGGATGAGGTAGGCTATTGGGCGATCGAAGCGTGGGGAGGTGCGACGTTTGATACCTGCCTGCGCTTTTTGGACGAGGATCCCTGGGAGCGTCTGAGGCTCATCAAGGAGCGTTGCCCCAACACGCCGCTCGCCATGCTGGTACGTGGCCAGAACCTGGTGGGCTACAAGCACTATTCATCGGATGTGGTCGAGCGTTTCATCGAGCGCGCCCACGCCAACGGCGTGGACGTTTTCCGCGTGTTCGATGCCCTGAACGACATAGATAACATCCGGGATTGCGCGGCGGCCATCAAGAAGGTCGGCGCGCATTTTGAACCCGCGATCTCCTACACTCGCAGCCCAGTCCATACCCTCGACAGCTATATCGGCTACGCACGCCAGCTCGCCGAGCTCGGAGCCGACTCCCTGTGCATCAAGGACATGGCCGGCCTGTTGGTGCCCTACCGCGCCGCACAGCTGGTCTCCGCCCTGCGCACCGAGATCGGTCTGCCCGTGCATATGCACTGCCACTTCATCGGCGGCATGGCAAGCACCAACTATCTGCGCGGAGCCGAGGAAGGTGCCGAGATTGTGGACTGCGCCCACGCGCCGCTGGCGTTTGGCAACTCGCAGCCTGCGGTCGAGATGACCGTCTCGTCGCTCTCGGGCTCGCCCTTCGACACCGGGCTCGATCTGGACCTGCTGTTCGAGATCGCCGACTACTGGGACGCCGTACGCAAGCGCGGCAAGCACCAGCGCGGCATCACCACGCTCACCCACATGCGCATCTACAAGCATCAGATCCCGGGCGGCATGATGTCGAACCTCGTGGGCCAGCTTGATCTGCAGAACATGCACGACCGCCTGCCCGAAGTCGTCGCCGAGATTCCGCGCGTGCGCAAAGAGGTCGGCTACCCGCCGCTCGTCACGCCTATGAGCCAGATCGTCGGCACGCAGGCCGTCATGAACGTGCTCACCGGCAAGCGCTGGGGCATCGTCTCGCAGGAGATGCGCGACTATCTGATGGGCTTCTACGGCAAGACGCCCGCGCCGATCGACCCTGCCATCCAGGAGAAGGTGCTGGGCAAGGTCGACGTGGCCAAGCTGCAGGAAGAGGCCAAGAATGCCCACCTGCAGACCTACGACGAGGCTGCAGCAGAGATCGGAGACCTGGCCGAGTCCGAAGAGGACGTACTCTCTTACGCGCTCTTCCCCAACGAGGCGCGCGCCTATCTCGAGCGCCGCGCCGCCGGCAAGGTCCACCCCATCACCGAAGACATGAACGCCACCGCTGAGAACCAGGACATGGATACCGAGGAGGAATCCGATATGAACGTCACCCAGATCCGCGAGCTCATCGAAGCCCTTGACGGCAGCTCCGTCGCCGAGGTCACCATCAAGGACGGCACCACCGAGGTCGCCATCAAGAAGCCCGTCGCCGTGAGCGCGCCCGCCCCTGCGCCCGCACCCGCAGCAGCCCCCGCTCCCGCCGCGGCTCCGGCTGCACCTGCCGCAGCTCCCGCCGCGACCCCGGCCGAGCCCGCTGCCGCCGAGCCCGCGGCCAGCGCGCGCCCCGCAACCTGGAAGGCCGTCGAGTCCCCGATGGTGGGCACCTTCTATCAGGCCCCTGCGCCCGACGCCGACCCGTTCGTGAAGCTGGGCGACACCGTCGAGGCAGGCCAGACGCTCTGCATCGTCGAGGCCATGAAGCTCATGAACGAACTGCCCGCCGAGGAGCCCGGCATCATCCGCGAGATCTGCGTCAAGGACGCCGAGCCCGTCGAGTTCGGGCAGCCCATCTTCTACTATGAGCCCGTCGCGTAAGGGAGCGAGGCGATAGCTGTGTTCAAGAAGATCCTCATCGCCAACCGCGGCGAGATTGCCCTGCGCGTGGTGCGCGCCTGCAAGGACCTAGGCGTCACCGCCTGCGTAGCCTACTCGACCGCCGACCGCAACACCGCCGCCGTCGAAGAGGCCGATGAACGCGTGTGCATCGGCCCCGCCCCTTCGGCCCAGAGCTATCTGGATATGGCGCGCCTTGTGGGCGCCGCCGTGTCACGCGGCTGCGAGGCCGTGCATCCCGGCTACGGCTTTTTGTCTGAGAACGCCGAGTTTGCCCGCAAATGCCTGGAGAACGGGCTCACCTTCATTGGCCCCGACCCCGACGTCATTGACCGCATGGGCGAGAAGAGCAACGCCAAGCAGACCATGAAGGCCGCCGGCGTGCCCACCGTGCCCGGCTCCGACGGCGCCGTCGAAACCGTCGAGGAAGCGGCGAAGTTCGCCGAGGAGGTCGGCTACCCGGTGCTCATCAAGGCGAGCGCCGGCGGCGGCGGCAAGGGCATGCGCGAGGTGCACGACCCCGCCGACCTGGAACACGAGTACAATGCCGCCCGCTCCGAGGCCCGCGTTGCCTTTGGCAACGACGAGGTGTACCTCGAGAAGCTCATCACCCGCCCGCGCCACGTCGAGGTGCAGGTCATGGCCGACAACTTTGGTCACGCAGCAGCCGTGTGCGAGCGTGACTGCTCTGTGCAGCGCCGTCACCAGAAGCTCTGCGAAGAGGCGCCGAGCCCAGCGCTCACGCCCGAGCTGCGCCGCAAGATGTGCGAGACGGCCGTGAAGGCCGTGCGCGCCACGGGCTACACCAACGCCGGCACCATCGAGTTCCTGCTCGACGAGGACGGCAGCTTCTACTTCATGGAGATGAACACCCGTATTCAGGTGGAGCATCCCGTGACCGAGGAGATCACCCGTACCGACCTGGTATGCGAGCAGCTGCGCATCGCGTCCGGCGAGCCCATGACCATCCCCGATGGCGGCATCGACACGCCCGACGGACACGCCTTCGAGTTCCGCATCAACGCCGAAGACCCCGAGCATGCCTTCCGTCCGTGCCCGGGCACCATCACCAAGCTGCGCCTGCCCGGCGGCCCCGGCGTGCGCGTGGATACCCATGTGTACGAGGGCTACAAGATTCCGCCCACCTACGATTCGCTCGTCGCAAAGCTCATCGTATGGGGACCCACCCGCGAGCAGGCGCTCGCCCGCGCCAAGCGCGCGCTCGACGAGTTCCAGATCGAGGGCATCAAGACCACGCTGCCGTTCCATCGCGCGGTCGTACGTGAACCCGACTACGCAGCCGGCATCGTGTATACCGACTTCATCCCCACGCACATGCCGCAATTCCTGGCATAGCAGCTCGGAATCGTTTCTCAACATGTAGGCAAAAGGCCGCGCGTCCCTGCTGTGGGGCGCGCGGCCTTCTTGGTTTTAGTGGGCCTTGCCGTATCTGGCCAGATCGTGCTGTTGCGTCGGACCGACAGGGCTTGATAGGGCTTACAGCTCCTGTGCGACAACCTGCTGCGGCATGGCAGCATCGGAGACATGAGCGCCGGACTCCATGGTGCCGGCAGCCGCCAGGGGCTCAGCGAGCACGGTGCCCTCCGGGAAGACGCGGCGGAACAGCCAACGCGAGAACGGGCCCGCAACGATGAGGTTCCACGGCAGCGCAGCAATGAAATTCCACGGAATGTTCGAGATCCACGTGGGCAGGATCATGGCAGGGTTCCCCACATGGGTGAAGGCCTCAAGCGCACCATACAGCGACATGAAGAACACCATGGGGAACACCATCATGGTGGAGATGGAAAGCGTGATGGCAAGCTTGGAGCTCTTGCCGGGCGTCACGAGGAAACGGAACGCGAACCACTTGGCAAAGCGGCTGGCCACAAACACGTCCAGCAGCATGGCCACGATATACGCGGGCGGGAAGCCGACCCAGGCCTCGGCAAGAATACCGAGGTCGAACTGCCATCCATGAACGCGCATGACGTTATAGACGGACATCCACAGCACCATGCAGAAGCACATGATGATGGTGAAGATGAGGCTCTCTCGCTTATTGGTGGGCATGAATGACATAACCTTTCTCGACGTTGTCCCGCCTCTCGCGACGGGCCGACTTTCGCACGCGCGCCACAAAAAAGCTGGCGTCCCGATTCGCGCGGTGACGCCAGCCTGAATATGTAGTCGGTTGTGCAGCTGTGCGGATTAGCCTAACAAGTTTTTCCGCTCAATGTAAGTGGAAGGTTTGTGATGATGCCTCGGCAAGCCTCTGCCGTGGGTGAAATTCGTGCGGCACCAGGGCGCACGGAGGCGGCGACTGAGCGGGCGACTTGGGTGTATGGCCGGGGCGCTGCGGAGCATACGGTCGAAACGGACAGCGGAGGGCGCGGGGGTTGTGGCAACTCGTACCGAAGCGCAATTGAGCATGGCCCTCACCGTCGCAATGTCCCACAATATATCGGGCGCCATACGGCACGCCGACACCAAGCGAAGCAAACGAGAGGCACGAGGTTCATGGAGCGACAGCAGGTTGCAGCAACGGCAGACCACGAGACGGTTCCTCGGGACCGGCCGCCGCTTCTCTCCCGAACCTGGTGCGTATGCCTCCTTGCCCTGGCAAGCTGCCTTCTGTGGGGCAGCGCCATACCGTGCATCAAGCTCGGATACGAGTTTCTCGCCATCGATACCGCAGACGTTCCATCGGTCTTCCTGTTCGCCGGCCTTCGCTTTATGCTGGCAGGCGTCATCGCACTGGTCGCAGCGGGCATCGGAAGGCGCGGCATCCCCCGCGTGCCCCGCGCGTCGTGGCACAAGGTCGTCAAGCTTGCGCTGGCACAGACCATCGTGCAGTACGCGTTTTTCTATATCGGAGTGGCAAACGCGCCGGGCGTGCGAGGATCAATCGTGAACGGCTCGAGCACCTTCTTCGCCATTCTCGTCGCGGCGCTCGTATTTCACCAGGAGCGACTCGATGCCCGCAAGGTGGTGGGCTGCATCGTGGGGTTCGCCGGCGTTATCATCGCGAACCTTACCGGTGGGGATCTGGGCGGCAGCATGACGGTCACCGGCGAGGGCTTCATTCTGGTCGCCTCGGTGTCAAGCGCTGTCTCGGCCGCGCTCATCCATATGTTTGCCCAGGGCGATGACCCCGTGGCGCTGAGCGGCTGGCAGTTTGTACTGGGCGGAGCCGTGCTCACGGTCGCGGGACTCGTTCTGGGCGGCAGCCTGGGGCAAGTGACACCTCAGGGGCTGGGCATGCTCTCCTACCTGGCCTGCGTGTCGGGCATCGCCTATTCGCTCTGGTCGCTTCTGCTCAAGCACAACCCCACCTCACGCGTGGTGATCTATGAGTTTAGCCTGCCCGTCTTCGGCGTGGTGTTATCGAGCCTACTTCTCAACGAGGCCTCGACGATACCGTGGCAGCAGACCGCGCTTGCCCTTGTACTCGTTGTGGCAGGCATCATCGTCGTAAATGCGCCGCGACCGCAGAAGCGGTAACTTGCTGCGCCCATGCAACGCCGCACTATTTGAGCATCTTGGTAGCCATTCAGCCGCTTACAGAACAGTTTGCCGGCCCACCTCAGGAGAAATCAAGCACAGCCGAGGCAGCGCGTTTGGCGCCGCCCTCCCCGAAAACACCCCATCAGAGCCTTTTGAACCCACCGATTGTACGTTCGTTTCGGAAGAGGGCGTCCAAAACGCGATGTGGCGAGTAGACCGGGCGTTTCAAAGAAAAAACCCGCAGGTAGAAGAGGTGATGCAAATTGGGCTACTTGGCAGTTCGCCGTTTGGACGCCCTCTTCCGAAACGAACGTGCACAGAGCACCGCCCGCACCCGAAAAAACACCTCGTAGCCGAGCGCTATAAACGCAAGGCGCCGGGCGGTGCCCCTTTCGACACGAACCACACGGCCCAAAAGCCCCTGCCGGGGCTTTTGGGCCGTGGCCGTCCTGCCCTTTTGACAGCCGAGCCTAGATACCAAAACCGAGCACAGAGCTTGGAACGAAACGAAATGCGGTAGCCACGCCTGCTAGGCGAGGACGCGCTGAGAGATGATGCGCTGAAGAACGAGGCAGAGCGCGGCGATGCCCCACAGCAGCGGATAGCCGCCCATCTGCAGCAGCGCACCGCCGAGCGCCGAGCCCACGCCGCCGCAGGCAAAAACCGCAAAGCCGATGAGACCGGTGCAAAGTCCTGCCTGATTTGGATCGGCCTCCATGGAAAGCGTAACAAGCGTGGGCTGAACAAGGATATAGCCCAAGCCGAGCGCGGCGGCAGCGACGAGCGCCGGCACCCACGAACCCGATACGGCCGAAAGGACAAGCGCTAAGGAAGACACCAACCCCGATACCTCACCGATGCCGATAACATGTGCAAGGCCGCGGCCTGCGCCAAGGCGTCCGGAAAGCGCCCCGCCGATGAGACAGAAGACGCCGTAGAGCATCATCACCAGGCCGGACTGCGTTGAAGTGAGCCCACACGCCTCGGAAAGAAACGTTCCCATAAGACCATAGACGCCCAAAAAGAGCAGGCCCGTACTGCATGCAAGCAGGAACACTGCCCGATGCGGACCAAAAAAGATGCGCAGGGCATCGCGGAAGAACGCAACGATGGGGTTGACGGTCTTGTTGGGATTGACGGTCTTGTTGGGATTGACGGCCTTGTTGGTCGCCGCAATGGGCTCTGAAGAATCGTGCGCGGCAGCGCTCACCGCATCCGCAGAGGGCATCTGCGCAGTCGGCGCGGCAATGCTCGTCGCATCAACATCCTGGGCCGTTACACGCGATTCGCCGGTGCCGGTGTCGTCGCAGCCATCTCGGCCATCTCTGCAATCGAGGCTCCCCTGATGCTTCGGCTCGCGCAAGGTAAACAACCCCAGCCATGCAAGCGCCGCCAGCACGCCAAACGCCGCAAAGGCAGCACGCCAGCCCACAAGATCAGTCAGGATGCCGCCAAGACCCGCCGACAGTCCCTGCCCGGTGAAGGTGATGCCCATGAGGATACCCACGGCGCCCGCGCGACGGTCGGGTCCAACCACATCGCCCACAAACGCCTGGGACACCGAGATGATGCCCGCCGCAAAACAGCCCGTTACCACGCGCGCGACCACCAAGAATTCGAGGTTGGGCACCACGGCACACAGAAAGGTACCCACGCAAAGGCCCAGCACGATGATGCGAAGCAGGCGCAGACGCCCCACCCCGTCGCCCAGCCTGCCGCAGACCGGCTGCAGCGCACCATACGGCAACAGGTAGGCAGTTAAGACGATTGCCGCAGCTGTCGGGGCCACAGAAAGCGTATGGGCTATAGCAGGCAGCGCCGGAGAAACAAACCAGTTATCCGCTGCGGACACAAGTCCGCAGAACCCCAACGTAACCACCACGTGCAGCTGAGCCGCCGTGAGTCGCGGTCTCTCTCCGTCTGCCATTGACAACCCCTCCTATCCAACGCGTCCATTATAGAAGGGATACGCCACAGCAGACGGTCATGAGGAAATAGACGGCGTTGCTCGCGCCCACCTCTGCGCACTCGCACCCGCGTATAGAAAGGTCCCCCACCTCCAAGCCCTTTCGGACGGGAGGTGAGGGACCATCTTGTGGCTTCAGTTCTGAGCTGCCTCAGTTCGGGCACGCAACGCCTTAGCTCGGCCGCGCAGCGCCTTAGTAGAGCTTGGCGCCCGCAGGAATCGCGTCATCGACCATGAGCAGATTCAGGCGCTCCTCGCCATCTTCCTCGTGCACGGCGCTAATCAGCATGCCGCACGAATCGATGCCCATCATCTTGCGCGGCGGCAGGTTCGTGATGGCGATGCAGGTCTTGCCCACAAGGTCCTCCGGCTCGTAGTACATGCTGATGCCGGAGAGAATGGTGCGGTCCGTGCCCGAGCCGTCGTCAAGCGTGAACTGCAGCAGCTTCTTGCTCTTAGGCACGGCGGCGCACGCCTTCACCTTGACCGCACGGAAGTCGCTCTTGCTGAACGTCTCGAAGTCCACGAAGTCGGCAAAGAGCGGCTCGACGGCGACCTTGTCGAAGTCGAGCGTCGGCACCTTGTTGGGGGCAACGGCCACGCCAGCTGCGACCTCGGCAGCCTCGGCGGACGCAGCGGCAGCCTCGGCCTCCTGCTTCGCCTTCGCCGCAGCAATGCCAGCGTTGCCCTTGCCCTCGGGCTTCATGTGCGGGAACAGCAGAACGTCGCGGATGCTCGCCGAATCGGTGAGCAGCATGACCACGCGGTCGATGCCGATGCCGATACCACCCGCAGGCGGCATGCCATACTCGAGGGCGCGCACGTAGTCCTCGTCGTACTCCATGGCCTCGTCGTCGCCGCCGGCCTTCTCCTCCATCTGCTTGGCGAAGCGCTCCGCCTGGTCAACGGGGTCATTGAGCTCGGAGAACGCGTTGGCGTACTCATGGCCGGCAATGACAAGCTCGAAGCGATGCGTCAGGCGCGGGTCGTCCTCGAAGCGCTTGGCAAGCGGGCTCACCTCGATGGGATAGTCCACCACGAAGGTCGGGTTCACGATCGAAGGCTCGCCAATCTCGTCGTAGAGCTCGGCGATGAGCTTACCAGCGGTCCACTCGGGCTTGACCTCGATATCGTGCTCGGCGCAGGCGGCGCGCAGCTCCTCGACCGGGGTATCAAGCGTAACCTCGCGTCCAAGCGCGGAGGAGACGATCTCGGTCATGGGGCGGCTCGGCCACGTGCCCGACAGGTCGATCTCGGTACCCTGGTACACGATCTTCTCGCCCGCGCCGATAGCAGCCGCGGCCGCCTTGATGACGCCCTCGGCAAGTTGCTTCATGCCCTCGAGATCGGAGAAGGCGCGGTACGCCTCCATGGTGGTGAACTCGGGGTTGTGCGTAAGGTCCATGCCCTCGTTGCGGAAAATGCGGCCGATCTCGAACACGCGCTCAAATCCGCCCACGAGCAGACGCTTCAGGTGCAGCTCGGTAGCGATGCGCAGGTAGCACTCCTGGTTGAGCGCGTTGAAGTGCGTGATGAACGGCTTGGCCGTGGCGCCGCCCTGGATGGTCTGCAGAATGGGCGTCTCGACCTCCATGTAGCCGTTGCCCTCCATGTAGCGACGGAACGCCGAGACGATGGCGGAGCGCTTGGCAAACGTGGAGCGCACGTCCTCGTTCACAATGAGGTCGACGTAGCGCTGGCGATAGCGGGTCTCCTTGTCGGAGAGGCCATGGAACTTCTCGGGCAGGGGGCGCACCGCCTTAGAGAGGAGCTCGATGCGCTTCGGAGCCACCGACAGCTGACCGCGGCGCGTACGCACCACGACGCCCTCGACGCCCACGATGTCGCCCAGGTCGAGCTCCTGCAGCAGCGACCAATCCTCCTCGCGCATGTCGTTGATGCGGCAGAAGAGCTGAATGTCGCCGGTGGCATCGCGAACCACCACGAAGGCGATCTTGCCCTGGCCGCGCTTGGCCATGACACGCCCGCCGATGCGTACGACGTCCTCGGTGTCAACGCCGGCCTCGAGGTCCGCGTACTTGGCCTCGATGTCCTCGACGTGGTCTTCCACGTCGGAGTGCTCGGGATAGGGGTTGCGTCCGGCGGCGTACAGCGCCTCGCGCTTGCTCAGACGATGCGCGCGCTCGTCGTTCAGGGTATCCGGAGCCTGTGCGCCCTCGGCGACCTGCTCGGTCTGGTTCTCTGCCATGCTTGCTCCTTGCTGCGTCTTCCGTTATGCCAACGGAATCTCTTCAACGAAAAAGCTCCCCAGGGCCTTGCGGTCCCGGGGAGCGTACAGGTTTGTTCGCACCGGGCCGCGGCCTAGCGCGTGATCTTCGTAATGGTGTAGATGCGGGACTTGCCGGACGGCGTCACGACCTCGACGGTGTCGCCCTCGGCGCGGCCGATGATGGCGCGGCCGACGGGGGACTCGTTCGAGATCTTGTGCTCGAGCGAGTTGGTCTCGGTGGTACCAACCAGGGTGACCTCGGTGGCCACGCCGTCGCCGTCAACCAGACCGACCGTGCAGCCAATGGAGACGATCAGGTTGTGATCGAGCGACTCGGCCTCCTTGGCGTTGGCGAGAATAGACTGAATCTCGGCGATGCGGGCGGCGTTTTTGGCCTGCTCCTCCTTGGCGTCGTCGTACTCGGAGTTCTCCGAGAGGTCGCCGAAGTCGCGGGCGGTGCGAATGCGCTCGACGATCTCTTTCGTGAGGTCGCCCTCGCGCCACTCAAGCTCGTCAACCAGCTTCTGGCGGCCTTCGGCTGTCAGTACGATCTCGCTTGCATCCATGCAGAAAACTCCTTGCTGTCGCGGTGTGCGTCCAAATCCCACGGGAGAAAAAAGCGACCGGCTGACCATGTGGTAACCGGCCGCCGCTTACCCGACGTTATGCGTTCCTACTCAGAGATGGGACCCTGGTCGGATTCGGCTTCCTTCTTTTTCTTGGCCTCGGCCAGCTTCTCCTCGAGCTCGCGGATCTCCTTGTCCTCGTCGCTCTCCTCTGCAGGCTCATCGGTGGAGCTGTCGGTGCCCTCCATGCCCTCGCGCAGGTTCTTGACCGTGGAACCAAGCGACTTGCCGAGCTTCGGAAGGTTCTTGGGCCCGAAGATGATCAGGACAACAACCAGGATGACGATCCACTCAAAACCCTTAGGGAACATGTTTCCTCCCATATGTGCGCCAAAACGTGCTCGGTCGAGTATACCGCGCACGCGTGGCATGGACAACATCGCCATATTTTACACGCGCGCAGGTAATCCGTATGTAAAGCCGTGTAAAAAATGAAGAAGACGCCATATGAGGACGGACTGCGAAGGCAGGAGGCGACGGGCTGGAATGGCGCCGCCCTATTCGTCCTTGATACGTACGCCCAGAAAGCCAACGAGGTCCAAGGCCTGCTCGGGCGCGATGATGGCTCCACGCAGCTCGCGCAAGCCGCTCGACACCACGAGGCCTCCTATGTTGCACGATGAGAGATCCACGCCTTCGAGCGACGTCCTCATGACATCCGCCCGTGATAGGTCGCAGCGCTCGAGCTCGACGCGGCCAAGCTTGACTGCCCGCCACACGCTCTCGGCCAGACAGGTGTCCCGTGCAACAACACCGCGCACGGATGCCTCCGAGAAGTCGGCGTATCGCAGCTGGCAGTCGGTAAACGAGACGCCGGTCAACCTGCCCTGGCCAAACCCCAGACCCGGTGCCGAGCACGCCCGGAAATCGACGCGGTTGAGCCAGCTTCGCTCCATGGAACAGGATATAAAACGGCAGCCAACAAACAGGATGTCTGTGAAAGTGCAGCCCGAAAAGTCGCCGTCCTCGAACAAACAGTTATGGAACACGACCTCGGAAAAGGAGGCGGCGTCGGGATCGAGGCGCTCAAACGACTCCCCGTCGAATGCGGTCAGGGCGATTTCGGCGTCAGGCTCCTGCAGGCGCTCGGTCAGCTCTAGGTCCGACAGATGCCTTCCGATCTTTTCGTTGACCCGAGCATAGCCATGTCGCGGCATACCGCTTTTCATCGGAGGACTCCTTTCATCATCTGCGACGCGGGCCCAATGAGAGCGAAGCTCCCCTTCCCCCAAATCGCAGCGGTGTCCTGCCCCTCGTATCCCTTCGTACGCAAAAGGCCTGCCGACAAGCGGCAGGCCTTTACATTCAAATGGTCGGGTTGACTGGATTTGAACCAGCGACCCCCGCGTCCCGAACGCGGTGCTCTACCAAACTGAGCCACAACCCGAAGCGGAGGCTATCTTAGCACAAGCCTGTGCGGGATGCTAGCCCGCAGCAACATAAGGTCCCGAGTTCTCCATTTTTGCGGACTGACCCCACCAACCGTGCTCGTTGAGCGCGGAAAGCGCGATGGCGTCGGCGGCCATCTGGGTGTTGCATATCGCAAATACGCACGCGCCGGAGCCGGTCACGTCTGCCGCACGAACCTCGGGCTGCTCGCGAATCCAATCGAGGATCTGCGCGATCTCGGGCTCGATGGAGCAGGCAGCAGGCGCCAGGTTGTTGGCGACGCTGTTAAAAATGGCCGTCTCGTCATGCAGGCGCAGCGCCTCGAGCATGGGGTCGAGCGGAGCCGCGTCAATCGGGCTCTCGTCAAACCGCACGTAGGCGTCGCGCGCCGTCACGCCGCTGGCAAGCGGCTTGACCAGCGCGACCGGCGTGCCGGTCAGCGGGCGAAACAGCTCGCGCATCTCATCGCCGGCGCCGGCAAGATACGCAGGGGGACCGTACAAAAAGAACGGCACGTCGGCCCCGATGGAGCGCGCGATCTCATCGATCTTGGGGTCGGTGGGATCGAGATGCCATGCGCGGCACAGCGCCATGATGACCGCCGCCGCATCGGTCGACGGACCGCCCAGGCCAGACCGAATAGGAATGTGCTTGTCGATCAGGATCGTGAAGTTGGGCTCGCGTTCAAATGCCTTGCCCATGGCGACCGCCGCACGATAGGCGGTGTTCTCCTCCATGGGAAAGTCAGCCTCGGGCACGGTATGAACCGCGAGCTCGTCGGCAGGCGCAATGGCAAGCGTGTCGGTCAGGTCGATCGTCGTCATGACGGAATCGACCCGATGGTAGCCGCGTGCGTCCTTCTGCGTGTGCACGCCCAGGTAGAGGTTAATCTTTGCCGGAGCGGTAATAAGCATGAACCGCGCAGGCATCTTAGTGCTCCTCGGACTGGTTGCCAAGCGGAGTGAAGATGTGCTCGCCCGTCTCGGGGTCGAAGAGCTCGACAGACCCGGTGAGCACGTCCACGTACTGGTACGACTGACGCGAGGTACGGCCACGGCGCTCGTTGACCTCGACGATGAAGACCGCCGGGTGCACCGTCTTGATGACGCCCATGCGCTCGATGACGCGCGTGCGGCCCATGTTGGCCTTCACCTTCACGCGCTGTCCCACCATCTGGCTCAGATGCTCGTGAATCTCCTCGACGTGGTTGACTACCAGCTCTTCCATGTACGATGCCTCCCACTTGCTGTGCAATCAGGGCAGAATATCCCCAACATAAAGTCAAACGTACAAGAGTATAGCAGCCTCGCGGTGCTTGAGCTCGCAACTCGGCGGCATGTGGTGAGGGTGTGGCGAAACACCCTGCGACCTGCGGCGCTACAGGTCGTCGGTGTCGAGCACGATGGTGAACGGTCCGTCGTTCACGAGCTCGACGCGCATGTCGGCGCCAAATCTGCCGGTAGCGACACGGGGGACGTCGGCGCGCACGAGCGAGACGAAGTACTCATAGAGCTCGTTGGCAAGCGCGGGCGATCCGGCGTCGGTAAACGAGGGACGACGGCCGCGCCTGCAGTCGGCGTACAGCGTGAACTGCGACACCACAAGAACGCTGCCGCCCACGTCGTCGAGCGACCGGTTGGTCTTGCCTTGCTCGTCCTCGAAGATGCGCAGCGAGAAGATCTTGTGCCAGAGCTGCTCGGCCTGGGCGCGAGTGTCGTCGTGCCCCACGCCCAGTAAGATGAGGTAGCCCTTATCGATTGCTCCTACGACTTCGCCACCGATGGTGACGCTGGAGGAAAGCACCCGCTGAACAACCGCGCGCACGGCTCTACGCCTCCTCGGCGGCGTTGCAGGACGCCTCGGGCGTCGTAGCAGCGGCGGAATCGGCCGTCCCGTCGGCGCCTCGGTCTTCTGCTGCGAGCTTCTGGCACAGGTCCTGCAGTGCATGGAACCTGTGGCTGATGGCGTTTTTCTCCTCGGGCATGAGCTCTGCCATGGTCTTTCCCGGCGTGTCGGCGGGCAGGAACAGTGGGTCATATCCAAACCCGTGCTCTCCCCTTCCCTCGTGGCCCACCGTGCCCTCGCACGCGCCCTCGCCCAGGCGCACCAGGCCGCTCGGCTCGATCAGCGCGACCACGCTCATGAAACGCGCCGTGCGCTCGGCATCGGGGACGTCACGCATGTTTGCGAGCAGCTTGGCGTTGTTGGCGGCATCGTCGCCGTGAACGCCCGCATAGCGCGCAGAGTATACGCCCGGCTCGCCGTCGAGCGCGTCCACCACCAGGCCCGAATCGTCTGCGACCGCGGTAAGGCCCGTCGCGGCGACCGCGGCCTCGGCCTTGATGATCGCGTTTTCGGCGAACGTCGTGCCGTTCTCCTCGGGCTCTTCGAAGTCGCCCAGCTGGCCAAGCGCGACAAAGCGCGTTCCCGGCAGGGCACGCCCCAGGATATCCTCGATCTCAACAAGCTTATGCGCGTTGCCCGTTGCCACCACCACGGTGTGGGCGGGGTCGAGCTCCGCGATATCGATGTGCTCAAGCGCCATGTTGTTCGCTCCTCTCACAATACGCTGCAGTGTGATGCCCGCGTGTCGGTAAGTGCCCCGCCATGCGGCTGGGGCATCGGTGCGCTGACCGGGCGGGCGCCCTTGCCCCCTTGACTTGCAGCCTGACGTCCGCGCCGTGGGGCAACCCCGTTAGTCCTGGAATGCCGTGATTTCGTCCTGCAGGGCAATGAGATGCTTGATACCAAGGTCACCCAGGTCAAGCAGGGTGTTCAGACGCGCACGATCAAACGGGGTGCGCTCGCCCGTGCCCTGGATCTCGATGATCTCTCCCGAGCCCGTCGCGACCAGGTTCATGTCGACCTCGGCGTTGGAGTCCTCGGAGTAGTCGAGATCCAGCAGGTTCTCGCCATCAACGACGCCCATGGACACGGCCGCAACCTGGTCGACCAGCGGCAGGCGGGGAATCTTTCCCGCGGCGACCCACGCCATGAGGGCGTCGTGCAGGGCGACCCAAGCGCCCGTGATGCTTGCCGTACGGGTTCCGCCGTCGGCCTGCAACACGTCGCAATCCACGGTGACGGTGTACTCGCCGAGGGCGCGCAGGTTGGTGACGGTGCGCAGGCTGCGACCGATCAGACGCTCGATCTCCATGGAGCGGCCCTTGCGCTGTCCGGTCTCGCGGCGGCTCCGGCGGTTGGTCGAGGCGGGCAGCATGGCATACTCCGCCGTCACCCAACCGGCGCGACTCGCCTTGCGCCAACCGGGAAGTCCCTCTTCGATGGTGGCGGCGCACAGCACCTTCGTGTCGCCAAACTCCACCAGGCACGACCCCAGCGCGTGCTTCATGACGTCGCGCGTGAGCTTCACAGGGCGCATCTCGTTGGCGGCGCGCCCGTTTGCGCGCACAGAATCGGTGGTCAGCATGTCGTTCCTAAACCTTTCGTACCTTATGTAACAGGACCGCTGTGGGGTGGTCCCTACGAACATCCATCGTCAAGAGCAACCTTTACCGGGCAGGTTTTCGCGGGACTGCGGGGCGGCGCCTTCGGGTCGGGCCCCACCAGGTCAAGCCCTCGGTGAACCGAACCTCACCCGACCGATTCCTCAGCGAGCCAAGCTCTACCCGGCCGCTTCGCTATCGCCGGTCGAGGGCTTCCAGCTCATCGAGGCCCACGTATTCCACGCTGCGCAGCGGCTGGCCAAAGATGAAGCTGCCCGCCGCCGCAAAGGCGGCGATGTTGTCCGACGTGGTGGCAAAGCGATGCTGCGGCTCCACATCGGCCGAGGCCAGCTGCTCGCGGCGCTGCAGGATATCGGTGAGCTCGCGCGTGGTCTCCTCGGCCGAGGACACCACGTGCACACCCGGACCCAGCGCGGCGCGAATGGGGCCGGCAAGCAGCGGGAAGTGCGTGCAGCCCAGCACCACCGTATCGACGTCGCGATCGGCTAGCGGCGACAGCGTGCGGCAAACTTCGGCTCGGTTCTCGGGCGTATCGAAAATGTCGCCGTTTTCCAGCCAGCGCTCTTGAAGATGCGCGCCCGTGGCTAGCTCGCGCTCAACGATTTCGACGAAGCTGGGCGCAGGGCAGCCATACACGTCTACGCCGGCATCCAGGCTGTGGATGGCGCGCCGATAGGCGCCCGACCGCACGGTGAGCTCGGTTGCCAGCACGCCCACCTTGCGCGTACGCGTGGTGTTGATGGCGGCGCGGGCGCCCGGTGCGATGACGCCGATCACCGGCACACGCAGCAGCTGCTGCGCAAGGTGCAGGCCGGCGGCCGTCGCGGTATTGCAGGCAATGACCATGATCTTGACGTCGTGCGCCTCGAGCCATCGCCCCGCCTGTATCACGAAAGAGCGCACCTCGTCCTCGTCGCGCGGACCGTACGGGCAGCGCTTCGTGTCGCCCAGGTAGTAGATGGACTCGTGCGGAAGGGCGCGAGCCATGGCGCGGGCCACCGTGAGGCCTCCCAGCCCCGAGTCAAAGACGCCGATCGGTCGGCTGTTGCCGCCGCGCTCGGCCGCCAGGGGGTCGGTAGCCGACGGATGGGGCGTGACCAGGCTTCCCGGTCCGACGAAGCCCGCCTCGGCACGTTGCTGCTGCATGCGCCTCAGCCCTCCACTCGGTCCTGCGCCGCCAGCACGCAGCGCATGCCGTTGACCCAACCGTCCACCAAGCGGCCAGGCGCGACGAACGCGTTATCGTGGCTCGCCAGGAACTCCTCGGCCGAAGAGCTCTTAAGACCGTTCTCCACCAGGAGGAACGTGTCGCACGTGTCCGCCATGAGAAAGTCGGACGGAGCGTCGCCGATCGCGAGCGTCTCCGACAAGTCGATGCCGCGCAGGCTGCAGAAGCGCTTGATGCCGCGCCCCTTGTTCAGGCCGCGAGGCATGATGTTGAACGCACGGCCCCGCACGCCTTCCGGCAGCTTGAGCGTAGTCGGAGCCGAGATGTAGTTCAGAAAGCCGTTGTCTCCCCAGTCGAGCTCCGCGCCGGACTGCTCAATGATGGCGCGCGCCTCCTCATCGGGAATCTCGCCGCGCAGGCCGACGGTGACCTCGCGGTGCTTGTAGCCCGTCGACATGTCGTTGTGGTATTCCAGAAGACCCGGCCACCGCGTCGAGAACTCGTCGAGGATGCCCGTGGCCTCGATGCACTCGTGCGGCGAGTAGCCCCAGGCGGGATTGAACGGCATGTCGGCCGTGTAGTACTCCCAGCGGCTCTCGCTGTTGTCGAGCATGAGCAGTCCGCCCATCTCGCCGATAAAGGAGTTGAGGCCCAGCAGGCGAATATCTTCGTGGAGCATCGAGCGATTTCGTCCCGAGCACGGGATGACCTCGATGCCCGCCTGCTTGAGTTCGAGCAGCGCGCGCACAAAGTCGAGGCTTGGCTCGCCAGAAGCATTCGCAAGCACGCACGATCCCGGCCCCAACATGGTGCCGTCGAGGTCGGTGAAGATGTAGCGGACGCGCCGCAAGCGGTCGCGCAGCTCGCCGGTTGGCGTTTCGGGCAGGACGGTATGGGCCATGGAACAGCTCCTTTTGGAGTGGACGCAGATGCGCATTTCATTGTAGCCGCTGGCGCGAGACCACGCGAAACAAACAGGCGATGCTCGGCGCGCGATGGGGCGCGGCGTGTTTGCTGGTGGCTCGGCGCGCGGGTTCTTGCGTTCCTGCTGGTGGTCGGGCGCCCCTACTGATACTGCAGGCGCGTCTCGTCGGCGTGGTCCAGGTCGCGCTCCAGATAGCGCGCCGCCAGCCATTTGGCCATGGGGAGGTTCTGATCCAAGTAGTTACCGCACTCCTCGGGGCGCGCGCCCGGAATCTCGCCCTCAAAGTCGCGAACGAACGCAAAGAGCTCACGAACAAGCGGGAGAATCTCCTGAGAACTCACCTGCCCAAACACCACCAGGTAAAAGCCGGTCCGGCATCCCATGGGCCCAAAGTAGACCACGCGCGAGGCCCAATCGGGATGGTTCCGCAAAAACGTCGCGCCCAGATGCTCGATAGTATGGCACTCGGCGGTGTTCATCACCGGCTCGTGGTTCGGCTCGGTAAGACGCAGGTCAAACGTGGTTACCTGCGCACCCGTGGCGGGGTCGGTGTCTATGCGCGAGACGTACACCCCCGGCTTGAGTACGAGGTGGTTGACGGTGAAGCTGGCGATCTTCTCCATGATGAGTCCTTCCGGGCGGGCAAGGCTGCCCAAGCGCGAATCATACGTACGCACCGAGTATACGGCCATAGGGGCGGACCGGCTGCACGCCTTCTTGCCCGCAGTGTTGTCAACAAGAGAATTCCCCAAGGACCTTCCTGAAGGACCCTTCCGGAGGACCCGAGACGCGCTGCTCCACGCGAGTTGCGTACCCCGTTGTCGAGTTACGTGCGCGTGGCAGGTGTTACGTGCGCCCAACTGAAATTGCGTGCGCCCGATGAAAATTGCGTGCGCGATACGACCATAATCGCCCTCAATTGGAGGTGATTATGGCCGAAAACCTCTATCAACTTTTAAAGCGCGCACGCAACTTGAATTCGAGGTAGGCAACTCAAGACGTACGTGGGGGCCGAACCCACTCCTCAGAGGACATCTCGAAAAAGGCAGGCGCCTCCCCTACTCCCTAGGGGTATCCCGAGGGGCACGCTCCTTACGAAATGCACCGGGGAATACCGGACGAGAGACCTACCAGGTCTGACCCCCTGCCCAGAACCCATCCGACACCCCTCCGACCACACAGGCATCACCGGTGCACCGCATCAGCATTTCCCGCGCCTCGTCAGCATCGCACGCATCGCGAATCGGCATGGAAACTACCCGCTTCACGCTCCGCAGGGCCACACCCTCACTTCGTCGATATAGCCAACATCTCTCGTTGGTATGCGATTGGCCCATTTTTGCCCTTCACGGTTCATCAGCCGGTATTATCGCCGCATTGATGCAGACGCTGACGGCCGAATACAGGCCAAGCGTCCTGAGCACATCTACCGTGTCGCTTCTGCGGTATGCCTTTCCGCGATAGAGATATGGCTTGTCCCTGCCCTCGATCACCGCGATGGCGCCAACCGGAAGCCTCGACATTTCCCAGCACTCGACGCTGGATCGTGGCACGGGTTTCACGTCGTCGTTGGTGGCGCTTTCAATTGACATCCGCACTTGCGCAGCATCTCTCGCGTCACCTTTCGAGCCAACCATCAATTCTGGCAAATTCATCCAGTTAATTGGATGAACTTGAAGCTTCACCGAATTTCATCCATTTGGTTGGACAGATCGAAACATGTCTTGCAAGCAAACGATGCGTCGAATATAAATGAAGCCGCTTGGGCGATTTGGAAATCGACTTTGTTGCCGAGCGCGAGGGCAGGCCGCATTACTTCCAGGTCGCATTGTCTGTACTGGATGAGTCGACCCTAGAGCGCGAGCTGCGTCCGCTCGAGCGGCTGGACGATGCCTACCCCAAGACACTGCTCACCTTGGACCGCATTGGGTCGAGCGACCACAACGGTATAGAGCAGTTGAATCTCATCGATTGGCTGTTGGCGTAGTCTCATGGGAAGCGACTGCATCCCGTTGTGGCCGTTATCTAGGTGATGCGTCATACGAGCGAGCTTACTCCCGTCTTGTCGCGGGTCTGTGTCCTTGGACGCGCGAGCTGCATGTGGCGTTTTTACGTTGCGTGCGCTGGACGAGAGTTACGAGCGCGATTCGGCCACAATCGCCCTCATTAGCCGTGGCATGGTCAATATGGACCCGCGCTGGGCATGGGGATCGCATAATTGAAGAGCGCGTGGTCAATTGGAACGCGCGCTGGGCAGCGGCCCCGCTCGCATGCATGCGGGTGTGGTCAAGATGTCGACCTCCTGGGCAGCAAGGCGGTCCCACCGCGGACCAACACGCGAAAATCTCCCGTTGCACGTGCCCAGTGCTCAGCGAAATCGACCAACGACCGCACCAGGCCACGCTCCTCTTGCCCAGCGGACATTCGAATTGACCAGTCACTCGAACCGGACGCGTCTCCCATGCCCAGTAACCACTCGAATCGACCAACGACGCAGGGTGGAAACGGCCGGAACCCCCTATCGACTTTGGAATCGTGCACGCAACTAGGGCGAGGGATACGGCTCGGGAACGAGGAAGGAGCCCCTTGACGAAGACGGCCCGGGACGGTCCGCTGAGACGTCCCGGGCCGGAGCATCCGAAACGATCTCGGGGTTCTAGCGGGAGCCGAGAGTCTCGTCCGCTCCCTCCGTGGCGAGGCGGTAGAGCACCGTCGCCGCCTGGGCGCGGGTGAGGGTGCCCGCGGGGTCGAGCTCGCCGGTGTTGCCGTACCCCTTGAGCAGGCCCGTGGAGACCGCCCATATGACCGCCGGCCTCGCCCACGAGGACGTCTCGCCGCCGTCGAGGAAGGCGCCGAGGTCCGCCTCGGCCGCAGGCGAGCCCGCGGCGCGCCAGAAGACCACGGCAAGCTGCTCGCGCGTGAGCGGAGCGTCAGGCGCGAAGCGGCCGGAGCCGTCGTCGTAACCGGTCATGAGGCCCTGGTCGGTTGCCCAGGAGACCGCCTCCGCGTACCAGGCGCCGTAGGCGCAGTCGGAGTACCTCTCTACACCGGCGGGGTCGGCCGCGGGCGAGCCGGCGGCCTTGTAGAGCGTCGCCGCGAGCTGGGCGCGCGTGAGGGCGTCCTCCGTGCCGAAGAGGTTCGACCCGTCGTCGTAGCCGGTCATGACGCCGTGGAGCCACGTCCAGCGGACGGGCTCCGAGTACCACTCGCCCTCGGACGCGTCCGCAAACGGCAGCGCGTGGCCGACCTTATCGATGACGATAGCGTACTGGCTGGCATGGGAGAGCCTCAGGGAGACGCTCCCGTCGTCGTCGATCCGGGCGTCGGTCTCGAAGGAGAGCCGCTCGTCGTCCTCGTCGTAGTGATAGAGGTTGGCCCAGTATCCGGCGTTCTCCCGGCCCAGCGGGGCCGTCAGAACCATCTCGAAGCCGAACTCGCCGTCGTGAGCCAGGGCGATCTGCACGGTGCCGACCTCGCCTGTGACGGCGTTGATCACGTCCACGGGGATGCCGTCGGTGCCCATGCCCACACCCAAGTCGAGGTCGCCGATGTCGGCGCCCTTGGGCACGTCCTGGCCGTTCACCGTCCAGCTCACACCGTCTTCCAGCTCGAAGGTCACGTCCACATCCTTGCCGGCGACCTCCTCGAAGACCTCGCCGGGCACCTCGGTCTCGCCACCCATATCGATGACGATGGAACCGCCGCCCTCGGCGCCCGCGATCTCATCCTTGATGTCATCCCAGCCCTCGGAGCCGGAGGTGCTGGGGCCGTCCGTGTGCGCGGGCGGGACATAGGTGCTCCGATAAGTCACCTCCACGGTGCAGGAAGCCTTGGTGGGGTCGTAGTTGTCGTTCCCGTCAAAGCTGGCGGTAAAGGTGTACGTCTGCGTGCGGTTGGGCAGGCTGGCCGTCCAAGCGCCGTCGTCGCCCGCCGCCACGGTGATGCTGCCGTCGTCGCAGGCCACCGTGACGCTCCCGCCGCCTTCCGGCACGCCGGTGAGGGTCAGCGTTACGGTACCCCGACCCCGCAGGGACGCAGGAGAGGCCGCCAGAGCTAGCTCGGGCGTGGCCTTGGCAATGGTCACGGTCACACAGACTGGGGCGGTATCGCTGTAGTTTTGATCTGCCTGCACCTTGTACCAGACGTAGTATGTGCCCGCGTTGGTGCCGGTAGGGATGGTCGCACTGTAATTATCAGCTGGCACATCGTCCGCGCTAGTTCCCAGGGCATACACCATGGTGCCATTGCTGGCTGAGCCCGCCGTCACCAGAGCTTGGGCTGTGACGGTGAAGGTCAAGCTAGTGTTGGCCTCCGGCGCGGTGTCCACAGAAGAAGCTGCCGCGGTGATGGAGCCGGTGGTAGCGGCCGTGTCGCTGGACAGGCTGTACCACTTCGCATCGTCACCGCTGAGAGTGATACCCGTAGCGGTGATGGTCTTGTTGGCGCCCGCGTTGGCATCGTCGTAGGTGATACTTTCAGCCGAAACCGTCACGGTATCGGCTGAAAGTACGCCGCTCAGACCGACAGTCAGCCCAGTCGGCGCGTTGGTCTCGCCGTCGTAGGTTTTGGCCGTCGTACCGCTGAGAGAGGCTGTAACCGCCTTCTGATTCAGCGTGATGGTCGCGGTGGCCTCGCCGCTGGTCAGGCCAGAACTGCCGCCGTATTTCACCGTGAGGGTCTGGCTTCCCGTGGGCATCAGCTGACTGGCAGTATTGTATTGAAGGATGAAGCTACCATCAGTCGTCGTCACATCCGCTTTGGCAATCGGGCTGTCATTCCTCGACACATACAACCCCACCTGGTTTTGCTCCGGTTCGGCCAACAGGCTGACGCCGTTGGTCGAGGGGGCCGCCGTGACGGTGCCCGAAATGGTGATGGTATCGCCGTAGGTGAATATGTTGGTCTGCGTCGAGCCATAGGATACGGTTGCCGTGATGCTCGGCGTAGCAGAATTGATGGTTACGATAAAACTCACATCGGTTTCGGGATAATAGATTTTGTTTGCCCCGTCGATGTACGCAGCAAATGTGGCGGTGCCGGTATAGGTACCCACGGCGGACGGGGTGTCGTTTACCGCTTCTTCGTTACTGTCCTTGTAGGAATAGCTGACTTCTACATTGTGAGTATTGCCCGAAACGATTGGGGTATAGCTTGTGCCGTAAGTCACGGTCACACTAGCTACACCGTACCCCGAAGTGCTGCCGGTCGTATACACCGCATAGGGGTAGCCGTTTTGATAGTCCGTATCGCCGTAATGGTTTCCTTGGGAAATGTCCACAGCGGTACAACCGCTGGCAACCGCTCTCCCCGCGACAGTATTCGCTGTGGCGTCGCCGTTGGCAAAATACCCGCCTGTAATGTTGGCAGTGTCGCTTGTGTCATCAAAAGAGGAGCCAATATATCCGTCGGATATATTGAGCGTTTTACTACCAGCAATGTAAACTGTACCGCTCCCAATGGTTCCGCCTTGGATGTTAGCCACATTGTTCACATACAATTCAGCGCCCTTCCAGGCGGTCGTATTGCCGGAAATGGTTCCGCCGTACATATAGAACGTGCCACCATTACGCACGCCACCGCCAGTATCACCCGTATTGTTGGTGATCGTGCCGCCGTACATCGTAAAAGTTGTATTAGCCCATGTGGTCACACCGCCACCAGACTCTTCACTACTTTTCCCTGCGATGGTGCCGCCATACATAGTAAAGGAGGCGTTACCCGAAGTTGGATACACTTCGACCCCGCCGCCGGCTCTGTCACTACCAGTGGTTTTTCCGCCGGTGATAACGCCTCCGGTGTAGGAAATACCACTGTGCGTGGTATTTGGCCGGCAGTCGCACAGCGTTAAGTTTCCGCCACTGCTTATCGTAATGACCGAACCGTTACCGCTGCCCGTTAAAACGTATCCGTTGAGGCAGAGGGTGACGGTGCCGGTGATGGTCAGGTCGCCCGTTACATCACCATTTAGATAGTAGTTACCGCCACTCAGGGTCTGTGTGCCGGTGATGGCAGTCCAGCCACTGTGGCTGGTGTCATGGTCGTTCCCCTCGCGGGGTTCCACGGCCACCGTTGCAGAACTCGTACTCGACAACGCATCGCCCAACGCCTCTGCCAAAACGGGCTGTGCGCCACCGGACACCGCCACCGCAATACATGCCGCAAGTACCATCAAAACAACGACAGCCAGCAT
Source organism: Collinsella sp. An2 (assembly GCF_002160065.1). GTDB lineage: Bacteria > Actinomycetota > Coriobacteriia > Coriobacteriales > Coriobacteriaceae > Limicola. The sequence continues at coordinate 243,015 of NZ_NFJW01000001.1, read as the reverse complement.
CTGCCATCTTTGAGCTAGACGCTCAGAACGAGCGTCCCCCCCCCGAACATTATTTCGATTGCGGAACGGAACATGGCGGCACCGGCCTTTCCTTAGCTGTCTTGTACGCACGCAAACAGCGTGGACATACTGGATTTCCTCAACGTATCGGAAAAAATACCTCGTCGCAAGCGCCTTTGTCCGAATGGCGCCCCTGGCGTCCGAACGGTCGCGACCGCAGCGCCCAAATTGCGGCAATATACACGGACGAGACCGACGGAGCGCATATATTGCGGCAATCCACACGCTCGAGTACCCATATCGGGGCCCTGAGCGTGCGGATTGCCGCAATATAGAATTCGTGCGTGCGAATTGCCGCAGAACAGCGCAGCCGCTCGCAACGTCATGCTCGAAAGCGAACAGTTAGGTACCGATGTGCTATCGAGTGCTAAAAAACACGTTTATGCAGAACGCAAAAAGGCCTCCCCAGCTGCGGAAAGACCTTTCAGATCAGTGGCGGGCGATGAGGGAACCCCCGGCGACGCTAGGCCCTCAGGGCCCGTATGGGAATCACGTACACGCCCTCGGATGTACGCCGCGCGTATTTTGAGATGCCGGTCACCACCGCAAGAAACTCCGGCTCGCGCACCCGCGCGCGCTGGTTCTCACAGAGCTTCCGCTTGAGCCGCAGGAGGCTGCTCGCGGCATCGGCAACCTTGTCCTCGCTCACTTTGAACTCAAAGGCCGCCCAGCGCCCGTCCGCAAGCTCTATGATCGCATCCGCCTCAAGGCCCGCGTCATCACGGTAGTAGCGCACCGGCTCAAAGCCCACGTTTGGCAGCGCGCGGGCATAGACCGTGAGGTCGCGCATGCAAAGGGATTCAAACAAGAGACCAAAGGTCTGCCAGTCACGCAGCAGCGCATCGGGCGCCATCCCCAGCTGGGCTGCTGCAAGGGAGGGATCGGCAAGGTAGCGCTTGGGCTTGACTGCCAGGCGCTTACGCGAGCGCGTCGGAGGAACCCATCCGGGGTACTCCTCAATAAGATAGGAAGCCTTGAGCAGAGAGAGGTAGGATGCCACGGTCCCCTGCGCGATGACCGAGGTGCCGTCCTCTTCGCCGTACATGTCGCGGACAATGGTTGTGTAGGTCGCCGCCTGACCGAGGTTGCGTGCGAGAGACGCCACGAGCCGAGCGGCCACATCGGCGTCCTTACCGGCCTTGGGCACGCTCTCCGTAAAAAAGAGCCGCAGGTATTCCCGTGCGAGCGTCTGGGCATTTGAAACTTCGGAGCCGACGGCCTCGGGCCATCCCCCTCTGCAGCAGAGATCGATGAGCTCGCGGGTATCGTCTGGAGCAAGACACGGTTCAAAGTCTCCCTCAAAAAGCCTGGCAAGAGAGACACCACCGGTAGAATCCCCACTCTCAAAGAGCGACATCGGGTGCATGCGCACCCGCCCGATGCGCCCAGCGCCGCTATGGCTCGGCGCCTCCCCATCCTTGTTGGTGCGCAGGAACGGCGTTGACGACCCTGTGAGAATCCAGCCACCGCGAAGGCCGCGCTCGCGGTCCACGCTGCGGCGCACCACATCCCAAATGCGCGGAACGAGCTGCCATTCGTCAATAACGTGCGGGCGATCACCGAGCGTCATAAGAGAAGGGTCAGCACGTGCAAGGTCAAGATCGTCATCAACATATGAAACGCTTGCGCCGTGTTCGCGGGCGGTCCACGTCTTGCCGCACCACTTGGTGCCCGCTATTTCAACGGCTCCGAAGATTTCCAGGTATCGCTCGACTTGCTCATCTACCACGCGAGGAAGGTAACCCTCCGGCGCAATGCCCTGCCGTGCCATATGCTCACCCCTCATCCAGGCATTATGATTCGTAACCATTATATTCCGAATATTTCAACATTGATTTTCCGAATTTTTCAACCGTGTTTTTCCGAATAATTCAACGGTGATTTTCCGAATTTCGAGTGATGGTGGCAGAGAAACCCTATCCTGTGCCCAGAAGCACGGCGTAGTAGGCTGCCTTCAGAAAACAGCGTAGACATACTGGATTTCCTCAACGTATCGGAAAAAACACCTCGTCGCAAGCGCCTTTGTCCGAACGGCGCCCCTGGCGTCCGAACGGTCGCGACCGCAGCGCCCAAATCGCGGCAATATACACGGACGAGACCGACGGAGCGCATATATTGCGGCAATCCACACGCTCGAGCACCCATATCGGGGCCCCGAGCGTGCGGATTGCCGCAACATAGAATTCGTGCGTGCGAATTGCCGCAGAACAGCGCAGCCGCTCGCAACGTCATGCTCGAAAGCGAACAGTTAGGTACCGATGTGCTATCGAGTGCTAAAAAACACGTTTATGCAGAACGCAAAAAGGCCTCCCCAGCTGCGGAAAGGCCTTTCGATGCCATGGTGGGCGATGAGGGACTCCCCGGCGCCTCACGGCGCCGGACCCGCTGCGGCGCGTCCCGCGCCTTGCGACCCATGCTGGCAAAGTCGCTCACGCGCTTTGCTCACCATGGGGCCCTTACGGGTTCGAGTCCAAGCAAGAACCACAAACAGGAAACGGCCCCGTCGCCGGGGCCGTCACAACCAAGTGGTGGGCGATGAGGGACTCGAACCCCCAGCCTTGTGCGTGTAAAGCACCTGCGCTAACCATTGCGCCAATCGCCCGTGCGGACCAGTATACCGTACGCCGCCGGAAACGCCAGCGGCAGAACGGCCGAGAATCGAAAAGGGCACGGCGGCACATCCGTCACGGCGCGTCATCGGCACCCAGCGGCAAGCCCGTCACAGCGTGCCGCCGGTACCATGCAGCACGCCCGTCACAACATGCCGCCAGCACCAAACACCGCGCGCGCCAAAGCATGCCACCGCCGGCGCCAAACGCCGCGCTGCGCGACACCCTACCCAAGCACGCTCGTCAAGCACGCAACAAGGTCGTCGACGTCCGCGCGCTCGCAGATGAGCGGCGGCAGGAAGCGCAGGGTGTGGGCACCCGTCGCGTTGATCACGAAGCCCGCCTCAAGAGCGCGCGCCACCACGTCATGAGCGTCGCCGGCGGCCTCGTCCAGATCGCAGCCCAGCATGAGGCCCGAGCCGCGGACCTCGGTCACATGCGGCACGGTCGCAAGACGCTCGACCATGTACGCGCCAACCTCCGCCGCATGGGCGGCATAGTCGCCCTGCACCAAGCGCGTGAGCACGGCCTCGGCCGCGGCGACCGCCAGGCAGCTGCCGCCGAAGGTAGAGCCGTGGTCGCCAGGACGAAAGACGTCGGCGATCTCCTGCTTGGCAACAAACGCACCGGCCGGCACGCCGCCGGCGATACCCTTCGCAAGGCTCATGATGTCGGCATGAACATCAAAGAGCTGCACGGCAAAAGGTTTGCCCGGACGGAACAGGCCCGCCTGGACCTCGTCGGAAATAAGCACGCCGCCCACGCCGTGAACCAGATCGTACGCGGCCTGCACGAACTCCTTCGTCAGCGGATGCACGCCGCTCTCGCCCTGAATCGGCTCGAGCATGACGGCGCAAATCTCGCTGCCCAGCTCGTCGAAGATGCGACGCAGTTCATCGACATCGTTAGGAGTGCAAGCCACGAAACCTCCCGGCAGCGGCTTGAAGCTGTCCTGAAGCCGATCCTGCATGGTGGCCGCAATGGTCTCGAGCGTACGCCCGTGGAAGCCGCCGCGCAGGCACACGATGGTGTTGCCTCCGTTGCCGGCGCGATGCGCATAGAGGCGCGCGAGCTTCATGGAGCCCTCGTTGGCCTCGGCGCCCGAGTTGGAGAAGAAAGTCTTCCACACCTGCTCGCCCGGCTTCGGCGCACACGCCGCGGCCACGGCGTCGGCATCGCCGCTGGCAATGGCGTCGGCGACGGCGCGAGCGCCCTCAAGGTCGTCGTTTGCCAGCTTGGAGAGCAGCGCCGCCACCTGGCCGCGGTGCTCGATATAGAAATAGTTGGAAACGTGCACGAGCTTTGCGGCCTGCTCCTGGATCACCTTGGCAACCAGCCCTCCGTGGCCCAGGCAGCACACGCCGATGCCCGCCAAAAAGTCGCGGTAGGTGCGGCCGTCGTCACCGACGAGCTCCATGCCCTCCCCGCCCACAAACTCAACGGGCGAGCGTCCATAGGTATGCATGAGGTAGGTATCTTCCAGGGCCTTTTGTTGTGCGAGCGACATGGTGGGACCTTTCTTGTTCAAATGGAAATGAGCGTGGTCGTGAAGGGAGCCGCCTGCTCACAGGCGACCGGGGTCTCCGTTACAGAGCCTCGACGTCGTCAAGCGCGCCGTCGATGTTCTCGGTAAGGCGCGACGCAAACGTGCCAAGCGGATGCGGGCTCCAATCGTGTTCGTACGCCTCGGTGGTGGAGTGCATCACCGTACCGACACCGGCGTTGGTGAGCAGCTCCAGCAACAGCGAATGCGGCGTGGTGCCGTTGATGATGTGCGCACGGTACACGCCGCCGCGCAGCGCCGTGATGCACGACTGCAGCTTGGGAATCATGCCCTTTGCCACGTCACCGCTGGCAAGCATGGCCTCGGTCTCCTCAAGCGTCAGGTTGGAGATGAGCGAGTCCTTGTCGGAGAAGTCCTCGTACAGACCGTCAACATCGGTGAGGAACATGACCTTGTGCGCGTGAACCGCCGCAGCGATATGCCCCGCCGCGACGTCGGCGTTGATGTTATAGAACCCGCCGTCCTCACCCTGGGCGACCGTTGCCACCACAGGAATATACTCGTTGTCCATAAGGCTCTCGAGATAGTCGGCGTTGATGCGCGAGATTTTACCGACGCGCCCCAGGGCAGGGTCGAGCTGCTCGGCCATGATGGTGCCCGCGTCTCCGCCCGACACGCCCACCGCCACGTTTCCGTGCTGGTTCAGGGCCGCCACGAGCTCCTGGTTCACTTTGCCGCCCAGCACCTCGCGCACGATGTCCATGATCTCGGGCGTGGTCACACGCTGGCCGTTTTTGAACTCGACGGGCAGGTCGTAGTGGGAAAGCGCCTCGTTGATGGCCGCGCCGCCGCCGTGCACCAGCACGAGCTTCACGCCGATGATCTTCAGCAGCAGAATATCACCCATGACGTCGGCACGGAGCTTCTCGTCGACCATGGCAGACCCGCCGTACTTGATGACGACCGTCTTGCCGGTGAGGTTCTTAATCCAGGGAAGCGCCTCGAACAGCAGCTTTGCTGTCTTTTCGTTAGAAAGCGAGGGGCGTGAGTCGCGTGCGTACTTCATGGGTATGTCCTGTCTCCGCCTGATCGGCGGCTCCAGGGGACGGGCTCTAAGCCCAGGCAGGCGCGGCGCGAGGCAGCTCCCCGTCGCCGCGCGACCCGGCTACGAGCGATAGTCCCCGTTGATGCTTACATAGTCATGGGTGAGGTCGCAAGTCCACACCGTGGCGGATCCGTCGCCGGCACCCAGGTCGGCGGTGATGATGATCTCGGGCGCCTCGAAGCGACGCAGCGCCTCGTCCTCGTCAAACGGGACGGTGAGGCCGCCGCGGCACACCGGGATGTCCATGATGTCGATAGAGACGTCGCGCTGGTCGAAGGCGACGCCGCACTTGCCGAGCGCCATGGCAATACGGCCCCAGTTGCAGTCGCGGCCGGCGATGGCGGTCTTTACGAGCGGAGAGTTCGCCACCGCGCGGGCGGCGGTGTCGGCGTCCTCGTCGCTGGGGGCACCCGTGACGTTTACCGTCACAAGGCGCGATGCTCCCTCGCCGTCCGAGGCGATGGCGCGTGCCAGGGCCTCGCACACGATCCGCACGGCGCGCTCAAGCTCTTCGTAGGCGTCGGTTCCCTCCTGAATGGGCTGCACGCCGGGAGCGGCGGCACCGGAGGCCATCATGATGCAGGTGTCGTTGGTGGAGGTGTCGGAGTCCACCGTGACCTTGTTGAAGGTCTTCGCCACGACGCCGGAAAGTAGCCCGTGCAGCGTCTCGGGCTCCACGGGGGCGTCGGTGGTGATGCAGCAGATCATCGTGGCCATGTTGGGCATGATCATGCCGGAGCCCTTGCACATACCGCCCACGGTGAAGGTGCTGCCCACGTATTCCAGGGTCTCCGTCTCGTAGGAGACGGCGTACTCCTTGGGATGCGTGTCCGTGGTCATGATGGCGCGTGCGGCCGCGGCGCCGCCGGAGCGCGACAGCTCGTCGCACGCCTGCGGGATGCCGGTCTCGAACGACCCGATGGGCAGGGGCACGCCGATCACGCCGGTCGACGCCACGAGCACCTGGTTGTGCTCGCAGGCGAGCACCTGGGACGCGATGTCGCAGGTCTCGCGCGCAACGGAGAGGCCCTCCTCGCCCGTGGCGGCGTTCGCGTTGCCCGAGTTCACCACAAGCCCGCGCACCATGCCGCAGCCACCCTCACCCAGGTTCTCACGGCACACGGTGACGGGTGCAGCGCAGAAGCGGTTGGTGGTGAAGACGCCCGCACCCGCGCACAGCTCGTCCGCGACGACCATGGCCATGTCCAGGCGCTCGGGATTCTTGCGGAAGCCCGCGTGCACGCCGGCAGCCTTGAAGCCCTTGGCGCTCGTCACGCCGCCGTCCGGCACAGAACGAACCGTCGCATCGAAACGATTGATGTCAATCATGGTTTCCCCCTATTGTTTGGGGCCTGCCGCCCCACAAAAGCCAGTGCGTCCAGTGTACCGAGCAACGCGCCCGGCCACAATGGCACCGCCGCCCGCGTTACACGGGAAGAGCGATGCCCGGCAGGCCTCGTCGCTCGTCCATGCCGAAGACGACGTTGGCGCACTGGATCGCCTGGCCCGCGGCGCCCTTGCACAGGTTGTCGATGGCGCCCATGGCCACAAGCACACCGGCCTGGGGATTAACGGCAAGCCCCACCTGGCATGCGTTCGAGCCGGCAACAGAGGAGGTCTTGGGGGTCGCCCCCGCGTCGAGCACGCGCACGAAGTCGCGGCCCTCGTAGAAGGAACGATAGGCCTCGACGGCGGCCTCGGCCGTAAGGTCATGTGCCGCCTCGGGTGTAAGCGGCAGGGTGACGGTGGAGTGCAGGCCGCGCTTGAGCGGCGCGAGGTGCGGGGTAAACACGACGCGACCAGCAAGGCCCAGAATCTGCTCGATCTCGGGCGTGTGGCGATGACGGCACACGTTATAGGCCTCGACGTTCTCGTCGGCGCTGCAGAAATGCGTGCGCGCGTTGCAGGACTTGCCAGCACCCGTCACGCCCGAGATGGCATCCACCACCACGGGGCCCGTGGGCGACACCCAGCCCATGCGCACCGCGGGGGCGGCGGCAAGCGATGTTGCCGTGGGATAGCAGCCAGCACAGGCCACAAGCACCGCCTCGCCTGCTACGTGCCGGGCGGCTGCACGGGCAAGATCCTCGCCGAAGAGCTCGGGCAGGCCGAACGCGCGCGTCTCAAGCAGCTCGGGAGAGGTGTGCTCAACGCCGTACCACTGCTGGTAGACCGCAGGATCGGACAGGCGGTAGTCCGCCGAGAGGTCGATGACGGTTACCCCCGCCTCCAGAAGCCCCGGCGCCGCCGCGAGGGCCGCCGTGTGGGGAACGGCTAGAAAGACCGCATCAAGCTCCTTCAGGGCGGGATCGTCGTGCGTGGAGAAGACCAGGTCGCTCACGCCGCAGAAGGCGGGATACACCGAGGAAAGCGCCTGGCCGGCGTCGGCGTTCGAGGTGATGACCTTGAGCTCGAAATCCGGATGGGCAACGAGCAGGCGCACAAGCTCCGCCCCTGCGTAGCCTGCCGCTCCGACGACTCCCACCTTGATGGCCATACCAACCACTTCCCCGTTCTGTCCCGGCCCCACCGGGACCAATCCGTTCCACGCGGGCGGCACGTGTCGCACCGTCCGCATATGCATACATCAAACTGCATGCAAAGCTTCCAAATATGTAGCAGGTCGAGAGAATAGCACGTTTCTACTCATTGGTATGCACATTCATGAACTTGTAATACAGGTTTGTGAAACTCCCGTTGAAATATCTGCACGAGGTGTCCTCGCGAGGCACCTTCGCATGGATGAAACTTCGGTGCAAAACGTGAATATGGGTGCAACTCAGCACGAAAAATGGCTGTTTGAGCCGATATTCCGTGCCAGGCTGCATCCATTTTCAGAAATTGCACCGAACGCGCCTCTCCCTCCGCATCTCCCACACAAGAAAGGAGGCCCCGAAGGGCCTCCCAAAAGGTGCTTACTGCAAAAGCCGCGGCACAACCGCTCCGGCGTGCATCGCCGGGCGCGGACGCGCGGGCACAAAGCGAAACGTTGCTTAGAAGTCCACGTCGACGTCGTTGTAGACGCACTCGAGCAGCTTTTCCATGTCCTCCTGCGTGGGCTGGCGCGGGTTGGAGAGCGTGCAAGCGTCGAGGATGGCGTTGGCCGCGACGTCGTGCTTTTTGGCCTCGAACTCCTCGTAATCGATAATGGACTCGTCGGCCTTCACGCCGCCCTTGCCGTAGTTCTTGATGCCCTGCGGGATGTTGAGCTTGTCGTTGAGGTCGCGGATCTCCTGCACGAGCGCAGCCACGAGCTCGTCCTCGGTCTCGCCCGCGAGGTGCAGGACCTCCTTGGCGATGTAGGCATAGCGGCTCTTGGCGCGGGCGTCCTTGCTGTTGTACTGGATGACCTTGCCAAGGTACATGGCGTTCGCGCAACCATGGATGATGTGGTCGCCCGTGAAGGCGGCGCCGGTCTTGTGCGCCATGGAGTGCACGATGCCCAGCAGGCCGCTCGAGAAGGCGATGCCGGCGATGCACTGGGCCTCGTGCATGTGCTGGCGAGCCTCATGGTCGCCGGTGTAGGACTTGGGCAGCCACTCGACGATCTCGCGGATGGCGTGCAGCGCGTTGGCGTCGGTGAACATGGAGCCCGCGGTGGAGACGTAGGCCTCGATGGCGTGGGTCAGCGCGTCCATACCGGTGTGCGCGCAGAGCTTCTGCGGCATGGTGTAGGTGAGCTCGGGGTCGACGATAGCCACGTCGGGCGTGATGTTGAAGTCGGCGAGCGGGTACTTGATGCCCTTCTCGTAGTCGGTGATGACGGAGAACGCCGTGACCTCGGTCGCGGTGCCGGAGGTCGAAGCGATGGCACAGAACTTCGCCTTGGTGCGCAGCTCGGGGAAGCTGAACGGCTTCACGGCATCCTCGAACTTCTCGTCGGGATACTCATAGAAGAGCCACATGGCCTTGGCCGCGTCGATCGGCGAGCCGCCGCCAATGCCGATGATCCAGTCGGGCTGGAAGTCCTGCATGGCCTTGGCGCCGCGCATCACGGTGTCGACCGACGGGTCGGACTCGACGCCCTCGAAGATCTGTACCTCAAAGCCGGCTTCCTTGAGGTCGGCCTCGACGTCCTGCAAAAAGCCGCCGCGGCGCATGGAACCGCCGCCGGTGACGATCATGGCACGGGAGCCCTTGAGGTTCTTGACCTCGTGACGAGCGCCCTCACCAAAATACAGGTCGCGAGGATTGGTAAAACGTCCCATGTGTGCCTCCAAAACACGAGCCCTTGCGGGCATGCTGAACGAAGCCCCCTCCGGGCCTCGTACGGACCTTGCATGCACCTCGTCGGACGGGGCGCCGCGACGGGCGACACATCGAACGACGGGTGGATACCGTGGCGATACGGCGCCTCCCCGCCTCGTCACATATCGGTTTCAACGTACCGCGCCCATGCAAGATCTATTCGTTCGATTCGGTCGATGGCCTCAAAGCACCGCTCAACGTGTACCGACCCCTCGTGCAGGCGCGGGCACCGCACCGATGAGCAGGTGTGACTGGAACGCTGCCCGCGGAAAGCACACAGCTCTGGCCCCGCGGCGACGCGACCTGCACACAAGAGCCCCTGTTCGCTCGGCGTGTCGGACGCTATCATGTCGAACAGCAAACGCCGGCCGGCGGCGCGACACGCTACACCCAGGGAGGAACCATGGCACAGCTGAAAACGGGCGATCGCGTTCTCGCGGTGATCGTTGCCATCGCGCTCGTTGTCGCCGCGGCGTGGTTCGCCTGGAGCGCCGCCTTCCCCGTCGACGACGACGGAGCGGTCGTGGTGTGCCAAACCAAAGACGGCTTCCGCCGCGTCGACCCGCTCTCATCGTCTGTCGAATACACCGTGGTCACCGGCACCGAACCCGACGAAGGCCACAACACCGTGGTCATCGGCGGCGGGACGGTCGACGTGACGGCGGCGGACTGCTCGAACCAGGTGTGCGTCGACCACGATCCCATCTCGCAGGTGGGAGAGCAGATCGTCTGCCTGCCGCACGGTATGGTGATCGAGATCGTCGCTAACGAAGACGACGCGACCTCGCTCGTATAGGGCTCTCGGGGCTCGTCGCTCGTCTGCCCTAAGGAAGCACTGAATGTGGGCCTTCGCGGCGGCCATCAATGCACGCTCGCTTCGGAAAAGGGCGTCCCTTTCCGGAACCGCCGTGTAGGCCCTTAAGCCCTGAGCCATCTACCAGGGGTTCTGTCCGTCGGACATCCTGGTCTACTCGGCAAGTCGCGTTTCGGACGCCCTTTTCCGAAGCGAGTGTGCACGAGGGGATGCAAGGAGGCTGTAATCGGCGTTTTCCTAAAGCCCGCCTTCCCCGGCGGGCTCTCGCGCCTAAACCCCCTCGACGTCGGGATCTCCAGCCATGCACGAGCTCCCTCGGCGTCGAAAGCCTATCCGCGCCGGAAATCCACCGTCACCGGAGCCTTACCCGTGTCTGGGCCCCGTCGGCGCCGGAGCTGCAAGCTATGTGATTCTCGCCGGCAAGCAAGCGGCGCCCGCGACCTCTGTCCGCTTGCCGGGGTACACTGTTGGGATATCAAAGACGGTCCGCTTCGTCCGAATGCCGAGGCGGCCCACATGCCGGACAGGACTGTCCGACGCACCATTCGACTCTGGGGAGGAGGAGTCATGGCGTTCGACCCCATCCAAGAGGACTGCCACCGGCTCGTCCTTGAAGCGATGCGCCGTGAGCGCATCTATCCGCTCGACAACGCGATCTTCATCGAGAAGACCATGGAGACGTTCCAGGACAACCCGTCGAGCCTGATCGTAACCGACCGCGACCGGTCGTTTCACCTGGTAACAAGGGCAACCGAGATCATCGATTACCGCGTGCCACTCATCGTTGACGACGCCGCGGCCGAGGAGGAGACCGCCAAGGCAGAGCACGAGCTTGAGGAGGCCAGCAGCCTGGATCCCGCCAACTGGGACGCAAAGCGCATGCTCGCCGCCTTGGAATCGGAATCGAACACCGCGTATGTCGAGTACCTGTTGGCGCACCGCGACGAGGTGCGCCGCGACTACGAGCAAGCCGTGGAGAACGCATCGGACCCCTACAGCCGCGAGTATGCCGGCGACCTTGCGCGTCGCCCCTACCTGCGCTGGCTGGCGGCCCTGTCGTCTCGCGCGCTCATCGCCGGCCGCTACAAGCTGTCGCTTTCGACCGCGGAGGAGAGCCTGGCCATCGCGCCCGACGACCCCGCCGACGTGCGCCTGACCGCGCTGCTCGCCCTGGCGAAGCTCGAGTGCAGCCGGGATGACCTCAAGCGCTTCCGCGGCCAGCATGCAACCTCGTTCCTGCCGCCGGTGCAGCTGCGCCGCCGGCATCACCTTGCCGAGAAGACGCCGGACGCCTGGACGCTTCTCGCCGAGCTGGCGATCGCCTATCACGAACTCGATCTTACCGGGGCGACGCGCGTGCTTCGCACCATTCTGCGCAGCTACCCGCGCGCAGCGAGCGCCCTCTACTTCCAGGCCGAGTTCCCCGACGGCGTGTATGCCCGCGTGCACGTGACGCCCGGCAGCGAAGACGAGCTCATCCTGGCCATCAGCGAAGCGACGCCTCTGCTGCAGGAGGGCATGGGCTCCCCCACCAACGCAAGCTTTGCCACGTGGGTTGCCACGCACGAGCTTGTACGCGAGGCGCTGGAGCACCAGACCTCCCACACCGAAACCACGTCGTCGTCGCGTATGGATGGTGAGAACTGATGGACCCGTCCAGCTATGTGCCCGCCTACCTGGAGCGCTCCTACCTTGCCGAGCATCCCGACTTGACGCCGGCTGCGCGCGAGCTTGTGCACGACGACGTGTGGCAGCGCCCCGAGAAGTACGCAACGACCCCGCACGCCCAGGCGCTTTTGGCCTATGCTCACACCCATGCGCACCTCATGTCCGAGCTCAACCGCATGGCCGACCTTCCCGACGAGGAGTTCGAACGCAAGCGGGGCCAGCTGTTCGACGAGACGCGCCTTGCGCTGTATAAGATCGCCCAGACCGACCACCTGGTGGTGGATGCGCACCTGGTCGGCGCCATGCTTGCCGACACACCGCTCGACGCATGCATCAGCGACCTCATGAAAATCGAGGCGCGCACCCGCGAGCATCTCGAGAACTCAGGGTGCGGATTCGATATCGACGCCCCGGGCTTCTGGACCGCAGAGGCTCTAAACTCCACCGGCCTGACCGAGGCGCAGCTTACGCAAAGCGACCCCATGGCCATAGGCTGGCTCCATACGCTCGAGGCCATCTCGCAGCTCTGCCTGGCGACCGCCCGCTACAAGGCGGCTGCATCCTATGCGCGCTGCGTGATGAGGGCGCAGGGCTACCCCAGCCACGCCGAGGGCACCGTGATGCTCGCACTGGCGCGCCTGGAGGACGAGGACGGCTTCTTCTCCTTCGTTCGCGAGTTGGGGTCGCCCGAAAACACCGCAGAAGGCAGCGCGCCGGAGGCGTCCGGCCAGGTCTCCGTGGACGACTCGCCCTGGTTCTTGCTCGCTCGCACCTTGCTGTTGTTCAAGGCAGGCCGCGAGCGACCGGCGCGGCGAGCCCTGCGCGACTTCTCCGAACGCTGTGAGGGCGGAGCATTCTTCCTGCTCAACCCCACCTATATCGACCCCTACCTGCCGGTTCGCCCCCAGGTGCGCGAACCGTGGGAGCTCACCCACCAAGCGGTGTGGGAGGCGGAAGGCGCTGTTTACGACACACCCGACTTCGTTCCCTGGGCCGAGACGGTCGAAGGCATCTATGAGGCATCTGAGGCGTTTGCCGAGCGTCACGGCTTCTAGCGGCCGCGACCGCGGGACCACCTTGCATCGATGCGTTATAGTAACTGCGGCATATCCCTTTGCCGCCGCCACGTACCTGCGGGCCTGGCGGCGTCGCACGACAAGGAGCATTCGTGGCGAACTTCTCTCTCAAACAGAAAGTATGTGTCCACTACACCGGCAGCTTTGACGACGGGGAGGTCTTTGACACCACCATCGGTCGCACGCCGCTCACCTATATCGAGAACAACCACGAGGTGATTCCTGGCTTCGAGGCAGCCGTGAGCACCATGGAGCCGGGCGACAAGAAGAAGGTCCGCCTGGAGCCCAAAGATGCCTACGGCGAGCCAAACCCGGCGCTGCTCTACCAGATGCCCACGGTCGACATTCCCAACTACGACGACCTGGTAGTGGGCGAGATGATCTATCTCATGAACGAGCAGGGCTACCAGCAGCTTGCCCGCGTGGTGAAGGTCGAAGACGACGGCATGACGGTCTTTGACTTCAACCATCCCATGGCAGGCATGCCGCTCAACTTCGAGCTCGAGCTGCTGTCGCGCGAGCCCTATACGGGAGATGACGAGAATGCATAAGGCCCAGCAGGGCATTTGCTGCCCGGGATGCCCCCATCGAGCCGCCTACGTCACGGTCAAGGATGCCGTGGGACGCGGGCGCGGCAAGGTGTTTTGCGGCGATGCGGGCTGTCCAGCAGTCGGAGAGGTGCATCCCGCAGCAACCACCTGCCCCGGCGGCATGGCTCGTCTGCTGCCACGCTATGCGCAGGCCATTCCCGGAAAAGACGAGGCGCGGCCTAAGGTCTGCGTGCATTTTATACGCGACGAGCAGCTTGTTGCTGCGTGTGGCGACGATGGGATCTCCGCGCCGCTCGACCACCTTGCCTCCGAGGGCGAGATCGTGCTGCCGTGCATACTGGCATCTAGCAAGGGCTATCTCGACAACGAGGGCATCAAGCGTCTGGCAGAGCTTGCCGAGCAGGCGGGCGCCGCAGACGTCACCGTTATGGATCCCTTCGACACCCGCGGATGCCAGGACATCATCCGCGACATGGCGGAAGTACCCGGCGTGCACGCCATAATCTTCGCATCGCCCTGCGCACTGCTGCAGACCGCTCATCCTGCAGAGCCTGCGGAAGTCGACCATTATTCCTGCGTGGGCTGCCAGCGCTGCGTGCAGATCACCGGATGCCCGGCGCTCTCGTTCCAGCCGCCGAGCGCCGTAATCGATGCAGATGCCTGCAGCGGATGCGACCTCTGTGCAGACTATTGTCGCACGCACGTGATTCTCTCACCGTGTGCACGCATGACCCCAGAAGAGCGCCGCGCTGCACGATACGCTGCTGTTCGCGGCTAGGCGAGGCCAAGCGGGCGCGTTGCGCTGAGGGACGTTCACCGGCGGGGCTGTAGTCCAGCGACTGCCATTGACCATCTTTTTGCAAAAGTAGACCAGCAACTCAAAAAGTAGACCAGCAACTATATTTGACTAACAATTGGCCTGATTTTTCGGCTTTTCTTAGTCAAAGGTAGTTGCTGGACTAAGTTTGGGATGATGAGGCGGTCGCACGACGGACAACCTCGGCGGAGCGATGATGAGGTAGCCGCGCGATGGACGACCTCGACGGTGAGGTGACGCGACGGCCGTGCAACAGTCGACGACGGCGCGGTGATGAGGCGAGCACATCGATTGGCATCGGAGTGGTGATGATGAGGCGCCAGCAACGCTCGCCTTCGATGCAAAGCAAAACGAACCCGCAAGAGTAAACGTCTCGCGGGTTCGCACGGTTGAGCAATGGTGCACCGGGCAAGAGATTACCCGAACCCACCGTGATTACGATTTCAGGGGGATTCTGCATAGTCATCTCCCTGAAGGCCGCATGAGCGCGGCAGCCCCAGCGCACCCATCCGGCATTGGTTCCAGCGCCATATATATTAGTGTAGAAAAACGGCCCCTCGCAAGGGGCCGTTCCATTCAGGCGGGTGACAGCTTGCTAAGGCCCGCCGTGATGGCTAGAGGAGGTTGGCGAGCATCGCGGCCGCCTCGGCGCGCGTGCACGGCTGGTTGGGGTTGAGCTTCCCTCCGGAACCGGAGATGACGCCCTGCTCGACGGCCCATGCCACTGCCTCCTGCGCCCACTCGGGCACCTCGGGCCAGTCGGGGTAGCCCGTGGGCTGGCCGACGCTCTCGCCGTGCTGCCAGTTGCAGAGCATGACGCACATCTCGGCCCTCGTGGCGGCATCGTCCGGGCGGAAGTTCTCCTGCTCGGAGACGATGCCCTCCTGCACCGCCCAGCACACCGCGGTGTAGTAGTAGGGCGATGGCGCCACGTCCTTGAACGGCTCGAGGATCTCGGTGAGGTCCGCGCGCGCAGCGTTGGAGATGGCGCACACGGCCTGCCCGCGGGTGATGTGGTCCGTGGGGCCGAAGTGCGCGGAGTCGTAGCCGGACATGTAGCCCTGGAGCACGCACTCCTCGATGGCCGAGACGTACCATGCGTTCGGGTCGAGGTCTTGGAAGCCCTTGAGCGCGTCCGGCAGGGGCGTCGCGGGCTCCTCCGGCTCGGGCTGGATGGCGCCGGTCATCACGTCGTACCAGTGCTGGGCGCGCTGGATGTAGGCGTCCTTCTGGCTGCCGTAGATCTGGCCCGGGCACGATGTTGGCGAGAAGTGCTTGTGCGGGTAGACGTTGACGAGCCACTCCGGGCGGCCGAGGCCGTACATCTTGCATAGCGCGGCCACGAGGTGCGCTCCGGTGTCGAGGCACGTCTCCGTGATGGTGCCGTCGCTCAGGTTGGCGTGCTCGATGCCGATGCTGCGCTGGTTCTGGCTGAAGACTCCGCAGTGCCACGCGGTGTCGCGGTCCCAGACGAGCTGGCCGACGCGGCCGTTGCTCTCCACCTGATAGTGTGCGGATGCCTCGCGGTTCTGCCACACGCTGAAGCAGCCCTCGCACGTCAGGTTGCCCGCGTTGTAGTGCACCACGATCTTATCGACCTGATGCCCGCCGCGCCCCTCGGTGAAGTGCTTGCTCAGGATGAGGTTGACATCGGCCTCGCAGGTCTCGAAGTTCATTCCTTCGCCCCCTTCGCGAGCTTGGGCAGGCTCTCGCCCTCCTGCACCTCGGGCACTCCGGCGATGCTGGTGAGCACCGAGAGCACGAAGGCCGTGGCCGAGACTGCCGCGATCTGCGTCCAGTCGAGCGATGTGATGGCCACCATCTCCGTTCCGATGAGGGCCACGGCCGTCTGGCATGCGGTCTTGAGCGCGCGCACGAGCGCCGCCACGAGCCAGTAGATGACCTTGCTACCGTCCATTTCCTTCTCCCTTCTGGCCGCCCACGTAGGCGGCCTGCAATTCCTGATGCACGTGGGTTCCGGTCCCGTTGCCCCCGAGCGAGTGATAGACGCGGTAAACCTCGTCCTCACGCTCCTTCTCCTCGTAGGGCATAGGCTCGCCCTCGACCACGTAGCGCCGGTGCATCTCGTAGAGCTCTCGGCGCATCATCTCGCGCATGCCCATGCACAGGGCCTTGTGCTCGGCCTCCTTCGCGGCATCCCTGTCGCGCTCGCGCTTCAGCGAGGCCTTTAGGGAGCCGGCGAGGGCGCCAATCACGAGCGTCATCACCGGCGCCACTACGTAGCCCAGAATCTGCTCGATCAAGACTCGAGCACCCACCACTCGTCAGCCCCGGGCACGGATGTGTTGCCCACTCGCTTGCTCACGTAGATGGGGCCTTCGGCGTCCGGGTAGTGCGCCTTCTCGCCGAGGGTGAAGCTGTCCTCCGCGCAGGTCGGCTGGTGCCAGATGCGGATTCCGTCAGGAGCGAGGTCGATGAGCGTGTAGAGCGACTCCATCCCGGGGCCGGGCTGGTATGTCGTGGAGGTCTGCGCGTCGATGTCCTTGGCCATGCGGTAGTACTTCTCGTCCCAGCGACGAGTGAGGCCCTTGCCGTATGCGGTGCCGGGCACGAAGTCCTCGATGAGCTCGCGAACGTCCGCGACCTGCTGGTTGGTGAGGACCGTCGCGTTGACGTACATGGCGGATGCGGCGCGCACGCTCGGCGAGGTGCCGGCCTGCTCAGCGATGCTCTTGGCCTCGGCCGCCTGCTCCTTGGCCTCCGTAGCTGATGCTGCGGCGCCGTCTGCCTTGGTGGAGTACTGCTCGGCGGCCTTCTTGGCCTCCTCGGCCTGAGACTTCGCCTCGTCGGCCTTCGCCTTGGCGTCATCCGCCTGGGTCTTCGCCTCGGTGGCGGCCGTGGCGGACTGCTCGGCCTTGGCGCTCGCGGCGTCCACCTTCTGCGTGAGCTGCTCGATGGCCGCGGCCGTGGTGTCATCCATGGTCTTCACCGCGCGCATGCGGATGATCTCGCCCTCGCGCTTGATGTAGTCCACGGAGTAGCCCACGAAGGCCTCCACCTCCGTGCCATCGTCATCGGTCACCGCGAGCAGCTGGCCGTCGAGCGCAGCGACCTCCTTCACCGTGGTCTCCGCCAGCTCGAACTGGGCGGCGTCCTCGGTGGAGCTGTAGCCGGTCAGCCTGATTCCGTTGAGTAGCATTTCTCTCCCTTCGCTTGGGAACGTCTGAGCGAAGGGTAAGCTGGGCGTGAGATTAGGCCAGCACGGCGTCCTCGAGGAGCCTCTGGCGGTACGCCTCCATCTCCGTCACCGTCCTGTGGGCGTCGAGCGTGAGGCAATGGCTCTTCCACGACTCCCACGATTGCAGCTCGGTCTCGGGCCTCATGTCACCGGCGAGCACGGACTGCACGTTGTGCCTGAGCCTGCGGCGCTCGCGCACGATGTTGTCGCGCTGCGGGCGCATCACGATCTTGCCCGTCTCCGTGAGGCTCACGCGCTTCTTGAGGTAGCGGAAGCCGTGCCTGAGCGGCCGCACCTTGGTGACCTTCTCGTTGAAGGTCAGGCCCAGCTCCTCTGACTTCGCCCTGACGGCGCGCATCAGCTCGTCCGCCTGCGCCTTGGTCGGGAGGATGGCGTACGAGTCATCCATGTACCGCCCGTAGCAGTGCACGCCCAGCCGGTCCTTGGCCACGTGATCCACCGGTGACACGTAGAAGACGGCCGACACCTGGCTAACCTCGGAGCCGAGGCCCAGCCCGCGGTCACCGTCGAAGCAGTCGATGAGGTAGGCGGTGAGGCCCAGAAGCCTATCGTCCATTGGCAGGCGCCCGTACATCTCGATGAGCTTGGCGTGAAGGATGCTTCCGAAGTAGTTGTGGTAGTCCATCGTGACCACGTAGCCCTCCTGCCCGTATCTGGCGTAGTGCCAGCGCAGGTGCTCCTTCAGGCGGGCGAGGGCCTGCTCCGTGCCGTGCCCGGGCACCGTGGCGTGCGTGTCGTATATGAGCCTCGGCAGGACGAGCGGTCGCAGGCAGTAGCGCACGAGGCACTTCTGCACCATGCGCTCGGCGATGTGCACGGCTTGGATGTCGCGGACCTTGCCGCGCTCCATGATGGTGAACTTGTTGAAGCCGGGAGAGCGCCATGTGCCGTCCATGAGCTGGTCCTGCACCGTGGTGGCCCACGACGGGAGGCGGGCCTCGAAGATCTGCGTCGATGCCTTCCAGCGCACGCCGTTGCAGCACGCGGTGCCCGCTTCGTAGAGGTGCTCGAAGGTGAACACCTCATCGAAGCGGACGATGCCGCCCTTTTGCAGCAGGTGAGTCCCAGCCTCCCCGGCGTGGCGGCGCCTATTTAGGCCGTCTCCGGCCAAGGTCACAGCCCCCTGCATCTCGGTATATCGGATGCTACCTTTGACTTCGCTTTCGCTACCGTCCCTGGTTGCCGAGGTGCTTCCGAAGGGCGCCAGACCGTTCGTGTTGCTGGCATTGTTGGCGTTGGCAGTGCCGTCGCTGTTCACATTGCAGAAGTTGTTGGAGTTGCCGCTGTTAGGCGAGCGCTCCCACCACCAGTAGGCGCTGTTATCGGGCTGTGGCCTTGTTCGCATTGTACCGTTTCTTGTCCGAGTCCAGCACGCCCTTGATGAGTCCGCGCTCCTTGTGGCACAGCCGGGCGATGTCGGCAAGGCGCCCGTAGGCCTTATCCCTGCCGACAGTGCCCGCTGCCGTTATCAGGTCGGTGTACAACTTCGCCGTCGATTCGATGCTGAAGCACATCCCGCGCGCCTCCAGCAGGTGCTTCCGGCGCGCCTCGTAGTCAACCTGGCACGTCACGTAGATGGAGTTGGCTATGTCCACGTGGGTGAACATGTTCAGGCTGCATCTCATCAGGTGGTCACCGTAGGTCGTTAGGTACTTGCGCGGCCCGTTCGATACCATCTGCGCCGTGCGCTTGCTGATCTGGCGCGCTACCTCAAGGTACTCGACCTTCGACTCATCCCTGTCCTCGACGTTTACCGACACCGCTCCTCCCTTCATGTCCTCGTCGCGGCTCTCCCGCTAATTAAAACTCGGCCACCCCCCCCCTCCGACGTAACGTCGGCGGATTACACGATTTTTAGATGCAGCCGAAGGGCGCCAGACCGGTCGCGTAGCTGGCACTGCTGGCGCCGGCAGTGCCGCCGCTGTTCACACGGCAGAAGTAGCCGGAGTCGCCGCTGTAAGGCGAGCGCTCCCACCACCAGCAGGCGCTGCCGTTGATGCCGAGTTTCTTGATGCGGTTTGATGCCGTCTTGTAGTACTGGAACTGCGTGTTCTGGCTCTCCGCCGAGGAGTTGGAGTATGTGATGGAGCCGAAGACCTCCTTCTCGGAGGGCAGCGCGAAGTAGTCGGTGCTCTCGACGGCTGACGAGCCCGACCCATTGGCCGCCCTCGTCTTGAACTGCTTGAAGATGCCGCGCAGCGATGCCGGGATGGCGTTGCGGTACGTCTCGTTGCACCACGTGCGTCGCGCGCAGCTGTTCCATCCGCCGTTGTTCGTGTTCGAGCTGTTCATGTAGCCGTACTCGCTGAGGCAGTCCTTCTGGTGCACCACGAAGTTGCACTTCTTCCCGTTCGCGAGCGTGAAGTGCCCGGCGTCGTTGAGCACGAACTGCACGTTCTGCGCCGCGTGGGTCTCGCCGACTGCCCCGCGCTGCATCGCAGACAGGCGCACCGTGCGGGTGTCCCCCGCGTGCCAGTAGTCGCTGAGGTTGATCTGGCCCGCGTCCGCGGCAGCGACCATGGCGGCAATCTGCTCGTCCGTTCCGCTGGCCCACGTGACGATCTCGAGCGCGGACTCCAGCTCGACCGTGCACGTGGCGGAGCCGCCGAGGTAGTTGGCCGTCTCCGCGACCTGCACCGTGACCGTCGCGGTTCCGGCGTCCGCGTAGGCAACCGTCACTGTGTTCCCGCTCACGGAGAGCGTGCAGAGGTTCGCCGGGTTTGCGGATGCGGTGATGGCGCCGTTTCCGGTGCGCGTCACCGTGATGGTACCGTTGCCCTCGCCCTCCTTGACCGTCATGCTCGAGGGCTGGATGGAGAGGCCGCACGACGCCTTGGCGATGGCCACCGTGTACGCGCCCGTCTTGGTCTCGTAGTTCGGGGCCGTGATGCGGTAGTAGACCGTGTGCGAGCCCGCGTTCGTGAAGCTCGGCGGCTCGGTGAGGTCGTACGTCCCCGCGGAGGTGCCGTAGCGCAGCTCGTAGCCGGATGCCGGCGCCGTGACCGTGACGGCGTTGGCCTTCACCGCGGAGCCGGTGTAGGTGGTCTCCGTGCCGCTCACGGATGCCTGGATCTCGGCGGCCTCGATGGTCACCGAGAAGCTGCCCGTGAGCGCGTCGCAGTGCTCGGCCGTGACGCGCCAGCCCACCGTGTAGGTTCCGGCGTTCGTGGCCGTGGGCGCCGTCGATGTCCAGCCCCCGCCGTCGAGCTGGTACTCGACCGCCTGGCCCGCTCCCTTGGCCGTCACCGTGCCGAGGCTCTTGGCAGTGCCGTCGTAGGTGCCGGGCGTGGCGGGCGCCACCGTGGGCTGCTCGATGGCCCACTTTGCGTGGAGCGTCGCGTTCCGCGCCTCCGAGCCCCACACGTAGGGCGTCTGGAGCGTCGCGTCCACGTACCATCCGCCGAAGACGAAGCCCTGCTGGCTCGGGTCTGCCGGCTTCTCGAACGTCGCTTCGATTGTCTCGGGCGCCGTGCCGTACGGCGTGTCGAAGTTGAGCTTCGGGGTTCCTCCCCCGCCTCCGATGCTGTTGAAGATCATTCCTATGCCTCCCAAACCTCGATGTTCATGGTCACCGCCGCTGCGGGGACCGTCACGCAGCTGAAGGTGAGCGTCCCAGCGCCCTGAGCCGAGCAGTAGACGTGCGCCTCGCTCGCCGCTATCTCGCTCTCGGGCGCCGCGCCGCACCGCACGATGGAGTCGGCCGTGACGCCGGAGACCTGCTTGGTGCAGGTCGTGCCCTGCCAGTCCGCGGGCTGGATGGCCACCGTCGCGTAGGTCGAGCGCTTCTGTAGGCCTGCCAGTGTGTCGCTGAGGCCGGTCACGTCGGCCACGGCGTGCGAGTGCTGGGCCGCGGCCGCCCCCACCTCCTGCGGCGTGTAGGTCGGCTTCTCCGGCGCCTTGGCCCATGCGCTCACGTCGGATGCGGGCATGCTCGCGGGGAAGTCCGTGATCTGCGCCCTCGTGTGGGTGTGCGTCAGGGCCGCGAAGGCGCCCTTGAGCTTCGCCCACAGGTAGCTCAGGCCCGTCAGGTTGAGCACGCGGTCACCGGTCGGTGACTGGTCCGAGGTCACGGCGTCGATGTCGTTGGTGCTCATCGGGTCGAAGCTCGTGGTGGTACTGCCCATGTGCTCGAAGCTCTTGGTGGTCTCGACCCATATCCACTCCGAGTACACGTCATCCTCGCCGCCCTTCGGGTCGGGGACGAGGTACATCTTGCCGTTCTCGCCCTCGATGGTCGGCTCGAGCGTCTCGGGGTCGTACTGGCCGGAGGTGAGGATCACGAACGTCATGCCCAGCGCCGCGGCGTTGTTAGCTGCCTGTTCCGCGTTGTTCTTCGCTTGGTCCGCGTCATTCTGGTCCTGTCGCGCGTCGCGGTCATCCTGCGCGTCCGCCCGCGCTTGCTCCGCGGTTGCCCTCGCCTGCTCGGCCTGCGCGCGTGCCGACTCTGCGCTCTGGCGGGCGGTCTCGTTCTCGACGCGCTGTGCCTCCGCCGCGGCGCGGGCGTCCTCTGCCGTGTCGCGCTCGGTCTCGGCCGACTTGCGCTCGGTCTCGGCCTGCGCCCGCTCGCCCTCGGCTGATGCGCGGGCGGTCTCTGCCGACGCGCGGGCCTGCTCCGCCTCCGCTCGGGCGTCCTCCGCGGAGTCTCGCGCGGTCTCGGCGGTCTGGCGCGCCTGCTCGGCAGATGCGCGCTGGCCCTCCGCCGTGTCGCGTGCGGTCTCGGATGCCTCGCGCTGGCTCTCCGCCGACGCGCGGGCGCTCTCTGCGCTTTGGCGTTCCTGCTCGTTCTCGACGCGCTGCGCCTCGGCGGATGCGCGGCCCTGCTCTGCGGCCACGCGCGCCGCCTCGTTCGCCTTGCGCGTCTCCTCGTTGGCGTTCCACGTCTTGTCCGCCTCGGCTCGGGCGTTCTCGGCCTCGACTCGCGCGTTTTCGGCCTCGACGCGGCCCTGCTCGGCGGTCACGCGGCCGTCCTCGGCCTCCGCGCGCGCGTCCTCCGCGGCGTCGTACTCGCGGCGCTGGTTCTCCATGAGGCGGAGCAGCGCGTCGATCTCGCCGATGTAGTCGCTCGAGCTGATGTCACCTCCGGAGGCGCCCGGCTCCACGATGATCTCGAAGCTCTGCGTGGTGTCGATGTGCCCCGTCGAGTCGATGAGCGAGAAGTAGGCCAGCGAGATGCGGCCCTCTGCCAGAGACACCTGCTCCGGCATCGCGTACTCGATGACGCTCCCCTCCACGTCGAACGGCTCCGAGATGACCACGTGGCCGTCCGGCTTGAAGCACTCGAAGCGCGCCTGGAGGCCGTCAAGCTCCTTGGGGATGCCGTCCTCGGTGATGGTGGCCCTGACCTCGCAGGTGCTCTTGTCTCCCACTCGGATGTACACCGGCTCGCCGACTCGCGGCCCCTTGTACATGTCGAGCGTGAACGTGAAAAGTGCCATTTCTCCTCCTTACGCGCTGGTCTCGACTGCCAGCTTCTGTCCGTTCCAGTACGCGCCGTCCTTGTTGACCATGAACGTGTAGTCCGCTCCGCTCGCGAGGAAGTGATGGCCCCCGCCGTAGCGCGAGCCGTCCGTGATCCACATGCGAACGTTGTTGTCGAACTCGCCGTACATGCCCCAGTTCTTCACCGTCAGCGAGCCCGTCGAGCTCCTGATGGTGCAGGTCTCGGCATCGACCTCGAAGCCCTCCGAGGTGTAGGTGGCCACGCTCTGCGTCTGGCCGTTCGTGCCCTCGATCTCCATGCCGTTCGACGTGAAGCTGATGCGGTTGGTGACGTTCCGGGCCATGGTGGCGTCCCACTGGGCGTCCTCCACGTCGCTCTCGAGCCGGTTCAGCTGCGTCTGCACGCTGTCCGGGATGAAGTCGAGGTTCAGGGCGCCCGTGTCGAGGTTCCAGTAGTTGTTCCCGGCGCCGCGGATGATGCCGCCCGTGATGCTCGTGTTCGGGCTGTCCAGGCTCATGTTGCTGTTGGCCAAGTCCCACACGTTGCGGCCGGATGCGTCCATGATCTTGCCGCCTCTTACCGTGAGGTTGCCCGCGAGCACCATGTCACCGGTGCTCAGGTTCCACGTGCTTCTGCCGCTGGCGTCCCTGATGGTTCCACCGGAGATGGTCACGTCACCCGACAGCGCCATGTCACCGGTGGTGAGGTTCCACGTGTTCCTGCCGCTGGTGTCGGCTATCATGCCCTGCTTGAACAGAAGCTCGCCGGTCTCGAGGTTCCAATGGCTGTTGCCGCCCGTGATGGTCCCCGCCACGATGGCGTTGGCCGTGAAGCCCTGCCCGGTGCCGAACACCTGCCAGTCCCACGTTCCGTCCGCCAGAGTGCCGTCCGCGATGCGGAAGCCCTGCGCGCACATCTGGATGGCCGTGCCGCCCGGCACCGTGGGCTTTCCGGTGCTGTCCATGGGCACCGATGCCCAGATGTCACCCTTCTCGAAGCTGGTGTGCCTGTACGACATGCCCTGCTTGTTGAACTCGGCGTTCAGACCGTCCATTATCTGCTGGAGGTACGCCGGGGGCGTCGATGCCGCCACGTCCCACTGCGCGGAGTGCTCCTTGAGACTCGACAGCTCCTGCGACTGGTTGGCCAGCAGGTCTCCCATGGTCTGCACGACGTTGCCGAGCGTCACCTCGATGGTGCCGCCCAGCATGTCGGTGACCATCTTGGAGACTCGGCCCTCGCAGCGGAGAGCGGGCGAAAACGACCTGTCCACGATCTGGCAGTCATCGCCGACGCCCACGGCCTCCCACTCGCGGCCCATGGCCAGCAGGTCCACCACGCTCGCCTCGTACGTTACGCCAGGCTCCTTGTGGCTCTGGAGGTGGGCCTCCGTCTCGGCCTTGAGCTGCTCCGCGTCCTCGCAGTTCTGGTTCTCGTACGTCCCGAAGACATGGGCCAGCCCGCCCTTGCCGTCAGGCCTTCCGTACTTCTCGAGCGCCTCGGCATCCTCCACGTAGGCCTTGCCGCCGTTGATGTCCGCGAAGGTGAGCTTGCGCCCGTAGCCCCCCGAGTCCGTCTCGACGCCCTTGCCGTAGCCGTAGCACGCCGTTATCGCGCCCCAGTGCTCCGTGCGGGTGATGCTCACGAGATCCTTGCCGTAGCTGAAGCGCCTGTGGCCTCCGGTGAGGCCCCTGTGCTGGCGGATGCCGACCTTGCGGGTGATTCCGCCGGCTCCCATCTCGATTTCCGTCTCCAGCTCGCCGCCCGATTCCAGGATGGAGTTGAGCGCCGTGCGGCAGTCCGTGGCGTAGAACGTCAGCGACTCGGAGACCGTGCCCGGCATGTCAACCGTGCCGACCTCCCAGCGCGTGGGCTCGAGGCACACCGTGAGCGCCAGCTCGTAGGTGTATCCGTATGGTCTCTTGTCTTCGATGTAGTCACCGAACAGCTCGCAGATGGAGTTGAGCGCCGTGTCCGTGTAGTACACGTCGCCGCTCTCGCGGATGGCCTGCGGGTCTTGGCACACGTGCTCGTGGACCGTGTTCGTGCGGTCCTTCCAGATGAGGCGCATGCCCTCGCCGATGGGCCACGTGGTGCTGATGGCCACGCTGTCCTCGCCGTTCAGCTCGTCCGTCCAGACGAAGCCGATCAGCTCGCCCGTCCCGATGGTGTGAAGGTAGTTGTCCTGCCTGTCGTACACGTCGATGCGCATCACTGCCACCTCTCCGTCCACTCCAGATGGGCGGTCCCACCCGACACCTCGATTTCCTCGGTGCCCAGCAGCGTGAAGTAGTCGCTCTTGACCACAACGGGAACGTCGTTGCCGTTTATGGTGCAGCGCTCGTTGGCGGTGTCCAGAACGACAGTCTGCTCACCGGTGAACGGCCCCTCCACGGCCACGAACTCCTGCGTGCTCACCTTCGTGATGCGCCACTCGTCGGACTGGGGCGGCTTCACCGTGATGGTCGGCCTGCACGGGTAGGTGCCGCGAACGTTCACCGGGCGCCTGCCCGTCACGTCGAGCGCGCGCTCCTCGCCGTACGAAACCGGGTCTGCGCAGTAGAACGTCAGCTCCACTCCGGGCTTGTGCGCGTTGCGCGACATCTCCGCTCCGCCCTGGTACATGGCCATGAGGTAGCGGTTCGGCTCGTCCGGCAGGAACAGCGGCCGCGGAGTGTCGGTGGCGAGCGCCTCGGCGATGAGGCGCCGCGCGTCCGTCACGTCCTGCACGCTGTCCTTGCGGATGTGCGCCGTCACCGTTACCGTGAGCGGGGCCAGCGAGACCCCACTCACCATGGAGCCGTCCACGCCCGGAACCTCCGTCGTGGTGATGTTGCGCTCGGGCAGGATGGTGCGCTTCACGCCGGTGACCCACAGCAGCGTGCTGAGGTCTTTGCCGTCGAAGTATATGGGCGTCTCCCTGCTCACATCCTCACCCCTCTTCCTGTGGCAGTTGCAAGGGAGCGGCGAGCGATTGCCGCCGACACCTTGGCGCCGTCGATGTAAACGTCCCCGTCCTTCTCCGCGATGGCGCGCAGCAGCTCGGTGATGGTCTCGAGCGTGCCGCCGTACTCGTCGCGCGTGTCCGTGCGGATCGCGACCGTGCGGGCCGTCGTGAGCTGCGCCGTGAGGCCGTTCTTGGCCACGTCCATGACGGATGCCGTGGCGGCAGCCACCTTGCCTGCCTGCGCCCTGATGCTCTCGGCGAAGTCACCCATGAGGGCCTTGCCGGAGTACGTGGTGTAGCCGTGGCCGGAGAAGGGGCCTTCCTTCGCGGGCGAGAACGGGAACAGGTTCCTGATCCTGCTCACGGCCCCGGAGACGGCGTTCACCACGCCGCCCACGGCGTTCATGATGCCGTCCTTCAGGCCGTTGATGATGCTGGCGCCCGCGTTCACGAGCCAGCTGCCGGCACCGGAGAAGAAGCCGAGGATGCGGTCCTTGATGTTGGTCACCGTGTTGTAGACGTTGTTCACGCCGTCCTGCGCAGCGCTCTTGATGCCGTTCCAGATGTCGCTGAAGAACGACTTGATGCCGTTCCACGTGCTGTCCCACGCGCTCTTGATGCTGCTGAGAACGTTGTCGATGGTCCCCTTCACGGCGTTGATGGCGCTGTCGATGGCGCTCTGGATTCCGCTCCAGATGCTCTCCGCCGTGGACCTCACCGTGTTCCAGATGGAGTCCCAGATGGAGCTGATGGTGTTCAGAACGCTGTCGATGACGTTCTTCACCGTGTTGATGGCGTTCTCGACAAGGCCCTTGATGCCGTCCCAGACGCTCTGGGCGATCTGCTTGATGCCCTCCCAGACCTGCTCCCAGTCACCGGAGATGAGGCCGGTGACCGTGGTGATGATGCCTTGGATGACGCCGAGAACCGTCTCGATGACTATCTTGATGTTGTTCATGACGCCCTCGACGTACGTGGAGAGCGTGGGCCAGATGGCGTTCCAGATGCCCTGGATGATTCCGAGGGCCGTCTGGATGACCGTCTGGATGGCTCCCATGACCGTCGTGACGATGTTCTGAATCGCCGGCATGTTCTGGTTGATGATCTCGACAATCTGGGTGATTACCGGGATGACGAACGCCAGAATCTGCGTGGCCGCGTTGATGACGGCCGCGACGATCTGGCCCACGACGGCCGCGACGGGCGCGAGCACCGTGGCGAGGTTCTGGAGCAGGATGAGAATCTGCTGTATGAGCGGCATGATGAGCGGCCCGAGCGTGTTCGCCATGTTCTGGAGCGCGGCCACGATGGGCTGGATGGCGGGCATGAGGATGGTCATGACCGTCGTTCCGAGCATCGAGAAGGCGTTCGTGATGGCGCTCACGTCGATGGGCGGGATCATGTTCGAGAGGGCGTCCAGCACCGTGCTGGCGAACGTGGTCACCAGCGTGGCAGCGGGCATCAGCTTTGAGCCGAAGTTCGCGACGCTCGTTGCCATGGCATCCTGCGACTGGTTGTACGCGATTAGGTCGGAGTTGGCCTCCTGGTACTTCTGGCCCGCCTCGCCGTACAGCGCGTTCATGGCCGAGACAACGAGCTGCTGGCGCTCCTGCTCCGACGTGCACGCGGCGAGGGCCTCGTTGAAGGCGTCCTCCTTCGTCATGCCCTGCTCGAGGGCCGCGTTGAAGGCGGCCTGCGCGGCGCTGTTGCCGCCCATGGCGGCGCCCCACTGCTCCGTGCTCGCGCTAACCCAGTTGAGGGCGTCCGCGAAGCTGCCCGTGACCGTGCCGGCCTTGGCCGTCTCGTTGGCGGCCTCGGCGAGCGCCTCGATGGGCATACCGTCACCGAACTGCGAGTACGCGCCCGTGAGCGACGTGGTGAGGCTCTTGAGCTGCTGCTGGTTGTCACCGCACAGCGCGAACAGGTTTCCGGAGGTCTCCACCACGCGGTCCGTCTCGCCCAGCACGCCGATGAGGTCGGTGTACGTGGCGTTCATGGCCTTGGTGCTCACGCTGTTGGCGTCGGCGGATGCCGATAGGCGCGACATGTAGGTTTGCGCCTCGGCGGCAGCGCTTATGGACTCCGTGATGGCGGCGCCGATGCCGAGTCCGGCGATGGCGCCCTTGATTCCGCCGAAGGCGGACGTGACGGATGACTTGATGTTGCTGAGGCCGGAGCTGAAGGCGTCCGCCGCCCTGCTCGCCTCGGCCTTGAGAGCGGGTGCGAGGTCACCGACAGCGGCCTTGGCCGCCGATGTCACGTCAGACAGGGCGCCCTTGACCTTGCTCCCCACGCCCTTCATGGGCGCCGGGATGGCGTCAGCGGCCTTGCTCATCGCGCTCTTCGCGGCGCTCTCGGCGCCGGAGAGGCCCGACTTGATGGCGCCCTGCACCCCGCTGAGGGCGGAGGACACGCCCGACCTGACGCCGGAGAAGGCGCTCGTGATGCCATCGGCCGCGGCCTTCGCCTTGGATGTCAGGCCGTCGAACATGCCGGAGCCGGAGAGCGAGCTTGAGATTGACTTGCCCGCGTCGCTTATCGCGGACTTGAGGGCGGAGCCCATGGACTCCGCCTCCTTTGATGCCGTGTCGGTAAGGCCGGAGACGGCCTGCTTCGCGTCCGACGCGCCCGATTCGACGCCGGAGGAGAGGCCGTCCCCGAAGTCCTTGCCCGCGCTGGTGCCGGCAGGGCCGAACTCCTTGTTCAGCTCGTCGGCGAACCCGTCCATGGACGGGAACAGGGTGACGTATGCGGAACCGACGTTTGCGCCGTCAGCCATTCATTCCCTCCAATCCGAGCAGCTTGTCTATCTGTTCCTTCGCCGCGAGCGCGTGATCGCGCTTCCGCTGCGCCTCGGCGAGCTGCCCCGGCGTCTGGATGGGCTTCGGCTTGGGCACCGGGTGCTTCTTGTCGTACGTGAGCGCCCAGATGAGGTTCCGAAGCTGGAACTCGATTTGCCAGAGCAGGTAGTCACCCGTCTGCCACTCGAGCGTGGGCGCCTGCATGCGCGCCGTGCGCGACTCTGCGGGGAGCTGCGCCCAGAGGAGCGCCATGCGCCGAAGGTCCGGCACATCCCCCTCCAGAGGGAGGGGGATGCCGTAGTACTGCTGAAAGTCCGCGGTTACTTCGTCCCGGTGCTCCTCGAGGCACGAGACGAACCCGAGGAGTTTTTTGCCTTCACCGCCGCCGTGGCAGCGTCGTTGAGCTTGGCGAGGCCGTCCATGCCGCCCACGCGGTCCACGTACTCCTCGTCCTTGCCCATGTACACGCGCTCGAGCGCCTCGAAGAGGCCCTCGGGGTTCTTGTCACCGAGCGCGAACTGCTTGATCGTGCGGTAGCTGGTGAGCTGGTCCGCGTCGCAGAAGAAGCTCCCCTCGACGCCCTCGACCTGGAACTTGACCTGATTCATGCCGGATCACCTACTCCGTGGGGTCGGTCTCGGTGGACTCGTAGTAGTCGTAGCAGGTGTTGCCGTCCTCGTCCTGAAGGTACTTCATCGTCAGGGCGCGGGCGCACAGCTCCGCAACGGCGATGGTGAGGTCATCAAGCTCGGCAGACTGGCCCATGGGCACGACCTTGCGCCAGCGGCGCCCGTTCTTGAGCACCAGCTCCAGCACGTAGGAGCGGATGCAGGCGGAATCGCCGTTGTGCTTGACCGTGATGATGCCGTTGGCGTCCGTCACGTTGTCCTCGCCGTACTGCACCTTCAGCGTCTCCGCCTTGATCTCGGCGAGGGTGAACTGGGCGCTCTCCACGCGGGAGGTGGTGGGCGAGTCCATGAGCGTGCCGTTCATGTCCACGATGTCCTCGGAGTCGCTCTCGAGCGTCTCCACGTAGCCGTCCTCGGAGATGAATCCGAGCACCTTGAACGCCTGGTCGAGGGGCGTCTTGATGTCGGTCGGCAGGTCGGTGCCCACAGGCGCCGAGAAGATGTAGCCTCCCGCCACGCCCTTCGCGGAGGACACGTTGTTCACGTTGTTGGAGGTAGCAACCGTGTTTGCCATGGCCGTTCCCTTCCTTCCTATTCGCAAATCGTCAGTTCAACGTTCGTCTGGTATCTGGCCTGCCCCGAGTCCGGGTCTGGCCATCTGTACGAGCCGGTTGCCACGGCGCGGAACACGTTCTGCTCCGCGTCCGCGATTCCCGACACCGCGGCCTCCACGAGGCGCGAGATCTCGGCGGCGCGCTGGCGCGTCTGCGCCCACGACTGCACGGCGAGGCTCGCCTGCCGGATGAAGCGGTCACCTGTGCCGCCCGTCATCTCCACGGAGATGAACTCATCCGGCCGCTCCTCCGGAACCTCGAGGACGGCCTTGATGCCCGTGGCACCCATGAGGCGCTGCGCCACCACGCGCTCCACGTCCATCATCGGAGGGCCTCCTTCAGCGTGTTATAGAGCAGGTTGTCGCGCATCGCGTGCCACGTGTAGGTGCGCACGTAGTAGCCGTTCGCGAGCTTGCCGTGCGCCACGCCGATCTTGTAGCCATCGGCGCTCGTGTAACCGTCATCGCCGAGGGCGAGCGTCGCGGCCCTCTTGGTTTGCTCGGCGTGGCCCTTCAGGATTGACTGGCATGCGGATGCGTTCATAACTGCCGCGTATCCGCTCCTCTTGGGCTTGAAGGGGCCGAACTTGACCTTGCACCTGCACTTAGCCATCTGTCCTGCTCACCTCCGCCGTCAGGTTCCAGTCTCCGGGCGTGTTCTCCGGCGCGTACCGCTGCGGGTCTCCGACCACCTTGTGCTCGACGCCCCTCACGAGCACGGAGCAGCCGCGAAGCTCGCCCTCGTAGCTCTTCGGGAAGCACAGCGTGAACGCGACCGTCACGCCCTCGGGGCGGGAGGCGGCGAGATCGGCGGTCGCGCCCGGGTAGACCACGACGTTCTCGACCTGCTCGCGCTCCTCGGTGAAGCCCGCGGGCTCGCCCAGCTCGTCGCGCTTCGCGGTGCGCCGGATCACTGTCACCTGCTCGCCTTGGATGAGGTTCACAGCTCGCCCCTCTCCATCGGGTGCAGGCTGCGCATGATCTGCGCGTCCAGCCCGAGCGCCTCGCGCACTGTCTTGCCCAGGTACATCTCGCCCATGGCGCTGCCGAAGGTCACGGATGCCGTGTAGCCGCCCGCGCCCTGGCTGTACTGGGTTGCCCCCGCCATGGCGGCGGGGGCGTTGAGAACCCTGCTCACAAGCAGGCAGCAGACGGCGCCGGCGTTGCGGTCGAAGGCGTCGCACACGCCCTTCGCGTAGGTTCCGTAGACCTCCTCGAAGGCGCTGAGCATGTAGTTCGACGCATCGCCGAGGAGCACCTTAAGGCGCTTCTCGTCACCGGGGGCGCCGTAGCGCGCCTCGTACTCCTCGACCGTCGCGAAAACCGTCTCCGCCATCGCCCACGTCCCCTTACGCCATCTGTCCGGCGCTCTTGGCCTTGGTGATGAGGTCGTTCAGCTGAGCCTTGCACTCGTTGGCGAGCGCAACGACCTTGTCGAACTCCTCCTTAGTCACCGTCTCGTTAGCGGCCGCCGTGGCGTCGGGAGACGCGACGGCCGTGGTGGCGCTGGCCTTCTTCACGAGGCCCGCGGTCGTGGTGGTGGCGTTCCCGGGCGCGGCGCCGCCACCTCCGGTGAAGGGCGTGCCGTCCTCGTTGAAGAGGGCAACGTCCATGGGAAGGAGCGGGGAAACGTCCGCCTCCTCGTGGACGATGACCTTCTGGACGAGCTTTTTTGCCATGTTCACCGCCCCCTTACGCGCTCTTCAGCACGGCGAAGGCCTTGGGGTCGAGCACCGCGTAGGCCAGAACGGCCTCGGTGCGGTAGGCCACCTGGTTGGAGCCCTTGAGGTCCACGCCGGTGTTGTCCGGGTCACCGTACTCGATGATCTCGGAGTACATGTCGCGCACCATGCCCCACTTGATGAGGCTGAAATCGCCCATGATGGCGAGCACCTTGGTGGGCGCGGTGGCGAGCTTGCCGTTGACCGTGCCGGAGACTGCCGCGGGGATGCCGTCGATGTTGCCCACGTTCAGGGACAGCGGAATCTCCGGGTAGAGGCGTGTGCCGGTCGCGGGCACGCGGAGCTTTCGCAGGTCGCTGGCGAAGCCGCGGGAGAGCGCGAAGCCGTTGATGTCGTACTCGATGAGCTTGTCGGTCAGGGAGTCGATGTCATCAACCGGGGAGTCGGTGGCGGTCACGGAGGATGCGCCAGCGGTGAGTGCGGTGTAGCCGCTGAGCGCGCCGCCGCCCTTGGGGTTCACGGCGTGGTACACGATGTAGTCGAGCGCGCGGCCGATTGCACCGGTCTGGTCCGCGAGGATGTTGTTGATGATCTCGAGCTGGTTGTCCTCGTCGGCCCACTTCAGCTCATCGCTCACGCGCGTGGTGGTCACGACCTTTGCGCGCTTGGCCACGATGGGGCCGGTGCTGATGTCGTAGGCGCCCTTCTTGGCGCCCTCAGCGACAACCTCGGCCTCGGCCGTGGGGTTGAACACGAGGTAAGTCTGGTCATCGAACTTCTGCGGCACGCTGGGGCTGAGGGCCGCGATGGTGGAGGTGTCGCGCGCCTTGTTGAGGAGCGTGGTCACAACGCTCTTGGGGAGCACGACCTTGCTGGTGTCGTTAGCCATTGTCTTCTCCTATTCCTTGCCGAGGAGCTGGCGGGCGAAGCCGCGCATCTCCGAATCGTCCTTGCCGTCGCTCCGGTCGAACTTGCCTGGCTTCTCGACCTTCGGCGCGGGCTTCTTCTGGAAGTGCTTGAGCATCTTGTCCGCCCACTCGTTCATCGAGTCCTCGTCATCGCCAACGATGAGGTCGGCCGGGATGCCCTTCTTCTCCGCGACCTTGGCGGCGAGCTTCGCGCGCTGCTCGGCCTTCTCCTTCTCGTCCAGCCGCTTCTTGAGGTCCGCGATCTGCTCCTCGGCGGTCTTGCCCGCCTCCTGAGCCTTCGCCAGCTCGTCCGCGGCCGTGCGGTTGGCCTTGGCCTGCTTCTCCCACTTTCGGGAGTGCGCCTTCTCCGCCTCGTAGAGCGCCTTGTAGTCGGGTTCCTGCTCCTCGCCGTGCGGCTCGGTCCCTGCTGCGCCCTCGGTCGGCGTCGCGTTCTCTTCTGCCATGTCGCTTCTCCTTCCCGCGCCGTGCGGCGCGCCCGGCCTGCCGTGCGGCCTGCCGAAAACGTGTAGGTCGGTGCCGTGCGGCGCCTCGCGGGAGAGTGTCTTATGGGCGTGAGATTTCGCAGGGAGATGCAAAATGGGCCGCGCCCGATTGAGCGCGGCCCTGAGATGCGGGTATAATAAAAATAGGCGGTTCCCCCCTCTACAACTGGAGGCTTGGGAGCCGCCTTCTGCTATTTAACCTTGAAGTACGTGCCGTCTTTAAGCAGAAGACGCAGGCCAGGTATTCCAGGATAATCGCCGGCCAAATCTGCCGCCGCCTTCTTCAGGTCATCGTCGGAGATATGCAGCGACTCCGAGTTATCAATGACAACGCATCTAAGCCCTTTCTTCTTCTCGGCGTTTCCCAGGTAGTTCTTTACGGCACCGTGTGCGTTTCCAGATGTGCCGAGCGTCTTGATCTCGATGCCGTTCTCGAGGTCTGGAAGGCCTATTCTCTGCTTCCTTCCGTCAACGCGCACAACCTCAAAGTCTTGGATGAACACTGGCTTGATTCCGTGTTCGGCCAGCAGCCTCGCCGTCCTTTTCTCGGCATCGGTCGCGCGCTTCTCCACCTCTTTGCTTGCGAAATCAACCGAAGGAACCTTCCCGGTTGCGAACCACTCCGGGTCTCGCGTCTCTATTTCCTGCGAGACTCGCTTGTTCACGTAGGCGTCGAACGCCTCGCCCGCCTTGTTGCCGTGCTTCTTGGTGTACGCCTCGCGCTCGGCCTTCGGCAGCGCGTTCCACTCGTCCCTGATTCCTTGGCGCCCACCGATGGCTGCCATGCAGTCGTTGAAGCGCCCGTACATCGCGTCCGGATCGTAACCCTTCACCTCGGCATCGCCGAAGCTGGGCACGATTCGGCAGTTGCACTTCCGATGCGCATGGCTCGCCGCTTCCTCGCTCGTGTACTGGTAGCCGAAGCTGGCCAGCATGAGGCAGAAGCCGCACGTCTCGCCGACAGGAACTCTGGCGTAGGTCGGCTTCCGCGGGTCTCGGCTCGCGTTGTGCGCGATGCACTGGTTGGCGGCGCGGCGCATCTCCGTGTCCACGCGGTCCAGCACCTCGGCCATGAACCGGTCCTCGCTCTGGGTCTGCTCGAACGTCTTGGTGATGGCGTACATGGCGCCCTGGGTCGCTCCGGGCTTCCTGCGGGAGTCGGCCACTGCCGCGTAGGTTCCGCCTGCCGCCTGCGCAGCGCGCATGGCGTCGTACGACTCGGCGGCGCGCGCCGCGGCCATGTCCGTGTAGGCCCCGAGTATCGACTCGAGCACGGCGAGGGCCGCGGTGCGCAGCGCGTCGTAGTCGCTGCCGTCCCACTCCGCGAACAGGTTGTTCAGCGCGATGGTTGCCTGCGCCTGCGCGGCGCCGGAGAGCGCGTTGACCTCCTCCGACAGCTCATCAAGCAGGCTGCGCGGTATCTCCATCGCTGCCCTCCCTCGGCGCCAGCAGCGACATCACCGCGGCGCTCGCCTGCGCCTTCTTCGTGTCGCTCTCGATGCGCTGGATCTGCTCGTCCGTGTAGTCGAGCTGCTCGAGGATGACGTTCGAGTTGGCGAGCTTCGGGATGGCCTGCACCTGCTTGAGAATCGCGTCGCTCTGGCTCACCACGGACGGGTAGGCTGGGCTCATCCACTTCGGGTTGATGTTGTTCCCGGCGTCGCGCTCGGTCGCGTAGTCCGTCCCGTGCAGAACGGCCAGCGCCATGTAGGCCACGTTGCGCATGGCGGTGCCGTTGTCGCGGTTCAGGTTCTTGGCGTCGATTACCAGAGGCTCGAGCGCGGCCGCGATTGCGTCGGATGAGCTGGGATTGTCGTTCGACACGCCGAAGAAGCTCACCGGCACGTTGGTGACGCTCGCCATCTGGCACGCGAGGCCGCGGAAGTACTCGCTGAGCGGCGCCATCTGGAGCTGCGCGCTCTGCCAGACTGTCGGGGAGTCACCGTCTGGGTCTTTTGTGACCTCGTTGATGGCGCCCATCGACGCATCGTACTTGTTCTCGGTGTTGGTCATGCGCTTGTTGGTGCCGAGCAGCCACATCTGCGGCAGCGTCGAGGACTCGGCTGCCACCTCCATGCGGGCGCGCTGCCTGATCGCGTCATCCGTGATGCTCATCACCGAGCGCGTGATGCGCGAGGCGCCGAACGGCCGCTCGAGCGTGGCGCCGTAGGGCATCGGCTCCATCAGCGGGCGCCCCATGGAGTGCTCGAGGTACTCAGCGTGCCACGTCCCGCGCTCGCAGCGGAGCACGATGATGCAGTCATCCTTGTAGACCTCAATGATGGACGGCTTGCGGGTGCTCGTCCCGGCCACGGCCTTCGACTCGGCCACGACCATGCCGGCGCGGATGGCCTTCAGCGCATCGTCCCACAGGGCGCACGCCGACGTTGCAGGATAGGCGCTGATGATGGGCGTGCCATCGCCGTCCTCGGTCACTGTCCAGAAGCCACAGCAGTGCTTCAGCTCGCAGATGAGGTTCTTCCGGTACAGCGCGGGCAGCGAGTTGGCGGAGCAGATCTCGCGCAGCTCCTCCGTGGTCGTGTCATCGTCGGTCGTGTAGCCGTCGAACACGCTGCGGTCTGCCAGCGCGTGCACGGCCTTCTTCGGCCAGTCGATGCGCGGGTCAATCTTCTTGGCCAGGCTCTTCGGCATGGCGATGCCGAGATCCTTCACGCGCACGTGGCCGAGGTAGTACTTCTCGCGCAGCAGGTTGCGCGGGCGCTTCTTGCCCCACAGCTCCACCAGCTCGCTCACAACGTCCCTGTCCTCCGGCTCGAGTCCTGCCGCCGAGGACACCCCGGGCGCAAGGTTCATGTCAATCATCAGAAGCTCGCCTCCTGCACTCTCTGCGGGTCTCTTTTCGTCGTTCGCGCCGCGTACAGCGCGAGGGATGCCGATTCGATGGGCGCCGATATGCTGTCCGGCCCGTCTCCGAAGCCCCAGCCGTCGTGGCCGATGCTCCGGCGCACCGACTTCACGGCTGACTCGTCCAGCGCCGGTGACGCAACGTGGCCGACCGTTCCGGCGTTCACCTCGTCCCGCAGCATCGTGGCCGCGCTCTGGGCCACGGCCGCCGTGCCGGTGATGATGGCCTTCTTCGGGAACTTGCCGTCCGTCAGCCTCTGGACGAGGGC
Organism: Collinsella sp. An2; assembly: GCF_002160065.1. Lineage (GTDB taxonomy): Bacteria > Actinomycetota > Coriobacteriia > Coriobacteriales > Coriobacteriaceae > Limicola. The sequence continues at coordinate 206,686 of NZ_NFJW01000001.1, read as the reverse complement.
CGCGGCGCCGGTCTTGCCGTCGATGCAGACGGCCGCGATCTCGCTCTCGTTCCGCAGCAGCATGTCCGCGATGCTCGCGGTTCCTCCCCCGGCGCTCTGCACGTCGTACAGCTCGACGTAGGATGGGCCTCCGAGGACGGCGCGAGCCCACGAGATGGCCACTGTGCCGCCGTCCGGCGAGAACTTCACGCCGAAGGCCAGCTTCCCATCGGCCACCGCGCCGTCCCGCGTGCACTCCAGCCACTTGTTGCCGTCCAGGGCGGGGTTCTGCACGCCTCCGATGGGTGACCACCAGCCGAGGCGCTCGCGCGCGAACACGTCGGGCTGCATCTGCTGGCTCTCGCCCTCCACTGCGGCGATGTCGATGAGCGTCCCGAGCGACGGGTTGCACTCGTACCACCTTGAGCGGTCGGTCTTGTCCCCTATCTCAGACGCGGCCCACTCCACCCACGCCATGTCCGAGCGCCCGGCGTGAACGTCATCGTGCAGGCTGCGGAACACCGTGCCCTTGTTCTCCGGCGCCGGGGGCGTCCCGAGGTAGATGGTCTGCGGGTTGTGCTTCCTTCCCGCCGAGATGGCCGGGAGCGATGCCGCCTGCTGCCCGTTCGTCAGGTCTTGGGCCTCGTCGTAGATCAGAACGTCGTACGTCTTGCCTCGCGCGAGGGAGTCGGTGCGCGTGGTGAAGCGGATGAGGCCACCGTTGTTCAGGCGGATGGCCTGCTGGCCGTTCGTCTTGCGCACCGTCTTCAGCAGCGCGTGCAGCTCCGGCTCGTCCTCGTCCTCGAACGGCTCGGAGAGCTGCTGGAACATCTCGTCCGAGGTGTCACCGTGCTGGCAGGTGTACAGGATCTTCTCGCCGTTCAGGGCTCCGTAGAAGCAGCGCGCCCTGACCACCCAGCTCTTGCCGTTCTGGCGCGGGATGCTCACGCCCATGGTCTTCGCGCAGAACTTGTCGTGCTCGTCCCGGGCCAGCATGATGTCCAGAAGGTGCGGCTGCCATGGCATCGGCTCGCCGAAGTACGCCGTGGCGAGCTGCGCGGCCATGAAGCCGTCACCGCTCAGGCTATCTGGGATGTTCGCCTCGTAGGTCGGCGTCTGCCGCGGCCTCATGCGCCCGCCGCCTTCCGCGCCTTGGCCTCGCGGTCGCTGAGGACCATGCTGAGGATGCGGCCGTTGGCGCTGCGGGGCTGCTGCGCCTCAGCCGGAGCGGCCGCTCTGGTCCTGGGCGAGATGCCCAGCTGGTCCGAGAGCGCGCGGATCTCGGCGCTCGCCTCCTTCAGGATGCCCAGCGCCGGGTTCTTGCGCACCAGCGGCACGCTCCGGCCGTCATCCGTCTTGTACGGCTTGGTCCCGATGCGGTCGAAGATGTTGATGTGGCCGTTGCCCTTGGCTATGGCCTCCTGGGCCTGTATCGCCACGGCGTGCCAGTAGCACAGCAGCCGCAGCGTCGGCACGTCCTGCGCCGTGAACCTGTTCCCCTCCTCCGGGGCTATGTCCCTCCATATGGCGCTCTGCACCGGGTCTTGCGCGATGTCCTCGGGCATCGGCACGCCCTGCTTACTGTCAGCCATCGCGCCTCCCTTCGTCGGGAGAGATGGTATTTCGGGCGTGAGATAGCCCCCCCCTATGCCCCGCAACTGGGCGGGGGGAAATTGGCCCTAGGCCGCGAGGCTTGCCGTCGCACCCCGGGGAGGGGCGATGCCCCCGGTCTGTCGGCGCGATGCGCAGCGAGCTGGCGAAACGCCACCCCGGCCCGGCCCCCTGCACGGCGTGCACATGGCATCGTGTTCCGCTACCACAGGCGGGTGCGCACTATCGGCAAGCCCTTCGCTCCCTCATCGCCCGGCATCCTGTTGCCGCGCCTCTGGTTGCAGATGCGGTGCGCCGCGTCCACGTTCGCGTAGTCCAGCGGGCTGCCGCCTCTGCTCACGGGTATGATCTCGTCCACCTCGAAGCACCACGGGTGCCCGGCAGGCAGGCTGTAGTCGATGGGCTGGCCGCAGATGTGGCACGGCCTTCCCTCCGCCCTGAGCCTCGCCCTGAGCTTCCTGCGCGCGTTGCCGTTCCTCGTCCTAGGGTCTCCCATTACCCATCACCTCCCAGCGCATTGTGGCCCCGGCATGAGAAGGGGCCGCGGCTCCTCGTGGCCACGGCCCCTCTGCCTCCCGCTGCCTTTCGCCATCCCCCCGGGGTGGTCTCACGCCTCGAAGGTCTCGCCGCAGTGCGGGCAGGTCACCTGCTTCCGCTTCGGCTCCGCCTCCTCATCGAGGCTGTCGGTCGCGTCCTCCCCCGCATCTGTGAAGCCCAGCTCCCCCATGTCGAAGTCCTGCGCCAGCACGTCCAGCTCGTACGCCAGCATGTCGGAGTCCCAGCCCGTCATCATCGTGGTCTGGTTGTCCACCAGCGTGAGCGCCCTTCTCTGCGCGTCGCTCAGGTCATCGCAGAATATCACCGGCACGCGCTCCAGCCCGAGCGCCTTGGCGGCCGCCGCTCGCGCGTGGCCCGCCACTATCTCCGCGGCGCCGTCCTCGTCGTGCCACGCGATGATGGGGCTCCTGAAGCCGAACTCCCGTATCGACGCCTGCACGGCCGCCAGCTGCTCCCTCGTGTGGCGCTTGGCGTTGTTGTCATAGGGCTTCAGCTCATCGAGCGGCAGCATCGTTATCTGTTCCATGCTCCCCTCCTCATCTTGTCCCGCATGATCGCGACGGCCGCCACCGGCAGGAGCGGCAGCAGCAGCGCGACCGTCAGCGCCGTGGCCACGGCCCAGTGCCACGGCCTGCCGTCAGTCATCGCGTCCATCAGTCCCTCCAGTCCGCCGCGCACACGGCTATCAGCACCAGCACTATTACGATGAAGGCGATGTACGCCATAACCATCTCAGTCTCTCCTCTCGTACGTGCGCTTGACCTCGCGCCCGTCGTTGTCGATGTACCAGACGTGCGCGGGCGCCCCCGTGTACGGCTGGCGGTAGTTGTAGTTCCACTCCCGCACGTTCCGGGCCTCCTCCGCGTCAATCCAGAGCGAGGCCCAGCAGCGGTCCCAGAACACGTGGTAGTCGATGGAATGGTCGAACATGCCCAGCTCCTCCGGCGCGCATCCCGGCTGGCGCCGGCGCCCGGCCGAGAAGAACCACTTGAGCTCCTGCGCCCGGTCCACGGCCTCCCACGTCTCGGCGAACTCGCTGAAGCACCGCTCCACGTACGGCCGCACAGCCTCCTCCGGGCAGTGCCACGTGTTGATGAGCCAGTCAAGGGTGTCCTCGAACGGCCTCCACGTCCCCCGGCGCTCCTCCGGGAACAGGTCCAGCGTCATCTGGCCGTCGAGCGGCCTCATGCGATCTCGCCGTCCCTGACGCGCCTCTGGAGGCTCCTCACCCTGTCGGCGAGGTCTTCGGCGCCCGCGTCCAGCTCCAGAACGTCCAGCTTAAGCTCAACCAGCTCTCGCGTGCCCCTCTGGGCGTCGCGTGCCACGCGCAGGGCGTCCGCCATGGCCTCGTTGCGCTCCCACGCCCTCTGGGATGACGGCTTGCCGCTGTCCATGTATTCGTACTGCCACTTCTCTGCCAGTTGGTCGTAGTGCTCGATGAGCTTGTCTATCTCGTCAGCCAGGAGTCTCATGCCTTCACCCCCAGCGCTTTGCGGATGTCGTGCCCGACACCCTTGAGCACGGAGCGCGCGCAGTGCTCGTTTAGGCCGAAGCCGATGCACTCGTCCGCGATCTTCAGCAGCGCGTCCCTATCAGGCATCGGCTCGAACCGGCTGCACCTGTCGTACACGTAGCCGACTGCCGAGAGCGTCGTTACCATGCCCCTGCCGTCGCACTCTCGGGGCGCGAGGCCCCCGCAGAGGCGGCACTCGCCGTGGAACCTGCACTCTGCCATCACTCGTCACCTGCTTCCAGCACCCTGAGCGGCGTCCCGTCCACGTCTAGGAGCGGGCACACCGCCGCGCCGCCCTTGTATTGCTCGTAGGCGAGGTACTGGATGCCGGTCTGGTGGTCAACGATGATGCTCCAGCTGTAGATTCCGGTCTCGTGCTCCGAGAAGCGCGCCTGCCCGGTCATCAGCTGCGAAAACTCGGCGCTCTCGCCCCAGCTCGGCTCCTCCTCTGCCTCGCACCCCGCGAGCGCGGCGCACAGAAGTGCGCAGGCCATCAGGCACGCGGCGCCCTTGATCAACCTCATCGCGTGATTCGCCCCCTCCGCATGTTGCGCTGCCGGCACGCCAGCATCGCGTCCGTCAGGTCCGTGACGCCGAGCGCGGCGAGGAGGTTGCACGTTGCCTGGATGGCGTCGCAGCACTCCTCTATCACCCTCTGGCGGAGCGGCTCGCGCACGTCGTGGCCGTCCGGGTACTCGCCCTCGAGCGCGGCGTAGTCCTCCCACGCGCTGTAGACCTCGCAGGTCTCCTCCGCGATCTTCGTCACCTGCTCCTTGCCCGCGGTCACGTCATCGAAGACGCGCACGCTCGGCATGAGCACCCACTTGCTCTTCGGCGTCATCGGGCGCCTCCCGTCCCGCGCAGCTCGAGCGCGAGGTTCAGCAGCTTCCCGGATGCCTCCGTGAGGTCCGCCGCCACGCCCTGAATCTCCGGCATGCCCGCCAGCGCCTCGGCCCTGCCGGCCTCGTAGGCCCTGCGGCACATGTCCGTGGCCGCCACCTGGAGCGCCGTGTCGTTGAAGCCGCGCATCACCTGCCTCTGCTTGATGTAGGAGTGCGCCCTCTCCTGCGGCCGCTCATCGTCGCGGTAGCCGAAGACCTCCTCGAGATCCTGCTCAATCGCTTCCCACGTGTCCGCCATGCTCCTTCACCTCCATCTCCATGAGCGCCACGTGCAGCTCGCGGCGCACCCGGTTCACTTCCCAGTGCTTCCCCTCGGCCTCGAGGCGCTCTATCTCCTTCCTGTGGCGCTCGACTATGCGGGCGCGCTCCTCGGCGCTCACCGCTGCTCCTCGATGTGCTTCTCGTACGCCTTGCGGAACTCCGGCTCGAAGAACTCGATGAACTCGGCGGCGCTCATCCACTCCGGGCGCCCGTAGTCTCTGAGGCACTCCTCGCACCACACGCGGAACTCCGTCTTCTTCCCGTCCGCCGAGATCGCCGGCGTTGCATTGGCATACGTGAGGTCATCGAACAGCTGCTTTCTCCCGTACTCGGCGATGTAGGCCTCGATGCGCGAGGGCTTGGCGTTCTGGAGCGCGTCCACCCTCTCCTCGGCGAGCAGCAGGCGCGCCTGGAGGCTCGCGTTCTTGTCCGTGAGGCTCTCCACCCTCGCCTGAGCTGCCTCCAGCTCGGCCAGCACGTACTGCTCGCAGCTCGTAATCTCCATGGTCTTCTCCCTCCTAGGCGCGGATGCGCCTGACGATTGAACCGGGCCTCTTGATGGCCCAATAGCCGTAGTCGTAGAGGAGCGGGCTCGCAGGCCCCAGCTCGCGGAGCAGCTCCCCGCGCCACCACGCCTCCGCGAACTCCTCCTCGTCCCAGACCCACTCGACGCTCATCACGCCGGAATGGCACTCGCCGTGGCAGCCCGTCGTTCCGCTGCCGCACAGCGCGATCAGCGCGGGCCGGAGCTTGTGGCCGTACAGCTCGAAGGTCGCGTTGCGCGCGCCCATGCCCACGGCCGGCACGTGGTGGGCGTTGGTCGCGGGCCTGCGGCAGAAGGCGCACAGGGCGCCGTCATCGAGGCGGTTGGTCCGCACCCCCCTGCCCTCGTAGTGCGCGCCGACGTTTGGCATGCCGAACTTCGAGGCGCTTGCAACGCTGAGGCCGCGCAGGAGCGACGCCGGGGGCACGTAGGCGCTCATGCGAGCCTCCTGTCCGGCCCCGCCATCTCGATGCGCTCGCAGGCCCCTCCGAGCCTCGACGCGACGCGCATGCCTGGCATGCCGCCCCATCGGTCGCGCAGCTCGCCGAGGCTGTAGTTGCTCGTCACGATGATGGGCAGCCCAGCGGCAACGCGGGCGTCGATGAGGCCCGTGAGGGTCTCCATGGCCCACTCCGTGGGGCGCTCCACACCGAGGTCATCGAGTGCCAGCAGGTCGTAGCGCTCCGCGCGCTCCAGGGCGCCGCGCTCGCCGCCGTCCCACTCCGCCTTGATGGCGTCCAGCAGGCCCTTGGCGGTCACGAGCTTGGCCGTGAGGCCGTCCCTCACCGCGAGCCTCACCGCGGCGGCAGCCGCGTAGGTCTTGCCCCTGCCGGGCATGCCGTGCAGGTACGTCCCGCGCCCGTCGCGAGCCCTGCGGTACGCCAGCGCGCCCTCGGTGCACGCCGCCGTGGCGTACGCGCCGCGCAGCCCGGCCTTGCGGAGCCTGCTCTCGAGCATCTTGGCGCGGATCTTGCGATAATCGTCCGTCTGCTCGAACGGAACCGGCTTCGCGGGCCTGACGCCGCTCGGCAGCCTCAGCGCGCCGATGGCGTCAGAGAGCCGAGTACTCATCCCGCTTCGCCTCCTTCCTCGGCCGGCAGTCGCGGCGCACCCAGTCGCGCACGGCCGCCCGCCAGTCCTTCATCGCGTTTCTCCCGACCTTCCAGCCGTTGCTGGCGTAGTAGTCCACGAACCGCTCGGCGTCGAAGCCCCCGGGGTCGAGTCGCTTCTCCTCCGCGTACTCCAGCGCGTAGGCGGAGACCTCATCGCGTGCGGGCGGCGCGAAGCGCCTACCACCCTTGGTCTGGCTTGGTTTGGTCTGGTTTGGTTTGGTTTGGCTTTCGGTTTTCGCCGCGTTTCCGGAAACCGGGGGTTTTGCAGTTTCGGAAACCCCCGGTTTCTCGCTTTCGGAAACCTCCGGTTCCGGCGATGCCGAGTCGGCCGGAACCGGGCTGCCCTTGCGGGGCCTGCCGCCCTTGGAGCCGCGGGCGCGGCTCTCCTTGGAGTTGTCGATGTCCTCCTTGAGGCTGATGAAGATGGCCTTCAGGAGGTAGGGAAGCTCGACCTCCTCGCCGAACATCCCGTACATGCAGATCGCGTAGCACAGCTCCTTGCGGTCGGCCTCGTTGAGCGCGGCGCACACGTCACCGAACTTCTCGAAGATTGTGAACGCCGCAGCCATGCCTAGCGCTCCCAGTGATAGGCGCACATGGAGGCGTTGATGGTCACCGTGGCGTGCTCGCCCACGAGCGCCTCGATGATGTGGAACTGGAGCTCCGGCGCCTCCGGGTGCTCGATGAGGTAGGCCATGGCGATGCGGCGCATCTTGGCCTCGCTCTCCGCGGGCTTGGTCACGGCGCCGCGCGTGCGCTTGGCGCGGGCGATGACGAGGTGCGCGATTCCGCCGTTGTTGGCCACGATCTGCACCGCGCCCTCGTCGCACGAGAATCCGTCCTCGCTGATGTTCTCGTAGCCCAGCTCGCTCAGGTAGCGCACCGCCGCGAGCATGGCGATTGAGTAGGTGGTCTCCTGCTCTGGCATGTTCCCCTCCTTAGAACGGGCAGTCCTCGTCGTAGTAGTCCTGTTCCGACACGCCGGAGGGCGCAGAATCGCTGCGCACGCCTCCGCTGAAGTCGATGTCATCGGCGATGACCTCGAGCTTGGAGCGCCTCTGGCCGTCATCGGTCTCCCACGTGCGCTGGTTCAGGCGCCCGTGGATGGTCACGTGCGTGCCCTTGGTCAGGTACTTGGCCACGCTCTCCGCGCGCTTGCCGAAGATGCTCACGTCAACCCAGTTGGGCTTGTCCTCCCAGGAATCGCCGCGCTTGACGCGGCTGTTAGCGCACACGCTGAAGCCCAGCACCTGCATGCCGCTCTTCGTGGCGCGAAGCTCGGCGTCGCGGCCCAGATTGCCGCTGATCGTCACGCTGTTAATGCTCATTGGTCTTCTCCTCGCCCTTGTACTCCTCGACCGTCTTGGCCAGCTGCTTGCCGTAGTCCACCAGCTGCTCGTCCGTCAGCTTGTCGGCGGAGTCCACGTCGTAGTGCGCGATGAGGTAGGCGTCCAGCCCGTCCTCCGTGAGGCCGCGCTCCATGAGCGTTGCCTTGAGCTGCGCCACGCGGGCGAGCATCTTCTTGCGCTTGTCCACCGGCTTCGCCTGCTTGGGAGCCTGCTGCTTCGGGCCGGTGTCCCCGTCGGTATCGTCCTCGCCGGCGAGGCCGAAGGCCGTGAGCAGCGAGTAGCGGCGCGCGTAGGTCTCGCGCTTGCCGAACTCCTGCGGGTCGCTGTCGTACTCGAAGGGCTTGGTGTCCAGCACCATCTGAGATCCCTCGCGGAACACCACCGTCTGCACGAACATGCGGCCGTCCTGCGTCATGCCCGTGGGCTGCGTGAGGAAGATGCCGCGCTCGTTCAGCGGCCCCTTCACGATGTCCAGAACGGCGTCAAGGGTGGCGTACTTGTACTTCTGGAAGCCCTTCTGGCCCTCCTTCGACTTCTTCGGGTTGGGCATCTCGCCCTGAGCCTCGGCCAGCAGGCGCACGAGCGCCACGGCCGGTGACTCCTGAATGGTCTCCTCGGCCATTACCGCTCCTCCTCTTCCTTGTCCTTTCCGCACTCGGTGGTGAGGCTGAGAATCTTCTCCTTGAGGCGCCTGTTCTCCTGCTCGACCTTCCACTTCTCGTTGCTGATCTTGCTCAGCTCTGCGTCGTGCTTGGCCTTGAAGCCAACGAGGTCTCTGTACTCTGCCAGCGTGATTTGCACGGTGATCTCGTTCTCGACCACGTAGTCGTTGCTGTTCATGTAGGTCTTGCTCCTCTCCTCGGCCATCTACTCCACCTCCCCGTCGAGAAGCGCAATGGCGTCCACGGAGGCGAGGCGCGGGCCGAAGGCGCGCATGACGTCCTCGGGCTTGCAGCCGCGCACGGCCGCCGTCTTCGCGGCCTTGGGGTTCCACCCGGCCCACTCGACCACCTCGCCGGTGGGCTTGTAAACGACCTTGCCGCCGATGAGGTCGAAGCTCTGCTCCCAGCCCTTGGCGGGCGCCTCCTGCACGAGGCCGACCTGCCGCAGGAAGTCGAGCGCTGCCGTCATCTGCTCCGCGTAGATGTACGGCGCGGCCTTCGAGTAGCTGATGCCGACCTCGCCGACCTTCTCGCCGCCCACCAGAATCGCCTTGCGGTCGGTGCCGTCCTCGGCGTAGCGGTCCATGATCTCCGCGCGCGCCTCGGCCTTGGCGTCATCGAGCGCCGGCTTCACGCGCTTGTCCAGGGCGGCCAGGAACGCCAGCCTCTCGTCCTTCGTGATCTCCATGGTTAGTCCTCCTCCGTGTATGCGTTGACATCGAACATCTCGGTCTGCGCGGGCTCTATCGACAGGAACACGATCTGCCCCGTGAGCCTCGACAGCTCCGGCAGCAGGCCCACGCTCTCGGTGCTCAGGCTGAAGACCATCTGGGTTCCCCGCAGGGTCACCGTCATCTTCGCGAACACCGCCTTGCAGTCAGCAACGAGCGACATGGCTCCCCTCCCTTTAGTCAAAGACAGCCACGAGAAGCTTCTTGATGGCATCGATTGCAACGTCAGCCTCGCCCTCTTCGATGGGCCTAATCTGCTGGCGCACTCTGGCAAGGGCATTTCTCGCCTCGTTCTCGGGAACGCGGGCGATGATGGCCTCGCACACCCCTATGAGCGTGTAGGCACTGCGGGCAAGCGTCTCGCGGTGATCGGTCGTAGCCGCAGCCCCCACGAACTGGTGGAAGAAGAGGTTGCCCGCGACTGTACCGACGCTGTTGAGGATGTCGTGGTGCAGCTCATGCAGATCCTCGCCTTCGTACAAGTTCTCCTCGAAGTACCTCATTTCTCGAACTCCTCCTCGTAGTAGATGCAATGGATTGAGATCTGGTTGCCGCTCCCATGCGGTGTGCGCGGCATCTTCTCCGCCAGCTCGCGGGTGATATGGGCGTCATCGGAGTAGGCCAGCCCGTTCAGGGCGTCCAGACAGCTCTTGAGCACGTTGTCAGCGTCCGGCTTCTGAACGTCCTGCCTTCCGGCCCACTTCTTGGGGTTGCTTTTGGCCAGCTCCCTCGTCATGGCCACCGTGACCGTCACGGCGCCGGAGAACTCGGCCCATCCCTCGCCGACCTGCTCGCGCCAAGCCTTGCGCACGCACTCCTCGAACACTCGGGTCTTGCTCGGCGTGTAGGGCCGCCCAAGCTTCCGCGAGTAGCGCGGCCGCTGCTTGCCCACGACCTCCGGAACCTCGGCGATGGCATGGGCCTCGCCGACCATGCGCAGGCGCCAGCTCACTTCAGCACCGCCGTGGTGTACTGGTCGGCGTCGCTTCTGGCCACGCGCATGCGGATCTCGGGGTCTTGCTCCATCGCGATGCGCGCGAGGTACGGCGCCATGTGGTTCGGCAGCTCGATGCCGAAGGCGATGCGCATGCCGTAGATGCAGCGGTTGGGGCTTGCCTTGCCGTCGTGCGTGCGCCTGCACTCCTGGCGGGCGTTGCGCCTGTACCAGCCCCACTCATCGGGGTGGGCCGCCACCCATGCGCGGGCCTCGGCCATGCGCTGCTCGCCCTTGGGGTCTAGTCCGGGAAGTGCGCACTGGTTGCCCGGCGCCTCCATGCGCCTCATGCAACCATCCCCTGGGCGATTGAGACGGCGTTGTCCATCGTGGGGATTACCCACGCCCACAGGATGATCGCGAAGGCGAGCGCCGCGATTCCGAACCCGAGGAAGAGGCCCGCCTTGAAGGCCATCGTCTGGTTTTCTCGCTCGATTTCCGCCGCGCTCCTGCGGTGGCGTGGTACGCTTCGGTTGCCCTTTTGGGACTGGGCGCTCGTGATGTGGTAGTCGGGGGCGCCCTGTTTTGTGCTCCGGTTCATCTTTCTCCTCTCGTTTCCGCTGGTAGATGACCACTTCTCGTTTACTTCTCACGTTTTCTCAACTTTTTCTTGGCGCGGTGCTTCCGCGAGTAGAGCCTCTGGCGCTCGCGGTCTTCGCGCTCCTGCCGCCTCACCTCCTCCTCTAGCGCCCGAACCTCCTCCGCTATCCGGTCGCGCCTAGCCTCCTTCGTGCAGTTGGAGCACCACCCGGTCACCGTTGACAGCGGCCTGAAGGTGACCATCCCGCACCGGGGGCAGCGCCACCGCTTTCGCAGCGACACGCCGTAGCGGCTCGCCTGAACCTCCACCGCGTGCACGGAGCAGCCCAACGCCTCGGCGATTGCCTCCGCGCCCTCGTCGGCGTGCTCCTCGAGGTATCGGAGCATGTAGGTAGTCCAGTACATCGGCTACCTCTTCTCCGGCTTCCCGTCCGTCTTCCACAGGCGGATGCGTCGGAACAGCTCGATGACGAACTGGCGCTCGCAGAAGGCTGCGTGCTCCTTACCGAAAGTCAGACAGTTTGCAGTTGATGATTTCTGCAAGGTCACACACCTCCTTCCAGCTCCACTCCGTCTCACCGGAGAGCCGGTTGTTCAGCGTCCCAACCGACATGCCCAAATCGTTGGCGAGCTTCGCCTTGGTGTTTCCGCTGATGAGGAGCCAAGCGCCAACCTTCTCCGCGATCTTGTCCATGTTCACCTCCTCTAGTTGCTAATTGGCAACCACTACTGTAGTTGCTAATTGGCAACTTGGCAACAAGATTTTTTGCATATTGGCAATTTCCTATTGGAAACGGTAGAATCTTGCGTGTACAGAAGGAAAGGGGGCCACCGTGACGTTTGCAGATGCCGTCAGAAAGGCTATGGACGAACGCTCGATGGAAGCCAAAGACCTCGTTGAGAAGAGCGGCGTTAATGCCCCATATATTTCAAAGCTGCTAAACGGGAAGATCAAAGAGCCGACATGGGCTAAGGCATGCGCGATTATCGACGCTCTTGGAATGACCGTTGATGACTTCAGGAAGTTCCAAGAAGAGCAGTAACTGTTTGTTTTCGATTAGATGGGAGAGTCACATGGGTCTATTTGACAAGGCGAAGGAAATGGCTGTCAACGCAGCCGGCATGGCCGCTGACGCCGCGATACAGAAGGCCGACGAGGCAAAGCAGGCCTCAATCGAGAAGAAGGAGGAGAAGGCTGCCCTCAAGGCCATCGAAAACAGCTTTCACGAGACTAGGCGCTTCGGAGATCTGTCCATCGACAAGGACGCGCAGCTTCTGAAGATTCGCCACGCGACGGCAAAGATCAAGAAGAAGTCAGGCGCCCTCGGCGTTGCCGGCAAGGCAACGCTGGCGATGATGACCGCCGGCATTTCGCTCGCAGCCGAAGCGGCCATGAAGCCGCAGGATTACATCGTCTCGTTCTCCGATATTCGAGGATATTCCGTCCTTCAGGATGATGACGAAATCCAGGGCGGCACGATTGGCGCGGCGGCCGTCGGCGGGCTTCTCTTGGGCGGAGTCGGCGCCGTGGTCGGCGCGCTGGGCGGGAAGCGCCAGCAGAAGAAGGTCGTGAACACCATGGCGCTGAGAATCGACCTGAACGACTTCGATATGCCGTGCGCCATCGTCACTTACATCTCGAAGCCGACGAAGACTAAGAGCAACGACTACCGAAAGGCCGTCGAGTCGATGCAGGAGGCGATGTCCTGCCTCGACCTGATTCTCTCTGCCAGGCAGCAATAGAGAAACGCCCCGGCGCGTACGTCCTGCCAGACAAGCGCCGGGGCTGTGAATACCCCATGTGCGGAAAGGGGCAACCGAATTATGACACAGAAGACGGCCGTGCTGTACGCCCGCTACTCCAGCGACAAGCAGCGCGAGGCATCGATTGACGATCAGCTGCGCGTGTGCAGGGACTACTGCAAGGCTGAGAACATCGCCATAGTTGCGGAATACGCGGACTATGCGCTCTCCGGGAAGACCGACCACAGGCCTGAGTTCCGGCGCATGATAGCCAACGCGCCGGAGAGCGATTACGTCGTTGTCTACATGTTCGACAGGTTCTCCCGAGACAGGTACGACTCCGCGACCTACAAGAAGATGCTCCGCGAGTGCGGCGTGCGCGTCCTCTCGGCCTCGGAGAAGGTCGAGGACACCCCCGAGGGCGGGTTGCAGGAGGGTATGCTCGAACTGCTGAGCGAGTACTACGTGAGGGACTTGGCGCGCAAGGTACGTAGGGGCATGGAGGGCAACGCCCTGAAGGCCCAGAACAACGGCTACCGCATCTTCGGGTACGACACCGACCCGGACACCAGAAGGTACGTTATAAACGACGCAGAGGCCGCCTGCGTGCGCGAGATGTTCCAGATGCACATCCATGGCCACAGCGTCAACTCCATAGCCCGAGAGATGGCCCAGAGGGGCTGGACAACCACGACCGGACGCCCGGTGGACTACAACTGGGCGTGGCGCATCCTGAACAAGCGAGCCTACACCGGACTTTACTCGTGGGGCGGGATAGAGGTCGAAGGCGGCATGCCGCAGATCGTGGACAAGGCAACGTTCGCGAAGTCACAGGCCGTTGTCCCCAAGAAGCGCAGGGCCAACGAGAACTGGGACGTTTACAGACTCACGGGCAAGCTCTACTGCGGGTTCTGCGGGATGCCCATGCACGGCACCGCAGGGACTGGGAAGAAGGGCAAGCGCTACCACTACTACGCGTGCAAGGAGAACGGGGGCTGCGGGCGCCCGTGGGTGCGCAGGGAACTTGTGGAGGACTCCATAGCCGAGGCCGTTCTGGAGGTATGTTCGGACGAGGAGAAGATGCGCATGATGGCCCACCGCATCATCGAGGCCTACGCGCAGCCCGGCGAGGAGCAGGCTGAGATGGATGCCGTCGAGGAGCAGATCGCGGCGCTTGAGCGCGAGCAGCACAACCTCACCAGTGCTGCGATGAGGGGCTTCGTGAACGACGAGATGGTTTCCAGGAACGAGGAGATAAAGCTACAGCTGAAGAACCTGCACAACCGCCGGGGAATCCTCGCGAGCCAGATTTGCGAGGTCACGGAGGATGACATCGTGGGGTTCATGATGCACGGGTTCGACCGGACGGACGAGGACGTGATATTTGGCGCCGTTGTCAGGGAGGCTTACCTGTTCGAGGACTGCGTTCTTCTGCGCTTCAACTTCCGCGACGAGGTTGGAGATCTGGCGGAAATACGCTTCGCGCTCGAGGCACAAAAAAAGTGCGAACCCGGCGGTGGGTTCGCACTGTGTTCGCGTGGTGCCCCCAGCGGGGTTCGAACCCGCGATCTTCGCCTTGAAAGGGCGACGTCCTAGACCGCTAGACGATGGGGACAGTGCTCACAGAGTATACCAGAGTTCATCTGTTGTGCGAGACTTTCTTGCGCATCCACGAAGTGTGCCAGAACAACCCCGGCAACCGTAACGCGCCACCGTCCGCAAAGATCCGACGCTTACCTGGGCATCGCCGCCCCTTATGGCCATATCGACCTGCCACCATGCGCCAACGCTACTACACGCCGACCGAACTCGAACCGATCCGACGAAAGCCGTCGGCAAAGCCACACTGGGCCGCGACGCCATCCAACACCGTTTGAAGCTCGGGCGCTTGCATGCCAAACAGCTTGACCGCCCATCCGGTAGCTCCCTCGACGGTGCCCAGATGCGTCACGCCGCCCAGAAAGCGGGGCCTGTACGCGGGCTCCTCTCCGCTGGAGGCCTCACGCCTGCTACGCAATCCACCGGGCGCGCTCCCCTCCCCGCAGAGCAGGGCAAGATGTTCACGAACCTCCTCAAAGGCAGTATCAGTAAGCCAGGGAGCTATGACCACCAGCGTTCCCAAATGGGTGAATCCCTCAAACATGCCCAGATCTTCCAGGCCATCTCGCGGGTCGAGCACCGTGGTGTCGGCATAGATCGGCGTCTTTCCCACGCACAGGGAGATACGATTCTCGAACCGCGTGAAGGCGAAGCGCTCACCCCGTGCAACACGCCCGCAGCAAAGCACCTCGCCAAAGGCTATGGCCGAGGTCGCGTCCTGAAGGGCGATGTTCGTTGTTCCCACGAAGCACGAGTCGGCATAGGGAACTACCGGCTGCTGCATGAAACGCAGACGCGCCCCATGGTCGACAGCAATCGCCACCGATCGGCGCGCGCAGCCCTCTTCCATGCGATGCACCCGCTCGAAGGCCTGCGTTTCGACTGAAAGCGCCGCGTCGCGGCCCACCTCGATGCTCAGCCGCTGTTCGTCTCCGGCGAGGAGTCCGGCAGACGAGCTCATGGCCATGACCTGCAAGAAGGAGGGGTCGTCGGTGCCCTGTCCTGCGCGCTCCATCGCAGCGCTGTCCCGGCCCGCAAGCGCGTCCTGCCCGGCAGCCGGCGCGTCACCCCGGCCCGCAAGCGCGTCCAGGCCCGCCACGGCGGCGGCGTCATCCTGACCCACACGCACATCCCGCCCCTCCGCAGCATCGCCGCCGAACGGCTTCATAATGCGAAACGGCGAGGTGGCGTAGGCGCGGCACAGCACGGTCCGGTCGCCCGAACGTTCTGCCGTAAGCTCAAGCCGGGAGATGCGACCGTAGCGGTTACGCGCCGCCGTGCTCATGCGTCAAGCCCTTCAAGCAGCACGTTGCACCGAATCCATTGCTCAATCTCGTCGACGCCCTCGCCGGCGCGGATGTTCGTGAAGACGAAGGGACGCTCGCCGCGCATCCTGCGGGAGTCGCGGTCCATCACCTCAAGGCTCGCCCCAACGTACGGCGCGAGGTCGATCTTGTTGATCACCAGAAGGTCGCTCCGCGTGATACCCGGGCCACCCTTGCGCGGAATCTTATCGCCCTCAGACACGTCAATCACAAAGATCGTCGCGTCGGCCAGCTCGGGAGAAAAGGTTGCCGACAGGTTGTCGCCACCGCTCTCGATGAACATGATCTGGATATCGGGATGCTGTGCCACCATGTGCTCGACAGCCTCGAGATTCATGCTGGCGTCCTCGCGGATCGCCGTATGCGGGCAGCCGCCGGTTTCCACGCCCACGATGCGGTCGAGCGGGAGCACCGAATTCTTAGCAAGAAACTCGGCGTCCTCCTTGGTATAGATGTCGTTGGTGACCACACCGATACTGTACCGAGAGGCCATGCGGCGGGTAAGCGCCTCGATAAGCGCGGTCTTGCCCGACCCCACCGGGCCCGCGACACCAATGCGAACGTATGCCATGGCTGGCTCCTATCATCAACTCATATAGAGACGCGTGTAGAGCGTCTCGTGCTCGATGGATCGAATGTCAAAACCGGGAAACGACCGGCAAAGGTCGCCCTCAGAGGCGGCAAGCGCCCGCGCGACGGCATCCTGCTGGGACTCATAGCTTTGCCGCAGTATCCGCTGGCCCGCGGTCTGGCTGAGCGGCACCGCCTTGACGCAGGTAGTCACCATAGCCGATACCTGCGTATAGAGGTAGCGTCGCAGCAGATCTTCCAGCGGTATGCCTGCGACCTGGGCGAACACGCCATAGGCAACGTTGACGGCATGCACCCCGCCGGCGTCCGCATAGCGGGCGAAGCGCTTGGCCGCAGACTCACCCAACAGCTCGGGCACCATGCGGCAGAAACGCGCCGCAAGACGCTGCGAGGCCTCCCGCAGCTCGCACGGAACACGGTGGGCGGCAATCGTCGCCTCGAGCCCAAGCACGCCGGGCACATCGCTGTTGCCGGCGCGTTCGAAGGCCAGCCGCATCCCCAGAAGCTCCGTATAGGTGAGGGGCCCTGCAAGCTGACGGCGCACATACCGCTCCGCAGAGGACTCGTCGGCGACCACGCCGCATGTCACGTAGGTCTCAAGCCCAAAGGAATGTGCGTAGGCGCCGATGGGAAAGGTCGAGTCGGTCACCTGCATAAGCAGGAGGTCCGCCGTCACTGCGCAACCTCGGCAGGCACCGGAACGTCCTCGCCGTGCTCGTGGGCATGAGCGTCGCCATGACCATGAACGTGGCCGTGAGCGTGAGCATGGCCGTGTCCGTGTCCGCCGCCCGTCGACAGCTGACGCGCGGAATCCAGCAGAACGTCGCGCTCGTGCACCTGCACGCCTGGCAGCTGCTCCAAGGCCACCTTGAGCGGCTCGGACCACGGAACCAGGAAGGACCCCTCGCCGTCGCCGGCAAAGAGCGGTGTGTGCGTGTTGCCCACCGTCCATGCCAGGCGCGCGGCGGCCGTCACATCGCCGGGCGCAACCTCGGCCACGATAGCCGATGCCGACTCGACATGCGCCACCAGCACATGGCAGCGAGCCACGTTCACGCCTAGCACGTCTCCGTCGTGAATGCCGCGCCGCGCCGCCTCGTCGTCCAGACGAATACCGACTTCCGTGCCGTTCTCACCCGTCTTGCGATTGATGCGCCGATGCGTCTCGAACCACGCGAAGGGAACTTCCTCCACGGTATAGGCGCCCATCTGCGCCGCAAGCGCAGCGTGGGTGACCCCGTCGTTTAGGGAGCCGATGATCTTCTCGCAGAGCATCGCAGTCCTCCGTCCTTTCACTAAAACAGGTGATACAGCTGTGCGAGCGGCAAGCGGTCCGCAGGCTCGCAGGTAATGACCTCGCCGTCGACACGCACCTCGTACGTCTCGGGATCGACCGAAATCGCAGGCGTGCGATCGTTGAGGCGCATGTCGGCCTTGCCGATGCCACGGCAGCCCTCCACAGCCTCCACGCGACGCGCCAGGCCAAGCCGGTCGCGCACACCGGCGTCGAGCGCCGCGCGCGAGACAAACGTGATGCAGCTCTGCGCCCGAGCGAGCCCGTCCGCGCCAAACATCGTGCGCATCATGACCGGCTGCGTGGTGGGGATCGACGCGTTCGCGTCTCCCATGCGCGCCGCGCAGATCATGCCGCCCTTCACCACGATCTCGGGTACCACGCCAAAGAAGCGCGGATCCCACAGCACCAGATCGGCGAGCTTGCCCACCTCGACCGATCCCACCTGGTGCGCGACGCCGTGCGTGATCGCCGGGTTGATGGTGTACTTCGCCACATAGCGGCGGGCGCGGAAGTTGTCGTTGCCGCGGCCCTCGTCCTCGGGCAGCGGGCCGCGCTGGGTACGCATCTTGGACGCGGTCTGCCAGGTGCGGGTAATAACCTCGCCCACGCGCCCCATGGCCTGCGAGTCCGAACTCATCATGGAGAACACGCCCAGGTCGTGCATGACGTCCTCGGCCGCGATGGTCTCGGGACGGATGCGGCTGTCGGCGAACGCCACGTCTTCGGGAATGCGGCTGTCCAGGTGATGGCACACCATGAGCATGTCCAGGTGCTCGTCGAGGGTGTTCACCGTAAAGGGCATCGTGGGGTTCGTGGAGCTCGGCAGGACGTTGGGCTCGCCCGCGATGCGCATGATGTCCGGCGCATGGCCGCCGCCCGCGCCCTCGGTGTGGTAGGTGTGGATGGTGCGCCCACCGATGGCGGCCACGGTGTCCTCCACGCAGCCGCATTCGTTGAGCGTGTCGGTATGGATGGCCACCTGTACGTCGTACTCGTCGGCGACGCGCAGGGCGCAGTCGATCGCCGCAGGGGTGGCTCCCCAGTCCTCGTGCACCTTGAGACCGATGGCGCCGGCCTCGATCTGCTCGGCGAGCGGAGGCACGGCCGAGCAGTTGCCCTTGCCCAGAAAGCCCAGGTTCACCGGATAGGCCTCGGCGGCGCGCAGCATCATCTCGATGTTCCAGGGGCCCGGCGTGGAGGTGACGGCGTTGGTGCCGTCGGCAGGGCCTGTTCCGCCGCCGATCATGGTGGTGACGCCGCTCATGAGCGCGCAACCGATCTGTGTGGGCGAGATGAAGTGGATATGGGTGTCCACGCCGCCGGCCGTCACGATAAGGCCCTCGCCGGCAAGCGCCTCGGTCGAGGCGCCCACCGTCATACCCGGTGTGACCCCGTCCATGACGTCGGGGTTGCCCGCGTGCCCGATGCCGACGATGCGGCCGTCCTTGACGCCGATGTCCGCCTTGTAGATGCCGGTGTAGTCGAGGATGAGCGCGTTGGTGATGACAAGGTCCAAGTCACCGTCTGCAGACGTGGTGTTCACCGACTGGCCCATGCCGTCGCGCAGCGTCTTGCCGCCGCCGAACTTGGCCTCGTCTCCGTAGACCGTCAGGTCGCGCTCGACCTCGATCACCAAGTCGGTATCGGCAAGCCGCACCTTGTCGCCCACCGTGGGGCCGTACATCGAGGCATAGGTCTCGCGGCTTATTCGCGTCGCCATGCTCACGCCTCCCGTCCTGTCGACACGCCGGAGCCGCCCAGCGTGTAGCGCTTGCCGTCAAATCCCACGGCGACGCCTTCCTCATAGGTCAAAAACCCGCGCTCCTCGGCACGGCCCAGCGCCCGGTCAAGGGAGCCGACCTCGTCGAGCGAGCCCTGCGTGAGGCCGTTCAGGCCAAAGACGCGGCGTGCCCCGCCGATCTGGGTCAGGCGCACGCGATACGTCTCCCCCGACTCGAAGCGCATGGAAGTGCCCGACGGCACGTCGAGCCGGTATCCATAGGCCGACGCCCGGTCGAAGTCCAGGCAGCGGTTCACCTCGAAGAAATGGACATGTGACCCCACCTGGACCGGGCGGTCGCCCCGATTGGTCACGGTGAGCTCTCGCGTCTCACGCCCCTCGTTCAGCTCGATCTCGCCGGGGGCACATATGGTCTCTCCTACCTTCACGGCAACCTCCTAACGAATGGGCTCGTGCACGGTTACCAGCTTGGTGCCGTCGGGAAACGTGGCCTCGACCTGCACCTCGCGCACCATCTCGGGCACGCCTTCCATCACGTCGTCACGCGTGAGGATCTCGCGCCCCGCACTCATGAGCTCGGCCACGTCCACGCCGTCGCGCGCACGCTCCATGAGCTCTGAGCTGATGTAGGCCACCGCCTCCGGATAGTTGAGCTTCACCCCGCGCGCCCGGCGCTCGCGCGCAAGCTCGCCGGCCACATGTAGCAGCAGCTTCTCCTGGTCCTTCTCGGTCAGATGCATGCGCATCTCCTCTCGTGTGACGTATCTTTGCCCCAGCAGCACCCCGGGGCCCCGCCATGCCGGCTAGAGCGACATGGTCTCCTTGAGCTTCTCCTCGTCGAGCTCGCCGGGCTTCCCGTGCTGCACGATCTCGCCCTTCTCGATCACATAAACGTCGTCGGCGATGTCGAGGGCAAACTCCAGGTACTGCTCTACCAGCAGCACCGCCACGTTTTGCTTGAGCCGCGTGATGACGCGGCCGATCTCCTGGATGACGGACGGCTGGATGCCCTCGGTGGGCTCGTCGAGCACCAGGACCCGCGGCTTTGCCACCAACGCGCGGGCGATGGCAAGCTGCTGTTGCTGGCCGCCGGACAGGTCGCCGCCGCGCCGGCCCAAAAACTCCTTCAGCACCGGGAAGGTCTCGAAGATGTCCTCGGGAATGGAGCGGACCTCGGGGTTCGCCTCCATACCCAGCTCGAGGTTCTCCTTCACGGTGAGCTGCGGGAAGATCTCGCGTCCCTGCGGCACGTAGCCGATGCCCGCGCGGGCGCGCTCGTATGCCGGAAGCTTCGTGAGGTCCTTCCCGTCAAGCGACACCGTGCCGCTTGGCGAAGTCACCAGACCCATGAGGGCCTTGAGCGTGGTGGTCTTGCCGGCGCCGTTGCGCCCCACCAGCGCCGTCACCATTCCGGGCTTGGCCGTAAGGGACACACCGTGAAGCACCGTGCCCTCGCCATAGGTCGCCGTCAGGTCACAGATTTCGAGCGCCACTACGCATCGCCCCCTCGTCCCAGATACACATCGATCACCGTCTGGTTTTTCGACACCTCGTCCATGGTGCCCTCGGCGAGCACCTTGCCCTCGTGAAACACCGTCACGTCGTCCGAGACGTCCTTGGCAAACTGCATGTCGTGCTCCACCACGATGACCGAGCACTCCCGCTTGATGCGCTGCAAAAGCTCGGCGGTGTGCTCGGTCTCGCGGCGGCTCATGCCTGCGACCGGCTCGTCAAGCAGCAGCAACTCGGGGCGCTGCGTGAGGAGCATGCCAATCTCCAGCCACTGCTTCTGGCCGTGCGACAGGCGCGTCGGATAATCGAAACGCATGTCATAGAGACCCACGAAGTCGAGGATGTAGCGAATGTAGTCACGCTGCTCGGGCTTGAGGTTCAAAAAGGTCGTGGAGTAAAGGCTGTGCCTGTTGGCAGCGGCGAGCTCCATGTTCTCCAGGATGGTGATGCCCGGGAACACGCTCGGGGCCTGGAACTTGCGGCTGACGCCGAGGTTGGCGATCTTGTAGTCCTTCATGCGAGCCAAATCGTAGCGACCCTTGAAGACGATGCGCCCGTCGGAGACGTGGTTCTTGCCGCAGATGGCGTCCAGGATGGTGGTCTTCCCGGCGCCGTTGGGCCCGATGAAGAATCGGATCTCGTTCTCGCCCACCGTCGTGGACACGTGGCTGATGGCGTGGAAGCCGCCAAACGTGACGCTCACGTCCTCGATGGAAAGAAGCGGCGGCTTTTTGGAATCGGCTGCCGTGCGCTCGCCGGCAACGTCGACCGAGGACGTCGCGCTGGAGGTCGGCTCGGACACGCTCACCTTGGGCGGCACCGGCGCCTCTATGGCCGCGTCCATTGCCGCCACCAACGTCGCCGGCGCATCCATAACGTGCATTCTCATGCCAGGTCTCCCTTCACATCAGGTCCTTCACCAGCAGAAACGTCCAACGCAGGCTCCTGGATGCCGCGCTTGCGCGCCCACCATGCGCGAATGCGTGCGGGCACCTTCGGCAGATCCATGAGGCCGCCGGGAAGGAACAGCACCACGACGATGCACACCAGGCCCAGCACGTAGTTCCACAGGTCGGGGAAGGTCTCAGAGGCGATGGTCTCGACGCCGCTGGTAAGCAGCGCGCCCAGCATGGCGCCGACGAGCGTGCCGCGGCCGCCGATGGCCACCCACACGATCATCTCGATCGAGGGCGCCACGCCCACGTCGGTGGGGGTGATGATGCCCACCTGGCTCACATAGAGCGCGCCGGCGATACCCGCCACCGCAGCTGAGAGCGCATAGACGAAGACCTTGAAGATGGCGGTGTTATAGCCGGTGAAGCGCACGCGGTTCTCGGAGTCGCGAATCGCCATGAAAATCTTGCCGATGCGGCGGCTCACCAAGAAGAAGCAAAGTGCGAAGACAGCGATGAGCACGACAAGGGTCACGTAGTACAGCACGACCTCGGTCACCGGGCTCGAAAGCGAGGCGCCCAGGATGGTGTCGAAGTCGGTCAGGCCGTTGGAGCCGCCCGTGTACTGCTGGCTTCCCACCAGAAGCACGCTCATGATGAGGGCGAGCGCCTGGGAGAGGATTGAGAAGTAGACGCCCTTGATGTTGTGCAGGAAGGTGAGCAGGCCGATCACCACCGACACGACGACGGGCACGATGATCACCATGGCAAACGCGAACGCCGGGTTTGCAAACGGCGCCCACCAGGCAGGCAGCGCGTCAAAGCCGGACCACTGCATGAAGTCGGGCAGGCCGCCGCCGGAGGCCGCGAGCTTGAGGTACATGGCCATGCAGTATGCGCCCAGGCCAAAGTACACGCCGTGGCCCAGGCTCATGATGCCCGTGTAGCCCCAAATCATGTCGAGGCCGAGCGCCACGATGGCGTAGCACATGAAGCGCGCGATAAGGGTGGTTCGAAACATGGGGAGCACCGCCGGCACGATGGCCAGGATGACAAAGATGACGGCTGCAAGGATCAGGCGCCCCCGCTGCGTCTTGGTGATTTCACTACGAGCCATGGGAGCCTCCTATTCATCCTCGAGCGAGCGGCTGCTCACCGAGAAGATGCCCTTGGGACGGAACTGCAGCAGCACAATGACCGCAAGGAAGATAAGCGCCTGGCCAAGGGATGCATCGGTGAGGAACTCGAAGATCGCCTGGCCCACGCCGATGAACCCGGCACCGAAGACCGAGCCGAAGACCGAGCCCACGCCGCCCACGACGACGGTCATGAAGGCCTGGGTGATGTAGTTCTGACCGAGGCCGGAGCCCACGAGGCCGATCCAGGTGAGCGTGCAGCCGGCAAGGCCCGCCAGGCCCGAGCCGAGCGCGAAGGTCACCGCATCGACGCGGCGCGTGTTGACGCCGAGCGCCGCGGCCATGGGACGGTTCTGCATGACGGCGCGCACCGTGCGGCCAAAGCGCGTGCGGAACATGAAGAGATACACCGCGAGCAGGCAGAGCAGCGCGATGACCAGGATCCAGATGCGCGTGTAGGGCAGCGCCACACCGCCGATCTCGAGGCTTCCCGCAAGATAGGACGGCACCTCGACGCCCACGTTCGCCGAACCGAAGAGGTTGCGCGCGAGCTGCTGCAGCACCAGCGAGAGGCCCCAGGTGACAAGCAGGCTGTCGGCAACGCGGCCATAGAGCCTGCACACGATGAGCCGCTCCACCACCGCTCCGATGAGCGCGGCCACAACAAACGACAGGATGAGCGCCACCGGCACATAGAGTCCAAACAGGTCTCCAAAGCCAGAGAAGACGTTTTGGACCACATAGGCGGTGTAGGCGCCGATCATGATGAACTCGCCGTGCGCCATATTGATGACATGCATGAGGCCAAAGGTCACCGCCAGGCCGATCGCTGCCAAAAACAGGATCGAGCTGAGGCTGATGCCGTTGAAGGCCTGCATGATGAGGGTTTCTACCATAGCCGGTCTCCTTTACGAAAGGTTGGACGCCCAGTCGTACCCCTTGAGGTACGGGTCGGGCTTGATGGGCTCGTCGCTTGCCCAGACCTCGTCGATGAGGCCGTCGGCGTTGACGCGACCAATGCGGACCGTCTTGTACATATGCTGGTTGTCGCCGTCGATGGTCATGAGGCCCTCGGGCGCCTGGAACGTCACGCCGCCCGCGGCAGCACGCACGGCGTCGACATCGAAGCTCCCGGCCTTCTCGCAGGCAGCCGCCCACAGATGAACGGCGCAGTACCCGGCCTCGATGGGGTCGTCCGTCACGCGGTCGGCGCCGTAGCGCTCTTTGTAGGCGGCGACGAAACGGTCGTTCTCGGGGGTGTCGGTGGTCTCGTAGTAGTTCCACGACGTCATGTGCCCCTCGAGGTAGCTCGCGCCGATGCCGGCAACCTCCTCCTCGGCCACCGAAACCGAGCAGGTCATGAGGTCGTCCGAGCTGATGCCGGAGTCGCGGAGCTGCTTGAAGAACGAGACGTTGGAGTCGCCGTTGAGCGTGTTGAACACGAAGTCCGGCTCGGCCGCGCGGATCTTGTTGATGACCGTGGCGTAGTCCGTGTGGCCCATGGGGGTGTACTCCTCGCCCACGATCTCGTAGCCCTTGGCAGCCGCCTGCGCCTTGATGACGGTATTCGCGGTGCGCGGGAACACGTAGTCGGAGCCCACCAAAAAGATGCGCTTGCCGAAGCGCTCAGCGAGATAGTCCACGGCGGGGACAATCTGCTGGTTTGGAGCCGCGCCCACGTAGAAGATGTTCGGCGAGGACTCCATGCCCTCGTACTGCACCGGATACCACAGAAGGCCGTTGTACTTCTCAAAGATCGGAAGCACCGCCTTGCGCGATGCGCTGGTCCAGCAGCCGAAGACCGCCGCCACGTGGTCGCTCATGAGGAGCATCTCGGCCTTCTCGGCGAAGGTGGCGTTGTCCGATGCACCGTCTTCCACGACCGGCTCGATCTGGCGGCCCAAAACGCCGCCCGCCGCGTTGACCTCTTCGATTGCGAGCAGCTCCGCGTCGCGCACCGAGGTCTCGCTCATAGCCATGGTGCCCGACAGCGAGTGCATGACGCCCACCTTGACGGTGGAGGCGGTCACATCGGCCGTCGCCTGCGCTGCGCCGCTTGTACCCGATCCCGAACCCGACATGGCCTCGGCGAGCGCGCTCTGCGCACATCCCGAAAGTCCGACCGATGCCAGACCGAATGCTCCGGCAGCGGCGCCAAGAAACGTTCGCCGCGTAAGACAGGCACGCGCGAGGGCGTCCTGTGGCTCCCATCCATTCCTAAGCCCCATACACATCTCCCCTGCTTTTCGTCGTGTCGAACTCAAGCCTCCTGGAGGCTGTCCGTCGTGCGTGCGGGCGTTGTCGGACGCGGACCGTTGCCGGCTTTGCGGCTACGGCTTTTCCGTGCGTCCGCGGAACCGTAGATCCTGAGACGTGCCTCAACGCTGGCTGTCCAGACCTTCGGTCACGCTTGGCCGCGCGCACGTTCCCTAGAGTAGAAACGCAATGTTGCAGGTAAAGAACGATGTGGTGAGAATACAGAACGGCAACCGACCGGAAACGAACGACCCGGATTTTGAAACGGACCCGTCCCAAAGCCGCAATCATCGGGCAACGCGTGGGAAACAATCGAGGCGTAATGGACGGGATTCATGCCTCAAGTTGCAATCTTTATTTTGCGAACGGTTGGATTTGAACGATGAATGGAGGGGCGGGGACGGGACCTCGGCGTCGACCTCGTCTATATATTTGAAGGTGTCGGCGGCGGTGTGCCTCCTGACGCGTCCCGTGCGCTGTCGGAGCGGCCGGCAGACGCCGACTGCGTATCGCGGCCATGAAAAAGGGTGCCGCCCCTCCTGCTTCCTGGGCGGCACCCTTGTGTTCTGCGGCGATCCACACGCTCGACAGGCGTCGGTGCTCGGAATTGCGGCAATCCACACGCTCGACCCCTCAAATAGGGGCCCCGAGCGTGCGGATTGCCGCAGGATAGAACCAGTGCGTGTGATTTGCCGCACAACGCGAGGACACGGGGTGGTGGAGCAGGCCCTCGCCTGGCGGTTACGTGCAGACACGCATGGCAGGATGTACTTGTCGTGACACTAATGAATCACGGTAATCGTCTCGCGGCCAGGATGCAGGAATCTCACGCCGTCCTCGTCGAGATAGACCGTTTCTTCGGTGTAGAACACCGTCTCCTCACCGTTGGCAGACTTCGACGTGGTATTGAGCTCAAGTGCAAACGTGGTGTTACACGCAAGCTTGAAGTCGCCCTGCACAGGAATCTCTGCCTGATTGCTGTAGAGGCCAATCGTCGGTCCGGGACCATGTCCATAGAGGTTGCACGGGTGCGAATAAAGCATTGCCTGAATACCCTCGGCCTTCGCCTGTCCAATCGACGATGTAAAGACCTCGTTGCCCGTCCGACCAGGCACCATGTTTTCGCGCACGATATCTTGGAAACGATTGTTGGTCTTCATGCCGCGCGCATAATCATCCGGCAGCCCGTCCTCTCCAGGAAGCGCCACATATGCCAGCCGCTGCGTATCCGTGCAAACACCCAGGTATCGAATGCCAAAATCACAATGAATAAGATCGCCCGCCTCGATGGTTCCGTACGAGCGGCTCTCACCGGTACCACGACGCTGAAGGTCCATCGTTGGTTCAAACCAATAGCCAAGACCCATGTCGCGCACTCGTTGGCGCATAAACCATTCAAGGTCGGCGCAGGTGGTGACACCAGGCTTTACCACTTCGGGCGTATACATGGCATCGATTACAGAAAAGGCGGCATCGAGAACATGGGGATACACGCGACGCTCGGTAGGCGTCCGTCGGCCCATCACATCAACAACAAGGTCATCGACGGAACGCATGCGCTTCACCCATTGCTCCGACACGCCCTCCTGCATCATGTGGAAGACACCTGTAGTCATCCCGTCGGCAAAGGAAGTCGTTTTAGACACATTCAACGCAATGGTTGTCGGCTCCAGCTCTGCGCACAGGCGGTTGAGAGCAGACATTTGGTCTTCTTCGCGCACACGCCAATACTGTGTGTAATACGGCTCAAGTCCTTCGTCGGGCATAGAGAGCGACCAACGTCGTCCATCAGCAGCAAAGGCGACCATGGTAAGCCGACGGGCCGTTGGGTACGCCGGTGGGAACAGCGCCCGAAAAACCGGGTCCTCGTTATATTCGCGACAAGCAACCACCCACAGGTCGACTTCATGCTCTCGCATGGCTTGCGGAACCAACTGGTCAAGCCGCTCTCGCAACGATTCTTCCATGACCTGATACTGTTCACGAACGCTGAGAACCTCCACAGCCCATCCTTTCCTCTATGTCGCCACGCTACTACATGCAGTGCGACGCCGCTGCATACAACAACGACGTCGCACTTCTCGTTGGAGTTACTATCCCATCTTTACGGCATCAAGCGAGGGGATGATCCCGGGAGACAGATACAGCTCGTCTACGCGCTCGGCAACGACGTAGTTGTGCTGATAGTAGAACAGCGGGACGACCGGGCAATCTTCACCGATCATCTTGTCGACCGCCTGGAACTTTGCTATGCGCTCGTCGTGGTCTACGGTTGCACGCGCCTCAGCGATAGCAGCATCGACTTCATCGTTCTTGTATCCGCTCGCATCGTCGGGGCTGCTGGAGCAGAAGAGCGGATACAGGAAGTTATCGAGCGTAGGATAGTCGGCAGACCATCCCATGCGGCAGAACTGGTAATCCAGGTCATGAACACGAGCGACGATATTGGCCCACTCGCCCGTATCGGCAGTGACCTGAATGCCAACCTCGTTGAGCGAGCTCATAACCACATCCATGATATCGGCATGGTCACCGTTCAGGTCGTAGCTCAGCTGAAGCGTAATGCCACGATTACCGTCGGCGTCCGCGGGATAATACTGGTCGAGAATCTCGCGCGCCTGATCGGGATCATACTTGCAGTACTCCCAGGATCCTTCCTGATAACCGTCGACCATGGGCGCCACAAATCCATCGGCGGGTGTGCGGTTTCCGTTGAACACCGTCTCGCAGATGGCCTCGCGATTGATGGCAAGCGAGACCGCGCGGCGCAGATTCACATCGTCGAACGGCGGCTGCGTGTTGTTAATGATGAGATAGTACGTAGAAAGTTCAGATCCGTTGAGCACCTGGTTGCCCGGAGTGGCAGTGTAACCATCATTGGAGATGCCATATTGCTGCGTGGCATCCTCATACTGAGCGTTCGGGACCTGGCAGAAATCGAGCGTACCCGCCTGGAACTCCATGTAGGCAGACCCGACATCCCTCCTGATGGAGAAGTCGACTCCATCAATAGAGCTAGGCGTACCGTAGTAGTCGTCAAATTTCCTCACCGAAATCATCTGGCCGTCTTCCCACTGGCCTTCCATCTGGAACGGACCGTTGCCAATGGGCGCCAACAGATAGCTTGCAGGGTCGTCGAGCGCCGCCTGCGGCACTGGCACCAGTGCCGGGTGAGTCAACACATACGGAAAGTCTGCATAGCTGTATTTAAGGGAAATGACCAACGTGAGCTCGTCGGGGCAGGTAACGCCAGAAAGCTCGTCCGCGTCTCCAGACAGCAGCTCGTCATAGCCTTGGACCGGCTCAAGATGGTACGAAATGGCCGAGGGACTGTCGTTCGTGCTGGGATCGACGATGCGCTCGAACGCACGCTTGAACGACTGGGCATCTACCGTGTCGCCGTTGTGGAACGTCATGCCTTCCCGCAGATGAAAGGTAAACACGGTGGCGTCGTCGTTCATCTCATACGACTCACAGGCCGTACATACGAGTTCATCGTTTTGGAAGTCATAGATCATAAGGCCGTCGAACAGCTGGCTTACCACCTGACTACCCATCGTCTCCTGGCAGTTATACGGGTCAATGGCAGTCGGATTGCTAATGTAATACGCCAAAATCGAGCCGCTACTTTCATCGGAAGCGGCTCCCGTACTGCCCGTACCTCCAGCTCCGTTGGAACAACCACCGAGCAGGCTCAACACACCGACACCAGCGACTCCGCCAAGAAAGCCGCGACGAGAAAGTGGAGCGAACCCGTGGATGCGTCCTGTGCCGTCCGCTTCGTTCGAATGGTGCTCAACTGAATTGAATTTCATTCGTTTGCCTCCTATCGGCTCCTCGCAGCCCCTTTGTGTCTCATGCCATTCGGCCTAAAAGACAAGGCATTTTACGATGTTGTGAGTACTATACTGCCACTCACAACGTATCTAGACATCTCCTATATAGGTAATGAGAATGAAATATTGTTCAGTGATTTACAAAACCACGCGCAACACGGCCGATAATTGTCCACGGTGCATCCGTTCGGATAAGGTATAGAGAAGCGCTCAGAACGCGCGTTCATACAAGGAGGTGGCTGCCCCGTGTGGGACGTCCGCAGTAAGATGACGCCCGCCTTTGCCTCTGCCGAAGGCGGCTTGTTTTCATCGGTCGAGAAAGCCGATGTTGGCGACTCGTATCAAACGCTGGCTGAGAATGGCGTAGCGCTCATGGGTTGGGCGGACCCTTTTATGCCTGATCGCTCGATGCCTCCCGTCGTCGAGAACGCATGGCTTGATGCCGTACGTGCAGAAAGCGCGCCTCACTATACGGCCCCCATCGGTAATCCGAGTCTCAAACGAGCTATCGCCCGCAAGCTCTCACGCATCAACGGGCTAGAGGTAGACCCTCAGCGAAACATCCTTATTACACCAGGATCGGACTCGGGCCTCTATTTCGCTCTCCTTCCCTTTGTCAATCCAGGTGACGAGGTGCTCATCCCGTCACCCAGCTATCCCAACAACACGTTGGACGTACGCATTATGGGCGGCATGCCTGTACCGGTCGAGCTGGACCCCGCCCGTGGCTACGAACTGGACATTGATGCCTTGGAGCAAAAAACCACCCCGCGCACGAAGGCCGTAGTGCTCACGCATCCCAACAATCCCACGACTACGGTCTACAGCCGGAACGCACTTGAACAGCTTGCCCAGTTCGTATGCCGCCATGATCTCATTCTGGTGGTCGATCAGGCGTTTGAGGACTTCACATTCGACAACGAGATGGTCACCCCTGCAAGCCTTCCCGGTATGTTCGAGCGCACCGTCACGGTGTTTTCATTTTCGAAGGGCATGGGACTTTCGGGGCTACGAGTTGGTTACATCGTCTGCGATGATCACATCATGGACGCGCTGTACGCCAATGCGGTCGCCGTTATTGGAGCCACGTCTACGTCGGCGCAGGCGGCCGTGCTTGCCGCGCTCGAACATCCCGAATTCATGAAAGAGTTCGAGGCCGCCTACGATCGACGTCGTCATATTGCATGCCGGATTTTGAACTCCGTGCCAGGTGTACATATGGACATGCCTCAGTCGGGATTCCTTGGCTGGATTGATGTGTCGGACCTCGGGGATTCGAGCGATATCGTAGCGTACCTGGTTGAGCATACCGGTGTCTCAGTCAACGATGGAGCCAACTATGGCCCGGGAGGAGAAGGTCATCTCCGTGTCGTGCTGGGAGTCTATCGCAGTGACGAACACGTCGAGGACGCCCTCACACGCATGGCCGACGCACTTCGCACATATCCCGCAGAACGGAGGCGACCGTGAGCCTGTCGAAAACCGACGAGCTGATTCTGGCTTCCTACGTCAACGTTGTCTATGACCTTGCCGGATATCTGGGACGCAGCTATGAGATCGTCCTACATTCCCTGGACGATTTCGAGCATTCAGTCGTCGCCATCGTGAATGGCGAACATACTGGACGCGCCATCGGCGCGCCCATCACCGACCGTGCACTTGAAATGCTCGACCATCTATCCAAGGGCGAGCCCGCAACACCCTATTTCAGCACCAATCGTGCAGGTGATCCGCTTAAGTCGACCACGATTCCCGTGCGCGGCGAAGAAGGTCGTATCATCGGGCTGCTCTGCATCAATCGCTATCTCAATACACCTGTTATCGATTTGGTGCATGAACTTGTGCCAGCTTCCGAGCAAGCGTTGCCCGATGCCGCTCCCAAGCGTCAACTAGAAGAAAACTTTGCCTCAAATGCCGACGAGCTCATTGCCTCCATGGTAGAGCGCACCCGCTCGGCCGTGTTCGACGACGATGCCGTACTGCCCTCTAACCGCAATAAGGAAATCGTCAATCGTCTGAACCGGCAAGGAGTGTTCCGTTTCAAAGACGCAGTCGTTATTGTTGCCCAGCAGCTGGACATATCGCGCAATACGGTATACATGCATCTGCGCAGCGCGCGAAAGAGCGACCAATCCGACGAGGGTTAGACGTTTGTCCATGTCAAACGAGGTGAGGAAACAATTCGGCTCGCGTGTTCGAGCTTTGAGACAACAACGGGGTCTGTCGCTTCGGCAGTTCGCCCCTGGTCATTAGTGTTGATAAAACATTTCTGTCAAATGTGGAAAGAGGCCTCAGGGCACCAACCCTCGGCACCATCGACAAGATTGCCCAAGGACTCGACGTCAACCTCGTCTATGTATTTGAAGGTGTCGGCGGCGAAGCATCGCTCGACGCGTCCCGTGCCCCGTCGGAACGGCCGACAGACGCCGATTGCGTATCGCAGCCATGAAAAAGGGGTGCCGCCCCACCAACTGCCTGGGCGGCACCCTTGTGTTCTGCGGCGATCCACACGCTCGGCCGGCGACGGGGCCCGGAATTGTGGCAATCCACACGCTCGACCCCTCAAATAGGGGCCCCGAGCGTGCGAATTGCCGCAGAACAGAATCTGTGCGTGTGATTTGCCGCACAACGCGAGGGTGCGGGGCGGTGGAGCAGGCCCTCGCCTGGCGGTTACGTGCAGACACGCACGACGAGACGGCGGTCCCGCCCCAGCAATACCCACTGGCGGCGGCTCCGCCAGACGATGCCCACTGGCAGCAACCCCGCCCGGCGACACCCTCTCACCGCGACACAGCCCGTCTCACCCCCCGCCACCGCAGCCGCCTTACTCCCCCGCTGCCACAACCCCCAGCAAACGAATCCACACAGCAAGAGGCCCCGCCCCCTTCCGCCTCGACCGTCCACACGGGAACCGGTCGTGGCGAAAACGGGGACGGGGCCTCGCATCTACTGCTATGTATGCCTGGTCAGGCGCTCACGCTACACGTAGAACAGGATGTCGTCGTAAGTCGGCACCGGCCAGTAGTCGGCGGCGACGATCTCTTCCATGGCGTCGACGGCGGCACGCAGCGTCTCCATGGCAGGGCTCACCTCATGCGCGTAGCAGTTGGCCTGCTCCTGCGCGTCGACAATGCCCTCGGCCTTCTGGTGCACCGCATCGAGCGCCTTGATGCCCTCGTTGATGTCGGTGATGCCGCGGCACAGCTTGTTGAGCGTGTTCTTCTCGCAATCCATGGCGGCGTCGGCACCGGCGCTGTGGATGATCTCCAGGCCCTTGGCGACCTTCGTGGCGTAGGCGGTAATCGCCGGACGATAGGTGCGGCGCGCCTCACGAATCATCGTGGTGGCCTCGATGTTCATGAGCTTGTTGTACTTCTCAAGCTTCACCTCGTAGCGGCTGAACGCCTCGGTCTCGGTAAGGACGCCCATGCTGGTCCAGAGCTCGAGGTTCTTCGGCGCGACCATGGCGGGCAGCGCGTCGGCCGCGGTGCGCAGGTTGTCGAGGCCGCGGCGAGCAGCCTCCTCCTGCCACTCGTCGGAGTAGCCGTCACCCGAGAACAGGATGCGACGATGCTCGTTGAGCGTCTTCTTGCAGTACTCGAGCGCAGCGCTGGCGAAGTCATCGGCGGGCGTGCCCTCAAGCGCGTCAGCGAACTCCTTGAGCGCCTCGGCGACGGCGGTGTCGAGCACCAGGTTGGGGTCGCTCGGGTTGGCCTCGGAACCGACGGCACGGAACTCGAACTTGTTGCCGGTGAAAGCGAACGGAGAGGTGCGGTTGCGGTCGGTGTTGTCCTGCTCCAGGTTGGGCAGCACGTCGGCGCCCAGGTCGAGCACGCCGTGGGTGGCGTGGACAGAAGCCTTGCCGTCCATGATCTTCTGAACAACCTCGGTAAGCTGGTCGCCCAGGAAGATGGAGATGATCGCCGGAGGCGCCTCGTTAGCGCCCAGACGGTGATCGTTGCCGCAGCTCGCCACGGACATACGCAGCAGGTCCTGATACTTGTCGACAGCCTCGATGACGGCGGTCAGGAAGACCACGAACTGCAGGTTCTCGAGCGGGGTATCGCCCGGATCGAGCAGGTTCTCGTCCTCGGTACCCAGCGACCAGTTGTTGTGCTTGCCGGAGCCGTTGATGCCCTCGAACGGCTTCTCGTGCAGCAGGCAGGTAAGGTCGAAGTTCGTGGCGACGAGCTTCATCTTCTCCATGACGAGCATGTTGTTATCGATGCCCTCGTTGAGCTCGGTGTAGACGGGCGCGAGCTCATGCTGGCAAGGAGCGACCTCGTTGTGCTTGGTCTTGGCGGGAATGCCAAGCGCCCACAGCTCGTCGTCGAGCGCCTTCATGTACTTGGAGACGCTGGGGCGAATGGCGCCGAAGTAGTGCTCCTCGAGCTCCTGGCCCTTGCAGGGGGGAGCGCCGAAGAGGGTGCGGCCGGTGATGACCAGGTCGCGACGCTTGCGGTAGGCGTCCTTCTTGATCAGGAAGTACTCCTGCTCAAGGCCGATGCTCGGAACCACGCGCTTGGGCGTCTTGCCGAAGAGTGCCAACACACGCTTAGCCTGCGTGTCGAGCACCTTCATGGAGCGCAGCAGCGGGGTCTTCTTGTCGAGCGCCTCGCCGTTGTAGCCGCAGAATGCGGTGGGGATGCAGAGCACCTCGTCCTTGATGAACGCCGGGCTCGTGGGATCCCAAGCGGTGTAGCCGCGGGCCTCGAAGGTGGCGCGCAGGCCGCCGTTGGGGAAGCTCGAGGCGTCGGGCTCGCCCTGGATGAGGGCCTTGCCGGTGAACTTGGTGATGGCGGTGCCGTCACCAACGGGCTCCAGGAAGCTGTCATGCTTCTCGGACGTGATGCCCGACAGGGGCTGGAACCAGTGCGCGTAATGCGTCGCACCGTGCTCGATCGCCCAAGTCTTCATGGCGTGGGCAACCGCGTTTGCGACGTCGAGGTCGAGCGGCTCACCCTCATCGATGGTGGCGAACAGGCGCTTGTACACTTCCTTGGGAAGGTACTCCTTCATCACGCTCTCTGAGAACACCAGGGTCCCGAATCGGTCGGTAAGATTCGCCATGCGGAATTCCCTTCTCTACACACCGGAGGCGCCCGGCGGGTCGTATTGGACATCAAGCAGGTTAGTCACATCGTGTTTCGCCCAAATTAACAGAGGATTGCCGGCTCGATACCATTTCGAGAAGCAAGTGTAACAGGACCGTAGCCATTCTGTATCATGCCTAGAGACAATTCGCGTATCTTGCAGGGATTTTCTGACCCGCCATACGGGCGGCTCCCCGCTGTGATCTAGAAAGGTGAACGCCATGCGCGTCGACGATATTTTTCGCAACGCCCGACAAGCAAACGAACAACCCGTCTCGTTTGAGATGTTTCCCCCGAAAGGCGAGCTCACACTCGAGCAGGCGCGCGACATCGCGGGTGAGTTGGCGCAGCTGGGGCCCGACTTTATAAGCGTGACCTACTCGGCCGGCGGATCGGGCAACTCGGGCGCGACCGCAAGCATCGCCTCCATGATCTCGCACGAGCTTGGCGTGGCATCGGTAGCGCACCTCACCTGCATCTCGCTGACACGCGATGGCCTGCGCGAGAAGATCGACGAGTTCCGCGCTGCAGGGATTGAAAACGTGCTGGCGCTGCGCGGCGACCTGCCCGCCGGCATGAGCGAGGCGGAGGCAGGGGACATCGCCTTCCCCTATGCAAAAGATCTTGTGCCCGAGCTGGTGGACGCCGGCTTTTGCGTAGGCGGAGCGGCATATCCCGAGGGACATCTGACGTGTGAAGACCTGAATCTCTCTGTAGAGCATCTCAAACAGAAGCAGGATGCAGGGGCGAGTTTCCTTGTTACGCAGCTGTGCTTCGACAACGAATACATCTATCGCTTCTTGGACATGGCACGCGTGGCGGGCATCACGGTACCCATCACCGTTGGCATCATGCCGTTTATGAGCAAGCAGCAGATCACGCGCATGGTCTTTACCTGCGGAGCGTCGCTACCCTCCCCTGTGATCAAGCTGCTGGCAAAGTACGAAGACGACCCCGAGAGCCTGAGGGCAGCCGGCATCGACTACGCGTGCCGTCAGCTTGAGGACCTGGCCGCACACGGCGTCGATGGCTTGCACGTCTACGCCATGAACCGCCCCTCGGTGGCCCGCGCGGCCATGAGCGCGCTCCGGAGCGCATGATGCCCCAAGGGACAGGCGCCATTTGGGACAGCCTGCGCACGCCTGGGCTGTATCGGCCTCAGTCGAGCGAGCGCCCGCAGATAGACCGCGCCGAGGTGCTGCGCTACCTGGGATATGCCGGGCAGGAGCTCAAGCCTGACCTCGCCGAACGCATCGAGCACGTGATTTGCCAGGTCGAGGAGACGCTTCTTCCTTCCGGCGTCCGCCAGGCCTTCCCCGTCGACGCCACCGGTACCGACGAGGACGGTCTGCCCTGCGTGCGCCTGGCAGGAACCACCGTCGAGCTGCGCGGGCGCGACGCGTATCGCCACCTGCGCGGAGCCTGCTGCTGCATGCTGCTGGTCTGCACGCTCGGCATGGCAAGCGAGCGCGCGCTGCGGCTTCTTGGCAGCCGGCGTCCGCTGGAGTCGGCGGTATACGACGCCGCCTGCTCGGCCTACGTGGAGGCGGCGCTTGACCAGATGGACGCCGCCGTGAGCGACGATGCCCAAAAGCTGGGACTCTCTCGCAACTGGCGCTTCTCAGCCGGCTACGGGGATTGCCCGCTTGAGGCGCAGGACAGCATCGTTGCCACCTGCAACGCCGGACGGCTACTGGGCGTCACCGTCACACCCGCGCACCTGCTGCTTCCCTCGAAAAGCGTCACGGCGTTCGTGGGGCTTTTCGAGGGCGAGCCGGCAAGCGCCAACGATCGTCCCGGGTGCAGCACGTGCCGCCTGCGGGGCAGCTGCGCCTATCGCGCTCGCGGTACCACCTGTTACCGCTCATAATGGCATTGGGGCTCCGGAGGCCGCATAGACCTGGTTGCCTTGGTTGTCCTGGTTGCCTTGGTTGCCCGGGTCGGCCTGGCCGCCTCGGCCGACTTGGTCGCCTCGGTTGCCCTGGTCGACCTGCCCCCTCGGTCACTCCGGTCGCCTCCGCCAGGTGCCCGCATCCGCCGCGCACGTCTCGCCTCTACCTACAGAAAGGCACGTCCGACATGGATTTCTCGCTTGATACCGCCGCTCCTGTCACCGCCGCGCGCGAGGCGGGCTACGCCTACACCCCGCGATCACTCGACCGTGTGCGTGCAGACGACGACCTGCGCGCCGTGCTCGAGGGCAGGCGCCACCTGCTCTTTGACGGAGGTATGGGAACGATGCTCCAGGCAGCAGGCCTCAAGGCGGGCGAGCGGCCGGAGCTTCTCAACCTCACCCATCCCGACGCTATCCGTCGCGTCCATGAGGCCTACGTCGCCGCCGGCTGTGAGGTCGTGACCACAAACACCTTTGGTGCCAACGCGCACAAGCTGGACGGAGCTGCCACGGTCCAGGAGGTTTTCGACGCCGCGGTCCGCATTGCCCGCGCGTCGGGAGCCCGCTATGTTGCCGGCGACATCGGGCCCATCGGCGCCCTGCTGCGCCCCATGGGGACGCTTTCGTTTGACGAGGCCTACGAGCTCTTCGCCGAACAGGTACGCGCCGCCGCAGCGGCAGGCGTGGACCTCTTCATCATCGAGACCATGACCGACCTGGCAGAAATCAAGGCGGCCGTACTCGCATGCCGCGAGAACAGCGACCTCCCCATCTTTGCCACCATGACCTTTGAGGGCGACGGGCGCACCTTCCTGGGCACCTCGCCCGAGGTGGCGGCGGTCACGCTCGACGCGCTGGGCGTGGACGCCCTCGGCATCAACTGTTCGCTCGGCCCCGCAGAGCTGCATCCGCTTGCCCGCCGCATGCTCGCCGTCACCGCAAAACCCATCATCGTGCAGGCGAATGCCGGACTCCCTCGCATCGAAGACGGACGCACCGTCTACGACATCGCTCCCGAGGCCTATGCGCAGGCGGTGCGCGGCATGGTCGATGACGGTGTGACCATCGTCGGCGGATGCTGCGGCACCACGCCCGAATACATGCGTCTGCTGGCCGAAGTGCTGCAGAACCACGAGCCCATCGCCCGCAGCATGGACCCCGTCTTCACGACGACGAGCGCCCAGCGTCTGGTGGCCCTCCCCCAAGACGAGCAGCGCATTGCGGTCATTGGCGAGCGCATCAACCCCACCGGCAAGAAACGCCTGCAGCGTGCGCTTCGCGACGGCGACCTGGACTACGTGGTTGGACAGGGCATCAGCCAACAGGAGCAGGGCGCCGACGTGCTGGATGTGAACGTGGGCCTGCCCGGTATCGATGAGGCCGACACGATCTGCCGGGTCTGCGAGCAGCTCTCGGGAGCCGTCTCGCTTCCCCTGCAGATCGACTCGACCGATCCTGTCGCCGTAGAGGCGGCCGTGCGCCGCTATGCCGGCAAGCCGATCATCAACTCCGTCAACGGCAAGCGCGAGAGCCTGGACGCGATCCTGCCCATCGCCGCCCACTACGGAGCCGACGTCGTCGGCCTTACGCTTGACGAGCGCGGCATACCCGAAACGGCCAAGGCCCGCTTCGAGATTGCCCAGCGCATCGTGAATGAAGCCGCCGGCTACGGCATTGGACCGGAGCGCATCCTCATCGACTGCCTGGTCATGACCGCATCGACCAACCAGAACCAGGCGCTTGAGATTCTGCGCGCCGTGGCGCTTTGCCGAGCTCGCTTGGGCGTACGCTGCACGCTCGGCGTCTCGAACATCAGCTTTGGCCTGCCGGCACGCGAGCTCATGAACGCAACGTTTTTGTCCGCAGCCTTCGGAGCGGGCCTTGATGCCCCCATCATGAATCCCGGGTCTGCGCGCTACATGGATGTCGTTCGCTCTTTCCGCGTGCTCAACGCCGAGGACGAGGGGTCGAGCGCCTTTATCGAGCGCTATGGCACCTGGGCAGACCCGTACAAGGTCGCCTCCGGCGCGGTTCCTGCCGCTGCCTCCTCGCCCGCGCCTGCGGGCGATGGCCGCGCCACGGCGGACGCCTCGACGTCCACGGGCGCGTCCACGGCCGCGGCCGACGTGCCCCAAAGCGACACCGAGCTTGCGCAGCACCTCATCCTTACCGGACGACGCGACGGCATGCGCGAGGCGGTCGAGCGCCTCCTTGCCACCAACGATCCCATGGACGTGGTGAACGGGATTCTCATCCCCGCGCTCGACGAGGTCGGACGCCTCTTTGACCAGGGAAAGTACTTCCTTCCGCAGCTCATGGCATCGGCCGAGGCCGCACGCGCCGGCTTTGACACCATCCGCGACGTCATGCCGGCGGACGATGTGACTAGCAAGGGCGCCGTGTGCCTGGCCACCGTGAAGGGAGACATCCACGACATCGGTAAGAACATCGTGCGCATGCTGCTGGAAAACTACGGATACGCGGTCTTCGACCTGGGACGCGACGTAGACCCCGAAGACGTGCTCGCCTGCGTGCGCGAACGCGGCGTGCGCGTGGTGGGGCTTTCGGCTCTCATGACCACGACGGTGCCTGCTATGCGCAAGACAGTCGAGCTTCTGCATGCTGAGGTGCCCGACGTAAAGGTCATTGTGGGAGGTGCCGTGCTCACCCCCGAATACGCGCGCGAGATCGGAGCCGACTACTACGCCAAGGATGCCGCCGAGACGGCCCGCATCTGCGAGGAGCTGTTCTCGTAAGCCGCAAGTCGCATACGCTCGGTGCAAGTTGCGTACCCTCAATGCGAGTTGCGTACCCCTCTTTCACGTTACGTACGCTCGACGCAAGTTGCGTGCGCTCTCTAAAAGTTGCGGGAACGATTCGTCCAAAAACCCTCACTTTAGAGGGTGAAAATGGCCGAAAACCTCTATCAACTTTGGAACTGCGCACGCAACTCGAATACCGCATTCGCAATGCGACACGACATGGGCACTCTTGCCAAGCACCGTGACACGACCTAAACCGGTCAAGCCACCTCACTGAGCACTGGGACACGACCTAAACCGACCAAGTTGCCCTCGAGCTGCCTCACTCCCTGTAAACGCTGCGGACACGTTCTCCTTGTCGCGTCGGTCACCTGTCCTGGACGTTAGAATAGGTGCCACGACGGCAGGTAGATGCCGCACCACCTCGACATAAGGAGCGCCATGGCGATCACGCCCCAAGAAATCGCTGAGACCCGCGGCATGGTCGCGGAGCAGAACCTCGACATCCGTACCATCACCATGGGCATCTCGCTCATGAGCTGCGCCGATGAGAACCTCGACCGCATGTGCACCAAGGTCTACGACCGCGTGACCACCACGGCAGAGCACCTGGTGGAAACCGCGCAGAACCTTGAGCGCGAGTACGGCATCCCCATTGTGAACAAGCGCGTGTCGGTGACCCCGGTCGCGCAGATCGCTGCTGCCTGTCCCGACGAGGACCTAACGCCGCTCGCCCATGCGCTCGACCGCGCGGCCGAGACGCTCGGCATCGACTACCTGGGCGGCTTCTCTGCGCTCGTGCACAAGGGCATCGGCAGCAGCGACCGCCGGCTCATCGCGTCCATCCCCGAGGCGCTGGCGGGCACGAGCCGCGTCTGCTCGAGCGTGAACGTGGCAAGCCTGCGAGCGGGCATCAACATGGATGCCGTGCTGGAGGTTGCCAAGGTCGTGCGTCGCTCCGCCGAGCTCACTGCCGACCAAGACTCCGTGGGCGCATCGAAGTTCGTGGTCTTTGCCAACATGGTCGAGGACTCCCCCTTCATGGCCGGCGCCGTGCATGGCGGCGGCGAGGCCGATGCCGTCATCAACGTGGGCGTCTCTGGCCCCGGCGTTATGGCGGCGGCTCTGGAGGAGCTGCCCGATTCGGCAAGCATGATGGACGTCGCGGAGAAGATCAAGCAGACCGCCTTCAAGATCACCCGCGCCGGCGAGCTCATGAGCCGCGAGGCTGCACGCCGTCTGGGCGTCGAGAAGGGCATCGTCGACCTGTCGCTTGCGCCGACCCCCGCCATCGGCGACTCTGTCGCGCGCATCCTCGAGATCATCGGCGTGGGTACCTGCGGCGGCCCCGGCACTACCGCAGCGCTCGCCCTGCTTAACGACTGCGTGAAGAAGGGCGGCGTCATGGCCACCTCTTCGGTCGGCGGCCTCTCCGGTGCCTTCATCCCCGTATCCGAGGACGCCGGCATGATTGCCGCCGTCGAAGCAGGCGCGCTCTCGCTTGAGAAGCTCGAAGCCATGACCTGCGTGTGCTCGGTGGGCCTGGACATGATCGCCATCCCCGGCGACACGAGCGTCGAGACCATTGCTGGTATCATCGCCGACGAGATGGCAATCGGCGTCATCAACAACAAGACCACGGCGGTCCGCATCATCCCGGCCATCGGCAAGGGCGTGGGTGACGCGGTGGAGTACGGCGGCCTCTTTGGGCGCGCGCCGATCATGCCGGTCAACCAGTTTGCTGGCTCGGTGTTCGCGCACCGCGGAGGACGCTTCCCCGCCCCGCTGAACTCGCTTAAGAACTAGCTACTTGCCACGGCGCCCGTCTTGTGTCTACCGAGACGGGCGCCATTCTTTGCACATGCCATAGAACGGGCGCGACGATGGTCAAAATGAATGCCCGCTGGGCACGCCCGATGCGCACGGCATGACCCCTTGGTCAATATGGGCGCCGTCTGGGTACGCCCCGCGACCCGTTCGGCGCCTTTTGGTCAAAATGCGCTTCCACTGGGCATCATCTCCTCACAACATCCCCTGCAAGAGGCATATCGAAGCCGAAAGCCTACCCAGCACTCTATGAAATTGACCACGGGTACCCATCTCCCACGCAAGCCGTGCCCAGAGCGCCGGTACATTGACCACAGCAGCCCGCAGCCTACCAACGGCGCGCCCACGCCACAACCAAATTGACCACCCGCACGCCCCGGCAAAAGAATTGCCGCCACGGACGTAGAACATGCCGCCGTATCATAGGTGCTGTCAGCGTATAGAGAAATACCGAGCAGGGAAGGATGGGCGCATGCCATCACCAACGGCGACCTTGCTTACGACAGACTGGAACGAGGAGTGGAAGGCGCTGCAGGCAGAACGGCGAAGCGCCGACAGCCCCGCGTTCTGGGACGCGCGCGCCCGGCATTTTCAGCCGCGCGAGACACATCCCTACGCCCGGGACTTTATCGAACTTGCCCAGGTAGGTACCGGGAAGACCGTTCTTGACATGGGGTGTGGCGCGGGCTCGCTTGCTATCCCGTTCGCGCGTGCCGGACACCCCGTGCTCGCCTGCGATTTTTCGCCCCGCATGCTCGAAGTTTTGCGAGAGGGAATGCAGCACTACGGTCTCGATGACCTCATTGAACCCAAGTTGCTTGCATGGGATGAAAACTGGGAGGCTGCCGGCGTTGCGCCAAAATGCGTTGACGTGGCCGTTGCCAGCCGGTCGATCGCCACGCACGACCTCAAAGCCGCTCTTCTCAAGCTTGACCACGTCGCGCGCAGGCGCTGCTGCATCACGCTCGTTGCAAACGCAAGCCCTCGCGTGGACCGACATATCATGGACGCGATCGGGGCCTCGGTCACCGAAAGTCGCGACTACGTGTATGCCTTCAACATCTTGATCGGCCTCGGCGCATGTCCCGAGGTGCGCTACATCGAGTCCTGGCGACGTGACACCTTTGACTCTCTAGAGGCAGGCGTCGCCGACTTCGCGCGCATGCTTGAGGGAGGCAACGAAGACCGCCTGCCCGAGCTTCGCGCCTACATCGCCGAGCATATGGTTGAAAACCCACAAGCGGGAGAACCGGGCGAGAAGGGACGGCCGCAGGGCCGCTATATGCTAGACCATCGCCGGCTTGTTCGCTGGGCATTCATCGCCTGGACGCCGATAAGCAGTCGTATATAGGCGTCGCATCCGGCATCCCTACTGCGTCAACACGCCAGCTGGCAGAGCGCGAGCCGCGTACGGCCCGCAACGCCCCGACAAAGCAGAGCGCACACGATCGCAGCCAATCGCGTGGCGCGGATAACGCTGACAGAAAACTCATCCCTGTCCGCCGAGTTCATCGTCGGTGCTCAGCCACGACGGTGTCACAATAGATGCCGTTTTGACGAGAAGGGCTCCTATGAAAAAACTCCGCCACGCACTCTATGCCATCCTGAACTCCAGCGACGTCGACTCCGCCGACTATCGCATCGCCGACTACCTCATCAGAAACATCTACAGCATCGCGAACTTCGGCATTCAGGATGTAGCCGACGCCTGTTTCGTCTCCAAATCGACGGTCAGCCGCTTTTGCAGACGCATCGGCTTTGCCGACTTCAACGCTGTGGTCCAAAGCATCCGAAACGTGCAGATGCGCGATTACAAACGCTTCGACGAATACCTCGGCTTCGACGCGCAGGAGATGACCGACGCCTACCTCGACCAAGCGATTGACTGCATGCTCAAAGTGCGTGAATATGCTACGCCCGAAATCCTGGGAGAGCTGGCGCAGCTGCTGTTTAGCCACGACACCATCGGCATCTTCGGCCAGATGCAGTCGCATTCGGTCGCACTCAATTTCCAATACGAGCTCGCTTCGCTGGGCAAATACGTTTCTTGCTTCAGCATGATGCCCGAACAGGAGGAGTTCATCCTGAACTCTGGAAAAGACAGCATGGCCATCATCATCTCGTCGGGCGGAAAGTACTTCCAGGACTTCCAATCGCATTTTGACTACCTGTCAAGCGACCGTCCCTATCTTGTGCTCATCACAAACAACCGACGCCTCACACGGTGCGTCCCGTACGACCGAGTCTTTGTGGTTCCTTGTGCCAACAACACCGCCAGCCGACCGCTCTCGCTGCAGCTCTTTGCCAACCTTGCCGTCATGCATCTCAGTAAGCTCCTCGAGACAAACAAGGTGTCGACCCCTCAAGGCAGCCCGCAAGATCTCTGCGTCTAGCCGGTCCCGGCAGCCCACCGCTACACAACTTGCATCTCTGCTGCCCAACCAGTCCACATCCAACACGCTGCAAGAGCCATCCGATTGACATGCGCGCGGCGCATGGCATGAAAGCGGTTCCACGCTCTGGAACAGCTCCCACGCTGTCGAAAACGGCAGACGGCAACCCTCCGTGCTTGCTATAACAAGGATGTCAAACCAGAAGCGCGCCTGGCATCCACACACGATCGGAGGTTACCGTCATGGAGTCATTCGAAAAGATACGCTCCACGTTAGAAGAGCTCATCGGTCGCTTTGC
This sequence comes from Collinsella sp. An2, assembly GCF_002160065.1. Taxonomy (GTDB): domain Bacteria; phylum Actinomycetota; class Coriobacteriia; order Coriobacteriales; family Coriobacteriaceae; genus Limicola. The sequence goes on along the minus strand of NZ_NFJW01000001.1, from coordinate 163,734 downwards.
CGCAACCACCGCAATCAACGCGCTCAAAAACGGCGTCATCGCTACCCTGCCCCTAACGATGCTGGGCTCTATCTTCCTGCTCATCTCGTCGTTCCCTATCAGCAACTGGAACGAGATCATGTCCGGCATTCTTGGACCCGACTGGCAATATCCCTTCACCCAGGTGTCAAGCAACACCTTCGACATCATCGCTATGGCGTCGGCGGCGAGCATTGCCTATCAGTACGCCAAGCTCAAGGGCGTCGAGCCTTTCGCGTGCGGCCTCATCGGCCTCGTCAACTTCCTCGTACTCATCCCCTCGGTTGTTACGAGCGGCGACGTCGAGGTGACCGGAGTCATCTCCAAGACGTGGTCGGGCGGCAGTGGTATGGCAACGGCCATTATCGTCGGCCTTATTACGGGCTGGATCTACACCTCTGTCCTCAACCGCGGGTGGCGCATCAAGATGCCGGACAGCGTTCCGGCCGGTGTTGCTAACACCTTCAGCGCACTCATCCCCGGCTTCCTGTCGATTGTTACCGCCTTCGTCGTATGCGCCATCCTGCGCTTTGGGCTTGCCACAACCTTGGCGGAGGTGCTCGTAAGTCTGTTGCAGGCACCGCTTCAGATCGGTCTGGGCTCGCTCCCCGGCCTGCTCGTGCTCACCATTCTCATCTCGCTCTTCTGGGTATTCGGCATTCACAGCTCGGTCATCAACTCCATCGCCAACCCGATTTTGCGCGCCAACGGCCTTGCCAACCAGGCACTTATCGACGCCGGCATGGCACTCACCGCGGCGAACGGCGCCTACATGGTCACCTATCAGACGCGATCGAACTTCATCACGATGTCCGGCGCCTGCTGCACCATCGGCCTGGTGCTTGCCATGGCCTTCATTGCGCGCTCCAAGCGGTATAAGAGCCTCGGCCGACTTGCACTCGTCCCCAGTCTCTTCAACGTCAATGAGCCCGTGCTCTTCGGCTTCCCCATCGTGCTCAACTTCCGCATGATCGTGCCCGTGTTCCTCGTGCCCATCGCTGCCGCCCTGCTCACCTACTTTGCTTGCTTCACGGGATTTGTGCAGCCATTCGGAGCCATCGAGGTCCCCTGGACCACGCCTCCCCTCATCAGCGGTTTCATCCTTGGCGGATGGCAGGGTCTGGTGCTGCAGCTTGTCATCGTCGTCATCTCGTTCCTGGGCTACTACCCCTTCTTCCGCAAGCAGGACAAAGAGTCGTTTGAAGCCGAATCAGGCCAGGACCAGGCAGCCTAGCGCTATTTCCGCGGGGCGATACCGCCAAGGTCATCGCCCCCCACCTTGGACCGTCCGTCGTCCCAGACACACCCATCACAACGTTCCCCCGTACATCCATTGCTCTTCCCAAGGAGTTCATCATGTCTGCTGTCAAAACTTTCCCGGCTGGTTTCATGTGGGGCGGTGCCGTCGCCGCCAATCAATGTGAGGGAGCCGAAGGCCGAGGCCCCTGCGTATCCGACATGGCCCCTCATGGCGTGCGCGGCCCCTACATCGACAAACAGGTTCCAGGTGAGTACTATCCCCACCAGGTTGCCGTCGACTGTTACCACCATTATCTCGACGACATGGATCTTATGGCCGAGATGGGCATGAACTGCTTCCGCATCTCCATTGCCTGGAGCCGCATTTTCCCCAAAGGCGACGAGGCCGAACCGTCCGAGGAGGGCCTGGCGTTCTACGATCGCCTCTTCGACCGCATGCTCGAGCATGGGATTCAGCCCATCGTCACGCTCTCCCACTACGAGACGCCTCTCTACCTCGTTGATCAGTATGGCGGCTGGCGTAACCGCAAGACTATCGACTTTTTCCTTAACTACTGCCAGGCCGTGTTCAAGCGCTATCACAACAAGGTCAAGTATTGGCTATCGTTCAACGAGATGAACAACCTGCTGGATTACTACTTTGTAGCAGGTGGCTTCCGTATCGCCGAAGGGGAGAACGAGGCCGAAGCCATGTACCAGGCGGCGCACTATATGTTCGTCGCAAGCGCCCACGCCATGGCCATGCTGCGCAGCATCGACCCTACCTGCAAATACGGTTGCATGGTGAATTCAAGCACGCTCTATCCGGCAACGTGCAACCCCGAGGACGTGTTTGGAGCGTACTGCGGACGCCGGCGGAAATACTTCTTCATGGACGTGCAGGTGAACGGGCGCTACCCCGCCTATATCCATCGCATCTGGCGAGACAACGACGTGCACCTGGAAACTCGGCCTGAGGACTTTGAGGCGCTCGCGGCAAACACCGTGGACTTCATCTCGTTTAGCTACTACCGCAGCAACACCTACGAGCACGGCAAGCAGTCTGGCAGCGACACGGGCGGATTCATTTCGGAGCCGAATCCCTACCTTGAGCGCACGGCGTTTGGATGGCAGATTGACCCGCTGGGGCTGCGCTATGTTTGCAACGAGATCACCGATCTGTTCCATAAGCCTCTGCTCATTGCCGAAAACGGCATGGGGACCTACGACGTCATGAACGACGATGGCACCATCGATGACGACTATCGCATCGACTTCCTGCGGCGTCATCTGCAGGCGATTTACGAGGCGATTCAGGACGGCTGCGACATTATGGGCTATACGTACTGGGGACCGTTCGACATCGTGAGCGCGGGCACCGCGCAAATGTCGAAGCGCTACGGATTCGTCTACGTCGACCGCGATGACGAGGGTCACGGCACGCTCGAACGCCGCAAGAAGAAGAGCTTTGATTACTACAAGCGGGTCATTGCAACCAATGGTGCCGCTCTGTTCGAGTGACGCCGAGCGCCGACCCAAAGCGAATGAGTTACAGATAGCACAGGCTCCATACACCAGAAGAAACCCTGTTCTGCAGGGAAACACATCGACCTGCTCCAACCAGCAGATAGAAAGGAAGATGCACCATGAGAAAGATCGTACTGTTCTGCGCAGCGGGAATGTCGACGAGCGTTATGGTCCAGAAGATGCAGGAGGCGGCAGATGCCCAGGGATACCCGTGCGAGATTGCCGCATATTCCGTGGCGGAAGTCGGGACCTATGGACCTGACGCCGACATCGTGCTGCTTGGCCCGCAGATTCGCTTCAACCTCAACAAGGTGCGCAAGCAGCTCCCGGGAAAGCCCGTCGAGGTCATCGACATGCGCGCCTACGGCATGATGGACGGCGCAGCGATCATCGAGTTCGTCAAAGAGAAGCTGGGTGACTAGACATGGCAACGACTGCGGAGAACGAAACGATGGACACCTCGGCGAACAGCCCAGCAGACACCTCGGCAACGGCCGATGGCACGGCAGAGACCATCAACATGGAGATGCTCCCCTTTCAAATCATCGCGAACGTCGGCACGGCGCGTTCGATGTACGTGGAAGCGGTCGAAGAGGCCGAACGCGGCAACATCGAGGGAGCACGCGCAATGATCACTGAGGGCGAACAGTGCTTCGTGGAGGGACACGACGCGCACCTCAAGCTGTTCAGCCGCGAACTTGGACCCGATGATGTGAAGTATTTGCCACTGATCATCCATGCAGAAGATCAGCTGATGAGCGCCGAAACGATGAAGATCGTCTGCGAGAAGTTCATCGACATGCAAGAAGAGCTGCAGAGTTTAAAAGCATAGCGCTCGACCCGCGTTCCTTGACACCCACCGTCTTGCAGATACGCTATCTGAGCAGCCGTCCCCGCACGAGGCGGCTGCTCGTTTCATATCCTCTATTCCGTGCCGCCGAGCGCAACGGTGTATACGTTGCCGTCCGCTCCCGTAAGCACCAGGTCCGAACCATCCAGATCGATGTCCTCGACCGTAACATCGCCCGTTCGATAGATGGACGCGACCCCGCCGTCGGCGTGGAGAATGCTCTGGACGCAGAAACCGTCCTCCGTATTGGAAACGATGTAGAACACGTAGTCCTTCATCACAAAGCCCACGGGGTCGCCCGCGACCTCGAGCAGCTCAATCGGTGCCGCCGAGGAGCCTTGAATTTGATAACCGAAGATCGTGCGTCCGTCTTCGGAGGTTGCGATGGAGTAGGTATAGGACATTGCATCGATGGTATCGCCATCGGCATAGCGTGCCACGCCCTGAGGCTCCTCCGCAGATGCATCGCCACCGTTTGCCGAGGTATTTCCATCGACGAGGGCAGCCGTGTCCAGCGAATCCGCCCGGTCGTCGTACAGCATGACACCAAGTAGCGCGTTGCCCAGCACAAACAGCAGGAGGGCCGCAAGCGCGCAGCCGACCAACACCGCAATGGCGACGGTTCGTTTGCCGTTCTGCCGACGCGCGGCTGCAGGAACTGCTGGCTCTTGCGTTCCCGAAGCGGCACGACGTGCACGGGCTTCATCCTCGGGCCGCGTTGCATGGGCCGCATGTTTTGCCGCAGCCGCCGCATTGATGGGCGCATGCACACCCGATGTCTCTGCCGAAGATGGCGCGTCTGACGAACGAAAACGCCTGCCCGCAGGACGAGGCGTGGGACTTTGGTTGGTCGACGAACTACGGGAGGGACGACTGTTGCTATCGGGCATGGCGGCTCCTTACCGTGAAAGACAGCGCTGCACATTTTAGAAGCACCGCGCCCTCAGCTTACCACCCCGCCCTGCCTGTACGAGGTTTCTCACAACCCCCTCAAACGCCCCACATGCGCGACTCAACCGCAGAAGAGTTGAAGGATTCGATACCGTTGCCTCCCCCGAAGCGTACGGTCAACTCGCATGTCACTCAGGACGCTTGAGATAATCATCCAGATATGGAACGGCAAATACGACACGTCCTCTGCCAGCCGATTCGATGACTCCGGCATCGATAAGCCGCCGACGATATTTCTGCGCATAATCCGACGTGACACTCATACGTTCGGCCACATCTTTCATAGCGCTCGGGCCTTTGTCCAAACTCATTGCATGAATAAACGCAATATCTTGTTCGGACAACGTCGCGAGCGTTGTTTCACAAACATCATTTTCAAAATCGCGTCGAGCAAACTCGAGCGCGGCACGCAGCCCGTCATCAGAAATGCTTCCATCTGACGATGCGCGCGTAACAATCCCGTGACCAACCAGCTGCAGCATATAAGGTGAACCCTGAGTTGCTTCGACCGCTTGTTCACGCAACTCGCCGCTCAGTTTCACACCAAGCTCCCTAAATGCCCGCTGATAAAACGCATCCACATCGTTTAGGGCGAGCGGTGGAAGACTTACTTTACGAGCCCTGTTGAGAAACGTCAAAACTCGGTCATTCAGTGTTGCCGAAACCGCCCCTGGTAGCCCCGCCAGCACAATTGCAACATCAAGGCGCTCTCCCACCATCTCTTGATATACAGAGACGAGCTTGCGCACCTCCTGAGAGTTTGCCTGCAGCTCATCGATAAGTATGAGAATGCCATGCCCTTGGCGAGAAAGCCGACGAGCTAGCATGGTCAGCTTAAACTCGGGCGTTTTGGTTTCCTGCACCTCGTGGGTAAATTCAAGTCCAGCTGAAAAACCAAAAGCACCAACGGTCGCACCGGAAATATGGGCTTGCGTTGGCGTTCCAACGTAACGAGAGCCGTGCTCTTGAATCTTTTCCACGATACGCTCGAGCATGCCTTCAGAAACAATAGTCGGCGTTGCCACCACATATCCGCGCTCGGCAGCACGATCAGCAAGCTCCCAGAGCAGAACCGTCTTGCCGCTTCCTCGCTGCCCAAGCATTACAACAGCGCGGTCTTTGCTTCCCGGCATCGATAACAGTCCATTAAGAAAACCTTGCAGGATCTGTTCACGTCCCACGAGATAAGCGGGACGATTGCCGAACGACGGTGAAAAAATCGTATCGCGAATCACAGCGTCCCCTTTCGCCCAGGCAGTCTTTTCCTTTTTTTCCTATCTTTTCCTTTTTTTCCTTTTCTGTCAAATAGGTGGTGAGAGCAGGTCTTTTGGAGACTGCACGCGTTCGTTTGTTTCGGACCGTTCGACATGCGGCAAGACAAGTGGAAGCGATTCACGCAGGCACGCAAACTGTGGCAATTCACACGCCCAACGTAAGAATTGTGGCAATCCACACGCTCAAAGGCCTTAAAAGGGGGCCTGAGCGTGTGGATTGCCACCATATAGGATGCATGCGTGTGCATTGCCGCAAAACAGGGCGAACGCCGGATGCGGCCGGCGCAGATGCCAAGCCGGAGAGGACTAAAACCGGACACGAGAGACGTCATCCCGCGTGCGATCCGCCGTAGCGCCCGAAATCACCCCGAAAGAGGAGGGAGCGCACCCAACGGAGGCGAACAACGCCAGAGGAGAGACGCGCCCTCCCCCTAGCCGCGGCTTTCCCAGGTGCCGCAGATTCGCCCGAAAGAGGAGCGCCCCGTGCGCGGACTGCCGTAGCGCCCGAGATTGCCCTGAAAGAGGAGGGAGCACGCCTAGCGGCGGCGACCGACGATTGAAGGGCAAGGTCGGGTGCTACGGCAGGCCGCATCAGGAGCAACCGGTGGTGGTGCCACAATCCATACACACCTTGCACGTCCCGTTCTGCACCATGCGCGAGCTGCCGCAGGTCGGACACGTGCTGCCGTCGTACAGGCGCTCTCCGTGCAGCGCCGCATCGTGCGCCGCTTCAGAAATGAATGCGACGGTATACATGTCGCCGGTATCGACCGAACCGGTCTCCTCCTGAAGTTCCTGCTCCTTAATCGCGGTGAGACGCGTCATCTCTTCCTCGGTCGCCACGGGCTCCGCATCCGGATCGGATGCCGCCACACGGGGCACGGCCGCAGGGGGTGCCGGAGTAGCCCCTGCAATCTGCCCCCAGCCCTCAGGCTTCACCTGCACGCGGGTGTAATCCCCCAGCTCAATGTCGATGACCTTGGAGATGAGGTCAGAGATGCTCGTCACGTACTTGATGTTGGGATGGCTCTGGACGAAACCATACGGCTCGTACATCTGGCCTCGTAGCATCTTGGAAATGCTCTCGGCGGGGATGCCATACTGCAACATGACCGAGATGGTCTTTGACAGGGAGTTCAGCAGACCCATGATGGTCGTGCCCTCGCGATCGGTGGTCACGAACAGCTCCGAGATCTTTCCCTCCTCGTTGCGATTCACCGTCGTGTAGATCTTCACGCCATCGATCTGCGCCAGATGGGTCCGCCCGTTGCGAATTCCCACGATACGCTTGCGCTGTGCCGGCCGCACCGCCTGGGACAGCTGGCGTTGGGCGTCGCGCGCATAGTCGAGCAACGCCGCATAGGAAAGCTCGCCCAGGTCCTTCTCGTCGTGATCGTCGGCCAGGGTGGTATTCAGCGGCTGCGCGTTCTTGGAGCCGTCACGATACAGGGTGATGCCCTTCACGCCGGTCTGCCACGCCAGCATGATGACGTCCTTGAAGTCCTGCACCGTCGCGGAGTGGGGCAGGTTGACCGTCTTGGAAATGGCACCCGACACGAGCGGCGTGAGCGCGGCGACCATGAGCACATGGCCGCGCGGCGAGATATACCGCTCGCCGCTGCCGCAGATGTTCGCCGTATCGAAGATGGGCAGATGCTCAGGCTTGAGATGAGGCGCGCCCTCGATCTTGCCGTCGACGATCATGCCGTTCTCGTCGGTGGCCTGAACGTACGCGAGGATGTCCTGCACCTCATCCTCCGTGTATCCCAGATGCCGCAGGGCGTCCCCAATCACGGGGTTCGCGATGGTCATGAACCCGCCGCCGGCGAGCTTCTTGTACGCCATGTGGCTGAAGAACGGCTCAATCGAAGTCGCGGCGCAATCCATGGCAAACGAAATGGTCCCGGTGGGCGCCATGACGCTCACCTGGGCGTTGCGATAGCCATAGCGCTCGCCCAGCTCTTCGGCGAACGTCCACGACTCGATAAGGGCGCTCGCAAGCTCGCTTTCCCCTGCCTGCGACAGCAAATCGAAGTCGACAATCGGAGGCTCGACGGTAAGATCCTCGAAAGCATCTGTGCGCGCTCCGGCAACGCGGGCATGGTTGCGTATCACGCGCGCCATGTAGCGCTTGTTGATGGCATAGCAGTCGAACGGACCGATCTTGCGCGCCATGATGGCCGACGCCGCATAGCTCCGGCCGGTAAGCACGCCGGCAAGCGCCGAGGCCAGCGCGCGAGCCTCGGGAGAATCGTAGGGCATGCCCTTCGCCATGAGCAGGCTCGCGAGGTTCGACATACCCAGGCCCGTGGCGCGGAAACGATACGTCTTGCGCGCGATATCCTCCGTGGGGAACTGCCCCCATGCAATGGACGCCTCAAGCGCCAGCTGGATAAGGTCGATCGCATGCTCGTACCCCTTGACGTCAAAGGTGTCGGTCTCCGGGTCATAGAAGCGATAGACGTTGATGGATGCCAGGTTGCAGCTGGAATCGTCCAGGAAGGCGTACTCGCCGCAGGGATTCGTGGAGTTCAGGCGGTTGTAGCTCGCGCCCACCACACCGTCCTCGCCGCCGGGGCAGGTGTGCCACTCGTTGAACGTGTCGGAGAACTGCGGTGCGGGGTCGGCGCAGCGCCAGGCGCTCTCGTTGAAGATGTCCCAGATGTGCGCCACCGAAACCTCGCGGTCAAGCGACGAGTCCACGCGCCCCTTGAGCATGTAGGTCGCATCCGGATGCTCATCGAGCGACATCACCTTGGCCATGAACTCGTTATCGATGCGCAGCGAGTTGTTGGAGTTCTGACCCGACACGGTGGCATAGGCCTCGCCGTTGATGTCGCCGTCGTAGCCCATCTTCATGAGGGCAAGGGCCTTGTCTTCCTCGCGCGCCTTCCAGGTGATGAACTTCTCGATGTCGGGATGGTCGATGTCCAGGCAGACCATCTTAGCGGCGCGACGCGTCGTGCCGCCGCTCTTGATGGCGTCGGCATTGCGGTCGAAGCCGCGCAGGAAGCTCATGACGCCGCTTGAGACGCCGCCGCCCGACAGCTTCTCGCCCTCCGCACGCAGGGCGGAGAAGTTCGAACCGGTTCCCGAGCCGCCTTTGAACAGCTTGGTCTCGGTCACATATTCGTCCGAGATCGAGTGCTCGCCGAGCAGCTTGTCCTCGACCGACACGATGAAGCAGGCGCTCGCCTGGGTGCGCGTGTACTGGTCGGAGGATTCAACCACCTCGCCGGAATCGGGATCCACATAGTACATGCCCTGCGGCTCTCCCGAAATGCCATAGGCACGCTTGAGGCCGGTGTTGAACCACTGGGGAGAGTTGGGGGCAAAACGCTGGTCAAGCAGCATGTAGACGAGCTCGTCGTAGAGAATCTGCGACTGCTCCCCCTCCTCGATCAGACCTTCGTCGATGAGTGCCGCGACCCAGAAGTCGACCATGCGATGCGCGACCTGGCGCATCGAGGTCTCGTGTCCCTCACCGGGAACCCCGGCGCGCCGGAAGTACTTCGAGGCAATGATGTCCACGGCGTTTTGCGAATACTGGGCAGGAAACTCAAGGTCGTGCATGTCGCACAGCACCTTGCCGGTCTTGTAATCGGTCAGGTGCACGTCACGCTTCGTCCACTCGAATAAGTCGTACACCGTCTTGTCAGCGTTTTGAGGCTCTTCGAGGGCACGGGTGAACCGACGCTGGACAAGCTCTTCGATCTTTGTTGCCATAGCGGTCCTCGCTTTCCATCGGTTGGGTCAAGTGTCTCATCCCGCGCGGACACGCCAAGGGGAGGTGGACGCGCTGCGGGAGACGCGGTCAGAAACAGCAGCCGATGTCGATTCTAGCAAGCGTCAATCCAATATCTTGTGTTTTTCTGCAAACGGTTACACTATATATTGCTTTTCTTGAGTCACATTACCGTACGACATGCACAGCGCGGACACAGTCCCGCAGCTCAGCGACGCGTCACATGCATTCCGCTTTCTTTACGAAGCCGGCAGGCGGGGTCACATGTTGCATAGGGCATGCGGTAAGGTTGGGCGCGACGAATCCGGCCGCGCATCTCGCGGCGATACCTACAAGGAACCAGGGCGCGACATCGCCCAAGAAGGAGGATACCCATGGCACTGACCGGCAAGCAGGTGCGACAGCTCCGCAGCCTCGCCCATCACCTGAACCCCGTGATCATCGTCGGCAAGGGCGATGTGAACGACGGCACCGTCGAGCAGGCAAACGAGGCGCTTGAGGCGCATGAGCTCGTCAAGTGCTCCGTCCTGGACACCTCGAGCCTCGAGGCGCGCGAGGCGGCCCAGGAGCTCGCCGAGCGCTGCCAGGCGGAGGTCGTCCAGGTTATCGGCCGCAAGTTCTCGCTGTACCGCCTGTCCCAGCGCAAGGATATCGAGCACATCAAGCTCGTCTAATCCGTTGAAGACGAGGGCTTCTTGGCGTCTTTGCAGGCGCGCCGTCGCACGACCGCGGCGGCGCGCCTTCTGTTTGCCCTTCCTTCCAAACCAAGCCGATGCGTCTCGTCTACGACGCCGAGCTGCGCCGGCTCAAGCGCTGCATAATCCGCTCGTAAAGCGCTCTCGTCTCCGGCTCGGGAAGGCCGTCCCCATGTTCGCTCAGGTAGAGTCCGTGGCGCTTGTAGAGTTCTTCGACCTCGCGCCTGCGACCATCCATGTCGTACACGCGCATCGCCGCACGCACCACGTCCTCACGCCCTGGATCGTGGCGCAAGGCCGATTCGGCCATCCAGATTGCCGCCGTCACGTTCTGCTCGTCAATCGCCAAATCGACGCCGCGCATCATGCAGTCGATAAACTTGCTCTGCATCACCTTGCGCATGTTGCGAAAGAACGCCGGAGCATCCCGGTCGGGCACATAGAGCGGGCCACAGTAGACCTCTTCAATCTTGAGGCAGAGCTCGATAAGCTGCGGCGCGCTCACGCCCGTTCTTCTTAGCAACACTTGGCGCGCGAGGGCATTGAAGACCATCACATCGGATGAGATGTACTCTGTGTTGATTGCAATGCCGTCCCCTTGGGTGATGAGGTAGCTCACGCCCTCCTTTCGCTGTCCTAACGCATGGCGTAAGGCGGAAAGAGCCGTATACAGGTTACATCGCCCCCGCTCTTCCGACAGCTGCGGCCAAAATTCGGCGGCCAGCACATCGCGCCGCACGAACGACCCCTCCGCCAGAACAAGGCGGGCGGCCAGGATGCTCGTCTTCTTGCGCCGCCACAGGTCGTCGAGCATGATGTGGCCGCCGCGCTCGGCCCGAAATCCTCCGAAGAGCCTGATCTCAACCTGGTCGTCATCGGCCGGCGGTCGCTCAACCAGCTGAAACAGGCTGTCGTTTCTCACCCCCGCAGGCGCAAGGTTGCTATAGCTCGAAAGCAGGCCGTGCGGTATGAGCCGGCGCATCGCGTCCGAACGATCTCCCAGCGCATCGAGCGCCAGCCGTGCCAGTAGGCGAACCGACGGCTCCATGAGCGCAGGGCGCTGCAGCGAGTACCACGCCGAGAGCTCGGCATCCATGCGCGCCGCCGCGAGCGTCAACGCGACCCGCCATGCATAGAGAGGCGTGACGCTCTGCTGCTGCAGGTCAAGCAGGGCGGCCTCCTCGCGAACCGTAACGCGCGAAGTGTTTCTGAGGTACGCCACCTGCTCGAGCAGCTTTGCCCAGTCGAACAAGAACTGCAGGTCTTCCCCGGCAAGGCGGGCGACCTGCCGTCCTCGAAACCCGGCGTTTGCCACCTCCCCGTCCAGAAGCGACTGCCAGCCCTCGAGGACAAGACAGAACAACTGCATCTCCTGGTTCGTCGCACGAACGAAGACGGTGCCCACGTCGGCAAAGGCCTGTTTGTCGGTCACCGGAATGCCCAACAGCAAGCGCCTCACCTCGACGGCAAGACGCACCTGAGCCCCGACCCAGGAGAGCTCGCCTGCCGCCAGGCCCTCGAGGCTTTTCTCCATCTTGTCATCTCGGTCGTCCAGCCTCAGGGTGACGCCCAGCATCGCCTCGCCCAGCAGGCGGTCCGCCGCAACCAAAAGACGCGGCAGGTCCAGTTCCACGCCGGCAGGTTGCGCCCTCTCGGCGGGAATCACATCCGGCAAGTCCTCATGGCGCACCACGGCGCGCAGCAGTTGCGCGTGCAAAAGCAGAAGGTCGCTCGCAGCGTCCCGCTCCTCTGCAGCATCGCCAGGCAGACTCGGCAGCCCCAGGCCGTCGGAGCCTCCCCACGCCGCATTGACTGCCTCCGCCCGCTGCCAGTCGAGCCGGTCGACCTCCGCCTCAATGTCCTCGGCCAGCCGGCTGAGCCGCGAGGCCGCGGAGCGCGCCGACCTCAGGTCTCCCGTCATGATCGACGCCACATAGAGCGCGGTAAGCTCACGTGGACGGGCGGGCTCATGCCGGTCCCTAGGAACAGCGAGCAGCCTCATCACCAGCTGCGCGTGTCCAGCAAGGGAAAAGTCCGTCGGAAACGCCAGCACCGTCTTGAGCGCTTCGTCCGGCTCTAACAGGCGCGCAACCAACGCGGTCGCACGGTCGATGCGGCCCAGCTTCACCAGCGTCTTGACCGCCCGCCGCGCCAACCGGGGCTCGTCCCGCACGATCGAGGCACACAGACGACGCATCGCCTCGGGAGCCCCGTCCACACACGCAAAGGTTTGAAGCGCGGGGTCGACCCCAAACACTGGATAGTCATGCATGAATGCCGATACCTGCTGCGTCGAGAGGCCTGGGCCGCAGCGCCCCATGTCTGCCAGCGACCCGTTACCAAGCAACATCATGAGCGACGCCATGCCCAGCAGCTGTTTGTTCCAGCCTGCCAGATCTTTTAGAACCGCCTGATAGACGTCAAATACGCACGCATTGAACTGCCGGGGAAGTTCCTGCGCGCCTGCCTTTGTCCCCCTAAGGCCCGCGACCAACGCCGGGACCCCTTGAGTCAGCCGATATATGTCAAGGTCGATGGGCAACGAGAACGCGCGTGCCCAGTCTGAGTACTCATGCGGTCCAACCAGCAGCGCCCGGGGCGTTATTTTGACCGAATCTCCAAACGCCTTCAGAAAGGCCTGGTTGGACGGCCCGCACGCCACGACGATTCCGCAGCCACGGCTGCGCAGCTCTCGAAGCCGCGCTGCAATCATGCGCGCCTGCTTCTTTTCAAAGCGGGGGAGGCCGTCGATGGCAACAAGCGGATGGTCGGACTGCTCGAAAAGGCCCTCCGCATCATCGAACTGCATCAGCAGCTCATCTACCTGCGCATCGTGTGCATCGATCAGCAAAGCGGCGCCGCGCTTGGGATCTGTACGCACCTCGTCGACGATCTGCAGTACCAACGCCGTCTTCCCAAAATTGTCCGGAGCACAGACCACAATCGCCTTGCCGCTCGCGTCGTATGTCAGAACCTCGTCAAGAAGCCGCGTTCTACGTACGGTGAAACCCGCTCCCATAGGAAGCGCATCTACGCCTTTCACCGGCCGGTCGGCGGAGGAAGCGCCACCGAGTCGCTTGATTTGCTCTCCCCTGCCAGCTTTCCCGGTCGATTGTCTTCTCGTTGTCATCGTCCATTCCTCCCCCACCTCCACCATATGCGCGCGCCATAAACCAAACCGTGCAAAATGTCCGCCATTAAAAGGCCGTGTCAGAAATGGACAAGATTCATCGATTTTTTCGACCAGGGCGGACTACCAGGGGCGTTATTCGCAAAGACACGCTGCTCAGCGACATACCGTTGTCCCCTCCACTCATTCATACCAAAAGGGAGACGTTCATGCCCTACCGCAGTGCTCCTTCTACAGAGTTGTCGCGACCGTTTGCAGATTTCTCGAGCATGTTGCTCTCGCTATGTGCTTATGAAAACCAGGCACTCGGCACATGCCCGTGTTAGAAATGCGAAAGAAATGGGAGAGATGGAACCGTGGGGCTCTCCATAGGCATCTCGCGCTACGAGTGCGACGCACGCATGGGCCCCGGCGGCCTGACAGGGTGTGCGCTATACAGGTTCAATCTCGAGGCCCGTGTCGTGCCACCGAGACGTCGTATTCCGCCGGATGTAATGAACACGGCGGCGCCACGCTATGGCTGTCTGTTGGGAGAAGTCCAGGCGTCCGGCAGCATCTCAACCAGAAACGGCAGAAGCGGCGACAACCCTCGGAAGACGTTCTCCCAAACGAGAGAGCACCTCATTGCTGATGGTTCCCGCGGCCTTGGCGACCTCCTCGACGCGAATCTCGCCCGCACCGTCGCGGCCAATCAGGGTCGCGACGTCTCCGGGCGACACGCCCCCGACGCCGGTCACGTCGACCATCAGCTGGTCCATGCATATGCGGCCGACCACCGGGCAGCGCGCGCCGGAAACGAGAACCGACGCAGAACCGGAGAGGGAGCGAGGGACGCCGTCAGCATAGCCGATGGCGACGGTCGCGATGCAGCGCTCGGCCGGCGTGGAGTCCAGCAGCCCGTATCCCACGCCCTCGCCCGCCGGGACGCGACGCACGCACGCCACGCGGGCGCGCAGGGAGAGGACGGGCTCGAGGCCGAGCTCCGCCGGCAGGGGCTCATCAGGCGCGCTCGAGACCCCATAGAGGGCGATGCCGACGCGCACGGCGTCGAAGCACGCGCAGGGATAGCGCAGGGTTCCGTAGCTGCTCGCCAGATGCGCGCAGAAGGTGAGCCCGCGGCGTCTAAGCTCGCTCGCGAGCCGCGAGAACCTTTGAATCTGGACGGTCGTGGCCCGCTGGTCGCGCGCGGTAGCCCCGTCTGCCGCAGCGAGGTGCGAGAACACGCCGCGAACCCGCGCGCCGGGCAGGCGGAACGCGCGGATGACAGCATCAGGGTCGTCCCAGGCGATCCCGAGTCGGTGCATGCCCGTGTCGACGGCGAGATGGACGACCGCCTCGACGTCCGACCGCTCCGCAGAGGCCGCCAGCGCCCGGGCGTGCTCCTCGTCCGCCGCGGCGAGCGCGACGCGGTACCGAACGGCGACGGGGACGAGCTCGGGCGGGGTCCACCCGAGCACGAGGACGGAGCCGGGGAACCCCGCTTCCCTCAGCTGGACGGCCTCCTGAAGGGTGGCGACGCATGCCGATCGGCACCCCGCGCCCCCGAGCGCCCGCGCCGCCGCCGCGGCGCCGTGCCCGTAGGCGTCGGCCTTGAGCACGGCCATCGCCTCGCAGCCGCATGGCAGCACGCGAACGATGCGCCTATAGTTGGCCGCAAGGGCGGAGGGGTCGACCTCGACCCACGCCCGGGCATCCGCTGGGATTCCTAGTGGTTCCGCCGTGGCGGAGCGGCCTTCGTTACAGCCCATAATCACTCCTTCACCGCGGTCGGCGGTCAATCTTTGCTGTGACCATCTCTGCCAGCACGTCGCCCAGCTCATGGCCGGCGGCGCGCATCATCCGGGGAAAGCGGGAATAGCGCGTGAGGCCCGGCGTCGAGTTGACCTCGTTGAACACGACCTCGCCCTCGGGCGTCACGAAGAGGTCGACGCGCGCGAAGCCCGAGCATCCGAGCGCCTCGTACACCGTGCGCCCCGCCGCGCGCACGCGCTCGAGCACATCGTCCGGCAGGTCCGCCGGGCAGCGAAGCTCGGTGTTGGCGTCCGGGTTCTTCTCCAGGTGGATGCGGAAGAAGCCATTGTCCGGAACGACGATCTCGTCGATCGCGCCCATCCGGACGCCGCGGGCCGCGTCGCCCACGACCGCGCACCCCACCTCGATGCCCGCGACGGCCTCCTCGACGGCGACCTTCTCGTCGAGGGCGAAGGCGGCCCCGAGCGCCTCCTCATACGAGGCCTCGTCCACCGCCCTCGAGACGCCGATGGACGAGCCACCGCGCGCAGGCTTCACGAACACGGGAAACCCGCCGCAGCGCGCCACCGCCTCGCGGCGCGCCGCGTCCGGGGCGCCGCGATAGAGCACGGCGCAGCGCGGGGAGCGCACGCCCGCGGCGGAGGCCAGGCGGTGCGAGACGTCCTTGTCCATGCAGACCGCCGACGCCAGCACGCCGCACCCCACGTACGGGATTCCGCAGGCTTCGAGCGCCCCCTGCACCGTGCCGTCCTCGCCGCCTCGGCCGTGGAGCACCGGCAGCGCGACGTCGACGTCGAGGCGGCGCCAGCCGTCCCCGGCGCGCTCCATCAAGCCGCCGCGCGCCTCGGGGCCGCGGCCGGGCACGAGCGCCACCGGGGCGCAGTCGTGCCGCTCCCAGACACCGGTGACCACGTCCGCCGCATCGCCCGTGTAATGGAACCACGCGCCTGAGCGCGTGATGCCGATGAGCACCGGACGGAACCGGTCGCGTGGAAGCTGGGAAATCACGTTGTCGGCGGACCTCAGCGATATATCGTGCTCGGTGGAGATGCCACCGAAGAGAATGGCGACAGTGACCATGGAGACCCCTTTCGTACTCAGCGGACAATGCCTCTGGCCGCTTTCAGAGCCTTCGCGGCGGCGGAACCGACGGCGGGCGCGGCACGCGATGCTCCCATGGCGGCTGTGAACGAGAGCACGAGCGCTGCGGAGAAAAGCGGCGCAGGAGACGCGAGGACCGGGACGAGGCGCGCCGCGCCGCGAACCGCCACGATGGCATAGGGATGGGCGAGGTAGACGGCCTCTGATGCCGGCGCCGCCGCATCGAGAGGGCACCGGGCCCGCGGGCGGGCGGACAGCAGGATGCGGAACAGAGTCCACGACGCGAGCGGGAGGGAGAGATACATGCTGTCATGTCGCTGCCACCCGAGCGCGGATGTGAGGCACGCCTCCGTCGCGACGGCGAGCAGCGACGCGGCGAGCAACGCGCCGTCACAGGCGCGAACCCCCTCCTCGGCAGACCGGCTCGCAGCCCCGAGCATCAGGAACAGTGGGACGTAGAACAGCCCGTTGCGCGCGTACCCCACGCAGGAGAACAGGGCGCCGTATAGAGGTTCAAGAGGGCCAGCCGCCGCGACGGCGCCGAAGTAGCTGTCACCTCCGGTGCCCACGAGATAGAGCGCTGCAGCCGCCGCGAGCGCCGCCCGCAGGCCAAGGCGGGATAGCGCGCAGCAGACCGCCAGCCCGAGGACGAGCGCCGGGAAATACCATAGGTGATAGGCGGTGCCGTCGACGAGGAGCCAGCGCAGGAACGCCGGGACGCTTGCGGGAAGGTTGCCCGCGTACGCCATGAGCGGGAGGTAGGCTGCCGTCGCCAGAAGGTAGGTCGCGACCGCGCGCCGCGCGTAGCGGCGCACCCGCTCTCGCGATCCGGGAAGGTGCCTCAGGAAAGGGGCCAGGACGTAGCGCCCCGCGACCATGAGGAAGAACGGCACGGCAACGCGAAAGGCCCCGTAGGTCGCCGCTTCGTCCAGCGCCGGCGAGATTCCCGAGAGAGGGGCGGTGTGGATGGCGACGACCATGGAGGCGGCGACGGGGCGGAACCGGTCCACCCACACGTCGCGCCCTGCGTCACGCCCCATGGCCGCCGCGCCCGACCACGACGATGCCGCCCTCGTTGGTGACAGACGCCCCGATCAGCGGAAAGGGCGTCCGCGGAATCGGCTCGCCCTCCGGCTGCCACCATATGAGCAGCCCGCGCGCACGCAGCGGTCGCCCCACCGAGGTCCCCCTCCTGAGGCGCGCCACGTACGCCTCGAGAGGGAGGTCGAGCTGCTCGATCACCGACGCGTGCACCCCGACGTAGCGAAAGTGCCAGGGCTCGGCGGCGATGCCCGTCACGGGTTCCTCCCCCGCGCGGTAGCGCTCGATGAAGCCGAATTGGGCGGCGCGCCTCCTGAACTCGCGTCCGACGCCCTCGTCCGGGAAGCTCGGCCGGATGAAGTCATACGGCTCCGTCGCGAGCGTCACGTCGACCGCGAGCCCCGTCTCGTGCTCGCTGCATCCCGGCCGCGCGACGTACGACCGCGCGAAGGAGGCGCCGCTCTCGGCGACGGCCTCGTCCCAGATGGCTGCCTGCTCCTCGCGGCCCCTGAACCCGCTGACCGCCAGGACGGAACCGTCCCCGTCGACGGCCGAGACCAGCCCGCGCAGCGCGCGGGCGGCGTCGCGCTCCAGCAGGATGTCGCCGCTCACGCCCCGCACACGCTCAAGGCGCTCGGGGAGCGCGCTCGTCGGCACCGGATGCGCGGCGTTGACCAGAATCAAGGAGCGCCCGACTGACGCGTTCCGCCCGTTCATCGGGCCACTCCCTCGGAGAGGATCTCGTTCACGGCGCGCTCGAACGACCACCCGGCCGCCGCCATCATCATCGGGAACCTGCTGTGCGCCGTGAACCCGGGAACCGTGTTCACCTCGTTGAAGAGGAGGCGTCCGTCCGCGGCGCGGAAGAAATCGACCCGCGCGAACCCGCGGCAGCCGAGGCCGCGGAACACGCGCCGGGCGAGCGCCTGGACCCCGGCCCGCTCCGGTGCGGGGATGCGCGCCGGAACGTGTATGCTCGACGTCTCGAGCGAGTACTTCTCGTGGAAGTCGAAGAATCCCCCGGAAATCTCGATCTCGTCCGGCTCGCCGCACACGAGCTCGCCCCGCCGCTCGAGGACGGCGACGCCCACCTCGAACCCTTCGATGCGCTCCTCGACGAGCGCCTCGTCGTCACGCTCAAAGGCGAGCGTCAACGCCGCGTCGAGCCCGGACGCGCTCTCGACAAGCGAGATGCCGATCGACGACCCGGACCGAACCGGCTTCACGAGGCAGGGGAACCCGACCGAGGAGGCTCCGTCCGGCGCACCCGTACGCTCGAAGTCCCGCTTGTGCACCAGGAACGAGCGCGGGGCGGGCACCCCGGCCGCCTCGGCGACAAGATGTGCAAGCCGCTTGTCCATGCAGATGGCCGAGCACTCCGACCCGCAGCCTACCACCGGGATGCCGGCGAGCTCGAAGGCGCCCTGCACCGTGCCGTCCTCGCCGTTTTTGCCGTGCAGGAGCGGCAGCGCCGCGTCGAGCCGCACGGCCCGAAGCGGGCTCCTCCCCGCGAGCAGCACGAGTCCGCGCGTGAAACGGTCCGGGGAGAGGACCGCGCGGGTGCGAGGGGCCGCCTCCAGCCACCGAGCAGTCTCCTCGGCCGGTACGCCGTCGGGCACGATGTTCCAGGCGCCGCTCTCGCGTTCGATCCACACTGGCACAACCTCGAATGCCGTGCGGTCTATGTTCGCCAGAACCGCCGCGGCGGTCTCGAGCGAGACGTCATATTCACTCGACCTGCCGCCGAACAGCACGGCGATGCATTTGCGCTTCATGATGGGAACCTCCTCGCCTCTAGCCTGCACACAAGCCTACGAGGCAAGGGGGGCCACGTCCTTAACGCCCGAGACGGGGTAGCTGAAGATGGTTGAAACGCTTGTTTAAGGAATCGTTAACGCACGGAATCGCGCGGCGCCTCGCAGGGAAGACGGACCGTGAAGACGGCTCTCTCGTCTTCGCTCGATGCCCCGATTGTCCCGCCATGACGCTCGACGATCGTCTCTCTTTCGTAGCGCAGGGCCTTCCACATGAACCCCGGCGCCCCCGAGCGTGTCTAAAATGGCAACTGGCCGGCGATCTGCTGCATCGGGCGCTGGGTCGTGTGCATGGCAACGGCGCTGCTACCCGTGCTCGAGCTCGCGTTCAGCCATGCCCCGACCGACACCACGGGCGCACTTCTTAGCTACGCGGCCTTCTTCACGCCGATTCTCTCGTTGCCGGCAAGCTGAACGGGCAACACGGCCGCCCCAAATCCTATGCAAGTCGGGCGCGATATTATGCATGCCGGGAACCGTGCGAGACGTCGCGCCGGGAGGGACGGAGCCGGGCCGCAGCGGGACGCTCCGGAAGGGCCTCGGCGGCGCCTCCGGGGCACTCCATGCGAGTCGCGTGCCCCGTCCTCGAGTTGCGTGCGCCCGATGGAAGTTACGAGCGCCCGATGGAAATCGCGAGCGCAATTCGGCCATCTCCAGCCCGTTTTAAAGGTAATTCTGGCCGAAACCCTCTATCAACTTTGGAAGCGCGCACGCAACTCGAACATGAGGGGTACTCGTAATGCGCCCCACTCTAAAATGCCCATTAAAAAGCCCCGGTGGACTTCACCGGGGCTCGAGTGGACGACGGGAATACCGCCGCACATGTTGTTGCGATGAGCGAGCTACTCGCAGAGTGAGAGCGCAGCCTCGTCGGCAACCACCACGACGTTGGGATGCAGCTGCAGGATGGAAGCGGGGCACGACGGCGTAACCGGACCGAAGCACATGTCGTGTACAGCCTGCGCTTTGGCCTCGCCGTTGGCGACCACAAGGATCATGCGAGCATACATGATGGTCTGCGTACCCATGGTGTACGCCTGGCGCGGCACATCTTCCTCGTGCTCGAACAGACGGCTGTTCGCCTTGATGGTGGACTCCGTCAGGTCAACGCAATGCGTACCCTTCGAGAAGTGGTCGTCGGGCTCGTTGAAGCCAATGTGGCCGTTGTTGCCGATGCCCAGCAGCTGAAGATCGGGATACCCAGCGGCAGCGACAATCTTGTCGTACTCAGAGCAGGCAGCTTCGGCATCGGGATTGGAGCCGTCGGGCACATGCGTGTTGGCCAGGTCGATGTTGACATGGTTGAAGAGGTTCTCACGCATGAAGTAGTGGTAGCTCTGGGGATCGTCGTGCGAAAGGCCGCGATACTCGTCCAGGTTGTAGGTGCTTACCTTGGCGAAATCGAGGTCACCCTTCTCGTACCACTCAATAAGCTGCTTGTAGGTGCCGATGGGCGTGGTACCGGTGGCAAGGCCAAGAACACAATCAGGCTTCAGAATAATCTGCGCGGAGATGATGTTCGCCGCCTTGCGGCTCATGTCCTGGTAATCCCGGGCACGTACGATCTTGAGCATGTGGACCCCTTTCTATGGATGCTCATTGCGGCGGCCGCCCCGACGACAGCCGCCCCGATCAAACCTCACCGCTCGCGAGCGGTGATGAGTTTCTCCAGCTCCGACACCGTGTCTCCCACGTTGCCCTTGATGCTTGAAAACTCGACGGCATTGCAGATGAGGATGGGAGCGGTCACGTCGTAACCCTCCGAGCTGATGGCCTCACGGTCGAACTCGATGAGCACGTCGCCCTTCTTGACCTCGTCGCCCACGGACGCATGAACCTTAAAATGGCGGCCCTCGAGCTTATAGGTGTCGAGACCCACGTGAATCAGGACATCGAGCCCCTCGTTGGTGTGGAGCGCGACGGCATGGCCGGTGGGAAAAATCGCCTTGACCTTAGCATCGGACGGTGCGACGACCTTGCTGCCCGTAGGAATGATGGCCACGCCCTCGCCCAGTGAACCGGACGCAAACGTGGGATCATCTACCTCGGAGAGCGGGATCACCTTGCCCGCTAAGGGGGAAAGCAAAACGTTTCTTCTCCTGTGTAACCCAAAAGACTTCAAAGCTCGTTGGAACATGACTCCCCTAGATCACCCGTGCAAGAGAATACAAGCCGCATAGCGCGGCCCTCTCTATCGTACCTCAACTCAACCCGTTTTGATATGGAGGGTGCCGTTAAATCAACGAGCACCTTTGCAGCCTTCCGAGCCAGTGGGGTCAAAGGGCCCAAGGCCGCCTCGCATACGCGCGCCGGGACATCGCCATATGCGAAAAGGGCCTGCCGACCAGGTCGACAGGCCCTTGAACATCCAAGGTAAAGATACGATTAACGCTTGGAGAACTGCGGAGCGCGACGGGCCTTCTTGAGACCGTACTTCTTGCGCTCGACGACGCGCGCATCGCGCGTAAGGAATCCGGCCTTCTTGAGGTCGGCACGGTAGTCACCGGCGTTGAGCAGCGCGCGAGCGATGCCCAGGCGCAGAGCGCCAGCCTGGCCGGAGATGCCGCCGCCATCGCAGAGAGCGATGACATCGAAGGAACCCATGGTATCGGTCACCTTGAAGGGAGCAAGGGCACCATCGAGCAGCTGCTGACGGCCGAAGTACTCGGCTGCATCGCGCTTGTTGACGGTCACCTTGCCGGTACCGGGAACGAGACGGACACGGGCCACGGCGTTCTTGCGACGGCCGGTGCCCTGGTAGACAACGGTGTTCTCAGCCATAGCTTATGCCTCCAGCTCGATCTTGACGGGGTTCTGAGCAGCGTGCGGATGCTCGGGGCCAGCATAGACCTTGAGCTTGGTGAGCTGCTTGCGACCAAGGGTGGTCTTGGGCAGCATGCCGCGCACGGCGCGCTCGATGACCGTCTCGGGATGCTTCTCCATGGCGGTACGGAAGCTCTCAGCCTTGAGGCCGCCGTTGTAGCCAGTGTGGCGATAGTAGGTCTTGTGAGCGGCCTTGTTACCGGTAAGCTGGACCTTATCGGCGTTGATGACCACCACGAAGTCGCCGCAGTCGGAGTTAGGCGTGAACTGGGGCTTGTTCTTGCCGCGCAGGATCATAGCGATCTGAGTGGCAAGACGACCCAGGACAGCACCCTCGGCATCGATGAGGACCCAGTTGCGGGCAACCTCACCCTGCTTGGCATAGTGAGTCGACTTCTGAATCACTTCGGACTCCTCCAATAATACGTGTCTTGACAGAGATTCACGGGGCTCTGAAAAGTAACCTGATGAGTATACCGCGCCGAATGCGCGCGTCAACTACCTTTCGCAGGTACCGTCGAGGTTCTTCGCAGAGTCTTCAACACTTATGCTTGCGGCGACCGCGCTGACTTGCCAGGTGGTGCACAGCTGTGCAGCGATTAAGCCTTCGCAGCAAATGCACGGACGCCGTCGAGAGCGCGGACCATCTCCTGCCTGCCCTGGATGTAGAGCGCCAGAAGCTTCTCGCGGTCGCGCTCCATGTGACCGACCTCGACGGGACGAGGCGGCGCGATCACCATGATGCGACCCGCGCGCTCGTACTCCCAGATATGTTCACGCTGCTCGTTGTAGCGCTCGTGGCGCGACTCAAGGGCATCGAGCAGATAAGGGTACTTCGCGTAGCGTGCGCGGGCGGCGCCCATGAGCTCATAGGGGCCCTTTTGATAGGAGCGGTCCTGGGTGAGCACCACGATCGCGCGCCCGTAGCCCTCGTCCTCAAGCACGTGCTCCACCGGAACAGAATCCGCGACGCCACCGTCCAGGTAAAAGTGGCCGTCGATCTCGACCGGCGGGGTCACAAGCGGCATGGACGTCGAGGCGCGCACGGCATCGATATCCAGCGTGGCGTTTTTGACTTCAAGGTAATCCGGTGTTCCGAACACGATGTCCGTCGCCGTGGCAAAGAGCCTGAGCGGATTTGCCGTAAACGTATCGTTGTCAAAGGGGTCGAGACGATCTTGAACGTCGTTGAGCATGAAGTCGTAGCCTACGAGGCTGCCGCTCGTGGCCACCGCCTCGGCGCCCATATAGCGGCTGTCACCGCAAAACGTAAGGTTCACGCGGTTCACACGGCCAATCTGGCGAGACTTGAAGCTCAACCCGGTGAGGGCGCCGGCCGAGACGCCATAGCACGCATCGAAGTTCAGCCCGTGCTCCAGCATGACATCGGTGACGCCCGCGGAAAACTGGCAGCGGAAGCTTCCGCCCTCGAGGATCAGGGCGACCTTGTCGTGATTGTCCACCTGCGTCTGAACGCTGTTCTCCATGTCGCACCTCTCGCTTCGTAACTCCAAACTCCGCGGGGCGCCCGCCGCCGTGCGCGGCTCCCCGGTCATCTCCTTGCAACCTTATCTACCACTTCTTACAACGGTTCATTCGCCGGGCCCGCGACAACACATCCCACGCCCAACACGTGCAACAGTTGCGTGCGCTGTTCGCAGGTTGCGCACCCCGCTTTCGGGTTACGTACCTCGTTTTAAAGTTACGTGCGCCCAACGGAAGTTACGTGCGCCCGATGAAAATTGCGTGCGCGATTCGGCCATTCCCAGTCCGTTTTGGGGGATTTTGGCCGAAACCCTCCATCAACTTTTAAAGCGCGCACGCAAATCGGACACGACGCACGCAACTCGTACATAGGGCACGTAACTCGGACACGACGCACGCAACTCAGACGCGGGGCGCGTAGCTCACACATGTCACGAAGCTCGATAGCAAAAAGGGCGAACCCTCCAGCGAGGTGTTCGCCCCATTCTCTTGTGGTGGAGCCGCGGAGAATCGAACTCCGGTCCACGAAAGCCCCCTGATCGGCATCTCCAGGCTCAGTCGCTGATTTTATCTCGGACGCGTTGCGCGCAGCGACACGCTCGCGGCGTCCCAACCGGTTCGGTCTTAGCCCGCGCCATACCGATTACGTGCACGGGAGCATTCCCCTAACATGACACCGCGCCCGGGGCGGGGAATTCCCGGGTTAGGCGTGCCTGCTATAAATTAAGCGGCAAGAGCCAGCTGAGGCTCGTAAGAAGAATTCTTGTCAATTCATTTTGACAGTACCCCTGTTTAACGTGGCGAGGAGACCACGGCCTGCTTCCTCTCTCAGAGCTATCGTGTCGAAACCAGTCGGCCCCAAAGGACGGTCTGGTGGGACGAACGCCGTGTCGGCGCCTCCCAACTCGACCTGTCAAGGTACAACCTGGCAACCAATCTGCCAGGGAACGGTATTCTACCACGCTGGACGCATCCTATGCCGGCGACGCCTCATCACCGCCATATGGCGACATACGCGACACGCGGCGGCACGGCACGACGGTGAGGCACGGCGCTGGCGACGCACCGCCGGCGAGGCAGCGCCCTCGACGCACCGCCGGCGAGGCAGCGCCCTCGACGCAGCACCGAGCACAGTCCCACGCCCCGCCGCACCACTTAGCGCCGCGCACCCGGCGATGTCCGCAGCAGCGCATCGACAAGGCGGTTGTCGTCCTCGTCGGGAGAGCCCAGCGGCAAGCCGCAGGCCTCAAAGAAATGGCTGCCCGCAAACTGCCGCGCACGAAACGAGTCGTGCTCTCCATCGTCCAGATAGCGCACGCGGCTCCGACAGTCCGTCGTCCCGCAGAAGAGCGGCCCATGGCTGCGCACGTAATCCAGATACAGCGGCTCATCGGACCACAGCAGCACACCTGCCATGTTCTCCAGCTCATACGCCGTGGCATAGGCACGCCAACGCGTTTCCCGATTGCGCACGTACCGGTCGAGCACCGACGCCATGCGGGTCACGCGCCGCAGCGTGTCCGCGGCCGAGATCACGCTCGTGCCCTCGATCGCCACAAGCCCGCATGCTTCGCCCAGGGCCGCAAGCGCCTGCGCGCGCTCCTCCCCCGCCAGCAACACCGCGGGAACCGTAAGCTTCATGGACTCGTCGGGAAACAGCTCGATGGCGGAATGCGGGACCACGCCGTCGAAGGCCACCGACGCACGGAAGATCAGCGAGTCATGCGCGTGCTGTATATGGCAGGCAAAGCCCTGCGCCTCAAACGCGCGGCTCATGACATCCGCACGTGCGTTGATCTCGTCGCGCGATGACGTCGCCCTCACCGAGCCCGTCCGGAACAGATACAGGTCGAACAGCGGAACGGGGTCGGCCACGTAGACGGTCCTCCGGCAGAAGTCGGTGATCTGCACCGCCCGACGCGTGGCCTTGTCGTACAGCTCCACAAGTGCCGAGCCCGTCGCGGGGCCAGACGTCGACCCTTCGCGAATCTCAACCACCCCGTCGGCAACATACGGCGGGAAGCGCCCCTCATCCACACGCACCACGATCACGCCCTGGTCGGGAGCTGCCGGATCGGTAATAAAGCGCACGTCAAACGGAGGCGCGGGCGAAACGTGGCGCCGACAAAGCTCGCCGATCATCTGGCTGTAGTCGGCAGGGATGCGCGACACAGGACATATGGCGTGGTCGTCATCGGCGATGCCGATCACCAGCCATCCGCCGCGCGAGTTGGCAAACGACGCGATGATCTTAGGAATCTTGTTCTTTACGCCCGCCGTCAGGGACCGCTTGAACTCAAGCACGTAGCCCTCGTCCATGCTGACAAGCTGCGCCAGGTCGTCATAGGTCACATCGGCGAGCTCTTTGGGAACGCCGTGCTCGTCTCGAAACGGACTAAACGTCATGCAAACCGCCTCCCCGGATGCGGGCGGTACTCAAAACACTCAACGGTAGCGTACCACGTACGACCCCATGGGGACCGTAGCACACGCGGCCCCGCCGAGCGCGGGAACGCGGACGGCGGGGCAGCCATAGGGAAAATGTCCAAGGGCGCGCGAGAATGGCATGACGAAGACGCGCCCCGGACCAGGAAAGAATCGAATCAGGCGCCGCACCGCCGGCAACGCACGTAGCCGGCGGCAGGCACTCGTTTCTGTTATGCCGCCGAGTCGGGCACCACGACCGGGTCGGCGTTGGTTTCGCTTGAGCCGCACCCGTAGGATGGGCGAGCGGCGTCGTACTGGATCTCGCGCGCGACCTTCCGCGCCTCATCGCCCGAGATATTTGCATACCGATGGCATGCGCACCAGTGATCGGGCAGCACCTCGGCAAGCTCGGGCGCCCCCACGTCACACGCCCCGACCTTGGCAAAGCAGCGCCCTGCAAAACGGCACCCCGCAGGCGGGTCGATGGGACTCGGCACGTCGCCCTCCAGGATGATACGCCGCCGCTGCAGATGCGGATCGGGACTGGGAATGGCCGAGAGCAGCGCCTGCGTATACGGGCAGAGCGGCTCGTGGTAGAGCGCGTTTTTGGATGCGATCTCCATCAAACGACCCAGGTACATAACGCCCACGCGGTCCGAGATATGCTTCACCACGTTCAGGCCGTGCGCGATGAACAGGTAGGTGAGGCCAAGCTGGTCCTTCAGGTCGTCGAGCAGGTTGAACACCTGCGCCTGGATGGTCACGTCGAGCGCCGTGGCGGGCTCGTCGGCAATGAGCAGCTTGGGGTCACAGGCGAGCGCCATGGCGATCATCACGCGCTGGCGCATGCCGCCCGACATCTGGTGCGGGAAGTCGTGCGCCCGCTCCTCGGGGCTCGGGATGCCCACCACGCGAAGCATTTCGACCGCACGCGCCCACGCGTCCTTCTTGTTCATGCTTGTATGCGTCTGGATAGCCTCGACGATCTGGTCGCCCACACGATACACGGGGTTCAAGCTCGTCATGGGCTCCTGGAAGATCATCGAGATCTGGTCGCCGCGAATCGACTCCATCTCGCGCTCGCTCGCCGCCAGCAGGTCTTTGCCATCGAAGACGATGGAACCGCCCGTCACGTGGCCCGGCTCCTGCAGAAGCCCCATGATGGAAAGCGAGGTCACGCTCTTACCCGAGCCCGACTCGCCCACCACGGCCAAGATCTCGCCCTGTTCGATCGAGAACGTCACGCCGTCGACGGCGCGCACGATACCTTTGCGCGTGGGGAACTCGGTAACCAAGTCTTTCACTTCAAGCAATGCCATGCGCTCACCGCCTCCTTGCCTTGGGGTCGACCGCGTCGCGCAGGCCGTCGCCCAGCAGATTGAAGGCGAGCACGGTGATGGTGATCGCCAGACCAGGGAAGATCATCGTGTAGGGGGCCGAGAAGATGAAGTTGCGTCCGCGCCCGAGCATATCGCCCCACTCGGCCGCCGGCGGCTGAACGCCCAGGCCAAGGAAGCCCAGGGCCGCGGTATCCAGAATGGCCGACGAGATGCCCAGCGTCGCGCGTACGATGATCGAGGGCAGCACGTTGGGCAGGATGTGCCGGAAGATGATGGCGGCGTCGGAATCGCCGATCACGCGCGCCGCCGCCACATAGTCGTTCTCTTTGACCGAAAGAATCTGGCTGCGCACGATGCGCGCATACTCGGGAATGGGCACCAGGCCGATAGCCACCACGGCCTTGTCGATGCCCTGGCCGAGCGCCGCCATAAAGGCGATGGCGAGCAGGATGGACGGCACCGACAGCATGATGTCCATGATGCGCATGATGATGAGATCGACCTTGCCGCCCTTATAGCCGGCGATGGCGCCGAGCGTCACGCCGATGGACAGCGAGATGGCCACGGCGAGAATGCCCACCGTGAGCGTGATCTGCGTGCCCACAAGGATGCGGCAGAAGATGTCACGGCCCTGCTGGTCGGTGCCAAACCAGTGGGCGGCGCTGGGAGGCTGGAAGGACTCCGCCATGTTCTGCTGGTAGGGGTCGTATGGCAGGACGCCGGGAGCGACCGCGGTGATGATGGCCACGACGGCAAGCAGCGCGATGACCACAAGGCTCACCATAGCGGCCTTGTTCTGCGACAGCGAATACCACATATCGCGCCAGAGCGAGTCCTGCTTCTGTGCCGTGCGCGCGTCGTCGCGCTCAGGCGCGGGCTGCGGCGCGCCGCCGCGCACCGTCGCTGTGGACGTTGAGACCGCCATGCGATCACCTCTCTTCCTTGGAATAGGAAATACGCGGATCAAGGTAGGCGTAGATGATATCCACGATGAGATTGATGACGACAAAGATGGCGCCTATGAGCAGCACGGCTCCCTGCACCACCGGGAAGTCCGACCGCATGATGGAGTCGATGACGTAGCTGCCGATGCCTGGCCATGCAAAGACGGTCTCGGTGAGCATGGCGCCCGAAAGCAGGCTGCCCAGTTGCAATCCAATGACCGTCGTCACAGGCAGCATGGCGCAGCGCAGCGCGTGGTGGACACCCACGCGACGCTTGGTCAGGCCCTTGGCGCGGGCGGTGCGCACGTAGTCCTCGTTGAGGGTGTCGATCATGCTCGAGCGCGTCATGCGCGTGATGACCGCCATCGAATACATGGAGAGCGCAAGCGCCGGCAAGATGATGTGTCGAACCGCGTCGATAAAGGCTTCAAAGTCACCCGAGAAAAGCGTGTCGATAAGGTACAGGCCCGTGCCCCCTACCGGCTGCAACATGGGATCGATGCGCCCTGTAGACGGCAACACGTGCAGGATGCCCGCAAACAAAGATGATGTTCGGGGTCTTGGCGGCACGCTCGGAGTTCCAGTACTTGTCGTAGGCCTTGAGCACGACGTTCTGGTTGCGCGACCACGAAACGAACTCGTAGGGGCCCGTTCCCACCGGATGCTCGTTCACGTTGCCGTTGTTGTCCTCGATCGCCTTGGGGCTCACGATAGGCGAGGCGAGTGCCATGGCAAGGTTCTTGAGGAACGGCGTGGACGCGGAGCGCATGGTGATGGTGACCTCGTAGTCGCCCGTGGCCTCGACGGACTCGACGCCGTTGCCGTCGGCTTCGGAGCCGTAAACGAACGACGCGTACGGCATGTCCTCGGTGCAGTTGGGCTCGAGCTGGCGCTCGATGTTGGTCACCACGGCGTCGGCATTGAAGTCGGTACCGTCCTGGAAGGTCACGCCCTCTTCCAGGGTGAATACATAGGTAAGGCCGTCGTCGGAGACGGTGTAGTCGCTCGCCAGGCCCGGAAGCAGGTCGCACGAATCGTCTGCATAGCGCAGGAGCGTCTCGTAGATGTTGCACATGATCTTTGCGGACTCGCCGTCGTCAACATATGCCGGGTCAAGGCCGCGGGGCTCGGCGCCCTGCGAGAACGTGATGGTATCGGTAGAGCCCGTAGCGGTAGCACCAGTGCTCGAACCGGCCTCGCTTGCACGCTGACTTGTGCAGCCCACCATGCCGAAAGCCGTGGCCATGGTTGCCGCGCCCATCGCCTCCACAAACCGGCGGCGCGAAACCGACATCTCTGACAATGCGGACATATCATCCCCCAATTCCGTCGTGATGCTTCGGACCGTGGGACGCATCCGCGAAGATAGGCTAGGTATGTCTGCGCGTCGACTGTATAACGTTCGCCGCACAGGCTGATGCCTCGCGAATGCGTCGCTACGGCCTGTTAGCATCCGAGGAGCGAGGGACTTTTCCATACTTCTCACCTAGGTTAATTAACTTTACCGTCGTAGAGTGCTTACTCGAGAGAAACCCGCTTGCAACGTACCTGACACACTGCGGCCCCTCCCCTAGACGGGGCTGCTTGCCTTCCGCATGCGGAACACGTGCGCCGTTCCCGGATTACGTGCGCCTGGTGAAAGTTGCGTACGCCCGACGGGAATTGCGTGCGCGATTCGTCCAAAACCCCTCACTTTTGAGAGTGATTCTGGCCGAAATCCTCTATCAACTTTGAAAGCGCGCACGTAACTCGAGAACAGGGCACGCACTCGGACATGAGGTACGTAATTCGGATTTGGGACGCGCAATTCGAGGGAAGGAATCGGAAGTAACGGCACACAAAGTGAGAAGGCAACCAGCTTCCGAGTGAACGACCTTGCGCACGCCGAGTCGCTCGACCGCGCACAGAGAAGGGCAATGGAACACAGCCGACGACGCCCATATTGCGCCTATTGAAGACCCCATTACCTTTTAACGACGGAAAAACTGTTTTTTCCGTCGTTAAAATCCGCTTAATCGCTCTAACGACGGGAAGTCGTTATTAGAGAGGATCACTACCAGCCCTCAAGACATCAAGATACGGATTGAACAGATACGTCCGGTAACGCTGACGACCGTCATCCCGCTGCGACAGAATCCCCAGCGAGCAGAACTCCTTTATGAGCGACGCGACCGTGGTGCGGGACAACCCCAGCCTCTGAACGGCAAAACCGACATCCACAATGGGATGCTCCTCGATGAGCTCAAGCATGCGGTAGCCGTTCTGGAGGTTCTTGCCCATATGTTCCCTCAGGGCACGCTCTGCGGATTGATGAACCTCGACCAGCATATCCATCGAATCGATGGCATCCTCCGCACTCACCAGCAGACACTCGCAGAAAAACTCAATCCAACCCTCGTAATCCCCTCGCTCTCGCACTGCCGAGAGCTTTTGGTAGTACTCGCTCCGACGCATCTTCAGCTGATACGAGGGATAGAACACCGCGCTTGAAAGCACCCCGTCGTTGATAAGCGACAGCGTGATTAGCAGACGCCCCAGCCTACCGTTTCCGTCGAGGAATGGATGAATTGTCTCGAACTGATAGTGAATAAGCGCCACTTTGACAATCGGGTCGAGACCCACCCCGTTGTTGATGAACTTATCGAGATCAGCCAGCGCCTCCTGCATGTCGGCCACATTGGGCGGAACATACGGCGCCTCGTTGAGCGTGCATCCTCGCGGGCCGATCCAGTTTTGAGTTACGCGGAGTTCTCCAGGGGTCTTGTCTTCGCCTCGCGTACCGCGCAGCAGCCGGGCATGCGTTTCGCGAAGAAGGCGCGTGCACAGCGGTAGATCGTTCAGCCGCTTCACCGCATAATCGAGCGCATCGACATAGCTCACCACCTCGGAAATATCCTTATGGACCGCCTCTTGGTTGTTTGGATCCAAGATGTCGTCAAAAGTGCACTGAGTGCCCTCAATCTGTGCCGATAGGAGCGCTTCCTTTCGAACGTACATCGCCAGGTACATATCGGCATGAGGCACGAAGCGGGCCATGCCCGATATCTCGCCGAACTTGCGCGAGCAGGCGGACAGTAGAAGCTGACAGTCGTTCGAAAGGGCAAGGGGCATGATGGAGTCGAGTCGTGCCGGCTTAAACGACCTGTACGCCATCTTCCCGCTGAGATTGCCCACGAGCACTCCCTGACGTGTCCCCTGAATCTGCATCCTCTCTCCCCTTTTCAACCAGTGAATTGAACATGGAGTATATCATTCTAACGACGGGAAAACTGTTTTTCCCGTCGTTAGAATCCGCTCAATCGCCCTAACGACAGGAAGTCGTCGTTAGAGAGGGTCGCTGCCGGCCCTCAAAGGTAGCGCCGCCTCAAGGGACGTTACGAAACTTGAACGCGTTGTATCACAGCCCCGCACGGGTCGTTTGCCTTCCGCGTGCGGAACACGTGCCCTGTTTTCGGGTTACGTGCACCTGGCGAAAGTTGCGTACGCCCGACTGGAATTGCGTGCGCGATTCGTCCAAAACCCCTCACTTTTGAGAGTGATTCTGGCCGAAATCCTCTATCAACTTTGAAAGTGCGCGCACAACTCGAACATGGACGCGAGCCCCGAAGGAGGGCGAGCACCCTTTAAGAGATGGGCGCCTCTTAAGACAAAGCGAGCCCGGAGCGCGCGTGCGCCCCGGGTCCTGCTTACTCGACTATACGAATCGCCTATGACAGCGCTTGACGAAGCAGCTCGTTAAAGAGCTTCGGGTTGCCCTTGCCGCGACTCGCCTTCATGCACTGACCCACCAAAAAGCCAAGCACCTTCTGGTTGCCGTCGCGATACTGCTGAGCCTGGTCGGCGCAGGCGGCAAGCACCTCGTCGACGATGGGCTGCAGCGCGCCGGTATCGCTCACCTGACGCATACCGCGCTCGTCGACGATCTTCTCGGGGTCTTCGCCCGTCTCTGCCATGGCAACAAACACCTCGTGGCCCTGGTTGGAGCTGATGGCGTCGCTCGCCAAAAGCTTTGCCAGCGTCGTCACCTGCTCGGGCGTCAGCCCGCTGTCCTCAAGCGTCGCCGCGACAGACTTAAGGTAGGCAGGCAGCTCGTTTACCACCAGGTTTGCTACCGTCTGGGCCTCCTTGCCAGACAGGCCCGCAGCCGCTTTCTCGAAGAAGGCCGCCGTCGCCGGATCGCCGGCAATCTGCTCGGCATCGGCACGCTTGATGCCAAAGTCACGCTCATAGCGGTCGCGCTTGGCGTCGGGAAGCTCGGGAATCTCGGAGCGGCAGTGCTCGATAAACTCGTCCGTAAGGTCAAACGGAGCCAAGTCGGGATCGGGGAAGAAGCGATAATCGTCCGCCGTCTCCTTGGTACGCATGACCACGGTGCGCTTGCGGCTGGGCTCCCAGTGGCGGGTCTCCTGATAGATGATGCCGCCCTCCTCGAGCACCTCTGCCTGACGGCAGATCTCGTAGGCGAGGCCGTCGTGCAGCGCCTTGAAGGAGTTGAGGTTCTTGAGCTCCGTCTTGGTGCCCAGGCGCGTCTCACCGCGGCGGCGCAGGCTTACGTTGCCGTCGCAGCGCATCGAGCCCTTCTCCATGGAGCAGTCGGAGATGCCGAGCGTCACGAAGATGCGGCGCAGCTTCTCCATGAAGAGGCGCGCCTCCTCGGGCGTGCGCAGGTCGGGCTCGGTAACGAGCTCGATAAGCGGGGTGCCGCAGCGGTTGTAGTCGATGAGCGATTCCGCAGCGCCGCCAATACGGCCTTCTTCGCCGCCCACGTGCACCATCTTGGCCGCGTCCTCTTCCATGTGGATGCGCAGGATGCGAATGGGCACCGTGTATGAGCCGTCGTCGTGGCGCTCGGGAACAGCGAGGCCGTGCGTGTCGTAGCCCGAAAGCCCCGCCAGCGCCGACGTCTTGGCGCTCTCCGGGTCGGAGCCGTTTTGAGCCACGTCCTTCCCGGTGCCACCATGAGCCATGTGCTCCGGGAGGTTTCGCGCCATCTCGGTGGATAGACCCACGGCACCGGCGCTCGCACTGGCGAGACTTTCGGCCTCGGCAGCTCCAAAGGCACACTCCGGTCGCTCGGCTGCACCGCGGCCCGTGACCTCAAGGTCAAGCCGCCCATGCATGGCAAATGCCACCGGACCCTGCGTGGTCTGGAAGTTCTTAGCCATGTCGGGATAGAAGTAGTGCTTACGGTAGAACATCGAATGCTTCTGGATCTCGCAGTTGGTAGAAAGACCCGCTTTCACGATGTACTCGATGGCGCGTTTGTTGGGTACCGGCAGCGCGCCAGGAAGACCCAGGCACACAGGGCAGACATTCGTGTTGGGCTCGTCGTCATGGCTGAGCTTGCAGCCGCAGAACATCTTGGTATCGAGCGTGGTGAGCTCGGTGTGGATCTCGAGGCCGATTACAGCCTCCCAATCGCGCAAGACCTCTGTGAGCTCTTTCATGCGAGCTCACCCCCTTTCCCGGAAAATGCAGGGGCGACGCCCATGATCGGCGCGCCGTCGGACGCAAAGGCGCGCTCGAGCGCGGCGCCGAACGTGATGAGGCGCTCGTCTTTAAACGCAGGCGCCACCAGCTGGGCGGCCACCGGCATGCCCGAGTCCGTCCCCAGCCCCACCGGGACCGTCATGCCGCCGTTGCCAGCGATGTTGATCGAGATGGTGTACATGTCGGAAAGGTACATCTGCGTAGGGTCGGAAATGGCGCCATGCTCGAAAGCCACCTGAGGACTTGCCGGCATGATGATCACATCGACCTTCTCGTAGGCGGCGGCGTAATCGGCCGTGATGAGGGTGCGTGCCTTCTGAGCCGCGTAGTAATACTTGTCGTAGATGCCGCTTGAAAGCAGGTAGGCGCCGAGCATCTGGCGGCGCTTCGCCTCGGCTCCAAAGCCATGCGCGCGCGACAGCGAGCTTTGGTCGGCAAGGTTGCGGCAGTTGGGCTCCTGGTATCCGTAACGCACGCCGTCGAAGCGAGCAAGGTTGGAGAACGCCTCGGCAGGGCCGATGACGTAGTAAGCGGCGATGGCCGCATCCAGGTGAGGAAGATCGACCTCGACGAGCTCTGCACCTGCGGCCTCGAGCGCCTTCGCTGCAGACTCGACGGCGCTGCGGACCTCGGGAGACAGGCCCTCAGCCTCCATAAACGAGGGGATGATGCCCACGCGACGACCCTCGATGCTTGCATCCAGATGCTGCGCGAAGACGGGAGCGACCTCCTGCGAAGTCGAATCGCAGCGGTCATGCCCACCTGTGACGAGCGCGTCCATGGCAAGCGCCACGTCCTCGACCGTACGCCCAAACGGGCCGACCTGGTCGAGCGAGCTGCCGAATGCCACCACGCCGTAGCGCGACACGGCGCCATAGGTCGGCTTCATGCCCACCACGCCGCAGAGTGCCGCCGGCTGACGGATAGAGCCACCGGTGTCGGAACCCAGTGCAAGCGGCACCTCGCCCGCTGCGACTGCAGCAGCCGAGCCGCCCGACGAACCGCCGGGAACGCACGATGTGTTCCACGGGTTGTTCGTGGGATGGAATGCCGAGGTGTCGGTCGATGAACCGAACGCGAACTCGTCCATGTTGGTCTTGCCCACCGGAACGCATCCGGCGTCAAGCATGCGCTGCACGCAGGTTGCGGTGTAGGGAGACTCATAGGACTCGAGCATGCGGGATGCGCAGGTGGTGCGCGTTCCCACAAGGTTCATGTTGTCCTTCACGGCAACCGGCACGCCGGCGAGCGGCGGCAGGGCCTCCCCGGCGGCGCGCGCAGCGTCTACGCGGTCGGCAGCCGCCAACGCGAGCTCGGGCGTCACCTGCAGGAACGCCTGGACCTCGCCCTCGCGAGCCTCGACGGCGTCGAGCGCCGCCTGGGCAACCTCGAGGGCAGAGAGCTCGCCGCTTGCGACGGCGCTCGCGATCTGGCGGGCGGAAAGCGTATCGATGTTGGCCATTACGCCTCATCCCCCTCTCCCAAGATCGACGGGACGCGGAAATAGCGATCGCGCGAGCTTCCCGCGTTGTCCAGGGCGGCGTCGATGGACAGACCGCGCTCGGAATCGCACACGTCCTCGCGCATCACGTTCGACAGCCCGCCAATGGGATGAAACGTTGGGTCCACGTCGGGAAGGTTATACGCAAGGATGGGCTCAAGCATGTCCACGGCGTCGTTCATATACGACGTCATCTGGGCGAGCTCATCCCCTTCCAGGGCTATGCGCGCATAGTCGGCAATACCGCGCACATCTGTTTCGGTGAGTGCCATGGGCGCTCCTTTCGCCCGCAGCGCATGGGCGCGGCGGACCTGCATGCTACAAGGCAGGGGCTCGTACCGTCACTCCCCCTGCCGTCTGATCAGAATGTCCACCATTATACGCAGCGCGCCCTCCCCGCCGAGGCAGGGAGGGCGTCGCAACAAGCATGTTATGTTCCCCGCGGGATTCTGAACGTCAACCGGCGGGGTGAACGTAGGTCGGCTGGGTGAATATCGGTCGGCTGAGCGAAGGTGGGTCGGCTGGGTGGATATCGGTCGGCTGAGCAAACGTAGGTCGGTTAGGAACGCAGCGGCAGACTATATGGACGTTCATCGACTATGCCCGTGTCAATCGGCCGAGCGAGCACCGATCAGTTACGTGCGCCGAATTGTAGTTACGTACGTTGAATCGCAGTTGCGTACGGCAAATGAAAGTTGATAGAGGGATTCGTCCATTTTTGACCCTTTGAAGGCCTGAAAATGGCCCCAAAGCTCTATCAACTTCAAAACGGCGCACGCAACTTCCGTCCGGTGCTCGTAACTGCCAGCTGGCGCACGTAACTTCCGTTCGACGCACGTAACTGCCGGGAAGCGATCGCAGCTACAGCTGTCGACCAGCGCGCAGGACGTCTACCGAACGACCTTGACCACGGCGTCACCGGCGGCCACGGAAGGCTCCAGGTCCACCGTGACGATAACGTCCGAGAACTCTGCGGTATTGGAGACGAGAAGCATCACGCAGTCCTCGTAACCAGCGTCGGCGATGACCTTGCGGTCGAAGGAGAAGAGCGGCTGGCCTGCAACTACGTGATCACCCTGCGAGACATGGGCCGTAAAACCCTCGCCCTGCAGCCCCACCGTGTCCACGCCAACGTGCACCAGCACCTCGATGCCGTCGTCCGTCTTGAGTCCCATGGCGTGGCCCATGGCGACCGTCACTTCGCCCGCCGCAGGAGCATACACCACATGTCCGTCCGGCCAGATTGCACACCCCTTGCCCAACATGCCCTGGGCAAACACGGGGTCAGGAACGGTTTCGAGCGCAACGAGTCGTCCCGACACCGGAGCGCACAACACGTCCTGCGCCGTCTGAGTACTCACCGGCTCAGGCGCGGAGCT
This sequence comes from Collinsella sp. An2, assembly GCF_002160065.1. Taxonomy (GTDB): domain Bacteria; phylum Actinomycetota; class Coriobacteriia; order Coriobacteriales; family Coriobacteriaceae; genus Limicola. Next base: position 127,208 of record NZ_NFJW01000001.1, on the reverse strand, counting down.
TGCCTGTGGGGCGCCCGAGGTCTTCGCCTTACCCATCAATTTGTCGAACAGCCCCATGGCTACATCCTTTCGATATGGCGGTCACACCGCCCGTTCATCCATCGTCGATGCCTAGACGCCACCCGTCCGGCACGTCACGCTGGTGTCGGGCGGGCGGCGTCAAAATACATCGTACCGTAGTTTTTAGCTCAGAACGAATGCCCTCTCGTGATCGAGCATGAAGGGGCGCAGATATCCAACCGTCGAGCAAAGGGGCAGCACGTCGGCCGAAAGCGTGAGACCCAGAACGCTCTCCAGATACTGGCGACGGCTCTGGATGCGCTCCCATAGGGCGGGGTATTGCTCGCGAATGCTATCTTGCAGCCCCGCGTCCGCCAGCGCGACGGTGCTCTCGGCACTCACGCCACCAAGCCCCGGAACCGAAGGGATGATATCGATCTGGAACAGCATGCCGCTTCGCAGCGTCTCGGTGGACCCTTCGTAGACCGGGGATGAGAGCCATTCCTCCTCGGCCGTCAGGTGCCCCGGGCAAAGCGTCCAGCCGAACTCCGAGCGTGGCAATACCCGGTCGACCTCGGCAAACAGCTCGCCGCCCGTCATGCCGATGCAAATGGTCTTAAGCCAATGCGCGTAGGCGGCGAAATACGGCTTTGCTACTCGCTCGAGCCACGAGCCCTGGTCCGCCGGCAGCTGATCGTTGTCCGCAACGGCAAAGCCGGAACGGCTGGACAGCCCGCCGGCATAGCCAACCGTCAGCGAAATGGGGTCGCCGACCTTGACCTCGTTTTGGGTTGGGAACATGTTTGCCTTCACGAAGCGAGGACCGCTCGCAGCGATGGTCACGACACTCGTATGCTGGCCAAACCGCGCGAGCTTATCGCCCAGCTGCATCTCGGTCACACCGGGCTCAAGGGCATCCAGAGCATCCAGCATGCAGTCGGACGCAAGCGACGCGCCGAACTCGTAATGCGCAATCTCGTTGGCATTGTTTGTTGTGCGCGCTCCACCCTCGCCGATAAAGATATCGGATGCGGGAATCAGCCGACCCTCTGGACCGACCGCGTCGCGCAGGGCCCGCATGATGAATTCCGGCACGTCAAACGCCTCGTCGGTGTCTACGGCGGGAGACGTGAAGTGCTTCCATCCCACAACGCCCATGCGGCATCCTGGAGCTATGCCCGCCTCACGCAGCAGATCGCTCAGAGGCCTCTGCACGGAATCCGGCTGGTTGGGCAAGGACAGCATCGGCGCGTGCGTCGCCGAGGCAGAAACACGTGCCTTCGACGCCTTGTTGAGGTTCTCATTTCCCAGCACAAGGTTCATGGTCCCGTCGGCACGAATGATCAGCAGTGACTCTTCGAACCGCGAGAAAAAGCCGGTAAGGTAGGCGAAATTGCCAGAATGCTCAACGTCGCAATACACAACCAGCTGATCAAGGGAGCGCTCGCGCATGCCGGCGAGAACCTTTTCCACACGCTCGTTCATCGTTTCGTCGGTGAGCATCACCGGCTGCAACGTGCAATCACGCGCGGGCTCTTCGACCTTTTTGAGCTCGACGTTATACGTTCCCATAAGGTTTCCTTTCTGTGCAGCACTCGCCGACGCAGTACGCCGGGTTGTTATCACTCGTACGCCCGCATCTCTCCCGGTATCGCGGAGCAGGCACTGACGTAACTCAGATATCGTCTATTGGGTACATGGGACGCAATATGCGTTTGAACGGTATGATTTTCGTATCCTGGGGCGTGGTGCCCAAGGTAAGCGACATTACAGAAAACGCTGCAGCCTCCTTGAGCTCTGGGAACAAATATCCCTGCTTCACTACCACGACATCATAGTCTCCCCAGTTGAGTCCAACAGCCTCGAACTGATGACGCTCGCACATTGCCTGACGCGTACTGGCTACAGACACATCAATCGGCATCCCGTCAACAGATACCACCACCGCATCACCGTAGTGGGCATCATGAGGGTGATGCAGATATCCCCGCAAAGGTCCGCGCGACCTAACGTGAACATCAAGTTCGACCGGCTGAGACATGTCATCAAACCCCACACCAAGCGAGATGTGTGCCGAATCCCCTTCGTCAAGCCCACTCAAAACGTCATAGCAGACTGGATCGCATATATTGGCAAAAAGCAAACGCCTATTTAGGCCTACATTGCTTTCTGCACGCTCGATTGCTTGACGGAGGATATATGTATTCCATCCTGTAGCGCCTGAAGTCACATTGTCGCCAGAATCGGTAATAAACACTGGTTGGCCACCGAATGCCAGCGCCATTTCGAACGCTCTATCCGGCATTGCGGCCACTCCAGTGTAATGAAACTCGTGTCGACGATCCCACACATATGCCGCAAGCTCATCTGCCTTCTGCTCGGCATATCCCTGGTCCGCTTCGTTCTGGGGAACCACTACAATGCCACAACCCGCAACATCTGAATCATGGCGAATATAACCCACATGCCATGAGCAACTGCGGATTCGGGGATCTTTCTCCATCTTGTCCATGTAGGAATTAATAGAACGAACAGGCTCATCAGTCGAAACACTCTGCTCGCCCCCCAGAATGAGAGGAAGCTTTCGGTAGACCGAATGGATATTCTGACGATTGAGCAAGAAATCACAGAGCCAGCCTGCCACCTTCTGTAAGGTAGCAATGCTATCTGTGTGGGGACTCTCACGATAACTTCTGATGAGCGTGGTCTGACGAACGTAGCTCTCGCACAAATTTCCATGTGGGTCACACACCACAAAAATAGGCAAGTACTCTCCAACCACCTCACGAATAGCGTTGAGGATGTGATGGTCGCCAGAACCAACACCGTCCACCTCGCTCGCGCCATGCAGCATAAGCAGCATGCCATCAATCTCGTGGATGTGGGTGCGCACCGCATTTACGAATTCATGCTCTATATATTCAAAAGCCGCCCGCTCGATCACGCCAGAAGCGCCCGCATCGGCAAGGATAGAGGGGACAATTTCAACGTCCCTTTGCTCAAACACCTCACGAATATGCATTCCGTCAATACAATCGTCTCCAAACAGCATCTTGAAAGAGCCGACATTATTCTTAAGAGGAATGTTCGCGTTCGATTCGGTGATGAACTGACCGACCAGCACCTTCATCGCATCGCACCTCCATCCACCAGCCATCTCCTGAGAAGCCCGCCGACCAACAAGCAAAGATTAGCCGGCGGGCGCTTTGCTTGATTCGTTTATTTACTGCGATTCGCGATCATGACGGTAATCTTCAATGAGCTGCTTATACCAGTAATAACTTTTCTTGGGAGTTCGCGGACGCGCCGGGTCATCAAAGTCAACATAAACCAGGCCGTATCGCTTTTCATATCCATTGACCCAACTATACAAATCCATGGGCGACCAAGCGTAATATCCCTTCACATTACAACCGTCATCCATCGCCTTAATCATGTTATCTATGTAGCCCTGCATCATATCAATGCGGTCATCATCTTCTACACGACCATCAGGACCAGGCGTCTCATAGCAGCCATGTCCGTTTTCGGTGATATAGACCGGGATGTCGCCGTAACGACCCCTTATCTCCATCAGAGCGTTATACATACACTTGGGATAAATTTCACGGCCCCAAAGATTTCTCTTGGTATTCGGATCGTCTGTCGTTTCAAACCAATCCTTAATTCGAATGCCTTCCTTTTTCTTGGACCAGGCACCTCGATTGTTGTGAAAGACTTCTGTCTCGCCTTCCGAGTAATCGGTGAGGTACATACGGTTGTAAACATTTAGACCAAGGAAATCGATTTTGCCGCGCTGGAAGGTGAGCATATCCTCAAACTTGATATACGAGGTGTCGATATCGTTTTCACGCAGGAAAGGAACGAGTGCTCCAGGAAGCTCGCCTCGAATGGAGGTATCCAGAACGAGCTGATCATAAAACAGATCCGCCTTAAGCTTGATAAGCTCTGGCTCTCGCGTCTCCGGAGAAGTCTCTACGTTACATGAATCAATTACAATACCAATCTGACCCGTAAGGCCCATAGAATGGTACAGTGCAACGGCCTTTGCGCTTGCCACGGCCTCGTGATAGCACACCTTAAAATAGCGATCAAAATCAAGGCTGTGATTGGGCGGGTAATTTCCGACCATATTTGAACAGTAAGCGTAGTAGCGTGGCTCGTTGATAGTTGCCCAAAGCTTCACGCGATCGCCAAACGCCTCAAAACACACCCTTGCGTACGCCACAAAATCATCGATGGTCTCACGGTTCGCAAAACCACCTTTTTCGGCAATGGCATTGGGAAGATCGTAGTGGAACAACGTTACATTCGGCTCTAGACCCTTCTCCAGGCAATAGTCGATAACGCTGTTATAAAAATCGATCCCTTTCTCGTTCACCTTTCCGGTTCCCTCCGGCAAGATGCGCGACCAGGAGATGGAGAAACGAAATGTGTTCTGGGAACCTGAAGCCATCATATCGATATCCTCTCGAAAATGATGGTAGAAGTCGCACGAAACGTCCCCCGTTGCCCCGTTAATATTCAGCGGATTCCCATGAGAGAACACATCCCACTCACCCAGGCCTTTACCATCTTCGTTCCATGCTCCCTCGCACTGATACGAAGCAGTAGCGCCTCCCCAGAGAAATGCGTCTGCAGACATAGCGGTTCCTTTCTTCTAAAGCTTTCGCAAACCGTTGCGACACAAGGCGTCGATAGGGGCAACTCAGCGAGCAACGGGGAGCCAAGTTGCCCCCAGCGACGCCTCCCAAATGAATTGGGAGGCACGCAGCGGACTATCATTCAATTACATGTCATCTATGGGAAACATTGGACGCATGATGCGCTTAAGCGGAAGCTTCGCGGTGTTTTGATACGTAGCCCCTTCAGTAAGCGACATTACACTGAGAGCCCCACTACGCTCGGCCAGCTCCTTTAATTCAGGGAAAATGTACCCCTGTTTGACAACCACGAGGTCATAATCTGAACACTCAACCCCTAGCGAGGCAAATTGATGAAGTTCAACCATGGTGTGCCCATAGGGAAGCACGATTATGTCAATAGAGGGACCGTCGGCACCTTCAACGGATACGACCTCGCCCTCTCCGTAATCGCCCATATAGCCCATGAAACCCTCGAGCCTTCCACGCGATCTAATTTGGATGTCAAGCTCTACAGGTGCCGAAAGCTCGTCATATCCTGCACCGAGCGAAATGTGCATTCGATCGCCAATATTTGCAAAAGCAATCTGGGCAGCTGTTTTTGCATCGGTGATACCGCCGAACAGAACTTTCTTTCCAACAGCTTCCTTGCTCGCAAGCACCTGCCGGAGCACTAGCGTATTCGCTCCCATAGCGCCGGAAGTCACATTGTCACCGGAATCGGTCAGGAACGCTGTCCCTGTCAAACATGAGCAGGCAGTGGAAAGAGCTTCACCGGGTTCTTGGGTAAGCCCAGTGTAATGAAACACGTGCCGACGATCCCATACATATGCCGCAAGCTCGTCGGCCTTTTCTTCAGCGTATCCCTGGTCTGCCTCGGTTGCTGGCACCACTACGACCCCACAGCCAGCAACGTCAGTATCGTGACGAATATAGCCAACATGCCAAGAAGCAGAAAGTACACGTGGGTCCTGCTCCATCTCGTCCATGTAAGCATTGATCGAACGCACTGGCTCATCAGCTGAAACACTCTGCTCGCCGCCCAAGATAAGCGGAAGCTTACGGTAGGCTGGACGAATATTTTGACGGTGATTCAACAGGTCAACAAGAATGCTGCAGCACCGTTTAACTGTATCTGCAAGATCGGTGTGCGGGCTCTCACGATAGCTGCGAATTACCGTGGCGTCATATACATAGCTTTTGCAAAGATTGCCATGGGGGTCGCACGCAACCACAATGGGAAGATACGGCCCCACGATATCCCTAATTGCATGCAGAATATGATGGTCACCGGACCCTATCCCCTCAACCTCACTTGCTCCATGGAGGTGAAGAAACATGCCATCAATTTCCTGAATATGCTCTCGAACATCTGCAAGAATTCTCCCTTCGATGTAATCGAAAGCACAGCGCTCAACCACCCCACCGGAAAAACCGTTTGCATACACCGATTGAATGACACCGACGCCGGCATCTTCAAACACTGACCCCATATTCATTTGCGAAGTTGCATCAGCACCGAATCGCAAATCATAGGAATCAAGCGTCGTCATCTGTGGAATGTGTTCGTTTGACTCAGTAACAAATTGTGCAACCAACACGTTCATGACCATCATCCTGTCCGAAGATGCCGTGTATCGTATAAATAGATGGCTTAGATAAAACTCTAGGTAACTCAATAAAAAAAGATTCCGAAGAAGCTACTTAGCGACCTCAGCACCGCCGAATTTCTTGATGATGACCGTTGTTGCCAGGAAAGCCACCACCATGGCGATTACTCCCGCGATAATCGCCAGAATCACGTTGTTCATCGATCCGTCTGGCGGCAGGAAATACAGGAAGGACAGGAAACCAGGGCAGCCACCGACCACATAATTCTTCAGAACAAAAATGCCACCGACAACGCCACCGGCAAGTGCGCCGATAGCCGTACCGACAAGAACGCGAGGACGCATAATCAGCGATCCGTAGAATGCAGGTTCGGTAACTCCGCAGAGCGCCGTGACTCCAAAGGAAGCAATCATGCCACGCATACCCTTATCTTTCTGGGCCAATGCCACAGCAAGAGCGGTACCGCCAATTGCAATGTTCGAAATGAAACCCATAGGCATAGCGAACAGATCATAACCAAGCACGTTGATGCTCTCGGCCATAAGCGGAGTAAGAGCTTTGTCGAGGCCGAGCATGACCATGTATGGATACAGAGCAGAACAAATTGGAAGAGCGATAATACCAGCAGTATTGAAAAGCCACATAATGGCCGCGCCAACCGCACCAGAAAACTCAGTACCCAGCGGACCAAGAACAATCAGGGTAATCGGAACGACAATAATCATCGTGAGGAGCGGCTTCAAGAAGAAGATGAACATCTCGGGAATGATCTTCTTCAAAATCTTGTCGACCCAATACATAAAAATTACGCCGAGCACGACAGGCATAACGCTTGAAGTGTATGTCACCGTGGGAATTGAAATGCCCAAGAAATCCAAGCCCTCAACGCCACTAATCGACGCATTGACAAGCACGGCGCCCAAGAAGCCGCCCATAATGGGCTCCATCTTAAGCTGGTTGGCGAGCGTCCAGCCAATCCAGACCGGCAACATTGAGAAGCCTGCATCGAAAATCGCAAGACAGACTTTCGCAGTTCCCGAATCAACTCCAAGGCCAAAATAGTTAACCAGAAGATTCTTGATGGCAAGAATCAAGCCGCCAGTGATAAGCGCCGGAATGATGGGCATAAAAACGGCCGCACATGCATTACCGAACTTGTTGAGGTAGTACATGAAGTTCTTATCTTCAGGTTCGTCCTCGACAACGCGCACGCCACCCTCACCTGGCTGCCAACCGGACACCTCAAGGAAGTCGTTCATGGCATCGTTGACTTTAGGACCGATGATGATTTGAACCTGGCCCGACTTATCAACTACTCCCAATACGTCATCGATTTTCTTAAGACCTTCAACGTCAACCTTGGACTTCTGGGCGTAATGAATACGCAGGCGTGTAGTGCACCGCTCCACAAGCGTGATGTTCTCTACGCCGCCAACCTTTTCCAATACTTGCTTGGACATCTCGGTATATTTGCCCATGATTCCTCCTGTCACATCTAGATGCGTTGCAGCTTGCTTGCGATTTCGGAACTGCCACTCCCCCTTCTCGTAGCCCTTCGCTGGATTGACGCGTTCCAAGCTTGTCCAGCTTTTCTGACAGGTCCCGTTGCCCGATGCCCGCATATCGCAAGCACCCCACATCTGTGACCAATAACCCGTTGATGATTAACAGGTTATAACAGACATTTACTATTATCTTGTTATATTTTGTTAATTCAACTCTATGGCTAATGAAGTCGGCGAACGGTTGCCAACTGGATATTACCTGCGCTTTTATTGCACTTGAAAAACTCGGTGAACGGTTTCTAGGTTGTTCTCAGGGTGTTACTCGTCACATCCATCAACGTTTCTTAAACACGGACAATGGCATGACCAGCTTGGACATATTCGTCATACACATGGTCGTCGAGCGCAGAGTCTGTAATGAAGACATCGATTTTATCGAGTGGAACCACCCTATAGAAATAAGACGTCCCGAACTTACAGCTATCTGCAAGACAAATCACTTTCTTGGACTGCTCAATCAAGACGCGCTTTGTATGTCCATCTATAACATCAACCAGGGATATGCCCCCATCAAGATCAATCCCTTCGGTACTGAGGAAGAGGACGTCGATCTTGAATTTGCGAATGAATTCGTCAGTCAGCGGGCCAAAGAAACCCATGGACATCTCGCGAAACTCACCAGGACACATGATGAGTCTTGAGCTGTCGTGAATTCTTGTAAGTGCATTAGCGGCGAGTAGCGAGTCTGTCACGATATTGATGTTCTTAAACCTACTGAGATGCGGAGCCAACTCCTTTACGGTCGTACCAGCATCAAGGAACACCGACTCTCCCTCTTTAACGTATTCACTTGCTTTTTTTGCTATCCGCCGTTTTTCTTCAAGATTGATTTGATGCTTGAAGGTCATATTGAATTCTTGTAGCGTCCCATCGCTCAAGACGGCCTCACCTTGCGATATCGAAACCGTGCCGTTCTCTGCTAGAAGTTTGAGGTCTCGGCGGATCGTCATGCTGGATACATTGAGCTCTTCAGCCAGCTTAACGATATCAGCCCGACCTTTATCGCGCAGCTCGCGCATAATCGCTTGACGACGCTCAACAATTTTCATCGCAATACTCCGAGATGTACAGAATTCCGTTGCTCAAGTGTAGTGTACCCGTCAAACAAGACAGAAGGCTATCAAAATACCTTTGAGAGATAACACAAATTTGTTAATTGTTGTTATATCATGTCAAACATGCTGGAAATCATGCGAGAAAGGCGGCAAATGAAAATTCTCGTAGGAAAGTTCACCCTAGAAGCGAACGAGCACGTACCCATGATGTGTGATATCGAAGACGTGGCAATGTCATATGGAGCAGATTCTCTCACGCACATGCAACTGGGAGATGTTTTCGATCGTGACGACATCGAGGTCGTCCCCACGATTTGCGCCGACGCCGCCTGCTCTGGGGTCATGCGTCGACGCTGCTTTGACCATATCGAGGGGACCATCCTAAATGGCATCCGTACGAACCTCGCCGACCTTGATGGTATCTACCTGCACCTTCACGGCGCGAGCTACGTTGAGTGCATCGGCTCGGGAGAGATGCACCTGCTTGCCGCCATTCGCCAGATGGTAGGACCCTATCTCCCCATAGCTGTCGCCTGTGACCCGCACGGCAACCTTACCGAGGAATACGTGCACAACTGCACTTTCATCCGCAGCTATCGTGAAGCTCCGCATACCGACATCGCCGAAACCGTCCAACGCACCTGCCGCGAGCTCATTCGCTTTATCGAACAGCCCTGCCGCGTGACACCTGTCTATCGCAAGCTTCCCCTTATATTGGGAGGAGAGCAAAGCGTTTCAACGGACGAACCGGTACGCTCCATCAACGATTTCATGAACCATTTGGAAGAGGACCCGCGCATCCTCTCGGCATCATGGCATGTAGGATATCTGCGTCACGACTGTGCCGAAGCGGGTTGCGGTGTCGTAGTAATCCCCAGCGACCCGCGTTACGCCGAGACGGCGGAACATGCAGCGGATGAGCTCGCGTCCTTTGTATGGGAGCGCCGTCACGAGTTCCACTACACCGGCACCACCGCAGAACCCGACGAAGCCCTTGCCATGGCACTTGCCTGCAAAGGGAGGCCCGCGTTTATCACCGATTCGGGGGACAACGTAACATCGGGAGCCATGGGTGCAAACACCTTTGTGCTGCAGCAGGTACTTGAAATTCAGAACCTCGATCAAAAGGTCCTATTCGCCGCAATTCATGATGACAACACCTGCCATAAGCTCGGTGAGTTCGCGGTTGGAACAACTTGCAAAATATCTCTGGGCATGGCGCTCGATGAGCTATCTAGCCCTATTGAACTTGACGTGGAAATCGTGGCACACGGTCGTCAAGAAGGCACGCACATGTACGGAGAGCATGGCGATTATGGTCCACTTGCCACGGTAAAAATAGTTGACCGACCCGTGTGGATCGTGATTACCGACAACAATCATTCCTTTGTTGAAGAGCACCAACTAGATGCCTGCGGCGTTCCTTGGCGCGACTTTGAGGTGATTGTGGTGAAGCAGGGCTATATCCATCCCGAGCTTAAAGCAGCAGGCGCGCTTTCAGTCATGTCGCTTACCGACGGCGCCACTCCGCAAAACACCAAGCTCATTAAGTTCAAACGCATCATGCGCCCCATGTACCCCATCGACGAAATCTAACACCTCCCCTTTCCCGAAGGGCGCGGACCTCCTGACAGCCATCCGCGCCCTTATTCTCGTCAGCCCAATCGCCGTACCGAATTTGATCCTGTCCTCCAATAGCGGCCTGTCAAGCGCGCGAAAGCATTAATGGGCCTACGCCCTCAGCATATGTGCCGCAGTACCCTCATTCCGGCATCGAGCGCGCAATCGTAACCATTCCTATCGTGGTCATGCTTGCCGCGGGATAGATCCCTGCTACCTTGACGTAAGTCCCAACAGCCCCCTGCTTTGTTCCGTTAAACGAAACACAGGCGGACGCTTGGACACCCTAACAAGCAACCCTTCGGAGACAAGTTCGTCAAATGCGCGACGAACGGTCGGGACGCTCACGCCAAGCCAAGTAACAACTTCAGACATCCTCGTCTCTTGAAAAGCGTCGAACACCTCCATTTGCGCTGCGTAATACAGCACGTCCAGCGCTCGCTGAGAAACCCTCCCCTCGCATGCTTTGAGCCTATCCTCGATCAGCTGCAGCAACGTGCGTTTTTCCTCCAAATTGGCAATAAGGTCTTCCTGGGCCTCGGCAACAAGCCCCAGCATTGTCAATACAAAATGAGTTCCTTCGGCGCGGTTGAGCGGCCTTTCCGTCGTATCGAAAGCGCGATAATATGCAGCCTTATTTTCTGCAATAGTCCGTGAAAGCGAGAGAACGGTAGGCTGTGACAACGGCTCACTCAGCTGCAGCGACAACAGATAGCGGCCGGTCCTCCCGTTCCCATCGTAGAACGGATGAATGTACCCAAAGAGAAAGTGGCAGAGAATCGCACGGTAGGTTTCAGGCATATCGTCGCGCTCAGACAACTCCAGCCACTGTGTAAGCATGTCCTCGATTTTCTGCTCGGGGGCAACACCCGTATGGAGCACTCTACCATCTGCACGCTCAACTACCACCTGACCCGTACGAAACAAAGAGTCGCCTAGCCGATCCCTCGAATCGAGAGCATCGCTCACAACCGCATCGTAGATATTTCGAATATCCTGCAGTGTTTGCGGCGGCTTGGGATTCTCGGTCAATCCCAAATAGAGCTTTGCAAACTCTATAAACGGCGCGTGCTCTTTGGTCGCAACGTTTTTTAACACAGAAGAGTCTCTTTGCGCCTGGTCGAGCGCCAGCTCTATTTCACGACGTGTACTGTGGACCCCTTCGATTTCGTTGCTGTATACAACTTCGTCCATAATGAGCGATCGAATGAATGGGCAGAGCGCCACAGTTGGCAGACCACGCCAAAGTGCTGAGACACGACGCTCTCGGCGAAGTACCTGCTCGTTAACGACCGACAACTCACGAGGCACCGCAAGGAAAAGCTCTCCCGTGTCGAGCAAAATGCCCGTCCTGAACGTCGACTCACTGGTAAATCGCTGTCGAAACAGTTCGTCATGATGCTCAAAGCGCTCGGATGAACGATCAGCATGTAGCGTTTTCTCAAGAGTGCGGTACGCCATTGGCCTTCTCCTAATCGCGAGCCTCTTGTTGCTCGTTTTTCAGATACCGCACATTGTATCCTCCCTAAAAGAAAGAATTCGCCATTTTTTTCTTTTAGGTTTGAATTTGACATGTCTAAAAGAAAAAAATCGCTGATTCTTTCTTTTAGCATCGGCAATATGCAGACATCGGAACAAAATCGCCGAAATCTTTCTTTAGAGCACGGCGGCGCCTTGCGAACGAGAGCATTCGCAAGGCGCCGCCCGCCCCATATCGACACGCCACAGCAAACAGACACGCGCAGACACGTGCCCCTAGCAGCTGCGACCGACACCGCCCTAGACGCCCATGAGGCGCCAAGGGGACGGCGCCGGCCGCGGCGCTACTCCTCGTTGCTAGTCATCGTCGCCCGAAGCTCCAAGCTGCTCGAGCACCATAAGCGCCGCCGCAACCGGGCCGCGCTCGTCGTTGGCGTTCAGCCCGCGTCCTACACCGGAGCCTCCACCGGCACCGGCCTTGTAGGGAATCGAGAGCTTCCGCGTCTTGGGAAAATGCACCGCTCCCAAACGGTCACGCAGGTCGAACGCAACCTTCTTAGGCACGTCGACCCCCTGGAAGACCAGCCGTCCGCCGGTAAGCGCCACGCTCTCCAGTCCCAGGCGCCCGCCGCGGATGCGAATGCGCGCGCGATCGAACAGGTTTTGCGCAGCCAACGGCAACGCGCCTGCGGTCTGCTCCAGCTCTTCCTGCGCCTCATCCACCTGCGCCAGGTCCTCGGCCGCGGCAAGCTTTCGATACACGAGCACGCGCTTGTCCACCGCCGGCAGATACTCCTCGTCCAAATAGAAGTCGGCCGGCAGGTTGATGGTCACACCGGACTCCTCGACGTCGGCCCCGGCATCGCCACGCGCTTCGGCCACGGCCTGCCCCAGCATCTGCGTGAACAGGTCGAAGCCCACACTCGACAGGTTGCCATGCTGCTCGGCACCCACAAGCGAGCCGGCACCGCGAATCTCGAGGTCACGCATGGCGATACGCATGCCGCTGCCCAGGTCCTGAAACTCCGAGAGCGCCGTCAGACGTTCGGTCGCCTCCGGCGTGAGAGGAATCTCGCCGGGGAACATGAAGTAGGCGTAGGCCTGTGTCGCCGAACGACCCACGCGCCCCTTGAGCTGGTAGAGCTGCGCGAGGCCCAAACGCTGCGAGTCCTCGATGATGAGCGTGTTGGTATGCGGGTTGTCGATGCCGCTCTCGATGATGGTGGTCGCCACCAACACGTCCACCTTGCCCGTCGCAAACTGCACCATGACGTCTTCGACTTCGCGCGGGCTCATCTTGCCGTGCGCCACGGCCACACGTGCCTCGGGAACGGCCTCGTGCACGCGGTCCACCGCATCGTCGATGGTCTTCACGCGGTTGGAAACGTAGTAGACCTGCCCGCCGCGCCCAAGCTCCAACCGAATGGCGGCGCTCACCACGTCGGGATCGTACTCGCCCACATGTACCGCCACAGGACGGCGTCCCGTGGGAGGCGTGGTGATGAGGCTCATATCGCGCACGCCCGATATGGCCATCTGCATGGTACGCGGAATAGGCGTCGCCGAGAGCGTGAGCACATCGATCTGCTCGCGCAGATTCTTGAGCTGCTCTTTGTGCTGCACGCCAAAGCGCTGCTCCTCGTCGATAATCACCAGACCGAGATTCGCCGGGTTCACGTCGCTCGACAGCAGGCGATGCGTGCCCACCAGCACGTCGAGCTTGCCCTCCGCAAACGCCGCAAGGGCGCGCTTCTGCTGCGCGGGCGTACGAAAACGCGACAGCACCTCGACCTCTACGCCAAAGGGGGCAAAGCGCTCGAAGAAGGTTTCGTAATGCTGCTGCGCCAGAATGGTCGTGGGACAAAGCACCATGACCTGGCGGCCGGAGTCGACGCACTTGAATGCGGCGCGCAGGGCGACTTCGGTCTTGCCGAAGCCAACGTCTCCGCACAGCAGGCGATCCATGGGCTTGGGAGCCTCCATATCGGCTTTGATGTCGTTGATGGCCTCAAGCTGGTCACGCGTAGGCTCGTAGGGGAAGCTCTCCTCCATCTCAATCTGCTCGGGTGTGTCGGGCGGGCAGGCGAATCCGGTGATGGAGCTGCGCCGCGTGTAGAGGTCAACCAGGTCGAACGCAAGCTTCTTGGCGCTCTTGCGCGCCTTCTTGGTCGCACGCGACCAGTCGGCCGTGTTCAGACGAGTGAGGCGCGGGTTCTCGCCGTCCGGACCCACGTAGCGCGTGATGCGATCGACCTGCTCGAGGGGCACGTAGAGCTTGTCGCCGTCGGCGTACTCCAGCAGGAAGTAGTCGCGCTCCTTGCCGCCGACCTCCTGACGCACGATATCCGTGAAGTGCGCGATGCCGTGCGTCGCGTGCACCACGTAGTCGCCCGGCTTAAAGGGGAAGGTGACTTCCGTCACGTCCACGCGCCGGCGTGCGTGGTGACCGCGTCGCGCGTCCATGCGCGCGTTGAGGTCCGCGATCGAAAAGACCGCTAGATGCGCCTCGGGCACCACGACGCCCGAGGCGATCGGCGCATCGACAAACGTCACGCGTCCGCGCGTAAGCGTCGGCACCGCGATATGGCTTCGCTGAGACACAGAGGTGTCCTGCGTGCGCCCGACGTTGCCGTCTGCTCCAGAGGACGGCGACGCATCGACAATAGGACGGGCGTTCAGCCTGTCGACGTCGCGCTTGAGCAGGGTTACCTGGACGTCCGCATCGCCTACGACGCCCGCGTTTTCCGGCGCCTGCGTAAGGGACTCCTCGAAGGGAATGGACTCGTCGGTAAACGAGAGCTCAAGCGACTCGCGCGCGCCGCGGTCGGGAGCCGCAAACACGCAGGCAAAACGGTTCGCCGTGACCTCCTTCACGCGCGAGATGAAGCGCGTGTCCGAGCCGGCGATAGCTGGCTGCTCGATCTTAAGCTCAGCCGTGACCGCGCCGCCCGCGCGAATGAGCGACACGAAGTTTAGCCGCTGCTGATGGCCAAAATCCAGCTGCTGCGGGCGCACGAACAATCCGTCCAGACGCGCGACCTTCGCCTCGCCCGCCCGGCGTTCCAAGTCCTCGTAGGCTCGGGTGCAGTCGTCGAACAGCGACCGCGGCTCGGAGAGCACCACCGAGGCGTCGTTGCTCACGTGCGCGAGCGGGCTCACCGTGCTTTCGTAGAGCAACGGTAGATATCGGTCGAGCTCGGGGGTGGCGATTCGGGCGTCTACGAGCTCGAGTAGCGCCGCGAGCTCGGTATCGTTCTGTGCCGGCTGATAAAGCGCCGCCTTGATACGCCGAACGGCATCATCGGTGAGAGCAAGCTCACGACAAGGGAAGATCTCTATGCCGTCTTCGTCACCGATGGTCTGCCCCGTAGACACCACCATGCGACGGATGCGGTCGATCTCGTCGCCGAAGAACTCGATGCGCACGGGAGCCGTCGACTGTGCGGGAAAGACGTCGACCGAATCGCCGTGCACCCGGAAAAGGCCCGGCGTATCCACGGCGCCGGCGTTGGTGTATCCCATGCCTACAAGACGACGCGGAATATCCTCAAAGGGGACCTCCTCGCCCACGGCAAGGCGGAGCTGCTTCCAATAGTGGCTCTCACGCGGGGGGACACAGCGCAGAAGGGCGCGCGCCGAGGCCACCATGATGCACGGCTCACCCTGGGCAATGCGGCCAAGCGCGGCACAGCGCGCGGCAACTACGGCATCGTTCGGCTGCGTGTCGCGCCAAGGGTGGTCGGTGCGCTCGGGGTAGCGCGCAACATGCTCGAGGCCGACGTATGCTGCAAGCGCCCGTGCCGCGCGGTCTGCAGCGTCTTCGCCCGAGACGATATAGACCGTCGGCCGTGGATGGCGAGCAAACTGCGCCGCCAAAATGAGCGTGCGCCCGGACTGCGACACAGCAAGTGTGGCATCCTTGCCATCATCGAGTGCGCCTTCGATGACGCGTAGCCCCTCGGCGGTATAGAGCTGTGCAGCGATACGGTGGATGAGCATAAGGCGACGCCTTCCCACGACAAATACCCGCCCGAAACGAGTCCGGGCGGGTAACGATGTTCGATGGCTGTATCGTAGCATGCGCGGTGGCCCACGCATGCCCTTTGATTGGCCGCCACCACGCCCTGCGCAAAACGAATGGAGGTCTGTTGCGGCAGATTTGAAGTGCCTTTGTGTGTAAAAGTCGGCGTTTTGTACGACCAAATTATGTTATGCAGTTTTACGCGATTTTATGCAATTCGTTACCTGGTGTTTTTCTGCGCTTCAAACCCAATCTGATCCTGACAGCAAATTGAGTCGTACAAAACGCCGATTCTTACACACACTTGGCCTTGTTCGGTACCCCGCGCCGCACCTGAGCGATTTACGCTTGTATATTCAGCGTTCGCATCCCGGTCAAAGTGCAATCTGCGCGCGGCAGCCCCGCTTGCCCGAATGACAAGCGGGGCTGCCGCGCTTACAACCTGGAGATGTACTAGCGAAGGGCGTTGGTCCAGGCCGTGCGGCCGTTCGCGTCGACGCACTCGAAGCGCAGGTAGGCCTCGGTACCGCGCAGCGTGAACTCAGCGCGCTCCAGCGGCTCGCCCGCAGGGGCGATGCGGGTCTCCCCCACACCAATCGGGCCGCCGCAGATCATATTCACGCGCTCGCAGGGGCTGCACTCGACCCAGGCGCGCCCGTCCTTGACGCCGAAGCCGCGCACCTCGGGGCCCGCGCTCGAGTAGTAGCGCCCGTCGAGCAGCGCCTGCACCACGGCGGTGCGCGTCAGCTCGGGCGCGCACGCAACGACCCAGCCGCCGAATGCATCATCAAACGTCCCGGGGTTGTGGTTGTCGTCGGCAGCAATCGCGCCCACGCGCAGCCCGCGGCGCAGCAGCATGTCCCAATGGACCGTATCGGCACCCAGCGCACACTCGTTTACCGTGTCGTAGTTCCACACCTCGATGCCAAAGGCACAGTCGAGACCCATCAGGTCCTCGGGCTCGATGCGACTCCAGATGGGATGGTTGTACGTGACCGCACACCCGTGCGCAGCGAGCTCCTCGCCGAGTTCGCGCGCGACGGCGAGCCCGTCCCAGCTCCCCACGTACGCCTTCGGCTCTAGCCGCTCCATGTGCGTGAAGCGCTTGGGCGCGGCCGCAACCATATCGTCGGTGCCCAGGATGCCGTGCATATGGTGGCAGCGCAGGCGCGCGGTGTGGGCCTCGTCCGCATAGAGATAGGCCGATGCCTCGACACCGGGCAGGATGATGAAATCCTCGCGATCGAACTCGCCCGAATAGTCCGTGAACAGGTCGTGCTCGGACAGGCAAAGAAACTGGTACCCGCGCTCGCGGAACGCATGCACAGATTCCGCGGGCGTCAGGCATCCGTCGGAGTTGGTGGTGTGGCTGTGCAGGTTACCTTTGAAGCGCGGCATGTCTTGAGGCCGCGGCAAGCCCTGTTGGTCGCTGATCATGATGACTCCTCATCGCGGGGTGTGCGTACAAACGCCTGGCCTACGCAGCCGCCGGAATAACCAGACAGTCGTGCTTTGGCAGCGCCAGATACACCGTCTCGCCGTCGTTGAACATATGGAAACTCCGGAACAGCACGTCGACGCGCAACACCGAGGTACGGGTCCGCACGGTGTAGCGCAGGACATTGCCGCGCGGCATGCTGCCCACGACCATGCCCTTGAGCACGTAGGCGTCGTCTGCCTCGGGCTCCTCGGTGGAGATACCGATGGTCTCCGGGCGCACGGCAACCACGTTGCCGGCGTCCACGCGCTCGCCGGTCAAGTCGGCGAACTCAGCGGCCGTAAGCTGGTTGTAGCTGCCGATGAAGCTCGCGGCAAACTCGGAGATCGGCTTGGTGTAGACATCGACCGGGCTGCCCGCCTGCTCGATGCGGCCGGCATGGAACAGCTGGATCACGTCGGACATGACCATGGCCTCGTCCTGGTCGTGCGTCACGAAGATCGAAGTCAGGCCCAGCTCCTGCTGGATCTCGCGGATGCGGGACTGCAGGGCGCGACGCAGCTTGGCGTCGATGGCCGACAGCGGCTCGTCGAGCAGCAGGACCTTGGGCTCGGTCACAATCGAGCGGGCAAGTGCTACACGCTGTTGCTGGCCACCAGACAGGTTCGCAGGATACATCTTCTCCTTGCCCTTGAGCTCGACCATGTCCACGGCGCGGGCGACCTTCTCGGCGATCTGGTCGGTCGGGACCTTCTGCATCTTGAGGCCGAAGGCAATGTTCTGCTCGACATTCATGTTGGGGAACAGACTGTACTGCTGGAACACCATGCCGATGTTGCGCTTGGATGCCGGCACATTGGTGACGTCGGCACCGTCCAGGATGATCTTGCCCTCGGTCACCTGCTCCAGACCGGAGAGGCACCGCAGCAGCGTGGACTTGCCGCAGCCCGACGGACCGAGCAGGGTCACAAGGTCGCCCTTCTCAATCCCGAAGTTGATATGGTCAAGCACGGTGTTGTCACCGAAACGCTTGACGACGTCGTGAAACTCAATGTAAGCCATGGTGAGCTACTCCTTTACGCTCTTGCGGGATGCACCCTGGAGCTTCAGCACGATTCCGGTGACCAGTGCCACCACCACAAAGATGACAACGACGATAGCACTCGAAAGGCCGCTGGAAACGTCCATGTTGGCCTGCAGAAACACCTGGATGTTCTGGTAGTTGGTGCCGGCGATGTTGTTGGCAAGCACGAAGTCGCCGAAGATGATACTCTCGGCAAGCAGGCTCGACACGAGAATGCCCGACAGGATGTTGGGCAGGACCACCTGCACGTAGGCGCGGAAGCGACCGCAGCCCAGCATCTCAGCCGCCTGAATGAGCATCTCGGCGTCGATGGAGTTGAGCGCGTTGCGAATACCCTGGTAGATATAGGGCAGCACGAGAATCGTGTAGGCGCCAAAGAGCATGAACATGCGGTTGGAGAGAATCGTGCCGGTGCCGGTATAGAGCGATATGATGCCAATGGACAAGATCACGCCCTGCAGCGCGTAGGGAATCATGCAGAGGAACTGCATCGCGCCCGCGAACTTGCGGTTCACCGCCACAACCACGTACATGGCAAGCAGGATGAGCACGATCGTGATCGCCACGCTCACGATGCACAGAATGAGCGTACGGCCGATCGAGCTCCAAAACGTCATGTTGCTGAACAGCTCGATGTAGTTACGCAGCGTGAATCCTGAGGGCAGGATATCGGTCCACTCGACAAAGAGCGAATAGATAAACGTGGTCACAAACGGGACCAACAGGTAGATGGCGACAACAGCCAGGAAGATCTTGCCTGCAAGCGATGTCTTCTTGCCGCCGGCAACAGAAGCAGCCTTGCTCATACGAGCTCCCTTCCCTTCGCGGCGCGGCGCGTGAAGTAGTTGTTGATGAGCGTGCAGGCGACCATGAGCGCGATGAGCACCATGGCGAGGGCGCCGCCGGTGGCGGCATCGGTCTGGACGTCACCCTTAAAACGCGAGGTGATCTGCAGCGCGAGCAAGGCGTAGTTATTCATCACGAGCGCATAGGCAGTCGCATACGCAGCGAGCGCATTGGAGAACAGCACCGACAGGGTTCCCAGAATCGACGGCATGAGATTGGGGATGACGATCCGGAACCAGTAGTCGAAGGTGGAGGCGCGCAGAATCGTCGCAGCCTCGCGCCACTCCTTACGAATGCCCGCGAACGCCGGAATCAGCAGCAGCGTGGCCAGCGGAATTTGGAAATAGATGTACATGAGCACGAGCCCCTCGGAGCCGTACAGGTTGAAGTCGGCTAAAAAGGGGATGCCGAAGTTCTGGCCAATGAGCGTCAGCACGCCCGAGTTGCCCATGAGGATCATGAAGGCAAACGCCAGCGGCACGCCGGAGAAGTTCGACATCATGTTCAAGATCATCGTGAAGGCGTTCTGAACGCGCGGGCTCGCGTCGGAGCAGAAGCGCGCGGCAAGAAACGCCACGACGATGCCCACCACCGCGGACAGCAGGCTAATCCAGACGCTGTTCCAGATGGACTGCTGATAAAGCGGGGTGGTGAAAACGCGGATAAAGTTCTCAAGGCCCAACGCCTCGGAGTCGCGGCCGATCACGCTGTTCAGCGCGAGCTGCAGAAGCGGCATGATCTCGAACAGCGCCACGACCAAGAAAAACGGGACGATCGCCAGATAGCCGAGCCACGGGCGACGACGGGGCAACGCCTTTGTCGTCGTCTGCGCAGACTCCGCCTCCTGCTGTCCCATGACAGCAGTCTGCTGCATAATGCACTCCTCACCTACGAGGGGCGGCCGCATCGCGCCCGCCCCCAGATACCCTCGATGTGCGCGGGGCTAGCCCAGAATCGGAATGATGTTCTCCTGATACCAGGTGATCATGTCCTGGCTCACACCGCTCCAGACGCTCTCGTCAACGCTCTGAACCTGGTCTCCGTACTGAGAGTCCGGCAGGCGCAGAGCCTGGACGTCGGCAGGCAGCTCGACATCTCGGATTGGGGTCGCGTAGCCGCGCGCAAGATTGATCTGGCCCTCGTCGGACAGGATGTATTCGCGAGCGAGGCAGGCGGCAGCCGGGTGCGGCGCGTTCTTATTGATGATCGTGCAGTATCCAGAACGCACCGAAGCGTCGGTCGGGATGTTCACCGAGAAGGATGCGCTGGGATTGTTGCTCACGATCTGGTCGCGATAGTTGAGGGAGTTGTAATCCCAGTTGAGGCAGACGTCGATCTCGCCGGACTCGATGCGGGCGAGCGACGCATCGGAAACGTCGAGACGCCCGGCCTCGGCCAGCTGCTGCAGGAAGTCATAACCGGGCTGCATGTCATCGATACCGCCACCGAGCGCGCTGGCAGCCGCGAGCACGGAATACTGAGCCACGGCGGCAGCGGTCACGTCGCCCACGCAGACGTTGTAATCGCCATCGAGCAGGTCCTGGAAACTTGTCGGCGGCTCGGGAACGTTGGCGTCGTTGGACATGATGGAGATGGTGCCGTAGTAGCCCACGACCCAGTCGCCGTCGTCATCCTTGGCCCAGTCGGGAATCTCGTCCCAGTAGCTGGTCTTGTACTTGAGAGTCAGCTCCTGCTCTTCGGCAACCGGACCCCAGGACTGGCCCACGTCGCCGATATCCTTGGTGCCGTCGGTTCCCTCCTCACGGAACATGGAGAGCTCCTCGGAGCTGGACATGTCCTGGTCGGCGTGGGATATGCCGTACTCGGCCTCGATGTCCTGCCAGGTCTCGACCCAGTTGGCCCAGGTGTCGGGCATGCCCACGGACTGGACCTCGCCCTCCTCCTTGGCCTGGGCAATCAGGTCTTCAAGCGACATCGCGTTGTAGTCGACGTCGGGCGCGGCGCTGCCGCCGTCATCGCAGCCCGTAAGACCCATGCTGGCAACCGTGGCCATACCCGCCATCCCGGCGAGAATGCCGAAGAACTGCCTGCGCGACACGCCGCGCTCAATCGCGGCGCGAACGACCGTTTCCTTCTTCACCGATGCTCCAATCTTCTCTTTGCAACCAGGGGGTGCGGACCGAGAGGATCATCGACGAAACCAGCAGCTCCATCTCGGGTTCCCGCATGTAGCAGCAACGACTATAGCGAGCATGCAGGACCTCAAAAGGGCTGCGCGAGCATCCTTTGCATAGAGCTGACACTCTCTTACCGATTCTTTTCGATTGCCAGCAGAAGGTTTATAAAATGTGCGCCAAAAGCTAACAGAGCGCAGACAACAGGAGGGGGCCCACAAAAACGCAGGGGCCCTACCGGGCAGGACCCCTACTGAGCGCTCGGACAGATGTCCGCCAGCGGACACTCGCCACATTTAGGGCTGCGCGCAGAGCAGATCTCGCGGCCGAGCATGATCCACTGATGGTTCACGTTCGTCCAATACTCGCGCGGCAGAATCTTCAGCAAGTCCTGCTCGGTCTTAAGCGGCTCCTTTTCGTGGGTCTTCGGCGAGAGGCGAAGCCTGTGGGCAATACGGTTCACGTGGGTGTCCACCGCAATGCCGTCTACGATGCCATATCCCACGTTAAGCACGATATTTGCCGTCTTGCGTCCGACGCCGGGCAGCTTCACGAGCTCCTTCATATCGGCGGGCACGCGTCCGCCGTAGTCGGCTACGATCATCTGGGCGCATTCGACGCAGTGCTTCGCCTTGGTCTTATAGAAGCCAAGCGACTTGATGACCTCAGAGATCTCTGCAGGCGTTGCGCTCGCCATAGCCTCGGGCGTGGGCCAGCGGCGAAAGAGCTCCGGCGTGACCTTGCTCACCTGCGCGTCGGTGGTCTGCGCCGACAGCAGCACCGAGATAACGAGTCGAAACGGGTTCTCGTGATCAAGAAAACACTCGACCGGACCATAGCGTCGATTCAAACGCTCGCAAACCTCGATTGCTCGCTCGCGCTTTGCAGCGTTGGTCTCACGCGGCATTAGACATCGCCCTCCCCATTGTCCGCAACCGTCGCATCGGGTGCGAGCAGGCCGCTTTCTTCCCAATCACGTTCGCCGTCGACCCCCAACACGCGCTCCGCCTCCGTGGAATCGTCGAGCGCGGTCACCGAGCGCAGCTTGCGCTCCATGGCGCGGGTCCTGGTGGTCATGATGGATTCCACCGTCGAGCCCGCGCGATTGATCTGGTCGTAGGCTTTCTGAAGTGCGGCCTGGTAGCGCGGCAGTTCGGCTTTGACCGCAGCGAGCACCCGCTGAATCTCGTCCGCCTGGCGCTGGAACGCAAAGGTCTGATAGCTCATCTGCAGGCTATTGAGGACCGCAGCCATGGTCGAAGGCCCGGCGACGCTCACCCGATAGTCGCGCTGCAGGCTCTCGAGCAGGCCCGGTATATTGACCACCTCGGCGTAGAGGCCCTCAAACGGCAGAAAGAGGATGGCGAGATTCGTCGTCTCGGGAACCGAGATGTACTTTTGCTCGATATCGCGTGCCTCTTGCTTGATGCGCTGCTCCAACGCATGCCGCGCCTCGGCAACGGCAGCAGCGTCGGCCGCATCGACCGCCGTGCGAAGGCGATCGTAGGTATCGCCTGGAAACTTTGCATCGATGGGCAGCAGCACCGGCTCTCCGTCCGCCATGGGAATGCGCACGGCAAACTCCACGCGCTCGGTGCTCCCCGGCTTGGTGACCACGTTTTGCACGTACTGATCGGGCGCCAGGATATCGGCAAGCAGCGACCCCAGCTGGACCTCGCCGAGTATGCCGCGGGTCTTGACGTTGCCCAGCACGCGCTTCAAGTCGCCCACGCCGGCAGCCAGCCCCTGCATGTCGCCCAGGCCTCGGTAGACGGCCTCAAGCTGGTCGCTCACCTGTTTGAACGACCGGGCGATCCTGTTCTCCAGCGTGGCCTGGAGCTTCTCGTCTACGGTGGCACGCATGCGGTCGAGCTGTTGCGCGTTGTCCTGACGAATCGCCCCCAGCTGACGATCGACCGCTGCGCGAACTTCCGCAAGACGTGCGTCGACCGCCTCACGATTTTGTCCCAGCTGCGCCTGCACCTCGCGCCGCACGTCATCGAGCTTGGCGTTGGTGCGCGCAAACTCGCGCGAAAGCGCATCGAATCGCTCCTGGTCGATTGCCGACGAGCCGGTGGCATGTCGAGCAAGGGCGGAAACGGAGGCTTGCACCTGACCAAACGACGAGCCGATGGCCTGGAGCGCCGCCTCCGCGCGCTCGGCAGAAGCCGCTGCGCGTGCAGCGTCATCGGCCATGCGGGCGCCCTCGCGCGACGAGCGCGCGACGAGCGCAGCCGCGACCACCGCCGCGGCGGCCGCTATGGCCACAAGTACCAAGACCGCCGCCCACATCGGATCCATCGGCGCCACCCATCTCTCGTCTTCGCGAGCATGCGCCCGCGCTTTGCTGCCTGCGCGACATTATATCTGCCCGCCCCTGCTCAGAGCCCGCTCAGCACATCGTGCGCAAACCCCTCTACGCGCATCCAGAGGCCCTGCAGCAGCTCGACCACGTCGTCGGGCGTGGCCCCGTTCAATATGCAGGTCAGAATATACGACGCGACAAATACCACGACGAGAATTGCCGGGACCAACACAACGAGCGCGAGCACGCGCGCAGCCGACAGCACCTTTCGCCGGCGGCTGCGCTTGCGATCAAACGCCAGCTCGGCGCGATAGGTATCCTGCTCAAGCGAATAGGCGCCGTCGCGTCGCGCCTTGGCGGCGGCATCCTCGCACCCTCGCAGCACGCCCGTAGAGGCCGCGCCGCAGCTGTCCCGCGCCTGTCCCTCGCTACCCCATAGCGGTCCCCGCCACGACTCAGGCACCTCGAACGACGAGCAGCCATCGGCCTGCGTAGCCTGTGCGGCCTGTGCGCCGCCATGGTCTGCGCCACGTTGGACTGTGCCACGCCGCTGGCTGACAGCTCGTGCCCGCTCCATGCGTTCATGTATCTGTTCTGGGGATTCAATAAACAGGTCCATCCATCACCTCATGTTCCGAGGCTTGCATGGATGAAGATTGGTTTCAGTATTGATGGATTCACAGTGGCTGTCAAGGTTCCGGACGACGCGCGGGACCAAGCCCGAGGTCTTTGCTTTGGCCCGGTACCCCCTGCACACCCACGCAACATAACAACGCCCCGGCATCCCAGCACAGCCACGATGTGCCGCAAGGGATGCCGGGGCCGAACCTTCGCGATAGTCGTAAGGCTTCGAAGTGGCTTACGCCAAACCGGTGTTAGTAGTTAACGACCTGCTCCTCGAAGTAGCTCTGCGGATGAGCGCAGACGGGGCACAGCTGCGGAGCGGTGGGGCCGACGTGCAGGTGGCCGCAGTTCAGGCACTTCCACACCTTGACGCCCTCGCGGTTGAAGACCTCGCCCTTCTCGACGCGCTCGGCGAGCTTGAGGTAGCGCTCCTCGTGCGCCTTCTCGACAGCGCCCACGCCGCGGAACTTGGCGGCGATCTCCTTGAAGCCCTCCTCCTCGGCGGTCTGGGCGAACTCGGCATACATGGTGGTCCACTCATAGTTCTCGCCCGCAGCGGCGTCCTTCAGGTTGTCGAGCGTACCCGGGATCTCGCCGCCGTGCAGATACTTGAACCAAAGCTTGGCATGCTCGGACTCATTCAGAGCGGTCTCCATAAAGATGTTCTGGATCTGAACGTAACCGTCCTTCTTGGCCTTGGACGCATAGTAGCGATACTTGGTGTGGGCCTGAGACTCGCCGGCAAAAGCGGTCTCGAGGTTCTTCTTGGTTTGGGAGTTCTCAAAATCCATGGGTATCCCTTCCCTTCTGCCCCAGGTGGGCATAGTGCGAATGACGCCCGGCAGACAAAAATTCTGCCGCACGTGCTCACTTTATACCCAAACCACCGGGCATTTCATTCCTTATTAGGACACCGTCAACTTTCCTTAATTAGCCATGCGCCACTTTGCTCGACGCAAAACCCCTCACGCGCCAGGTCGGAGAGAATCGACGCCACAAGCGCCCGATCGACCGGCTCGCGGCCTGCCGCGCGCTCAAGAGCATCGACACCCCGGGCGATTGACTCCAGGTCCAACCCTTGGGGAGATTCGGTTCGCGCGTCAAGCAGCATACGCACGATATGCGCGCGCTTCTGTCGACGCGACCCCTCAAAGCGCGACTGACGTGTGTATCCGGCAGAGCGACGTGACGGGTTAGGAACCGTCTTTTTAAGATACGCACCATAATCGAGCAAGGCATAGTACCACGCCCGCGGCGTATCCTCGGCATCCTGAGGGATGGCGAAACCCGACTCGACACCCTGATCTGCCTGCGCACTGCAAGCTTGTCCTGCAGCCGCCTGCGAACGGTCGCCCTGCGTGGACGACGGCGCATCGGGACACGCCGCATGAATGAGCGGAACGAGTTCGCGGTCGGGAACAGCCGGTACGTCGGGAAAGAGGTGATGCAGGAAAACAGTCCTCACGTTCGTCTCCAGATAGACACCGGGAAGGTCGAACGCAAACGAGCGGATGCCCTGAGCCGTAGCAGGTCCAATGCCCGGAAGCGCAACGAGCTGTTTTGTCTCGCGGGGAAACACCCCGTCATAGTCCGCGACGACTGTCTGTGCCGCCCGATGCAGCGCAAGTGCCCGACGGTTGTATCCCATTCCCTGCCAGGCTGCCAGCACCTCCGAGGACGGCGCTTCTGCAAGCGCCTGCACCGAAGGAAAGCGGTCGAGCCATGCCGGCATGCGAGTCTCCACACGCGGAACCTGGGTCTGCTGCAGCATGACTTCCGAAAGCCATACTATATAGGGGTCGCGCGTCCGGCGCCAAGGAAGGTCGCGATACAGCCGCGCTCCCTCCGTACGAATCAGCGTGCGAAAGGCATCGAGCGATGCCAACGGACCAAGCGATCCGGGAACCTCGCCGCTCACGAAGCTACCGACACATCCGAACAGGCGCAATCGGCATAGCGAGGAAAGGCGGAGCGGTCGGCAAACATGGGGTCGACGGCGGGCTGCTGTTTATGGTTGACCACATCGTCAAGCGTGACGGAATCGAGATAGCTGCACAGCAGGGCCTGCGCCCCGCTCCAGATGGAGTGGTAGCAGCAGTCGGTCATGCGAGCACAAGTGCCACCCGGCGCGGTGCAATCGTTCACCACGAGCGGACCCTGCACCGCTTCAACGATCTGGCGAATCGTGATGTCGGCGGGATCAGCCTTCAAGCGCATGCCGCCATGAACGCCGCGCAGGCTCTCGATGATGCCCGCCTGCACAAGGCCATGCTGAATGGACCGGGCAAACGAATACGGCACATCCACCTGCTCTGCTGCAGTCCGCACGGAAAGCAGCCCGTCCTGCTGCTCGACCAAGATCGACAGAATACGCAGTGCATAGTCGGTCTTTCTTGAGATATCCATCCATCCCCCTAGCGTTGTCGGGCGGCACGCCCGTCAGACGACAACGGGGCGATGCGGCAGCATGTGCCAACGGTCTTATTACCAGCGACATACTATACCATCATGGTATGAAGGGCCTATCCGCGCGCCGAGCGGCGCGCCGCGAGTGCAACCCCGGCTCTCCCCTGCTCCCAGCATGAATACCGTTGCCCAAACGCCCCTCCCACGTTGAGCCATTTCCTCCGAATCTCAAAAAACCCACCGACGCGCGGGCGCCCGCCATCGTTGGTGTGACTCGTAGGCCGCGTTGATATGGCCTGTTGACCGCGTAGGCATGCCTCTGACAAGCACCTGCACCCGCATGTGGCCAAAACGGTCATCTCGCATACCAAGGCGCCGCGCTGGGCATACCGACAACGTGAGCAGACGGCTTAACGGCGCACGGGTTCGCGCATCTTAGATTCAACCAGATGGCAAGGCTACGGTGCAGTGCCGGGGCTGTAGGCAAAAGGCGTGTCCGCCCGCACGCTAACCCTCCCACCGCCGCCGTCGAGAGAAACTCGTTTCGTTTTTATGCAGTTAGTTCGGGAATCCTCGAGTAGACGGCCGATCTCGCCGACAAACCCGCAGGATTCAGGGGCCTGAAAGGGAGGTCTACTCGGGAATTCCGAAAACAACTGCATAAAACCGAAACGAGTTTCTGACGGGCTCCGAGTAACCCACTGTTACTGGCGTCGAGGGCCACCCTCGGGCCCGCTCGCGCACACAGGACAAGGCGCGGCCCATCCAGAACGAAGGCCGGCTTATAGGAAAAGAGTCCATGCGAAACTGAGCGAAAGCCATACATGGCAAAACAGCCCGCTCGGAAATCCGAACGGGCTGTTTCAGTGCAGTGGCGGGAAGTACGGGGCTCGAACCCGCGACCTCCGACGTGACAGGCCGGCGCTCTAACCAAACTGAGCTAACTCCCCTCAGCAAATGCTGCGAGAAGTATTATACGCAGAGCCTTCCAAACAACGCAAGCACTTTTTCAGAAAAATTTTGACGCGCTTTTCGCCCGCCGAGACACACCGAAGATATATGCCTGTGACCTGCGAAAACGTTGTATTCCAACACCCTACGACGCCAGATATACCAAGCGGCGGGCGCCTCGGAGAGGTCGCCCGCCGCACTTCCTATGCGAAAAGCTATGCCGCTGCGTTCCAATCGCAGGCGTGCTATACGTCGATGATCTCGGCCGAGATGACCTTACCTTCGCGTACCAGCATCCGCGCCATGGTGGGCCCGCGCATACTGCGCGGCATGGAGGGAGAACCCGGGTTGATAACCAAACACTTGCCCAAGTCGTCAATGCGCGGGCGATGCGTATGTCCGCACACAGCGACATCCACCATGCCGACCGGCAGGTCCTCGCGATAGTGGGACACCGCAAACGAAAGGCCCTCGTAGTCGAACACATTCAAACGCTCGACTTCGGGGCCGTATTCATAGTAGAAATCGTTGTTGCCCAGCACCGCCTTGACAGCCGGACCCAGGGCGCACAGATGCGCCCAATCCGCCTCAGAGGTAATGTCGCCCGCATGAACGATAAGATCGGCACCCTCTAGCTGCTTCAGCAGCGCCTCGGTCAAGTGACCATGCGTGTCAGAGATGATGTCAATGCGTTTCGTGCGGGGAGTATCCACAGACGGCCTTTCTATCGACTTCCTATAAACTCAACGCCTTCTTGAGCGGCACCACGCGGCGACGCGACACGGGGATGCGCTCATCCACGCCGGTCACGCCCAGCTGGATGGCACCCGAAGGAACGGTTTCCACGTCCTCCACGCAGGCCAGGTTCACAATATAGCGACGATGCACCCGGAAGAACCCGAAATCGCACAGCTTCGACTCAAACTGCGCAAGCGAGGTCGTAGACAGGAACCGATCGTCGTCGGTAAAGATGCAGGAGTAGTCGTCCTTCGCCATGATGTAGCGAATCTGGTCGACGGGGATGAGCACCTTGCGGCCGCCCTTTTCCACCGGGATGCGCTCGATGGTCACCTTGTTCTCCGTCGCGGGCTTCACGCGCGCCAGCACCTTGTTGAGTGCCTGGTCCAGACGCTCCTCCTCGACGGGCTTGAGCAGATAGTCCACCGCGTCGACCTCGAATGCCTCGACGGCATGGTCGCTGTAGGCGGTCACAAACACAATCGCAGGCGGATTCTTAAGCTTGTGCAGCGCCTCCGCAAGCTGCAGGCCCGAGGCTCCCGGCATAGAGATGTCCAGAAAGACCACGTCAACGCGGTTTTCCATCAGCGTCTCAATAGCCGCGCGGACGCTCGAAGCCTCGGTGATGGAGCTCATCTTGCCCGTCTGCTCAAGCAGGAAGCGCAGCTCAGAGCGGGCAGGCGCCTCATCATCGACGATCATCGCACGTAGCATATCCGATAAAACCCTTTCCTCGGAGTTTGAAGCCCCACGGAGCGCGGCGGAAGCACGCTGCCCTTGCGCAGGAACTTCTATTTTACCCCTCCGTGAAGATACTCTCCACTAAGTCGAGATGTAACGTAATCGTCGTACCCACATCGGGTTCGGACGAAACTTTGGCAAACGACCTTGGCCCATAGAAGCGCTTGATGCGCTCGCTGATGTTGTGCGTCGCCACACCTGCGCCGCCGCCCTGAGGCAGGCTCGTGTCGGGCGGCAACGATGAGTCGCAGAACAGCCGCGAGGCCGTCTGCTCGTCCATGCCCACGCCGTCGTCGGCAACCTCGATGTCGAGTGCGTCGTCCTCCCCTGCCCGGACCGACACCTGGATGTGCAGGGGCGCCTCGTCGCGCATGGCGTGGCGCACCGCGTTCTCGACCAGCGGCTGGATGATGAACGCAGGCACGGGCGTGTCCTCCACGTCGGGCTCGACGTCGAAGGTCGCCTGGATGCGGTCTTCGCCGAATCGTGCCTGCTCGAACACCAGGTACCGCTTGGTCTGCGCCACCTCGCGCGTAACGGGGATGAGCGACCCCGAATTGTCGAGCGTGGAGCGGTAAAACGAGGCGAACTCGCGCAGCAGCTCGCGCGCGCGGGCAGGATCGGTGCGCGTAAACGAGGCGATGGTGTTGAGCGTGTTGAACAGGAAGTGCGGGTTGATCTGCGCCTGCAGCGCGCGGACCTCGGCGCGGGCGGTCAGCTCTTCCTGCTGCTCGAGCGCATGGATGGCAAGCTGTGTGGACAGCAACTCCGAAAACCCCGCGACGAGCGCGTACTGCGTGCGGTTCACGGCGCGCGGACTCGCGAAGTAGAACTTGAGCGCGCCCACGGTGCGCTCGCTCACCTTGAGCGGCGCCACGATGCCCGCAGGAATCTGACGAGGGCGTCCCAGCTCGCTGTTCACGTCTATGGCCTGGGTGAACGACTGCATGATGCCGTGCTTCAACACATAGCGCGTCGCCGGCGTGTGGATGGGAGACCCCGGAGGAAAGTCGTCGGCCATATCACCCACGCAGGCAAGCACCACCGAGGTGTCGGTGATCGCAATGCTGCTCGCGCGCGTCTGCGGCAGCAGCCGGCAGCAGATCTTCTCGGCGCTTTCGCGCGTCAAACCGTCCTTGAGGTCCTCCAGCATGTTCGAGGCGATGTAGAGCGTCTCTTCGGTATAGCGGGACCGCAGGGTATCCGGGTTGAGACACAGGTATATAAACAGGCAGAAGAGCAGGCAGAGCAGGATGCACGCCAGCACCGTGTACTGCGGCCCGAAATCCGAGGATATGATCTGCAGGATGCCCACGGCGACCACCAGCAGGCACACGCCCACCAGCACCCTTACCAGCATGAGATTGTCGGTCCTGAACCCTTCAGGGCGGTTGATCATCGACGTCCTTTCAACATGGTCGCGAGCTCGGCGTCACGCCACAGGCCGTCCATGATACTGGGCCAGAAGCTCTGGAACTTAAGGTAGTTGGTCTCGTTGTCGTGCGCATAGCGCAGGGCATCCGAGCGTCCCCGTCGCCAGATCTTCCAGTAGCCCCGATGCTCGCGCGTGAACAGGGCACGTACGAGAGCGGTCTTGCGCACGCGCTCGTCGAGCTGGTTTGAGATCCAGGGGCCCGGATAGGGCATGAGCGAGGCCGCGGTCACCGAGTTGAGGTCGTTGCGTCTGTTTGCCGAGGCAAGTTTCACTCGCTCATAGTACCAGCGATACACGTCTTGCATAAACCTTGGCGAACGCTGCTCCGAGGCAGGCGGCAGATGCTTTACCACCCACTCGTTGTCAAACCAAACGTCCAGGCCAAAGAGGCGCATGTTGAAGAGGTAGTCCAGGTCTTCGCCGCGGGTGATGAACGGATCGAAGGGGATGCGCATATAGGCGCGCGCGTGCAGGGCCAGCAGGCCGCCACACACGTAGTTGGACCGCGAGATGCGCGTTCCCGAAAGCGCGCGTTTCATCCAGCGATTGAACTCAAGGCGCTTCGTCCACCACTTATGGCAAATGCCCGCCTTGGAGGTGTCCGCCAGAGGCGAGCCGGTGCTATCGAAGAAGTAACCGCTCTTGGCCAGGATGGGCAACCTGGTGCGCGTCTCCTGGCCAAGGGCGTAGAGCGCCTTTGACATGAAGTCCGGGCCCAGGACCACTTCGTCGTCATCCAGGAATATGACGACGTCGCGGCCCATGATCGCCGCCACCGCAAGGCCCATGTTGCGGATGGCGCCGTAACCGCGCAGTGACACGCACTCGCCGCTGCCGCCCGGGGCGATGCGCCCCACGCGGTCTACGATCTGTGTCGCCTCGAGGTTGGTGACCACCGTCACCGAAAGCTTGGGATGGGCCTCCACAATGTGATGCACGCGACGGGAAACCTCGACCGTGGCCGAGACGGGACACACCACCAAGAGCACGATGGGGGCAACGTCGCGGACCTGCTCGAGCGAGGTCAGGCAGCGGTCGAGTTCGGGCGAGGGGCTATGCAGCTCTGTCGAGTGGTCGTATGCGCCGGGAGCATAGGCGCCGGTGCGCTCACCCGCCCAGTAGGTTGGAATCACGATCGCGGCGTTCATGGACAAACACTTCCCGTCTCCGGGTCGTACCCGGCCACAACAGTTCTGTCATGTCGGGATGTCCACCTGCAGCCTAACGATCGGCCTGCTGCGTCTTTACGCCAAAGGGCGAGAGCTCCTTGAAGTACGGGGCGCGCGCAAGGGAGCGTGCAAGGGGATACCCCAGCACATACATAATAACCGCTTCACCCAAGCCCGTGCTCACCAGACCGAAGAGATACATGAGCGGCCAGGCGCCGTCGAGCGAGATGGAGGTGAAGGGAATGGTGTAGAAGCCGGTTGCCTGAAGCAGGATGGGAAGATAGGCAGGCACGATAACGGCGTTGGCAACCACCGGGCCGGCGAGCGCGACCAAGGGATGGCGGCGCATCTTCCACGTGAAGAGGGCACCTGCGAACGTGGCGAGCGATCCGAAGACCACGTCGAGCAGGCCCAGCATGCCCGTGCCCGAAAGCGCGATGTTCGCCACGTTGGCGATGGCGCAGCCCAGCGTGAGGCCGGGCACGGCGGCCGGCGTGAAGAGCGCCAGCGCACACAGGGCCTCGGAGACGCGGAACTGCACCGGCCCCCAGGCGAGGTTGCCCAAAAAGAGCATGGTCACGAGCGTGCATCCGGCGTATAGAGCCGCAATGGCGCCCATGCGGGCGATGCCATTCGATTTCATCTGTCGATCACCTTCTATAGTTGGAGGGCTTTACTGATGCCGTAAGGCCCTCCCCCGAAGGTGGGGCGCGGTGAACGCCCTCGACCTTGCCGTGCAGCGCATCGACCGGCCCGACCGTTGACAAGACGGCGCGTTTCCTGGAACCGCGCGGCCGCCAAGCGTTTCGGGCACCTCGCCGCACGCGTGCTCCCCGCGCCGCGACCAGGTTCTAGGCGATGCCCTTCATACGGGTAAGCCTTACCAGCATGACAAAGCCCACGACCAGCAGGACCCCGATGGAAAGCACTCCTAAAGAAGGGTCGCCCGTGAGCGATGTCACGACAGATACTAGCAGAGTTCCCATAACCGAGGCGTAGCGACCGAAGATATCGAAGAAGCCGTAGTACTCGTTGGCGTGTTCCTTAGGGATGAGCTTGCCGAAGTAGCTGCGCGACAACGCCTGGATACCGCCCTGGAACATGCCCACCAAAATGGCGAGGATCCAGAACTCGAAGGCTTCCTTCAGGAAGAAGGCAGCAAAGAGCACGATCGCCACGTAGGCGGCCACGGCAACGATAATCATGCGAAGCGTACCGTATTTGCCCGCCAGCCTGCCGTAGGCGATGGCGGACGGGAAGGCCACGAACTGGGTCACGAGCAGCGCCAGGATGAGCTGGGTGGAATCGATGCCGAGCGAGGTGCCATAGGTGGTGGCCATGGAGATGACCGTGTGCACGCCGTCGATGTAAAAGAAGAACGCGACCATGAACACGAGGAGCGCCTTGTTGTGCGCGATGCTGCGCATGGTCTTCACCAGCCCGCGGAAGGTGTCGGCAACGACGCTGCCCACAGTCTCGCCGGGCGCGAGCTCCTTGGCGTAGCGCTGCTTGTAGGTGCGCAGCAGAGGAATGGTGAAGAGCAGCCACCACACGCCGGTGATAACAAACGACATGCGGGTGGCAAACATCATGTCCAGCCCCAGCATCGAGGGGCCGAGCATGATCAGGGCGATGCATACGATGAACGGTACGCAGGAGCCGACGTATCCCCAGGCGTATCCCGACGAGCTCACGCTGTCCATGCGCTCGTCGGTGGTGACATCGGGCAGCATGGCGTCGTAGAAGGTCATAGACGAGTTGAGGCCGATCGTGCAGAGCACGTAGACCACCAGAAACGGCATGGCCCCCATGGGGATGGCCTGGGCCAGGCAGAGCACGAGACCCGTGAGGAAAAATCCCAGGAAGAACTTGATCTTGTTGCCCGCAAAGTCTGCGAGCGAACCCAAGATCGGCATGAGCAGCGCCACCACCAGCGAGGCAATCGTCTGGGCGTTGGCCCATGCCGTAACGAGCTCGGCCGAGTTGGCAGCCGTGTTGATGGCATCGAAGTAGATGGGCACGACCGAGGTGTTGAGCAGCACGAGCGCGGAGTTTCCGACGTCGTACATGACCCAGTTTCGCTCGAGCTTGGTGTATTTCATGACGCATCCCCCTCTTCCCGCGCCATCGCCCGCAATCGAGCGAGCGCAGGATGACGTTCAAGAGCATATCCGCACTATGGTACGGCAGCGCAGCGAAGGGATGAGTCAAGTTTCTGTAATGGCTCGCCGAGGCGGGAAATGGTCCAGGGGCTGGAGGTGTCCCGGATCCGGTGAACTTGGTCTAGGAATTGGGGTGTCCCGGATCCGGTGAACGTAGTCCAGGAACCGGGGGCGTCCCGGGTCCGGCGAACTTAGTCTAGGAACTGGAATTGACTAGATTAAGGTCCGAAATTCGGCCCAAAAAACGTCAAAAGTAGTTGCTGGACTAAAAACGGCCGCATGGGACGGCGCGAGCGGAGGAGGCGGGGTGAGGCGCAAGCGGGGAGCGGCGGGGCGAGCGGACGAAACGGCGCGACGACCGCGCAACGAGAGGAACAGGGCGAGGCAGTCGCCGGGTGCGCGAAACGGTGCGGCGACCGTACGACGAGGCGGCGGACGAAGCGACGGCGCGGCAGATGAACACAACCCGCACCGCCGCCCTCATCGTATAGCTATTCTTCTCGGTCGAATTCCTCGTCCGCATCAAGAGGACGGCCAGAGTAGTTCACGTGTCCCGTGACCTGCTCCATGTTGCCCTCTTCCACAAAGCGCATCGCAACTCGAGCATAGTCGTCGAGCGCGCGCTCAAACACCTCGGGGAAACTCTCGCACGACGTCTCGCCCGTAAAGGGGCTCTTCCACTCCCGATGCTCCAGATTGCCCGCA
Source organism: Collinsella sp. An2 (assembly GCF_002160065.1). Lineage (GTDB taxonomy): Bacteria > Actinomycetota > Coriobacteriia > Coriobacteriales > Coriobacteriaceae > Limicola. The sequence goes on along the minus strand of NZ_NFJW01000001.1, from coordinate 92,475 downwards.
CCGGCTGGAGGCGTCGACGTCACGCGATGGGCGAGCGAACCCAGCAGAGAGTAGTCGCGGACCGCGCCCTCTGCCAGCGCAATCGCAGACGACAGAGGGGAGCCCGCCGGCTCGATAAGTCGATAGACGAGCTTCATGTCGGCAACGGCTCCGCCGTATTCGTTCGCACCCACTTCGAGCCCGTAGACGCCATAGGCGACATAGCTTGTTAGAGCTCCGGCGACCTTGTTGACGCGCTCGTTTGTGGTAAGCACCGACTCCGGCGGAAACGAGGCGACGGTAGCACCCTGCTGCTTGCGCTGCAGCATGAGTACATCCAAGTCGGACTCGATGATCGCATGGACCTGGGAACCCGCATCGGCAAGGGTGGGGTCCGCCTGCTGGATACCCCATTGCTGGGCATAGACGAACGGATGAGCCGTACGGTCGAGCACATAGTGAGAGAGCAGGCCCAGCACAAACGCGCGCCCCACGCCGGCGTCATGACGGTTCAGGCGCGTCGTCCCGTCGCGCAGCGCGGCAAACTGCCGCGACATGCGGCAGCGATGCATGCGACGGCCCAGCTCCATACAATCCGCGAGGTGCGGCGTGCGAACACGGAAGAAGAATGGATCGGGTCCCTGGTTGGCAATGAGAAATGCAAGGCGCTCGTCCTCGCTGGACACCATGCCCTCGGGCAGACGGTCGATGCTTTCCTCTCCAAACAGTCGATGCGTGATGAGTGCGGGCATTGCTGGTCCTTTCGCTTGTACCGCGGGGAAACGGCTCGCGGCGATGTTGTTCGACCACCATTATGCCCAACCGGACCCTGCGAAACTCCCCTGCCGCAAAACGCACGGAAGCGCAGGTGACATCCCGCCCCGCACGTGCGGCGGCGCGGGCCGGGAGGAGCGCGGGCGCAGTCGCAGCCACAACCGAAGTCGTAATCGCAGTCGCAGGCACAGCCATAGCCGCAGTCACCGCCGCAACCGCAGCCACAGCCACGGCCACATCACGACACCCCAACAAACGCGCCCGGGCCCAACCGAACGCCTACAGGCCTAGGCGCTCCTTGACCGTCGCGGTGCGGCGCCGGGACACCGGCACGGTGGCGTCCACGCGCTCCAAGCGCAGCTCGAGCAGACCCGAGCGCGTCACCACGACATCGTGCACGTCGTCGACGTTTACCAGGTAGCTGCGATGCACACGCATGAATCCCTCGGCGGCAAGACGTCCCTCGAGCGACGAGATGGACTCCCCCACCAGGTAGGTCCCGCTCGGCGCGACCGCATGCGCATAGTCGGCGCAAGCCTCGATATAGCAGATATCGGACACGGGAATAAACAGGCGCTTTCCACCGCGCTCGACCGAAAGGCGCAGCGGCGCGCCGCTATGGGCGGCCGCACGCCGGGCATCAAGCTGGACGGCAAGCTTGTCCAGCGTGCGTGCAAGGCGCGCCTCCTCGACCGGCTTGAGCACGTAGTCGACCGCATTGAGATCGAAGGCATCGGCCGCAAACTGGTTGAACGCGGTCACAAACACCAGCAGCGGAGGGTTCTTGAGCCCCGAAAGCGTCTCCGCGATGCGCAGGCCATTCGTTCCAGGCATCTGAATATCCAGAAAGAGCACGTCGGGACGGCAGGACAGGATCTTCTGTATGGCCTCGCCGCCGCTGGCCGCCTCGTCGATCTCGCCCACGCGACCGTCGCGCTCCAGCAGATAGCGCAGCTCAGCCCGGATGGGCGGCTCGTCGTCCACAATCAATACGTTCCAGGAACTCGATTCCATGGCTGTTCCTCCCCTATTGTTTTCGATAGCGACGGGCAGATGCCTCGTCTCGCAAGCTCACGTCCGCCGGCAAAAGCCCGCAGGCACACCCCTACGCCCGTACGTGCACCGGCGACTGTGCGAGGTCGCGCGGCTCGCCGACCAGGCTCACGGTGGCGCGCGTCCCCTTTCCCAGCTCGGACTCTATATGGATGCCCGACTCCTCGCCAAAGAAGAACTTGATGCGCATCAGCACGTTGACCAGCGCAAGTCCACATCCCCGAGGGGTCGAGCCGTCGGCCGCAATGTCGTCGTTTCCCTCGAGGGCGGCGTCGCGCGCCTCGAACAGATGCGCCAGCGTAGCCTCATCCATGCCCACGCCGTCGTCCTCCACCACCACGGTGAGGCGTCCTTCGCTCCGGCGCGCCCGCACGTACATGGAGAGCATGCCGGTCTCGCGCATGGCATGCTTGATGCAGTTCTCCAACAGCGGCTGCAGGATAAACGGTGGCACGCGGCAATCCAGGACATCGGGATCGATATCCGTCACCGCGCAGAGGCGGTCGGAGCCAAACCGCGCCTGCATGAGATTGATGTAACGCATGCCCTGATCGATCTCGGAGGCCAGCGTGACAAGCTCCTCGGAGTTCGAAAGCGTCTGGCGGTAGTAGTTCGAAAAGTCGATGAGCAACGAACGCGCCAGCTCGGGGTCGGTGCGCACGAGCGACGCGATAGTGCCGATGGTGTTGAACAAAAAGTGCGGGTCGACCTGGGACTGCAGGGCCCGCAGCTCGATGCGGGCGGTGAGCTCGTCTTGCCGCTCGAGCTCGAAGCTCGCCAGCTGCGTCGAGATGAGCTCGGCAAAACCCGTGGCAAGCGCCGTCTGGCGCATGTCGATGGAGCTCGCGCGGGGATAGAAGAGCCCGAGGGTTCCCATGCAGCGGTCGCGCACCTTGAGCGGCGCGACAACGCCTGCGCGCAGGCGCGGGAACAGGTCGCCAGGCTGCGCATCGCCGTCGCGCGTGAACACGCTCGTCGCGCCCGACGCCATGACGCGCGCGGTGGTCTCGAATGCCACCGACGTCCCGGCAGGGCACTGCTCCGAGCCCTCGCCCCAGCTTGCAAGCACCTGCTTGCCGTCGGTGATGCAGATCGCCGACGCCAGGGTCTCGGGCAGGATGATGCGGCACGCGCCGAGCGTGGCCTCGGGGGTGAGGCCTTGGCGCGTGTGCGCGAAGATCTTGGACGAGATGGAAAGCGTGCGATCGGTGGCGCTCGACGTAAGGTCGTCCGGCACCACGAACACATAGGAGAAAAAGAAGCAGAGCAGGACGAGGCCCGCAATGGTGATCACCGCCGGAACCGGGTTAGGGTTAGCGACGAGGTCCCACAGCAGCAGCGCAAGCAACATGGGCACGCACAGCACCAGCAGCACCGTCATGATCACCTGACTCGACCTCAGCACCTTGGTGAGGTTGAGTCGCCGCGACCATTCGATAAGATGTGGCACCTTCACGCGCAGCCCCCTTGGCATCGTCCCGACGGCGGGGCCGAGGCGCCCCGATCCAGCTCTCCTATCCTACACGCCTGCGTCTTTCCAGACGCCGCCATTCGCCATGCGCTCGGTGAGCGTTATAGCGAGCGCTGCGCAAACAGATGCGCCCCGGCCCTCCCCGCGGGGCCCTCGCAGCCAAAGGCCGAGAGCCGACGGAGAAGGTCGGGGCATATCCAGAGGAGCGGAACGCTACGCCGAATACTTGTTGCGGGCGCCGAAGGTGCCGGAGATCACGATGTCGCCGTCCTTCATGATGACGTCCATGTTCTCGGGGGTGAGGTCGTGGATGTTCGTGGCCGGATCACCGTTCACGATCAACAGGTCGGCAAACTTGCCGGCCTCGAGCGAACCGGTCTCGTCCTCGCAATGGGCCATCTTGGCGCCGTTGAGCGTGGCGCAGGTGATGGTCTCGAGCGGGGAGATGCCCACCTTGTCGACGAAGTCATACATCTCGTCGATGGTGACGTAGCCGTAGGGCGTCACGAAGCTGAACGAGTCGGAGCCGATGGTGAAGATCACGCCGCGCTTCTTGGCCTCGCGCAGACAGTCGTAGTTGCGCTGCAGCTCCTTCTCCACGAGCGTGCCCTCGTACTTGTCGTGGATCTCGGGCACGTAGACCGGCGGATAGGTGGAGTACCAGGTGGGCAAAAAGCCGATGGTGGGCGTGAAGAACGTACCCTGCTCGGCCATGAGGTCCATGGTGCGCTCGTCGATGTCGAAGCCGTGGATCAGCTGCTCGCAGCCGAAGCGGACCGAGTCGTAGGCGGCGGAGTGCGAGTTGTAGCAGTGGCTCCACACGGGAATGCCGACCATCTTGGCCTCATCGACCACGGCCTTAATCTCCTCGGCGCAGTAGTGCTGGTCGCGACCGGAGTCCCAGCGCCAGATGCCGCCGCCCGTTGCCCAGATCTTGATGGCATCGGGGTTCTCGCGCAGGCGACGACGCACGGCCTTGCGCAAATCCCACGGACCGTCGACCTGGTCGCCCCACGGATGGGACTCTTTGTTCTCGAGCTGACTGCAGTGATGCGAGTCGCCGTGGCCGGCGGTGCGGCAGAAGCCCAGGCCGGTAGCATAGACGCGCGGGCCGGGGAACACGCCGTTGTTGATACAGTCGCGCACGTGGATGCCAAAGCGGCCGATCTCGCACACGGTGGTGAGGCCGTGGGTGAGACAGTCGTAGGCCTGCTTGACGGCCACGGCCTGCTTCTCCAGCAGCGGCTGCATGACCCAGTCGGTGTCGTCGTCGGTCAGGTTGCCCGAGAAGTGCAGATGGGTATCGATGAGGCCGGGCATGACCGTCTTGCCAGAGGCGTCGATGACCTCATAGCCCTTGTCGGCGGGCACGTCCTGGTGGACGCCGGCATAGCTGATCTTGCCGTCTTCCTCGACCAGCACAAGGGAGTTCTCAATCGGCTGGGCGCCGGTGCCGTCGACGAGCTTGCCGCCTACAATCGCATACTTCTTGTTCATGGTTCCTCCTTGGTTGTAATTCATCGTTTCCAACGCGGGCGCCTGTTGGCAGCGCCCGCGACCTTGACCGAATCTACGAGCGGGCCCGGGTAAGCGCCATGAGGATGAGTCCCACGACGAGCCAGCCGATCACGATGCCCCACTCGACCAGGTTGAGCGATGCCGGGCTAAAGGGCAGGACCAGCAGGCCGATGATGATGCATCCGGCCAGGCAGGCCAGGCAGATGCCGAACTTGCCGCCGGGCACCTTGTAGGGACGTGGCAGGTCGGGCTCGGTGAAGCGCATGCGCAGGCACGCGAACGACACCATGGTGCAGCTGAAGATGAAGGCGAGAGCAGAGACGTTCGTGAGGGGGATGAGCATGTTCTTGCCCAGGAAAGGTCCCACGACGGTGATGACCGCAAGCACGATGCACGCGAGCTTGGGCGCGCCGGAACGCTCGTCCACCTCGGCGAACTTCTCGGGCAGCTGGCCCTTGCGGCCCATGGCGAGCATGATGCGGCTCGTGGCACCGTAGAAGGAGTTCATGGGACCCATGGGGCCAAGCGTCGCGATGCACAGCATGATGATGTAGAGGATCATGTTGATGTTCTTCAGGCAGGCAAGCGCGGGCACCGGCTGCTCGACAAAGTCGTGCCAGGGCAGGATGGTTCCGAAGGAATAGATGCACACCATGTAGAAGCCCCCGGCCGCAAGCAGCGCAAGTGAGATGACCTTGCCGAACTTGTTCCAGTTGAGGCCCTCGGCCGCTTCCTCGGCCTGCTGCGGGATGGTGTCGAAGCCCGCATAGAAGAACGGGGTGAGCACGAGCACCGAGACGATGCCGGCGAACAGATTGGTGGACGTGGTGGCAGACTCGCCGCCGCCGGCGCCGGTAACCTGAGAGAAGACCGGCATGGCGTTGTCAGGCGATCCCGTGAAGATGGAGATGCCCATGGCGAGCAGCATACCGCAGAGCAGTGCCTTGGTAAGGAAGGCCTGCAGCTTCGCCGCCGACGATGCGCCGCGGAAGTTGAGGAAGATCACATATGCGGCAAAGCCGAGCGCGATGACCGTCGGAATGAGGTAGACGTCGGCGCCCAGAATGGTGTAGAGCTTGACGGCGCGCAGCCACTCGAGACCGGGTAGGCCGCCGAACATGTCGGAAACCAGGGTGGAGATGGCGATAGCCTCCCACGGGCAGAGGATGCCGTTGCCCAGGGCAAGGAGCCAGCCCGTGATGTAGGACGGGACGCGGCCAAAGCTGCGGTCGACGTACTCCACGATGCCACCCGAGATGGGGATGGCTGCCGTCAGCTCGCCGAAGACCGCTCCGATGGGCACCAGGAAGATGGCTCCCAGCAAAAATGCGATCATGGCTGGAACGGGGCCGCCGCCCACGACCATCCAGTCACCAACCTGTAAGACCCAGCCGGTGCCGATGATGGCGCCGAAGCCGATGGTGAAGAAGTTCCACAGCGAGAGGGTCTTCTTCATGCCGCCCTGTTCTGCGACCGATGCCGCCTTGTTGGAATCTGCCACGACGTGCCTCCTTTCGTGTGTCGGGGGCTCCCCCAGGAGCCCGTTTCTGTGTCGCGGCCGCCGTGCGACCGCCTGTCGTTAGGGACACCATACGGTTGATGCCGGTCGTGCTCGGGCTCAAACCGATTGGCGGACAGGCGCACATACGAGCGGCAGCGATTTGCCGACGAACGGTTGGCGAGTGCAAACCAGCCGTGAAATCACCGGGTTATCCGCAGATGCTCCAACGCGATAAAGCGCAGAACGGATACCATGGAAGACGTGCTATCGGTCGCATGGGCCGCATGGCCATGCCTGCGGCCACCGATGAGAGGAGGGTCCATGGCGAACTACACCCCGCGTGATCGCTCGGGCCGTATGCCGCGGCGAGCGGACTCCTCGACGCCGGACGACCGTCACGGATCTCGGTCTCGGGATGACATGGCATACGACGCGCCGGCGCAGGACCGCACGCCGGTGCAGGACGACCCGCCGCGACCACGGTCTGCCCGCCTTGCTTCGTGGAAGTCCGCGGAGGCAAAGCGGAGTGCCGAGGCGTCCCCCGTGCGGGGCGAGCGGCGCGAACGGGCTTGGCGGTCCGGGCGGGATGAGCGGGCCGGGCGGTCCGGGCGCGCAAACTGGCGGCGCGCAGACACCTCAAGCTTTTCTCGACCCTCCGGCGCAGACCCATCGCGCCCCGTCGACTCCGATGTGCCACACGCTGCATACTCAAACGATCCGCACCCCTCACGTCGCGCAGATGGACGCGGACGCGATAGGAATGCTGGGGCGCGTCGGCCGCACGAACCGTCTGGACGGCGTCGCAACGCAGACGGACGAATGCCGGGTGGCGTTTCGGGCAACCGAAATGGGCGGGCGCGAACGCCTGGTGCCATGCGTGGACGCGGGCGCTCACGCAGCGGGTATGCTCCGCGCCGGCAGGCAGCCCCTCCCCTCTCGAAGCTCGGAATTGCCCTGCGAGCCATCGTATGCTGCCTGTTCATCGCCGTCATCGGCATTGCATGCACCGCCGTACCCGCGGGGATTGCACCCCAGGACGAGCAGAAGCTCTTTGACATGCCGCTGCTCGACGGCACGCAGCTCATGGTGTCCACGCCGCGCTCGCAGTGGAAGCAAGGCGAGCTGCCGTACCTGTTTCAAACCGATCCCCTGTGGTCCGAGAAGCCCTATGCCGGCGGCACGGTTCGCGCGAATGGCTGTGGGCCCACCTGCCTGACCATGGTCTACGTCTTTCTCACCGGCGACACGTCAATCGATCCCGCGCAGATGTGCGCCTTTGCCGACGCCGGCAACTATGCCCCCACCGGCTCCACCGAGTGGATCTTCATGACGCGCGGTGCGGCGAGCCTAGGCATCACGGGACGCTCCATCGGGGCCAGTGTCTCCGCCGTCTCTGCTGCCCTGGAAGCTGGGCAGCCCGTAATCTGCGCCGTAAGGCCGGGGGACTTCACCTCCATCGGCCACTACATTGTGCTCTACGGCATCGATGAGCGTGGTATGGTCGGCGTGCACGACCCCAACAGCAGCCTGCGAAGTGCGCAGGCCTGGCGACTCGATTGGGTGCTCGCACAGACAAATGCCGTGTGGACGTACACCGCCTAGATGACCCCATGTGGCGCGGGGATGCTGGCGTTGAGTCGCTGGGGACATGGCCGGCGCCGTGCGCGGCGCCCCTTTAAGTAAAGGCTCAGGCGCCATTTAAGTTTCCTTAATGGTTCCGTCTCTATGCTCAAAGCAGACGCTACCGAGAGGAACCTTCATGCAGCCACATGTGCCCACATCTCGCTACACACGCACACAGCCCTATCCCTATGCCGCAGGTCCTGCGCCCGCAGCCGCCTCTCCGCAGACAGCCGCGGCCTCGTATGGCACCTATGCAGCCACACGCACGCCTCGCTCGCCCTCGACGTCCGGCCGCCCCTCGCGTCCACAGACACGCGTCTATCAGCCGCCGCAGCGCTCCCCTTACCGAACCGCCGCCACGACCAGAACATCTCGACGAGGCCGACACTCCGCGCGACGGTGTCTGTTCGTCCTTGTTGCCGCCCTCATCGTTGCCGCCATCGCCTGCGCGCCCGGCATCTCGTCCATGTTCAGCAGCTTCGCAGGGCGCCTGTCCGGGCCTCTTGGAGGCGCAGCCTGGACGGGAGGCACGTCCTCGACCCCTTCGTATGCTTGGCGGCAGGGCGAGGTCCCCTACCTCTATCAGACCGATGAGCAATGGGCGAACGAACCCTATGCCGGCGGCACCGTGGCAGAAAACGGCTGCGGTCCCACCTGCCTTTCCATGGTGTATATCTACTTGACGGGAAAGAGCGACCTGGACCCTGCTGCCATGGCATCGTTTAGCGAGCGCAACGGATACGTAGCGAACAACATGACCGCCTGGACCCTGATGAGCGAAGGGGCATCGCAGCTGGGACTCTCCTCAGAGGAGCTTCCCGCAGACGCGGGGTGCGTTGTCGGAGAGTTGGAAGCGGGCCATCCCATCATCTGTAGCGTTCGGCCGGGAGACTTCACCACGACTGGTCATTTCATCGTTCTTGCCGGCGTGGCAGAAGACGGAAGTATCCAGGTCCACGACCCCAACAGCCCCGAACGCAGCGCCCAGCCCTGGGACGTGCAGCGCATCCTCGATCAGTGCAGCAACCTTTGGGCATTCTCCCGATAGCCGACCGACGTGGACGGGGCCTGCGACGCACGCTTCCATGGCGCATGGGCCCACAGCACACCAAACCGCGGCCAATCCGCTCCGTCTTCACTCGTCCCCGCCCATGTCGTGCACGTTCGTTTCGAAAAAGGGCGTCCGAACCTGGAATCTCCCAGTAGCCAAGGTTTCCCTTCAAAGAAATCGCAGGTCAAAGCTTCGCGATTTTCTGGCTACTCGGCGATTTCGAAAATGGACGCCCTTTTTCGAAACGAGTGGGGAATGCGAACGCAAATTAGATTCAGCTTCTGGGCGAAATCTGGTCAATAGCAGTCGCTGGACTAAAACTCGCCCGGCCGCAAGCCGTCCAAAGCATCCCTGCGGCCGGGCGCCATCCTCAGCTACGCGTAGATGCGCGTACCGGAGAGGCCGGCCATGGTCTCGGCGGCCTTGTCGAGCGAGCCGATGATGCACACGCGGTCCTTCTTGCTCTTGCTCCGAGCAAACTTAATGGCGGCGCGCACCTTGGGCTCCATGGATCCCTTGCCAAACTGACCCTCGTCAGCCAGACGCTCGGCCTCGTCTGCGGAAAGCTCGGTAAGATCCTGCTGGTCGGGCTTGCCAAAGTTGATGGCGACATGCTCGACCGCCGTAAGCAGGAACAGCACGTCGGCATCGCAGTTCTCGGCGAGCAGCTCGCCGGCCATATCCTTGTCGATGACCGCGGCAACGCCCTTGTACCGACCCTTGTTGGGCTTGTAGTCATATTCGCGCACCACGGGGATGCCGCCGCCACCGCACGCGATGACAATGAACTCGTTATCGAGCAGGTTGAGAATCGACGACGCTTCGACGATCTTCTTGGGCTCGGGAGACGCGACCACACGACGCCATCCGCGACCCGAGTCCTCGACGAAGGTCATCTCGGGATTCTCGGCCATGAGCTCTCGAGCCTGCTCCTCGGTATAGAACGGGCCGATGGGCTTCGTAGGATGCGCAAAGGCTGGATCGTCCGGATCGCACTCGACCTGGGTTACCACCGTGGCCACGTGCCAACTCTTATACCGCCGATGCATCTCGCGACCGATGCCCTGCTGCAGATGGTATCCGATGTATCCCTGGCTCATAGCGCCGCACTCGGGCAGGTCCATGGAGGGGATCTTGGAATCGGCCTCGTGCGCGGCGGCGAAGGCGTTCTGGATCATGCCCACCTGCGGGCCGTTGCCGTGGGTGATGATGATCTCGTTGCCCTGTTCGATGAGGCCGATCAACGCGTTGGCTGCGTTGTTCACGCGCTCAATCTGCTCGGCGGGGTTGTCTCCAAGGGCGTTTCCTCCCAACGCGACGACGATGCGGTCGGGCTTTCCAAAGGGCTTGGACATGGCTGTTCCTCTCGTTCGTGGGCTACCGTGCAGCTTTCACCGCGCGACATCTGCGCGATGCACGAGAGTATATTCTCTTTTTGTCCAGCTTTATTCATTTCTTAGAGGCACAACTGGATGAACGGTAGCTTACAGGCGGCGGGCGCAACGAAGCTATAAATCCAGTATTTTCGCACGTCATCGTACTAAAGTGTCAGGGTGTCGCATACAATGCACACGCTTTGTCACCCCGCTGCATGGAGTTATCGGTTCACGTATTTTTATGCATATTCAGGGGTTTGATTATTCAATGGGACGCATGCCGCGCTCTGCCCCAACGTATCTGCGCGAACCGCAGTCCCGTCAAAGCCGTCCGGCTGCATAGCCACCGCACAGGAGCCCCCTACAAAACAACGGGACCCCCGAATTGCTTCGAGGATCCCGTCGGACACTATCAGATGTCTAGCCTAGCGGCTTGTCGCCTTAGACCTCGGCGTAGAGGTCCTTAAGCTTGACCAGGTGCGCATAGCGATCCATAGCGGCCTTCTCGTTCTCAGCGAAGAGCTTCTCGGCGCGCTCCGGGAAGGAACGGGTCAGCGAAGCGTAGCGGGCCTCGTTCATCAGGAACTCCTGATAACCGCCCTTCGGCTCCTTGGAGTCGAGGGAGAACTTCTTGCCCACCTCGGCAGCCGGGTTGAAGCGGAAGAGGTTCCAGTAGCCGCAGTCCACAGCCTTCTTCATCTCGGCCTGGCAGTTCTGCATGCCGCCCTTCTTGATGGAGTGCATCTCGCAGGGAGCGTAGCCGATGATGATGGACGGGCCGTCGTAGGCCTCGGCCTCCTGGATGGCCTTGAGAGTCTGAGCGGGGTTGGCGCCCATGGCGACCTGCGCCACGTACACGTAGCCGTAGCTCATAGCGATCTCGGCGAGGGACTTCTTCTTGGTGGTCTTACCAGCAGCGTCGAACTGAGCGACCTGGCCGAGGTTCGAAGCCTTGGAAGCCTGGCCACCGGTGTTGGAGTAGACCTCGGTGTCGAAGACGAAGACGTTGACGTCGTGACCGGAGGCAAGGACGTGATCCAGGCCGCCGAAGCCGATGTCGTACGCCCAGCCGTCGCCGCCCATGATCCAGAAGGACTTCTTGGTGAGGTACGCCTTGTCGGCGAGGATGGACTTGGCAGCGTCGCAGCCGCAAGCCTCGAGGGCCTCGACGTAGGCGGCAGCGGTGGTCTTGCTGGCCTCAGCGTCCTTGCGGGCGTCGAGCCAGGCCTGACCGGTGGTCTTCACGCCCTCGGGGGTGCCGTCGGCAGCGATGAGGGCCTCGGTCTCGGCAACGAGCTTGTCCTGGACGGCCTCATAGCCAAGAGCCATGCCCAGGCCGTGCTCGGCGTTGTCCTCGAACAGGCTGTTGTTCCACGCCGGGCCGTGGCCGTCCTTGTTCACCGTGTAGGGCGAACGGGCCGCGGGGTTGCCCCAAATGGAGGAGCAGCCGGTGGCGTTGGAGATGAACATACGGTCACCGCAGACCTGCGTGACGAGACGCGCATACGCGGTCTCGGCGCAGCCGGCGCAGGAACCAGAGAACTCAAGCAGCGGCTGCTTGAACTGGCTGCCCTTGACGTTGGCGGCCTCGAGAACCGGCTTGGGAGCGACGTTCTCGACGCAGTAATCGAAGGTCTCCTGCTCGGCGAGCTCCTGCTCCTGCGGCACCATGGTGAGGGCGCCCTTCGGGCAGACCTTCGCGCAGTTGGTGCAGCCCATGCAGTCGAGCGGGCTGATGGCCATGGTGAACTTCAGGCCGGTGTCCTTCGGCATCTTGATGTCGAGGGTGCGCATACCCTCCGGCGCGTTGGCGATCTCCTCTTCGGTGAGGCCGAACGGACGGATGGTCGCATGCGGGCAGACATAGGAGCACTGGTTGCACTGGATGCACTTGTCGGCGTCCCAATGCGGCACCATGACGGCGACGCCGCGCTTCTCGTAGGCGGAAGCGCCCTGCTCGAACTGGCCGTCGGCGTGATCCATGAACGCAGACACGGGGAGCTCGTCGCCCTCCATGCGGTTGATGGGCTCCATGATGTTCTTGACCTGCTTGACGAGCTCGGGACGACCCTTGAGCTCGGCGGCGGGAGCGTCATCGGCGCAGTCGGCCCACTCAGCCGGGACCTCATGCTTCACGAAGGCGGTAGCGCCGGCGTCGATGGCCTTCCAGTTGGCCTCGACGACGTCCTGGCCCTTCTTGGCGTAGGACTTCTCGGCAGCGTCCTTCATGTACTTGATGGCGTCCTCCTGCGGCAGCACGCCGGCAAGCGTGAAGAACGCGGACTGGAGGATGGTGTTGGTGCGCTTGCCCATGCCAACCTGCACCGCCAGGTCGATGGCGTTGATGGTGTAGAGCTGGATGTTGTTCTTGGCGATGTAGCGCTTCTCAGCTGCGGAGAGGTGCTGCGACAGCTCGTCGAAGTCCCACTGGCAGTTGATCATGAGGGTGCCACCAGGCTTGACGCCCTGGGCGATCTTGAAGTGCTTCGTGATGTAGCTCGGGTTGTGGCACGCCACGAAGTCGGCCTTGGTGATGTAGTACGGGCTCTTGATCGGGGAGTCGCCGAAGCGCAGGTGCGAGATGGTCACGCCGCCCGTCTTCTTGGAGTCGTACTGGAAGTAGGCCTGGACGTACTTGTCGGTGTGGTCGCCGATGATCTTGATCGAGTTCTTGTTGGCGCCCACGGTACCGTCGCCGCCGAGACCCCAGAACTTGCACTCGATGGTGCCGGCAGCAGCCGTGTTCGGCGCATCCGGATCCATGGGAAGGGAGAGGTTGGTGACGTCGTCCACGATGCCGATGGTGAACTCGCGAGCAGGCTCATCCTTCTTGAGCTCCTCGTACACGGAGAAGGCAGCCGCGGGCGGCTCGTCCTTCGAACCGAGACCGTAACGGCCACCGACGACGGTGATGCCGGTCTTGCCAGCCTCATAGAGGGCGGTGACGACATCCTCGTACAGCGGCTCGCCGATGGAGCCCGGCTCCTTGGTGCGGTCGAGAACGGCGATCTTCTTCACGGTCTCGGGGAGCGCCGCGATGAAGTGCTCGATGGACCACGGACGATACAGACGGACCTTGACCAGGCCGACCTTCTCGCCATGAGCGTTGAGGTAGTCGATGACCTCCTCGAGGGTGTCGCAGAAGGAGCCCATGCACACCACGACGTTCTCGGCGTCATCGGCGCCGTAGTAGTCGAACAGGTGATAGTTGGTGCCGAGCTTCTCGTTGACCTGGTTCATGTAGTCCTCGACAACGGCGGGCAGCGCGTTGTAGGCGGAGTTGCAGGCCTCACGGTGCTGGAAGAAGACGTCGCCGTCCTCGTGAGTACCGCGGTTGTGCGGATGCTCGGGGTTGAGGGCGTGATCGCGGAACGCCTGGACGGCGTCCATGTCGACCATGTCGGCAAGATCGTCGTAGTCCCAGATGGCGACCTTCTGGATCTCGTGCGAGGTACGGAAGCCGTCGAAGAAGTTGAGGAACGGCACCTTGCCCTTGATGGCGGAGAGGTGCGCGACGGCAGCGAGGTCCATGACCTCCTGGACGTTGGTCTCGGCGAGCATGGCGAAACCGGTCTGGCGGCAGGCCATGACGTCGGAGTGATCACCGAAGATGTTGAGCGCGTGGGAGGCAACCGTACGGGCCGAGACGTGGAAGACGCCCGGCAGGCCCTCGCCCGCGATCTTGTACATGTTCGGGATCATGAGCAGAAGACCCTGCGACGCCGTGTAGGTGGTGGTCAGCGCGCCCGCGCATAGCGAGCCGTGGACGGTGCCCGCGGCGCCAGCCTCGGACTCCATCTCGATGACGTTCACCTTGGTGCCGAAGATGTTCTTCTTGCCCTGAGCTGCCCACTGGTCGACATGGTCGGCCATAGGGCTGGACGGCGTGATGGGGTAAATACCCGCAACCTCGGTGAACGCATACGATACGTATGCGGCGGCCTCGTTGCCGTCCATGGACTTGAACTTACGCGCCATATACCCTCTCCTCTCGTGTAGGTATACAGTTCCCGAAGGCGCCATGCCTCCGGGCGATCTACGGCGCTTGTGGCGTTTTCCGCATCCCTGCTGAGCCGGTCGGGCGATGTCGTCGGCCTGCCCGGGTCCGTCCGCGCGCCTCCGTGCGGCGGCTGGACGCCCCTTTGCAGCAGTGGCCAGAAAACCCACATGCGATGTAATTGTAGCGCGTTTGTGAGAGCGTTATGCGTGAATCTGCATGACCCAACCTCCTGATTTTGCGGCAGCGGACATCGTCCTGATAGCGCGGCCGCTGGCACAAAAGTTACCCTAGGGCAATATTGAAGGTGATGTGCGAGGAGGAAGGGCGGAGGCGTGCTGCGGAGCGCTGGGGCTGCCGCGAACAAAAAGGGAGGACGCCTTGCGGCGCCGACCGATGAGTGAGCAGCAAGGCGGGGTGCCTCAGAGCGCGCGGCGGGCTTCGATGGCGCGGCCGAGGGTGAGCTCATCCGCATACTCAAGATCGCCGCCGACGGGCAGACCGCTCGCCAGACGCGTCACTGTGACGCCGAGCGGCTTGATGGTACGGGCAAGGTAGCTCGCCGTGGTCTCCCCTTCGATATTGGGGTTCGTAGCGATGATGACCTCTTGGATCTCTTCGGACCCCAAGCGCGCCAGCAGCTCGCGAATGTGGAGTTGCTCGGGCCCGATCTTGTCCATCGGAGAAATGACGCCGCCCAGCACATGGTAAAGACCGCGATATGAGCCGGTGCGCTCGATGGCGGATACATCGCGCGGCTCGGACACCACGCAAATCCTCGTGCGATCGCGCGTGGAATCCTGGCAGATGGGGCACTCGTCGGCCGTTGCGTAGTTGAAGCACCTGTGGCAGAAGTGCACATGTTCCTTGACGTCGATGATGGCGTCGGCCAGACGGCGCGCCTGCTCGGCGTCCGCCTCAAGCAAATAGTAGGCGATACGCTGGGCGGACTTGGGACCGATTCCCGGCAAGCGCCCCAGCTCGTCGAGCAAACGCTGCAGGTTCTGGTTGCTCGCCATAAACGCCTCCTTCTGCAACCCGCGCCACAACAGATGTGCGGCGCGGGATTATCTCACATGTATATATAGATGAACGGACGCCGGACGCCTCGACGCGATGCCTGAGGCGCACCGCACAGGATGCCGATTCTGTTGAGCCTTTGTGCGAACAGCGCGCGGTCATCACGCAGCCTTTTCCCAACACGGCGCGGCGCATCCCTAGCCTGGCATCTTCGGTGCCCCGAAGACAACCCAGTTGATAGCCTAGAACGGCATACCCGGAATATTGAGGCCGCCGGTGATGGCACCCATCTGCTTGTTCGCCACATCGTTGATGCCGCGGATGGCCTCGTTCACGGCAGCCATAATCATATCCTCGAGCATCTCGACATCCTCGGGGTCAATGGCCTCGGGGTCGATCTTCAGCGCGGTGATCTGCATGTCGCCGCGGGCGGTGACCTTCACCATGCCGCCACCGGCAGACGCATCGACCGTGGTCTCGGCGAGGCTCTCCTGCGCGGCTGCGAGCTGCTCCTGCATCTTGCGGGCCTGCTTCATCATCTGCTGCATGTTCATACCGGCCATGGTTGATATCCCTTTCGTATGGCGACGCATGGGCGCCGCAGCGTAAACGTTCGCATTGCTCTCGGCACTTGCCGTCGCAAGCATGACACATCATACCCGATGCCGTGATTCGCACACCCCGCAGAAACCGAGGGCTCCGAGATACGGCCGCCAGCATACATGGCCGATGCGAGTTGCGTACCGCCCACGCGAGTTACGTGCGGTCGATGCAAATTGCGTGCGGTCGACGAAAAATACGTGCTCGATTCGGCCGAATCTACTCCTTTATAAGGCGAGAAATGGCCGGATCGGGCACGCAACTTCAAAAGGTGGCACGCAACTCGAGCGGGATGTACGCAACGTGGGACGAGGGTACGCAACTCCGCCAGAACGCCTTGACCCTCCCCCGCAGAGCACACACAACGCAAGTCATATGCACTCAGTACATACGGGGACATGGCGAAACAGACAACGGGCGGCTCGCCTGTGCAAGACCGCCCGCCATCTGGGGAAAGCTTATGTCGGACGCAGCGCCACGCGTCTGCCTCCACGCAACGCCACGCCAGTACATACCGAAGTTCTAGCCCTTTGCCTGCTCCAGGAAAATCCGAGCACGCTCTGGATCGATGGGATTCTTCATGTCGCCATTCTTGATCCACGTGGCAACCGATACCCCGTCGTAATACTGCATGAGCTCGCGCACGTTATCGCCCGTCGCGCCGCCACCCAAAAAGATGGGAGTGTCCGGCACGCGCCGACGCGCCTCTTGCACCATCTCAATGCTCTCGGCAGGCGACTTACCCGACATGAACAAACCATCGGCGAATGCCTCATGCACGCACTCCCATGCAGCATCCCCCACTGGTTTCGGGCACAGCGGGACGCCATGAACCTCAAAGACGTCTGCAAACACAGGCACCGTGGAACCCGTACGCTTGCGCAACTGGGCAATCTCGACGCATTGCGCCTCCAGGATGCCCGCACTTGTAACGTTTGCACCGGTGAACAGATGCTCGACGCGCACAAAATCGGCACCCACGGCATCGGCGACCGACAGCCCAGCGACGCCATCCCAGTTCATAAGAATGCCCATTACGAGCTCGGGGAACCGTGAGCGAATCTCATAGGCAATGCGCGTCATGTACGCAATGGCCTCGGGGTTGGCAATCTGTTTTATAGGCATGTCGTTCATGTTCTGAACGATGACGCCGTCGAAGCCGTTATCAGCCACCATCTCGGTTTCACGCAGCGCGCGATCGACGATTTCGGAAATCTTCATGTCGCGATGACGATAGCTGCCCGGCAAAGGCTCGGGCTGAATCATCGAGAAAATGAGCTTCTCGGAGCGGGACAAAACCCGCGGCACGCTAGCAGCCATATCAGGCAGCTCCCTTCTCATCGCATGAACCCATGCCTTCATGCAGATATGCGCTGTACTCCATCGCCGGCGCATACATCTGCGTTGCAGGAATGACTCCTCGCTCGGTCACGAAGGCACGAATCTGTTCGGCAGGGACACCGATAAGCTCGGGAACCGTGAAGTTCACGCCCTCGGACGAAATGTCGTCTCCCCAGCCTGCGCTCAGCTTGGGCGCGAGATCGTCGTATACCAATCGCTTGCCACCGCCGTACACAGGACGCACGTCGAGTTTGATAAGCGGCGTGAGGAAGTAGAGCGGGACGTCCAAATGCGCGCAAAGCACGCCCACAATATCGGACCCAGTCGTATTGAAACCGGTACCATCTGGATAGAAGGTCTCAGCCCCCATAAATGCGGCGTCGCACCCCTTGAGGAAGCACATCATCGCCGCCTCGGGAATAAACGTCACCGCATGACCGCTCTCCTGGCATGCCCGCACAAAAGGCTTTCCCCCGTCGATAATACGGCTCTCCGGAATGATGACTTCGCGTGGTCCATCCGCGGCGATTCCACGTAGGAACTTTTCAACAGTGCTCGAATAGTCGTACACAAAGATTCGCTTCATAGGACGAGCGAGCTCCACCGCATAGCCAACGCAGGTCGAAATCGCCTCAGCCGCCTGAGTCGCATAGGCATCCTTGGCCTCAACGATGCGCGTCGCCGCCTCATCGGGTGCGAGGTCACGACAAGCGTCAATGCCTCGAATCATAATGAGAATAGCGTTGCTGACCGCTTGACTCGCCTCGCCACGTGTCTCAATGAAAAACTGCGCGACCGACTTCACGTCGGCGACGATATCGGCTGCAGAACGACCTGCCCCAGCCCCTACGCGCGCGACAGCTTCAATCATCTCTCCGATGAGCGAGATGTGCTTGCTTGCGCCCAGGATGCTCTGGTCGACAATGCCGTCGAACGCTGGCCTCACGCTTTCGGGCAACAGGGCCCGAACATCCTCCGCTCTCATGCACATACCTCCTTTTGGGCACAAGCGGCAGCCTCTCGGGCTTGTTGCACCAAAACGGCGCCGTTATCTTCGAACGTCCTGCGACGAAATGCCTCGTCGACGCCAACTGTTTCGAATACGTCGAGCGAGCATTTCGTCAGGCGCTCGGGCCACATAGAACCGAAAACCAGCCGGCGCTCCGGCGCCACATTTACGGCCTTACGCAGGATCTGCATCTCATACTGGTTGGACGTCTCGAGGTAGAGATTGTCGACCTCATTCGCAAGGTCGATGCAACCGTATCCATAGTCGAAGCAACCCATGTGCAGAAACACAAAGGGAATGTTGGGATGCCGACGAACATGGCCCATCCATTGCTGGGGCATAGAACGTGAACCGATGCCGCAGAATACCTTTACGGGCACGCCGTGACGCTCGGCGACCTCAAGCACTTCCTCCACACCAGAACAAGTATCGGGATAGTAGCCGTCCTCAAGCGAGTTGAGCTCAAGCATGCCCATACCAGGAAGCGACAGGGCCTGTTCGGCGGCACGAGCCGCGTCACGGCGCTTGGCGTTCACCACCGCGCAGCCCAGCAACACGTCGGGATAACGCGACACAAATTCAGAAACATACGCGTTGCCTTCGTCGTAATCCCAGCCGTTAAGAGCCGAGACCACACGGAATCCAATGCCATTGCGCTCCATGTCCTGCAGCAGCGCCGTCTCCTCGGCAGCCTGATCGGAGGGGTTGCAGCGAATGTGGGCGTGAATATCAATAATCATCTGCACCCGCTCCTAGCCCAGAATGCCCAGATACACGCCGGCGATGCCAATGACCATGGTGATGAGGATGAGCTTCACGGCAGAAATCTTCTTCTTGGTGATGAGCACATACATGAGCAGGGTGTAGAGAACGCCCAACAAACCCGGAACCAACCCGTCGAGCGTCTGCTGGATGTTCAGAACAGAATCTCCGCTGCCGATCTCGATGGGAATGTTGATAATCACGAGGCCGGGGATGAAGCCGCCCACGATGGTGTAAGCAGCAATAGCGGCAAGGTCGGAAATCTTATCAATTAGGCCGCTCGACTGGATCTTAGCAACGAGCTTGACACCCTGCTTATAGCCCTGGAACACACCAAAATAGCGCACGCCAAGGGAAACGATGCTCATGCCAATTACAAAGAACAGAACGCCAAACCAACCAAGACCAGCCTGGATAAAAGAGATTGCGAGACCGGCAAGGATCGGACGCGCCGTACCGTTGAGCAGTGAGTCGCCGATGCCGGCAAGCGGACCCATAAGGGCGGTCTTCACTGCATTGATGGAATCGGGATCGATGTCGCGCTCTGTTGCATAGCGCTCTTCCATGGCCGCCGCCACACCAACAGGAATGGCAGACGTGATGTCGTTGGTCAGGAAGTACTCCATATGACGCTCGTAAGCTTCACGCTTATCGTCGGGGTCGTCATAATACTTCTCGATAACCGGCATCATTGCCTGCGTAAAGCCGGCGTTCTGCTGGCGCTCGTAGTTGTTGGCGCAACGGATGGTGAGCTGGTTACGGAATACCCGCCACAGCTCCTTATTGGTAAGCTTCGGGGTCTCTTCGGACTGGACCTCGGTGGCAGTGGAAACCTGGTCAGACATATCTATCGACTCCCCTCTCTAGCGTTTGTCGTCGGCAAGCACGAAGTAGTAGTACATGGCGACACCCACCACGGCCACGAGGGCGATGCCCACCATGTTCATGCCGAAGTAGGAAGCGAAAATGAAGCCCAGCAGGAAGAAGGGCCAGAACTTACGCGCCTTGATGGACGAAAGCAGCAGCGCGAAGCCGACGGCACCAATCATGTTGCCGCCCACAGAAAGGCCGGTGATAATCTGGTCGGGAATGGCATCGATAATGCCCTGGACGTAATCGGCTCCCAGATAGATAGCAAGGAACGTGGGCAAGCCATAGAGCACGGCGTTGAAGGCCATCGGCAAAATGGTGTTATTGAGCACGATTCCACGCGAGTCTATCTTCTCGACAGCCGCTTCGACACGGTGCATGAAAAACACGTTGATGATGGAATTCTGGAACGTCGTGGCCATCTGACCGATAACCGAAACGGCAAGTGCCGTCGCCACGGCGGTCTCGGTTCCGCCGCCACCCAAGATGGCAATTCCGGTAGCGATAGCCGTCGAGATGGTAGGGTCGGGAGGATTTGCCGTACCCACGAAGATGACCGCAAGGAACATCATCTCCACCTGGACACCCACCGTAAATCCGGTGGCAACGTCACCCATGATGAGGCCTACAACCGGACCGACCACAATAGGCCGGAAGATGTGGGTCTGGGCCATATGGGAGTCAATAAAGGCGATGGTCACGAAAACCGCAACGAGCAGCGCCTGGAGAAACAAACTCATGTCACACCTCCATGTGGTGAGCAAAAACTACGCAAGACCGTTCTTCTTCAGAAGATCCATGACGTCCTGGCTACGTTCGTTGGGAACAGCGCGAACCTCGGCGGAGACGCCTTCCGCATAGATGTCCTTGAAGGTTTCAACGTCTTCGGGGAACACCCAGAAGTTGCCAAGAATCTTTGTCTTGCCTTTCTTCATGTTCATATTGCCGACATTAATGGTGTGATCTTTGAGGCCCGCACGCACAAGCTCCAACGCCTGCTGGGGACCGCGGACGAGCAGCAGAGCACGACCCTGAGCGTCGGGATCAGCGAGAAGCGCCTTGGCCTCCTCGACCGTAAGGACCTGCAGCTTCACCGTATTTGGCGTGGCCATCTGAAGCAGCGTGCGCTGAAACTCGTCGCCCGCCGCCTTGTCATCCGCCACCACAACGGTATCGGCGTCAGCGTTGGCAATCCACGCAGTCACGACCTGACCGTGAATCAAGCGGTCATCGATTCGAAAGACTCCTACCTGCATGTCATCCATCCTTTCCTGGGAACAACAATCTCCGGCGTCGCGTTTCGACACCGACCTAAGGCGCCCTCGCACCCCTGCATTGACGAGGTCCGCCTTATCTACGACGGCAACACGTAGCCGCCGCGTATCCCCTGCGTACGACTAGATCTCGCTGAGGCCAATACTTTCGGCCGTTTTACCTACCAAATCGCTCACGAGCTCCTGAAGCGAAAGCTCCTGCGGGGCAGAAAGCACAAGCGCCTCGATAACAACAGGCAAATTCATGCCGTAGATGACGGAAACGTTCTCGTTTTTGAAAGAGAACTTGGAGACCACATTGAACGGCGTTCCGCCCTTGAGATCGCAGAACACAAGCCACTGGTTCTCTGCCGAAGTCTCCCCCAGCACCTGGGCGTAGCGCTCTTCGAGCTCTTCGGCACCCATTTCCTCAGCGAAGGTAACCACCTCAAGGTGCTCCTGCTCGCCAATAAGCATCTTCACCGACTGCACCATGCCTTCAGCCATGGTGCCGTGGGATGTGAGCAGAATCTTAATCATCAGCCCTCCATTCTCCATAGGTAT
Source organism: Collinsella sp. An2 (assembly GCF_002160065.1). Lineage (GTDB taxonomy): Bacteria > Actinomycetota > Coriobacteriia > Coriobacteriales > Coriobacteriaceae > Limicola. Next base: position 70,713 of record NZ_NFJW01000001.1, on the reverse strand, counting down.
TCGGCGTTGCGATGAAAGATGAACTCGAGCTTGTCGCCCGGAATTCCCAGCTCAAAAAACTTCTCCACCTCGATATTCACCGGCTTGTAGGGCCAGTCTGTGCCAAAGCACACGCGCCGCTCCCCAAGCACATCGATAGCGCGGAGCAGTACGTCGACATCCATTTGACCCGAGGTTTCGACCCATACATTGGGCAGATCGCGCACGGCTTCAATCGTTGACTGGCCAAACTCGTAATATCCGATATGCGTAAACAGGAAATCGATCTTAGGAAACCGCTTCGCCCAAACGGCCCAGGTATATGGCGTCGAGAAAGGCGCAGTTCCTACGTGCATCTGCACATGCACGCCATAGGGCTCAATGGCCTCAAAAATCTCCTGAAGCGCCGGCGTGTTGTCCGGGTAATAACCGTGCTTCCAAGAATGGAATTTCACACCGTCCATCTTGCGTTCGCCCAAACAGCGATGAATCTCATCAATAGCGTCTGGCGCCTTTGGATTGATGAAGGCATAGCTTTTAATCTGGTCAGGATGAGCCTGCTTGGCTCGAAACACCAAGTCGTTTTGCGCGGTCATTGAAATGCCCGAGAGGCTGCTGATACCTACCTTGCTGATGCCGTACGCCTCAAGGTCGGCAAGCATCTCCTCAGGCGTGTTCTCCTCTCCCGAGCTGGTCTTTCCCAGATGAGAGTGGATGTCGTATATGACGTAGTCTTTGCCCATGCTCCCTCCTTTTCATTATTTCGTTATTACGTTATAACCTTAATATGTTGAAAACAGATTTCCGTCAAGATACGACTTCGTTGCAGTTTCGTGACCGGTTGAAAAACTCAGGTAAACGGCATCAAACGCAAACGAACAGGAACACCCCTTCGAAGCCCGTGCAAAACCCAGGGCACTCCGAACAAAGAGCACCAAACGAAATAGAAAGCTGAAATGTGAAGGAACTGTCGAAGGACGTATCAAGTAAAAGGGTTCCTAGGCGCAGGCTGGACAACCGGAAGAGGGACTCCGGCCACAGGTAAAACACGGCAGCCACACCAAACAGGAACAGTCCCCTCGAACATGGTCCCCACCAACACCGATCCCAAAAAGAGCAGTTGTGACCTACGCGGAAGCTACAGATTCATGGAACATCTCACATAATGCGCGGCACGTACGAAGCATATCGCCTTGCAATGCCGCGCATTATTTGCAGAAACCTCTGCGAACACACAGAGGAAACACCCTGTTCGCAATCAATCAAGCACGAGTTCAACCTTATAGCGGTAATACTCGGGGTTATAGAACATTTCGACATACTCGAACGGCTCGCCCGAAGCGGTTCGTGTCAAACGCTCTTTGTAAAACACCGAGGCGCCGTGGGGCATATCCAGCTCATCCATCACGTCGTTATCAGGCTCGCGCACCTCGAGCACCTCGGATGCCGACCCCGGAACAATTCCGCGCAACTTAAGCAGCTCGTAAAGCGATGCGTCGGCGGTAAATTCGTCAGCCGATAAGTCAAGGCCTCCAAGACGACGAATATAGGCGCGATGGAATCCCACGATCACATTGGTACGAAAGCGCTTGCGTTCGATGAGGTAAACGGTTTCGCCAGCATCAAGCTGAAGAAGGTGTGCGATGTGGTCGGCAGGCATTACCTCAGAAAAGCCAACGAGCTCTGCACTCGGACGGTCCCCATAGAGCTGGGCATCATCGGTAAAACTGGTGAGCTTGGCGATATCGTAGTCGTGCTTTGTACCCGAGACAATCGTCCCTCGCTTACCACGATGTTTCTCAACCAAACCATCCTGTGCGAGCATTTCAACAGCACGGCGGACGGTAATTCGGCTCACGTCATAGATTTTCTCAAGCTGCGGCTCAGGAGGCAGTTTATCTCCGGGAGCAAGCGCTCCCGACTGAATACGCTTGAGCAAGTCAAGATACATCTGGTAGTGCAGGGGAACTTTGATTGTTCGATCGATCAGGGCCATGACTTCGTCCTATGATGAATTGTCTAAAACATTATAACCTTACGGCAATTCATCATAATCTAGCACGTTTGCGAAAGAATGAGTAACACCTGCCAGAGGACGTCTCAAAATATCGAGTAGCACAGCGCTGATTGAATTGAAGCAAGCTGCGTGCCGCCCACGCGAGTTGCGTGCGGTCGACGAAAAATGCGTGCTCGATTCTGCCGGATCTACTCCTTAATAAGGCGAGGAATGGCCGAATCGGGCACGCAACTTCAAAAGGCGGCACGCAACTCGAGCGGGGCGCACGCAACGTGGGACGAGGGTGCGCACCTCACCTCTAGCAATCAAACAGAGTCGTAAACGAACTTACTCGGGGAAGTCCGCGGGACCTTTGAGGACGACCCCGGCGCCGAAGACGCTGTTGAGCAGCTCTTTGGTCTCCTCCATGGTCTGAGGAACCGTGTCGTCAATCGAAACGTTCGCGAACGGCGAGGACGTCGCGAAGGGCACGCCGCCGGCAGACGCTGCGGAGGCATTCCCCGCGCTCGACGCGGAGCCAACGTCGGCAGAAACAACATCGCTATCGCCTGCAGCAGGAGCAGCGCCACCCGCAGCCGCAGCCTGAGCGGACGCCTCCGGCGAGACCTTCTCGGCAGCGGTCGAGATGTTCTTGGCAGCCGCCATGTCAGTCAAGGCCGATGCCACTGGCGACACCTCCGACGGCGCAGCCGCGACAGGGCGTTCAACGCCTGCAAGTTCGCTGGACGTCGAAGACGCGACCTGGGAAGCGTCAGCGGGGGCCGGAGTCGTCCCAAACGTAGAACCTCCCGGAGCCACGCCCTGCGTCGACGAAGCCGAGGTACTCGGCAGGTCGGGCATATCGAACGGAGGCAAATCCTCCTCTTCGTAGCCCGCAATCATGGCGTCGTCGTACGGAACCTGGTCTTCCTCCCACGCGCGGCGGTCGGCATCGACATCCCGCCCGTCGGCAATGATGGTGGGGCCGCTCGTCTGGTCGGCCGCCGCATCTGTCTCCTGAGGAGCAGGCGTTTCTTGCGCGCTCTCCCAGGGGGCCGCGGCATGCGGAGCAGCGGCATGCGGCGCCGATGCGGCAGGCGTCGAGACAGTCGATGCCGCCTGCCCCTGCGGCGCGCCCGCAGGGGCAGGGCTAGATACCACAGGCGAAGCAGCGGAGACCCCAGGCTCGGGCGCAGCGGCATGCACGGGCTCGGGCATCGCGGCAGGCGCCACCTGTGGAGCGGGCACAGCCTTGGGGCGAGGAGCCGCAGCCGACGCCGATGTGCCGCCATGCGGCGAGGGTGCGCTAGGCGCGGGGCCGGAAGCGGAAGTCGAAGCGCTCGTCGCGTCGGCACGGGAAGGCGTCGTGGCGCGGGCTGCCGTTGCCTTCGACCCTCCCCCATCCATCACATATTCGACAGAGCGCCGTCCGAACACCGCCGACACAATGGGCAGCACGACCTCCTGCGTATCGGCACGGCCGAGCATCTTGATTGCAAACGTCGACCCAGCCGGGAAGGCAACGGTCAACACGTCTCCATCGTCCGAACGCGCGCGCGAACTCTGTAGCAGGGCTCCGCGCGATGCCTGGGCCGCGGTGACACGGCTCACGACCTCGGCCCACTTGCGCTGCAGCTCGCCCGCATCGGTAACCGCGGGCGTCGCAGCCGCCCCTGCAGCTGCCACCTTGGCGGCAGAGGGCGTCGACACTGGAGTCGAAGGCACCGGGGCCGGAGACGCCGCACGACGCGAACCAGCGCCCCCCTCATCAGAGCGAGCGGCAGAAGCAGAACGCGCCGGCGCAGCCTCGACTCGGTCGGCAGCCGAAGCGCCCGAAGCTGCCGCAGAACCGGCCTCAGCAGCATGAGAGCCAGAAACCCCCTCGGCAGACGCGCTCGTGCTATGCGACACCTCCGCAACGGAATGATCTGCAGGAAGCTCAACAGGACGCCCGCCATGACCAGCGGAACGCTCGGCCGTGCGGTCATGCCCGGCGCTCACGCCGGCAGCAGCCCCCTGCCCGGCCGCAACCTTCGAAGCCTCCTCCGGCACCGGCGCAGCCTGCTGCGGCGCATTGACACGCCCCTGTTGAGACGCCCCGCCCGGGCGCGTCCCCTGCCACGGAGCTGCCGACGCGGCAGCTCCGCCAGGCTTCTTCACCATGTCCGGAGCCACAGAGCCGCCCCGATTGGCCGCGGCCTGCGGCGCCGCATGCTGAGCAACCGGTCGCTGCGCCATCGATGCAGACGTCGCTGCCGTGCCAGACGTCGCCGCCGCGGCAGACGCCCTGGTAGCGCCCATAAGCTCGGCCGCGCCCGCCGCATCGAGCGGTGCCGCCGGCACGCCAGACGCAATACGCGCCTCCAAGCGGTCCAGACGCTCGGCCAGCGCCTCAAGCGTCAGGTCAGACTCGGGCCGGGCCAGTCGGGTGCAGGCGATCTCCAACACCAAACGGGTGTCGGCGGCCGTACGCATCTCGAGCGCCGCGTCATCCAACACGGTAAGCATCCGCGCCAGACGGTCGCCGGTCTCGAAAAGACCCGCCTCCTCCACGAGCCCCGCGGCTTCCTCCGGCGAGCAGTCCAGCACCTCGGGCACCGGCCCCACCATGCGCGCGGTATACACGTCGCGCACATGTGCCACCAAATCGCGCGTGAGCTCTAGCAGGTCGTTTCCCTCGTCGACCTGATTGCGTACAAGAGAGAAAAGCGTGGGCACGTCGCGAGCGGCGATGGCGCGACAGAACTCGGCAAGCACCGACGAGGCGACCTCACCCAAAAGCGAGCGGGCATCCGCCACACGCACGGCGCCGTTGCCAAAGACCGACAGCTGCTCCAGCGTGGAGAGCGCGTCGCGCATGCCGCCGCGTGCGTGCTTGGCCACGATCTCGAGCGCCTCGGGCTCGACGTCGAATCCCTCCTGCTCGCAGATATAAGACAGCCTCCCTACGATGTCCTCGTTAGAGATGCGATGGAAGTCGAAGCGCTGGCAGCGCGACAGGATGGTCTCGGGAATCTTCTGCGGGTCGGTCGTGCACAGCACGAACACCACGTGCGCAGGCGGCTCCTCGAGGGTCTTGAGCAGCGCGTTGAACGCCGCCGTCGTGAGCATGTGGACCTCGTCGATGATGTAGATCTTGTACGCGCCGCGCACCGGGGCGAAGTTCACCGACCCGATGATCTCTTCGCGCACGTTGTCGACACCGGTGCGCGACGCCGCGTCCAGCTCATAGACGTCCGGATGCGTGCCCTCGGCGATCTGCTGGCACTCGGGGCAGGTCCCGTCGGGCATGCAACCCGACGCACCGCCCTCGCGCGCCGCCGCGGCACGCTCGCACAGAAGCGCCTTGGCAAGAATGCGCGCCATGGTGGTCTTGCCGGTTCCGCGCGGACCGCAGAACAGGTATGCGTGCGACAGGCGCCCCTCGGTCACCGCATGCTCCAGCGTGGAGACGATATGCTGCTGGCCTACAACGCTCTCGAAGGTCAGCGGGCGATAGGTTCTATAGAGCGACTCCATGGAGAGGCCCTCCTTCACAGACTTACAGGCCGCGCTCGGCAAGCCGGCGGTCGATGTCTTTCAGGGTGATGCGCGTGGCGAAGAGCTGCCGATAGGTAGCGGACTTCACCTTGTTCTGGGCGCGCAGGTCGTCCATGCGATCGGTGACCTGCGCCAGCTCGGCTCGTATGTCTGCAGCAAACGCATCGTAGGCAGCGAGCCGCTCGGTCTCGGTCATGTACCCCTCCTCGCCGCATCCGGCGCGCCGCACGCGCTCGGCTATACTGTGCTTCACCGTCACCCCCGGCGAACCGGGGACACGACATCTATGATACCTTCTGCTCCCCTCGGTCATATCACGGCGCGGGGACACGAGAGGAGACCACATGGACGAGCTCCATGATGCGGCGGTCGACACACAGGCCGAGGCGGCAGGCGACCCGACAGGCGAAACCCCTGCGCCCGCAGACTCCGCGGAATCGCACCTTGCAGGCACGGCCTCGGCCGCGGCAGCCGATGACGGCATCCTCTTTCTCAACGAATACCTCTACGAGAATCATCTGCTAACGAATTTCGCGCGCATGCAGACCTCGGGCGGAAGGCGAACCCTTCTGCTGGTGGTAGGCATCGCCTGCATCGCGGGCGGCATCGCTTGGCTTGTCATGGACACCCGGCTGGGCTGGCTGGGCATCATCGTCGCCGCCATGGGCGCCTACCTGCTATGGCATCGCGCCCACATGCGCCACAGCTACGCCCGCCACTACATCGACGCCATGGAGAAGGACCCAACGAGCTTCGGCGACCGCTACCGTCGCGTCGCCGTCTCGGACGAGGGCCTCATGGTGTTCGCGCGCGACGGGCGGTCGCGCTACTACCGGTTTCGCGATCTGAGCCGGGTGCAGCAGGACGACCTCATGCACGTGCTGCAGTTTGGCCTCGACGGCGTCTGCGTGCCGCGCGACTCCTTCGTGCGTGGCACCGATGCGGAGTTCGAGCGCTTCCTCGCCGCGCTTCCGCAGGGGCGCCACCACAGACGCGGGTAAACACCAAGGGCGTCGCCGCAGACATGGTAAAATGGCGCCCACGCTACAACTTCGCACCCTAATCACACCACGAGGTAGCCATGTCGCTGTTCTCGACCCATACCGGCCGGACCGGACGCGTTCGGCGCGACGACTCGCACGCCGAGTCACCCGCGGGCCCCACCCGCGTCATGGCGCGCCACGAGCCGGCGCCGCCTGCCGGCGCGGCCGCGACCTCGCTGCTCAAGCGGTACCGCCCCCTGGAGACCCGCGCAACCGGCGGCTTCGGAAGCGTCGAGATCTGCCTGGACTCCCGCCTGCAGCGTCGCGTCGCCATCAAGCGCATCCCCCTCTCGTCCCCTTACAACACCACGCCCGAGGACGTCCGCGCGCAGGCGCTCGCCGAGGCGCGCACGGCGAGCATGCTGCAGCACCCCAACATCGTTTCGGTGATCGACTTCACCTACGACGACGCCTATGCCTACCTCGTCATGGAATACATCGACGGCATGTCGCTCGAGGAGTTCCTCGCAGGCGTCGACGGGAACTCGCTCACCTACGACGAATGCGCCTGCATCGCCGACGCCCTCACGCAGGCGCTCGCCTTCGCACACGAGAACCGCGTGCTGCATCTGGACATCAAGCCGGGAAACGTCCTCATTGACCGCAGCGGCCATGTAAAGCTCACCGACTTCGGCATGGCGACGCTCGCGAGCGCGGCCGGCTTCGGCGGGGCACGCGGCGGCACCATCGGCTACATGCCGCCCGAGCAGCTGACGGGCGACCTGGTAGACGAGCGCACGGACATCTTTGCGCTGGGATGCGTGCTCTACGAGTCGCTCTGCGCCACCGCACCCTTCCGCGCCGCCACGCCGGCCGATTCGCTGAAAAACATCGCCCGAGGCGTGATCCGTCCGAGCGACCTGCTCCCCGACATCCCCGAAACCGCAGAGGACGCCCTGCTGGGAGCGCTTGCCGCCGATCCTGCCGAGCGCCTTGGCGACGTCCAGGACTTTGCCGACCAGTTCCTGGACGGCCTGGGCGACGCGCGCGAGGGTCGCCGCAGCCTGGCCCGCATCATCGCCCGGCTCACCTCCGACGGGCTGCCCGAGGACGACGACGAGCTGACGGCGACAGGCAAGGTATGGGAGCTGGATCCCGCCGAGGGCTGGCTGGGAAGTCGCACGCCCCGGGCCCGGGACATCGCCTGCGGACTTCTCGCAGGCGTATCGGTCTTTGTCGCAAGCCTGGGCATGCTCGCACAGCTGGGCGTCGCCGCAGGCCCCGCGCTCCTGCTTGCCGCCGCGGCCATAGGCCTGGCGGCGGGCATCGCCCCGCAGATCGGATCGGCGCTGGTCGCCTGTTGCTTCGTCATGCTCGTCGCGAGCTCCACCGAGCTTCTGTCCGCCCTTCCCGTCCTCATACTGTTTTGCTCCTGCTTCGCGGGCTGGTGGTACACCTGGGGCCGCACCGCGCCTGCCGCGTCGGCCGTACTTGCCGCCATCGTTGCGGCGGGCATAACAACGGGAGACGCCCTCGTACTTGCAGGGCCCATCGCCGCCGTCGCCTCCTACCTGCTGCCGCCTGTTCCCGCAGCCGCGTCGGTTGCGGCGGGGACCCTCTTCGCCCGCCTGTGCGCCGCCGCTCTTGCCGCAGGCGGCGCGCTTGGGGCCGACCAAGCGGTCGCGGCCCTCGCAGATCCCTGGCTCTGGGTGGGAGCCGTATCGCTTTCGGCCGCCTCCGCGGCATCGAGCCTCCTGCTGGCGCGCCTGTGGCACAACGTACAGGAATCCCGCGGCAAAGGTCTTATCGCCGCGCCGTGCGCGCTCTTCGCAATTGTGGTTGTTTTGCTGCTCTGGCTTGCAAACCCTATGGAAAATGGCGGTGTCGACCCCACCGGACCCCTCGCGGCCCTGGGGTCGGCAGCCCTATCCTCTATAATCCTCGATATATGTGTCTCGTTACTCGGATACCGTAAAGACCTATCGGAAGGTGATCGTCTGTGAACTTCCTGAATATCTTCGAGAACCACGTCGCGGGCATTTTCGGCGCCGCGCGGGCACCGTTCTCGTTCAAGAAGCTCGCCAAGCAGGCGGCCCGCGAGATGGAAGATCAGACGCTCGTGGTGAACGGCGTGAACACCGCGCCGGCGCTCTATACCGTGCTCATCGCCAACGAGGATGACCCCCTCATGGCTCCCTACTATCCCGAACTCACGCGTGAGCTCGGCGAGTTCGTGAAGGCGCAGGCCCAGCGCAAGCGCTACAACTTCGTGGGCGACCCGCTCGTCCGCTTTATGATCGACCCATCCCTGCGAGCCGGAAAGTTCTCGGTGTTCGCGGAGAACGTGGATGCCCCCACCCTCGCACGCCTCTATGAGGAGGAGCGCGCCTACCAGAGCGGCATTTCGCAGAACGTCCAGGCCCAGACGGTCAATCGCCAGCCTGAGCCCGAGCCCGCCCCGCTTCGCCCCACCCCGCGTCCCGCGTCGCGTCGCGGACACGCATCGGCCATGGGCGCCCGCGTTCCCGAAGTGGCCATCGCCGACGGCGGCCTTGCCGCAGGTGCGGCCGGGTCTCCGGTCGCCGACCCCTTCGCTCCCAACATCGCCGAGCCCGTGGTGAGCGTGCCCAAGACCGTGAGCCGCGAGGCCCTCGCCGGCATGGGCGGGGCCGCCGCGACGGGAGCCGCCCTGGGTGCCGCCGCCAGCATCGCCTCCAACATGGCAAACCCCCGCGCGACGAGCCAGCCCGTGGCGCAGCTTGTCGACGTGGTGACCGGCGACGTCTTCGAGATCCGCGGACCCCAGTGCGTCATCGGTCGTGAGCGCGCGTCGTCGGACGTAGCACTCAAGGACCCCAACGTATCGCGCCGCCACGCCCAGGTCATCTGCGCCGGGGGCGCCTGGTCCATCGAGGACCTCAACTCCACCAACGGAACGCTCGTCAACAACCGCCGCGTCACGCGCTGCCCGCTGCGCGACGGCGACCTGCTTACCTTTGGCCTTAGCACGTTCGAGTTTAGGGGCTGAATCGCCAGATGATCGACATCACCCTCTTCGTTGGCAGGATCGTTCTCGTCGTCCTGCTGTACATCTTCCTGTTCGCCGTCATGAAGACGGGCGTGGGGCTCGTGCGCGGCCAGCGGCGGGACTCCGCCATCTGGACCATCGATGTCGACAAGGGCCCCCGCGGCATCCGCGGCATCCACGTGGACATGCTGGGGCCGGTCATCGTGGGCCGCTCGCCCAGCTCTGACATCTGCATCAACGAACCGTTTGTCTCGGCCTCGCACGCGCGCTTCTCGCTGCAGGGGCCGGCGCTCGTCATCGAGGACCTCAACTCGCTCAACGGCACGCTCGTCAACGGGCATCAGCTGCTCGAGCCTGCCACCCTACGCGAGGGTGACGAGGTTCAGATCGGCGACGTCGTCATGAAAGTGAACCGCCGATGACCACGGACGAAGACCGCATCTTCCCACCGCTTGACGGCTCCAGCCGCCCTGCGCCCGAAGAGGTGCCGGGCGGTTTTGCGCCGCAACGGGCAGATACAGCGCCTGTCTCCGAACCCCCCGTAGCCGCGCCGTCCGAGCACGACGCGGCCGCCGCGGACGAGGAGGCCCCGCTGACAGGCGCGCACCTGCGCGTAGACTCCACGCCGGACACGGCTGCTCGGCCCGAGCAACCCGAGCAGGCAGAGCCCCAGACCCAGCCGCCCCATGACGCGATAGAGGACGCCGCCCCCGTTTCCGACGACGCCGCGGAGCCTCTCTCGGACCAGCCCTTCGACGGTGCGCACGCGCCCGGCGACGCCGAGCCTTCCCCCGAACAGGACGACGAGGTGCCTGCGCCCGACACCACCGCCGAGATCGACGTGACGGCGGTCGAGTCGCGCCTGGGCGACCCGGGCACCACGCAGAGCTTCGCGCCCATCGCCGACGAGCGCATCGACACCGACTCCACCTACGACGCCGGCACCACCACTTCGCTCATGTGGGGTGCGCGCTCCGACGTGGGCTGCGTGCGCACGCACAATGAGGATTCCTACCTGGTGCAATCGCCGCTCTTCTGCGTGTGCGACGGCATGGGCGGCCACGCCGCGGGCGAGGTCGCCTCGTCCATTGCCGTGGAGACCGTGGCGCGCATGGCCCCGAAGACGGCCGACCCGGCGCAGCTCGCAGCCGCCGTCGAGGCGGCCAACGCCGCGATCATCGAGGCGGCGGCAAACGGCCTCGGCAAGCCCGGCATGGGCTGCACCGCCACGGCCGCCTACATCGAGGGCAACACCATCGCCCTCGCCCACGTGGGCGACTCGCGCGCTTACCTGGTGCACGAGGGCACACTCATCCGCGTCACCCGCGACCACTCCTACGTTGAGGAGCTCGTCGACGCGGGCGAGATCACGGCCGACGAGGCGCGCGTGCACCCCAACCGCTCGGTCATCACCCGCGCGCTCGGCTCCGACCCGGCCATGTACGCCGACCATTTCCAGCTCAACATCGAAGAGGGCGACCGGCTCATCCTGTGCTCGGACGGCCTTTCGAGCATGATCCCCGACGGCGAGATCGAAGAGATTGCCAACCAGTCCTCCACCGCCCAGATCTGCGTGGACAACCTGGTGGATGCGGCGCTTGCCGCAGGTGGCTCGGACAACGTGACCGTTGTGGTGGTCGACGTGGTCGACGACGGCCGCATGCGCGACATCATGCGCAGGCGCCGCCGCAACGTCATCATCGCCCTGTGCGCCTTCGTGGCGACCTTCGCCATCGCGGGCATCGTGCTCGCCGTGTCCATCACCAACTCGCTCTTCCTGGGCGAGAAGGACGGGCACGTGGCCATCTACAACGGCATCCCCGAGTCCTTCATGGGGCTCGACCTCTACTGGCTCAACGACGAGACCGCGATCGAGCTGAGCAACCTGCCCGAGGACACTCAGAACCGCCTGCGCGACGGCATACCCCAGGCGTCCATGGACTCCGCTCGCCAGACGCTCTCGAACTATCGCAAGCAGATCGACGAGGCGCTCACCCGCCAGGCGAACACCGCCGAGGCCATCGGTAACGCCACCGGCGACACCTCCGCCGAAGCCGGGGACAGCGGATCTTCCGCCGAAGGCCCCGAAACGAACCCCGAACCGTCCCAGGAAGGAGGCGCGACGCAATGAGTAGCCGTCGCAACACCGAGCTCTTCCTGCTCATAGCGGCAGCGTTCCCCGTAACCCTGCTGTACGCCATGTACGTGGTGTTCACCGGCACCGCGCTCACCTTCGGCACCCTCGCCGTGCCGATCGGCCTGTTTGTCGCCTTCGCCGCGGCACATATCGCCGTGCGCATCCTTGCCCCCGGGGCCGACCCCGCCATCCTGCCCGTCGTCTTTGCGCTCTCGGGCATCGGCATCACCTTCGTCACGCGCCTGCGGCCCGAGGTCGCCATGAACCAGATCGTCTTTCTGTTCGTGGGCATCGCCCTCATGGTGGGCACGCTCGCGCTCGTAAAGAACCTCGACGTCGTGCGGCGCTACAAGTACACGCTGGGCATCGCCGGCATCATCCTGCTCATCCTGCCGATCTTCATCGGCGTGGAGCGCGGCGGCTCGCGCCTGTGGATCGGCATCGGCGAGATCTTCACCATCCAGCCCGGCGAGTTCGCCAAGGTGCTTATCGTGCTCTTCCTGGCGGGATACCTGTCCGAGAACCGCGAGCTGTTCTCCATCGCGAGCCACAACATCCTGGGATTCAAGCTGCCGCGCCTGCGTCTGTTCGTACCGCTGTTCGTGGTGTGGGGCATCTGCCTTATCATCGTGGCGTTCGAGCGCGACCTGGGCAGCGCCCTGCTCTTCTACACGATCTTCCTCATCATGCTCTATGTGGCCACCGGACGCGTGTCGTATGTGCTCATCGGTCTGGTGCTGCTTGCCATCGGCGGCTTCGGCGCCTATCAGGTGATGAGCCACGTGCAGACCCGTTTCCAGATCTGGCTCGACCCCTTTGCCGACGCCCAGGGCGGCGGCTACCAGCTTGTCCAGTCCCTCTTCTCGCTTGCCGACGGCGGCTTGATTGGCACGGGCATCGGCAAGGGCCTCTCGACAAACATCCCGGTCGTTGAGTCCGACTTCATCTTCTCGGCCATCGGCGAGGAGATTGGCCTGCTCGGCGGCTCTGCGGTGCTCATCCTGTTCATGCTCTTCGCCGTGCGCGGCCTCACCACGGCGGCACGTGCCAAATCCGACCTGGCTGCCTTCAGCGCCACCGGCCTCACCGCGGCCATCTCGTTCCAGGCCTTCCTCATCGTGGGCGGCGTGACCCGCCTTATCCCGCTGACCGGCGTGACCCTGCCCTTCATGAGCCAGGGTGGCTCGTCGCTGCTGGCGAGCTTCATCATCGTGGCACTGCTCATGCGCGCCGGCGACGAGGCGACCGGCCGCGAGACGGAGCTTGCCGGCACGGGCATCATGACCTCACTTCCCGAGGCATCCGCCGGCGAGGCAGCCGAGGCCATGGTGAGCAAGGCCGGCACGCGTATCTTCAGCAAGGGATCGGCAGCCGCAGGGCCGGGCAACGCCGCCTCGGGCGGCTCCCATGCTCGCCCGGGATCGCGCCTCCGCCGCCGCCTGCTCGACACGCCCGAATCCGGCGTGTTGGGCCGCGTAGCCCTCGCGAAGCGCCTCACCCGCGCCGTCTTCCTCTTCACGGCCCTGTTCGCCGTGCTCATCGGCAACCTCACCTACATTCAGGTCATCAAGGCCGACGAGTACCAGAGCATGCCCTCGAACAACCACACCATCGAGCGCGCCCGTTACATCAAGCGCGGCTCCATCATCACGTCCGACGGCGTGACCCTTGCCGAGTCACTCCAGCAGGAGGACGGCACCTACGTGCGCTCCTACCCCAACGGCAACATGGCCGCGCATACCGTGGGCTACTACTCCACGCAGTACGGCTCTGCCGGCATCGAGAGCTCTATGAACGATACGCTCACCGGCTCGAAGGATTACTCCAGCTGGGAGAATGCTCTGAATTCGCTCGCGGGCACCTCGCAGCCGGGCAACTCGGTCATGCTCACGCTTGACTCCCGCATCCAGCAGGCGGCCGAGCAGGCCCTGAACGGCCTTTCCGGCGCCATCGTGGTGCTCGACCCGCGCACGGGCGCGGTGCTTGCCAAGGCGAGCTCGCCCACCTATGACAACACCGACATCGCTTCGGTGCTCTCGGGCAACGCGGCGGACTCCGCCATGTACGACCGCACGACCCAGGCGCTCTACACGCCCGGTTCGACCTTCAAGGTGGTGACGCTCTCCGCCGCGCTTGAGACCGGGTTCGCCACGCTCAAGACCACCTACAACGCCCCGGCCGAGATGGACATCGGCGGCGCGCCGGTCACGAACGCCGAGGACGTGGGCTATGGCACCATCAGCCTGCAGCGGGCCTTTGCCGTGTCCTCGAACGTCGCCTTCGGCCAGCTTGCCGTTGACCTGGGGGCCGACACCCTCGTGCAGTATGCCAACGCCTACGGCTTTGGCACCTCGCTTGGCCAGGACTTCTCCACCACGCCCTCGATCATGCCCGACCCGTCGGTCATGACGGAGTGGGAGACCGCCTGGGCAGGCGCCGGCCAGCCCGTCGGCCAGGGTCACACCCCCGGACCGCAGGTCACCACCATGCAGAACGCGGTGATCGTGGCTGCAGTGGCCAACGGCGGCATCGCCATGAACCCCTACATCGTTTCCCAGATCCTGGCACCCGACGGCACCGTGGTAAGCACCACGCAGCCCCGCTCGCTGGGCCAGCCCATCAGCGCCGACACCGCCGAGCAGATCCGTGAGGCCATGCTCTCCGTCGTACAGAGCGGCACGGGCGGCGAGGCTGCGATCAGCGGCGTCCAGGTGGCCGGCAAGACGGGCACGGGCGAGGTCAACAACGACAACGCGAACTCCACCTTCGTGGGATTCGCCCCCTATGACTCACCGACGGTCGCGATTTCGGTCGTGATCGAGAACTACTACGACCACGACATCTCGGCAGCATCTATTGCCGGACGGGTCCTGGCGGCGGCCCTCGCCGCACAGAGCTCGTAGCGCGGTCGCATCGCATCGGTGGACGCACGCCGGCAACGGCGGAGGCGAGTTGGAATCAATTCCGAGGGGTACAAACTCCTCGGGCGTGTATGAGTTTGGTTAGGAGCACACAGATGGAGCAGCAGGTCCTCGGGGGAAGGTACCTCCTCAAGGATAAGATCGGCGCGGGTGGCATGGCCACCGTCTACCGTGCGCAGGACCAGGTCCTCGACCGCACGGTGGCGGTGAAGATTATGCTGCCGCAGTACGCAGCCGACGCCACGTTTGCAGCGCGCTTTAAACAGGAGGCCCAGGCGGCCGCGGGCCTGCAGAGCCCCTACATCGTCGGCGTCTACGACTGGGGCAAGGAGGGCGACACCTACTACATCGTCATGGAGTACCTCCGCGGAACCGATCTGAAGAGCGGCATCCGCAGCCACGGCGCCCTTGATCCCAAGAAGGTCGCGCAGATCGGCTCACAGATCTGCGCGGCGCTCTCGGTAGCCCACAAGCACGAGATCATCCACCGCGACATCAAGCCGCAAAACATCATGGTGCAGCCCGATGGCAACATCAAGGTCATGGACTTCGGCATCGCCCGCGCCAAAAACAGCCACCTCACCCAGGACAACAACGTGCTGGGCACCGCGCACTACGTCTCCCCCGAGCAGACCCGCGGCCAGGAGCTTGGCCCGACCTCGGACATCTACTCGCTCGGCGTGGTCATGTACGAGTGCGCGACCGGCCAGGTGCCCTTCGACGGCGACGATGCGATTTCGGTCGCCCTCAAGCAGGTCAACGAGCTGCCCGTGCCGCCGTCGCAGGTGAACCCCGGCGTCGATGCCGACCTTGAGCGCATCATCCTGCGCTGCATGGAAAAGGACCCCGCCAACCGCTTCCAGACCGCCGACGAGCTGCGCCAGGTGCTCAACGCCTACCTGGCCGGCCGTACCGTAGACGTACCCGAGCCGACCCGCGTCATCAGCGCCGGCGTCGCCGGGGTGGGTGCCACCGAGACGCGCGTCATGAGCGATCAGACGCGTGCCATGGCACGCCCCGCTGTCGACAGCACCCGCTCGTCTGGCAGGGCTCCGCTTGCCGGCAGCTCGTCTTCGTATGAGGACGTCGAGGAGGAACACAGCGGCAAGGGCAAGATCGTCGCCGGCGTGATTGCGGTTATCGCAATCCTGGGCGTCATCGTGGCACTTGCTGTGAACCTGTTTGGCAGCAGCGCCACCATGGCCGACGTTCCCAACGTCATCGGCATGACCGAGGACCAGGCGCGCGAAGCCATTGAGGATGCAGGCTTCGAGGTGGGCACCGTCGACCCTGGCTACAGCGACGACTACGACGAGGGCGAGGTCATGGACCAGACCCCCAAGGGAGACAACGGCCAGCAGGCGCCCGAGGGCTCCTCGATCGACATCACTGTGTCTCGCGGCCCCGCTACCGAGCAGGCCGAGATGCCCAACGTCGTGGGTGACACACTTGAGACGGCCGAGCAGAAGCTGCAGAACCTCAACATCAAGTACACGGTCAACGAGCAGGAAAGCGACAGCGACGATGAGAACACGGTCATTGACCAGAGCCGCAAGGCCGGCGAGATGATCGACGAGGACGAGACCGTCACCATCACCGTCGCCGTCGCGCCCGGCTCTGTGAGCGTGCCCAACCTGAGCAACATGACCGAGAGCCAGGTCGCCGATGCGCTGGGCGAGGACTTCGGCTACACCGTGAACTACGAGGAAAGCGACAGCGTCGAGAAGGGCAAGGTCATCGACTGGAACCCGCGCGGCCTGCAACCCAAGGGCACCAGCATTACGGTCACCATCTCCTCGGGCTCCACTTCGAGCAACTCGGGCAGCAACAACAGCGGTGGCAACAGCGACAACGGCGGCTCGACCAGCAACAACAACGGCGGCGGCAGCTCGAACGACTTCACGTCGTCTGACGCGTCTGCGCTTGTAGGAACCTGGGAGAGCAACCTTACCAGCAACGTGCCGTCCAGCATCACCGTGAAGAAGGAGTACGAGTTTAGCAACGACTACGACTCCGGTATGGTCATGGACGCCACGCTTTCGGGCAACACGCTCACGGTTGTCATCTCCAAGGGCAGCGACGAGTAGCATCGTGCGCGCACCGCTTCGCACCGGGGTACCTGCGCGACGCACGTTTTTGTGAGCACATCTGCCACACCCGACCGCAGGGAGCAGCGACGACGATTCGACTTCGAATGCGCGTCCTGCCCCTGCGGTTTTTCCATAGGTCCTTCTTCTATAGGTCCCTCTTCTAGAGGTACTGAATTGTGGCAATCCACACGCTTGAATTCTATGTTGTGGCAATCCACACGCTCACACCCCTCTATAGGGGCCTTGAGCGTGTGGATTGCTGCAGAACTTACCAGACGAAGAACCCGAGCGTGTATATTGCCGCAGAACAGAGGCGGGCGCCGGCGGCCCGAATCCGCCGGCATTGCCCCCTCAACCAGAAACGGCGCCACACGCGCGACGCCGTCATGTTCCCTGGTGCCCCCGGGCGGATTCGAACCGTCGACACCCGCTTTAGGAGAGCGGTGCTCTATCCCCTGAGCTACGGAGGCAAGTAATGTGATTCTAGCAGAAGCCTGCCGCACGCGCAGGCTTAGCGACCGCCAACAAGAAAGCACCCCGCTTCAACAATCATGTTATCCTCGCGTTTCTGTTGACGAAATTGGCAAAAGTGTCTTTCTTTATGTCACAATGGGGCAACCTGGACTGACCCCAAGGCATATGGCCTTGCACGCTCCGCCCAAGACCTTGCGAGCAGGCCGGTCCGTCGCCCAAGCAATGCCAACGAAAGAGGTGACGGCGTTGAGCGACATGAACACCAACCAGGCGCGTCAAACTCGCCTTGCACACGACGTGCGCAAGGAAGAGCTGCTCCGCGCGGTGATCGACGTCTGCGCCCAAGAGGGCATCAGCAAGCTTTCGGTCTCCAACATCACAAAGCATGTCGGCTGCACTCGCTCGCTGTTCTACCACTACTTCCCCAACAAAGAGGCGGCGCTCGAAGCCGCGCTCGACTACACCATCGACGCGTTCATCGACCGTCTGCGCACGTGGAACGCCAACCGCACGCGTGGCGACATCGAGGGGGCGCTCGACACCATCTCGGCGCTTTTGCGCTCCATGGTGCTGCAGACTCCCGACCTGCCCAAATCAATCGCAATCGGCGGCGACGCCATCCTGTACACGGACTTTGTGCACCGCGTTGCCGAACGTTGCGCTCGCTACATCTGCGACTCGACAGTCGTCGAGTTTCAGCGTTACCACGAAGTGCTCATCGACCATGTCTTTGAGACCTTCTATGTGCTCATCAGCGGTCTCATCATGTTTATCCGCTCACATCCCTACACATCGACCGAAGTCATAAAGGACATCATCGCGAGCACGCTGCATATCGAGGGCTTCACGGCAAAATACGCCAGCCGCAACCCCGAATGCCCCGCCCCGGCATAAAGGATCCACGCTACAGAGCGAGCGGCCCTGCCATGACGTAGCATCGTCGTGACAGGGCCGCAACCGTTATATATCAGCTGCTTGATAGCCTCGAAGCCACCTGACCGGCAGCGCAGCCTTAACGGTGGCCGCCGCCAAGAAAAGCCAAATCGAGCTAGTCCCAGGGGTCGCGTTCAAAGAGCGGCTCTGGCTCGGGCCGACGGTCGGAGTAGGGGTCGTAGCCATCGTCATCTTCGTTCTCTGCGCGAATGTAGGGGTCATAGGACGGCGCATCCTGCCGGCGCGCCTCACGTGACGTCGCGTCCTTCTCGCCCGAATGAGCCATAGCGCCCTCCCCTTCTTACAACACGGCGACCCGTGTCGCCCTGCCACACATCCTAGCAGCTCCGCACAGAAAGGGTGCGGCGACCCCGGCAAAACCGATGTTGCCGCACCCAATGAACAATGTGCTGGCCCGCTCTCGGCGCTCGCACTAAGCGATCTTGCGCCAGGCAACCTTGCGCCGGTCGACCTTACAGGCACCTAAGACCCATTAGGCTTCGGGCACCTCATAGGTCGGAGCCGGACCGGAGGCATCCTCTACCACATAGAAGCTGCCCTCGGTATCCACGTCCACCGTCACCTGGTCGCCCTCGCGCACCACGCCGTCGATGATGGCCTTCGCGATGCAGTCCACGACCTCGCTCTGGATGAGTCGCTTGAGCGGACGCGCGCCATACACCGGGTCCAAGCCGCCAACGGCAAGCATCTGCTTGGCGCCGGGCGTCACGTTGAGCGTCATGCGCTCCTTCGCCAGACGCTCGCGCACGTCGGCAAGCTGGATGTCGACGATCTTCTCGATCTGAGCCATGCCGAGCGGATGGAAGACCACGATATCGTCGATACGGTTCAGGAACTCCGGACGGAAGGTCTGGCGCATAGCCTCGTCGACCTCGCGCTTCATAGCCTCGTCATCCTTACCGGACAGCTCGGCGATGGCGCTCGAGCCAACGTTCGACGTCATGATGATGATCGTGTTCTTGAAGGACACCTGACGTCCCTGGCCATCCGTGAGGCGGCCGTCGTCGAGCACCTGCAGAAGCACGTTGAACACGTCCGGATGCGCCTTCTCCATCTCATCGAGCAGGATGACGCTGTACGGACGACGACGCACGGCCTCGGTCAGCTGACCGCCTTCCTCGTAACCGACGTATCCCGGAGGCGCGCCGATAAGACGCTGGACCGAGAACTTCTCCATGTACTCGGACATGTCGATACGCACGAGCGCGCGTTCGTCGTCGAAGAGGCACTCTGCCAGCGCCTTGGCGAGCTCGGTCTTGCCTACGCCGGTGGGGCCCAGGAAGAAGAAGCTGCCGATAGGCTTGTCCGGATCGGAGAGGCCGGCCCTGCTGCGGCGCACGGCCGACGCGACGGCGCTTACCGCCTCGTCCTGGCCGATAACGCGCTTGTGCAGCTCGCCCTCGAGGTTCTTCAGCTTGTCGAGCTCCCCCTGCATCATCTTGGACACCGGCACGCCGGTCCAGGCGCTCACGACCTCGGCGATCTCGTCGGAGGTCACCTGCTCGTTCAGGCCTTCTCCGCCGTCGCGCTGCGCGTCGAGCTCGTCCTCGGCTTCCTTGATCTGGCGCTCAAGCTCGGGGATACGTGCGTAGCGCAGCTCGCTGGCACGGGCCAGGTCACCATCGCGCGTGGCACGCTCCTCCTCGCCGCGAGCGTCGTCGAGCTGGCTCTTGAGGTCCTGCACGTAATCGATGGCGTTCTTCTGGTTGAGCCAGCCCGCCTTCTGCACGTTCAGCTTCTCCTGAACCTCGGCGATCTCCTGCCGGAGCGCCTCAAGGCGCTCCTTGGAGGCGTCGTCCGTCTCCTTCATGAGCGCCTGCTCCTCGATCTGCATCTGGGTGAGCTTACGCTGCGTCTGGTCGATCTCGACCGGCATGGAGTCGAGCTCCATGCGCAGACGGCTCGCTGCCTCGTCCACAAGGTCGATGGCCTTATCGGGCAGGAATCGGTCGGCGATGTAACGGTCGGAGAGGTCCGCTGCGGCCACGAGTGCGCTGTCGGTGATATGTACGCCGTGGAAGATCTCGTACTTCTCCTTCAGGCCGCGCAGAATCGAGATGGTGTCCTCGACGGAAGGCTCGGAGACCAGCACGGTCTGGAAACGACGGGCAAGGGCCGCGTCCTTTTCGATGTACTTGCGATACTCGTCGAGCGTCGTCGCGCCGATCGCATGCAGGTCGCCACGGGCCAGCGCCGGCTTCAGAATGTTGCCGGCGTCCATGGAGCCCTCGGTGGCACCAGCGCCTACGATGGTGTGCAGCTCGTCGATGAACAGGATGATCTTGCCGTTGGACTGCTCGACCTCCTTGAGCACCGCCTTCAGACGGTCCTCGAACTCACCGCGGTACTTGGCGCCTGCGACGAGCGCGCTCATGTCAAGCTCGATAAGGTCGCGGTCGCGCAGCGTGCTCGGGACGTCACCCGCCACGATACGCTGGGCGATGCCCTCCACGATGGCAGTCTTGCCCACGCCAGGCTCGCCGATGAGCACCGGGTTGTTCTTGGTACGACGGCTCAGCACCTGGATGGTGCGACGAATCTCCTCGGTACGGCCGATGACCGGGTCGAGCTTGCCGGCGCGCGCGAGGTCACAGATGTTGCGACCATACTGCTCCAGCGCCTCGAACTGCGTCTTCTCGTCCGCAGACGTCACGCGATCGTCGCCGCGAAGCTCCTGGTAGACCTCCTCGATGCGCTCGGTCGTGACCCCGGCGTCCTTCAGCACTCGGCCGGCGTCGCCCTTGTCCTCAGCCAGCGACATAAGTAGGTGCTCGGTCACGACAAAGTTGTCGCCCATCTTACTCGCACGCTTCTCGGCGCGCTCAAGCGTACGCACGAGGTCGCGCGACAGCCCCATCTCGGCGCCGTCGCCCGAGACCTTCGGCGCACGGTCGATGGCCTCCTGCGTGGCGCGCGACAGCAGCTGCGGGTCGGCACCGATGCGCTCGATAATCACCGAGATGTTCCGCTCGCCGCCGGTGAGCAATGCTGACAGCAGATGAATCGGCTCCACCGCTCCCGCCTGCGCGTCGCTCGCGATGCCCATGGCGGTCTGCAGGGCCTCCCGCGCCGTCATGGCCAGTTTGTCGATTCTCATGAGAATCACCTCTCTTAGGGTGGCCGCACCACCATCGCTGCTCGGCATAGTCTGGAAGGGCTCTGCCCGTGATGGCGACGCGGCCTGCCGCCCTGCGGGGCGGCACTCGTCTATCCGAGAGGTATTGTTCCCTTAATATTCATTGCTATACAAAATCTAAGTGTCTATATATAAGATTTTCTAAGCGCCTTGACGTCCAACCTATATGCCGAAGTACTCGGCGATGGTATTCATGTGAGCAGACTGCTCCACCCCAAAGGGGCAGCGGCTGTCGCAGTGACCGCACGCAACGCAGTCACTCGCATGGAGCTCCAGGTTACGATAGTGGTCCGCCGCAAGCTCATCGCCCAGACAGGCCAGGTCGTAGTACTTGTTGATGAGCGCGATCTGCAAGCCTGCCGGACATGGCTGGCAGTGGTTGCAGTACACGCAGCGGGCCTCGCGCACCTGTGGGGCCACGTCGGCGAGCTCCAAGTAGTCTCGCTCCTCAGGCGAAGCGTCCAGGTACTTCAGAATCTCGCGGAGGTCATCCATGCCCCGCACGCCGGGCAGCACCGTGAGCACGCCGGGCTTGTCGAGCGCATACTGAATGCACTGCACGCGTGTGAGCGCACGCCCGAACGGCGACTGAGCGGCGTCGAGCAGCCGACCGCCTGCGAAGGGCTTCATGACCGACACCCCTATGCCGGCGCGCTCGAACTCCTGGTACAGCGCCATACGATCGGATGCCTCGCCGCGCCCGTACTCGCTTGCATCGGTGTAGTCATACATGGGATTCAGGCTGAACATGGCCAGGTCGAACTCGCCCGTGGCGACCAGGCGACGCGCTATATGGGTGCTATGCGTAGAAAACGCCAGATGCCGGATAATCCCCTCCTGCTTTGCGTGGAGCGCATAATCCCAGATGCCGCCGTTCATCACGCGATCAAGGTCGGCATCTTCGTCGATACAGTGTATGAAGCCGAAGTCGGCGTAGTCGGTACCAAGCGATGCAAGCCGACGCTCGAATTCCGATATGGCAAGCGGCGCATCGGTCGTCCAGCCATAATCGCCCTTGGTGTACTCGGCACCCAGATGAACCTGAATATGGACTTCGTCGCGGTGACGGCCCAGCGCCCGGGCCATGCCCTCGAACGGCTTGCTGTTGCTGGGAATAAAATCGAAGTGATTGACACCTGCTTCGATAGCGGCCTCGATTGTGCGCTCGACCTCAGCGGTATCGGCGTTGTGAAGGCTGCCCGCTCCTAGACCCAGGACGCTGATCTTTTCGCCGCCATGCGGCAACGTGCGATATTCCATGTCTGTCCCTTCTTGCGCCGCGCTTTACCGCTGGCTGCTGCAACGATAGCTATTGGATGATGACGTTCTGATACCTGGAGTATGGTTCAGCACAAGGTTTGTTGCCACTTTGCCACGCAGGCAGGTACACAGCCGCAGGCAGGCGAACGGCCGCAGGCAGGCGCGCAGCCAATTGCTTGGATCGAGATGTTCTCGAGTAGGTGCGAAAAACTCCCGGATGAAGTCCTCAATTTGGATGTTTTAGAGGCCCAAAACGGCAAAATCAAGGACTTCGATTGCGTGCGAGGAATGAGCCGGGCTGTCGCCGTGCATATAGTTCAGGAGAAACCGCGACCGGGAGCCCAATTTGGATGCGAGCGGGCGCCTGTCGGTTGAGCGGACGCCCTTCGATCGAGCAGGCGCCCTTTGGTTGAGCGGGCGTCCGTTGATTGAGCGGACGTCCGTCGGTTGATCGGGCGTCCCTCGGTGTTATGCCCGAGCTGACTGGGTCGCAGCAGCTTCTTCCTGGCCGGACGCAGTCCTGCCCATAAGGCGAATGCACGCCATCGTAAAGACGATGCCCAACGCCAGGCACGGCAGCGTACCGAGTACGGCCATGTGCGTGCCACCCGCAGTTATGAGCGAGCCGCACACGGTGGTACCCACGGTCGTTCCAAGATTGGTCACCGTGAGGAAGAGCCCGTTGGCGAAGTCCGGCGCCTCGGGCGCCGAGCGCGACACCATGAACTGGTCGCAGTTGTTGGCCAGGCCAACCGCCACGCCCAGCACAAGCATGAGAGCAATCGCCGCAAGCTGCACGCTACCTGCCACAAACAGGGCGACATACAGCGCCGCAAGGGCAAGGGGACCAACGACCATGGTCATCTTGGGCGAGACACCAAGGCTGCGTCCCGAGACCACGTTGCCTACGATATTCGCCAGACCGTACGCGAACAACACGCCGCTTACCAGCGCAGGACCCATCCCAACGGCACTGCCCAGGTAGTCGCTCAGGTAGCTATAAAAGCCGAACATAGCCGCGTTGATCGTGGCGGCCGCAGGCAGCGAAACAATGACGAGCGGGTTCTTGAGGATGGCGATCTGACTGCCATAGCTCATGGGGTGCTCCACAGGCATGGACGGCACAAGCGCCACCGTCATAACCAGCGCCACGATGGTGACCACCGCAAAGAACGCCATGGAGGCCGCAAACGAGATCGAGCTGGCCAACAGGCCCGCAATGGGAGCGCCCACCACCATACCGGCCGAGACGCCCACAAATACCTGCGAGGAGTTCTTTGCGCGCTCCGCCGCAGTCTCGCCAGTCTGTTGCGCCACCGCCATGGCCATCGAGACGTACAGTGGATGGAAGGCCGCCGGGATCACACGCGCGGCAAGCAGCACCTCAAACGTGGGAGCTAGCATGCCCACAACGTTGCACACGGAGAACGCACCGAGCGCTAGAAGCATGACCGTCTTGCGATTCACCTTCGAAAACAGCAGCGGCATCGTAGGGCCAGCGATTGCAACGATAAGGGCGAACATGCTTACCAGCAGACCGGCATCGGGTACGCTGACGCCAAACCGCTCCGCGACGTAGGGAATCACCCCCACAATGCCCATCTCAGTGTTCAGGATGCCAAAGACGCCGATGGTCAAAATGAGCACCAGCAGCTTGTTATTGCCACCTTTCACGAATTCGCTCCTTTCGCTCTGCCGCACTTTGCACGACTCGCATCGCTGCGCGCGGCTCGGATTGATTGGCATCCATGGTGGCGTTTTCCTTGTTATATTACAAATACCTATTCTTTATTCTTCACCATGCTTGAATTGCATATTCATCGTGTATCGACGGTGAGGCACTCGCAACAGCGTCCACCCGCACGAGGGCACGGCGTCCGCATGTCAAAAAACATCGACTCGTTGCAAGGAAGAGGCAGTCTGAATCGTATTGGTTATGACGGGGATGCGAGACCCGCCTTCCAACCATCGAAAGGAGCGCATCATGAAACGCAGCCATCTGATTTCAGCAGCGGCCGGCATAGCGATTGCAGCGGCGCTGGGGTTTAGCCTGGTTGCAGCGGGCCCTGCCACAGCGGCGGGAGCAGGCGTCGGCAGGACCGCAACACTGCAGGCCCAACTTGCCTCGGCAACGCAGCCCGGCTCGGCACACACCTCTCCGAAATGTCGCGATGCCAACGAAGACGGCCTCTGTGACCTCTGCGGAGCACGGGTTACCGGCAACAACAAGGCCTGCAACGCGTTCTGCGACACCGACGGGGACGGAATCTGCGACACCTGTGGACGCGCCCCTGGAAAGAACGCGCACGCCCGCAACGAATTCCTCGATGCCGACAACGACGGCCGCTGCGACACCTGCGGAAACGCCGCGGGCCGCACGCACCATGCCTGCAGCTCCTACGTCGACGCAGACGCCAACGGCATCTGCGACAATTGCACCAATGCGGGCGCACCGGCGTGTGGACACGGCGTAGGCGGCGGCACGGGAGCTGCAACAGCAAGCGGCGCCCGCAGCGGTGCGAATGCCCGCCGCGGAGCGCATCACAACGGCGCCGCCCACGACAGCCACGACGCCGGACACCACGGCACCTGGGCATAAGCGACGTTCGGACGCCTCGCGACCGGCGAATACAGGAACGGGAAAGGAGAAGACATGCGCGATGCCCCGGACATCGAACAGGCCATGCATGCCTATGGCGACGCGGTGTGGCGCGCCTGCCTTCTCTACCTTGCGCCCTCCGATGCCGAAGATGTCTTCCAGGATGTCTATATCAAATACGCCCTGCACGACGCCCCCTTTCGCAGCGAGCGCCACAAAAAGGCCTGGCTGCTCCGCGTGGCCATCAACGCCTGCAAGGATGTCCTCAAGGCCGCGCGGAACAAAAACACCTCGCTCGAAGGCCTTGTCGAGCAGGGTGGCGAGGGAGCCCTGCCGGCCACAGGCGACAGCCCCGAAGGCCTCATCGATATTCGAAACGCCCTGGACACGCTTGGCGATCCGCCTAAAACACAGCTCTACCTCGCCCTGTACGAGGGATATACCGCCCGCGACATCTCGCGCATGACCGGCATGCCTACCGGCACCGTGTACTCATGGATTTCGCGCGGGAAGCAGCAACTGAGGGAGGCCCTGTCATGACCGACGATGTGAAGCGGCGTCTGCAGGACGCCTTCGATAACGCGCATGTGCCGGCCGACCTGGCCGAACGCACCTTGGAGCGCATCGAGCAGATCCGAACTGCCGACCAGGCAGGCGGCTCGGGTCAGACAGCCCCAGCGGGCCGGACACACAAGCTCGCCGAACAGCCCGCCGCGGACGAACACGACCCCTCCCCTTCGATCCCCCAACATCGAAAGGCGTCGGACGATCAGCCGCACCTCTCCCTCGTTGCCCAGAAACGACCCGCCGCCTCACCCCAGCGTCGCAGGCACATTGTGCTCGCAGCCGCCGCATGTCTGCTGCTGGTGCTCCTGGGCATAGGAGGCGTTGCCTGGGCCTCGACGCCGTACGCCTATATCGGCATCGACGTAAACCCTTCCCTTGAGCTTGGCATCAATCGCTTCGACTGCGTCGCCGACACGCGCGCCTACAACAAGGACGGCGAGCAGGTCCTGCAGCAAGCGGACGTGCAGGGCAAGAGCTATGAGGAAGCCCTCGCCGCCATCGACGACGCCCTGCAAGACTATCTGACCCAAGACGCCGTGATCGAGCTGACAATCGTCTGCGACGACCGCGACGCGGCGGCCCGGCTTGAATCGACCGGTGTCCACTGCCTCGATACCGACCAAACCGGTCAGGTGCACTGCTCGCATGCAAGCGAGGCAGAGCACCATGAGGCTTCCGACCATGACATGGGGCTTGGAAAATACCGCATCTACCGGCAGCTTGTCGATGCAGGCATGTCAATCTCCGCCGAGGATGCCGAGTCGATGACCATGCGCGAGCTGCTCGACCTGGCGCAGCAGCACGGCGTGGGCGTCGCAGTGCACGACAGCCGCGACGAGGAAGAACACCTCCATAGAGACCAAGAAGCTACAGCAGCGGCGGGCGAGGACGCCGAGCACGAATCCGCCGGAAACGCCTTGGAGACCGGGCACGCGCACCGCCGCCACACCTCAGCTTCGCTCGATTAAGCGAGCTGCCAGCTCGCCTCGACGTCGCCCGATCCCACGGCATCGGCGAGCCCTGCCGCATCGTCGATATGCCCGAGACGCGTGTAGCTATAGCCCGTAGAGAAGCTCTGATAGAAAACCACCAGGCAGTCGCTACCGAACAGCATGATGTCTCCCGCCTGGATAGACCCCACGCGCTCGGCCCGCGCTGGCAGCGAGCTCTCGAGGTAACAGTACTTTTCGTTGCCGTTGAGCTCGGACATCGTGACGGTCATGGGCAGCATCGCCGTCAGCGCACGCGTGGCGGCGTTGTCCTCGAGCGTCGCCGAGAACGCCCTCCCGCCCACCGTCAATACAACCTGCGAGGCCATCGTAGCCTCACCCCCATCGTTTCAATCGTTAGAGGAAATGTCCATTCCAAAGAACTCGTTCGAAAGGTCGGACAGCGTCCCGTCCTCGCGCATGTCCGCGATGGCGTCGTTCATAGCCGCCAGCAGACTCTCGGTCGCAGCCTCTTTACGCAGCGGGAACGCCACGTGCGTGGGCTCGTCGTTTTCCGCCGCGATCTTGAGGTTCGCATCCGGATGCTGGCTCATGTAGTCATAGAACACGACCTCGTCGTTGAGCGTCGCATCGATGCGCCCCGCCTCGAGCAGCTGAATGGTCTGGTTGAAGTCGTCGACGCCGGTGTTCGTAGCACCGTGGGCCTCGGCAAGCGCGGCGTAACTCGAGCCCAGCGTGTTCGCCGTGGTCTTGCCGGCAAGGTCGTCGAGCGATGCGATGTCCGAATCGGCCATGGTGATGACGACGATACGGTTGTAGGCGTAGGGCTCGGTGAAGTCATACTTCTCCTCGCGCTCCTCGGTGACCGAGACGCCGTTCGCCATGGTGTCGTAGCGTCCAGAGTCGAGGCCGGCAAGCAGGCCGTCCCACTCGCCCTCGGCAAAGCTTGCCTCGACGCCCAGACGCTCCGCGATGCCGCGGGCCACTTCGATGTCGTAACCGGTCAGCTCGCCGGAATCATCGTGAAAGGTCCACGGGCTCCACGTGCCCTCGGTAGCGAAGATCATCTCGCCGCGCTCGCGGATCTGGTCCAGAAGGTCACCCGAACCGCCGGCGGACGCGCTGCCCGCTCCCGCATCGGAGCCATTGGAGCCGCTGCAGCCCACAAGCCCTGCGGCGGCAACGCCCGCCAGGCCTGCGAACGCCGCCACAAACAACCTTCGATTCATCTCGTATGCCATAGATTGCTCAATCCCCTTTCATGCACGCGTCGCCATGCCGCGCGTCGTTGCACCATACGTCGTCGCGCTACGTGTCGTCGCGCTACAGGTACTGCTCGAAAAACGCCTGGAGCTTGTCCCACGGGATGGCGTTCTTGCCGCCACCGTCGTAGAGGTCGGTGTGCACCGCGCCGGGCACGACCTCAAACACCTTGTTGTCGCCGGTCAGACGCTCGAAGGCATCCTTGCCCATGTAGAACGAGTGTGCCTTGTCTCCATGAAGCACCATGACGGCGTTCTCGATCTCGTCGATATAGGTCAGGATGGGCTGGTTCAAAAAGCTCATAGTGCCCGTCACGTTCCAGCCGTCGTTGCTGTTAAGCGAGCGCGGGTGGTAGCCACGCGGCGTCTTGTAGTAGTCGTAGTAGTCCTTGACGAAGAACGGCGCATCCTCGGGCAGCGGGTCCACCACGCCGCCGGCGCGCTCGTAGGTGCCCGATGCATACTCCTTGGTGCGTTGTTCGGCGTAGGCGCGGCGCTGCGCCTGGCGCTCGGCGGCGCTGTCGTTGGCATCGAAGTATCCCTTAGCGGCAATACGGCTCATGTCGTACATCGTGCTTGCAACCGTCGCCTTGATGCGCGGGTCCAGCGCGGCGGCGTTGAGCGCCATGCCGCCCCAGCCGCAGATGCCAATGATGCCAATGCGCTCGGGGTCGACGTCGTCGCGACAGCTCAGATAGTCCACCGCGGCCATGAAGTCCTCGGTGTTGATATCCGGGCTCGCCATGTAGCGCGGCTCGCCGCCCGACTCACCGCAGTACGACGGGTCGAAGGCGATGGTCAGAAAGCCGCGCTCCGCCATGGTCTGCGCGTAGAGGCCCGAGCACTGCTCCTTCACAGCGCCGAACGGGCCACACACGGCGATGGCTGCAAGTTTGCCGTCCGCGCCCGCCTGAGCCGCCGCGCGATCCCGGGGTGCATACAGGTCCGCCGCCAGGGTGATGCCATAACGGTTATGGAAGGTCACCTTGCTGTGATCGACCTTGTCACTCTGCGGAAACGTCTTGTCCCACTCCTGCGTGAGCTCGAGCTTTTCCTCTGTCATAATTCTCTCCAATCCCGAAAGATGGTTTGTGCCAAAGCAGCATCGAATATCGAAGGTGCCTGGGAGCGCCCCGTCGCAAGCGCTGTCCTAAGCCGCGCCCGCGGTCAAGCTGGGCTACGCCGTCGTGCCGCCGGCCATGCGCAGAAACGCACGAATGCGGTCGTTTGCCGGACGCTCGAAGAACTCGCGCGCCGGGGCCTCGGTCACCACGCGCCCGTCTTCCATGAACACCACGCGGTCGGCGACATCGCGCGCGAACGCCATCTCGTGCGTCACCACGAGCATGGTCATGCCGTCCTCCGCAAGCTGCCTCATGGCCGCCAGCACCTCGCCGGTAAGCTCCGGGTCAAGTGCCGAGGTCGGCTCGTCAAAGTAGATGATCTCGGGGTCGGTCGCCATGGCGCGGGCGATGGCCACGCGCTGCTGCTGACCGCCCGACAGCTGAACGGGATAGGCGTCGCAGCGGTCGTCCATGCCCACGCGGCGCAGACACGCGTGTGCCCGCTCCTCCGCCTGGGCTCGCGGCATCTTGCGCGCCGTCACCAGGCCTTCGCACACGTTGCCCAGCACGGTCCGGTTGCGAAAAAGGTTGTAGCCCTGGAACACGAACCCAGTGCGGCGGCGCACGTCGGCCATCTCGCGTGGACGCGTCGTTGCCAGATCGTGACGCTCGCCCGCGAGCTCCAGCGTTCCGGCATCGGCCCGCTCTAGGAAGTTTGCGCAACGCAGCAGCGTCGTCTTGCCCGAGCCGGACGGTCCTAGAATGGCTACGACCTCGCCGGCGTCCACCGAAAGGTCCACGCCATGCAGCACCTCTGTGCCGTCGAAGGACTTCCGCACGCCCTTGAGGCGAAGCATCGGCACGCCCTGTTTGGCCTCGTTGCGTTGCTCCATGGTCATCAGCCCCTTTCCATGCCACGTGCGGCCAGCCAGCGCTCGCCTACACCCTGCAGCCAGGTGAGCACCGTCGAGAACAGCAGGTAGATCACACCGACCTCCAGATACAGCGGGAGCGCCTCATAGGTACGCGAAACGATCTGCTGCGTCGCCATGAGCATCTCGAGCACGGTGATGTTCGCCGCGAGCGACGTATCCTTTACCAGCGAGATAAGCTCGTTCGAAAGCGCCGGAAACGCCGTTCGCAGCGCCTGGGGCATCACGATGCGGCGCATGACCTGCAGAAACGACATACCCACGCAATAGCCCGCCTCAAGCTGGCCGGCAGGCACGCCCTCGAGCGCGCCGCGGATGGTCTCGGCGGCATACGCGCCGGTGTTCAGCGAGAACACGATGATGGCCGACGGGAACGGATCCAATACGATCCCGAAATCGGGCAGGCCGTAGAACACCACATAGAGCTGGACCAAAAGCGGCGTGCCGCGTACGATCCAGACGTAAAAACGCGCCAGCTGCGTAAGCACCGGCACGCGGACGTACTGCACCAACGCGACGGCCGTGGCGATGATGAGCGCCAGCACGAAAGAGATGACCGCAAGTGGGATCGTCGCGGTGAGACCAGGGATTAGAATCTTCGTAAAGGAATCGGCCAGAATGCCAAGAACGCGCTCACTCATGGGCGCCCTCCTCGCCGGCCATGTCGCGGGAAACCCCATGCTGCGCCTTATCGGCTTCGGACACTGCATGCGCCACACACTCGCAGCTCACACGGTGTAGCATATGGTCAATCGCGTCGATGCCTCGCTGCGACGCATGCATCGTGTCCAGCAGGCGCTGACGCTCGCCCAGCAGGACGCGCTTCGCCTCGCGGGCCCTACCCTCCTCGCACGAGCTCTTGGCGCGCGCCGCCATTTCTGCATCGCACTCACAGTCGCACAGGCAACGCGCGACGTCCTCACCCAAGTCGCCCATATCATCAGCTCCTTTCATAGTTACATACTAGGAAGGAGCTTTTGACATGTAAAAGACCTATGCTGTATATGCTTCTATTCAGAAATTGTATGGTATGGCTAGGATGCCACAGCGGTACACACGTCCGGCTAATGCCGCGTAATGCCTAGCGTGCAGGCATCATCCCCAGCGAGAATCGACCCCTCGAGCTCCACGGCAAATCGCTCGTCGGGCCACAGCTCGTGCATGGCCAGCGTCACACTTTGGCGGGAGCATTCGCAGAGCTCAGGCGCATTCACCAAACCGCATCCGTGCAAGGGGCAGGTGCATTCCATAAACGAGAGCTTCCACGCCCCGCCGGGCTGCTCGATGCGTGCCGCGACACCTGGGACCTCGTCGACCAGCCGGAAGAAGCTGTCGATGTTGCCGTGTGCGCGCTCGAAGAGCTCGCCATAGAACGCCATGGTACCCTGCGCCAGGCAGCGACGCGCACACGACCGAAACAGCCGGTTGCGCTGCGGCTCGTCAAGCAAGGACACACCGTCCATAAAGCCTTCGAACCAAAAGGACAGATCGATGTGCTGGTCCTGCGCCATAGCTAACACCCTCCTCCGCGTCGCGTGCCGTCGTAGCACGTCTACCCGCGCAAAGGCTCAAAAGCGAGCTTAGCCGCCAACGCGCATCAGGAGCGGCGAGCGGCAAGCTCTTTCACGCGCTGATACTGGCGCATGATATACGCGTAGTTCTCCCTGTGGTGCGGCAGTGTGCAAGCGGAGCAGTCCTTGATGTCCCCCGCCTCGCCCACATACGTAAAGTTGCCGCCGCAGGTGTCGCCCAGACAGTAGAGCGGACAGAAGCAGAACAGGCAGTTAAGCTCCTCGGCCGGCATATCGTGGCAGGGATAATACTCGCACGCCGTATGGTTGAAGAACTGGTAGTTGTGCGTCTTCGACTCTCCCATGGCACCTCCTCGATGAGACAATGACGACATGTTAGCAGCCATTGTCTCATGCTCGTGGCCCATGCGGGGCGCGAAGTCCCGCCGCCACCGGAAAGGAGAACACATGGAGTTCAAGACGACAGACGACGCGGTGCGCTACATGGACGAGCAGGGAGCCGTGCTTGCCGAAGTCACCTTCCCCGAGGTCGAACCCGGCATCGTCGAGATCAATCACACGTTTGTCGACCCATCGCTGCGCGGGCAAGGCATAGCCGGTGAGCTGCTGCGCCGCGCCACAGACGCTATTGCCGTCCGAGGCATGCGTGCGCGTCCCACTTGCTCGTATGCCGTTGCGTGGTTCGAAAAGCATCCCGACCGGTCGGACATACGCGCCTAGCAGCCGCACGCTGTCCGGGGACGTGCGACATCGCACGTCCCCGGACGCTCTGGCACGCGTTCCCAGGGCTCTGCACTTGCCCTTCACGTCAATTTTGCATAAATAGTTTCATGATTTGCATACTTATTAGGAATAAATATCAATTAGCTCGCACATACCGTTTTTCGGATTGCTAAATATTAAATGGATGGTCAATTTACCCACTGAGGTAGTTTTTTGTCATCGTGCAAAGCGTCCGAGCAGCCCGGAAAACCCGTTCTACGCGTCACAAGCACCACTGCAAACGCAGCTTGTTGGAAGCTTGTCTTAACAGGGGCGTTATACATGCCCAATTCGAGCTCTTACAGCCGCGGAAAAAACTACCTCAGTGGGTAAATTGACCATCGCGATGATATATAGCGTTCGTGCCGACAAAAAACAGCCCGAATATGCTCCTGCGAGCAGCATGCCCCAAACCGGATACCGCATCGGACCCGCTTGCCCGTGCCGGGCATCGACCCCTGACCGACGCCCGGCACGTTCATGCAGCCGTCTACTTCTTGTTCGGATCGTTCGTGCCCGCAAGCGGCTTCTCGCCGGGGCGTGCCAGCGGCCCCACGAGCTCGTGGGCCACATACGGTTCTTCCAGGTAGTCAAGCTCCTCGGACGTGAGCACAATATCCAGCGCCGCGACCGCATCGTCGACACGCTCGGGCTTCGAGCAGCCCACGATAGGCGCCGTGACGCCGCGCGCCCAGTGCCAGGCAAGCGCGATGCGCGACATGGGCACGCCATGTTGCGTTGCGACCTCGGCAACACGCGTCACAATCGGCAGGTCGCGCTCCCGATCGGCGTCGTACTTCTGGCGCATGGTGTTGTCCGTCGTGGAGCGAACCGAGCTTGAATCCCAGGTAGGACGGCACAGATGTCCCGAGGCAAGCGGGCTGTACGGCGTGAGCGCCACATCGAACTGACGACACACGGGGATCATCTCGCGCTCGTCCTCGCGATAGAGCAGGTTGTAGTGGCACTGCATGCTGGTAAACGGCGTCCACCCGTTCTGCTTGGCGATTACCTGCATGTTATGGAATTGATAGGCATACATGGCGCTCGCACCGATCGCTCGCACCTTGCCGGCGCGCACCAGCTTGTCGAGCGCCTCCATGGTCTCCTCCATGGGTGTGTCGTAGTCAAAGCGATGAATGATATAGAGGTCCAGGTAGTCGGTGCCCAGGCGGCGCAGCGTCCCGTCGATCTCGTGCTCGATGGCCGTGGCCGAAAGCCGCCCCTCGTTGAAGAAGACCTTGCTGGCAAGGACCACCTTATCGCGTTGCACACCAAGCTCGCGCAGTGCGGCGCCGATGTACTCCTCGCTCGTGCCGGCTGCGTAGCAGTTGGCGGTGTCGATGAAGTTCACGCCCTGCTCGAGCGCCCGCGCAATCACGTCACGCGTCTCGTCCGGGCCCAGCGTCCACTGATGCCCACCCGGGATATGCTCGCCAAAGCTCATGCCTCCCAGGCAGATGCGACTCACCTGAATGCCGGAATGTCCCAGCGTGGTATACATCTCTGCCATTCTGTCTCTCCTCTCACGCGCACGGCCCGCGCCGCGTGCAAAAAGGCGCACCCGCCGTTCGATGGATGCGCCTAGCAACTTACGCCGGATACTGCTCGTCGGTAACGGGTTCAAGCCATTCGTTGCTGCAGTTCTCGCCCGGAGCCTCGAAGGCGATGTGCGAGAACCAGCTGTCGTGCGCGGCGCCGTGCCAGTGCTTCACGCCCGCGGGGATCACCACGACGGTGCCGGGCGTGAGCTCCTGCGGCTGCTTGCCCCACTCCTGGTACCAGCCGCGACCGTCGGTGCAGATGAGAATCTGGCCGCCGCCCTTGTCGGCGTTGTGGATGTGCCAGTTGTTGCGGCACCCCGGCTCGAAGGTCACGTTGGCAAGCGCCACGCCTGCCTCGGGACCGGTCAGCGCGTTGAGGTAGGACTGGCCAATGAAGTACTGCGCGTAGGCGTCGTTGGGCGCGCCGAGGCCAAAGGTCGGGGTGAAGTCGTTCTGTTCACTCATGGTTGTTCTCCTTCTCATTGTTTGTTTCTTATCGTATGTTGCAGGCCAGCAGCCACACGTATCTTGGTTGAGCGACGGCTGCCGCACGGGCGCCCGCCCGCCGCACACATTACTTCGCGGCGTTGTCCACACACGTCAGCGTGTTCAGACTGCGCGGATAGCCAATGTAGGGAACCATCTGCGAGACCACGCGGTACAAGAAATCCTTCGTGCGGCCGAGGTTCAGGTTGCCGCCCGCGTGCGCCGTGGCCTGCGGCTCGCAACCTCCCTGCGCGGCGATATAGCAGAAGGTCACCATCTCGCGGTCCTCGTCAGAGAGACCGCCGCGCGTGTAGTAGTCGCCAAAGCAGTTGTCGGCGAGCCAGCGGTTGATGTGCGCGCGCTCTGCAGGACCGTTTGCCCAGCTCTCGCGCATGCCCTCGCCAAAGTAGTCGATCTGCTTCTGGTTGCCCGCGGCAAGACGCGTGTCGAGCGTCGTCGTGGCCTGGGGCGCCAGCGGCAGTTCCACGCCGCGCTTGGCGAGTACCTCGTTGAGCGCGCTCAGGAACGGGCGCACGCGGCCGATGCCCAGATACGCCGTGGCCTGATAGACCACCTCGCGGGCCTCGATGGGCGTCACGCCATCGTCAAGGGCGTCGGCAAGCTGGACGCGAAACTCATCCACGCCCTGGCAGCCCAGCAGCGCCGCCAGAATCACAAGGTGACGCTCGCGCGCCGGAAGCTTGGCTGCCGGCTCGCCCGGAACCTCGGTCCCTGCAAAGTGCGAGAAGCGCTCCGCAAACTCTGGGTCGGTCTGCTCGAATGCCGTCATATCGGTGGTCAGTGCCATATTCGCTCCAATCGTCGTTGGTTAGCTACGTCAGAAAGAACACGCGGCGCACGGTCCAGCCATCGCGCCGCCGCACAAAGCCATGCGGCCACGCTGCCGCAACGTCTTAGCCGCTCGCAGGCGCCTCAACGGACACATGCACCCCCTCGCGAGCGCTGGCACCCGCCACGCCGTCCTCGCCCGTCGCCACGATGCGTGCCGCGTGCTCGCCCGCAAGGTCGCGCAGCGGCCCCAGCGGCCCCGTCACATGCCCCAGCGTCACCTGACCGCCATAGCGCGCCGAGTTCTCTTCGTCGTCAAAGAACAGCGCAAGCCAGTCGCCCGCCGGCTTGTAGTTGAGGTCGCCATCCGCCCAGCCGTCGTGGAGCTGCGCGGCGTCGTGCGGCAGGGCAAACGGCAGCTGGCCGCAGCACCCCACGCTCGACCCGTTCATGCTCAACCTGAGCGGCAGATGCTGAAGGAGCGCTTGGGCGGCCGGGGAATCGTTGAGCTCGACAGGGACTGCGACCGCGTCAAACTCCATTGTGACCCGCATCGCGCACCTCCCCGCCAAGCCTTCATCGTTGCTTCGCCTCCAGTATCGCGCCGCCCACCGCTAAATACCATTGCTTATGTTTTATAGTGTGCTATGAGCAATCGTTATAGGAGGACTTATGGAACTCCGCACCCTGCGCTACTTTCTCGCCGTCTGCGAGTACGGCACCATGTCGCGCGCGGCCGAGACCCTGCACGTCACCCAGCCGGCGCTTTCGCGCCAGATCGCCGCACTCGAGCGCGAACTGGGCTGCACCCTGCTCGAGCGTCACAGCAGAAACGTCACCCCCACCGAAAAGGGCCTCTACCTGCAGCGACGCGCGCGGGAAATCGTGGGGCTCAGCGACCAGACCGAGGCCGACCTCCAGCATCGCGACGACATCGTAGAGGGTGACATCCACATCGGCGCGGGCGAGTCCGACGGCATCCGCGTCATCGCCGCTCGCGTCCGTGCGTTTCGCGCGCGGCATCCCGGCGTGAGGTTCCATGTGCACAGCGGCAATGCACCGGACCTCATCGAGCGCCTCGAGCGCGGGCTCGACGACTTCTCGGTTCTCATGTCACATCCCGGCATCGACCGCTACGCGCACATACGTCTGACGCCCACCGACGCCTGGGGTATCCTCATGCGGGCCGATGACCCGTTGACCGCGCACGACACCGTGGGTCCCGCCGACCTTGCAGGCAAGGAGCTCATCCTCCCTGAACGCTTCGCGCAGGGCGATGAGATCGGTGGCCTCTTTGCCACCTGGCTGGGCGACCAGACGAGCCGACCGCATGTCGCAGCCACAGTGAACCTTGCGTTCAACGGCGCCGTGCTGGTGCGCGAGGGCGTGGGCAGCATGCTTACCTACGAAGGCCTCACGCCGGCGGGCCCCGGCACGAACCTCGAGTTTCGCCTGCTCTTCCCGCCGCTCATCTCGGTTATCGACTTCGCCTGGAAGCGCGACGCCCCGCTCGGCGATGCCGCGAGCCGCTTTCTTGCCTTCGTACGGGAAGACGGGGCGAGCGCTGACGGGCACCTGGCTCCCGGCGCGTAGCCAGCACGCCGGCTCTCGTCGCGGGTCTCAGCCCACGCTCATCACCAGGCAGAGCACCGGCACAATTGCAAACGACGCGAGCGTCGAGACGATGGTTCCGCGCGCCGGCGTCTCCCCGCTCTGCCCATAGGTGGCCGCAATGGGCCCTGCCATGGAGCCCGTGGGCATGGCCAGCATCACGATGAAGATCCCGAGCGCAAGCTTGCTTGGTACCACGGGAGCCAAAAGCACATAGGCCGCAAGCGGGACCACCAGAAAGCGCACGGCGGTGTAAACCCAAAGCTTCACGTCACCAAGCACCCGCTTCAGGTCGGCATCGGCAATCGAAAGTCCCACGAGCATCATGGCAAGCGGCGAGGTGATACCGCCCGCCATATCGGCCGCCTGCATGATCGGCGCGGGAACGGGAAGCTGCGCAAAGAAGATCACCATGGCGACAAGGCTCACCACAAGCGGCGCGTTGAGCATATTGTCGAGCATCGTCCGCAGCCGCTCGCGCCGCGTCGGCCTTGCAGCAGCACTGTCAGAGTCGTGGGACCCCGACGTGAGCACCGCGATGCCGATACTGTAGAGAAAGACGTTCGAAACCGCGATGAAGACGCTTCCCAAAAAGACCGACCCGCCGCCAAAGATCGACTCCAGCACGGCAAACCCAATGAAGCCCGTGTTGGTGAGGACGCCCATGAAGAGATACAGGTTGCGCTCAGCGCGCTGCGGACGAGAGACGAGGCACGCAAGCGCCGCGGCCCCCAGCATGACAAAGAACAGCGCAAAGCCCAGGATGATGGACCAGACGATCTGGTCACCACCGGACGATGCGTCGACCTCCCCCACCGAAGCCAGAATCGTGCAGGGCAACGTGATGTTGAAGATGAGCCCCGACAATGCCGGACGCACCTGGGCAGACAGAAATCCCAGCTTCGCCGCGATATAGCCCAAAAGCGTCACCACGACGAGCGACGCCATGCTTCCCAGCACGCTTGCGATATCGACCATCTCAAAACCTTCCTGCTCACACGGGGGGGCGCACGACTCTTTCGCGCGCCCCCCGCCCTACGATGCCCGGGTGCCTCGGCGCCCACGCGCAAGCCCCTCCTACAGCTCCGCACCGTTGGTCTCGATCACATGGCGATACCACGCGAAGGAGTCCTTGGGAATACGGCGCAGCGTGCGCAGGTCGTCCTCGTCACGGTCGACATACACAAAGCCGTAGCGCTTACCGTATCCCTGGTGCGTGCTCACCAGATCCATGAAGCTCCAGGGGCAGTAGCCGATGAGGTCGACCCCGTCGGTGAGCGCCAGCTGCGCCTGCTCGAAGTGACGACGCAGATAGTCGATGCGATAGGGGTCGTGCACGGAGCCGTCCGCCTCGAGTGTGTCCTTCGCACCCAGACCGTTTTCGGTGATAAGAATGGGCAGACCGTAGCGGCTTGCCACGCGGCGCAGCGTCGTGCGCATGCCCACCGGGTCGATGATCCAGCCGTACTCGCTCTTGGTGAGATGCTCGTTTGCCGCCGAGCGATACACGCCTTCCTCGCCGAGCATGACCTGCTGGTCGCCCTCGCGCGCGGCGCAGTCGGTGCCGTCGTTGCGCGCGGCGGCAACGGTGGCCGTGGCGTAGTAGTTCACGCCCAGGTAGTCGGGCTTCGCTGAGGTGAGGAGCTCGGCGTCGCCCGGAGCGAACTCGGGCGTAAGGCCCTTCTCCTCAAGATAGGCCCAGCAGATGGGGTTATAGCGACCGAACACCGCGACGTCCAGGTAGTTCCAGCAGCGGATGGACTCCCAGTTATCCGCCGCAATCACGTCTTCCGGCGCGCAGGTGGCCGGGTAGATGGCCGTGATGTTGGGCGCCGGCCCGATCTTGGCGTCGGGCCACATCTCGTGCAGCATGTTGGTGACGCGCGCCGCCGCCACAAACATGTTGTGGCTCTGCTGGTAAAGGTTCTTGCGGTCTGGCACCTCGCCGATCGCCTTGGGGTACATCGAGTTGGGATGGATCACCATGCAGTTCTGCTCGTTGATGGTGAGCCAATACTTGATGCGGTCGCCCAGGCGCTCAAAAAGCACCTGTGCGTACAAGCAGAACGCCTCGATGGTGGCTCGGTTCGCCCAACCGCCCTGCTTGTGCAGCTCGAGCGGCAGGTCGAAGTGAAACATCGTGGCAACCGGCGTGATGTCGTGGGCGACGAGCTCGTCCACCAGGCGGTCGTAGAACGCCAGGCCGGCCTCGTTGACCGCGCCGGACCCCGCGGGCATGACGCGCGACCAGCTGATGGAGAAGCGGTAGGCCTTGAGGCCGAGCTTGGCCATGAGCTCCACATCTTCGGGCATGTGATGATAGTGGTCGCTCGCAACCTTGAAATCCGTGACACCCGCGGGCGGCTCGTGCAGATCCTGCAGGCTCATGCCCTTGCCATCCTCGTTCCAGGCACCCTCGACCTGATAGGCAGAGGTGGAGGCGCCCCAGAGGAACCCCTTGGGGAACGGCTTGAGCTTCTGATAGAACATGTTCCCTCCTTGGGACAAGGCCCCGTCGCAGACACGGCGGGGCCGGAGTGCATCATTTCGAGGCTACTTCGCCGTAATGCTTACCAGGTCTTCGCCTGCGACAACGGTCCCCGACGCCACCGGTTTCACCGAGGCAAACGCCGGTGTGTTGGTGATGATGACCATCGTCTCCGTCGAGAGGCCGGCGGCGCGAATCTGGTCGAGGTCGATATCGAGCAGCTTCTGGCCCACAAGCACACGATCGCCGGGCTTTACATGCGCGGTGAACGGCGCACCCTTGAGGTTCACGGTATCGATGCCCACATGCATCATGACCTCGACGCCCTCGTCAGACACGATGCCGACCGCATGTCCGGTGTCGGCGACCAGGCTCACCACGCCGTTCGACGGCGACACGAGCTCGCCTTCAGTAGGAACGATCGCGCAGCCCTCGCCCATGGCCTTGCTGGCAAAGATGGGGTCGGAGACGTTCTCCATGGCAACCACCTCGCCCGAGATCGGAGCTGCGACCAAGGAGTCGGAAAGCACGACCTCGACGGCGTCCGAAGCCGGAGCGGCAGCCGACGCGTCCTCGGCGCCGTTCTGCTCGGAAGCGTCTTCCTTGCCCTCGAACTTAAGCGACAGGAAGAAGGTGAGCACGCCCGTCACCACCACGCCGATCACCATGGCGATGATGATGTTGAAGAAGTTCGAGAGGTCGTCGCCGCCGATGTAGAGCAGGACTGCAGGCAGGCCGCCGGAACCCGTCGCGAAGCGATGGGTCTGCGTGAGGCCGGCGTACAGGCCGCCCACGGCGCCGCCGATCATCGCAGCTACGAGCGGATACTTCTTGGGCAGGTTGGTGCCGTAAAGAATAGGCTCGGTGATGCCCATGAAAGCGGTGATGGCTCCGGGCAGGGCCGCCTTGCGGTCACGCTTGGAGCGCCAGGCCACCACGAGGCCAGCCGTTGCCTGGCACATGTTGGACACGATGTTGCCCGGGCCCCAGATGCTGTCGTAGCCAAGCTGGGCCATCTGCACCGGGCCGAGCGGCGCCACGCCGTTGTGGATGCCAAACATGACCATCACGGGGCAGAGGCCGCCGATGAGCACCGCAGGCACCCAAGCCGCATTCTCGGCCAGGAACGTGAAGAACACCGCGAGCCAGTTGCCCACGATCGCACCGATGGGTCCCAAGATCGAGAAGGCCAGCGTACCCATGACCAAGAACGTGAGCATGGGAACAAACACCAGGTTCACCGAGGCGGGAATGTGCTTGTTCAGCCACTTCTCCACGAAGGACTGCACGAACACCACCAAGATGATGGGGATGACGCTCGATCCGTAGCTCGCCAGCGTAAACGGAATGACACCGAAGAAGTTGACCGGGTCGCCCGCGCTTACAAATGCACTCCACGTCGGGTGAAGCATCATGGCTGCCACGCCCGCGGCGAGAATGGGGTTGCACTTGAGCTTCTGCGCCTCGGTGAACGCCAGGAGCATCGGCAGGAAGTAGAACACGCCGTCGGCAAAGATGTTGAGCATCTGGTAGGTCTGCGACGTCGAGTCGATGAGGTTGAACACGACGAGCAGCGCCATGACGGCCTTGACCATGCCGGCGCCCGACAGCGCGGGGATGATGGGCTGGAACGTGCCTGCCACGAAGTCGATCACGCGGTCAAACGGACCCTTCTTCTCGGCTTCGGCCGGCTCGGCATCCTTCGCTCCCGTGTCGACGAGCTTTTCCACCTCTTCAAACACATCGGCGACCTGCGGGCCGATGCACACCTGGAACTGGCCGGCACCATGGATGACTCCCACGACGCCGTCATGAGCCTTGATCGCTTCCTCGTCGGCCTTGTCCTCGTCGACAAGCGTGAAGCGAAGACGGGTCTGGCAATGATACGCGTTGCTGACGTTTTCTTTGCCGCCCACGAGCTGCACGATATCGCGTGCAAGCCCTTCATACTTCTTGCTCATGCTTCCTCTCCTTCCTTGCGGATCGCAACCTGAACGCTTGGCGACCCCGATACTAGGGAGGGCCGTGAGCAGGAAACATAGCTATCGCAGGATGTGAAACAAGGTTTCTCAAACACCCCTCGCGGCGGCGGGGGTCGATGAAACTTGCAGAAAATCGCCGGTGAACGGCGGAGGGTATACATGTCCGAAAAAAGGCGGCTATCGCTCGATGCCCGCGGCCTCGCGCGACTGCTCGAGTGCCTGCGCCGAGCGCGTCTTGAACGCCTTGTTGCGTTCGTACGCACGCGCGAAGTAGCAACCAAAGAGCGCATTGAGCAAGAAGAGGATCGAGGCCTCGGTGCCAAAGGTGCTGATCTTGTCGTAGAGCGTCTCGCGCGATGAGATGGTGAGGGTGCAGCGCACGTTGTGGCGCAGGTAGTTCTCGCCTTCACCGGTGATGGCGATTGTCGGGACCTTGTTGGCAAGCAGCGTCGGGACCACCTGCATGGGATTCACCGCAGGGTTGTTGCCCGAATACGAAATGATGACGGCGCAGTCATCCGATGTGAGTGAGCGCGCCACCACGCCGTTCTCGTCGGGACTTGCCACGTGGGCGGTCTTGCCCACCGAAAGCAGCTTGCGGCAGAACAGCTCGCCCAGGTAGGTGTTTGGGCTCACCCCAAACACGTGCACGCACTTCGCATGTTGCAGGTATCGGGCGCCCAGCGCAATGGCGCCGCGGTTGAGCAAGCGCATCGTGTCGGCCACGGCGTCGAACTGCGCGTCGGCGACCGCATTGATCACGGTCTCGTCCGCATCGCCCGCCGCAAACGGATAGTTGGGGTCGACGGCCGTCTGGTGGCTTTCTTCAAAATGGACCTCCGCAACGAAGTCGCGGATGAAGTCCCGCCAGCCGCTGTAGCCGAGCGCCTTGGCAAAGCGCGTCACCGACGGTTTGGACGAAAAGGTGGCCTCGGCGATGTCGCCGATCGTGTAATCGGCCAGGTGGGAGCGTTCGCGCAGCACGAACTCACCGATAGCGCGCCGCGTGTCGGTGCTCTGGACAACGATCTCTTCTATGCGATGCGTAAGGAACATGCGCCTCACCTCTCCTGCGTCGTCGACCACCTTGCCTGTACGTGCCTGTCGAGCAGGCGGCCCGCGGCGCCCGAGAGCTCGGGGCCCACCGCGCGACAGTCTCTTGAATTATCGGTCGAGGCGGCTACTCCCTCATGAAAGCGGCGTCCTTCGCGGGCACGCCCTCCTCGTCGGAGATGTAGCGCTCGGCACGCATGTGCAGATTGTACTTGTCGCGCAGCTCGGCGATCGTCGTCATCGCCGGCGAAGCATGGTGGGCGTCGAGCGCCTCCTGGTTTGCCCATGAGTCGATGAGCAGCACCGTCTCGGGATCGTCGAGCGGCTGGAAATAGCGGTACGCCAGGTTGCCCTCCCGCGACCGGATCGCGTCGGCGGTGCCCGAGGACTCCATTTCCTCGGCAAACTTGCGCGCCGCGCCGTTCTCGCCGGTGTAGTACAGGTTCATCGTGAATGCCATGATCGTTCCTCTCTGTTGTGTGCCGCCACGACCTTGCCGCAGGCGGCGCGTGATACATCGTCTTTGCCACGAGCCCCAGGGAAACGCTGAATATGAGCCTTCGCGGATGACCTCAAAGCACGCTCGCTTCGGAAAAGGGCGTCCCTTTCCTGAATCGCCGAGTAGGCCCTTAAGCCCCGGGCCATCTACCAGGGGCTTTGTCCGTCGGGTATCCTGGTCTACTCGGCCGATCGCGTTTCGGACGCCCTTTTCCGAAGCGAGCGTGCACGAGGGGGCGCTCGGAGGCTGTAATCAGCGTTTTCCCAGGGGCCAAACCCATGCCAGCGCCTGGAGCAGCCACCACCTATTCCAGCGACAGTCCCAGCTCGTAGGCCTTAAGCATGGCGCCCGACGCCTTGGTCATGCCGGGCGTGCCGCAGCCGTAGCCAAGCACCATGCCGGCATCCTTGAAGTCAAGATAGCGCACGAGCGTGCGGTAGTGCGCCACAAGCGCCTCAAAAGTCCAGTCGTCGGCATTCCACGCCACCGTGATGAGCGCCGAGCGCAGACGCTTCGCTGTAATCGCGGAGTTCTCGGAGCAGAATCGGTCGATAACCGCTTTGAGCTGGGCGGTCATGCCGTAGTAATAGAGCGGCGTGGCCAGCACGAGCATGTCGGCCGCAAGCACCCGGTCGAGAATGCGCGCCATGCCGTCGCGCTGCACACACGGCCGTGCACCGTAGCCACAGGCCACGCAGCCGTGGCACGGGT
This sequence comes from Collinsella sp. An2, assembly GCF_002160065.1. Lineage (GTDB taxonomy): Bacteria > Actinomycetota > Coriobacteriia > Coriobacteriales > Coriobacteriaceae > Limicola. Next base: position 27,384 of record NZ_NFJW01000001.1, on the reverse strand, counting down.
TCACGTCCTCTGCACACACGTCGATGCGCTCAACCGCATGTCCCGCCTCGCGGGCGCCGCGAGCGAACTCCTCGACGAGCATCGCCGTCGAGCCGTTGTGGTTGGGACTTCCCTGCAAAATCACGATGTTCATGGTTATCTCCCTGCCTCACTCGAATGTGGTCGGAGCGGGCCCCGCAGCGTCAACCCAGACGGACTGCCGGCCTCAAACCCACCACGTACTACTGCTCGAACGTAATGCCGTGCAGGCGGTACACCTCGCACACGTCCGGCACGTCCAGAATCGTCGGGACGCCCTCGTCCATCGCATCGACCTGCGCAAGATCTGCCGGCGTGAGCTCGAAGTCGTCAATGTCAAAGTTCTCGCAAATGCGCTCTTCGTGTACCGACTTGGGGATAGCGATGATGCCCTCCTGGCGAAGCCACCGCAGCACCACCTGGGCCGCCGTCTTGTTGTGCGCCGCGCCGATGGCCGTAAGCGTGGGGTTGGAGAAGAGCCCATGCTGGCCCTCGGCGAAGGGAGCCCATGCCATGGGCGCGATGTCGTAGCGAGCCATGAGCTGGCGGAGCCGCCGCTGCTGGCAAAACGGATGCAGCTCGATCTGGTTCACTGCCGGCACCACCTGGTGTGCAAGGATGAGGTCGGCCAGACGGTCGGGCAAGAAGTTGCACACGCCGATGGCGCGCACGCGACCCGCCCGAAGCAGCTCCTCCATGGCGCGCCAGCTGCCGTGATAGTCGCCGTAGGGCATGTGGATGAGATAGAGGTCCAGGTAATCGGTCCCCAGGTTTTCGAGCGTACGGTCAAACGACGCCATGGTGCGCTCGTAGCCTGCGTCCTGGATCCACACCTTCGAGGTCAGAAAGACCTCCTCGCGCGGCAGCCCGCTCGCCTTGAGCGCCCTGCCCACGGCGCGCTCGTTGCCGTAGCAAGCGGCCGTATCCACAAGCCGGTAGCCAAGATCGAGCGCCGTGCGCACCGCGCGCTCGCACTCGCCCTCGTCCGTCACCTGAAAGACGCCCAGTCCCTCGAGCGGCATCTCGATTCCGTTGTTCAGGGTAATTGTATCCATCGTGCGCTCCTCCATCCTTATCGCGCTCCATCGCGCGCTTGGGTCAACCGAGATTGTGCCCAACCCTACAACGCGCTAGGCCCCATGTGCCGCCCGTGTGCCCAGCTGCCGCGCGTCAGCCACGGCCGCCGTGCCCACGACCTCGCCCTTTTGCCACACGTGCTCGCCCCACACGATTCCGCACACGGCGTCACCGAGGTTCTCGAACACCAGGCGCAGGTCATCTGCGGCGTGCGCGAGGCCCGCGCGACCATCGTGGCCGGTCAAAATAAGGTAGACATCCTTGCCGCCAAGGCCCTGCCAGAGCGGCAGCAGCCGGTCGATCATGACCTTGAGCTGGCCACACGGCAGCCCGAAGTACACGGGCGTCGCCACACACAGGACGTCGGCTGCAGCGATCTTTTCAAGCAGCGGCGCCACATCGTCACCCAGCACGCAGCGCTGCGAGTTCCAGCAGCCATAGCATGCCCGACACGGCGCGATCTTGAGATCTCGCAGTGCGACCTCGTCGACCGCGGCTCCCGCCTCACGAGCCGCTGCGGCAAACTCATGGCACAGCATGTCGGAGTTGCCGTCCTTACGCGGACTCGACGAAAGAACCACTACGTTTCGAGCCGTCATCCAAAGCCCCTTCTTTCTGCTAAACATCCTGAATGTCATGCACGGGATTGCCGTCTTCGCCCGGCAGCGCCGCCCATAAGCGCCCACAGCGCCGAGCCCGCAAGCGCATAGAGCGCGCCCACGGCGAGCCACTGCACCCAACGCAGCGCAAACGGCGTGTCGAAATCTACGAACACGAAGGGCGACGAATAGGTGAGATAGGCGCCCACGTCGAGCGTCACAAACGACCACACCCCGGCAAGAAGGACGACCGCGCAGCATGCCAGCAACGCAAGACGCACGCATCTGCCACGACGCCACGCCCGTGCGAACATCGGCTGCACATGAAAGCCCGTGTGCAGCCCAACAAGCACATAACCCCAGTACGAACCGAGCAGATGTGCCGGGCGCGCCCAGCCCGCACCCGGAATGACCGGCAACCATGAGAACGCATGCGCCGAGACGACCAAGGCGCTTGCCAGCATTGCGAGCACCTCCACAACAAGGCAGAGATCCACCGCAGATGAAACCACGCGGCGCAAAGACCAGCGACCGCGGAGAAGCGTACGCCACCAAGAACGGTTGAGCACCTGATGGGTCACCACCAGCAGAAACACGCCGATGCCGATCCACTCATGGGCAACGTCCTCCACAAGCGCCGTGGCCATCACCAGCGAGAACCCGGCGGCAAGGGCAATGTCGACCGCACGGCGTGCCGCGCGCCCGCGCTGCCGTGCGTGCTGCCCAGGCAGGCGCGTCGCCCCTTTGTCAGACGCCGCCATCACGCCACCCCGTTCGCCGCAAGCCAGGCATCAATCTGGCCGGGCAGCTCGGAGTCGCCGCCATAGTGCACGGAGAGCGCCTCGCCCACGCGCGCTGTCGGCACGAGTTTGGAAATAGCCGTCACGCTCTGGCCCAGCCTCCCGCCGCCGTGGCTGCAGAAGGGGCATATGAGCTTGCCCGAGAAGTCAGCCGACTCCAGGAAGGACGCAATGGGCATGGGAATGGACGCCCACCAGTTGGGATAGCCCAATAGCACCGTGCCAAAGCGATCCATGTCGATATGCGTGGCAAGCTCGGGACGCGCCTGGGCAGCCTGATCCGCCTGCGCCTGGTCGAGCACCGTAGAGTAGTCGGTCGAATACGGTTCGACAAGCTCAAGCTCAACAGCCTCGAATCCTATACGCTCGGCAATCTGGCCGGCGATGTCGCGCGTGTTGCCGCTCCAGCTAAAGAAAACGATGATGCCATCGCCGCCAGCCGCACCCTGAGCGCCGGCGGCTCCGCCCACCAGAGACGCTCCCGCAAGCGCACCTCGGGCCACGCGGAATCCCACGCTTGGACTCGAGGCATCGGGTGCGAGGGACGCCCGGTAGGCGCTTCGCAGGTTCTTGGCGAAGTCGTTCCAGCCTCCGCCGCGGTTCACGCGCAGCGCTCCCTCCTCGGGGCCAACGGGATCTGCCGACGCCTCCTCGTCGTAGGCGCCATAGAGGTCCCACACCCACTCGGCCACGTTGCCGTGCATGTCATAGAGACCCCATGCGTTGGGGGCAAACGTTCCAGACTCGACCTCTGTTTGACGGTAGATGCCGGGCTGCGTCTGAAGCGCCCCGCAATCGAAGTAGTTGTCTTCGATCTCGTAGGGATAGGTCCCATAGTAGTTTGCCTCGGTGTCCGGGCTGATAGAGGTCTCGGTGTTGAAGGGAGTCGTCGTGCCCGCGCGGCATGCGTACTCCCACTCGGCCTCTGTGGGAAGACGATACCCATCGGCCGCGCGATCCCACGAAACCGCATCGCCGTCAATCTCATAGGCGGGCGTAAGGCCGGCCTCCGCGGAGCGCGCGTTGCAGTATTCGACGGCCTGAAGCCACGTGACGTTCTCGACGGGCAGGGTATCCCCCTGGTTGACGCTGGGATTATCACCCATGAGACGAGCGTAGTCGGCCTGCGTCACCTCATATGGGTCGATGAAAAAGCTCGAGACTGCGACCTCGTGCTGCGTCTCGTCCGCGCTGCGCCATGGTTCATCCTCAGGGCTTCCCATAAGAAACGTACCGCCCGTCACCGCAACGAAGCCGTCGTCTACGGAGACCTGCTGCTCCGCCTCGACGTTGGCGTCGACTGCGTTGGACGGCCCCTCAGCAGACTCCGAACGCGGCGTCCATGAACAGGCAGCCAGCGACGATGCTGCAGCCGCACCAGCGACGCCCAAAAGCGAACGCCTGGTGAGCGTCATACCCCTATCGTCCACACACTCCTCCTTCCTCACAGCGTCGTTAGCATCGCGGCGGCGCGGATCCAAGACCGCCCCGCCGCATCATCTACCGATAAACGTCTTACAGTCCCAGGCCCTCGGCCCAGGCGGCAGCGTCGTCGCCCGCGCCGGCCGCGAATCGCTCGCCCTCGCGCCAATCGCCGGAGCCGGCGAGTTCGGCCAGACCGTCGCCGCTGCGACCGATTCCCGAAGACGCGCTCGTGCAGAAAGGCACCACGGTCTTGCCGGCAAAATCGTTGCCCGCAGCGAAGGTGCGCAGCGGCCATGCCGCCTCGCCCCACCAGATGGGATAGCCCAGAAGCACCGTCTGGTATCCCTCCCAACCGTCGGGCGTCACCTGCGCAAGCTCGGGATGCGCATCGGTGCGCTCCTGGCTTGTGCGGCTCGCGTCGTCGTTGTAGTTGAGATCCTCAGCCGTGTAGGGATCGGCTGCCTCGATGGCAAACACGTCGGCACCCAGCCGCTCGGCAATCGCCTGCGCGACGCCCTCGGTGTTGCCGGTTGCCGAGAAGTACGCCACCAACGTGGAGCCGGCAGCAGCCTCCGGCGCGGCAGCGTCATCGGACGTCTCCGGGGCCTCGGGCTCCGCCGCGCTTCCAGAAGCCGCATCGTTTGCCGAGTCGTTTGCCGAGTCGTCGGCAGGCTCCTGCCCGCACGCAGCCAGCGAACCGGCAAACGGCACCACAGCGATGAGCGCCGCCACGTCCTTGAGCAGGCGTCGGCGCGAGATCTCAAGATCGGTCATACGTGTCATGGTCTTCATCCTCCAACCAATAGGTCCATCCACCAGGTCGCTCTCACCTGCCACTACACGCCCGCCCTGGCGCGAACGCTCAACAGGACAAGCATCGCCTTTACGGCCGAGCAGAGCCACACGGCTGCGGCACTCACGCGTCGAGGTCGACCAGCGTGTAGCTCTGGCTTCCCAGCCCAATCGCCTCGGCATGCTCGAGTGTGTGTGCGCCATGGCGGCTCTCCATGCGCTCGATGAGCGCCGCGCCGTCGGGTGCGGCGTAGACCAGGTCCACGCAGGCACGGTCGAGCGCCACGGGATCGAGCGACGCCAGGATTCCGATGTCTGCCATCTCGGGCTCGGCCGGGTGGGAGTCGCAGTCGCAGTCCACCGAGAGTCGATTCATGACGTTCACGTAGCACATGCTGCCGCCCACGCCGCCAAAGTGGTCGCTCACGGCCTTCGCCGCCTCGGCCATAGACTCTAGAAAATCGTCCTGCGCAGGGTTTCCCCAGCTCGTGGCCGAGGTGCCGGCGGAGTGGATGAGCATCTTGCCCTCGCGCGCGGCGATGCCGATAGAGCAGTTCTTGATGGCGCCGCCGAAGCCGCCCATCGCATGCCCCTTGAAGTGCGCGAGCGACACCACGTAGTCGTAGTTGGCCAGATGTGCGCCCACGAGGTCCTCGGTCAGATGTGCGCCGCCCGTGACGGGAAGCGATATCGAGCCCTCCGCGTCCATGATGTCTACGTCCGCGATCGCGGTAAAGCCATGGTCGGCCGCCGCCTGCAGGTGGCTCTCGGTCGAGGAGCGCGCGCCGCCGTAGGCCGTATTGCACTCCACGATCGTGGCGCCCAGGCTGCGCACGAAGTCGCCGATGAGGTCGGTCGAGAGGAAGTTGTTCCCACCCGGCTCGCCTGTGGAGAGCTTCACTGCCACGTTGCCGGCCGGCTCGACGCCAAGTGCGTCGAAGGCCGCCTGCAGGCCAGCAGGCGAGATGTCCCGCGTGAAAAAGACCCGGGACGCCCCACCGTCGCCTGAGACGGAGCCGTCTGTCGGCGCAGACCCAGCTGGGGCCGTCCCTGGAGCAGAGTCTTCGGCCCGCCCGGAAACAGACCCTGCCGCAGGCTCGCCTTCCCCAGATGCGCCGCCGGCACAGCCGGCAACGCCTGCGGCGGCAAGGACGCCCACGCTCGCCAGGAACGCTTTGCGTGTCATCGAACCCATGGGCCCATCCTCTCTCGCTACGCGCAGACCGAACGCGCCCACGCGGCGGCATCTCCGCCGTTGAGCAGGCGTCCGGACTGCCATAGGGCGTCCGGGCACAGCCCCTTCATATGCGACTCGGCGCCACCGATGCCCGAGCCGCCCGACGTCGCAAACGGAACCACGCGCTTGCCAGAAAGGTCGATGCCCTCAATGAAGGTGTCGACGATGCGCGGCTCCTTGTACCACCAGATGGGGAATCCCAAAAGCACGACATCGTAGCCCGACATGTCGGGAAGCGCGCCCGCGATGGCAGGGCGGCACGACTCGTCGTTCATCTCAAGCGAACTGCGGCTGCGCTTGTTCTGCCAATCGAGATCGGCGGCCGTGTAGCGCGGATCCGCGACGATCTCGTACGTGTCGGCCCCGACGGCGCCGGCTACCTGCTGTGCCACGCGCGCCGTGGTCCCACTCGCCGAGAAATATGCAACTAATGTCTTACCAGCCATGATGCAACCTCCTATGCTTCAAAGCCTTCTCACCGCATTGCCCTGCGCCCAAGCAGCAGCCTCCACGTTTCCGACAGCGCCTGTTACTTGAAGCTCAGGCACTTGCCGATCTTCTCGCCCGTGGCGTAATACGAGTACGTGGGGAACTCAAAGAGCACCGGAGAGATCTTGCCGTAGTCGGGCTTGCCGGCATCGTCGAGCTTGTCCTCCTCCACGAGCGTGGCGTCAATCGCAAGCACGAAGTTGTCAAAGTTCTCGGTCTCATAGGTATCCACCACATGGCAGACAAGCGTGAGCGGCGCCTTCTCGGGCACGGGCGCGCCGTTCTCGGCAGGCGTCCAGGCAAGCAGCTCCGACTTGTCCGTCTTGGCACCAGAGCCTGCGCCGGCGCGGTCAAGCTCGGGCAGCATCGCGCGGTCGCACAGGCTTACCGACACCACGCCCGTCTCGCGGATGCCCTTGTTGGTGTAGTGATTCGACATGCAGCTGATCATGATGCGGTCGTGTCCGATGATGCCCACGTGGGCAACCTGCATCCAGTTGGGCTTACCGTCCACCATCGCGCCCACGAGGGTCGCCGGGGTGGGATACAGAGCGAGCAAGCTACCAAGGTTCTTTTTCATGGTTCCTCCCATAGAAGACGGAATCGCCTCATGTTTGCGGGCACAGCGCAGTCCGCTGCGCGAGGCACAGGCGGGCGTCGTGGCGATTCTGCTGTGTTTGTTGAGACGCCCGTCCGGCCGGTAATGCGAGACAAGCACGTCAACGGGCTCCGATGGGACCGTCAATCGCAGTGCTGCCGGCCTCTCACCCACCAACCTGACGTCTCTTTACCGGATTTTAGATTACGCAACGTCACGTAATTTGTAAAGTGTTTAGCGACGATTTATCTCTTATTTTTTTAATAAGCTGCGCTATACTTCTTGACGTATCAATGGAGGAAGCATCATGGCAGAGTTTATTCGCGCACGCAGCGCCGAACAGAAAGAGCAACGACTCACGCAGATTAAGGACGTTGCTCGTCGACAGTTCTCCGAGCGTCCCTATCACGAGATCACGCTCACCACGATTGCCGAAGAGCTCGGCTGGTCGCGCGCCAACCTATATAAGTATGTCACCACCAAGGAGGAGATTTTCCTCCTGCTTGCGGCCGATGCCTGCGACGCTTACTACGACGCCCTGCTCGCGGCACTGCCCGAGGGCTGCGGCCTCGCGCCGCCCGTGATCGCCGAGGTATGGGCAGGCATCGCCAACGCCCATCAGGACTACTTCCGCCTGGGAGACCTGCTCCCCGCCGTCATCGAGACCAACGTGACCATCGACCGCCTGGTGGAATTCAAACGCAACTACTACCGCAATGTCGACCGCTTGGGCGAACGCCTCCCGCAGATCATCCCCATATCGCAGGAACACGTGTCCGAGCTGCTTCTGGCTATCTACTTCCACGCTGTCGGCCTGGTGGGCTATTGCATGAGCAATCCGCTCGTGCAGCAGGCACTCGACATCCTGGAGGTCAAGGGGTACGACCGCGACTTCCGCGACAGCATGTGCGACTTCATCGGCATGTGTTTGGAACACTACACGTCATAACGCCTCCAGGGAGGTCCCATGGAACTTCGCCACCTGCAGTATTTCCTTATGATTGCCCGCGAGGGAACCATCTCGGGTGCGGCGCAGGTCCTTCACCTCTCTCAGCCGTCGCTCTCGCGCCAGATGCAGGACCTGGAGCACGAGCTGGGCTGCAAGCTGTTCGACCGCGGCCGGCGGCGCATTGAGCTTACCGAGGCAGGCATGCGCCTACGCCGGCGCGCCGAAGAGATCGTGGACCTTGTAGGCCGCACCGAGGCCGAGTTCCATGTCTCTGCCGACACCCTTGCCGGTGAGGTGCGCATCGGCGGCGGCGAGACGCCCGCCATGGCGCTCGTAGCCGACGTCGTAGCCGAGCTGCAGGAGACCTACCCCCTCATGCGCTTCGCCCTGCACAGCGGCAACGCCGAAGATGTAAGCGAGCGCCTGGACAATGGGCGCATCGACTTCGGCGTATTTGTGGGCCACGCCAACCTGGACCGCTATGAATGCCTGCAGCTGCCGGCGCGCGACCGCTGGGGCGTCTTCATGCCGTCGAGCGACCCCCTGGCCAGCCTGGACGTTATACATGCCGAAGACCTTGCCGACAAGCCGCTCATCTTCTCTGCCCAGGCAAGCCGCGAGATGCAGACGTGGTTTCGCCGCGACTTTGCCGAGCTGGATGTCGTGGCCACCTACAACCTGCTGTACAACGCCTCGCTGTTGGCGCGGCGCGGCGTGGGCTACGTCATAAGCCTCGAGGGCATCGTTGACACGTCGCCCACAAGCGGTCTGGCGTTTCGGCCGCTTGAGCCCGCCGTCACGGCCGACATCTTCATTGCCTGGAAGCGCTACCAATCCTTCTCGCCCGCCGCGGAAGTCTTCCTGAGCCGCATCCGCGAGCTGTGGGGCTAGGCGCAGCGATGCATAGATAGGGCGGGACCGCGCCATGCGCAGCCCCGCCCCACGTACATCAATGCCTGCGTGCGCCAGCCTTACGCCAACGCGCACACCTTGCTGGTGAGCGCCTTTGCCTCCCGCTCGTCCTTGGGAGTGCCGTCAGCATTAAAGAACTGCGGCAGATAGTCCTTGTGCGCCTCCATGAGCTCATCTACCACGGCGTTTGCCACGGCATCGGAGTCGCAGAGCTTGTTGGCGACGAGCGCGGCAACCACCAGGTCCTTGTTACCGGTCACCGCGGCCTCGGCCACCATGCGCTCGAAGGTCTTGATCATCTGAATCGTGCCGTTGATGGGCACCGGCAGCTCGCCGATGGCAAGCGGCTTGGGACCGTCGGCCGTAATGACCGCCGCGCACTCGATCGCGCTCTCCTCGGGCAGGTTGCTCACGGCGCCGTTGTTCCGCACGTCCACGTACTGAATGTCGCCGCGGTCGTTGTAGATGGAATCGATCACGCTGCACGCCGCATCGGAGTAGTGGGCACCGCCGCGCTCCTCGAGCTGCTTGGGCTTCACGTGCAGATCCTGATTCTTGTAGAGCTCGAAGAGCTCGGCCTCGACCTGCTTCACGACCTCGGCACGCACGCCGTGCGCCTCGTAGTCGCGCGTAAGCTGGTCAAGCTCCTCGCGCGTCGAGAAGTAGTAGTTCAGATAGCTCACCGGAATGGCGCGAAGGCCACGGATCAGTCGGTTGGACCACGGGATGGCCATGATGTTCTTCATGGTGCCCAGTTCCTCCACCGGCAGCTCGCAATAGCGTTCGAGCACCTCGTCGAAGCAGCTCTTGCCGTCGATGAAGACGTCGGTCACGAAGAAGTGGTGGTTGAGGCCGGAGAGCTCCATGCGCACGCGGGACGGGTCGACGTCCATCCATTTCGCAATGCCGAAGCGCATGGAGATGGGGCAGTTGCACAGGCCGATGATCTTGTCCCAATCCGTGTAGCGCAGCACGGCCTCCGTTACGATGCCCACCGGGTTCGTGAAGTTCACCAGCCACGCGTCCGGGCAGAGCTCCTGCATGTCGCGGATGATGTCAAAGATGACCGGAATGGTGCGCAGCGCCTTGAACATGCCGCCAGCACCGTTGGTCTCCTGACCGATGAGCCCGTGCTTGAGCGAGATGCGCTCGTCCTTGATGCGTGCGTCGAGTTGCCCCACGCGGAACTGTGTGGTCACGAAGTCGGCGCCGGCCAGGGCCTCGCGACGGTCAAGCGTAAGGTGCACTTCCATGGGCAAGCCGGCCGCCTCGACCATGCGCTGGGCGAGGCCGCCTACGATCTTGAGCTTCTCCTCGCCCTCGGGAATGTCGACGAGCCACAGCTCGCGCACGGGCAGGCTGTCGTAGCGCTTGATAAACCCTTCGACAAGCTCGGGGGTATAGCTTGAACCGCCGCCGATGGTAGCGATCTTTACCGGGCGCTTGGTGTCGGTCATGTCGATATCCTTTCTGTCTCATGTCGCATCTCCGCCGGGCGCGCCCTGGGCCTGCGCCCGCGCTCCCGGCCGGTTCGACGATTTGAAAAAAGGGCATCGTCGTCTCCGGCGGTGCCCTTCATGTGCTGTGTGTATTCGATTCCCACGTTTCATCCTCGCACCGGATAAAACGCGACCCCCGCATCAAAGGCGAGGCTGCCTGTTACCAGGCAAGATGCTGCGTCGCAGGCACGGGCCGCAAGACGGCCGCCGCCCATGCGACCCAAGCAGCTAGGCCAGCTTGGCCTTGAGCTCCTGCAGTTCGCGATAGGTGTCAATGAAGTTGAGCGCCATGAGCTTGCAGGTCTCGGTGCCGGCCATCTGGTCCTCGGCATGCAGCAGGATGAGCGGGGCCTCGCCGTTGCGCTCGCCTGCGGCGTCGGCCTGCAGCAGCTTCATGTGCACGTCGTGGCCGCCGTTGTACGCGACGTCACCCTCCTTGATGAGCGCTTCTGCCTCGTCAAAGGCGCCTTCTTTTGCCTTCGAGATCGCGTTGATGTAGCAGCTCTTTGCAGTGCCGACATAGCCGATGATCTCGAAGCAGGTCATCTGCAGCTCTTCCATCTCGTCCATCGGACGTACCTCCTTGCGGCAGGGGGCCAAGCGGCGCCAGCGGCGTCCGGCGATAAGCGCCCCAAAAAAATGTCTCTTGCGCCCGTGCGGATCGGGCGCCGTGGTGTGATGCGCAGGCTCTAGCCCACGAGCTTCTTCACGTCGTCAAGAATCTTGGCGGCATTCATGCGGCCGTAATCGACCATGGGGATGACGGCCACAGGGATGCGGCCGGCAACGGCCTTCTCGAAATCGCCCTTGGCATAACCGATCTGGGGGCCAAGCAGGATGATGTCGGCCTCGTCGATGTGATCCATGGCCTCGTTCATAGGACGGGCCTCGATGGTGGTGTCCTCGCCGCGCGCAGCGACCTCCTTCTGCATCTTCTGGACGAGCAGGCTCGTGGACATTCCAGCGTTGCAGCAAAGCATGATCTTCATGACAGATCCTTTCCGGCCAGAAATTTCGGCCTTGTCTGCGGGCGACCGGCACACGTCGGCCGCCTAGGGGGTATAGGGGCGCCGCCCAGCGGGCTGTGACGAAGGCGGCGCCCCGTGGGTGCGACCTAGGCCGCACCCGTTGGAACCGATGCAACACGCACGTCTGAGATGAGCGTGGTGTGAGATAAACCTACTCGGACTCGGAGGCCATCTCGAACTGCTTGCGCTGAGCGGTCTCGGACGCCTTCATGAACGGCAGGTAGATAATCACGAAGAGCGCGAGCAGCAGTACCTGCAGAATTGCGGCGCGGATGTCGCCGCCCGTGGACAGCAGGCCCGATGCGATGATCGGCGTAGTCCAAGGCACCTGGATGCACGTGGGGTTGACCAGGCCGGCGACGGTCGCGAAGTACGGAATCACGATGCCGAGAGCGGTGCAGAGCACGAAGGGGATCATCAGCGGGATGTTGAAGACGATCGGGTAGCCATAGATGACCGGCTCGTTGATGTTGAAGATGCCGGGCAGGATGCCGAGCTTGGCGATCTCCTTGGAGGGCTGCCACTTGCCCCAGATGAACGTGGCGATGAGCAGGGCCAGGGTGCAGCCGGAGCCGCCCATGAGCGCGTACACGTTGATGACGTTCATGTTGAGGTACAGGTCCGGACGAGCGATGACCGCATCGATGCCGCCGGTGTTATAGAGCTCCATGGCCTCAACAAGCACGATGGTGAGGACCGGCTCGACGAGCACGCCGTTGATCGTGGACTGGTGGATGCCGAGGGTGAACAGGAACACGCCGAGCGAGTAGATGAACACGAGACCCACGGGGTTGGTGGTGAGGGCACGCAGCGGCGTCTGGATCCAGGTGTTGATGAGCGCGGTGATGTCGGTCTGGAAGCCGGCGAACAGGACCATGGCCAGCAGGCCGAAGGCACCAAGCGTAAGCAGCATCGGTACCAGGACGTTGAAGGACTTCTCGACCGCAGGCGGCACGCCCTCGGGCATCTTGATGCGCAGCTTCTCGACGCCGGAGACCTTGATGAAGAGGGTCGGGGCAAGCAAGCCGATGATGATGGCCGTGAACATGCCGTTGGTGCCGGTGTAGTTGGTGATGAAGGCGCTCGTCACCTCGGCGGTGGTGACCTCATCGGTCACGAGCGGCGAGGAGGCGGCAAGCGTGGCCGTAACGGACTGCGGCATCATGATGAAGAACACCGCAAGCGACACGACGACGCACGAGATCGGGTTGTCGAAGCGCTTGTTGGTGGCCAGGCTGTAGCCAACCATGCCGCACAGCAGAATTGCCGAAATGCTGAGGGCGCCCTGAGAAAGCGCGTTGCCCCAGTACTGGGCGATTGCCAGGACGTCGGCGTTGGGGAACAGGCCGAGGCTCGTGGGATCTGCGCTCCACAGACCCTTGAAGACCACGTTGTTCAGCAGTGCCGCGATACCGGCGAGGATGAAGACCGGCATGATGGTGGCGAAACCATCGCGCAGGCTGCGTAGGTGCACCTGGTTACCGATCTTGGCGGATACTTCCGCGAACTTATCGAGGAAGTTCGATCCATTAGCCATGTTTTCCACTCCTAACGTAAAACATGCCTACCTCAGAAGCGCCCCCCTTCAGCGACGCTCCCCTTGCTATCCCGGCGCCGCCCTCACCTGCCGCCCGCGGCGCTGCGGGCAATAGGCGAAGGCGAGGCCAGACAGTCGGCCAGCGGCTCCCCACAAGCTGCCGGCCATCCCTAAAAGGGCCAGGTAACAAACCGGCTACTTGACCACGTGCGAGGTCGCGACCTCCTTGAGCCACGCGGCCGACTTCTTGGGCCGACGTTCGTAGTTCTCCATGAGGTCGACCTCCACGAAGCCGTAGCGGTTCTTGAATGCGTTCGCCCAGGACCAGTTGTCGATCATGCCCCAGTAGTGGTAGCCCACGCATTTGGCGCCGTCGTCGATGGCGCGCGCGATCCACTCGAGGTGCTGACGCACGAAGTCGACGCGGTAGTCGTCCTGGACCTGCTGGGTCTCGGGATCCTTGTTGAGGTACTCGCGCTCGATGCCGATGCCGTTCTCGGAGACGTACCACTCAAGCTCGGGGTACTCCTTCTTGCACTTCATGCCGAAGTCGTAGATGCCCTTGGGGTAGATCTCCCAGCCACGGGACTCGTTCATGACGCGCTCGGGCCAAATGTAGGGCTCGGCAAACAGCGGGTTGCCCCACTCGTCGTGGGTCGTGCTTGGCGCCTGGACGCGGCTCGGCTGGTAGTAGTTGCAGCCGATCCAGTCGACCACGCCCTCGGCGAGCACGGCGTCGTCGTACGGACGGACGGGGAGCACGATGCCCAGGTCGTTGGTAAGGGTGTCGATGACGTCCTGCGGCAGATGACCCTTGGTTACCAGGTCAAGCCACCAACGGTTGGTAAGGCCGTCGTTCATGCGCAGGGCCTCGAGGTCTGCCGGCGTGGGATCGTCTTTGGTATAGGAGGGCGAGAAGTTGCAGATCATGCCGATGCGCGCGTTGGGCAGCATGCGGCCTTCGGAGACGGCCTGGCGATACTTCGCAACGGCCAGCGCGTGCGCAATCGAGATGTTGTACTGGGTGGTGCAGGCCTCCTGGAAGCTGTGGTGCTGCGGATACCATACGGGATGCCAGTAGCGGTTCTCGGGCTCGACGATGGGCTCGTTGAAGGTGAACCAGCAGCGAACCTCTTTGCCGAACTCGCAGAACGCCTTGTAGGCATAGTTGGCATACGCCTCGCACACCTCGCGATTCTCCCAGCCGCCGCGGCGGAAGAGGTAGGTGGGCATGTCAAAGTGGTAAAGGTTCACGAAGACCTCGAGGCCGGCTTCTTTGGAAGCGCGGAAAAGCTCGTGGTACCAAGCCGCGCCCTCGGGGTTGATGTTGCCGTCCTGGTCGAGCAGGCGGCTCCACTGAATGGAGGTGCGGTAGTTGTTCATGCCAAGGCTCTTGAGCAGGGCGAGGTCTTCTTTATAGAGGCGCATGAAGTTGTTGCCCACATACGAGCCGACGCGGTTGTAGAACGCATCGATGTCCTCGATGGACCATGTGTCCCACAGGTTCTCGAGCTTGCCGCCAACATTCCAGCCGCCCTCTGTCTGCGGGCCAGACATTGCCGCCCCGAAGAAGAAGTCCTTGGGCAAGGTCAACTCTGCCATAGCGCCTCCTGGTTCCATAATCCGGCTCGTGCGGCTCTTCGCACGTTCCGTCGTATATATAAGCGCGATTATTTTATATGCGTACCGCGCTTTTAGCTAAAGTATAGCGCTCTAATTTTCTTTTAGAGTATGCCTTTTTGAAAATATATCGGCATACTTTGGGGGATAATGGATTACGCAACGGGGATGCAGGCGTTATACCTGCGACAACGCGCGTTTTAACGCGTTCGCTTTAGGCTGCTGGGGCGCTACAGAGGCCAGAGATCACGAACTTCATGAAACCGCTCACCCGCGAAAACCTACCGCTTGCGGGAGGCTCCGAGTTGGCACACGAGACGCCTTGGCGTTTCTTGATACCAGTCGGCCGCGTGCGACGAACATCGAGCAGAGAGAGGTGTCCTCATGTTAAAGTACCAGGCGATCGCAGCAGATATCCAGCACAGCATCGAGGACGGCTCCCTGAAGCCCAACGACAAGCTCCCTACCGTTGTGGAGCTGTGCCAGATTTACGACGTGAGCAAGATCACGGTGAAGCGCGCCTTCGACCTGCTCATCGAGCAAGGCCTTATCGCCAGCCGGCGCGGATCGGGCACCTATGTGAAAAGCACACAGGACATCTCAGACCCACGCGGCTCCGGCACCTACCTTGTAGGCGGCTCGGGCTCCTTCGCATTCAACCGCTCCGACCGCGCCCGCGGCTTTACCATCGAGCATCAGGGCGACGGCGAGATCACGTCGGTGGTCTATGACTTCTCCATTGTGAATCCACCCGAAAAGGTCGCGCGGCACCTCAATATTCAGCCCGAGGATTTCGCCTATCACCATTGCCGCGTGCGTTGTCTTAACGGGACACCCATCGTTATCGAGTACACCTACATGCCGCTCGACCTCATTCCGGGTCTTAAGAAAAGCCAGCTCTACAAGTCCGTCTACAGCTATATCCAGGACACGCTGGGCTACAAGATCTCGAGCTTCCACCGCATCATCCGCGCCGTTAGCGCCACAGAGGAAGAAGCCGAGCGCCTGGAGACCGAGGTTGGCGGCCCGCTTCTCGAGATGGAGCAGATCGGATTTTTCGACGACGGCACTGCGTTCGAATATTCCATCTCGCGCAATGTGGGCGACCGCGCCGAGCTCCGCGACGTCAACGTGGTGTAAGCGCCAGCAACAGAGAACCTGCTTGCCAACGACGACTGCTCCGCACGCGTTTGACGAGGGAACGTGTAGCAAGCATCTCCCAAATGCGTTTGGCGAGGACGCGCGTGGCAGTCAGCTCCTAAGGCAGTGCGCGGCTGATACCTCCCAAGGCAGTGCGCCACGAACAGCAATAAAAATAAGTCCAGCTACTGGAATTGACTAAGAAATCGGCCGCTTTTGCGGCTTAACTTAGACAAATCTAGTAGCTGGTCTATGTTTCGATATATATGACCCCCGCGATTTGCCTTTGCGAGGCCCCGCGAGTCAGCTTCCAGCGGCAAAGCGTCGCCGGCAGGCCCTGCGAATCGGCGCGTTAGAGGCCGCCGCCTCCCAGAAGCCCTTTGAGCACCTGTTCGGGGTCGGCCGAGCCGCCGCGCGGAACAAGCGCGGTGATTTTCTTCTGGACCTTGAGCTCGTGAACCTCATCCTCGAGCTCGCGGACGCGAGAGCGCAGCTGCTCCATCTCGGCCTCACGCTTCTCGGCGCGCTCCTTCATGTCCAGGATACGCACCACGCCAGCCAGGTTGATGCCCTCATCTGTCAGCTGGTTGATCAGCTCAAGGCGTTCGATGTCGGCACGCGAATACAGGCGCGTGTTGCCGCCCGAGCGCTTCGGGTTCACCAACCCCTTCGACTCGTACACACGCAACGTCTGCGGATGCATGCCCGTGAGCTCGGCCGCGACGCTGATCATATACAGCGGTTTGTCCCGATCAGACTGACCCATTCTTCTTCACCAACCTTCCTGGCATACCCCAAGCCCCGGACGGCAGCACCGCCCAGGGCCCGTTCATCGTCTATACCCTTGCGCGATATCGGTCGACATCGCGCCGATAGTCACGCGTATCGGCGGCACGCAACCGCTCGAACGCATCGCGTTCCGCCGTCGAAAGCTGCGTAGGAACGCGCACGTCCACCGTCACCAGCAGTGCACCGGTGCGACCGCGGCGCTTCACGTCGGGAGCGCCCAGATCCTTGAAGCGGAAGGTCTTTCCGCTCTGCGTACCCGCCGGCACCTTCAGGCGCACCGTCGCACCGCCCGGCGTGGGCACATCGACCTGGCATCCCAGCGCTGCCTCGTACACCGAAATGGGCAGCGTCATCTGCACGTCGGCACCCTTACGCTTGAAGAGCGGGTGCTCGGCCACGTGCGTGGTCACCACCAAGTCGCCGCGCTCGCCGCCGTTCTGGCCGTACTCGCCGCGACGTTTGTAGCGCAGCTTGCCGCCGTCGACGGCTCCCGCAGGAACCGAGACGGTAATGGTCTGCTGCTCCCCCGTCGAGGGGATGCGGTAGGTCACCTTATGCGTGACGCCGCGGAACGCGTCCTCGGCCGACACATCCACGGTCAGCGACAGATCGCCGCCCTTGCGCGGACGGTTGGCCGCGCGGCCCGCGCCACCCATACCGCCAAAGCCGCTAGCCCAGTCGGAGCCAAACGCTCCGTCTCCGTTGAAGATGCTGCTGAAGATGTCGCTCCAGCCGCCCGGGCCGCCAGCGCCGCCGCTATAGGTGTATGCCCCGCCGGGACCGCCGGCTCCGGGCATACCGCCAAACATGAGCAGCTGGTCGTATTCCTTGCGCTTCTTGGGATCGGAGAGCGTCTCATACGCCTCGCTGATCTCCTTGAACTTTTGTTCATCGCCGCCCGCATCGGGGTGATACTTCTGCGCCAACTTGCGGAAGGCGGTCTTGATCTCTTTGTCGGAGGCGTCGCGCTTCACGCCAAGGACATCGTAGAAGTTCTTCGTCTGTGCCATCGCCTGCCTCCTTTCATGCTGTCGCCGCCCTCACAGGCGGCAGCTCTTAGGTCCTACTCTCGACAACGCGCGGGCGCGCCTGCCAGCCGCTCTTTACGGCCGGCCGCCGCGTCGCTCATGCCGGGCCTCGTGGCCCCGCATCGCCAAGCTTTGCGCGCTGTCGCGTTCAGCCGTGCGCCCCACCTGCCTTGGATGACGTCCGACCAGGCAAAAGGGACACACGCAAAAAGGGCTCCGGAGATTGGCCCGGAGCCCCGTCGTCTTACGCTTCCGTCGCCTCGGGCGCGTCCTCTGCCGAGGCGTCGGCGTCTTCCGCCGCATCCTTCGGCTCCGCGTCTTCAGCCGGTCGCTTTGCTCCGCCGTACGTGACGGTGACCATAGCCGAGCGCAACACGCGGTCTGCCATGCGGTACCCCTTCTGGTACACGTCGTTCACTGTCTCGTCGTATTGGTCGGCGTCCTCGACGCGACCAACGGCCTGGTGCTCGAGCGGGTTGAACGGCTCGCCCTTGGGATCGATTGCCTCGACGCCCTCGTGCGAGAACACGTCGAGCATCTTGGTGTGGACCGCCTCGACGCCATCGACGAACTGCGAGAACGCCTCGTCCATCTCCTGCGAGCGGGCATGGTCGATAGCGCGCTCCATGTCGTCGAGGACAGGCAGCAGCGCGGTCACGAGCTTCTCGGTCGCACGGCTCTGCTCGGCCAGGCGCTCCTGGGCGGTGCGGCGGCGGAAGTTCTCCCAATCCGCCTGCAGTCGCGCCATGCGGTCGACCGCATCGTGCGCTCGGCTCTCGGCAGCCTCCTTGGCCTCCTTGGCCTCGGCTAGCTCACGCTGGGCATCGGCGAGCTTCTGCTCCGCCTGCTCGCACTTGAGCTTGAAGTCGTTGTCGGCCGCTTCCTCGCCGGCGCGAATGGCCGCCTCGACCATCTCCTCCTCGGTCATGGTCTGCTCCTTCTCGGCCTGCTCGACCGTCTGGGCACCATCGGCCTCGGGCTTGACGTCTTCGTTGGTCTGGGCCGCGTCCGTTGCCTCGTCGGCGGCCTCTACGGGAATTTTCACGTCCTTCTCCTCAGAGTCAGCGGAGGCGGCAGCGGCGGCCGCCTCCGTGCGAGCATTCCGGGCGGGCATGATTACTTATCCTGATCGTCGTCAACGACCTCGTAGTCGGCGTCGACCACGTCGTCGTCACCGTTGTTGCCGGCCGGGGTCTCGGTAGCCTGCTGGGCGTCGCTGTACACGATCTGAGCCAGCTTGTAAGCAACCTCCTGCAGCTTGTCGCCAGCAGCCTTGATGGCGTCCACATCGGAGCCGTCGAGCGCCTTCTTGGCGTCGGCGATAGCGGCCTCGGCGTCGCTCTTCACGTCGCCCGGGACCTTGTCGCCCAGGTCAGAGAGGGTCTGCTCGGTGGAGTAGCACAGGCTGTCGGTCTGGTTGCGAACCTCGACCTCCTCCTTCTGGCGCTTGTCCTCCTCGGCGTGAGCCTCGGCGTCCTTCACCATACGGTCGACTTCCTCGTCGGAGAGCGCCGTGGAGCCAGAGATGGTGATCTGCTGCTCCTTGCCGGTGCCCTTGTCCTTAGCGGAGACCTTCACGATGCCGTTGGCGTCGATGTCGAAGGTGACCTCGATCTGAGGCACGCCGCGGCGGGCGGCCGGGATGCCGGTGAGCTGGAACTTGCCGAGCGACTTGTTGTCGCGCGCCAGCTCGCGCTCACCCTGCAGGACGTTGATCTCGACGCTGGTCTGGTTGTCGGCAGCGGTGGAGTAGATCTCGGTCTTGGAGGTCGGGATCGTGGTGTTGCGGTCGATCATCTTGGTCATGATGCCGCCCATGGTCTCGACGCCCAGCGACAGCGGGGTCACGTCGAGCAGCAGGATGCCCTCGACGTCGCCGGTGAGCACGCCGCCCTGGACGGCAGCGCCGTCAGCGACGACCTCGTCGGGGTTCACAGACATGTTCGGCTGCTTGCCGGTCATCTTCTTGACGAGGTCCTGCACGGCGGGCATACGCGTGGAGCCGCCGACGAGGATGACCTCGGTCAGGTCGGAGAGCTTCAGGTTGGCGTCACGCAGCGCGTTCGTAACCGGGGCCTTGCAGCGCTCGAGCAGGTCGTGGGTGATCTTCTCGAACTCGGTACGGGTCAGATCGTAGTTGAGGTGCTTCGGGCCGGAAGCATCGGCAGTGATGAACGGCAGGTTGATGTTGGTGGTCTGCGCGGCGGAGAGCTCCTTCTTGGCGTTCTCGGCGGCCTCCTTCAGGCGCTGCAGAGCCATGGGGTCCTGGCGCAGGTCGATGCCGTTGTCCTGCTTGAACTTATCGGCAAGCCAGTCGATGACGCGCTGGTCCCAGTCGTCGCCGCCCAGGTGGTTGTCGCCGTTGGTGGAAAGAACCTCGAAGACGCCGTCGGCGAGGTCAAGGATGGACACGTCGAAGGTGCCGCCGCCCAGGTCGAAGACGAGGATGCGCTGGTCGGCGCCCTTCTTGTCAAGGCCGTAGGCAAGCGCGGCCGCGGTCGGCTCGTTCACGATACGCTTGACGTTGAGGCCAGCGATCTTGCCGGCGTCCTTGGTGGCCTGGCGCTGAGCGTCGTTGAAGTAGGCAGGCACGGTGATGACGGCGTCGGTGACGGTCTCGCCGAGGTACTTCTCGGCGTCGGCCTTCATCTTCTGCAGAATCATGGCGCTGATCTGCTCGGGCGTGTAGTCCTGGCCGTCGATGTCGGCGACGGCACGGCCGCCCTGGCCCTCCTTGACGCTATACGGCACGGTCTTGATCTCGCTTGCGACCTCGCCGTACTTGCGGCCCATGAAACGCTTGATGGAGAAGACGGTGTTCTTCGGGTTGGTCACAGCCTGGTTCTTAGCGGCCTTGCCCACAACGCGATCGCCGTCGGAGCGGAAGCCCACGACGGACGGGGTGGTGCGGTCGCCCTCGGCGTTCACGATAATGGTGGGCGAACCGCCCTCAAGCACGGCCATGGCAGAGTTAGTGGTACCAAGGTCGATACCCAAAATCTTGTTGCTCATGGATAATCCCTTCCTTCGTTGCCGGGCATCCTTTCGCTCGTGCCCGGCACGTCTCTGTTCGTTCGCTCTCTATCATATCCCCCTGAGCCGACTTATATACAAAATCTAAGTCAATTCATATAAGATTTTTTGTTTGATGGACAAGCAAGTAATCTCACCTGGCATTTGAACCCCCTCGTTTGGCGGGCGCGCCTTGTTCCAGCGTTCCCGCACCGACAGCAAACCCGCAGGCAGTAAGCCGTGGCTTACTCGGCGAACGGTATGAAAAGCTGGGCGCAAGGGGTTGCATTGAAGTCGTCTCGGGGTATATTGAAGCCACACGACTCGATGTCACATCGCCTACGGCATCGGGCACGAACAGAGGAGGAAACTATGGCACATCCCGTTATCGATGCCGATGAGTGCATCGCCTGTGGCGTCTGCGTTGACGACTGCCCCCAGGGCGTTCTCGAGGTCCAGGACGTCGCGACCGTAGTCGACGAGGATTCTTGCATCGCCTGCGGCGTTTGCCAGGAGTCTTGCCCGGCCGGCGCGATCACCGAGATCGCCGAGGACTAGTAGTCCATCGCTATCGCAAGCTCGGGGCTCCCTTCGGGGAGCCCTTTTTAATTAGCCCTGTTTCTGCGAAGGCGCTTCGCCCTGTATACGCGAACGGGCTCAAGAGTGGCTCTCGACGCCAGTAACAGTGGGTTACGAGAAGCATTTCAGAAACTCGTTTCGTTTTTATGCAGTTAGTTCGGGAATCCCCGAGTAGACGGCCGATTTCGTCGACAAAAGGCCAGGATTCAAGGGCCTGAGAAGGCGGTCTACTCGGAATTTCTGAAAACAACTGCATAAAAACGAAACGAGTTTCTCCTAGCATCGGAAATCGGGGAGCAGCGCAAGATTAGGCGCGCTTTTTGTCAAAGTCTCATAACCCCGAAGACGCGGCCTCCTGCTCATAGGGCAGCATGGGCGCCAGGTACCCACGCGCCCGCAGCGCAGCCTCGATCTCGTCGAGCACCTCAGGCGAATCCGCTGCGACGCGATGGAAGTGATATCCGCTCGTCACCGTCATGAGCGGGTAACTCTTCCCCGTTCGAATGCCTTCGAGATACTGCTCAACATCGCGCCTGCTCCTCACGCCCAGCGGAGCGGAAATCTTGCCATACACGCGATGGTTCACGGTCACGTCGAGCACCTCGCCGCCCAGATCGACGATGCAGGTGAGCTCATCTTCCAGCTGCTCGGCGGTATGACGCACCTTGAACAGGCGCACCGGACGCGTCGCATCCTCGGCATCGCGCAGCACATACCCGCGGTTGGTCGCGGCGATGTCGTGCCCGTCGGCTCGAAGCAGCGCGATGTCCTGCACCACCACCTGGCGGCTTACGCCGCCAAGACGCGCCAGGGCGCTTCCTGGGAGCGGCTTGCTGGCGGCACGCAACGCCCCCAGGATGGCATCCCTGCGCTCGGATCCCGTCATGTCAGCTCAACCTCCCACACCAAGAATCTCAGCCCGCGCCATCATGGCGCCCAGACGCCACGGTAAAGCATCCCGCCGCGGCACGCACTCCGGTTAGCGCGGCGCCGCACCGCGTACCCGAAGCACCGGCACCTGCCCGCACGCGCAACCCGCATGCTATACGCCCTGCCGCACCTCGTCCAGCGTCACGCGTCCAGCATGCGAAGATGCTTCAGCGACACGTCCAGAATCGGCGCCGAATGCGTCAGCGCGCCCGATGATATGTAGTCGACGCCCAGGTCTGCCAGGGAGCGAATGTTCTGAGCATCGACATTGCCCGACACCTCGGTCTTTGCCCGACCGGCGATAAGCTCGATCGCGGACGCCATCTCATCGTGCCCCATGTTGTCGAGCATGATGATATCCGCGCCGGCATCGACCGCCTCGCGAACCATGTCCAGGCTCTCGCATTCCACCTCTACGGTGCAGGTGAACGGTGCCCGCGCGCGGACCGCGCGAACGGCCTGCGTGACGCCGCCCGCCGCATCGATATGGTTGTCCTTGAGCATGACCGCCGTCGAAAGGTTGAAGCGATGGTTGCATCCCCCTCCCAGCCGCACGGCCTCGCGCTCGAAGATGCGCAGGCCCGGCGTGGTCTTGCGCGTGTCCACCAGCACGGTCTTCGTCCCCTCGAGCGCACGCACCATGCGCCGCGTATAGGTGGCGATACCGCTCATGCGCTGCAGAAAGTTCAGGGCAACACGCTCGCCCGAGAGCAGGGCGCGCACGTCGCCGACAACTACGGCGAGCAGCTGCCCCGGCTCGACTTCCTCGCCGTCCTGCACGCGCACATCGACCCACGAGCTCTCGTCAAGCAGCGCAAACGTTCGGGCGAACACGTCGAGCCCGGCAATGACCCCCGCCGCCTTGGCAATAAGCTGGACCTCGGCAGATCGCGCCTCGGGACATACCGCCATGGTGCTCACATCTTCGTACGTGATGTCCTCTCGAAGGGCGCGCAGAATCGCGTCATCGCCCACCAGCTTCATCGTTACCGGATTCATCGGACTTCCTCCCTTGTGTTGCCGGCCGTCACAAGCAGCGCGGCGGCGTCGTATTCTGCAGCAGCCGTACGGGCGTCGCTTCTCGGGCCGCATGTCCCATTTGCACCGGGACGCGCGCCCGCCTTCGCCGCGGTGCCAGCGGGAGACGCCCCCTCGTCGCGCGTCAGCACGTCCAGCCCCGAACGATACGACCCGGTCGCACGATGGCGCCCATCGAGCGGTGGCTCGCCTACGCACTCCACCGGCAGGCTCTCTCCCTTTGCAATGCGAAACGCGGCACGCCGTGCGAACACGAGCGCCTCGAGCAGACTGTTGCTTGCCAGACGGTTCTTGCCGTGCACGCCCGTGCAGCTGGTCTCGCCCACGGCATAGAGACCGGGCACCGTCGTCGCAGAGTCGCGGTCTACGTGGATGCCGCCCATGAAGTAGTGCTGCGCCGGCACCACAGGAATGGGCTCGTGACACAGGTCGTATCCAGCAGCTAGGCAATGCTCGTAGATGTTGGCGAAATGGCCTCGAATCACATCGTCGGGCACCCGTTCAAACGAAAGCCTCACATAGGGCATGTCGTCGAGCTCCATCTGACGCTGGATGGCTGCGGTCACCACATCTCGCGGCTGCAACTCGTCACAAAAGCGTTCCCCTGCCCGGTTGAGCAGCACCGCGCCCTCGCCGCGACAAGACTCCGAAATCAAGAACGCGCGGCCGGTCGCCTGGGGCCCCTCGTAGAGGCTTGTGGGATGGATCTGCACGTAATCCATGTGCTCCAGCACGGCGCCATGAGCCGCAGCGATATCGCAGGCATCACCCGTAAGCTGGGGATAGTTGGTCGAACGCTCATAGAGCCCGCCAATGCCGCCCGTCGCGAGCACGACGGCGCGGGCGTGGATGTTCACTGAGTCCTCTGGCGCGCGTCCGGCGAGCTCGGAAGCCTTGCGCGTCGAGGCGCCTTCGGTCACCGGAACCGCGACCACGCCCGTACAGCGCGGCGCCACGCCGGAGGCGGGGCTCGCCACATCGTTTGCCGCGGCTGCCGCCGCGTCCGCCGCGCCACCCGCTTCGGCAGCTGCCGCATCCTCAAGCAGGTCGATGCAGGCCATATGCTCCACGATGGTCACCCAGGGCAGCTCACGCACGCGCTCCAGAAGCTTCGAGGTGATCGCCTGCCCCGTAACGTCCGCGTGATAGCAGATGCGCGGCCGGCTGTGCGCGCCCTCGCGGGTAAATGCCAGCGAGCCGTCCGCAGCGCGCTCCAGATCCACCCCAAGCGCCAGAAGGTCGTTGATGGCGCTTCTGCTGGACCGCAGCAGGATGTCGACGCTCTCGCGCCGGTTCTCGTAATGGCCGGCGCGCATGGTGTCCTCGGTATAGGCGTCGTAGTCCTCGGCCTCGGGCAGCACGCAGATGCCGCCCTGGGCCAGCATGGAATCGCATTCGTCGATCGCGCCTTTGGACAGCATGATCGTCTTGGTGCCCTGCGGCAACGAGAGCGCCGTATAGAGCCCCGCGACGCCGCATCCCACGATCACCACATCGCACGTCAGGTCGCGTGGCAGGCACCCTGCTTGGCTGCAAATCGGGCTCGTGATGTCCCTGTCGGTCTGCATTGTTGCCCCCTCAGCGCGCCGCGTATGCAAGCATGCGGTCGAGCGTTGCCGCCGCCTGGCCGGCGCAGGCCGGCATGGGCACCTCGCCGGTGCCGTCGCGCAGGCACGCCACAAGCTTTTCCAGCGTGAGCTTGTCCATCTCCGGACAGCGCGACGTGCCCGTGAAATAGAAGCGCCTGTCTGCCCCGCAGCGACGCTCGAGCTCTGCCTGCACTCCAGCCATGGTGACCACGATGAACTCTTGGGCATCGCTTGCGGCGGCCGCGTCGATAATCTCGGCCGTAGAACCCACGATATCGGCGAGCTCGAGCACCTCGGAAGCGCACTCGGGATGCGCAAGCACGGGGGCATCTGGGTGCGCCTGCTTGAGCGCCCGAACCTCCTGTGCAGTAATCTGTGCATGGAAGGGGCAGCACCCATCATTGAGGATCACATGCTTCTCGGGCACCTGGCGCGCGACATAGCGCCCCAGATGCTCATCCGGAATAAACAGCACATGATGCTGGGAAAGGTTGCGCACGATCTTCACCGCGTTCGACGAGGTCACACACACGTCGCTCCAGCTTTTAATCTCGGCCGTCGAGTTCACATAGCACACGACGGCCAGGTCGTCGCCGTAGCGCTCCCGCGCCCGGCGCACCGTCTCGGGGTTCACCATGTGGGCCATGGGGCAATCTGCAGAAAGGTCGGGGGCAAGCACCCGCTTATCGGGATTCAGGAGCTTCATGCTCTCGGCCATAAACGAGACGCCGGCGATCACGAGGGTGCGCTGCGGCACCGTCGTGGCCAACCTCGCCAGAGCAAAGGAGTCTCCCACGAAATCGGCCGCCCGCTGCACCTCGGCGCCCACGTAGTAGTGGGCGAGCACCACCGCGTCGTGTTGGCGCTTGAGCTCATCGAGCTCGCGAAGCAGCTCCGAAGTACCGCGCGTTGCGAAAGCCTGTAGGCCACCCTTCGGCGTAAAGCCCTGAGTGCCGCCCGCCGGCGCGCTATCAATCATCGGGGACGCAGCGCTCCCCCGCTGAGACGGATGGCCCTGTGCGCCACCGCGTTCTTCCGGTCTATCCATATGACACCGTCCTTGCGATTCGGGCATGGCGTGCCCGCAAGACAACGGGTGACAGTATGGCACCTGCCTTTACAGCTGACAAGACACATGACAAGACAGTACAGAGCATTGACAAACGGCGGGGCCATACGTTGAGAATCGGGATGCGACGGAGCCAAGGGCCTATCTTGGCAGGGGCAGCCTACCAAGGCCGGGGACGCCTCCTAATACGGCGCCCCAAGCGGGGGCAGCTGCTTGAGATACGCCCATGCGCGCTGTTTGGCGCGCGGGTCGGCAAGCGCCGCCTCAAAGCCGTCGAGCGCCAGCACGCGCCTGCCCAGCACGGGCACCACCAGCCCCGGCTCGAGCATCGCGGCGTTGAAATCCTCGATAGCCGCCAGGGCGTCTGCGTAGGCCTCGCGCATTGCATGGGTGGCGACGTCGTCAAGCAGCACCACGGCCTCGGGGTCGAGCGCCTCAAGCGCCTCTCGGAAGACCGGAGCGGGCAACAGCTCCCCCTCATCGGCCGCGGCAAAGCCCTCCTCTGCCGCGCCGGCCACGGCCGCAAGCCCGCAGAAATCCTCGGGAGCATACCCCAGACGCTCCAGCGCCGCACGAAGCGCCGCCCCGTCGGCCCCCGCCAGCAGGGTGCCTCCCCCGCGCTCGCCGTCGTTGAGGATGCCCTTGACCATCACGATTGAAGAGAACGCATTGCCCATCGCCACGACGCCCCGCCTTGCAAGGCCCTCGAGCTCCTGCTTGGTTGCGTCCACAATAGCCTGCGTCCGGTCGTGCGAGGTTACCACCATAGAGGCCCCTTTCTCCTGGGGCCATTGTACGCCGGGGCGGCTCCAGCCGGTTGCGCCGGTAAAAATAACGTCCCCATTTGATGTGCAATCGTCAGGAACGGATGGGTATAACCTGACCGAAGTGACATACCCGGTACTGCCGATATCCATAGGAGGAACCATGGCAACCATCACCGAAGTCAACGCCAGCACGTTCGACGCCCTGCTGACCGAAGAGCTTCCTGTCCTCATTGACTTCTGGGCACCTTGGTGCGGCCCCTGCCGCACGCTCTCGCCGATCGTCGACGAGATTGCCGACGACCTGGCCGGCAAAATCAAGGTCGCCAAGTGCAACGTCGACGACAATCAGGACATCGCCATGGAGTATGGCGTCATGTCCATTCCCACGCTCGTGATGCTGAAAGGCGGCAAGGAGGCCATGCGCACGGTCGGAGCCATGCCGAAGGCCCGCCTCATGGCCGAGCTCGAGAAGGCGCTCTAGTCCTCGATGCCCCGCATCACCAGCCGGCGGAACCCGCACGGCGAGGCTGATTCCTATGCCCGCCCTGCAGCAACATTCGTCCCCTTCCTTGGCGGCGGCCCCAATGGGGTCGCCGTTTTTCTTGCGCCGGGGCCACGTCGGCGGGACGCGCTGCCGCGTACCCCAGCATAGAGAACCCGATGGAAACCGCGCCTGCGGCAGGTAAGGTAGTACACTAAAAGGCCAATGGACCGGGCGCGACGCCGCGCCAGATCGAACCAAGGAGGAGACCAGCTATATGAAGTCAAGACCAAGGCGCTGAGAACTTTCAGGAATCTTCAGTTTGGACCGTTGCACCTTGAGAACCGGATACCGGATGCTTTGACGGGTCCCTCCCCGGCCT